>CAWIHH010000004.1:0-1355405 GCA_963835925.1 Candidatus Bathyarchaeota archaeon
CCGCCGTAATATTTACTGCAGGGTCATCATTAAATATACCCTCTTCGGTATTTTCTTCAACAAGAACGTTGGCTGTCCATTTCTACATCCTTGCCAGGGAAGGCATTTCAATGCCTAAAGCTTACGGAACTGCAACTGTATTGATTATTCTCATTCTTCTAATTAATTTCATCGCTTACAGGTTGATGCATAGATTTATTGCAAAATATTATTAGAAGCCCTTGAGCGGTAACGATTAGGGCTTCTTATCCAGCGAGGCTGGGCTAAAATGGTAAAGATTTCTGTAAAGAATTTAAGCACCTTTTATAAAGGCGAACAGGCGTTAAAGAATATTAATCTTGACATTCAGTCCAATGAAATTCTTGGGATAATTGGACCGGCAAGTTCCGGCAAGACTTCACTCCTACGAACAATTAACCGACTTTCTGAAATTGATAATGCAAGAGTAGAAGGCGAAATATTCCTAGATGGCAAAAATATTTTATCTATTCCGTTGAACGAATTACGGCGCCGGGTCGGGTTAATATTTGCAACCCCTATTGTATTACCCGGCTCTATATATAAGAACATTACTTATCGGTCCTAGATTACTGAAAAGGATATTCCAAAAGAGTGAACTTGACGAGTTGGTTTCCTTTGCATTAACTTCCGCTAACCTCTGGGATGAAGTAAAAGACCGATTGCACGAATCGGCTTCCAAGCTATCCGGCGGGCAGCAACAAAGACTATGTATTGCACGTACTACTGGCATTAAAACCGGAAGTAATTATGATGGATGAACCCTGTTCAGGGTTAGACCCAATTTCCACAACAAAAATAGAAAGTTTAATGGTTTCCTTAAAAGATAAATATACCTTTATCCTGGTTACTAATAATACAAAACAGGCAGCAAGAGTAAGCACACGGGTTGCATTCTTCCTGGCAGGACAAATGGTTGAAATTGACGAGACTGAGAAGATGTTCACTAACCCGATTGATGAACGAACTAACGATTATATAAGAGGAAGATTTGGATAATGAAAATTGTTAATCGTGAAATCGTTATACGTATAATCGTAACGAATCTTATATAAGATGATAATAAAGACTGTAAACCTGAATCTTTTCTATAAAGAGTTTCATGCTCTTAAGAATGTTAACCTTGAGATAAAGAAGAATTTAATTACAGGAATGATCGGACCATCAGGCTGCGGGAAATCTACTCTTATAAGAGTATTCAACAGGATGAACGACGTAATAGAAGGCACTCGCGTTACCGGCAATGTCATTATTGATGAAAGAAGATATTTATTCGCCGCTCTGCGACTTAACAATGCTAAGGAAAAAAGTAGGCATGGTGTTCCAGAGACCTAACGTATTTCCTTTGTCAATTTATGATAATATTACCTACGGTCCCAGAGTATGGGGAATTACCAATAGAAAAACTATTGCAGAACTTGTTGAGAAATCGCTAAAAGCAGTTAATCTTATTTAATGAAGTAAAAGATGACTTGCAGGATCCGCACTTAATTTATCATTAGAAAGGCAACAGCGACTATGCATTGCCAGGCTATTGGCTGTGGAGCCGGAAATTCTTTTGATGGATGAATCCTGCTCCGCATTAGACCCAATTTCTACTGCTAAAATAGAAGAACTGATGCTTGAGTTAAAGAAAAAATATACCATTGTTATCGTTACTCATAATATGCAGCAAGCGGCAAGAATTGCTGACGAAGTGGGATTTATGTTGTTGGGTGAATTGATAGAATTTGACAAGACAAATAAAATTTTCACTAACCCGGCTGATGAGAGAACTTTTAACTACATCAGCGGAAGATTTGGATAATAATCCGCTAAGGCTATGATACTAATGACTAACGCCTAAGAGCTTCTTAGGAGGGATAAAAATGGATATATACTTTGACGAAGAATTGAAAAAGGTTAAAGAAGACGTTGTGCACATAGCCTCGCTGGTTGAGGATTCAATTACAAAGTCTTTAGAAGCTGTCAGGAAAGTGGACCTTGAACTTGCTAAAACGATACGGGAAATTGACAAACAAATTGACACACTGGAAACAGCATTAGAAGAACAATGTATAGGATTGATTGCCACACATCAACCGGTTGGTTCTGACCTGAGATTTTTAATCGGAATCATAAAGATGAATAAAGACTTAGAGCGAATGGGTGACCATGCAGTTAATATTGCTGATTGCATAAAATATATTGCTGAACAGCCACCAATTCAACAGCAAGTAAGTAATATCTGGGTGATGTCAAAAATTGTTAACAGGATGCTGAAAGAGAGCGTTGAAAGTTTTATAAATAATGACCCGGCAAGGGCGCAAAAAGTTTGCGAACAGGATAGCACTGTGGATGGAATGAGGAACGAGACTATTAGAATTCTCATTACCTATATGCTTGAAAAGCCGCAAATTATTGGTTCTGCGATGCAATACCTGTTAATAGCTAAGAACCTTGAACGTATCGCCGACTTATCAACCAACATCTGCGAAGATGTAATTTATATTGCCCAAGCACGAGTAATCAAACATCACGCTGAGATGAAAAAAACCTAAGTATTTGGTTTGGTTCTTTCGTATTTTAGTTGACGTAAAGAGGTTGAAACTAAGTTTTGGGCAAAGATATAATGAATTTTGAGCCTTTGCCGGGTTCACTTTCTACATCTATCCTGCCATTGTGTGCGAGGATAATATGTTTTACTATGGAAAGTCCTAAACCCGTTCCGCCAAGCTCTCTTGAACGAGCTTTATCTACCGTATAAAACCTTTCAAAAATTCTTGAAAGATGTTCTCTCGGGATGCCTATCCCGGTATCCGATACTCCAATTTTCACCTGTTTTTCCAATTCCGCTGCTTCTATTTTAATTTCTCCCTGCTGGGTATATTTTATTGCGTTATCAAGCAAGTTGATAAATACCTGCTCAAGCAAGAAGAATCACCCTTGATATTTAAATTATCAGGGATAGCAAGATTTATTTTTAAGCTTTTTGCTTCTATTTTATCCTTAAAAATATTGATGATCGGTACTAACAAGCTTTTCAAATTTATAAGTTCTATCTCAAGCTTTTTTCCCCTGTTTTCTAATTTTGAAAGAAGAAGCAAATCAGAAATCAAGTTGGTCATCTCTCTCTGTATGCTTTTTTATAATCTGCAGGAAGCGCTTATCTTCATTTTGAGCTTTTTCTTCCAAAGTTTCCACGAATCCTTTAATGGCAGTTAAAGGAGTCCTTAACTCGTGAGATGCATTAGCAACGAATTCCGATTTTACTTGTTCCAGTTTCTTTATTTCCGTTATGTCATGTAAGACTATAACAATCCCTGCTGAAAGGTCTCTCATTTGCAGAGATTCATTTCTTTTTTTAGAGATTAAATTCGCATTGGCTATATAGATTTTATCATCTATATTCATTTCGACAGGAGCAAGTTGACTTATCCCCTCATCTTTCGCTTTATCAACTAATTGTTTGAACTCAGGGTTCCTCAAAACTTCCCAGTAATACCTGCCAACAATGTTTTCGGAGGCAGGGACTTTGCATATATTATTGAAGCTATTATTTGTTAGTATGATTTTAGCTTTCTCATCCAGGACAATGACACCTTCTCGCATTGAAGCAAGGATTGTTATAAGTTCTGCTTTCTCAGCCGATACTTCGTTAAATAATCTTTGAATTTCTTCTGTCATTAAATTAAATGAACGTGCCAGGTCTCCTAATTCATCCTGCCTGTTAATTAGCACTCTGGTGGCAAAATCTCCGCCAGCAATTTTCTTAGCAGATTGCAATATTTCGTTAATAGGCTTGGTGATTGCTCTTGAGGATATAAACCCTAAAAAGATACTGAAAATAATCAACCACATTGCCAAATAAAATATTTCCCGATTTATACTACTGATTAAAGATTCTATATCCTTTAAGGGAAGACTCGTTCTTATAATTCCTATGATTGTGGTGTCCTGTGTCACAGGAAGCGCTATGTATAACATATTCTTCTTTATTGTGGCGCTGAAGCGGACACTTTCCCCGATATTCCCTTTTAAGGCTTCAACTACTTCAGGTCTTGTTTTATGGTTCTCCATTTTTTTAGCATCTTGTTCAGAGTCTGATATAACTTCACCATCCGCTTTAATAACCGTAATTCTCGTCCCAATTTCCCTACCGATTCTGTTAACAATTTTGTCTATCTCGTCATAATTGCCTTTAATCAATAGAGGATACAACATTTCTTCTAATAATGTAGCTTGAGCTTTGAGAGTTTTCTCTACCTGGGAAATGTTTTCTTTTTTAAGCTTTTGAGTTGTAAAGATGGCTAAAACAAAAAGGGTTATAATAGTAATAACGGAGCTATAGAAAAATTGTTTCCATATTATTCCTGATTTTCGCATAAGATTTACCGCTTTTTATTCCTCAAATTTATAGCCGATTCCTCTTATAGTTTTAATCATTTTACCGACTTTGCCAAGTTTTTCTCTTAATCTTCTAATATGCACATCTATGGTTCTATCAACGACAATTTTTTCATCTCCCCATAGCCTGTCAAGAAGCTGGTTTCTCGTAAAGAGCCTTCTTTTATTTGCAGCAAGAGTTTCTAAAATCCTGAATTCGGTTGGAGTCAAATCAATTGCCTGGTTGCCAAGTTTTACTTCAAATCTTGTTGAATCTATTGTTAAGTTATCTATTCTTATGACTTTTGATGCTTCTACTTTTGGAGCAGTTCGTCTTAATACTGCTTTAACCCGTGCAACTAACTCTCTTGGACTGAAAGGTTTAACGATATAATCATCGGCTCCAAGCTCCAAGCCGACAACGCGGTCTGTCTCGCTTCCTTTTGCAGTAAGCATAATAACGGGAACAGATGAAGTTTTGCTGTCATATTTTAGCGACCTGCATACCTCTATTCCATCTTTGCCTGGCAGCATTAGGTCCAGGATTATAAGCTCCGGAAGTTCTGTTTTAACATACGAGAGCAAATTTTCACCATTATAAAATTCTTTCACCCTGAAGCCTTCTTTTTTCAAGTGGTATGCCACAAGTTCCACAATATCCGGTTCATCATCACAGATAGCTATAAGATTGTTCATTATATGGTAATTTACCAAACCTCTAAAAATAAAATATGCATTATATGAGTTTATCGGTTGGTATAATACCAACTAAGCTAACTAAACCCAGCAGAGCTGGATAACAAGCCCTAAGCAAGCTAAGGGCTTGTAACAACTTGTTAGCAAGTTGGTATAATATACCAAATATTAAGTAATGCAAGAAAAAACTGTATCCAGCGGAATTGGTGAACAGGAGCACTAAAATACACGAAGGCAAACCACAAGATTACACAAGATTTTCACCGCAGAGACGCAGAGGTCGCAAAGGTCATATTAACAAAGAGATCCTGAACCCCTCCCTGCAGATTGGCGGGCAGGCAAGCTCAGAATGACAAAGATGGAACACCTCGTTCTTATCAAGACACCCCTCTGTAAAGAGGGGAATTAGGAGAGGGATTTGCGAGAGTAGTTGGTGATATAGGAGAGATAGTTATGAGGGAGTGGCGTTAGAGAGGCGTGGGTACGGCGATGGTAGGGCGTTGGTAGGGCGCAATACCGTATCAAGAGTAAATCGCTGGGCTGGTAAGGGTTTACTTTATGATGAGGGATACGTCAGCTCCCACTATTACTATATACGTAGTATATAGTAATAGGCAGGAATAAGGAGTACTTCTTCATTTGACTTTATTACGATTTCTTAAACAAATCAAGGAAGCGGTCTTCATAAGCTTCAAACAAATTCCATTTATCAAGCTCTTTTTTCAGGGTATAAGCTCTTTCCTTGTTATATCTTGCTTCATAAAAGAGATATTCTATTCTTCTCCTGATATCGGCAGGGATTTCTTCACCCTCGAGCCCTGCGTTCTCATTATCTAATCCTTCTGCCTGGCGAGCCTGTTCTGAATGCTCCAATACTTTTTGCTCCAATTTAGCCATTCCCCTGTCTATATCGTGAATTATAGCATCCAATTCGGCATAACTTATCTTTACCCTGAGTATTTTTTCAAACAACTTCATTATTGCTTTTGAGGCTTTAGGATTAGGGAAATTAGTAGCATAAGCAGGAATAGTTGCAAGAATACACGCTGCCGGTATCTTGAAATGTTTGGCATAACCAAGCAGAATACCATTTAATCCTGCAATCTCACCACTATCTATAGCCTTCAGACGGTAATCTCTAACCAAAGATTCCCGCAGGGGGAGAGTATTAGCTACACCATAGAGTTTGGGCGGTATATTATAATCACTCGGGACAGGGAAAGCAGCTCCCGTAAAAAGTTTCTCCACATTAAATTCCTTAGCTAACTTTAATACTTCTTCAATTAAAAGAAAAGAAGCATTGCCTTTTAGTTGCGCTTCACCTTCAAAGACAATTATTTCCGGCTCTGTACTGTAATAAAAAACATACCTCGGCATAGGCGGGAATTCCGCTACTCCTTTTTCTACAAGCACTAATTCGGGCAGGGTAAATTCAGAGACATCTATCTGGGCAAATGCCTCCAATGAAAGCTTCCTGCGTACATAATTCACCGCCCTGATTGCGACATTACCCATACCCGGGAAAGCTGCTAACATAGTCGGATGGGATAAGTTCACCCGCTTATAAATATTCAGTTTCATAATGCGCCCGTGTAAATCATAATAAAACTCTTTCCCCTCTTGTCAACTTTTTTAAAACATAGGGATAAGAAACCCTAAGGCGTGATACAACTTATGTCTGCCTAAGATAGCGTAGTAAGTCTATCCAAGGCAGACATACCTAAGGGCTTCTTACTTTTGTCCACCCCTACATTAATAATTCGCTAAACTATGAATCTTACTTCAGCAATACCAGTTTATGAACGCTCTCCTGTTTATCCGCAGAGAACTTAAGGAAGTAAATCCCGGAAGGGAATGCCTGGGTATTAATAGAAACTGTGTATGTACCTGCATCAACTTCCTTATCTGCCAATGCCCTTACCAATCTTCCTGCCATATCATAAAGTTTCAAAGAAACTCTATCTTTCTTTGATACCTGGTATCTAATTTCTGCTTTTTTACTGCAAGGATTCGGGAACATACTTAACAATTTTGTACCAGAAGTTATAGTATTCTCTTCCGTGCCAACCCCGACCCTAAGTCGCAATACCACAAGATATGGGTTATGAGTAGTGTCATTGGATATAATGTTAAGCGTATCGTAATATACTCCGGTAGATACTTTTCCTCCAAGTACTATTGTTACTCCTTTAGAGCTACCGGGAGCTACAGTGAAATTTGCAGGGCTAACAGATTTAACCCATGCTGCTTTCCATGTGATATTGGAGACATATAACGTTCCCGTAGCACCTGCTCCGTTATAAACTGTTATCATTCCTGTATCAGCCCAGACAGCACCCAACGCTTTTTCCACTGCTAAAAGTAAATTAGGTTCCCCGTAACCATAGTATTTATCCCATCCGGTTGTTCCAAGGTCTGTTGCAGTCGTATCTAAAATATCTTTTACCTGCTGGTTTGATAGACTGGGATTTGCGGATAAGATAAGTGCAGCAGCACCTGCAACTTCAGGGCAAGCCATAGAAGTTCCCGCCCAGCTGCCCTGGTAACTACTACCCGGAATAGTTGAATATATATATTCTCCCGGGGCAACAAGGTTCATATAACTCCCATAATTACTGAAACTGGAACGTGTATGACTTTTGCCTATTGAGCCTACTGCTACTACACTTGGGTATCCGGCAGGGATAGAAACTTCTTCTAGCCCATCGTTTCCACTTGCTGCACAAAGAAATTCTCCTGCATCCCAGGCGCTCTGGCAAGCAGCTGACATAATATCACTGGTACCAACGAACCCCAAACTCATAGAGATAATTCTAATGTGATGATTCATAGCCCATTGAATTGCATCAGAGACGTTAACGTCAGTTCCTCCACTTTGGTCCATAGCTCTAACTGCATACAACCGTGAGTTTGATATTCCTGCTATTCCTGCGCCATTATTAATCGTTGCACAGGCTTCACCGGCACAAACTGTCCCGTGTTGTTCAGTAGAGGGGTTATCCGGGCTTGGGTCAGCATCACCAGCGAAGCAGTCATATCCTTTAAGTGTACCAAAACGAGCCGTTAAATCAGGATGAGTATATTGTACTCCCTCATCTATAATTGCTACAGATATAGTATCGCTTCCCGTAGTATCTTTTCCCCCAGCCATAATCCCATGCAGCGGGACAATTAAGGTCTGTTTTATCCCATTGGAATGAACTGAAATATGTGTCATTCGGAGTTGCAAATGCATGCACCTCGTGAACAGGTTCTGCATATTTGACATCAGGGTTCTTTGCCATCTGCTGTATAAAACTCTTCATTGTATTTATATCCGGTGTAACTTCAACAACAATAAAGTTAAGTGAAGGAATATTATTAACAGTGGAAGGAAGCATTCTATAGGTAAGAGTTACTCCTTTCTGGTCAATTCCCAATTCTTTCAAACTTGCTTCATTGACATTAACATTGTCTCTATAGCCAATTACTACTTTGCCCAGCACAGCACTTTCCCAGTATTTAGGGTCATTTTCCGAAAGCTTAGGTATTACTCTTCCAGGCTCGTCACAACTTTTATCAGATTTAGAGACTGCTTTATAAAAATCAAGAAATACAGGGTCAACGCTTATCTGCGGTGCTCCTGTATCTCTTTTTACAACTGCTCCATGCATAAAGTCTGCATTGGCACTATTCAGTGTTTTTCCATTTGTACTGTAAACATTAGGATAATCCATTATACTATCAATTGTCGTCGTTGGCATTAAAGTATCCCATTCGTCGTTTCCAACCCAGAAAGGAACCTGAAACAGCTACAGCTGGTGTTACAGTATATCCCCAAAGATAAATCGTACGCGCACTATCCGCTTTTGCTGTGACCGATGCTTTATATAGAACCTTATTTGGTGCTCCGGCACTATCGCTCCATATAAAGACACTGCATGCTTTTGATACCATCTTTTTGTAAGAAGCTACCCCGTGGAGTATAGTAATTACCGAACATGGATAAGCAGGCGAAAGCCTTGTAGCTTCATACTCTTTACGAGAGTTCCCGTTCAGCCTTCCATAAGGGCCTAACCATGGTGGGTGCAATGTATCCAATACCGTACCTTTTATGCTACTGAACTCATACTGGAACTTATTACTTAGCTGTGGCAATAGAGTTACAGTTCTTTCATCGGTTCGTGCCGTACCATAAGTCAAAAATAAAAATAACGAAATCATAAAACCATATCTCATTTCTCCCTCCTTATTTTTTATTTACTTCAATCTTTACTTTTGTCAAGTTTATTTTGCTATACCCTGCAAAACTAAACTTCCCAGTGGAATTAATGCTTGTCTCACTCAATAGCGGCACCCCGCTATAGCGAGGTAAAATACAAAATATTGTATACAAGTAAAATTTATGTCATAGACAAAATGATAGTGTTAGAGTTTTATTATTTCAAAGGTCTGTTTATAGCTATTTGTTTGAATGACCACAAAATATATGCCTTTACATTTTATGACAGGAGTGAATGTATAATCACCCTCCTTTAGAATGCCTTGATAAAGTATGTTCCTTAACCTGCCACAAATATCGTAAATCTTTACATCCACTTTTATCGCAGCAGGAGTTGAAAAACAGACTTTGCTTCCAATAACTCTGAACTCTGAACTTTCGTTTTTTTCTGTCCCCACAAAGCCTAATGAGTCTGTTTTTATAAGATAGACATCATAATTGCCTGCCCCGAAAGATTCTGTATAGCCTGCGATGATAAACCCGCCATCAGAGGTCTGTTGAACTGAACGCCCATAAGCCTCGCCAGTTCCGCTGAAAATTTTTGTCCATAGAGTGTTGCCTGAAGAATTTGTTTTAATCAGATAGACATTCTCACCACTTGACCAGAAAGAGTTTGTTTTCCCTGCGATGATAAACCCTCCATCAAAAGCCTGTTGAACTGAATAAGCCATGTCCGAGCCAGTTCCGCCGAAAGTTTTAGTCCATAGGGTGTCGCCTGAAGAATTTGTTTTAATTAGATAGACATCCTCACTGCCTACCCCGAAAGATTCTGTATAGCCTGTGATAATAAAACCTCCATCAAAAGTCTGTTGAACTGAATAAGCCATATCCCCCTTAGTTCCGCCGAAAGTTTTAGTCCATAGAGTATCGCCTAAAGAATTTGTTTTAATCAAATAGACATCATAAGAGCCTGCTCCGAAAGAGTATGTATAGCCTGCGATGATAAACCCGCCATCAGAGGTCTGTTGAACTGAACGCCCACAATCCGCGCCAGTTCCGCCGAAAATTCTTGTCCATAGGGTATCGCCTGAAGAATTTGTTTTAATCAGATAAACATCAAAAGAGCCTGCCCCGAAAGAGTTTGTTTTTCCTGCGATGATAAACCCGCCATCGGAAGTCTGTTGAACTGACCAGCCATACTCCTCACCAGTCCCACCGAAAGTTTTAGTCCATAGAGTGTCGCCTAAAGAATTTGTTTTAATCAGATAGATATCATATTTACCTACCCCGAAAGAGTTTGTATTGCCTGCGATGATAAACCCGCCATCAGAGGTCTGGCGAACTGAATTGCCAGAGTCAGCACTGTCTCCACCGAAAGTTTTAGTCCATAGAGTATCGCCTGAAGAATTTGTTTTAATCAGATAGATATCATAATTACCTGCCCCGAAAGAGTTTGTTGAGCCTGCGATGATAAACCCGCCATCGGAAGTCCGTTGAACTGAATTCCCCACATCAGTACCAGTTCCGCCAAAAGTTTTAGTCCATCCTGCTTTCAGTTGCCCAATTCCTATAAACATACATCCGACAATTATCCACAACAACCTTTTCATCTTGCTAGCTTTTCGACTTATTATACCTAACCATATACATTTCAAATACTTATCCATAATCTCTAATAATCCTCAACTTCTAATTCCTACTCCCTCCTATATTCCTCCTAACACGCGTCTAACACCCTATTTTATCAATATCAATTTCTTGGTTTCTCTATAATAAGAATCAGGAGACTTAAGGGTGACAAAATATATTCCTGTTGTAAGCCTCTTACTGTTGATGTCTTTACCATCCCATTTTACCGTGTAACATCCTATGTCCCGTGTATCATCAACCAGACTTTTTACTAATCTTCCAGTTATATCATAAATCTTTAAAGAAACTTTACTCTTCTTGGGAACTTGATAGTTTATCTCTGTTATGTTCCTGAACGGATTGGGATGACTTCCTTGTATTTTAAATATACCAGCGCCGGGAATAAGATTCAAAAATTGATTAATTGTGCATTGTCCTGCTATAAAAGTTCTTTTTAAAGCATACATATCTGCAGTTGCTGTATGTTCCGCACTAACTCCACCTTCAACAGCACCCAGGTAGCCTGCATCTTTCACTATCTCTTTATATTGAGAATCAAATAAACAATAAGGGTAACAGTAAAAATTAACAATAGTAGAAAGTGTGCTTTCTATAACTGCTTTAGAACCTCTAACTTCTTCTTCCAGTATGGTGTCATTGCTGATGGACTCCGGGTGTGTCTTACTATGGGACTGGATAGACATCCCATTTGCAAACATTTCTTTAACTTCTGGCCATACCATCAGAGAACAAGGATAAAGACCAGATTCCGTTGAAATTTCCGTATTTACGTGCCTTCTGGAGCTACTGTCAGCTACATAATTAGTAATTATAAAAAGAGTTCCTGTAAAATTATACTGTTTCATAATAGGATAAGCCTGCATATAAATATTTTGATAGCCATCGTCAAAAGTCAAGATGATAGGTTTATCAGGAAGAGACACGCCGTTAAATTTATACTGGTAAAAGTCATACAGGGAAATACTTGTGTATCCTAATGCCTTAAGTGATTTTAACTGTTCCTCAAAATCCTTAGTTCTCACCCAATATGTGGTATCGTCATGCTGAACACTATCAATTTTATGATACATTAAAATTGGAACAGTTCTATCTGGAGCAGATAATAAAGAAGAACTCAACGTTACTATAACGAAAATAAAGATATATTTATTCATCTTATTTCCATTGTTTAAATCCTATCTGACTCCTGCGAAATTTTTAATACCCACAAAATAAGAATTTCTAAATGGCTTGAAAATAGAAAAGGATATGACAACCTCTGATTAATATGGATTCTGCACCAACGCCCGATAAAAGACCTAATAAATTATAAGGTAATAGTTTCCTTATCTATTCAAGGCTATTAGACATAAATTCTTTATATTATACCTCTACCAATTGACGGCGATTACGCTGTTTAGGCGAAGGCATTCCACTATATCTACATATTCCAAATTGTTCATAGCGGCACCGGGATTTGAACCCGGGTCTCATGGCTGAGAACCACATATCCTAGGCCCGGACTAGACGATGCCGCCATATAAATTCAGGGAGAAACACTTATTCGCTGGAACATGCCAACAATTGCCGCTAAAATAGTTAAAACCCCAATCGGAATCTGAAATCCGGTAAGCGTTGTATTCACTTTTTCCATTGACTCTGAGGAATTAGGAGCTAGTTTTATCAGATCCATAACTAACATACCTCCTGCCATCAGTCCCATAAGACCGGGAAAATAAATCCCGACCCCTTAGAAAATGAAGTTAGCCCCACAAAAAACACTACAATCCCGATAGGCAGTTTCAGCCCTATCAACGCCTTATTTGCCTCTTCAAATACAGGGAATTTATTTAATATACCCATTAAAAGAATCATACCCCCAAGTAATAAAAATTCCATTTAACCCTCCCCCTTGTCCTGTTTTTGCGGAATGACAAGCTCCGTATTTATATACTATTTAATTAATACAATGTCAAGAAAAACCTATCTTGAGTTCACTCATTTTTTTATTGAACCTTTTTATAAAAAACTGCATCTAATACCATAGTTAAATGGAAGAACGTTTTTACTTATCATTCCTGTTTTTTACTATATACTATGTATATAGTAAAAAAGGGAGCTGACGTATCCCTCATCACAAAGTAAAACCTTACCAGCCCAGCGATTTACTCTAAGTAAGGTACTAAGCAACACCCAAGCAAGACCAAAGCAACACCTGAGCAACCACAAAGTAACCCCCATATAGCTATCTCTGCAATCCTGCCACCTACTCTCGCAAATCACTCTATATGATTACCTTGGTGACTAATAAAGTTTGCATTTAAGTTTTCCTTCCCTATTACTACCTGCATAATAATAAGTATAGTTCTGACAATAATTTTAATGATGGTTAAAAGAAGATGATTTTATCCGAATTGCTGAGCTATATACATAGCTCTTCTTACGGATATTTCTTCTGCTTCCATAGACCTGCCGGCAAGTTTCTGTAAATGGGCAGAACGAGCAAATATTAAAAGCTCATTAAGGGTTTTGACACTCATACTTTTTAATACTCCGATTCCAATTCCCAACCTGATAGCAGAAGATAGATTGACAAATTCTTCAAAAGACATCAATCTTGCATTTCTTACAATCGCATAAGCCCGCCATATCTTATCTTCAAGCTGCAATCTTGCTTCCTTAATCAACAAATCTCGTGCTCCCTTTTCATATTCTAAAAGTTCATAAGTTGTTTTCTCAAGCTCTCCTATAATTTCCCTTTCCTGTTTACCAAGTGTTATCTGGGTAGCAACCTGGAATACATTACCTTCTATTCTTGTCTCATCTCCGAAAACTCCTCTTATAAGTAATCCCAATCGCATTATCCTATCCCTCACCTGGGCTAATTTTCCTGAGTGGACAAGCCCAGGAAGATGCAGGAATACGGATGCTCGAAGTCCTGTCCCTGCATTGATTGGACAAGCAGTGAGGTAACCAAAATGCGGAGAAAAAGCATATTGAAATTTTTGAGCAACGCTATCATCAATCTTATTCACCGCATTATAAGCAGATTGGAGAGATAAACCTGATAAAGTACAGGAGAACCTAAGATGGTCTTCTTTATTTATCATATAGATAATACTTTCAGCATTATCAATACAAACTCCTCTATTATCCTGCTCTTCGGTCATAAATTTACGCGATGCAATATATCTTTCTATTAAAAGCTCTCTATCAAGCGACGATAACTGTGATAAAGAGAATTTTTTACCATTAAGATAGGGAATCAAAGAGACAAAAACCTTTTCTCTCTCTTCTACTCCTCCCCTATCGGAAAACTTGAATTGCTGTAAATTGCGGATAATCCTGACTCTTGACGAAATAACAATTTCCGCTTCTTTGCCTTCAGCATCAAACCGGCGTTCAAGTCAGTTGCGCGCCAGCAGATGAGTCCGTTGTACAGAAGACTTGTGAGTCGGTGTGTCGGTGATCTTTGTTGGTGGTATGGCGTGCATCGATGGCCCTTGAACCAATTGTTGTACCAGAGATATAGAAGACGCGCAGGACTCTGATCCGGGGTCTTGAAAGAAGTTTGTGAACCCGTTCATCTTCGGATGTGACGAGGTATGCGTTTCATTGTCCGATCGTGCAATTCCTTGGACGTAACGATTAAAGAATGTGGGGGAACATGCACGCAACACCGCGAGATGTTGAAGCCGGGTCCACCGACTTGGAGCTGCTATCAATCATGCCTTGGATCAGGTGATTATAAAGGACGCCTCGGTGTCGACTCGCCACTGCTTGGTAAGTTTGGCCGGTGACTGTTTCAATTCGTTTGAGGCGGTCTTTTTTCCATAGGAAATCGTCGTTCCATTCAGATGAGAGATCTGTGATGGCGTATTGAGGGTGATATTTCACTTCAGCCCCGAGGTAGTTTATTCCGTCAGCACCGATCACTAGAAGAAAGTGTGCTGCGTGGTATCCTGAGAAGTCCACGCTCTGTTCCACATACCGGTCCGGCAACGTGAAGACCTGAAATCCATCTGAAGATGATTCTTGGGTTTCTCTAATTTTCGCCAGAACCTTGTATTGGTTCACACGGTCGGGAGCACCAACATCCCATCGGACACATAGGGGATGGAAATAAATCCAGTCCGCGGCTGCTGCGGAAACTTCTTGTGCAACCGACGGAATTAAGTCCGCATTCTCCCTGCTTGTGAGCGCACTTATGCCGATCTGTAGCTTGCTGCCTTCGCTTTCAACTCGTGACTTTAGCCTTCTGATCTGGTTGAGGGTGGACTGAAATTCGACCCTTGATTCCTTAGTCCAATCGTATATGGAGACACGCACGGATGATGCGTATGCGCAGAGCGCGGCAGAAACCTGCTCATCATCCAGAAGACTTCCATTTGTCACGATTGCAATGTCAACGAATCCGTGCTCCCGAGCCATACGGAGAACCTTTGGAAAATTAGGATCCATGGTGGGTTCTCCTCCTGAAAGGAGAAGGCCTCGCGTTTCACCTTCCAGGCGAGTAAACAAGCGCTCGATGAAACTCGGTTCAAGGCTATTTTGGTACTCGCTCGTCGTGCTTGGGCAATAGGGGCACCTCTTATTGCATTGTGACGTTATATCTAGTTCAATCGTAGCGGGTGTGATCTGTTCCTTCCGCAAATACGCCTCAAGTTTTTCCTTGTGAAACGCCACTTTGTACGCTGATGCTAATTCAGGCATCTATCAACCTGCTCTCCTTCAACGAGCGATCCTATTACCACCATGTTCTGGCTAACTATGAATCGGCATAGATGCAAATTTACCTGCAGATCTGCCGCCAGATTCACTCATCTCCAAACTGAGGAAGGCCAAGTGAGATTTATGTGTGAGATGGAACTCTCAAACTGGCAGTCACATAATTCCGACAGAAAGAACAGTTGCATGAGAAGTTACCCTCAGTCCGTTGATTTGGGAGTTCGAAGATGAAATTGCTTCGAAACGTTTCCTCTCTGTTCAGTCAACTTCCACGGCAACCTTTCACGTTCTCCTCATGGAATGCCAACAAGCACCGTATCCCACCTATCTTACGGGAAATCATCTGGTCTACAGCAATCTCGATCATGAAGTTGGACACTAGGCACACTCAATACCTCAGGGGAATTCTTGAAAACAATATTATGACACTCACAATAGAACTAACGAACATTTGTAACGCAAACTGTTAGTTCTGTGCCTACAAACATCAGAAGAGAGAAAGAAAGATCATCTCTGACGACTTGTACAAGTATGCCCTTGATCAGTACGCAGAATCCGGGGGTGGAGTGTTAAATCTGACCCCTGTCGTTGGTGATCCTTTGCTCGACAAGAACCTGGTCCCCAAAATCAAATATGCGAAGACCTTGCGCCAAATCGAATACGTCTTCTTCTACACAAACCTCATCGGATTGAGTAATTTCGATGTTACCAATCTTCTTTCGTCAGGGATCGATGAGATAGACGTCTCCGCATGTGTCGGCAGCAGGCAAATGTACCGCACGGTATACGGCGTTGATAGATATGATTCCGTTATGCAGAACCTCCGAAGTCTCCTGAAGGAGAATTGGCGGCTGGGGGATCGAGTCAAGGTCAAAGTTCACGTCAGGGGCGACAAACCACATGAACGAATCAAGTTGAGTTCTGACTATCGTCGAATTTCCGAATTGTACGGCAAGGAAGTCATCCATGCTGATGAATGCTACGATAACTGGACAGGAATCATAAGAGAAGAAGACCTACCGAAGAACAACGTATTTAGAGAAATCAAGAATCGGTCGGAACCGTGCTCGGAATTGTATAATGGCATGATTATCTTCGCAAACGGAAACGTGGGAATCTGCTGGCGTAGAGACGTTGAAGCAAAGCTGATTATTGGAAATATTCACGTGAGTAACTTGGAGGACATTTGGAAAGGAAGAGCACCTCACATGATTAGGGAGAATTGGCTGAAGGGGAACGTTCCCTCGACATGCAGCCGATGCTACTGCTACACGCCCCTATCGGAGTTCTTATTCACAAATGGACTGCGGAATACTCCATATGGAACGCAAGCATGAGCAAAGTCAACAGCATCAACTGAAAGCCATGGTAAATGCGTGACCAGAAACGGCAATATCCTGGGCGATTGATACTACAGGTTCGGTTAATGGTCGGTCAATTTCGTTGTTTCATTAAGAACATTCATGACCAGCTGAGCAACGATATTCCAATCATTTTGAACGGCCAACTTTCGTGTCTCAACTCCAAGTTTGAATTGCTCGTGACTGTTCCGCAATATGTGCTCACAACCTCGAAGCCAATCGTCATGCGAATTAGACTCAAGAAACAATGCTGCTCCTTCCGCATATTCTTCAAGTCCTAAGCCGCGAGAGACAAGAACCGGAAGTCCCGAGGCCATAGCTTCGAGCAGAGCGAGCGGTGCAGCTTCGGTTGTACTGGGCAAGCAGAAGGCCGTCGCGCATTTGAAAAGAGATGAGATGTCTTCATGATTCAGGAGACCTGGAAAGCTCACTGATTGACCTAAGCCTAGCTGTCGAGACAACCGTTGCATACGCGAACGGTCCGGGCCGTCTCCGGCGAGAACAAGCTGAACATCAATCTTACGCCGAAGATCAGCAAATACTTCAAGAAGGAAGTCGAGATTTTTCTCCTGAACAAAACGACCCGCCCACACCAACAGACTTTTCTCACGTGCAGTTGGACTCGGGCTGAACATTTTACAATCGACACCTTGCGGCACCGCGAGATTCGAGACAGCGGAACTCCAAGTCCAATGAGCCGCTTCACTTCCATTCCTGATAATGCAATTACGCGATCAGCATTGCGGAGTATTCTCCTCGACACGCAAGTGATGTACGCCTCTTCAAGAAGATTAAGCACAGGTTGACGTTTCACTCTGACTCCATGGCTGACTACTATGAGAGGTATTGAACGTAGTTGCGATAGCCAATAAGCAATCACTGTTGTGAACATCAAGTGTGAATGTGCAACGACCACGTCAAATCGTTCGTTTGTTCTAAGGGAGTGCTGAAACATCGAGAGAGGTACTGGATTCTCTGCCAACCACAAGCGTGCAGGGAAGCGTCTTATCAAGCATCGCTTGGCAAGCTCTAAACTAGGGTATTCCCCCTCAAGAGAAGTCCAGACCTCAACTTGATGTTCTTTCGAATGTAATTCCGAAATTTTGTTGACGTAGACGGACAGCCCACCTTGGCAAGGTGGGAAATATCGGTGTGCGATATGTAATATTCTCATACAATTCATTCCGTGGTCATTAGCGGTGTTATTCACCGCAGCTGCATTATGCTGGACTGGTTCACAATCACTCTTGATGTTTTGCACTCAAAAGGTAATGGCCTTGGCTCTCCACACCGATTCACACAACCACTTTCGACAATTGTCGTCTGGTTCGGAAGTGGCGAGTAGAGAATTTCATACCAAGAGAAGTTTGAACGTCCTCCTATCAGTTTGTTTGAGAAATGCAAAAGTAACCAATTTAGCACTTCAGGTCTTGGCAGGAACCAGGTGCCTCTCTGCTGATGCACAAGTACCACGGCAATGACATTTCTGTGTTCCAGCGAATCTTGAATAGAACTCACGTTCCTGTAGACATTCAAATCGATTAGGTCGGCATTAGGCAGGTAGAACCTGATTTCCATCGCATTAGTCAAAATCGTGCCTCCTGTGAATCCTAAATCCGCTATGGCGTGTCCAGCGTCACGCACTCCGCTGTACTCCTCAGTAATTACCGGCATTAAGCCAATGGAACCAACGAGTAAGAAGACAAATACTATTCCAATGGTGCGCTTACTGCTGGTATGTGGTAGCACGCTGCCTCCATTTACTCCTAACGCGGCAAGCGGTACTGATGAGATTAGCAGGTAGCGAATGTCCCTTACTTTGAAAATCATCAAGACTATGGGCACAAGTAACCATAACATCAACCAGATTCCCCCGCTTTCTTTATTCCTCAGTGATAGGTACACAGCGGTTAAGGCGAGGAGAATGAGGGGTAGAGTCCACCATCCAGGTAATTGGGAAACAAGGTCAAAGTAGCTGATCCAGGACAAGGTCCCCCCCAGCTCGACGCCTCTCAAAATGACGCTGGTAGTCAAGCCAAGAGAATAAGCAAAGGAAACCGGGGATAACATCGCCCATAATCCGTACGCTACTGCTCCGATGAAGCTGACAAAACTCCCCCATACTAGTCTTCGAGATCTCGTCAGTCTAGGATAGAAAAATGCTGCAAGAAAGATCATAACCATCCAAAGAAAAGGTATAACTCCCTTACTCCAGAAAGCCAAACCAAGTACGACACCTGAAATTACAAGCGCCTTCTTTGAGTCATATCGAACCGAGTGCAGAAACATTGTCAAAGCCAGAAGCCCAAAAAAGAACGCGTAGCGTCTGTCAATGCCAAGGACTGAAAGGCAACCCCTTGCGGAAGCATGGCAAAGAAAGAAGTTGCATAGAGAGCAGTGATGCGGTTCTGAATTGTCAACACAAACCAATATACAATGGGTATAGACGCTAGAGCAAACACAACCGAAACGATACGCGCCCCTTCCAGTGACCCAAGGACTTCATACCCGAGTGACATCAACATAATCCCTAACGGCGGGTGAACCGCCTGAAGTCCAGCTATGCGATCATAATTCTGCAGGAAATTCGCGAGGTTAGTCCACGGGTGAGTGCTCAAGATCGCCCAAATCTGATATTCATCAGGATAGTAGCTTGCTGAGAAAGCGACAACAAACCTCAACGCAGCAGAAATCAACATTAGCACGATTATGAAATAAGAGGATCTCTCAAACAGCCAATTCAACAAAGGAGGTTTGAGATCGTACCTAGAGGCAACTATGAGGGCGAATAAAGCAAGAATCGGTAGGGAAATGAGAAAGACTGGTACCTGGAAACCCAATTCTCCAACGATAAGAAAAAAAACTAGCGAGGCGATCGCACCCGCCAAGGCTATGATTATCCAAGCTGCATCTTCCAACGTCTTGAAGAAGCTCATCACCGAATCTAAGCACGGGTTCTTTCTCTGATTCAAGAACGTATCGCAACTGATTCCGATTGAAAAGGAAGGTGTCAACGAGGTCTTGTCATTACGAGCACCCTACATTAACTACTGCCTAACTCCTAATTCTTGAATGGATAATGCGCATCACTAGAACCGCATACACAAGAACGCCGGTAAAACATCGATCCGTTCAAGCGAATCCAGTTGACTCGATCAACACCTCCAGCAGTGAATGTGGAACGCGACATCGCAAGGGTGCCTTCTCTCGCACTTAGTCGAACTGGAAGGAAAGAAAGTGCCAATCACTGTTTGTTGTTCCTTCGACAACCAGCGTACCTGTAAAGCCAGGGGCAGGTGCGAAGGGCAGTACGGACCAGCTTGAAGTATTCTCGGCAGGTTCGTCAGAGTTATCCAGAAGATCAGTTCCGCTGGATAGTTGGAAACGTTCAGCGAAACCAGTTCCAATTGCTTTGACAAGGGCCTCTTGTCTAGTCCAACTATCAAAGAACACCATTCTCCTCTCATTTCTAGTTACAGCCCTGGCAGCTTCGCGCTCGGAAAGGCACGTATCCACAATCTGTTCAACGCCCGGCAATTCTCGAACAAACTCAACGTCAATGCCTAAGCGGCGCCCGCGAGTGAATGCGTACAGAACAAGCTCATGTGAATGAGCTAAGCTAAATTGAAACGCATCTCTGCCGTATCCCTGCTCCACATATGGTTTACCATGGGCCCCGTAGTAGAATTCGATCAGATTCGGTTCAGCGTTCAGGTAGAATCCGAGGATCGTTCGAAGTACCCCTCTCCCTACAATGAATTGCCTTCTAGCGTTGTTAGAACGAAAGCGCGCCGCCCTTCTGCGGTCTTCCACGGATAGTCTTGAGGCCAACTCATGATCAGAGAGAGTGTGTCTTTCAAGATTCAGGCGCCAAACATGGACATCTTTGCTTGACAATTCTGCCGGGAGGCTAGGCGTAGCCCAGGAGTTCGCGAATTTCACGACTGACTCCTTCTGTCTGGCGACAATTGTACGTTGTTCACGGCATTATCAACGTAAGTTCTTACAAGTTCGCCCAGAACCTGTACGTATGGTTCTTTCAGTATGCTCAAATGTTCGCCTGGCACCACGTGGGCTTCAAACGGGCCAATAGCCAGTCGCCTCCAAGCATCTATCCTACGCTGAGGTTCAGGACTAAAAGGCGCTCTCTTTTCGGGCAAAAATAAAGCGGTTCGTCCTGGATATGGCTTTGGAACGTATCTATCTACTGCTTTCTGCGTTTCAACCCAGACCCGAAACCGGCGAACGAAGATCTTGCCCAGCTGCCGAGAATAATGACCAAATATCGACTTTGCAAGTGTTATTGCTTCTTCCCTGTGCTTCAGATAGAAGGATACTTTATGTAGATACTGTTCAAGGTCTTCTAAACAGCCGCGATGTTCAATAGTGGTGCTAGGCTCAAATGGTCTGGGCAGTCTAGTGTCAAGCAGAATAAGCGCTGCAACATCTGAACTTTGTGTACGCAGTTGTTGGGCCATTTCTAGCGCTACGATTCCTCCGATTCCTGCTCCACCTAAAACGTAGGGACCGTGCGGTTGCACGGCTCGAATTTCTTTCATGTAGTGGGCGGCCATCTCCTCAACCCGCGTAATTGCGGCAGTATTTTTGTCAAGGCCTTGCGCTCTCACCGCGTAAAATGGCTGGTCTGGACCAAGTCGACGGGCAATGTCTGTGAGGAATAGAACCTCACCTTCACATGCATGCACGAAATAAAGAGGTACTTTGGCACCCGTGGGTTGGATGGCGGTTAGCGATGCTGGAGGCATGAAGAATTTTTTCACACCCAGCATACTAGCCATTTCCTCAATCGTAGGCGCGTGAAGAAAAATCACTAATGTTATGTCTCTTCTTTGCAGCGCTTCGCATAACTTGGAAAGGATTACTCTCGCTTGAATTGAGTCACCTCCTAGCTCAAAGAAGTTGTCGTTAACGCCGATTTTCTCCACGCCCAAGACCTGCGACCATATTCTTGCTATTTTTACTTCTAGCGGAGTGCTTGGAGCCTTGTATGCTGCTTCAGCTTCTAGAATCGGTGCATCGCTAGATTGTCCTAAGCCTAAACGTGCAGCAAGGCCTATCCGCTGCATTTTGCCGGTTGGCCCTTTAGGTATCTCTTTCAGGAAAACGATCCTGCGCGGAATTTTGTAATCTGCCAAACGGCTAGCAACGAATCGTTGAATTTCCCACTCTGTGGCACTCGTACCCTCACGCAAAACAATCGCAGCGGCAACATCTTCACCGAATTTGGGATCCGGCACTCCGAAGGCAATTGCTTGCGCAACGCATGGATGGCCCAAAAGGACTTCATCTATTTCACGTGGTGAGATCTTTTCGCCGCCGCGGTTGATTATCTCCTTGAGACGCCCCGTGAGCGTGAGGAAGCCCTCTTGATCAAGATAACCTTGGTCTCCTGTCCTAAACCACCCCTTGACGAATGCTGTGGCGTTTGCGTCTGGATTGTTGTCATAGCCTCGCATGACGGTCGGACCACGGATCACTACTTCGCCAATTTCGTCCTGCGGCAACAGATTTCCATCAGCATCCATGATTCCAATTTCCGGACCAGCAGGTAAGCCTACTGACCCCGCCTTTCGCATGTTTGGTGGCAGTGGGTTGCTGGCCATCTGATGCGAGGCTTCAGTCATTCCGTATGATTCGATCACGGGAACATTGAAGGTCTTTTCCAAATCAGTCATAACCTGCGGCGGCAAGGGGGAAGATGAAGATCGAATAAATCGCAGCTTGGAGTGGCCAATAACGTCGAGATTGTTCTTGGACCGCGCCAATATCGCTTGGTGCATAGTGGGCACTGCAGTGTACCATGTCGGATTACACTCCTTCATCCAATCGTAGAATCTCGGAGCATAGAAGCCAGGCGTGCAGAAAATAGATGCACCCGCAGATATCGTTGAAAGCAATGCGCCGATGAGGCCGTGTATGTGGAAAAGGGGCATAACGTTTAGACAGCAATCCGCCGGAGTCAACTTGAGAACTGTTCGAATATTGCGGGCTGAATTGCATATGTTCTCGTGCGTCAGCGGAACCATCTTGGGCCGTGATGTCGTACCAGAGGTATGTAGGACCAAAGCAACATCGTTGGGCTCGGCGAAGCCTCCAGCGGAAATGTGATTCTCACCCTCGCTACTTAGAGTGAAGACGCCCGCACTTTCCTCCAACACAGGCGAAAGGCGTACAACGGGAATCCCTCTTTCCCTCGCAATACTAATTGCTGGCAAGTCCATTCCGGACTGAATTATGAACGCTCGCGGCTTCAAATCGGAGAGGAGAAAATCGAACTCCTCAGCTTGCAAGTACGGATTAATAGGCGCGCTCCCTGCGACGGAAGCTACTGCTAAGAATGCAACTGCGGCCTCGGGGCCATTTGGCACTACCATGGCAACACGATCGTTTCTGCCGACGCCCATCGCATTCAGTGATTCGACAGTAAGGTCGATTTGTTTGCTCAATCCCTCGTAAGTCAAAGACGACCGTCCCGGAGCAGCGATTGCAAATGCATGTGGAGTCTTCTTTGCGCAGTTTGACACGAATTCGCTAACGGTTAAAACAGGCGAAGAAAGGTCACGTCTAGTGTTGTCATCCATCTCGGTTCATCTATGTCTGCTCATCATCCGCCTGAACGGAATGCTCAGCTTCTCAATTCTTCTCTTATTAGGCAGAGGCCCTCGTCTGCACGCGTGTGGGCATTCTGGTGCGCCAAGAGGATAAGCCTTTCACTCAGTTGGAGAGGGCGTATTACCTGCCGCGAGTACGGTAAAACTACTAACGAGTTAATTTCTAAGGCGTGTGTGAGGCCTACGAGATGAAAGTGAAGCAGCTAGTTGCGAGCGCTGCCAACTACACAGGCACGTTGGCTGCTTACGCATTCCTTCGAAGGAAGATCACAAACTCACAAGTGGCTATCCTATTGTACCATCGAATCAGTCCTGCAGAAGACACGTATCATCGTCCGCTTGATCCTGTGAGCTTTCGTGAACAAATCAAGTATATTGCCGACAATTTCAAGATACTCGGTCTGGAACAGCTAGCCGGTATGATCCGATCGGGCCGATCGCTCCCTGAAAAAGCCGCGGTCATTACCATCGACGACGGATATAGAGACAGTTACGACTATGCCTATCCAATCCTTCAAGAATATGAAGTACCCGCAACGGTGTTCGTTGTTACAGGTAACCTAGACAACAGGGAGCTATTCTGGTGGGACAGAGTAGAGTACATACTCAAACACACTACAAAACGCTAACTGAACTTGGAAGAGCTTGGCAGTTATCAACTCGAACGTGAAGATAACAGGTTCAGTGCGATAGTCAATGCTATTGGAAAACTGAAGAGAATTCCTGATGACGAGAAGAACCTGATGGTCGCCAAGCTTTCAGGAATCTGTGACGTGAAGATCCCGCGTCAAGATGTGGAGAAAGGTCTCCTTTCTTGGGAGAACGTCAGAGAGATGAGCAAAGGCGGCATAGTTTTTGGAGCTCACTCGGTGAACCATCCGATTCTAACTAACGTGTCCCTTGAGCTCGCTAGGGACGAAATAGTTGAGTCAAAGAGAAGTCTCGAGAAGAAACTGGGCAAAAGTGTGACATCTTTTTCCTATCCCGATGGCCACTTCAATGTCGACATTGCAAAGCTGGTCGCTGGAAACGGCTTTACCTGTGCTGTCTCTGTGGGTCCAGGCAAATTGGTCAATGTCACCGATAACGTATATGGACTTGGAAGAATCTGCCCCGGTGAGGATTATAGCAAATTCAAAGCGCTGATCTCCGGGTTGGCTGGGGACGCGGAAAGAGCTTGGAGTGCATGCAGACGGGATCATCTGTCGATTGATAGCGAATGAAACCTATCATCGAGCGCTGGCGGTAAGTGGCTTCATGTCCTGTCGCCCAGAGAGACGAAAGGGTGGTCTCACCCGGTACTATCACCGCAGTTTGGCCTACTTGCAACCTCTCTGAATTCGCCGCATGCGATTGCAGCAACTTTCGGGGCAATGACACGCCAATCGAAATTTCGCATTACAAATTCCCGGGCGTTGAACCCGATTCTTCGTGCGTACTTCTGGTCGCCGTGCAAATCGCGAATTATGTCCATCCAGACTCGGGGCCGACTGTTATCGACACAAAATCCGGTCTTCCCGTGCCGTATCATTTCCGGCACACCTCCAACCTTGCTTGCAACAACTGGTCTGCCAACAAGTGAAGCTTCTAGGATCGTGGTTGGACAGCAGTCAAGACCAGACACCAGAGCGTACACATCGCATGCTGAGAGGAATCGTCTCACTTGATCCGGGTAGGCTAGATACGGTATAAATGTTACATTCTTGACACCTCGTAGCGCCATTGCTACCTTGTTGAAATAGGGTGCCAGGCCTCGGATACTAGGTTCTCCTGCAACAACATAGAACGTGACGTCGGGCATCTGCTGTATCACGTTCCGGAACTCAATGAGGGCTTTCACCTTTGGCCAAATGTTGTATGTCTGCATGATCCCGACATTCGGATGTTTGAGTTGCAAGCCTTTTTCCTCATAAAACAGCGAAGGATCGACGCCTTGGTAGACAACGTCAGTCCTAACGTTCCCTATTTCGGAGTGGACTCTCTCCTCAAGCCAACGGCACACAGGAATTATCAGATTAGCTGAACTCATTTCCTTATTGAGTAGGCGCCTGTAGAAGTCTGTAATCAGGTACGCTGAGAGGGCAGAAGGACTTCTCTTTGACAGGGAAGCTCGTCTCTCCCTTCTGAGAAAGGTAACCTCAGTCCAGATATCGCCCCACAAACGAATTGCATAGGCGCAACGGAGTCTAAAGAGACGCCGCATCAGCGCCAGATGCTTCGATTGATTGAGAGGTAGATCCGTCAGCAGAAGATCTGGTCTGAACTTCACGGCGTTTCGATAGAGATCTACTGGTAACACTACGTCGGTGACTAAACTGGTCCCGCTCGTCCAAACGGGAATGATCTCGGTGTCAAAGTTGGAGGGCAGATTCCGTACAAGCATTTGCCAGAAATAGCGCGAAAAGCCCGCAGTGACAATCAGGATTCTCAAGGAGTAACCTCGATGGGACAGCTGTTTCTCAGAATCGCACAGCCACCCGGACAATGGTAGGGCGTACCATTTCTCTCGCATTTGTCTGGCGCATGTTCGACTGCCTCATAGACTGGTAAAATGTGGATCAGTTGCCTCTACATAGCTTATGCCTCTAGGTAAGATTTGAACAGCAATCTCAATTCTTGAATAAATAATGAGAAGGCTAGATCCTTGGCCCGATCTTTCGCTGCCTGTTGTCTCAAAAGCGGATACCCAACCCAAATTCGAGGATAGACTTCGAAAAGAGGGAATAAGGTATATTCTTTTGTGTGACCCCTGTAGACTGCATATGCCGTCTTGAACTAGGTGAAGACTGAAAATGAAGGAAACCACAGAGAAAACAAGTGGAACCGTTGAATCAGCTCAGAAGAAGACTGTGAGCGGACCGGTTGAACCGCACATTAAGGAAGCAACAATCACAGGAATCATCCACAAACCCACAGGAGACGCCCTTGGCGGAGCCTCAGTCGAGCTCGTAATTAAGAAGGTCTTTTCCAGTAGCGACGGAAACTATACGCTGAAGGTCCCTGTACCAGAAGACGGCAAAGTGACCTTAGCTATCTCCTGCATTGGTTACCAGAGCGAAACAAAAGAAGTGAAGGTCACCCCTGATGAGAGTCTGAGCTTGGATTTCACCCTAGGAAAGGGGAAGGCGTCCATCGAAGGCGACGTGTACGACAAAGACACACGAGCGAAACTCGGGGGAGCCTACGTGAGTATCGAATCACAGAGAATATACCGCGGACGAGAACGGCCACTTCGCGTTTAAGGGTTTAGACGCCGTAAAACGCTACCCGTTCACATGCTACAAAGACGGATACAAAACGGAAATATTTCTATCCGACTGGATTCAACCAGATCAAACCCTCAAACAAGACATCTACCTGACCAAGGCGGATCCAGTCAAGGAAGCTTCCGAAGCAGCAAGTCAAGAGACGCAAGAATCGAAACAGTCCTAAGACCGTCGCCCAACCGGCCCAACTAGAAAGACCGAGAACGCTGGAAGCTAGTTTGGCCTATGTCTTTTCTTGACTATGATGGTCGCGACAAGAGCTGCCAGCGCCAGGATAAGAATCGCGATGGGAATCGTGTAATCCTGATGCCAGCGAAGCTGCAGCATATGCGGCGCATCCATAACAATAGAAATAGTGCTTGAGGTCCCCCGATAGACTCCGTCCTCGTACCATCCATCAAACGCCCAATCAGCACCAAGGATTCCGAGGTCAGCACGAATTGGGAGCGAAGTAGGCTTGGAGAACGATACTGTTGATTCGTCGTCATACCACCCGGAACCATTCAGCGGCACTAGCGAATCAATGCTGAGCCAGTGTTGCATAACGTATGTTGCCTTGAGTGTCGTATCAGATTCCAATGCAAATGTTCGATTCGAAGAGGTTGGCCCATTACTCCAATGGTCGAGCCTAAGCCTGTTGCCTGCATCAATCTCGATATTCTCAGGTACTTCAATGGTGTGTGATCCACGTGAAAGAGATAGCTGAGAATCACCGGTTAGCGTCCACTGGTTATCTATTCTGGAGTAACTTGATTCGGCATATCGAGAGTCAACGTCAACCCTCCCACAACCCCTCTCCACAACAAATGCAAATCTTTCGGCTGACGAATTCCGCTCCCCGCGATTACAGCTCCAGCTCTCTCTGACATCACACCGTAAGGATTCTTTACGCTGTAATCCGTATTTACAGCGCGCTCTACCAGCGCATACATTGCTGTCGCATAATGCCACCCATCACCTTTGAGGTAAGCCAGGCTTCGAAATTCCACCGGCCCCAATTGACCAAAATTTGGAGAATCACTCCCCTTCTCCGCCACAAAATAGGCAGCATCTACAGATGTAGCCCACGTAATTGAGATGCGTGAGACTTCGTGATCGTCGAATAGGCAACTCCACGCTCCTGCAGAGTTCGGTTCAATTGAATACTTATGCCACGTCCCATTAACGCCGAGTGCACCTGCAGGTCCTTTCACAACAGTGAAATCATTACCATTCCGGTTGGGCCAGTACTGCCATTCCCAACGAGCATCTGACACGCCGACACGTTCAGAATCCCCTAAACACGTGAACTTCCCACAAACCGATCGGTCGTTCATACACCAAAATCCTGGCTCGTAAACATAGCCGAACTGGATGAAACCACCATTGATGAGATTATCACCAACCCAGAAATACTGAAAGTCCACTGAATTCACAGTGTAGAGGTGAGTTCGAATCTCCACATACACTCCCCTGTTTGCTTTCGAGGCATCATCACCCAAATACCAACTTGCGGCTCGAAAGTGAGTGCTCGAACGTTGGGCACAAGCATTAGCAGGAAAAGGGCAGCCAGTAGCAGTAACTTTACTCGAAGCTGTCCTCTCACGGAGTGCCTCAGCTCGACCATCTACTTGAAACCGGTCGGATTTAGTCCTTTAGACCGCGGTATATGCATCAGAAACGTTTTTCGCCTGATTTGAGAGGCACAATTACTGCAACATGCGCGGTTCTGTGAAATGTTCCCCCAAAATCTCACGAAAATAGGTCAACCATAGCGTAGGGAATCATGGAATAGGTTCATTATTCCCACTTATCAATGCGTGAACAATTACTTCCAGGAATTGTCAAATGTGGTTACTATGGCGACTCCATTAGCGAGTATTGTCTCTGGCGGGATAACCAAGTTTGGGGCCCGCGAGGGCGTTTACACACGAGAACTCTTCGCTGAAGCTGTGAAAGAGGCGTTTAGCAATTGCCCCAATCTAGATCCGAGACGGGATATTCAAGGGCTCTTTGTTGGGATGATGAGCGAATCCTATGAACACCAGGCGCACGTCGCCCCTCTACTCCTCGACTGGATCGGCCTACTACCAATCCCCGCGGTTCGAACAGAAGGCGCATGCGCATCCTCGTCGGTGGCATTGAGGAACGCTATCTGTGCAATTCGCTCTGGCCTATACGATGTTGTACTAGTGGGAGGAGTGGAGAAGATGACTCACTTCAGCACCACAGGCGTTACCGAGGTTTTGGCCATGGCCTCAGATTTCCCATTCGAACAGTGGCATGGGATTTCCTTTCCAGGCATATTCGGAATGATGGCCGTTGACCATATGCACCGCTACGGGACCACCGAGGAGCAGATGGCCAAAGTCGCGGTCAAGAATCATGAGCATGGCCTGTTGAACCCGAAAGCACACTTCCAGAAGCGAATAACCGTGAACGATGTTCTCTCATCCAGCCGTGTAGCGTGGCCGCTGAAACTCTACGACTGCTGCCCACGCAGCGACGGTGCCAGCTGCCTGATCCTCACATCGCCAAAAATCGCGAAGAAGTTCACGGACACACCGGTGAACATTGTGGGGTCAGGTCAAGCCCAGGACACCCTAGGCCTCTTTGAACGTGAAACCTTCAGCAGCATGAAAGTTACCCGGTTGGCCTCCCAGCAGGCTTACAAGATGGCTGGCCTCGGACCCAGCGATATTGACGTCGCTGAACTGCACGATTGCTTCACAATAGCCGAGATCATGGCCTACGAGGATCTGGGTTTCTGTGAAACGGGCAAAGGCGGCAAGCTGATCGAAGACGGTGCGACCCAGCTAGGCGGGAAAATTCCAACGAACACAAGCGGCGGCCTCAAAGCCAAAGGACACCCTGTGGGCGCCACAGGTACAGCCCAGGCCCACGAGATCTACCTCCAACTCACCAACCAAGCGGGAAAGAGACAGGTCTCCGGAGCAAAGATCGGTCTCACCGAGAACGTCGGCGGATCAGCCTCAACCGGAGTCGTTCACATCTACCAACGCGGAGATTGATGGAGGAAAAGAAAATTGACAGCTCCAACAACCTCAACCCAAGAACAGAAAACCGTGTTCATACGGAACAAAGAGGGCCAAATACTACCTCTCGTTGAAAACTTCTACCTATACTGCACCGAACGCAAAATAATGGGAGTGATATGCAAGCAGTGCGGCGCAATCATCTGTCCACCACGAACCCTATGCCCCAAATGCCTCGCCGACCAGTTCGACTGGACAGAACTAAAGGGGCGCGGAAAACTGCTCACCTACACCATAATCCACTTCCCCCCCACCCAGTTCCAAGCACTCGCACCATACGCCGTGGGAATTGTGAAACTGGAACAAGGCCCCCAACTCTCAGGAATGATCAAAAACACGAAGCTGGAAGAGCTCAAGATCGGCATGGATATAGAGGTCGATTTTGAAATCCCCCTGCCAAAAGAGTGGCCTCGCTGGCCAAGGTACTTCTTTAAGCCCGTAAACTAAGCATTAGCCAAAGTAGAGGAGCAGCAAGTAGTTCTCTAGACACAGGTGCAATTCGTATTGGTTGAAGGACATCTTACCGGCATATTCCCCCGCTCGGAGGAACTGGTTAAAGCCACCCGAGCAGGCGTCCGGGGAAAAATCTCACCGACCGATCTGGAGGCAATCTTCCGCCACGACCTCGCCGCCCTAGCTCGGCTGGAGACCGAGTGTGGTCTGGATTATGTGGTGGATGGACAGTTGAATTGGCAGGACCTCTTCAGACCATTCTCAAATCTCTTCACCGGCATCACACTCGGAAGCCTGACCAGATGGTTCGACAATAATGCATTCTACCGCAAACCCATCATAGCCGAAAAGATCCGATACTCCAAAGCCAACATCCAACAATACTTCCAAAGCAGCTTGCTCCCAGCTTCTGTGCCGAAGAAAGCGATTCTCCCTGGTCCGTTCACGTTCGCCGCCATGTCCCAAAATGGTCCATACGACTCGTTCGCAGACCTCGTTGACGACATAGCCCACGCCCTCAAAGACATTGTCGGAGAACTGCGCAAATCCGGATACGGCTTCGTTCAGTTTGACGAACCCTCCCTCTGCGAGAACGGCAGAACCAGAAGCGAATTGGAAATAGCTCAGCATGGGTTTGAGGTCTGCGCGAAGGGGGCTGGAGTCAAGACTAGTCTGCAGACATATTTCGGAGACGCCGGCCCAATCATCCATACCCTCCTCAACTATCCGGTCGACGGCATTGGAGTGGACTTCTACGCCACTTCACCGGACGGCCTACGACGAACATGTCTTTTCCAAAGAGCTTGGGTGCGGGTGTATAGATGGGAGAAATTCCCTACTCGAATCATTAGACGACTTGACCACATTCGTGAAGAGAATTCAAGGCGACCTGGAACCCAAGAGGCTCTCAATTGGCCCGAACTCTGACCTTCAATTCCTACCCTACCCCGTAGCGGAGAAGAAAGTGCGCACGCTGGCAGAGGCTAGGCGGAAATTGGAGGCATAGCAAGTGAGCGAGAAACTCTTCCCGGTCCAGGAAATCGGGAGTCTACCTAAAGCTCCATGGCTCATCGCCTACCTCCGTGGCAAGAAAGTTGAAGACAAAGACCTGGAACACCTGAGCAAATGGTCAGAGATAATTAGCTTCGAGGAAGAACAGGAAACAAAATCCATCCTTACCCAACCGAAAACGCCTGAAGGCGAGACGCAGATCAGGAATCTCGCCTCCCTCTTCGGATTAAGATATCTCGAGTCCGCCGGGCTGGATTACGTCTATGATGGAGAAGCAAACCGAATCGAGATGTATGAACACCCGGTGAGAAATTCGGAAGGATTCGAATTCTACGGCCACGTCAGATCTTTCGACGACAGATACTACCGAAAAGCCGCCTGTGTCAGAAAGGTTGGTTTCCGCAAAGCCTACCACCTTGATGAATTCCTCTACGTCAAGAAACATGCGAAACGGAAAGTCAAGGTTCCTGTGACCGGACCCTACACCGTGGCCGAGTGGTCGTTCAACGAATTCTACCAAAAACGCCTCTCAGGAAAATACAAGGACCTGCGTGAACTCAAACGCGAAGCCAAACGGGAATTTATTCTAGACGTCGGCACGGAGATGCTCCGCCCGAACCTGCAGGCCCTGGTTAACGCCGGCGCAGGAATGGATTCAAATCGATGAACCCGCCCTAACCACGAAGCCTGACGAGGTACCATTCTTTGTGGAAGCATTCAACGCCAGCACCGATGGCATTCAATGCAAATTCAGCGTTCACATATGCTACAGCGACTACCGCAAACTGTACCCCCACATCCTGAAGCTGAAGAACTGCAGCCAGCTGGCCTTGGAGTACGCCAATCGAAGCAACGAAGAGAAGAACGCCTACGACGAACTCAAGCTAATGAAGGAATACGGCGACAGGAGTGAGGTGGGATTGGGAGTGTCCGACGTGCACATTGACGACCTGGAAAGCCCTCAACTAATTCGTGACAGAATTGTTTACCCGGCCAAAATCCTGGAAGATCCTAGAAGGATTTACGTGAACCCTGACTGCGGCTTACGCACCCGCACCTGGGAAGTCGCCTACGCCAAATTGTGCAATATTGCGAAGGGCGCCGAATTGACGAGGCAAACAGCCTCCTAAGTTAAGTTCCCCAACCCAACATTGAAACCGCAATGCCGCCACCAAGGGAGGAGCGTCGCCCACGAAAATCACAGAGATACTAAAAGCCACCCGACCAGTCTTCTCTTTCGAATTCTTCCCCCCAAAAACAGAGGAAGCGACCATTGAACTCTACGAGACCATCAGGGAAGTGAAGAAATTGAACCCCGGCTACATCTCAGTAACATACGCTCCCGGCGGCGCAACCAGAGACAAAACCATTCGAATTGTGGAACGAGCGAAGAAGGAGATTGGTATAGAGAGTATGGCACATCTCACATGCGTCGGCCATTCGAAACAGGAAATCAAAAACATCCTAGATGAGTTGAAAAGGTCAGGAATCGAGAACGTGATCGCCCTGCGCGGCGACCCCCCGCAAGGAGAAGCGAGTTTCAAGTCTCACCCGGAGGGATTCAAGTACGCCAGCGAGCTGACTCAGTTCATCCGCTCCTCCTACCCATTCTGCATCGCCGTCGCAGGCTACCCTGAAGGCCACTCGGAATCACCGAGCAGAGAGGAAGATTGGAATCATCTCCAAGAGAAAGTGATGGCTGGAGGCGACCTCATTATTACACAACTCTTTTTCGACAACCGCAACTTCTTCACCTTCGAGAAAACAATGCACGAGAAGGGCGTGAGGGTTCCAATAATTCCAGGCATTATGCCCATAACAAATTACCGACAGATCCTCCGATTCTCGAGAATATGCGGAGCAAACATCCCTGAAACCGTTGTAAGAGACCTCGAAACCATCCAGAACGATCAAGAAGCAGTCCAGCAATACGGAATTACATTCGCAGACGCCAGTGTAAGGAGCTGATCGCCCATGGAGTTCCAGGAATACACTTCTACACCTTGAACAAATCCAAGTCAAGCCAGCGTATCTACGAAAACCTACAAAACTAGGTTATTCAAGGCCCTCGAACAGGCAAGTCCCACAGGTTAATTTCGTACACAGTTTAAGCAGGTCGCCCGCAGCTTCAGATCTATCTAGCCAGTTCTTTTGGAACTGGTCTGAAGGCTTCTCTATTCTGTTCTGATACTCTTGCCTCTAATCATGTTCACTAGGATCGGTGTTAGCATGACCAGAGTGATTCCAACCCCGCTGGGTGTTACGGCCGTAGCATTGAGAAATTCAAACGCCCCAAAGGTGGCTGGCTGGGTGAGTAATTTCGCGGTAAGCGTGAAAATGGGGAAGCTTCGCATTTGGACACCCAGGCTTATCGAGATCCAGAATGATTGGTTCACCAGGGGATAGAGTAGTGGGGTGTAGTTTGTGAAAAGGTCCATTATCAAGTGCGTCGTGATCCCCGCACCGGCGATCAAAGTAAAGCGCCTCAGCGTTGGGTACTTGCGGCTGAGGAGGAGAATTGGGATGACGATCAACGCCAGAGTGATGGCGGAATGGCTTACCGATCTGTGCACGTGGAATAGCACGTCCAAGTCTGGCGTCATTGCTATGATCGAGCCGAATAGGACTTCACGCCAGTTCAGCCTCAATGCGCTGAAGGATGCGAAGGGAACCGCGAAATGCAGCAATGGTTCAGGCAAGCTCTCAACAACTCCGGGGAATCCACTGATCGTTCGTGGCTGTTCTTGTGCGCTATTTTGCTTTAGGGGCGCATTTTCTTTCGTGATTTTGGGCTCTCCAATATCAGATTGGATGAAATCCGCCGCGCTGGTGACCAGAATTCGTTTCATCTCGTTAATTGTGCGAACATCTCTTTAGAATGGTTGTCGTTAATTTACCTCAGACCCATTATCCAAATCATTCATGACCCTTCCTGATCATGTAGAGTATTCTTTTCGCATATCTCAGTCCGGGTCTCAGAAAGGTTGCGACTATTCGTGTTCTGCATAGGATGGTTTCTAGATTGGCGATATCGGACTCGCTGATGGCTCGCATGATTGGTGCTACGGTTAGGTAGGTCACCAAATAGAGCCCTCCGCCCAGAATGAGATTGACCACACCATGCTCGGTCAGATGGAGCTGGAGTATGGCTATCGGAAACAGGGCCGAAACCATGGCCGCGATTAGTATCCTTGCGCTAGCTCCGAGATCAAGTCGCACATCGATTCTCCATGAAGCCATACGTAACCCAAACAGCGTTGAAGTCATGGTTGAAAGAAAGAAGGCTACTAGAAGGCCGTAAGGTCCCCAAAGCCATGTGAATACCCAACCCGACGGCAAGGAGAGACCGAGGGTCAGGATGCCTATGAGCAGGAGCGTTTTGGTTTCCGCCACTCCGCTGAGAAAACTTCCAAGAATCAAGTATCCAAGCCCAGTCAGGAAGTACACAGCGGAGAGCAAAATCAAGTACTGGGGAGCAAGCGCAAAAGCCCTTCCATAGGTGAGGTAAACAAGGTCCCGAAAAAACAGCAACCGCCACGGATGCAGGAAACATAACCAGCGATGCGTACTTCACCGCCAACTTGAACGCCCTCGACAGGTTGACCCTATCGTTCACGAGCTCCATCTTGGAAAACATTGGAAAAATGGCTGTTGTGATTGGATAGATGAGAATCATTAGAAAACTGTTGAAATTCCAAGCGGCGCTGAAATTCCCGATCTCCACGTTAGTTGCGAAATGAGTGAGAACAATGTTCTGATATTGCGTGAGGAAGACTGTGATGAGGGCAGCCAAATACAGAGGCAAGCCATAGCCGAGCAAGATGCCTAATTTCACTGGCTGGCTCTCACCCTCCTGCCTCCCAGAACGAGCATGCCTCGTGAAGAGAAGGATCGCCCCGCTCACACCTGCAATAAGGGCGCCCAGCACGTATCCAACAATCGCGCCCTCGAGTCCGAAGCCCAACAGTATGAGCGCAGGTATAAGCGCACTTTTGAAAATTGAAAACGTGATCTGAATGGCCACGCTGTACTGCATTAGATCTAATCCGATGAAAGCGTTGGTCGCCGCATCGGAAATGGATTGGAATATTATCAAGAATGCTGCCAGCCTCAAGAGAGGAGCTAATTCAGGCCTGTTCAACACAATCGCTGAAATCGGCCCCGCACCCAAGTAGCACACCGAGAACCAGACGATGCTAACGGAGAGTTTGAGCAGAAAACCCCGCCTGATCGTTCTGCTCACCGCGAGTTGGTCACCTTGTGACTTGAACCTCGCCGACATTCTAACGAGAGCGTAGTTCATGCCCAGGTCGGAAACATAGGCCAGGAGGACGGGGGTAAGCAGAGTCAGTATGTATAGTCCGTAGCCTGAAGGCCCGAGCAACCGTGCGATTATGATGGCACCGACGGCCAAGATCACCGTTGAGACAGTGTTCCCAACAAAGAGGAAAAAGCCTCCGCGAGCGGCCGTCCCAGCTATCCTAGTCAAGTTCTCTGAAGACATAGCCCTCGCCTCATTCATGATACACACGTCAACATTGCTCTGTTTTGAAGGATCGTGCACACTCAACCGCACATTAAGCTTGTGAAACCCATTCCGTCAATGGTCTTAATCGCGAAGAGATGAGAAGGAAAACGAGCGGCGGCTCACATCAAAATGGAGCCTCGAACTCAAATTGAATTAGGCGCGAATACAGCATTCATAGATTGCGGATTTCAAGAATGCATTATTTATCGTCTCATAAGTTTGCGCACAATCCGATGTCAAGTAAGATATACTACCCCGCCGCCCATTTTGGCAAAGTCACTGTGAGATTCTCTTGTACGACAACGCCATAGTCACCGGTGGATTAGGATTCATCGGTAGCAATTACATTCTTCACGCCATCAAGAGCCCGACACTCGGACGAATCACGGACATAGACTCCCTATCATACGGATCCAACCCAGAGAACTTGAGAGAAGTGGAGAACGCACCCACCTACCAGTTCGTAAAAGCGGATCTAGCCGATGCGCCAACCACGATGCGTGAAACGGCGAATGCAGATCTTGTAATTCATTTCGCCGCGGAGAGCCACGTGGACAGGAGCATCTCCGACCCTACGAGATTCCTGCAAAGCAACGTAATTGGAACTTTCAACCTGTTAGAAGCAGCTAGGAATGGCAAAGTCCGCAAATTCATACACATCTCCACCGACGAAGTCTACGGCCCAGCTCCCCCGACCGAGACCTTTCAAGAGAACACACCGCTAAATCCTTCCAGCCCATACTCCGCATCAAAGGCCGCAGCCGAAATGCTCGCCCTCGCATATCACCGCACGTATGGTTTGCCGATTGTGATTTTGCGTTGCACCAACAATTTCGGCCCCGTCATTCTAGGGAAAAGCTCCAACTTGATTGAACTGGTCGAAGACCGTCTTGGACACGACTTCAGATACAGCCTCAACTCAAGTCGCATCAGGCAGGAGATGGGATGGAAACCGGAAAAAACCCTATCCACCGCATTAGACGAGACAGTAGAATGGTACGTTCAAAACGAGAAATGGTGGAAACCCCTCTTGAACGAGAAGACACTATCCCCCACTCCCTGGAAAGAGAAATGGTAACTTGAAACTCCTGATAACCGGCGCGAGCGGCCTGTTAGGCAGCAAACTAGTTGAGCTGGCCCTCCAGGCTGGACATCACGTCACCTCACTCTACAACGAGCATCCCGCTAAAGGGAGTGAAGCAATACGCGTAGATCTCAGAGATGCCGAAGCGGTCAGGAAAATTTTAACCCGTCGTGCGCCCGACGCCGTCATCCATACAGCTTTCATCACCGACGTCGACTTTTGTCAGCGAAACCCGTCACTCGCGATGTACATCAACGGAAAGGCGGCTGGAATTATCGCAGAAGTCTGCCGCGAACTCCGTAGCTTCCTAGTTTACGTTTCAACAGATTACGTCTTCAACGGCCAAACCGGACTCTATAGAGAAGAGGATAAACCAAATCCCATAAACGCCTATGGACAGTCGAAATTGCTTGGTGAACAACTAACTCGCGACTCAAGCTAGTGAATATTGCATAGCCAGAACGAGCGTTCTTTTTGGCTGGGGCGTGAATATCGCTCGAACTTTGCAACATGGCTTCTGGAACGACTCTCTGCAGGCAAAAGTGTGAACGTGATCAATGGACAGTACGCCTCTCCCACCCTGACTACGCATCTTGCGAGAATGTTGATTGAAGTGGCCGAAAGGCGGATCTCCGGGATGATGCATCTTGCAGGAGCGGACAGGATCAATCGTTATGAGCTCGCAATTCGTTTCGCTCGAGAGTTCGAATTCAACACGACCGCAGTAATGCCAACTGGACCAGACTCTGCGAACTGGTACGCTAGAAGACCAGAAGACTCATCGCTGAATGTTCAGAAGGCTACTCACATTTTGAACATGAAACCAATGAATTTGGACAGTGAGCTGAGAGAGTTCAAACTTGAGCTTCCGCACAAATAGTGTGCTGCTCACCGCGCTCATTTGTAGACGAAGTTGTTTTCGACATCGTTCAGGAACGGTGCGTTCCTGTCCTTCATCGACAGTACTGGATTGCTAAAGGGCCACTTGATGCCGATCGTTGGATCGTTCCACCTGATGACTCTATCGTGAAACCGACTGTATTCCTGTGTCACCTTGTATGCGATCTCCGTTGTATCCGTGAGAGTCAAGAATCCATGAGCAAAGCCTGGTGGAATCCAAAGCATATGAGCGATCTCAGCTGACAAATTGGCAGAGACCCACCTGCAGTACGTCGGCGATCCCTTGCGAATATCCACAGCCACATCAAAAGCCTCGCCAACCAGGCAGCGGACGAGCTTACCCTGCGCGACAGGGTTCGTTCTGAAAATGCAACCCTCGCAGTATCCCACCGCCAGTGGAAAATGAATGATTGTCCTGAGCGAATTCGAAAGGAATGCCGTGCTTTACGAATTCACTCCTTCTATACGTCTCAGCAAACCAGCCCCGTTCGTCAGCGAACGCTTTCGGTTCGATCAAAACGACTTCCGGCAGGTCATTGAAAGGTTTGAATTCGAACGCCATACTCATTCACTCCAAGTCTGTTTCGGGAGGTTCATTGGCTACAGCTTCCAAGTAGGACCGGTATTCCCCGACGTATTTCTCAGCGAGCTTCCTAACTTGGGCAGCGTCGATGTAGCCCATTCTGTACGCGACTTCTTCAATGCAAGCCACTTTGAGCCCCTGCCGATGCTCAATCGTGGACACGTATTGAGCTGTCTCAAGTAACGAGTCGGGCGTGCCCGTGTCAAGCCACGCGATGCCCCTGCCGAACTTGATCAGCCTCAATCGATCTCGGCGAAGATACTCCAAGTTCACATCAGTAATTTCAAGCTGGCCTCGAGAGGACGGTTTGAGGCCCTTTGCGATTTCGATCGCGTCATTATCATACAGGTATAGGCCGGTAATTGCGTAGTTGGACTTGGGCTGTTTTGGTTTTTCTTCGATTCCTATCAAAGCGCCGCTCTCGTCAAAAATGGCGACACCATACCTTTCAGGGTCCTTGACCGAGTATGCGAAGAAGTTGCTCCCTTATTCTGAGCTACGGCTTCCTGCAACATTCCGGAGAGCCCATACCCATAGAATATGTTGTCACCCAGAATGAGGGCCACAGAGTCTCCCCCAAGGAAATCTTCACTTATAATGAGGGCCTGTGCAATCCCGCCCTCAGGGTTAGGCTGCTCAGCGTAGGAGATTGATAGGCCCAAGTTCCGAGCCGTCCCTCAACAGTCGACGGTATAGAGGCAAATCCTGAGGCGTACTGATCAGAAGGATGGTTCGAATCCCAGCAAGCATCAAAGTGCTCAGTGGATAGTAGACCATTGGCTTATCGTAGATTGGAAGAAGATGCTTACTAATGACGCTGAGTGAGCGGATAAAGCCGCGTCCCAAGCCCGCCCGCCAAAAGAACTCCCCTTCATCACTCTCTCCCTCAGCAAACTCTCCCCGGACCAATTCGACCCTTTCTCGTAGATATAATGCTCGTCGAGTTCGGTGTAGAGAATCTTTAAACTGTTTCTAGGGCCGGCAGTCTCAACGACGCTTTCCCTCGTAAGCTCATGCTAGTTTCCTGTGTGACTCGACTCTTCCAAGACCGGTGACACCCACCTTACCTGCCCGGGGTCGGAAGGAGAGGGTGCAGAGAAGATCAATCAGTGACTCTTGATACCATCTGGGCCGCCATTCCCGAAAGAAGATGGGAATTCGCTGAGGCTTTGAATAAAACCCTTGGAGTTGATGAGCAAACTTTCAGACGGGTCGTTAATTTCCTCGTCCGCTGGGATTTCATCGAGATTGAACAATCTCCCGAGCTACGGATCAGAAAGAAAGCTGGCGCACTATCGCCAATCGAAGTCGTGAACCTACTCAGCCTGGTAAACAGCGCCAAACCACGATCGAAACGGAATAGGCGTACTCGATTAGCGGAACGTGTCGCATGCCGCGCCTGCGGCAGCCTAAACCTCACCCATCTCGCCGAGAACGAAGTTGAATGCGCAAAATGCCACGAAAGACAATGGTTCACCATCGAGAAGCCTCAGAAAGATTCTGAATCAGTCAGAAACTCTTTCGAAGCGTCCCCAACCTGCTTGAGCGGTCACAAGGAGGACATTCCGACGCCAAAACAGTTCGATTGGTTCAAGAAGTTTCTACTAGTCCTTCATGAACTTCGATCACCCAGTACGCTGAAGCTGAAACTGAAAGGATACCCGGTACAACTGCTCCAACCTTGACTCCGGGTTGAAAGCGTAAGATTTCACTTTTAGATGAACCGATTCCACAAATCCATCAGATCTCTTTGGAGATCTGTCTTCGACTCGTATTGAAGTTGAGTCTTGGCTTTTCGAATGTCGCCGACACTCCTCCTAATCTCGCCCTTACGTTCCGGAGCGTGCTGTGGAGTGATGGATGGTTGACCGCTGATGTCGATTAATTGTCGTGCGAGGTCCGCTATTGTGGTCTCCCTCCCGGTTCCAATGTTGTAAACCCCCCCATTGCGCTCCGAGTCCAAGGCGAGAACATTTGCCGAGGCCACATCGGATACGTGTACAAAGTCTCTTGTTTGAAGTCCGTCACCGAAAATGATAGGCGGCTCCGCTTGTTTCAGTTTCTTCATGAACCGCTGATGGCGCCGCTATATTGACGCGCGGATTGTCCGGGCCGAAGACGTTGAAGTATCGCAGGCAGATTGTTCTCAAACCGTGCGTTCGCCAATGTTCGACGCACGCCCGTTCCCCCGCCAGCTTGCTGGCACCGTAAGGATTCAAGGGAGCCGGCTCGCACTCCTCATCGGTTGGCACCCTTGCCGGGTCACCGTAGATCGCTGCCGATGAAGCGTAGACGAAGCGACTAAGGTCGTGCTTTCGTGCTTCCTCAAGGAGGGTAATTGTTCCCTGATGGTTCACGTGATCCGCCAGCTGAGGATCACGGAGACACATCTCATGATCCAACAACGCAGCCAGATGCACAACCGCATCAACCTTCCCCATCAGCTCCTTCAGCAGCGAGCGGCCTCCTATGTCGCCCTGCACGAATTTCAGCGAACCATCCTTAATGTGCGGAGTGAGGTTAGCTAAGGAGCCGGTTGAGAGATTATCGAGCACCCAAACCTGTCGGCCTTCTGCTATGAGCCGGTCTATGGTGTGGCTTCCAATGAAACCCGCCGCGCCGGTAACAAGGATGCGGTAATTCTTGAGCTTCATGGACACAGCCCCATGAAATGGTTACTGCGATTCGTGTATGTCCAATTGCACTTTAGCCTTGTGAAAGTCGTCTCCGTTCAGAGACCATGCCAGAGACTACATCATAGGCTCTTTGTACCATAATTGATTCAAATGATGGCCGGAGAGTATTCACTTATTCAAACGAAGTCGCTTGCTAGTTTGCAAGCCTAACCACTCCGGGCATAAACGATTGCAGCATAGCTTTCGACTTTTCATAGGCCTGCTCATTTCCCGCCACCAACACCAAGCCTGGTTGACCCGTCTTCAGCCAGATTGTGAGATTTCCCTGGCTGGCCAGTCCGGTTTCTTGAGCGCAATGTAGTCGATGTTCTGTTTGTAGGCTTCGAAGTCTTTTTCTCTTCCAAATCACCTAGCAATGGCTTGCTTTGGTCGCTCGACATTTTTCGTCCTAGACCTGGCTTCCCACTTGGGCTCCGATTCGGCCGCCTATCAGCCCACCTATAACCGCTCCGGCGACTGTCCCCGCGGTGGCTTGGGTAAGCATTCCCTTCTGGATGCCGATAATTCTTCTGTCGGTGACGTATATCCCGTAGCCCAGAGTCTTTGAACCTGACTTGACCATATCTGTGCTCGGGAATCCGTCGACTACGAGTTCCTGGTCGGCAACGTCGGGTCTGTTTGCTGAGAACGATAGTGGAGGGATTGGGGACGGAATTGAGGGTACACTTACGTTGGAGTTCGTAGGTGTGCCGCAGTTGGCGCAGAACTTTGCCGGCTATCAATTCGCACACCACATTCCCCACAGAAGCCTCCAGAACCCGTGGGGACCGGAGTTTGTGTGAGTTTCTTTTTGCTCCAGTTTGTTCTTGCTTGTTTTCATTTCTGTTCTTGTATGGGTTTGTGGTTTCGGTTGATCTAACGCTCCGAGCCCTGTTGAACTCGCTGCGGCTTCTGAGGTTTCGAACTGTACGCTCTCGAGCAGCCTTTGTCCAGAATAGATTTGAACTTTCCAACGGCCGAATTTTCGTGCCATGCTTGTGTCGCGGATCTTGTGAGAGGTACTTACGTAATTGACTGGCCCAGGTAACGTGACGTTCAACATCTTCCTCGAATACAATGTGCCGTCGGGACTGTACCAGGAAAAGCTGACTTCAGCATTATCTGGAATCAACTTCTTGACATTGGCCCAGACGACAACTTGGTCATCCGGTTCGGTGAAGTGTGATTTTGAAGTTCCAGGTTCCACAGTCTCATTCGCAAGTTGAATCATCTTGTCGGATACGCCGGGCTTGATTAGCTGGAGCGGATCGGTCTCGGGTCTGGTGGCCGTGACGAGGCTACCACACTTTCCGCAAAGGCGTTGACCTGGAGCTAGTTCAGCTCCGCAGCTAGAACAATTCGAACCCGAACCCTTCATCGGTTTCGATGACAGGCCCAGGTCATCGGAGTATTGGCAAGTTGAAAAACGATCGAGAAGCATACGAAACCAGTCCTCGTCGAGTAGCTTTCCAGCCTCAGTGCCTCTCCCAACTTGCCATCGCATTAGGCCTAAAATACAGAGGACCGGCAGGAAGACTGGCAAGTATTGAAGCGTACTCAGGATTTGACTAGGGGCAATAATTGCGACAATGACTATGACCGCGACCATTAATCCAATTGTTAGGTAGAGAGATTTCTCAATCTTCTTCCCACTATAGTCTTTCACAAGTCTTCTCCTAGTTATATTTGAGCAGACGTGTCTCGTTGATTCCAAAGCTTGTTCGGCATCAATTCATCCAAGTGCTCGCACCCGCACATCGACACTTACAATACGGCGAATATGCTAGGGTTAAGAGTTGTCCGTGAGAACGAAGACAAAACTAAATCACCCTCTGAGACTCTCGTTGTAGATCCAGGAGTCTCAGGAAGCAGAGCGAATGTCTGCGGAAGTTTAACGCAAGAATAGGCAAAATATCGGTTGCCAAGACTGTGTGATGCACGTTGGTCCGGCATCTGGTCGGCAGAGAGAGTAATAGTCGATAGTCAAATAACCCCAACTGTTCCTCTAGAACTCTCGACCAGTTAGGCGTGATAATTGGCTGAGGAAGGCTGCTGCCACGACTACGACGCCGCTTGGAAGTGCAAACGATGTAAGTACCAACTCCCACCCGAGCTTGTGAAGCGAATCAACACACAATTGAGCCGACGACACGGTGCCACCAATTTGAATTAAGGTCGTGGGGATGTGGGGCCAATCACGTTGTTCGGCACAGCTAAACCTTGGCCAGACAGCCGGTGAAAAGTGTGAGTTATAAGTAAGTGTGACTTGCTTATTGTTGCTAATAGGCGAGTCATCGTGACGACTACGATCCCTTTGGAAAAGGAAACGAGAGAACGTTTGCGATCTTTTGGGAGAAAAGGGGAAACCTATGATCAGCTTCTAAGGCGCTTGATGTCTCTCGTGGAGTATGAGCAATTCATGAACAGGCAGTATGAGAGATTGAAGGACAAAGGCGCTTTCGTTTCCTTGGACGAGATCTAATGCCTTACGAAGTGAGATTACACAGAGAAGTCGTCAAAGCTCTTAACGGAATGGATCCCCAGCTTCGGTCTAAGATTATCGGAGCACTGATCGCCCTCCGAACTGACCCTTTTCAGTCCCGCTCTGGGGCAGATATTGTCAGATTAACCGGTACGAAAGGAAAGCAGGGCCTCTTTCGTTTGAGAGTTGGTGAATACCGTGCAATATACGCGGTCGAAAACACTGTAGTGTACGTTACCGACCTATTTTACAGAGGAAAGGGCTACCAACAACATTAGCGGAGGTCCTATTTCCTTGAACCGCGCTCCAATCAATTTTTTCTTGACAACTAAACCTACACGCCGTTTCCCGCTTATTCGAGGGGAAGGGCCACGCCCCAAACTGTGGTCGACCAGCGTGGAAGAGTGCTCATCCCCGAAGATATCGGAGAAGGCACTGGGCTGGATGTAGGAACCGTCGTTAAAGTGGAGACAAAAAGCGAGGGAATATTGATCAAACCCGTTCGCAAAGGTAAACGAACCTGGAAGCAGCTTTGCGGAATAGTTCAAAAGAGAACAGGTAAACCAGAATGGCCTACGCCCGAAGAGATCAAAAAACATCTGGCCATAGACTCAAACGTCCTCATCGCATACCTGGATATAGTGTTGTGATTAGATGAACAAAAGTTGGCCACGCATGCGTGGTGCGCCCTCAGATGCGGCGCTCATCCTCCTTTCCAAGTCGCCAGAAGAAGAAACCGAAGGCGGAGATGACGAAAGCGATCATGCCAACTTCGTCGACGCGCCAGTTGAACGGCGGAAAATCCACGTGGGAGAAGGAGCCGTAGAGCCACTCGGGGTGAATCATATTTACGGCCACAACGTAAAGCCAAACCAACAACGCGAACACGAACACTGTTAACGACAAAGCTCGGCAAGCACTTGAATATCGGCGGATCCTTCGCGAATCTCGTACCCTTTCAGGTGTCAACGAGCCGGAAACCTCTAAGGTGATGAGAACAGTTTACAGCTTAAACGTACCTCAACATGCTGGGTTCGGCTAACTTTTTAGAGCCAACCGTTCCGTCGTTTTGATCTAACATCATATTCGATCCTACAAGCCTTCTCCGGCTTCTGGCCAACTAGTTTTCCAAAGCATCTAATACTACTAAACGTGGACGAACCCCGAAAACCCAGCATAACCTGCGGGCACTATCCATGAGGCATGCAGCATGGCATCGGATGAGCTTACTGAAATCGCTGGCACGGCTGCACGCGGAGGGCTGTTCCTCTTCGCCGGAAACACTGCGTCAACGGCGATCTTGGCTATTGGTGTAATCGTTGTTGCACGTCTTCTAGGCCCACTCAACTACGGCCTCTACACGCTAACCGTCACCATTCCAGTGCTCCTTGTGGCTCTGGGGGATCTTGGCATGAACTACGCACTGGTCAGATTACCCGCAAGGCTCAGAGCCCAGGGCGAGCAGGTGCGAGCAAATAGGCTCATACGGTTAGTTTTCACTCTCAAACTCGCAATCAGAGAGACGCCTCCGTCCTCTGCTATGCCAACTCAACCCTGATCGCAACCGTTGCGTTGAATAGGCCGCAGCTCGCGCCGTTCATACAACTCGCTTCGCTGATGATAATCTTCCAATCCCTCGACGACGCCACCACCAATATATTCATCGGACAAGATCAGATGCACTACAGTGCTTCTGTGCAGACCATGCAGGCAACCCTCAAAGCTACGCTCGCACCCTTACTCGTCTTTCTCGGTCTGGGTATTACTGGCGCGATCTGGGGGTCCGTGTTAGCTTCGGCAGCCGCCGGGCTGACAGGTGCAACGCTCCTCTTCACAAGACACGCACCCTATCCAAGTCACGCAATTGATCAGTCAGCAATGGAGTTGAAGAGACCGCGCAACCGCACTTAGAATACGATGAGCCTGAGGTGTGTTGCCCGCTTGACTAAGAGTAGCAAGCTATTCACAGATTCGCTGGATGTCATCGAACTGGTCGAAGTGGCGGTCGAAACTGTATACTTCTTTTGCATCCGTGGCCTTCATCAGCACATATGCGAGGGCGTCGTTCAATCCAACATTTGCTTCGGAGGCCACTTCAATGGCGTCCAAGTAGTTGCCTTTCGTGGGTTCGAGGATCACTATTGTGGTTGTGTACAGTATGTCTCTCATAATCCTGTGGCTCTCATTGACTGGCATAACTGCTTCCAGAATGTTTGCAACCTCGGAAAGATGGATAAGGCTGGAGTAGACCTTTTCATCGGTGTTTATTCTCCTCAAGATGGCTCTTGCTGCTTTCTTCATTTCAGCAATCTCGTTGGAGACAGCTCTCTTCGGTCGCAGGTATGCGTACAAGAATACTGATGCGTCCACAAACCTCATTGCCGGCGTCGTCCTAGAATCGTTCTCTTCAGCCTTGAATAGTCACCAAGCAGCCTAGGATCCACATCAACCTCCACCGCGTCAAAATGTTTAGTCAAATCAGACCTACCATTAGGCTTCACTAGCAATAGTTCTCCCTTTTCGACTACGACAACTTCATGCAATCCTCGGAGCTCGTTCGCCCTCCACCCGGCCGGGAGGGATATTCGCCCCTGCCGATCAACCTTCTTTATTTGCGCCAAGGCTTCTACCATTAATCATGTCTTTCCCCACCCATTTAAGTGATTCCCCATCTGGGTCACTATTCCCCATCTTCACCTCCAGCGTCTTCTTGACAGTTTTCCCCGCCCTGCGCGATGCGGACAGATTCAATGGTTGCGAGCCTTTGAGCGAGTTGTCTTGAGGGGGATGCTCCTGCCTGATCTGTGCTCCTGCAGCACTTCAAGCAGGGGTCTGGAACCTTTCAAGGCACAATCATTTTCGACAAATCTATGCCCAGCATGGGGAAGAAGGCGCAAGTTCCCGGAAGCTGGAGGTATTTGCTTGTGGTGGTCTTCGTGTATTTTGCGGATGTGCGTGCTAGTCTCGCGTCTTCTGTGATTAGGGTGAGCTTTTGGTTTGTAGCTACGTGGATGTAGCTGGCGTCGTAGAAGGTGGTCTTCTCTTTTGCGGCGATCTTTGCCACCTCAGCTAAGTTTTGGGCTTCGACCGTTAGAATCTTGGAGTGGCGGGTACGCTCGTTGGTGGTCGGAAGAAACCGCAAACTTCCGTGCGCGCATCTAATGTAAACATTAAACTATTAGTTAATTGGCTGTATGGCTGGATATGGTTTGACGACGACGGTGACGGTTGACGACGAGACTAGACGCAGGTTGAAGCGCCTGGCAGCGGTTCTGGATGAGACACAGGGTAGCATTGTGCGGAAAGCTCTTGCCTATTATGAGTCTCGACTAGCTACCAGAGCGAGCGAGAAGAAAGTTCCCAAGGGGATCTCAGAGGAGCTGAAGAAAGCCACCTTGGCAATCAGGAAGAAGGATCCGAAATGGGCGCGGGTTTCCACCCTTATGGAGCAGGCCACCACCTCCTTGGATGAGTTTTCCCAGGCGAGATGGGGTAAGGAAATCTGAAACTGGCCCTCGACAGCTCCGTCTTCAGGAATCGTTCCTTTCTCGAATGGTTACGGTACACCAAGAAATACGAATTGCAGATGTCCATCATAGCCTATGTGGAGACTCTTCTTTGGTACAAATCCCTCGGCCTAACCAAGACAGACTTCGACGAGGAATTGGCAAATATCGGAGTATTGGTGATTGGATTATCCGAAACCCTCGCTGACGCAACAACGTCCAGAGCCATCAATTACAGAAAGTCATTTCCATTCAAACATCACGCGAGAGACTACATCATAGGAACCACAGCCCTAGAGAACAAGGCCCTACTCATCACGTACAATTTGGATGACTTCCGATGGGTGGTCGAGGAAGGCGGAGTCGTTGATACGCCCGAGAATTTCCTAACAACACAAGTCACATGAAGTTTGAATCAGCGCACTACGTAACCCGTTGACGCAGGGGGCAAATCCTCCCCTTCGTGCACGCCAGCCGCCTTCTTTACAGCTTCAGAAATCACAACGTGACCCTTCGAAGAAACCCTACCTGTAGCAGCACGGAACGCGCATCCTACTCAAGTAAGAATATTCTTACTCTAACATTTGGCCTAAATCACCCTCGTTCCGACAAGCTGTGCCTTGAAGATGAGGATGCGATAGTTCCAGCATCGAACTCAGCGGTGTGATCGAATTCAGCTTATGAGTTGGCGAAACTGCTCAGGAAGACCTCTCGGATCATTAAGGTTAGATCTCAGTTCAAGGTTGTGAAGGAGGATCCTGCAGACAACGCAATTCTGAATACGGCCTACGATGGAAGATGTGAATTCGTAGTCAGCGGCAGCTGCAACAGCAGCAACAAGCCACATCAGCTTAACTGAAGACGGCGCACTGGACAAGTACTTCCTCGGCCACTCAATGGTCGCTAACCATCTAGGCCCATACAGCCAAGAAGGCGTCTGGACTTTCACCAACGCACCACTGAGCGGAGAGACAAGCGCAATCTGGGAAGTCGACCTGAACGGATACATTTCAGGAACAGCACTAGCGTTCACCTGGAGTAACGAGTTCAGATCCATCAGCTGGTACACAGTAACCGTGCAAGGCGCGGCGGTAGGGAACGCAACAGGTCCCTCGTTCGCATCGTACACGGAGGATGGCATCTACGAATTCTACTTGGTTCCAGGCACGTACAGCATGAGCATGTCAGGTCCAGGATACAGATCAACACCAATGGGCACTATCAGTGTCACGAGCGGGCAGTCGTCCGTTCCAGGCTCTGGTAATAACGTCGGATTGCCGCAAAGCAACATTCCAGTCCCAGAGTTCAGCGGAATAGCAGTCGTAGCACTATCAGCGCTTGCAGCATCACTATACCTACTACGCCGCAGACGCCAATAGGCACTGCGAGCGTACCCTCCCTTTTTCCGTCTTTTTTTTCATTCAACGAAAATGAGAACACAGTCCGCGCTCTCCGAACTACGGGTAGTAGAACACTTTTTTCGCTGGAGCATGCTATGGCAAATGGCTTTCGCATGTCTTTGACGAGTCCCGTTTGAGGTGCGGTCAGGGCCTGAGCAGTTCTATGGGGTATCCTTTGAGTTTTAATTTCGCGAATTGAGTGGTGCGATCCGCTGTTAGGCATTTGGTCTTTCTTAGGACGGCTAGGGCTACTGGAATTGCATCGTAGATGGTCACTTTTCCATTGAACGCAACTTCTGACGATCGCGATAGGAGATTTGCATCTACGGGTGCCTCGAGCAAGTGGAGGCGATAGTAGTGGTTCATTGCTTCCGCAAGTTTCCTGTTGTCGTAGTCAGGTTTGTAGCGGAGGGCGTTGGCCAGTTCGCAGGGGAGCAGTGGAGTTGTGATGAGTGTTAATTGGCCTTTCACATGGGAATCTCTGAGCGCGAGAGCTTCGGGTGTGGCGTCTTCTTGGCTGAACCATTTAACGGCGACTGAGGAGTCTATGACGATTTGGAGGCGTCGCGCCATTTTCGAATCTCCTTAGCCCCGTTCCAGGTCGGCGTGCTGGTTGAGGTGCGGAGTCTGTCGATACACGCCGCCGCCGTAGTCATCTCCTCTTGGCGTATTGTCTCTTCGAACGCCCTGCGGGCGACCGAACTCCAGTTGGTCTTCTTTCGTCTCTGCATCTCACGCTTGAGTTCTTCCGGGATAGTTATCGTCACGTTCGCCATACCCGTTACCTGGACACGTGTAATTGACATGTGTCCTATATCTGTGCTGTTTGCAGCGCGCATATAGAATATTATGAAGATCTCTCTCAGAGTTAGGACAGTGCTGTGTGGGAGCATGATTCCCGAAAGCGCCATAGGGGTCATGATGATTGGAGAGAGCGCATTATGGGCGCAACGTATCGAGCGGAACGTAGCTTAGCGGGCGATGTTCTGCTGCTAGTGCGGATTCTTCGCACCATCAGAACTGTTGCCAGCATCCTGACCCCCCTCCTGGTTGTTGAATTTCATATCGATAAGGTTCTCGACCTTAGCCTGTATCCGTTGATAACACGGGTCTAATGGTGTGTGCGCATCTAATGGCGGATCAGGTTCTCGTCTTTACGTGCGGCAAGTGGCCCGAAGAATTGGTCGCCAATGGGTATTGCATGTTGACTTTTCATAGTTGGCGTAGTAAGATGTCTAGTGCGTAGGCCAATGTCAGGGTGACTCCGAAGAGCATGTGAAAGCGGGCAGTACCTCGTACTGCACGGCTAAGCGGTTTTCCTTCGACCCCCGAATGAACGAACATGATAAGGTGAACTGCTTGGGGAGCCGTGAAAACGGTGAGCAGAGTGAGGAGAGGAACCACACCAACACTCGCCAAAAGAAAGATGATGAAGTATGGAGCGGTAATCATTGCGTAATAGATAATGTTTGATGCAGCCTTCCCTCTTTCTGTGCCCAACCATCTCTCGGCCAAGACCACCCAGGTCAATCGGTCTCTTTGATTGTCCTGTACGACATCTCTAAGATTGTTCGCATGAAGAATCGCCATGACAAGGAAGCCTATGGGTAAAGAGACTAGTAGTGGAGTCAGAGCCAGTGACTTTGTTTGCACGTAATAGCTACCCATGACCATGATTGGCCCCATGAAGATGAACACCTCGGGCTCTCCCAAGCCTCGGTAGCCCAAGGCCAGAGGCTTAGCAGTGTAGAACCAGGCAGCCAGAACGCTCGCAACCCCAATCAGCAGGATTAGCCATCCCACCTTCAACGTAAGGTAGATGCCGATTCCGCTGGCCACAGAAAAAACGACTATAGCTGCCCACATAACTTGTTCAGATGAAAGCTCGTTCTTGATAATTACTCCTGCAGGACCGAGAGAATCCTCCTTGTCAACCCCTTGAACGTAGTCTAAGTACTCGTTGGCTAAATTGGTGCCCGCCTGAATTGCCATAGATCCAACCAACGCAAAGAAGAAAAGAATCAAGTCGATGCGGCCAATTTGCCAAGCGATCATAGTGCCCACCATGACGGGAACGATGGAAGCCGGATAAGAGAAGGGCCTCAGCGCATCGTACCATATTTTCAGACTGCGAATGTTCAACCGTGTGGCCCCCGGCTCGTTTCGTTAACCCAACACTCGCTAAGTTAGAACTCGCTTCGTCGTCTCCATGCCGAATTTGAGCATAATCAGTGCCATGATAATTGAGACGGCCGCGAACAAGGCGAAGAACGAATATCGGTTTGCGAAGAACATGAGCACCGTTGCCGCAACTAGGGGCGCTACCACTCCGCCTATTCGACCCCAGGCCATTCCATGCCCCTCCCCGGCATTACGTATCCTTGTAGGATAGATTTCAGTTCCCCAGATTATAGTCACATTGTTCCCACCGTTGAACCATCCTCCTGCAAAGAAAGCGAAAGCGAGGAACAGACCAAGACTTTGACTCGGACTCAGCAAGCCGAACACCACGAAGCTCACTGCGCTTAATCCGTAGTAGATCGAGGCACTCAACCTTCTCCCAATTCGATCAACTATAGCCGCAGTGGACAAGCTGATCCCGATCGCTCCCAAATTCGTCACTAATCCGTATGTGAAAGAAAGCTGCGCAGGAAGGTTGTATGGAGGTCCGATGAGTACGGATGGCAGCCATCCACTGAATCCGTAGGCTATGAAGAACCCTAGGAAAAGAGTCGTTGACAATACGAATGTCCGCCGCCTGTATGGTTCAGAGAATATCTCCTTGAAACCCGCTCTCGGTCCAGTTTCTACAACTACTCTCTCACCAGGAATTTGAGTCAAAGCCGGGGCTCCTATGCGGTCAAGCACCTCGTCGGCAGCCTTCACGTTGCCTCGCAATAGTAGAAATCTTGGAGACTCGGGGACCCATTGTCTGATCAAGAAACTAAGTATTGCTGGGGCGAGCCCGAGAAAGTAGAGGATTCTCCACCCGAAAGGAACACCAACGAATATGCCGGCAAGAGAAGCGAGCACCCAGCCGGTAGGGAACATGTTAGAAACAATTGCTAAGACGCGTCCTCTAATGCGAGCGGGGATGAACTCAGCAACCAGAGTGTTGGCTATTGGAACTTCACCTCCGAGCCCGAAACCAGTGAGAATCCTTGCAGCCAGCAGCAAGGGATAGCTTGGAGCAATTCCGCTTAACCCTGACCCAATGCTGTAGATGAGCACCGTCCACATGAATGCAGGTTTCCTGCCAATTTTATCAGAGAGAGTGGACCAGACAAGTGAGCCGATGAACATGCCCGCTAGTGTGAATGAAAGAACAAGACCGCCATAGATCGGAGTGGATAGCATGAATTCTCTTCCAATACCAGGCAAAGCATACCCTGTCAGAAGCAGATCCATTCCATCGAATATCTGAGACAAAGAAGCAACAAGTAAGATTAGCAGAACAGGACGACTGGTAATGGATATCGACTCTAACCTGCGAACCTCGGCTTCCATGATTTCTTCGTCCTGAACAGCCTAATCATTCAGCATCTGAGCTACGTTGGCCTGAGACTCAGCCTCTCAAATCAACGTAGTCAATGTTTCGGTCGGCGATTAGTGACATGTGTGTGCGGGATAGCTGGTGCGTGTCGTCGCCGTGGGTCGTGCTGCGCACACACAAATAGTTAGAACAAACGTTCAAATTACAGCACAGGGAGACCGCACATCAGAGATAGTTAGAGCAGTAGGACATTGTTTGTCAACTCATCCCATATTGACGATTACTTGGTTAATGGTAACTATAGATGAAGCATTCAAGGGCTAATTCTTGACAAGTACGGGGGAACTCGCATGCGAATGAGAGATGCAATGTTTGCGATGACTTTGGGCGTGGTCGCAGGGGTCATAGCCGCGTTTGCCGAAAGGGCCGACTCTGCCATTACGGGAGGAAATGCGACGCCCCTTGGATACATAAACACATACACATGGTTGCTAGTCTCCGCGACCATATTCGGGCCTCTCGGAGCTATCATCACCACGGAGGTTCAAGCGTTTATCGGATTGATCACGTTCGCAAATCCGCTTTCGTGGCTATGGCCTTCCGTTAATTTAGTATTCGCGGTTGTCGTGGGTACTGTTTCCGTAGCCCTTTCCAAGCTCCATCCGAAGATGAAGCTTCATACAAGGCTCTTGCTTTTGAGTCTCACTTGCGCCCTCGTAGACATCCCGATGACCTATGTGGTGATTGTAATGGCTCTCGGATTGCCTTTCAAGTTCTACCTAGTCGCAGTTGCCGATTTACATCACGCTTCAATTGGTGCCGTCCACGTTGATTTCGTATACCGTTCTTCGAGGAATCTTTCGGGCTCACATTACCGGCGCAGTTCTTTGAGTCGGTTGAGGTTAAGCAATGCAGAACTCTGTTGGAACACCCCCGGAACCGAACCTGAAGAATAGAATGCGAGAGGTCTTCGACAAGCTGTCAAGACGTGAAGACCTTAAGTCCGACGAGACGGAATTTGTCACAAAGACCATTCTGGACGGATTGACTGATCGATCATCCGACGTTGCTGATTTGTTGGTTGCGTTCTTCGGCGGGTTGACTATCAAAGAACCGACCGTGGATGAACTTGCATCAATGGCTGCGGCCATGGAAGCGACAAAGAAGTTCAGGTTCAGGTTCAATGTGGACAAACCCTTAGTGACAGCAGGTGGAACTGGCGGTGATACGGTGCCAACCATAAACGTGACAACTCCGGCGGTGATAGCTGCTGCTGCCGCTGGTTCGTACGCCCTCAAGAGTGGTGCAAGAGCTTTCTCGTCAAAGACTGGATCAACCGATTTAGCTGACTGCTTGGGCATAGACGTGAACGTGCCTCGTGATATTGTAGAGAGCTGTGTAGAGAAAATCAAAGTCGCAGTGTGGGCCTCTGAAGGCGTCTATCCATGGATGGGTCCACTCATAGAATTGGGGCGCAAAGAATCTGTATCCGCTGTGATGCCATTGCTATATTCGCTTAGGCTCATGATCGCGACTGCCCTTAATCCGTTTTCAATAAGACGCCAAGTCAGGGGCGTGAGCAAGCCCTTCACAGAGAAGGTAGCTACAGTTCTACGGAATTGTGGTTACGAAAGAGCTTTGGTGGTCTTGGGACATGGAAGGACAGAGGGCGTAATGATAGATGAATTTTCAAACCTTGGCAATTCTGTTGTATCAGAATTGAAACTTGATGGTTCTATAAACACTTACACGATTCTTCCAGAAGATGTGGGCGTAAAGCGAGGGCGGATTGAAGATGTCCTTGCTCGTCTCAGTCACGTCGAGAATGCGGCAGTCACGGTCAGAGTACTATCTGGTTCAGACAGAAGCGCACGCAGAGACCTCATCCTATTGAATGCCGCCTCAATAATCTACGCGGCCGATGACGTGAAGGATATAAGAGATGGGTTTGAACTGGCCTGTCAGACAGTTGACGAAGGAAAGGCATTAGAGGAATTACGCAAGTTGATTGCTCTAAGTGGCGGAAAAATGGAGAAGCTTGAGTCCATTTTAGGTTCGTTGAATATGCCGTAGGTGGATGTGTTTGTCAAAGGTAACAGATGAAACCGTAACTGTAATCTTCGAAACTGAAAGGCTCACCCAACTAAAAAAAGCCAGAGACCTATTTGCAAGTGATACAGACAATGATATTTCGATAAATGATTTCCTGGACATGCTCATCAAGACTTACGTCATGTATCGAGACAAGAGAGGCCCCACTGAAAGTTCGTTGCTCAAGAAAATGACTCAGACGTGATTACCCTCTACATGAAACGATAGAATTAATGTCCTATCGACTACTTTGGTGCTCTTGAGTTTCAACGGTATTGCGTCCGCCTCTTGAAGGAAACCTTCACCATCGACAAGCGTTGGTGCATCTCTTCCTCCCCAGATGTAAGGTACGACCCAGACAAAGAGTTCGTCCACGAGTCCCTCCTTGAAAAAGCCCCAGCGGGCTTCTCCTCCACCTTCAACTAGAACTGAATGTATACCGCGCTTCTTTAGCTCACCCAACAATTCCTTCAAGTCAACACGTTGGGATCCGCGCAATACGAGAACTTCCACCTTCCTTCGCAGAAGCTTGACCCTGCCTTCAGGGGCATGCTTCGTGACTGCGATTACGGTTGAGGCTTCCCTGCCAAGAATTTTTGATTCCAATGGCGTTCTCGCTTTACTGTCGAGCACAACTCTGAGAGGGTTTTTTCCTTTCACCTTCCTGACCGTCAGCGAAGGATTATCCGCTATGACAGTATCGACACCTACCACGATCGCGTCCACCTTGGATCTGATAGTGTGTAACATCCTTTGATGTCGGGCCGTCATAAATCTTGAAAACTTCCTTCCAACTCGATCAGCGGGCGCTATCTTACCATCTACGCTCATGAGTCCGCCGACCGTAACCCTAACGTTATCCATTGTGACCAACCTCACCTAACCACACCCATACGAGAAGAGCTTGTTTTAGGCGTGGAATTTGAACATCGTCGTTAACATGATTTTCTGTATGTGTGGTATTAATGGTGCGCGCATGCTGGAGCCGCATATCCGCAACCCAAACGAAAGTGTGAAACTGAGAATCTTGGAGCTTGCGCATCAGGGTAGATCTAATGAAGACATTTGCAAGATATTGGACAAGACCTATGACCCCTATCGTCCTTTCGTCTCAAGAGTCATAGCGGAATATCGAGGAAGAGGGGTACTGACTGCAAAGATCGACACGGAATGAGTTTTGTAACAACACTTACCCCACCCGGTTGGGCGGATTTCTTCAACTTAACAACAACTGCATCTTCGAGTATGGCGGTTCGAACGGTCAGAGGTCGATGACTCAGACTTCTGAAGCTTCAAGTGCAACAGTCCGCATTGTTACGAATTCTGCGCAAGACTTCTTCAGCCTTCGAATTAGGCGGAGAACCTGATCGACTGACCTTTTGCCGCAGTTGTGACTCACGTGAAACGGGACCCGATACCCGTCTGGAACGTCGGCTAGTTCCCAAGAGTGCAATTCTATGATGAACGGTTGACCCAGTTTGAATAGCAGGTTTCCTGTCAAGCAGGGAAGTAGCTCCCCATAATTCTTGCGAAACCACCACCAGCCAACTGGAATTCTGAGAATCGGAAACATTGAAATCGGTAATTCAACTAGCCTCGCATTGGTCTGCTCAATGCCCGAGTCCCACATGAAGGGACTCGAAAGTGAAAATATCGGCGAGTACCTGGTCCTAAACCAAGTATCCAACAGCGAACTATCATAGAGATAGCGTGCTTGCAATAGAGCAGTTATCATGTTCTTTGTGATCGCGAAATACGGTTCCCTGTACCCCTGAGGCGTCACACCTAATGAGTTCTCAAGCGTGCGTGTACTTCCCAAGATTTTTCTAAGCCATTCATCGCGAGTGCGTTCAGGCGTTCGGCAATGTTCCGTCCCATGGTTCCCAATCTCATGCCCGGCTTTGAGCATCTCATGAAGCAGTGGGATGTTGCGTTGAGCAAAATATGTGGTCACGAAGAAAGTGGCATTCACATGCTCTAGATCAAGTAGCTCTAACAACGTTTGCAGGCCTTTGCGGGCCACTTCGAGCTTGATGGCTTCGGGCAAGGCCGTCACCCGGCTGCGACCAATGTCTTGGGGGATCGTCCATTCCTCCAAGTCGACGGTTATCGCTACTTTTCTTGAGAGAACCATAAAATCGCCATCGTGGCGCAAAAACGAATGGCAGTAGGAATCACGTGGACTTTCGATCGATCAGTGTGCCGTTCGTGTCGCTCGACTGGAACTTGCACTATTCTAAGATTGTTTTTTTTAGCTTTTACGAGGAGTTCGATATCGAAGTCGAAACCGTTCGCGGTCAATCCCAGCTCATCACAGCTTGTCTTTATGACTGCTTTGAGGCCCTCGTTTGGGTTTGAGATGGGTATCTTGAAAATTCGGGTGAAAAGAGCCTGATACACCGATGAAAATACTTGTCGGATGGTTGAAGTATGAATGTTCTTTCCCTGGCCGACTACGAGATCTGCAGAACCCGAAAGGATTGGTTCCAGCAATCCTGGTATCTCGAATGGTGAGTACTGTTGATCCCCATCCATTATTACGAGTATTTCACCGGCTGCGCTTCGGAATCCAGTCCTTATGGCCGCTCCCTTACCCATATGTTTCTCTAGTGCGGCATACTTGACTGACGAAGAGCGTATTGAATAGTCTTTGATTTGATCTAGTGTTCTGTCGCGGCTTCCGTCGTCAATGAAGATTAGTTCTCGAATGGATTGGTTTGTGCGCACTAGTCTTTCGAAGGCTTCACAGATTGGTCCTATGCTGCTCTGTTCATCCCTCACAGGAACTATGATTGATGCTTCAAGGCTCAATATCGGAATTCCACTCGAACAGTTTTCCTTGACATACATGCCTCGAAGGACTCCATCACGGAACGACTTTCTTTGTTTTGATTATGAAGTGCGTACCGCGAATATTGGGCAGGCCGTCAAAACTGATTATCATGTCTAAGATTCTTGTGAGCGCCTTGAATAGATTTGTATGAGTAATTTCCTTCATGGACGTGAGGCTCTTTCGAGTTAGAACTTCGTAGTAGAGCGAGAGGGCAAGATAGTTTTCCAAAGCGGGAACGAGCCATCTTCCGATGAAGAATAGTTCGATGGGAGCGAGGCCCAATCGTTTCAGTCTTGGCATAAGATCGGATGGATCGTAGAGTTGTTTTAATCCAGGCGACCAAATCCCAATCTGACGATGGCGAATTCCAATTCGTTCTAATAATCGATTCAGCGGATCGTAAATCATGGGATAGTTCTTGTACGGAACTGAGATAGTGCACGTTCCACCATGTTCGAGAATTCTAGCCAGTTCCTTTAGAGTGCATTCATCGTTCTGCATCATGTTGATCACTTCCATGCAGTAGGCAGTCCGAAACGAACCATCACGGAAAGGCATGTTAGTCGCGGTTGCAGCCACTAGATCGCAGCGTTCGCGTGCCTGCTTGAGTACCGTTTTAGCGTTTTCCAACTGCTGAAGGTCACTGTCTAATCCAATCACATTGACGCCCTCCATCTTTAGCGATGCCATTAACTCTCCGCCTCCGCAACCTACGTCCAGAATTAGGCCTCCGGTCGCTATCCGCTTCTCCAGGACGTGTTGTAGTCTTGCTCGGCTTGTCAGACCGAGCATCTTGACCGTCACGATTTGCGAGGGCACCAAACAAACTCCCTGACCTGAATCTCATCCAAAAGAGCTATGTTCGGACTGGGGGATCCCTGATCTGCGTAGAACGCAGATTGAGGCATGCTTCAACCTCTGTTAAGGGGGGATTATTCAACTTGCCCAGCTGCTCGATTCCATGAGGGCATGACGGTAACAGAGGAATTTTGCCAAAGCTTGTCGGATCTCTTGAAGCGGAACTTTGAGATTCTTATCCTAGTGGTTGCAGCACTAGTCCTGTACCTCTTGTTCATGTCGCGTTCTTTTGACGAGGTGGATGCCTTCAATTTCGCGCTGGCCCTTACCCGCTACGATGTCTTGGTTCATCAGCCTCATCCGCCGGGATATCCGATTTTTGTTTTCATTGCGAGTATACCGTACTGGATCACTCGTGATCCGTTGTTCTCTTTGACTTTGGTTAGTTGTGTGAGTGGAGCGTTTACGTTGGTTCCTACTTATGCGATTGCGAAACGTCTCTTCAACCGAGAGGTCGCTTTCTTCGCGGCTATGGCGCTAATGGTTGCTCCAGGATTTTGGCTGGTGAGTGAGCAAGCCGTTAGCGATATGCTCTTTACTCTCTTTCTCACAATTGCGATAAGCCAACTTCTCATTGGCGGCGAATCGAAACTCTATCTCTATTCTTCTTGGGCAATGTTGGGCATGGCGTTAGGGGTTCGAATTCTGAACTTCGTCTTTTTCATACCATTTCTCTACGAAACGATCAGAGTGACAAAACGTGTGCGTGATGTCTTAGCGTGCGTACTCATTTGTCTAGGAGTTCTATGCTTGGCTATGTTGCCAGCCGTGTTTTTGACCGGGTACAGTCAATACTTGAATGCTGTTCTTGATCAATTGAGTCGACATTTGAGAGATGACGTAAACCCGTTCGGGTTATCCGCTCTTGGCCGACTTGTCTTTCTTTTTCTGACTCTAATGAGTGGGCTGGGCGCGACTTTGCCGTTTCAACTTCTGCGACCCGATCTCTACGTATCAGATTCAATCTTCGCTGGGCTTAACGTCATTTTGATTCTGTTCATGTTCGGAGCTGGGGTGGTGCTTCTGAGACGTGTCAAGAGGATTTCGAAAGCTTTCTTTCTGATATTGTGGGTGTTTCCATACTTTGGCTATGTCTATCTGCTTGGTGCACCGGGTTACTCGCGATACCTGCTTCCTGTACTTCCACCTATTTTGATCGTACTGGTCGGCTGCGCGCTTTCTGCTGGTCGTTTCTTTTGTTCATTCATGGGGAGGGGAAAAGAGGCCGCAACTCATCTGAAAGTGGCGGCTCGATACGCGATGGTCATTCTATTTGTTGCGAGCATGTTTACTTATTCGCTGCCATTGGCGACAGCGCTTCATACGGAGCTGGCTCCCAACGTGCAACTCGTATTATTTGTCCGTTCACACTATGATCCATCAACTACTACAATAATTGTCTTCCATGAACAGAGAGCTTTCCAGGTGTTCGGATCCGACTTCAGACAAGTTCATTGTTGCGATCAGATTCAGAAAGCAAGGGCTGTAATGGAGAGCAGGTTACGCCTGTCTGACATGGTCCTGATAACCGATACAGCTCTTGTAGCTTTCCGAAGGCAGGGAATTACGCCAACTGTCGTGCAGATTGCGGTCTTTTCCCGAAGTCCGCTGGTGAAATTCGAAGATAACACGGTTGTACTTTATAGGGTTGTTACAGTTGGGTAACAGATCGAGAGATACATCAAAATCGCCCTGGGGCATGAACTGGACCTCCAAGCCTATTCGTAACGCCGTTAAATGTGCACTCTTGCTTTGTGTTATCATTCTTCCAGCAACCTTTTCGATGACACGTGTCCTCGCCGATAGCGAATCCCAGCAGTTGCTGGGCGCGTTCTTCTATCCGTGGTTTGGGCACTACAACCACTGGAATTTATCAAGCCGTCAACCTCCCCTAAGTTGGGCTTCCGAATATCTGCCTTCAGTCTCCGCACAGACCAATGAACCGGCCAGAGCATTGTACGATAGTAATGATACGGATGTGATACTCTGGCAACTTGGTAAAATGAGGCAGGCCGGCTTGGATTTCGCCATATCGTCTTGGTGGGGAAGAAGCACCTACGACGATAAAGTTCTGCAGAAGATAATCTTCGGAGTCATGCCAAGAAATGATAACCCCTACCCCGACTTGAGATGGTCAATTGTGTATGAGAAGGTGAGGTTTAGTGACCCTTCGGTTGAGGAGATTGTGCAAGATCTACAGTATCTCAAGGCGACTTTTGGTGGATCGAGCAGTATCCTGCGGATCGGTGGAAGAATGGTTCTCTTTGTTGCGGGCGCTCCCGGTAACACTAGCCAATACGTGGACAAATGGAGCGAGGCTGTTAATCGTGTGGGAGATATCTATCTTGTCTTGAAGGCTTTCGGAGGATACGGGGCGTTTGCGTCAAAGGCTGACGCTTGGTATCAGTTTGCGCCTGGCAATCGTATGCAATTCGACAGTTACTATTGGGGATACGTATCTCCTGGCTACTGGATGTACAATGAATCGGCTCCCAGATTGGTGAGAAGCCCCACCGAGTTTGCCAAGGCTCTGCAAACCCTTCGAGAATCAAACGTGCAACTCGTATTGATTGAGACTTGGAATGACTGGAACGAGGGTTCACAGATTGAACCAGGCCGAGATATTGCAAGCGGCAGTGCATATGGCGATACGTACGTAGACTTGGTCCGCCAAGTCATGAAAGAAAACATGCAACCTTCGTCAAATCAAGCTTTGGCAATGCTTGGGGGAATATTCTCAACCATTGCACTAGTTCTTGTGATGTTTCCAGCTCTTCACAGAAGGAGGAAAAGCGTCGGCGCATCAGATAGAGCTACGCATTAACTGCTGACTAAGTATCTGCGCCTTCGCACACGTTTTCACGTCGTTTGCGGGGAGCTTCCTATTTGCGCGACGCAAGGATCCTCCGACCGCGCCATCAAAGAATACTCGGGCTCCGAAACAGAGTCGCGTACTGCACTGCATCAAGTGCTTTCACGGCAGTCTTCTCCTTGAGATTCCTTTTTCACATACGCTTGCAGGATTTCTGCTTGGACGATCAATGAAAGGAGTGCCACGCCGAATACCATCGCTTGTATTGTGTCTCTGTAATTGCTTTCTGGGTGAGAGGACTAGTGCGATTGAGACTGCTCCACGTAGCCCCGCAAAGGCTAGGATCCTTTTCCATGAGGCCGGTATCTTCTCTCCCATTAGTTGAGCGAACCATAGGATTGGGTAGACGCTGAGGATTCTCGAGATGATTATGGCCGCGAAAGCCACGATTATGAATGGGGCGTAGGCGATCAGCAGCTTGAAGTCGGCTTTCAACCCGATGAGTAGAAAGGCGAAGGCTGTGGCAAGAAAGGTCACCATCTCCCAAAATTTTATCATCGTTTCACGGGTTTCCTCTGACATGGCTGTTCGCATCGTCCGGTTCCCCATGTACAAGACGGCGATGGGTACTGCAATCAGACCTGACACGCCTAGGCTCTCTGCAAGCACGTAGGAACCGTACATGACCGCTATGGTGAAGGATGTTTCCGCGAGAGGGTCCGTGATCAACTTGTGGAGCAGTTCAGCAACGCCTGACACCAGCAGACCGATTCCAACTCCTCCTAGCAGAGTGACACCGAATTGGCTCAGGCCGCTTGCGACATTTCATCTGGCGACATATCGAATCTGTTTAGATGATTGAGTTGGATGGATTAATACCTAACCCAGCATTCACCCCTTGACCTATCTCTAATCTACGCCTCTTATAGAAGTCAACTACCGCTTCATTGATGAATGTACTAAGATCACTATCATACCCACGCTTCCTAGCATAGTCATACAGCAATAACGGTACTGGATCGATCTTCGCGCTCTTAGTGATAGGTGTTAACTCTAGTTCAACTGATCTACCTAATGGTTGACTAGATAGGATAGTAGATGACAACGATGGTGCATCTGATGGTTGAGTAGGTATAGTAGATGACAACGATGGTGCATCTGATGGTTGAGTAGGTATAGGGGATGGTATACCTGATGGTTGAGTAGGCACATTGCTTGTATCCTGTATTTGAAGCTGAATTTTGGAGCTAGGTTGAGAAGGGGATGATAGGATAGTAGGATAGTAGGATAGTAGGTTGGATGATGGAGTGGTATTGGGATGCTTTCAGGAATGTTCTGCCTGAATGGTTGGACTTCCAAGGTCGAATGACTTTGAGCTCACCAGAACAATGCGTCTGACCCGTTCAATGCTGCGTTGAATTATGGGTACGGCTTTCTTGAAGGCGAATGCAGAATGGCGATTAACTGCTGTTGGCTTGGAACCATGCGGTCGGATTTCTGCATGACTTTAGTGATTACCAGACGAAGCAATCCTTAGCCTATGATCTTGCAGGAACCGTTCAGGTGGATAGTTGACCTATCGGTGATTCAAGCTTTCGAGTCGAAGGTCTTAGGCTTGCATGATTTCTATTTCACTGGTGATGATTACCGTTACCGGTTCGAGACTGAAGCGAAGCAGCGTTTTATTGATTTGATTCGTGAACGATTCAACGCTGGAGTAGGTACAAAGGGTCGAGTTCTGAAATGGGATACGGTGATCGAACAGAAAACTGAAGAGCTAGGCAGATATTTGACAGGAAAATCATCCACGCTTGACTTCGTCGAACCTGCACCAAGCCTGGAAAGGCAGGATAGCCGAGAGTTGCGATCTAAGATTCTTGCGCTAACTCAATCTCAAGCTAGACAGCTCGGAATTGGGAAGAGCACGCTCTACTACTTGCGAAGAAATGCAAGAATGCGCCGACCCATCGTGGTCTATAGCAAGCTTCTTGAGAAGTTGGTTCAGTGAGTTGTTTGGCAAGACAATCGGGCGGTATCTCGGCGTTCTAAGCTTTGCAACAGTAGCACTCATACTAAGCCCAAGATATCTCTCTGCTGACTTCAACGCCGCCATGGCTAACGATCCGCAGAAATTCATAGAACTCATTGTTGTTTACTACGGATTGCTCTCTATTCCAGTAGCTTGGTCAATATTCCCATCGCTACTGAGGGTCCCCAAGGCTAGAGGTTACATAGCTACCGCAATATTCTCGGTATTTCTAGTGTCATCCAGAGTTGTCACATATTTTGGACTTGGCAACCCTGAACGCCTCCTCGACATCCTCGTCGGTGCAATCATACTGTATGTCCTGAGGGAAGTAGTGAGCACTAAGGAAAAAGCACCACTAGGGTCCCCCACACCGGCATTCTTGGATTTTGGCCAACAATTCGCTTCAGGGTTGGTCTATTTCGGCACAGTGACAGCTGCAGAAGTGATAATCTTATGGTCGACACGGGGAATGCTACCGTATCCGTATCTAACAGCTGGCATCTGGGCGTCATTGGCGCTGATTTTTGGGTTGCCCATTTTGCGTGTCTATGCTCGTGGTTTTGCTGAGGAGGGGATATCCATTCGAAGCTTCTTCGCCTCCATGAAGTCAGCGAAGGAAATGGAAAGATTGGCCGTCATTTCTAATCTGTCAGTGATTGGTGTTCTACTCGCTCACGTCACTTACGCTTCAAGTGTAGAATTGCATTCAATAATCTACGCTATCGTACTCCTGGGCTTGCCCAGTACCTCATCTCTTCCTACGCTACTGGTGGTGGCTCTCTACGCATTGGTATTCGCCTTGCTCATAGCCATGGCAATCACTCCGTTATGGGTTAATTATAGATCTCTTGGGATGAGCGAAGACGATATTCGAAGAATAATGGAGAGCAAGACCATCTGGCGGACACCGCTTATTATCCAAGACTTGCTTACGGCTTTGACGTTTGGATTGATCAAGACGGACTTGTTCTTGGTAATCCCCTTAACGCTCTTTGGAGTCACACCAAACAGATTGCTCTCATTCCCGAATGAAGCCTACATCCTTCTTGTAACCATAATACTGCTGTTCTTCGGTCGCATCTTGACTACTCTTGCAGGGAGAAGCTTCCCCCTCTACGCCCTAGGCATCGTCATGGCACCTATCAGCATAGTGTTTTCGACTTCTCTCGACTTCTTTCATACGGACATCAAAAGACGGCTCCTTCGTCACTACGCTAGACTCCAAGAGCAATTGCCGCTTATCATTGAGCGACTAGAGAAAGCCGCAACAAATGAATACGATCTACTCTTGTTGCGACTGATTTCACGGTACGGGCTCTTGGACCAAGAAATCATTGGTGGAAAACACGGGCTTCCTGGGATTAGACCGGTTGACATAGATCCAGTTGCACGTGTTTTGAATTTGAGCATCAGAGATAGGAAATCCAAGAAATTGGCGCAGATATCCATACCACTTGACGTAGAGACTGCGCACCTTCTAGAAAGTTGCCTCTCCGGCGTCACTCCAACAAATCGTATTTTCCAAATCTCAAGAATGCAGTTGTGGGCAAGAATCATCCACCTTGCCAAGCGTGCTGCAGAGAATCCACTTCAGATTACGACGTTTCGATTAAGAGCCCACTTTGTGACATACTGTTCAAAGAATCTACCATCCGATGTAGCAGAGCAGCTGAGGACACGAAGTGTTACGAATCCGTCTAGCCCTGACACCCATATCCGGTAGAGGCTATGCTATTTCCAATACCAATTGCGGTAGTGCTTTCAGGTTTTTTGTGTGTGTGGTATCAGTGGTGCGGGCAACGTAATTTGAACCCTGGTCCGTGGTCAGAAAATGGTGAATGCGCGCCAGTAAATCACACTTTGAAACTGCCTGCAACACACAAGGGCAGGTCACAATAGGAACATTACCGAGTGCTGAAATTGATGAACATTGGCAAAAGAAGTCAATTGCGCCCCTCCATGTAGCTTCAGAGTCAGAAGCGAAAAGGAAGATGAGGTCGTAACGATGGTGCAGCAGCATGCAAAGAACTCGCATCAGAAAGACGTGTCAAGAAGCGACGTTCTCGGCATGATGAAGACAGTTTAGAATTATTCCAAGCTTTCTAAACTGTCAAATCCCTATTTTTCAACTCCGATTGGCTTCGAAAAGCTTCGAACGTTTTCAGTAATGTATCGTGTGTTCAGCATAGTCGGGTGCGCACATACGAACAGTGAATGCATCAACTTCCTAATTGAGGAAGCGCCTGACTTGCTGCGAGCTAAGCGAGCAGTTAGAATGTGTGTGTGAGGCATAGCTGGTGCGAGCACCAGAATTTGAATCGTCGTCGTTCGGTCATTTAGTGTGTGTGCACCATTGATACGGGGATATAGGTAAGATTAGATTTTAGACAGGTCACTGTCTTATTGTGGTGTTTTACTTGTCATCAACTTGCCCGTCCTGCGGCCAGCCTTTGGCGACGAACGCAAACTTCTGCGCCTCATGTGGAGTTAGACTAGCTGCTCCGAGTTCAGCGGGTTCATCTGCTTCTATTGCGAATCAATCTTTACGCTCCATTTTCTCGCAATCCGAATATGTAGTCGAAAAGAATCTGCTCACCAGCGGGGTCGGGCTAGGAAGTATCCGTTCAACTGAGGATACCTTCGAAATCAAAGACAAGAGTGGAAGTCTTCTTGCCAGCGTAAAGCGTAAGGGATTCGACACAGGAGACGGGTTGCGGGTTTTCATTGTGGAAACTCCAAGCGGCGAACAAGTTGCGGAATTACGCAAAAACGTATTCCAACTCGGCGACCTAATGAACATGGACGCCTTAAAGGACAAGCCTTCGTATGAAGCGTTTGACTCAACGGGACGATTATTCGCATCAATAAAACATAAACCCTCAAAACCCGGCGCGAGGTTTTCAGCCGACGTACCCTGCATCATTGATAACAACGGCCAAGAGATTGCGAGATTAGACTACGGTGGCATCATCCTATCAAAGCAGTGGACACTCAAATCCTCGGACAGCTTAACAATCGCAACCATACGCGCTCAAACAGTGCCGCGAGAAACTTATACTGTGGAAATCGTGAACTTCGCCACAGAACCGTACGTTATCCTGCTAACCCTATTCGGAATGATACCAGAATCCACCAATATGCCTCATCATCCTCACATTCACCATTGACAAGCATTCAATTCATTCGTTCGTTTCTTGACGGAGTACGCATCACCACACTCACCATATGACAACGCAGCGAAAACAGCATTCAACCTCACACGTAATGACAAAACCGTTTTGCGAGCGAAGCGAGCACGTCCGTCGGTCGAAAAGTGTGTGTGGGTCTAGTGGTGCCAGCACCTGAATTTGCGTCGTCTGATCTTGACTCAATGTCTATGCATTAATGTCTGGATGGTGCGGCCGCCGAGAACCACCATTCAAACGTGGTTCCCACGACTCGGCCTAGGTCACAAACCTCAAGACGTGTGGTCATTTTGGCCCAAACAACACCGGCGCCATTGAGTGGAACATTAGGAGACGTGAAGATGATTCCTGACAAGGAGAGAGGTGAGAGCTCCCCTTTGACAAGTAGGGGTTCAAACTCGAATGGAGATGCTAGTTGCGGCTGAACAAGGCCGCTCCGCGAGATGCGACCTCCTGAGGAACAGTTTTCATCTCTCCGTACCACCAAACCCGAGACATCATAACCAAACGCCAAGAAAGCTAGCCCAACACGGCCATGAAAGAGCTTGACGACTTGACCTAGCTTTTGCGTTCTGGAAACTGATCCTTCGTTCATCGACAAGAAAGCGTGCGTGCGGTATCAATGGTGCGCGCGCGCACACAATGACGGTGTAAATTCTGATGTGCGCACGATGCAATGCACTCACGTTTATTGCGGGTGTTGCTACGCTAGGGATTCGAGTCTTTTGAAAGCCATAAGCGTGTACAAGAAGGATTAGTGTTTTCACAGTTTTGTGCCGCAGTGTGCGCAGAATTCGTTGCCCGCGGGGTTCTGGGTTCCACAACTTCGACAGTGGACTCCCCCACCTCTTGCACCTTGAGCCGCTTGTGCTGGCCCGGCTGTTCTTCTGCGCCTCGACGCGACGAGAGCCGCACCGACTATTAGGATGATGACAGCGAGTATCAGCAAGCTGTTTTGCTGAAGCATACTCATCAGATCACTCACGCCTGACGCGGTGGAGGTCTGAGTGCTTGAGGATGAGCTCTGCGTCTGTGTCGCCTGGTTGATGATCAAAACCGCGTTGGCCAGGCGGCTTACTCCTCCACCACTGCCAGTAATTGCCAATGTGAACGATCCTGTGGGTGCGCTTGCTAGAAGCGTAACGGTAAGTGTTGAAACAAAGTTCGGAGTCGCTGAGGGAACACTGAAGACAATGTTGACACCGGAAGGTGCCCCCGTCACTGTTAACGAAACCTGCGAGTTGAAACCCTTCAAACCAACAACATTAACCGTGTACGAAACTGTCTGCCCTTGAAGCACACTCTGGGACGCTGGACTCACATTGATCTGGAAGTCAGGTGCCTGAGTCACAATCAGGGTGACTGGGGCAGAGTGCGATACACCACCTCCAACCCCAGAAACTGTCAGTGTGAATGTTCCAGGTGATGCTGAAGCAGTTGTGGTGACGCTTAGAGTGGAACTGAAGGGTGGAGTCCCCGACGAGGGAGTGAGGGAGACGGACACCCCTGCAGGTGGTGGTGTGGATAAGCTCAAGGCAACGCTCTGTGCCGTGCCCGACACCAAGTTCACCGTCACCCCATAAGTTGCACCGCTACTCGGAACAACGCTCTGCTGCGGTGGTGAGGCGGATATTGAGAAATCAAACTGTGCCTGCGGCGCAACCGTGAAGCTCTTACTCATTGCATTGTTACTCGTATTCGGGTCAAGCCCCACTGGGATCGTCCCGACTCCCCAAGTCAAAGTATGCGTACCAGGTGTTGCAATCCAAGGCGTTTGCGTGCTTACGGTGAAAGGAGTACCCGTTGGTCCAGGGTAGGTGAGTGACCCACCGCCGCAAGATGCTCCATCGAGCTCGCAAACTGCAGAGAAGCTCTGCGGAAAAGATCCCGGGGAAGTAAGCGCGGTCATCGCCATACTGAATGTGACCGGGTCACCAACCTTCGGAGCAGAAGGGCTTAGCGAGACAGAAAGAACTGCCCAATCTGTAGCTGGTGTGGTGCTCCCAACGACCTGAAAGGTTGCCACATTCCCCACCATCTGATGGAAGGTGATCGCCACAAGGGCTTCATATGTTCCAGGGGTGCTTATGCCGGGAGGGTATACTTCGTAGTCCAATCCGGGTCCTACTTTCATCGGGCTGCTCTGCCAAATGTCCGAAGAAGTGCCAGAGGGGCGAATATGCACCGTGGCAGTTTCTTGACCGTTCCACTGCTGACTGCCAGTCGCTTCGACCCAGAAAGTAACCATGAACGATTTGCCTACGGGCACAGATGTTGGACTAACAGATACGTGAAGTTCATCCGCATTTACGGTTCTCGGAACACTGCCCACCGACACGAGCAAAAGGAGCAAAATCACTAGACCGGATCTAGCTCGCAAAATTCCTTTCCCAATTCTTATTCTCGTGAGTGAGAATTACTGGGTTGCGAAGGCTATTTGACGCTTTGGATGAACGTTCGAGAAATTGAGGCAACTGAAAATCGACACGGGAGAAATAAGGCGCTGTTCATTGAAACGCCGACAGACCCATACTCCGAGGTGGTGATGTGCACCAGTTACGCCGCACACACATTTTTGACGAACGACGACTATGAAGTAAGTCAAGACTGGGAGTCACATGGCTGAGAAAGTTGCACGCTATCTTCGGATGCCGCGTCCGCCGATCATGAAGTGTTCAAGCTGTGGTAATGACAATAATCTCGGAAGCACTAACTGCAGCAAATGTGGCAAACCACTCCAGTACTGAGCCTAACAGTTCAAATCCTACTGCCCGAACAAATTCAAGAGACTAAAATGACGCCGAGTGCAGCGGAAAGCTGAGTTTCAGATGTTTTGCAGATTAGGAGTTCTTCCTCTGATTAGGCGTCACCCTGTTCGATTTATCAATTCTTCTTTGTTTACCACGTCTTCTCAACGCGAGATGGACACTTACTTGGGTCACTTGTTCTTGCATCTCTGCATTCCGAGCTTCCAGCGGCGCAGTTTTCTCCAGCGCCCTCGTCACAAGGGTAATCCTCTAACAGACAATAGTACTTCTTAATCGCATTAACCGTACGAACCGTTTTGCTCATTTCTATCAACGAAATCTATTGTGTACAGTAGTTAAGAATCTGTGTATGGCTGGTGCGCGCACAATAATCTAACACACTAATCCCAGACAAACAGGACAACACTAACACGCCACGCGACAAGAAAAGTCCGTTCTGCGAGCGCAGCGAGCACACGCATTTTTGTGTGTGGTATTCATGTTGCGCGCACGCACACTAAACTGGCAGTTCAACTTCTGGCGCTTGCGCCAGTGGTACGTTTTTTTGTAATGCGATGAGAAAGGGGTAAGATGGCGGGCGAGCTCAAAGCTCCCAAAAACACCCCACTCCTCGTGGGGTATTCTGTAACCGAAATACACCCCCCTCCGTGATGGTGGTTCTGCGAGCGAAGCGAGCAGCGGTAGAAAGTGTGTGTGCGCACCACCAGACCCACCACCACCAGAAAGTTTAAACCGCGACTGACGACGATTCAAACCTCGGCTGCAAAAAAAGGGGTCTCATACCTAGCTAAATGGCCGTACGTGCCATTTCGGAAGATGGTCAAGCCTTGAGTGCAAATCAGCGCTCCCGTAATCTTTCCCGTCGAATCTTTCTCAGTTTAGTTGCCGCTGGCGGAGCATATGTTGTTGCTGATGCGATCCTCAAGGGTCCGCTCAGCACCTTGTCAACAGGCAAATTCACTGTAAAGCAAGTTACCACCGCTTCGACGGCATCGCTAACAAGCAGTACCAGCACAATCATATCCAAGAGTACAACGTTGTCCGCTACGTCGCCATCAGAACCCGTAAACATGCTAGTCTTGTACAAGTCAGACTTTGAAACCGGGAGTTTTCAACCTGAAGTGTTCCTCAATCAAGATCGTATAAACGGAGCAACATGTGACATAGTTACTGACATTGTCAGAGAGAGAAGATATGCTTGCAAATGTACCGTAACAAATCCAACACCAATTGTTCCAACAGGTCTGCAATCAAACAAGGCAATGATTAACTTCCTTAATCTGCGGTCGCCGAATCATGCTCCAATCCGCGAAGCGTACTACGCATTCAGTGTCTATCTTCCATCTACACTGAATGGGCCGTACTGGATTATGCCTTTCCAGATTATGCAGAAAGATTCCTCCACTAGTGACACCGCTGTTTTGGTTGCTCTCAAGGCACGCAATTTCCCTCAGACGCCCGACGGAGTGCTGAAACTGTATCTTGCATACGACGGTGCCAATTTTCCAGACCAGATAGAACCTTGGCATGATTCTGCTCCCTTGGAACTTGGCCGTTGGCATGACTTCATAATGTATTTCCTATGTGACCAGAATGGGCGAGTGATACTCTGGCAAAATGGTGTTTTGAAGTGTGATGTTTCCTACAATACTACATATTTGAACAACGCTCCGAATCCGTATCCTCTGGCTGGAATGTATCAAGATGAAAGAAATCCTGCGAACTGGTGTGTTATTGATCGAATAGTAGTAGCTTCGACTCTTGATGCGGCAACAACTTCCTAAATGAACTGGTTCGTTTCAAGGTGGTGATACTGCTGGTGGTGCTTCAAATTGACGGTTCAAATTGCGATGCTCGCACCAGTACCTTGTTTTGGAGACCGCTTCCTCTGTGGGTTTGGTGATCTCCAAACAAGCTGACTCTGCTTTTGTCTCGTCTCCTTCTAACTCGACTTTGCGACGCATGTGAGGCTTGTTACATACTTGACCATTGGATGGCCCTTCACCGTAGGTTGCACGACTCTCGCTGGATATCCGTGTGGAATGGTTAATGGGGCATCCTCTGCCTTCAGAGCAATCATTGTTTGCGGATTAGTGATAGCAGCCGTCTGGATTTGTGACTTGTAGCCTGTGACGCTTTCAACTACGATATGGTCTATTGTCTCGGGTGGTGTTTGCGCTAGCGTGAGAAGATCCGTTAATGGTATGCCTTCCCAAGGAACGTCTTTCACCCAGACCACTTTGTGCATTTCACATGAGATTGGTATAGTCATCTTCACAGTCGGCATAGCGTATAGGTCATCGATTGTGAGGTGCAAGGGGTTTGTTACGTCTCCTACTATGTGTAATCGATAGGACTTCAAGTCTACCGTAGTTGGCATGTCGGTGTTCCATTCGACTGGGAAATCCGTAGGCTGAAATCCTCTTTCGAGTCCTCGGACAGTCTTTTCAAAAAGCCACGATATGCCTAGAAAACCGCTAGCCACTACGGCGGAGGTTACGGAAATTAACTTAATGAACGACCTTCTATCCAATTTCACGAGCTTAGCCTCGGCTATGCTACATCAATTCCTATGTAGCCTACTTATCAAGTGCTCGTTGCACATTATCTGGGCCTTGTGCTCTATGCCATATTTACTCGTCCGGCGATGAGAAAGGAGTTTCTGCGAGCGTAGCGAGCATTCGTGTGTGTGGTACTACTGGTGCGAGCAACGTAATTTGAACTGATGTTCTTTGTGTGTGGTGCTCGTTACTAGAAGAGGTTTAGTTTCTGGAATTGTGAGTTCAGGATCTGTGTAGGGTCAGCGCCCAGCCAATCTTGGAGGATGGTTGCGTAGACTTGTCTGAAGTCGGTGGTGAATTTGAGGTCTCCGTTATCCAAGTCTGTTAGGCTCGGGTATGTTCCATATAGACCGCCCTTTACTCGTCCTCCTATGATGAACATTGGTTCGGCTGTGCCGTGATCAGTGCCCAAGCTTCCGTTTTCGTCGACGCGTCGGCCGAATTCGCTGAAGGTCATGATCATCGTATCGTTAGCTTTCCCTTTCTCATCCATATCCTGGTAGAAGGCGGAGATGCCGTCGCTCACAGTTTTCAGGAGGTTGGCTTGGGTGTCCTTCTGGTTTGCGTGGGTGTCGAATCCTCCGATCTGTACGTAGATAATGATGGGTTTGAGGCTTGAAGTGATGACTTGGGCGGCTAGTTTGAGACGGGTTGAAAAATCGTCTGTCGGATACGCTACGCTTGTTTGATAGTTGGCTGCTGCCTGTTGGACTATGTTCGACGCGGTGATTGCGTCTAGGCCCGCTTGCATCATCGAGTTGACGAGGTTGTTGTATTCTTGGCATGAACTGCATTGAATTGAATCGAGTGCTTTGAGAGAGGCTTCGGACTGGGTTTGGGGCAGTTTCTTGCTCAGCGGGTTGACTTTGAAGGATTGTAGGGTTTGGATCGCCATCGCTCTCTCGCTTTGTCCTATGACCGCGGCCAGAGAAGTGAGTCAAGGTTCACCGCGTTTATGCTTGCGTCACTGCTTTTGGCAGTGTCGAGGTATCGGCCTAACCATCCGCTGCTTGAGGATGGGTCGCTCACCGAGGCACTTTGCCATATGCTCATCGATTCGTAGTGTGAACGGTTGGGGTTCGGGTATCCGACTCCTTGGACGACGGCTACGTGCTCATTCTTGAATAATCCTTGGATGGCGGTCATGTTTGGGTGGAGTGCGACATCGGCGTCGAGCGGTAGAACTTCGCTCTTGTCCAGGGCGAGCGTTAGACGTGCGGTGTAGTAGGCTTGCTGAGAGTATGGAATGACGGTGTTGATGCCATCATTGCCGCCCGTCAATTGAACTACGAGTAAGGTCTGATTCTTCAGGTCTTGGAGTTGTTGTGAAGTGGGAAAATTGCTCAGGTCAACTATTTTAGGACCAAAACTGAGGGGATTAAGAGAGGGCACTTTTCCGACGGTTCGAATCATTTGCTGCAGGAGCATTCTTCTAGCTAAATTTACCGGCATCTTACTTCATCCTCAGTTAAGGTTGTAGAACGGCGTGGCCATTGTGAGACGGAGTGTCTCTCGCATTCTGTCAGGGGGATTCGCGATCGTGTTGGTGGAGGTTTGAACAGATCCGACGACTTCTTGCGGAAGCTCGTTTTGGCAGAGAACTTGCGCGATTTCCCCGGCATAGGTTTCAGTAGAAGTGGAAGGAACGTTGGTTGGGTTTTGAATTGTGAGTGGAAAGTTGATTCTGTCAAGCATAGTGGAGGTGTTGATCCAAGCCAATCCGCTGGGCCAACCGAAGACCGAAGGGGGGTTGAAGGGAAGTTGTCCCATGTTGTTCAGAGTTGAGACGGCGGTCGCGGGAGTAACTGTGGCACCTAGAGAGCGCAGTGCTGCGACCATGTACTCCACTGGACTCTTTACCTGAGCTAGGTAGGCCTGCGCGGATAGAAACTCGTCGGAGGTAAGAATGCTTTGCACGATGGCTTTGATGTTCCCGTTTGTATTCGTGTAAACATTGGCGAGCCTATCGATGGTCTCATTTGATGGGTTGTCGTACGCGAGGTATTGAAAGAGTTCTGTGACTATTGTTCTTGCTGTGCCAGGGTGATTAGCCAGGATTTTCACTACGTCTTCGGGGCCTAGGTCGCCCGTGTGGCCCAAGAATGTCTTTGAGCCCGTGTCGTGAAATCGAGGTTGAAAGTTCACGTTACCCTGGCTGTCAAGCGTGTATCCGGTGAAGGCTTTTGCGGCTGCTTTCACATCATCTTCAGTATAATAGCCTCTTCCCATCGTGAAGATTTCCATGACTTCCCTTCCGTAGTTTTCGTTTGGGGCAGATTTTCTGTTCTGGGCTCCGTCTAGCCAGATGAGCATCGCAGGGTCTTCGGTGATCCCCATTAGGAGATTCTCAAAATTGTCCATCCCCTTGCTTCGCAGCAATTGATTCTGTTTGAACATCAGGTACGGGCTTTTGACTTTGTATATGGCCGTAGCGAAGTGGTTGTGCCAGAACAAAGTCATTTTTTCTTCAAGAGGTCTAGGTGTCTTGATCATGCGATCGAGCCACCACCAGACTAGGTTGACAATCTCGCCCTGCGTCGTTTTCTTTTCGTATGTCATCGTCACGTTCGGCTGGCTTGGAAGGTTGCTGTCATCGATTGAATCGTAATTCAGCAACTGATCAACGGATTGTTCGAATCCGAGCTGGGAATAGCTTGACAGCTCATCCGGCGACTCTCCGAACCCAACTCTCCTCAGCAGGTGTGGAAGTTGCCATTCGGAGTCAATTGCTGCATCTGGAGTGGTTAGAGTGGCCTGTGGTTGTGTACTGATCGATTTGACGGAAGCGTCCGATATTTTCAGAAAGCTTGACCCGACATAACCCGCTGCTGCGACTCCTGAAGTGAGAAGAGCGATTTTCAGAAACCCTCGGCGATTCATTTTTTTTGACCAGCTCCGAAATATCTTCTAAGAGGAGGCGATTTTGCAGATTAGCAAACGTTAGTTAAGACGTTATAAAAGCGATCTGGACGAATCGTTCATGCGCCCAATTAGTATTGAAACTTAGGATGTCGCGACCTGCAATTTTTCCGGATTCCGGGGAGCCAGCGTCCCCACTGAAGACGTAGTATGAAGACCAGAATATTATCGGGCTAGGAGTTCAAGTTAGTCGATAGAGGTTGTCGGAAGTTGGCCGTTGTGAGGGATCGATGTGTGTGCTTCGGTATTCTTCGTTCAGTATCTTCCTTGTCTCGCACACTCAACACAACGGCGGCCATGTGATGGAACCGTCTCCAAACCCTTAGCGCCCGATATAGCCCAAGAAATAGACACAGGCTACCCGCCAGTACCAATCCTGACCTAAACACTGCAAAAACATCAGAGTTGGCGAATGGAGAGACTTCGGACCATAGAGGTTGGCTAAAGGCGAGAAAAATTACTCCCAGAAAAATTGGAAGCCAAGGCTCTTCCAACAAACCCTCTTTGTATAACGTAATCAGACGTATCGAGAGCACGGCACACAAGAGAAGGAAGCCAGTCGCCATGACTCTCATTACATAGACAAGGTCAATGGTTTCAAAGTACATACTTTGGCACAGGGCGAGAACACTCATTCTGATCTCATATTTATCAATAGACTATCAGGCTGAGCACACCTTGGCCCGAAACGACATTATCCGTAAGGTGGCCGCCCGTTTTGAGGCGCAAATCAAGCGGAAAGGGTATCCTAACGCCCAGACCTACTTACGGTTCGTTGTTCTCTGTTCGGGCGGTGGACGTCACGGATCCGAGGGCGGGGTGATCTCAACGAATTGAAGTTGGGGAAGGGCTGCGGTGATGTTGCTCATCACATCGTTATGACTTTCCAGCTTTGTGCTCAGTAGAAGTAGTTTCTTCTCTGTAAGAGGTGCGAGAATGAGGCCTGCATTTTCATATTTGATTCCGACGAGTTTAGATTTTTTGCCTCCGAGTTGTGTTGCGGCTCCGAGGATTATTATCGGCGCCGACAGGCCTTCCTCGCTCGCGTGGGAGATCCTGTCTGCTAGGAGCCTAAGCCCGGTTCTAGATGTTTCATCAACGACCTCATAACTTCCATCTTTCTCCTCTATGATGTAGACTTCGTGTATATCCCTATGAAGCGCTAGGATATAATTCGCGAAACCCATTCCTAAGCGCCTCCAACGTGTTCAGACATGAAACCAGTCATCCAGCCGGATGCTTATCTACCGCAAACCTAACAACCCATGGGGGATAGGAAGAAGTTGTGAAATGTGTTTCTAGAAGAAAGATCCACCCCGGCGGGGTCGCCTCAAGTTTGACGTTCAACGATCCCTTGAAAACTAGGCTTAGGGTGTGGCTTTCAGGCTACTCTCGAGGGCTCGTTTCTTCGTCTCAACCACCTCGGCATGTTTCTGGAGTTCGTTGAAATCCTGCAAGAACGCACGCCCCTTCTCCGTAGCCACGTACACCTTATCCTCCCCGTTCTTGTTGATGTCCAACAGGCCGAGGTTGACGAGCAATTCCAAATACTTCTGCAAAAGGTCGAAGCTCAAATTCCCTAGGTACATGATCCTGGTCTTTCGTGAGCCGTTTTTGGCGATTTGGAGGATGCCTGCGGCTATCTCCATCCGATTCCTGTACGGCCTTTTCTGCAGATTGTTGTGTTCCAAGTTGTTCCCGTTTGCACGTGAAAGCCAAGAGTGGAGTAACCGGGGGTTGAAAAGGAGATTGTGGAAGACTTTTCTAGAACATTCTTCCGCACTGTCCATTCACCCGTGCACGAATCTGGCCCTATTCTCGAACAAAGAACGCGGAGAGATTTCTCGCCACTTCGCTCGGCTGCTGGCCCTTTTCTAGTCGAAGGATTCAGACAATCATCTAAATCGTGAGGGCGAGATTCGGTATCGTACGGATTTGTAGAGGCGTGTGTCTAATTGTTGAGGCTGTAGCTTGGGAGAGGCTCATTTGCGCAGTATGTCTTCGCCGTAGGCGCTTGAAAGGCGTGAGTAGTCTTTCAGAAAGCTGATTCCCTTCTCTGTAACCTTGTACATTCGACTCCCACTCCCTTCGTCGATAAACTGTGAAAGCATATCGTTGTCTTGGAGGAATTTTAGATACTTTTCCAATTGCCTGTGACTTAGATTGGCCTTGTACATTATGTGAGTTTTCAAAGTTGCATGTTCGGCAACGTCTAGTATGCTTGCCAAGATCTCGACCCGTGTTCTATTAGCGACGATTGGCGGCGCATGTTCTAGAGAATACAGCGTTAATCTACCTAATCCGAAGCACGTATATCGCAAGATCGTGACTTTAAATCCACCGTTTTACACGTAGGAAGATCAGTGCGAGAATCCTTCTGTCGGTGCAGCATTTAGGTTCTTGTTTAGTTTTTTCAAAACTAATCTACAACGAGTAGAATCGCATCTTTCTTCACAGTCTCGCCTTCACGAACGTGAACCCTGACCACTCGTCCTGTGGAGGGAGAGGTGATCTCATTCAGCATCTTCATCGCCTCCAATATCAAAAGTGGAGTCCCCTGCTCTACCGCTTCGCCTTCTCGCACTAGAACGCTGGTAACATGGCCAGGCATCAACGCTCTAATCTCGCCTCCAAATTTTCCTCCTTCAGTCCGTTCCAATAATCCGGAGGTGGTTATTGTTGCTGCAACTTGTACCACAATCTGGAAGGGCAAACCAGCAAGCCACACTTCCATTCTACCATTCTGTAGAATTCTACAGTCCGCGTGAATCGTTTCATTGCCGCAATGCACGACCCACGTTGAAATGCTCCCCTCCCCTAGGGATTCAGCGTCGAAAACCTCTCCATCCAAAACAACTCGAAACATGTTTTCTTCTATCGTTTCGGCTGATACGGCGTGGGACCTGTCGTTCACCTGAACTTTGTAACTGCGCACTCCCCTACCTCACCTCTCTTGAAGGCCATCGTTCTCTTCCAGCCCATCGCCACCTTGACAGTGGTTCGCGGACGCTGGCGGTCGGGGGTATTGTTGGGCTTCTCATTTTCCCCGCTACGGCAGCGACCACAGCGAACTTCTCGAGATGCGAAAAATTCGCATTCATGCGCGGGAGCAAGTCGTTGATGTATGTTGTATGAAAGTCGCCTCGAACGAACCGGTCGTCGCGCATTAGCGTTTGATGCAGGATTATTGTCGTTGGCACGCCGAGGATTTGAATTTCGTCAAGGGCAACGCTCATCCGGTCGATTGCTTCCGATCGATTTCTACCCCAGGCAGCAAGCTTGGCCACCATGGAATCATAATATTCGGAAACCGTGCAACCTGGAAAGAGAGCTGAATCCACTCGGATACCCGGTCCGGCGGGAACGTTGTACTGAATTACGGTGCCCGGGGAGGGGATGAAGTTTCGCCGTGGGTCTTCAGCGTTTATTCGACAATTGATCGCCCAGCCGTTCACTCGCACCTCATTCTGCGAAAAGCTCAGCCCCGACTTTGAGGCTACGTTGAGCTGTTCCTCAACCAGGTCCACGCCAGTCGTCAGTTCGGTGACGAGATGTTCAACCTGGAGCCGTTTGTTAACTTCGAGAAAGTAGAAGGATCCAGACGTGTCGAGTAGAAATTCAACTGTGCCAACGTTCGTGTAGCCCGCCGCCAAGAGTCCTTTCTTGGCCGCCTTGTCGAGTTGCTCGCCGAAGGTCTGGGTTTAGAGCGATCGAGGGTGCTTCTTCAAGCAGCTTCTGATGTCTACGCTGTATGCTGCACTCCCTCTCGCCTAAACTTACTACGTTTCCCGATTCGTCTGCGACCAGTTGAATTTCCACGTGGCGAGGCTTATCCAGGTGCTTTTCGATGTATATCTCATCCTTTCCAAATGAGGAAAGCGCCTCTTGCCTTGCGATCCGAAAGAACCTACGAGCCTCCTCGGTGGTGGTGGCTATTCGCATGCCCCGACCGCCGCCCCCATAGACCGCTTTCAAAATAACCGGGTATCCAATCTCCTCAGAAACTCTCACAGCTTCCTCCTCGTCCTTTACACGCTCGTCGGAGCCTGGAATTACGGGCACTCCAGCTTCTTTCATGGTTTTTCTAGCAAGGAGTTTGCTCCCAAGCTTCTCCAGAGCTTTGCCGGATGGGCCGATGAAAATCAGGCGGTTCTCTTCACACGCTTTCACGAAATTCTCGTCTTCTGAGAGGAACCCGTATCCAGGGTGAATTGCGTCGCATCCCGTTTCCATCGCTGCACGAATAAGTTTGGGGATGTTTAGGTAGGTTTCTGAAGGCGTGGCTCCCTCCAATGCGTATCGCTCGTCGGCGAACTGTAATGGAAGAGATTCTCGGTCTGGTTCTGAGTAGACGAGGAGTGTGCGAATGCCGAGCTTACGGCACGTTCTCTCAATTCGAAGAGCAATCTCGCCTCTGTTCGCGATGAGCAGCTTCTTGAATTCGAAGGTTTGAACTGTCATGATGTGAATGCCAGCTCATCCTTCGCCGTCGATTATAATGGAATGTTACCGTGTTTCTTCGAGGGCGGGATCTCACGCTTGTTTAAGCACGCCTCGAGTGCTCTTATCAGACTCGGTCTGGTCTCTTGGGGTTCGATAACATCGTCGAGATATCCTCGTTCGGCGGCAACGTAGGGGTTCGCGAACTTCTCACGATACTGCTCCACAAGTTTACTAACGAAGGCCGGGTCTTTCTTCTCCGCGATCTCCTTCCGATAAATGATTTTTATCGCTCCTTCCGGCCCCATGACCGCGATCTCGGCCGTAGGCCAGGCGAAGTTGTAGTCTGCTCGGATGTGTTTACTTCCAAGCACGTCGTAAGCTCCTCCGTACGCTTTGCGGAGTATCACTGTGAGTTTCGGGACCGTGGCTTCACAATAGGCGTAGAGCAGTTTCGACCCGTTCCTGATGATGCCTCGATGCTCCTGGTCCGTGCCGGGCAAGAAACCTGGCACGTCGACGAAGGTGAGGATTGGAATGTTGAAAGCGTCACAGAATCTTATGAATCGACCCGCTTTGATTGATGAGTCGTTATCGAGGGCGCCGGCGTAATGTTTGGGCTGGTTAGCGATTATACCAACGCTCCTCCCGTCCAGTCTCCCAAAACCTACAACGATGTTCTGCGCCCATAGAGATTGTACCTCTAGAAAACTCCCAACGTCCACCACGTGTGCAATAACGTCTTTCACGTCATAGGCTCGATCGTGATCGGAGGGCACGATTGAGGCTAGCTCAGGGTCCATCCTGTTCGGGGCGTCTCCTGTTTCCACTATGGGGGGATCTTCAAGGTTGTTTTGGGGGAGGTATGAGAGAACGGTTTTGATTATCTTTATGGCGGAGGGTTCGTTGTTCGCGAAGAAGTGTGAGACACCAGATTTTTGGCTGTGTACGGAGGCGCCTCCGAGAGTTTCGAATGTGACGTCTTCGTCGAGAACTGACTTCACCACGTCGGGTCCGGTGATGAACATGTGGCTGGTCTTGTCGACCATGATTACAAAATCCGTGAGCGCAGGGGAGTAGACTGCGCCTCCTGCGCACGGGCCCATTATAGCGGAGATTTGAGGCACTACTCCGCTGGCGAGCACGTTTCTGTAGAAGATCTCAGCGTAGCCTCCTAGACTCACAACTCCTTCCTGTATTCTTGCGCCCCCTGAATCGTTCAAACCAATTATCGGGGCTCCGACTTTCAGTGCCTGGTCCATGATTTTGCAGATTTTCATAGCGAAGGTTTCGCCCAGGGAGCCTCCGAGAACAGTGAAATCATGGGCGAAAACGTAAACGGGGCGTCCACCTATGGTTCCGTGACCGGTGACCACTCCATCTCCTAGAATTCTGTTATCCTCGTTTCCTAGGTTGCTGCTCTGGGATAGGGCAAAGCGATCGGTCTCATTGAAACTCCCCGGGTCCAGCAGTAATTCAATTCTTTCTCTCGCAGTCAACTTCCCTTTGGAATGCTGCTCCTCTATCCGTTTTTTCCGCCCCCAAGGAGTGAACGCTCGCCGAGCTCGCGTAGTTGATGCAATTTCTTGTTGGACAACGAATCTGATTCCTTCATGACGCATCATTCCAATTGCGATCTGAAAGATGCTATCCCAGATGTCCCATTGCTTATTAGGCTGTGGCAGCGCCAGTCCGGTTCCGAGACGAGCTCCCCGAATGAAGAGATTACATAATTATTCATTGGTGGCACTCCTACTACTCGGGCTCGTTCTAGTTGCTGTGGGAGCAGAGATGTGGAATAACGCGGACTACGGAATCACGATGACGAATTGGATAACCCCATCACTGCCCATCGCTGGAAATGGAAACATGTGGACCTGGGGAGTTGCGGGAATTCCGACAGCGGAACCTGATGAGTGGCATTTTCACGTCGTCTTCTCCGCAAACAGAACAGCGAAGGTTGCCTTGGTGTGGAACTTGAATGAGTCCACTCTCTTCGAGAAGATTGCGGCCACAATCGATGAATCGTTCACTGTGGCTTTGCCTAGAACAAATGTTTCGTGGCGTTGGGATTGGGTTATCAGGAATACGGATAGTTCAGTGGTGAGAGTTTACAATCTCACCGTCACTCACTACTCGATCACATATCCGCAACGCCGAGTTGGATTGATCGCTCTAGGCTGTGGCTTCATGGCCGTTCTGGCCGCCCCAATCGCAACCGTCTTCCTTAGACGTCGAGATATTCGACGCCAATGACCGAGCCAGTCTCAATTTTCCTAACACGTCCTCCATCCTCCCTAACACGCACAGTGGTCAACGTTTCATAATCCTCGAAAACTCCAGTCAACGTTTCACTTCCAAATTGCACCGTCACTCTTCTCCCTCTAGATGACTCGTTTCTCCTAAGGGACTCGGAGACCTTCGACAATTCGCCTAACCGCACATGCTCGTAAAGTTGTTCTAAGCGGAGGAGAATGTTGGCGATTACTTCTGCTCTGTCGATATGTGAACCCAATATGTCGAGTGTAGAAATGGAACGTATAGCGCCCGTCGCGATGAGCTTGCTATGAAAATTGACGTTGAGCCCGAGACCGAGAAGTACCCATTCGAGTTTGTTTCCTGTGAATTTGCTTTCGGCTATGGTGCCTCCCAATTTCCGCTCCAGATACATTACATCATTTGGCCATCTCACCTGAGCCATGATTCCGAACTTTGAGGAGAGAGTAAGGGCGGCGCCGAGTGCTCCTAGTAGAGGTAGAGAGTCGAGCGGTTCAAAGTTCTTGGGAGGTCTGAGAATTACGGTCATCCAAACCCCTCCTTCGGGCGAAAACCATCTCCTCCTATGTCGACCTCTTCCATGGCTCTGCCTTTCAGCGATTACAGTGCAACCGTGCACGGCTCCTTCAGCCGCCAATTGTGAAGCTGTATCGTTGGTTGACATGCACTCCGCTAGGACCAGAAGTGTCCTGCCTAGACTCTTCGTTTGAAGTAGAGACTGAATTGAGTCGAATCCGAGTTCGAAGGGTAGCCGTCTCCTACCGATGGTTAGACTGCGTTGAGGGATTTGGGCTTATCCGACTTGCGCCGTCCGTCCGATTTAGTCGGACGGGCGGAATCCCTCTTTAGCCCAAAATCAACTATGTTTGTGATATCCACTGAAGATGCGAAAAATGGTGCTCGGTCGTTAGCACGGACCCTGCGAGATAATTGACTCCGAAGCGGAGTTTAACGCGAGCTCTAAAGAAGGAGAAATAGTCTTTGAGCGCAGTCTTGTCCTTACTTTCGAGTGCGTCTTCGGGTTGAAGGCTTCGGTTTTTCACTGGGAGCTTTAGGTTCGTCGGGTGTTGGCGTGGTCGTTGGCTCTGGTTCGAGTGGTGCGGGAGGCGGGGTTGTGAGCATCGTCCACCCGATCCATCCAGATATCACGAGGACCAGGAGAACAAAGAGTAGAACAGGAATTCCCACGGCCCATTCATGCCAGCCTGGCAGGAAGAAGGCAACAAGGTAAACCACTGCGACGATGAGTGAGATGATGAAGATTGCGAAGCCGTATCCTTGATCCTTGTTCATTTGCTTTCACAAGCTTGCGGCCAAGTAATCTTTAGTGGCGATATAAGCTTTGAGAAAAATCGAGGCTTAGAGAACTTGTTTGTAGGCTGGTCTCTGACTTAGCAATGGCGGCAGTTTCAGAGAGGTGTGTGGGTATCCTTGGGTGGACGTGGTCAGTTCTTTTTCCAATTCGGTTAGTGTGCAGGCGAACTGTTTTCCGTCGGTCCGCCTTCGTACTGCAAGCTGGTCAGAGGTCGCTTCTTTCTTCCCTACGATGATCACGTAGGGTATCCAACTTTTCTCCGCACTTCTAACTCGCTTGTCAACGCTCTCATCTTTGTCGTCGATGTCTGCTCTGATCAAGTGGGCGGCGAGTTCTGTGATTATTTTTGTTGCGAAGTCTAGGAATTCTGGTTTAACTGGAATTAATCTGACTTGGGTGGGTGAGAGCCAGAGTGGTAGGGAGGGCTTGCCTCCGTTTTTTTCGGTCTTTACGCATTGATCTAGGATCGTGAATAGGTATCGTTCGATTGAGCCGATTACGGCGGTGTGGATTATTGGTGGAAATTCTTTTTCTCCGTTTTGATTCACGTATGAGATTTCGAAGCGTTTTGCGTTTCCGATGTCTATCTGGAAGGTAGCGATTTCTCTTGGTCTTTCAAGTTCGTCTATGATGTGATATTCAATATTCAAAACCCAGTAGTATATCCCTTCTGGGACGAAGTTGAGCAGGGCGGGTTTGCGCTCACGTTTGACAAGTTGCATTACGTAGTCTTTGTTTGCGTCGAGGAAGCTTTGTGTTATGTTGTAGACTGAGACGTAATCTCGTCCTAGTTTTCCTATTTCCTCGTAGATCTTATCATGCAGTTTAAGTGTTGCCGTTTTCGCTTCCTCGATGTTTTTGCAGTATACATGGCAGTCGGGCATGTGCAGTTTTCTAAGTCGAAAAGATAGTAGGAGTTCGCCGCTTTGTTCTAGGCGGTAAGAGTCGGCTACCTCAAAGGTCCCGAAGGGCAGCTGCCTATAGCTAATTGTCCAGTTTCGCACTGCCGCGAATTGTTGGTGGCAGGCGGCGTATCTCATTACGAAGCTCTTGTTTTCAGATTCGATTCGGTAGAGTCGGGATCCGAAGAGGTCTGCGTGTTCCTTAACCGCTGGAACGGACAGGTCGAACATGTTTGTTCCTTTTACCTGGAATATGGGGATTCCAACAGATTTGACTACGTCCCATGAGTATTCGCTGATGAGGTCGAAGATCATTACGCCCTCGGGGCTGTAGCGCATATGGCCTTGATCTGAAAAGTTCTCCCACTCAATGCCGAACTTTCTGCAATACTCTAGAAATCGTGGTTCCCCGCCGGTCAACCCTTTCTTTAGGGCTTCTTTCTCCACTAGAACTCGGAACTCTTCCTCTCCGGTTTTGTACTGGTAATTTTCGGGGTCGTATAATTTTCCGTCGAGGGCAAGTATCTTGTAATATGTGGTGACGACGCTCGGTGCTGCTTTTGCCTGCTCCGGTCTTATGGTTCTAGAGAGTTCGGAGAGAGGATGACCGAGGCATTTTAGGTTGAAGCTCTTGTAGTAACCGAAGGGGCTGCGGTGGACTTCGTATCCTCGCTCACGTAGATGCTCGGCGAGTTGTCTGATGGTGGATATTGCAGTGTTACGTCCGGCTAGGCTGCTTGAGAGGTGGGCGTATGGGTAGATTAGGAGTCGGGTCGTTTTCACGGAGTCCGCTACCTCAGCAATGGATTCCGATGCCTTGGTAGCAACCTCGTCAGGATTGGTTTCGTCTTCTTTCTCGACCGTGCAGAAGTTTACTAGAACATTCTCGAATTTGCCCGCTCTACTTCCTTCTTCAAGCTCTTCAGAGTTCTTGACTGCCTGTTCGCGGGTTGTATACTCGAAGTATTCGCAGTGCAGCAGCAGTAGTCTCATGTTGGGTCGCGCTCATTCTCAGTTGTGGGTACTATAAGCATCTTGCTCGGTGTGCGATGGTTAGGTTGAGAAACGCCACTTGTCGATTTGTCTATCCTTGCGAGAGAGCTTCTTGTACTCGCGGTAATGAGTCTTGCACAAATAGGCTCTGCGAGCGGAACCGATATTGATCCCTGTGGGGGCCACCTTGTCCGATGAGATGGAACGCGCCGCCGACTCTTTACACCCCACAACGCTGCATTGCTGTCCTTTAGCCACTCTTCCCATCGAAATCTGGACTTGATGGGTAACGCTACTTGAAAAACTTGATTCCAGCCGCCTCCAACTTCCAACAGGCGCGCATTGGTCACCTGCGAAACGGTCATTAGGCGTGGCGGTTTATGCGCGCTCGAAATCCATTGCTTGGACGATTTCGCGTAAAATACGAGGAGGCGACGCTACCCCTAGGAAAAAGACTGGGAGCCTTAGGTGTCAAGCCTAATGCCATAACGACAATGAGTCTCCTTATCTCATGTCTGACTGCCGCTGCCTACACTCTCAGACTGCCCGTGTGGGGGGCGTTGGGAATCCTGGGATCGGGCTTCGTTGATATGCTCGATGGCGCGGTGGCGAGGGCCACAGGCAGGGTTACGAGATTTGGCGCCGTCTACGATCATGTTCTTGATAGGTATGCGGAATTTGCAATCATGGTAGGGATTGGTTTGGGTGGCTTCGTTGATTGGGTTTGGGTTGTGTTCGCGTTGTTCGGCATGGTTATGGCCAGCTTCGTTAGGGCCAAGGCTGAATCGGTGGGCGGATTGAAGAGCTGCACCGTGGGCGTGGCTGAGCGGCAAGAGAAATTGATCCTGCTTGTGGTAGGTTCATTGTTTGAACCATTCCTGCCGCTTGCTTTGCCGATCTGCGTGGTCACTGTTGGCGTTCTTTCCCACGTGACGGTTATTCAGAGACTGCTGTATACTTTCAACCAAACTAGAGGGCTCAAGATTGACTTTTGATCTAGTGGGTATTGGCAACCCTGTGTACGACATTATAGTGACGCCATCGGTGAAAACTGATGGCAGGGTACTCTCAGGTTGTAGCACAAATGGGTGCCTCGCAGCCAAGAGACTCGGGTTGAATCACGTTGGCCTAGTAGGACGCATAGGGCGAGATTTTGGAAATAGATTTCTCCAGGACATGGCGCAGTATGGGATCGAGGCTGATCTAGATCCTCTGGAAGGCGAAACCGGAGGTTTTAGCCTAATTTACGACGACCACGGTGACCGAACTCTCGACGTTCTAGGAGTTGCTGAACGAATAACCCCCAGGAACTTTCCAGACGAGTACCTGAACGCTTCTTTCTTTCTAATTGGTCCAATTCTGGGTGAGGTCGACCTGGGGCTGATCGAATTCGTTCGCACATCATCAAAGGGGAAGCTGTTTCTAGACCCTCAGGGACTGATACGGGTAATTGGAAAAGATCAGCGAATAATGCACACCTGTGACCGAGATGTCTTCAGCAAAATCGCTAAGCTGGTGGACTTTATCAAACCGAATGAGCATGAAAGCAAAACCATAACTGGTCAAGAGGATCCGGTTCAGGCACTTTTGCAGCTCAAAGAGATGAGCCCTGCTGTTCCGATCGTGACACTTGCCGAACGAGGATCAATCCTTGTTCAGGGCAATGAACTTCTCCGAATCTCAGCGTTCCCCACCAATGCTATTGACCCAACGGGAGCCGGTGATGTATACGCTGGATCGTTCATAACAGAATATTCACGGACAAAGAACTTGAAGGAATCGGGTCTGTTCGCATCGGCTGCTGCTTCAATCATGGTCGAGCAGGTCGGCCCCGACTTCAAGATGCCCTCCACAGCTGTTGACGAACGAAAGAAATCAATCCAGGGGCGGCTTGCCAGGGAGCGATTGGTATAGGGTGTCGTCTTTCAACGTATGAGTCAGTTCTCTCGCTTGTTAGTAGGCTCGTGCGAAATAGACCACTTTGCTTGCGGGCTTGCCGCAATGAACGCAGCTTGAGAAGGGGTTCTCCTTAGCCAGGGGTACGGCGCGTATTGTAGCCCCAGTTTCCGCCTTTATTTTGTCTTCACAATCAGAATCGCCACACCAGCAAGCAAGTATGAAACCTCCGTGTTCTTCGAGAATTTTCTTGAATTGGTCGTACTCCTCCGCCTGTGCTATGGACGCGTTCAAGAGGCTCCTTGCTGAATTCAGGAGGTGAGTTTGTATCTCCTCAAGGGAGTTCGTGACCGTTAAGACGACGTTATCGTCGGGGACGAATGTTTTCTGTGAATTGTCTCGTCGGACTAGGACCACTTGATGTTTTTCAACATCCTTTGGTCCGATCTCCAATCTGAGCGGCACCCCTTTCAGCTCCCAATCGTGGAATTTCCAGCCGGGAGTGTACTGGTCGCGAAGGTCCAAGTGAACTGCGAATCCCGACTTCGTCAGCAGGTCGAATACTACGTGTGCCTTCTCCGTGATGCTCTCACTATTTCCCTCTTTGAAGTATATTGGAACAATAACGACTTGGACAGGGGCGATTCGCGGAGGAATTATCAATCCTTTATCGTCGCCGTGGAGCATGATCATCGCGCTGATCAGCCTCCAAGAAACCCCCCAGGATGTGGTCCAGGCGTAGTGAGTCTGCTCATCTTTTCCAAGATACTTTATTTCGAAGGGTTTGGAGAAGTTTTGGCCCAGGTTGTGAGATGTGCCCATTTGGAGCGCTTTGCCGTCGGGCATCATTGCTTCTAATGTCGTGGTGTAGAGGGCTCCCACAAATTTCTCCCTATCCGTCTTGTATCCCAGAATGGCGGGGACGGCTAGTTGGTCTTCGATGAGTTGCCGATAGAATTCGAGTATCATCATGACTTCTCTGTCAGCCTCTTCTTGGGTCGCGTGCACGGTGTGCCCTTCCTGCCAGAGGAATTCCGATGTTCTGATGAATGGTCGTGTGGCCGTGATTTCAGGCGCAGCACTGAATTCCACACGTTGATCAGGATGGGTAGGTCTCGCCAGCTACGGACCCATCTTGAGTAGGCATCGTAAATTATGGTCTCGGAGGTAGGTCTGACTGCCAGCCGCTCTGATAATTCGCTGTCGCCGGCGTGGGTTACCCAAAACACTTCGGGCGTGAACCCCTTAAAGTGCTCCGCCTCTCTCTTGAGAAAGCTCTCGGGGATCAGTAGGGGAAAGTACGCGTTTGAATGGTTTGTTTCTTTTAGCTTACGATCCAAGTATTCTCTGATTCGTTCCCAAATCGAAAACCCATAGGGACGTAGAACCATGAAACCCTTGATGGAAGAATAGTCCGCTAGCTCAGCCTTCGTGACTAGTTGAGTATACCATTCTGAGAGGTCTTGCGCTTTTTTTACCGTGATTCCGATTTCCTTAGACGTTTGTGTGTCACCTAGTTACAGTGGTCTTTTGACCTCGTTGGACCGATATTCTGGAGCTATGAGGGAACGGATTAACTCCTAGCACCGGGGAAGTCTATGCTCGATACGTAAAGCGACTTCTTAAACTTGTGAATCCTAGGGATCAATGTACTAGGTGTAGTTTTGGTTGCTTGGTTGCTGACATCAAGTCGCAGTGTAGCGTGTAGCTAAAGGTTACTTTATTGCCAAGAAATGGAAGGAAAGAGTTCGGCGACCAGATTGCTTTTTTGCGCTAATTGTGGGAAGGAAATCACATCTGGCACGGGCTTCTGTCCCAGCTGCGGTAAACCGGTATCAGTTGCAACGGCACCGCTTCCAAAACCGACTGGAAGAGTCTCTATCTTGTGGTATCTTTTGCCTTTCTTTTTCAGCTGGCTGGGCGGGATTGTCGCTTGGATCATTACGAAGAAGCGGGACCCGGTAAAAGCACGTAAGATGCTGATTTTCGGAGTCGTTTGGTTCATTGTGGCATTGGCAATAGGGCTTCTCGGATATTACTTTGGATGAAAGTCGCTGTTCAAGAGATGCCTAACTGAAGGCAGAAACCAGAACGAAACAAAAGCTGTGACTCGATTAAAACAAGCAGGCTACTCATCCAGAATGCACCAGATGCGGCTATAAGTGGCGTCATAGATCGAAGAACTTTCCAACAATCTGACCTAAATGCAAATCACCATACTGGGGCAAACGGAAGAAAGCTTAGGGGTAGCAACTAATGCCTATAATTGAAAAGGAAGGACAACGATTTACCTGCGACAAATGCGGCTTCGAAACTAACAGTGCCGAAATCTTTCCGCTTCACAAGAAGAATTGCCCACGAGTCTGATCGACACTACGAGCAGAAGAGTGAGGCGCAGGCGGCAGGTGGAAATTCATCGTAGATGAAACGATTGCCGTAATCGTCTTCTCCGTGATCTTAGGGTTGGGCCTCGTCTTTACGTACTTAGCAATTCGCCACTACTTCAAAAGTCTACCAAAACAACGTAGAACTGCCGCGAAGATCAAGAGAACGTAACTAAATGCTGCGCTATCCTAGTCGAAGAAGGCCTTAAGGTTCTCAAGAACGGGTGGTCTTTGCGCCCCAGGGGAGTCAGCCGGCGCGAGACGGCTTTAGGGTCGGCTTTCGTATTTCGTCGGCAAGGTGCTGAATCGCCAGCACGGGGTGGCGGAGGAGCAGGTGGGGGCCGGAATAGTGCATCACCGGCCGGATTCTCTCTCTCATCTGGGGATTGTAAAAGTGGACGGTACAGTTGAGGCAGGAAGGCTTCTCCTTCTTGAAGGGACACAGATCAAGCCTTTTGTTACAGTAAGATAGGGGCTCGTCACACTCAGGGCACAGCTCCTCACTGCCGTGCTTTGCATGGCAGTAGATCGTTACCATCGCCTCTATGGTCCTCCGCTCCCTTGCCATCCTGGCCGAAGAGCTGTTCAAGACGCTCAGAAATGGCGCGAATACGTCGGGAGGACTTAGAGTTTATGCGACATAAACCGCTGAGAAAATCCGGTAAGCAGAATTATGCGTCCTCATTCCCAGTAACCGTAGTCTCCGTACCACGGATAGAGGGGATATGCGTAATATCCATAAAATGGATAGTACGGGTAAACCGGGACTTCCAGATGCTCGACCCCGGGCACCTTCATGGTTTTCATTGCAGCCATTCACCTCACGCAGAACAAAGCGTGCCTACTCTCCAAATATCCATCACATCTTTCCATCAAAAGTCAGGCTCAAATATGGCATACGACATGTGCGTGCAGCGGAACCTACGACTCTTTTTGTGTTTCCGTTCCTGCTCACAACACTTTCTAGAATTGTACGCTACGACCCGGACCCCTTGTTGCCTGATCAAAGAGTTAGGGGTCCGGGCCGCAACGACGAACGAGCTAGGGCAGCGTCCTGATTTAAACGGTTGGAAAGAACTCTAAAGACTATTCATTGACATCCAGTAAACTAAGCAAAAAAATACCGATCAATCACCTAACTCAGTAAATACTGTAAGGAGAGTTTCAGGAGTTTCTAGCCCGGAAAACGAGAGCGCATCCACCTCACAAGATTGGAACAGGTAACTCGTCGTGGTGAAGAACGTACTAGTTCGAGAGAAAATTCAAGGTGACGTTTGCAATGGCCGGACTACTGTTCACTAAGATGAGGTAGGGTGTTCAATCCTGATCGATACTAAACATACCGTTTGAGGTTTCGGTTGAAATGTACGATTGTATACTCATCTGAACAAGTAGGGCTCCTGGAACTGAACTGAGTTTGCGGGGTTCTCTACGTAGTATCACGCCTACTCTTGAAGAGTATGATGACGAGGATTATGGTTGTGCCGAGCAGGCAGGCGAACCCTAGCATGTTAAGCCATGGATCATATGCGAAGCCAATGGGGATCCTTTGAGCCGGAATCGGCACGCTGAACGTACGAGTGGCATTGAACGGGCGCATCGCCGTTGAAATTGGCAAAGTTGCGGTTCCCCGGAAATCTCCGCGTAAAGTTCTGAAGCAGTAGACTTCCAGCCATGGCACAAGTGCCAATCACTGAAATTACAGTTGCCAGCAGGAACTCTCGAAAATGAGATTGAAGTGGCTTCGCCGATCTCTTACCTTCACTCAAACCTAATCACCTAGTATCAACTACAGCACGTAGTTGACTTGCATATAAGCGGGATTCATCTTTGGTGTGCACCAGAGTCCTCGCAGTGTTACAGAATCGTTCGTATGCACCGGGAAGTAATCCAAGTAAGCTAGAGATTTCGGGCGGTCTGAAATTGGTGCGACCCATCGCAAGATCTCAAGCTCCATGTGGATGATTCGTCCACAATCACTAATAAGGAGAAATCGTAACGACGCAACGTAGTTGCAAGGGGGTGAAAAAGAGTTGAGTTTACTTAACACAATCCTTCAAACAAGCCCTAACCTACCTGGGCGAAGCATGGGAGGGATGGGGTATAGTGGAGCGTTCATCTTCGGAGCCATCGGCGCTGTCTCTGTTCTCCTAATCACCGTCGGACTATTCTATGTTCTCATAAAACTGGGAAGCTTCCTTGACGCCTTGAAGGAGACAAAGAAGTGAGACCCCGCTTAACACCGCCCCGGTCTTAACCTTAGACCGGCCCTATGCTCCAACTTTTTCGAGCAGACCATGAGGAAGACGACCCAGGCGACAAGGACTAGGGGGATCCTGAACACTTGCTTGTTCAACGTGTCGCCTTAATCATAGCATTGGGCCTATCATAACTCTGAAGAAGGAGCGAATTACTCCGTGTCCGACCTAGAAATGGAAATGAGCCTAGAGAGCTGTCCAAAATGCGGAGAACGCCAAATGGCGGTTTACTGGTCTGTGGACACCGGCGATAACGTGATGTGGAAATGCCAATCGTGCGGAGTGAAAGGCATCTTCAGGAACAAAGCCATTCTCGCCATAGAATGAGTAGTAGTCGGATTCATGAAGCTAAGTACACGAAATGCCACTCGCAAATACCGAATGGTCCGATTATTCGGTGAACTTCTGCTGCCATTGCCGCCCTAGCGTGGTAGCCGAGAGCACTAACGGACTAGTAGAAACGGATAACATGCAAAGGCATTTCTAAGTTCCAATTTCATCACTCATTATCATACAGCTCCGAGAAAATCAAACGCATCCTAACAGGTCGTGAACTTAGTGTGTGGAACATCAGGTAAGTCCATTGTTGTAGCCTTCACGAATGGATCCTACAACACTAGGCGAATATTAGTTAGCGTTTGTTCAGCTGTCAGAGTCACTCTAAGGGTGCGGTCATAACGAAGCAGTTGGCTCCACGGACAACTCTTTGGCTAACACTGCGGGTGAATAGTCCTCGCCAACCCTTTCGGGTTTTTCTTTTCATCATGAAGACGGCTGCATAACCATCGCTTTCGGTTTCATCGATGATTCCTTCTGCGACGTTGCGTGCTACAACTACTTTCACTCGCACGTTCAGATCTTGAGCCGTCAACCATTTTGAGAGGTCGTTCAGTCGTTTTTCGGCATGGCTGATCTGAAGCCTGTAAGGTTCGGTTTCCAATGTGGCAGTTCTGCTGGGAACCTCGATGACGGTAAAGAGAACGATTAGTGGGTCTTTGAGAACCGAGAAGAGGTGAAGTGCTTGAGTGATGAGCTGCTTGCTCACCGCGTTTCCTACAGGAATTAGAATTTTGGCCGAGGCTGGCTTGTTTCGTTTTCCGTGTTTCGTTTTCATCCAGCCATCGTTTTCCCGTTTCTCTTGTAAGTGTGAATGATGACTAACGTATTCGTTGCGCTTATGCCTTTGATCGATAGGATCTTGTTTTTCAAGAGGTTTCTAAAATCAACTATTGAATCAGTCTCGACCACAGCGACCAAGTCATATTCGCCAGTGACTTCGTGCAGATCGGTCACTTGTGGTATCTTCTGAAGTGTCTGTGCCACCTTCTCCAGTTCCTGAGATTTGACGTTCACATCTAGAATGACCATTATTTCACCGGCCATCATTCTCTCCTCCGAACGATCATTACCTTTCCAGGGTATTTAGATAGCACTGCCATGGCCGAGTCAAGTTTTTCCTTCTCGATATGTCCCTTCAGAGTCTTGCGTCTAATTAGGACAATTATGTCGTTCTTGTCGGCGGCAGCTTCTTCGTTAACAATCTGGGTGAAGGAGCCGATCGCAACTCGTGGGGATACTTCGTATCCGAGCGAACGCAGTTTGCGACCGATCGCCTGCAGGTCGTTAATTGATTCGGTTTGATATTGCTTGATTTCTGAATAGGCTGATAGTCGGTCAGTGCTGAGTCCGAGTTCAGATGGGTCTAGGATGTTTAGTAGAGTTATGCGAAATCGCTTGTCGAGCGCTTCACTGATTGCATGGACAACGGTTTGTTCGTCTACAGGTGTCCTGACAAGGACAACAGCATTCATGACGTAGCCGCCTGGCAGGATTCGCTTGCCAGTCTCTGCTCGTCAGTATTGGCATGTGCCTCATCCTTCGAAGAGCAACAAACCCAACTACCCCCACCAATACCCATGCGGTTCCAAGAATCCGTCCCTCTTCGTGAAACGTCAGGATCAAACCCCAGAGAATAGCGCATGAAACCGCGCCTAGCACGCTAATGATTGGAATGTAGTAGCTCCGACCTCGGAGGCGCAGGGTAATCGTCCCCGGGATCTTCCAAGCGCGATATGCGCCTGCTTCCGTATTGCGCAAGACAACGAGACAGGTATTCACCAGAATATACGAAAGAAGCGCTCCGTAATTGTACAAGTCTGCTACAAAAGTGAGTTCCCCGACCAACGCAAGCGCCATGCCAATCGTGCCAAAGACAATGATCGTTCTGATAGGGAGTCTTGAATTTGGAATGGACTTTGTAGAACCAATGCGGAAGAAGGTCGAATCTCCCCATTGAGAACACGATGCGTGAAACACCAATGATTCCCGTGTTCGTGGAAACATAGCAAATCGCGAACCCAGTTGCCGCAACAATGGGAGCTAGATATGGTCCGATGATTGGAATGTGTGCGGCAATCGCTCTAATCGGGTCATTGCGCGCGGCCGCAAGCTCTTGCCATCCCATCAATCCCATGCTAATGGCGGACAAGCCGACCGCGAATATAACTACTGAGATTATGGACAATTTGTTTGCTCGTGGGATCCACTTGTCAGGGCGCTTCGTTTCCTCAGCAGCCTGTGCTATCGATTCGATGCCTATGAAGGAAGTCATCGCTATGGTTATGCCGTAAATGAAATTCTGGTTCTGAACGCCAAGACTGGGTAGCGAATATGCAATATTGACGTAAGTCTCGGGTGATCCAAAGACTGTAACCTGGCCCAGAAAGCGAGCAAGACTGAAAGCAAGCAACAGGCCGAAGACAAGAATCACAGTTTCGACGATCAAATCGAATGAGACGAGAATTTCGTTGAACCATGAGGATTCTCTAATTCCAATAATGTTTACGCATCATTAGGAAAACTACCATGACCGCGGCAATTATCCCGAGATGCGGAATGCTGAGAGTCAAGCCGAACAATCTGCAGATGACATGACCGTTCACGATGTTAGGGAAGAAGAAGCTCAGGTAACCTGCTGACGCTAGCGAGAAGAGGGCTATGTCAACTGTGTAGTCGAGCATGACTGCCCAACCCGCTATGAACCCGAACAAGTCGTTGAAGGCTTTCATCGCGTAAATGTGGGCTCCGCCTGCGTATGGGTAGGTTGTGGCAAGTTCAGAGTATGCGAGTCCGGTGGCGACGTAGGTTACTGACGCTATGAGGAAAGCAATTGGTGAGGCGCCGCCAGCAAAGAGCGCTACGAGGCCGATTGCAACGTAAATATCGGCTCCCACATCGGCATATCCCATAGCGAAGGAGCCGTACCATCCGACCTCTCGGCGCAAACTCTGCTCTTCAGTCTGTGTTGCCAAAATCTCAAAGCGCCCTGAAAGGCATCCTTCAATTCTAACAGCGTTCCTTTCGATAGGGTCAGCGTAGGTTTTAAGGTCTTCAGAGCCTTGGCCTAACAGCTTTTATCGTTGACCAAGCAAGCGGCCCTCTACGACGAACACTTGTCCAGATTCCGGGAATTCAGAACGGAAAGAGACTCACTCGGCAACGTACAAGTTCCAAAGAACGCTTACTACGGTCCGGAGACAGCGCGAGCGGTTGAAAACTTCCCCATCAGCGGAATCAGACCCTTAGCAGAATTCATCCGCGCGACTGTCTTGGTGAAGAAAGCCGCGGCTGAGGCGAATCTATCCATCGGATTGCTCGACAGGAAAATGGGGGAAGCGATCGTTTCCGCTGCCGATGAAATATTGCAAGGCAAACTTACTGACCAGTTCGTAGTCGATATCTTCCAAGCAGGTGCAGGGACTTCACACAACATGAACGCCAACGAGGTGCTTGCCAATCGTGCCATCGAGATCCTAGGCGGAACCAAGGGAGAATACAAAATGGTGAGCCCCCACGATCATGTGAATATGGGTCAATCAACCAACGACACATATCCAACGTTCATCCGCGTGGCCTCCGCCCTACTCGCGGACCCTCTGAAACAGGTTCTCCGAGATCTCAAACTGGCGCTCGAAAGCAAAGCGAATGAATTCGACCCGATTGTAAAGTCGGGACGCACGCATCTCCAAGATGCTTCACCAATAAGGTTGGGACAGGAGTTCGCGGCTTACGCGAGCACCATTGGCGACGATCTTCAAAAACTGGAGAGGGCTATTGAGAAGATTATGGAGTTGAACTTGGGTGGCACAGCAGTCGGTACGGGGCTGAATGCAGATCCCAGATACGTGCAGCTGGCTGTCGAAAACCTATCAAAATATACCGGCCTGAAATTCAGAACTGCTCGCAATTACGCTGCATTGATGCAGTCCATGACCGACTTTGTAGCTCTTTCCGGGACGCTCCACGCTCTTACTGTCGACCTTACGAAGATTGCAAACGACCTCCGACTCATGAGTTCTGGACCTGTTACTGGAATCGGTGAGATTGCGCTACCCCCAGTTCAACCAGGTTCGTCGATAATGCCTGGCAAAGTGAACCCGGTCATGGCTGAAATGCTGAACATGGTTTGCTTCGAGGTTATGGGGAATGACCTAACTATATCGATGGCCGCACAAGCGGGGCAATTTGAGCTGAACGTTATGATGCCTATCATTGCTTACGATCTAACGCAGTCGTTGATGATTCTGACGAACGGTGTGCGAAGCTTTACTCAAAGGCTCATAATCGGGATACGTGCAAACGAAGAACGATGCAAAGATCTGCTGGGGAAGAGCTCAGCCATAGCCCTCGCCCTCAACCCATTCATAGGCTACGAGAAGGCGGCTGAAGTTGCCGAAGAGGCCTTGGCCACTGGAGTACCGTTGCGCGCAATAGTGCTGAGAAGGAAGCTTCTTACCGAGAAGCAGCTGGATGAGATTCTTGATCCTTACGCGATGACAACTCCTGGAGTTCACGGAAGGAAAACTGTGAACGAGAAGGGCCCCTAGGTGAGCGATTGCAAAAGTGGCGTTACGTCTCTATGATATACGTCCTGTTTGACTAATGGGACTTCTTTGTAAGCGGGCATTCTGTGAGCCAGCATCTCTTCGAACGTTGACTCTTGGATACTATAGAAGAGACCAATTGGTACTCTTGCGCCCCATTCGAAGGAGCGCGTTATCGCCCGTCCTTTTTTCTGGTTTACTTCGTCAGCGTCATTAGGATCTTTGACGTTCCCGTCGTAGCCAGTTTCCTCGAGCTTGTACAGCCTCGGCGCTTTTGTTGGAAGGTCTTCGCCGGCGTACCATTCCTTTGTGTTGATATCGTTGTATGTGGGACATGTCTGCAGGACGTCGACAAGTGCGCTTCCTTTGTGGAGGATGGCGGCTTTGAGGGTTTCTTTCAAATGTCTTACGTCAAGAGCGTAACCTCTAGCTACGAATGTGTAGCCTGCGCTGATCGCCATGGCCAATGGATTTATGCCCTCGATTATTGCGGGGGATGCCATCGATTTTGTTCTAAGGCCTTTAGGTAGTGTGGGTGAAGCCTGACCTTTTGTGAGCCCGTACACGCCATTGTTGTGTACTACGTAGGTGAAGTCCAAATTGCGCCGTCCAGCATTGACGAAATGGCCCGCTCCGATGCCGTATCCATCGCCGTCGCCTCCCACCGCCACAACCGTGAGCGCCGTGTTTGCGAGTTTTATTCCAGTAGCGATCGGAAGCACCCTTCCGTGGAGAGTATGGAATCCATATGTTTCGACAAAGTGGGGCGTTTTTCCCGAGCAGCCAATCCCAGAACAAATAGCCACTTGGTGAGGTTCCAGTTTGAGTTCAAAGAGTGCCATTTGCACCGCGTTTAGTATGCCAAAATCTCCACATCCGGGACACCAGTCGTTGTGCACTTTCGTTCTGTAGTTTTTCAGCTCAAGCATGTGCCATCACAACCTCTTTGGCATCGTTTCGAATGGCTTCTTTGACTCCTTCATACACTTCATTCTGTGAAAAAGAGCGGCCGTTGTACTTCAGTACCTTGCGGTCCATTGCGATTCCCGTGTGCTCACGAACAAGTGCGCCAAGCTGGCCTGTATAGTTGTTCTCGATCAGGACCTTCGTCTTCGAGGTCGAGAGACGTTCTGTTACTAGCTTAGTTGGAAAGGGGCTCATGTATCTTATCTGGAGAAAATTGCATCTGATACCGTCAGCTTCCAGATCTTGCATCCCGTCTAGGATCGCGCCCTTCGTTGATCCCCATCCCACCAGGGTTACGTCTGCCTTTTCGGGGCCGAAGAAGTTAACTTTCTTACTGTCCGGTATTAATTCTTCAGCCAGCTCAATTTTGTGCATTCGCTTCTGCATCATCTTGATCCTATTCTCTGAGTTCTCGGTAATGTGACCGAATTCATCATGTTCGTCTCCAGTTGTGTGAAAGATTCCCCCTTTCGTTCCAGGGATAACGCGAGGGGAGATACCTAGTGATGTAAACTGGTATCGCTTGTATTGAGGATTGTTCACTAGATCTGCTTCAGTCAATATTTGTCCTCTATCGATCTGCAGCCCGCTCGTTTCGAAAACTGGGATGGTTTGATAACTTGACGCCAAGAACTTGTCGACTATCACAATGACCGGCAATTGAAATCGCTCTGCATAGTTGAAAGCGTCGAAGGTATCGTGGAAGCTTTCCACCGCATCGCCTGGCGCCATGGCGATTCTAGGGAACTCGCCATGCCCAGCGTGAAGCACAAACTGTAGATCCCCTTGTTCGGTCCGAGTCGGGAGGCCAGTTGACGGTCCCGTCCGTTGGTAAAGAATTACAACCGGGCCCGGAGCTTCCGTTAGTCCACCCCAGCCGAGACCTTCAGCCATTAGGCTGAATCCCGGCCCCGAGGTCGAAGTTGAGGCGCGAACTCCTGCGTGTGCAGCGCCGGTTGCCATCAGAACAGCTGAAATCTCGTCTTCAGTCTGAACTACAACTATATTGAAGTCCTTCTGGTGGTTTTCTAAGAATTCACTTTCATCGGTTGCAGGCGTGATCGGGTAGTATGTCTGAATTGCGCATCCAGCCTTGAACTTCGCTGTCCCGACCGCTTGAACCCCCCTGATGAGCATCCGCTTCTCTTTCGATGGCACTGTATGAAGCCGGTATGGGAAATCGTGTCGGAACGTTTTCCTGACGTAGTCGTAGCCGTGGCGTGCTGCCTTCACGTTGAGGTCGCCCAATGCTGCCTTCCTTCCAGCGAAACCTTCCTTGATCGCATTCGATACAACGTCAAAGTCATAGTCGATAAGAGCCACCGAAGCGCCGAATGCGATCGTGTTGGCCATAACCTGATATCTGCTCAACTCCTTCTCGTGACCAGTTTCCCTCAACGCTCCTACCAGAACGTCCATGTATGGCACTGGGTAGAGGTTCACATCGGGGCGTCCAATGTCCTCGGCCTTCAGTTTCAGCGCCGAGTCATAGATGATCGCTCCCCCAGGGCTAACTTCGTTTCTATGCCCGTTGTGCGTGGGATACTCCTTGTGCAAGTCACCAAACAGAGTTTCCTTATCCAACGCGATAAGAACGTCAATCCAGTCAACGTGCGATTGAACAATTCCATCAGAGGCTCGAACGCGATAGTAGCTGTGCTCCCCCTTTATGTTTGAATGGTATTCTATATTCGCAAAAACGTGAAGACCGCCACGCGCGCAGGCTTTGGCGAACGTCTCCGCGACGGAATTGATTCCGCCCCCTTGCGGACCACCTATTACCCACGTAAGATGATTCTCTTCAATCAGTTCCCATACCTTCAAAAGCACAGGCTCAGTTTGCCGCGCTATTAGGTTTACGAGGACTAAAACTTCTCCCCAAACCCTTTGATGCCAACGTTTCGTTGGGCCCTAACACGACATACAACTAACCAGCGAGAGCTTCAGAAATTTGAACCAGATTCCACGTTCAAACGATATGATCAGGCTATTTGTAAGTGGAAATGATTCATCTCTAATTCAAACATCAGCTAGTCGCTTGATCGTAGCTTTGGCGGGCGGGGAGGGATTCGAACCCCCGACCTCAGGCTCCGGAGGCCTGTGCCCTATCCTGGCTAGGCTACCCACCCCGACCCAACAAAGAGCCATAGCCCATGTATATTTATCGACAATCCCTAAATGCAAATTTTAAGGCGCCCCGATAAGCGAGAAAAGACCCGCAAGTATGCGGTAGCATCACGAATTTTCTTAAGGCGGCCAGTTTCCAACCAGTTATAAGAACCCTACCCAGCTAGCACATTAATCCCCCCTACATTCGGAAGGACAACTGATCTCAATGAGTTGGGTTCTTCAGCAATTCAGAGTTCAATGCGAGGAGGCCCTGGCGCAAGCACTGAAGAACACATATCCAGAATGGGCGGACAACATACCTCGGCTTACGGTTCCCTCAAATTTCGAATTCGGAGAACTATCCTCCTCGGTACCACATGAAATAGCAAAAAAAGATGAAAGGACTCCGCACCAAATCGCGGAAAAGATAAACAAAGCAGTGAACTTGAATGACAGAACCCTGGTTGCCTCTGTCGAAGAAGTTTCAGGGTATCTAAACTTCAGACTCAACTATAGCACAGCTGGAACCATGATACTAGAGTCGGTATCGAAACAGAATGAGAATTATGGAATCATCAAGACCTCCACACCAGCGAGAATATCAGTTGAGCATACGAGCGCTAACCCCAGCGGACCCCTAACCATGGGACACGCACGGAACTCTATTCTCGGCGATGCCCTAGCACGTATACTCAAAGCCAGAGGACACCTGGTAAACAGGCGGTTCTACGTCGATGACGTAGGCCGACAAGTGTCTATCCTCGCTTACGGTTACAAATTGCTCAACAAGCCGAAACCAAAAGGAAAAGTTGACCACTGGTTTGGACGCCTTTACGCTTGCACAAACTGCGCAATGCAATTAGAAATCACTAACGCCAAACTGAAAGTGCTGGGCGTTGAGGCTGAAAATTCCGAAGAAAGAGTCAAACAGCAACGAAACCTCGACGAATGGATTGGAATAGCGGCTGAATTAGAAAACTCGGACAGGGAACTATTCCGACAAGTAGTCAGCGCCATCCATGGCCAATCAAACCCGGAGAAGGAAGTTGAAGAAATAGGAAGAAACTACGAGAAAAACGAGAAAGCAACCTCGGCACTGGTCAGGGAGGTGGCGAACCTCTGCCTCGAAGGCATGAAATCCACTCTTGACCAAATGGAGATTCAATTTGACACTTGGGACTGGGAAAGCGAACTCATCTGGAATGGAAAAGTCGAAACAGTTCTCAGCAAATTGCGAAAGTTACCCTTCGTGAAATCGGAAGGGTTGTCATCGTCGCTCGACATTAACGCCATAGTGGAAGCCTACTCCTTGCGAGAAGATTTTCATCTTTCCCAGAACTACGAGGTTCCTTCTCTCACAATTGCCCGCAGCGACGGAACAACTCTCTATCCCACCCGAGACATGGCCTACACCCTTGCCAAGTTCTCCGACTCTGACAGAGTAATCAACGTAATTGCATCCGAGCAGAGCCTTCCCCAACTTCAGATCCGACTAGCACTCTACGCTATGAACGAACGAGACGCTGCCAAGAACCTCGTGCACTACGCCTACGGTCTCGTTGAACTTCCTGGGACAAAGATGTCAAAACGCAGAGCTAGATTCGTGTCACTTGACGAAGTCATGGATCAGGCGAGAATGAAGGTCGCGGCGACGATGGCTGAGAGAAAGGGAGCATTCGGGAAGACTGAGTCGGATGAGATAATAACCGCTATTGCTCTCGGGGCGATCAGATTTGCCATGATCAGTCTGAACAGCGTGAAGAACCTCACATTCACATGGGGCCGTGTCTTGAGTCTAGAACGGAACAGCTCCCCGTTCATCAACTACGCATTCACTCGAGCGGGTAGCATTTTGCGAAAACTCGGGCAAGTCCCACTTGAGGCAGATGCCTCTCTCCTGACTCATCCCCTGGAGCATCTTCTCCTATTCAAAATCGGTCAGATGCCCCAGATGTTCATAGAGTCTGCAGACCAACTGAAACCAGAAGAACTTGCAAGCTATGCAAACTCTCTGGCCGAGAAGTTTCACGAATACTACGAAAAAGTAGACGTAATCCACTCGGATGAGCAAGTTAAAAATGCTAGAGCGATGCTAGTTCAAGCAGTCCAGATCACCCTCCGCAATTCTATGAAACTACTTGGAATAAGAGTAAGCGAAAGGATGTAGAAGATTGGTCGAGAGAATTCTCCCCAGCCCGAAATGGCAGGCAATTCGATCTGTAAGGCTCGATTTGAACTTGAAGAATCTCTATGACCGACTCTTTCTTGATGCTCTTCGTGGTCGACATTGCTCTTCGCTTGATATGGTTGAATCAGCCTTCGGGATCACTGATTTTCGACGAATGGTATTACGTGAACGTTGCGCGAGTTATTCTAGGTCTGCCACAGAGCGTCGGCTCAAATGGGCAACCCCCCTACGTTAACGCAATTCCAGGAATGGACCCCAACCATGAACACCCGCCTCTCGCCAAACTCTTCATCGCACTATCAATGTACTTCCTCGGCGACAACGGCTACGGATGGCGTATTCCCAGCGTAATCTTCGGCGCATCGGTGTGCTGGTTTTCTATCTATTAATGAAGAAGACGATCGAAATTCAACAGGCTCCAATCATTGCCACGTTTCTGTTCTCGTTTGATACACTCACCTTCGTGCTGGGCAGAATCGCGATTCTGGACATATTCACACTGACTTTCATGTTATTAGGATTCTATTGGTACTTCACAGGCCATTCCTATTCTCAGCGCACTTGGGATGGCACTGGCCTCTCTGACCAAGATCACTGGCGTGGCTGGTTTTGCGGTCATCGTCGTCGTTCAAGTATTCCGATGTATCAAGAATCGAGGGAAGGCAGGCACCTGGAACGCGTTCTTCAAATGGTTTGAAAAGTATCTGGCTACTTTTCCGGTTTCGTTTCTCAGTACTGTTGACATTGCTCGATAACATCACGAGGTTGTTGTGGGTCGGTCCACCCTATTCCAATCCATTCGAGCACATCCAGTACATCCTTAACTTACTCAACCTCGCTAGTTTCGTCATGTCCTAACGGGATAATCAGCTGCCCGTGGCAGTGGCTCGTCAACCAGATCCAAATTCCCTATCTTGTTGTGAACGTCCAGGTGACGCGCGGGCAATGTCGTAAGCAAGTACAGCTCTGTCGCATTCTTGGGAATGATGAACCCCACAATCCTATACCTAACGATACCTGCCATGCTGTACTCTGTCGTACAACTACTTCAACACGAAAGATGATTTCTCATCATTCAATCTAGTCTGGTTTGCAGCAACGTATATACCGTACTTGCCCGCGGTCATCCTCGGAAATAGGGTAACCTACCTGTTCTACTTCCTCCCGGCGATGCCCGCCGTCTGCGCAGCCATAGCTCACATGATCGCAGATCAGAACCCTCCCAAACTCGTCGTGTTATTTTATCTAGGAGTGGTGGTAGCTTGGTTCTTCTGGATGTTCCCCTTCAAGGTCATTCCCACGTGAAGCGCCCCACTTTGGTACACCAACGTACCCACGTTTATATTAGCAGCTCTCGACCGAAATCGAAAAATACGAAATTGAAGTCTACCTGTCACGAAAACGGCAACCTACAACAGCTTGATTTCAAGACCACGCTATCTAACCAGGAGGTGACATGAACTTGGCACAAGAAGAGAGGGGTGCTCCATCCCCACAGAGCACCGCCACGACCAAGAGAGCCCATTCCGCCAGACACAATATTGATCGGGCGAAAGCCCATAATGGCATACGCAACCGCTGTCATGATGCACTTCCAATCCGGAGCAAAAGTGCTCTCAGTGAAGGCACGAGGTAGAGCAATCAGCACAGCCGTAGACGTAGTGGAAGTCGTGCGGAGAAGGTTCTTCGCTGGCAAACTGACCGTCAAAGAAATAGCCATAGGAACCGAAGCACTAGGGGAAGGAAGCGACATTAGAAACGTCTCAACCATCGAGATAAAATTGGAGAAGACGGCATGACAGAGACAGAACTGAATCAACTCAGATTCCTCCAGCCCACTTTTTTCTTTCACTGATCCAGAACGTTGATTTGAACAACAGATTCCGCGAATTGTTTTGGTGAATGCGAGAACCAGTTGTGGAACAACAAGCCTGAATTCATCTAGCATCCACGTCGACACCCTATTCTGTGTTGGTTCAGAATGGTTCCGCTTTTGAGTTCGTGAAAGTCGATTATGAGAAACCAGTTTCAGTGAGTCACTCGATTCTTGACAGCTTTCTTTCACGAAATTTGAATAGTATTCGTTCTATAACGGGCAATCAACAACTGGAATTGTTGCAAGCACAAAATGGAGATCGATGCATTGAACAGTGGTTTTCTCAAGGGCTGGGACAGAGAAGCAAAAGAACCCGTTTTCTCGAGAGTCAACTCGAAGTTCCATCACAGGCACCCATCAAAGAGCAGGTCGCAACAGCCCTCTACAGACTCAAAGTTCAACAGAACAAGCTTGAAACAGCCGCCATGCGAATGCAACAGCATGACAAAGAAATTTTCGCCAAATGCGTCAGTTCGCAGATGGCGCATGACGTGGCCCGAGCATCAATGTACGCAAACGAGTGCGCCGAAGTGAGGAAGATGGCTAAGGTCACGCTGCAATGCCAACTTGCCCTCGAGCAGGTTTCGCTAAGACTCGAAACCATCGAGGAGTTTGGTGACATGGCAAGACTAATGGCGCCTGCTGCAAGCGTAGTGTCACTCGATAAAGAACCAAATCTCCGGTCTAATACCTGAAGTCGGCTTCGAGCTCAGCGAGATAGGAGAAGTCCTGAACAGTGTTGTTGTGGAGGCCGGAGAGACGGGTACATCATACGAGATGGAGGCGTCAGGCGCTGAAGCACAAAGGATATGACTGAGGCAAGCACTATTTCCGAACAGCACATGAAAGATCGTTTCCCCGACATTCCTGCAAGCGCCCTTCCGACCCCGCAGCGGACCAGCCAATTGAGCTCTTCTCAGTAGGAGGACACCGAAGCCTTGACCATAACCGTTGAAGAGATAGGAAAGTATCTCGGCAGGACCATCGAGGACTCAATGGGCAGACCTATCGGCAAACTAGTGGGTATCTCAGCAGATATCAAAGACGCAGTCACAGAAATACAGGTTGCACAAAGCAACGGCGAGGTCAACCAATACCCAATCGAGTTCGTCAGACTTAATGATGGGCATCCCATTCTTCTCCAGACTTGGCGGGTAGAAGCCGAGGACCTCAGAAGGGAGCACGACATAATAAAACGAAGAAATCAAGCACTCGACCTGCTGCTTAAAGACGGCGACATCGAACAACCCGAGTACAACCAACTCCGAAACACCTTCGAAGATCTAAACAAGGAAATCAGCCAAAAACGTGACAGCCTACTTGATACATTGAAAGAAGTCGAAGGGAAGCTGGATCAGCAAATCAGAGACCTTCAATCCGCTTTGACGAACAACAAAATGCTGTACACAGCAGCCGAAATCGACGAAGAGACCTATCATGCCGTCACGGAGTCCATTCGATCTGGCCTTGAAATAGCTCGGAAAGAACGTAAGGACCTCGACAACATCTACGAACACCTTCAGACCATCGATTCGCTGGAGACACCCCCCCCAATGACGTCCTCGGCACCAGCCAAAAAGATCCCAGATATTGTCGTAATCAAGATGAGAGAGCCCGCCTAAACCTGAAGGAGACGTGGACGCTTTCTCATTCATCAAGAAAGTCGAAGACAGACTACACCCTGTACCACTGAAAGAGCGCATTGCTCAAGCTTCATTCAGGCTGCAAGCACAATTCGACCGGCTCGATCAAATGTACACGAAACTTCAACAGCGCGACAGAGACCTCTTCCAACGCTGCGTCGGAGCACAAGTATCCAAAGACACGGACCACTCAAGGCTTTACGCCAACGAATGCGCCGAGATCAGAAGAATCGCAAAAGTCGTCCTAGGCAGCCAACTAGCTCTTGAGAAAGTAATCCTGAGACTCGAGACCGTCAAGGACTTCGGAGACATAATGGTGCAAATGGCTCCAGTAATGAGCATTGTAAAGGATACGAAGTCAAAGATCGCTGGAATCGTTCCACAGGTAGCGATGGAACTTGAGGAAGTCAACGACACACTCGCCGACCTAACCAATGAAGCTACAACCGAGACAACAATGCCAGAACTCCCGATTGAAGCAACCGATGATGAAGCAAAGAAAGTTCTCGAGGAAACCGGAACGGTCGCCGAACAAAAGCTTCGCGAACATTTTCCAGATCTTCCGAACTTCGAGACACCCCCCAACACAGTCAGCCAAATATTGGAGACTTCGACGAGACCACTGAACCGTGATTTCGAGGATCGAGTCTACGAATACGCCAAGAAACACAACGGTCAGTTCAGTCTTCACGGATGCGCAAACGATCTAGGTGCTTCTCCAGATCTGATTCAGAATGCGCTTGAAAAACTTCGTGAGACCGGGAAGATTGTAATCGAATAGGTGCTTCTTCAAGGTGGCGTTTTTTGAACATGTCCGCTTCTGAGGAACTCGAACAAATGGCTGTCAAGTTCGCGCACGAAGCCATTCAGTTCGACAAACAAGGTGCAAAGAACAACGCCATCTCACGCTACGAGCGTTCAATAGAGATATTGCTTAAGCTCTGCGCGCTCTACCCCGGGGCTCCTCAAAACAAGCTCTACCTGCAACAAATTGAGAACTATAAACAGAGAACTCGCCAACTTAAGGAGCCCAACGGCCACTTCGAAAACGACCAAACGGACAGACACCCAGCAAAACTCGAACAGCTCGTTCTGACGGAAAAACCCAGCGTAAGCTGGGAAGAGATCGCGGATCTTCACGAAGCGAAAAAAGCAATCGAGGAAGCCATCGTGTTTCCAATAAAGCGACCCGACCTCTTCCCACTTGGATGGCCCAGGGGTATTCTCTTTTTCGGTCCTCCAGGGTGCGGCAAAACCCTGCTCGCTGCTGCAATTGCAACCGAAATTGACGCAGCGTTCTACAGCCTAGACGCCTCTTCTCTAATATCCAAATGGCTCGGCGAATCAGAAAAGAACGTCGCTGAACTTTTCGAAAACGCTCGAAAAGGAACTCAAGAAGGACGAGCTGTAATAATCTTCATCGACGAGATCGATTCATTCTTCGGCGTCAGAGCAGACGAAGTGGGCGGAGAGGTCCGAACCCGCAATCAATTCCTACAAGAGATGGATAGCGTCCTAGACAAGAAACGTCCCAGCCATGTCTACGTCATAGGTGCAACCAACAAACCCTGGGACCTCGATCAAGCATTCATACGTCGCTTCCAGAAGCGTATCTACGTTCCATTACCTACCACGCAAGCAAGGAAGGAAATGATACAAATCTACACGAAGGACCTCAAACTTGCTAATGACGTGGACGTTACAAGCCTCGTAGAAAAAACGGAAGGGTATTCTGGGAGCGACTTTCACGACATCTTTCAAGCAGCACAAACAAGAGTCGCACGAGAAGTCATCGAAGGAGGCCACGCAAAACAAGGGCAACCCAGACCCATTACAATGGAAGACCTCCGCGACATTCTGAGAAGACGAAAACCCAGCGTATCCACGCAAATGTTGGGCATGTACGACAGATGGTTCGAAACCTACAAAGCATTATGAGGAAGAAGCAAAATGATAGATTCCACAGACTATAAAATCCTAGCCGAACTCGCAGAGAATGCTAAATACTCCTACGCCGAAATCGGCCGCAAACTCAGCCTCCATCCGAATGTCGTAGCATACCGAGTAAACAAATTGGAAAAGGCAAGAGTAATCAGAGAATACACAACCGGAATCGACCTAGAGAAACTTGGCGTCGCAGAACAAATCCTAGTCGGCGCCTCCTTCCCAAGGGACATGGAGAGAGACGACGTCATTGAGAAAATCGCAGCGATACCTCAGACTGTCAAAGTAGTCAGCTCGCTCGGAGAACCAGAAAGCATCGTATTTCTAGTCGGAAAAAACAAATCGGAAATCGAAAAGCTGATGACAAAACTCAGATCACTCGACCTCAAAATCGAATACACGGGCTCAATAATACGAACATTCGAAGAAGGCAGACTCGGCAACTTCCTAAAAGTTCTCGCCAGTGAACAAGAAAACAAGAGCAACGGCCACGGAGAACGAATTGACCATCAGGGGGGATAAATAAAATGTTTAGAGAAAAAACCTCATGGACCAAAAAAATCAAGGAATCAGTTCACCCCACCCCTATGAAGCAACGCGTCAACCAATGCCTATTCACGTTGAAGATTCAGCAACGAAAACTCGAGAGAACCTCCTACCACATGCAGCAACGCGACCAAGCACTGTACGGGAAATGTGTACTGGCTGTCCAAAGTAAGAACACTCAACTCGCTTCCATCTATGCCAATGAATGCGCAGAACTCAGAAAGATGGCGAAAGTAGTCCTCCACAGTGAACTGGCACTGGAACAAGTAACACTGAGATTGGAAGCGGTGCATGAATTCGGCACCCTCGCAGCGACAATGATGCCCGTCGCCAACGTGGTAAGGACACTGAAAACGCAACTGGAAGGGGTAATGCCAGAAGTCTCCATGGAACTCGCAGAGGTCAACGACACACTAGAAGGCCTCTCCGTTGAAGTGGGCGAAGCCACAGAAACTTCCTTTGATCTCTCATCTTCCAGCGGCGAGTCACAACAAATCCTTCAAGAGGCAAACACAGTTGCAGAACAGAAGATGAAAGAGCGCTTCCCAGAACTGCCACCCCTAGCGACCCACGAGGCCAAAATGTAGCCCAAACCCCATCCCGTCAGCTTTTCCTTTTTTTTCAATCTCTTTTTCTTCCGCGCCCACCATACCACGTTGGGTACGATAGAATGATCGTAGTAAGCAAAGTTCTCACACTTACTTCAACAAAAAGGCGAGAACTCATCGACATCACGGAAGAGGCCACGAATTTCACCCGCGAACAACACGTCACAAACGGTACATTCACTGTCAGTGCCCCGCACGCAACCGCTGCAATCATAGCGAACGAAAACGAAAACGGCCTCCGACGCGACTTGCTCGCAAAAATCGAGGAACTCTTCCCACAAACGGGCAGATACGCTCACAATGCAACTGATGACAACGCCGATGCACACTTAGCAGCCGCGTTCCTAGGACATTCCACCACATTTCCAATAGTCCAAGGACGACTTGTTCGCGGAACCTGGCAAAACATATTCCTAGTCGAGCTCGATGGCCCCCGTTCCAGCCGCGAAGTCTACTTACAAATCATGGGAGAAAGCTAGGATATGCCATTGCGGCACTGGTTTGCTGCAGCACACGCCAAAGCACGCGTGAGCAATCGCGGAATAGTCGTTCAGGACCTGAAAAACAATTCTTAACTATACTAGATCCTCGTTGAGTGCAGATGCACTTTGGTGCGGACTGTGGCGTTGATCAGAGGCGATGGGACAGGCCCCGAATTAATCGAAGCGACGCTAAATGTCTTGAAATCAGTAGGAACCACCCTGAACTTTGTTGAGTGCGAGGCAGGGTTCGAATGGTGGCAATCTCACGGAGGACCCACATTAATCTCCCCCGACAATTGGAAGACGATCGAATCAGCAGACGCTTGTCTCAAAGGCCCCACGACCACGCCTGCCGGACCTGGTACACCGCGAAGTGTGGCCGTGACAATTCGCCAAGGCAAGAAGCTGTACGCGAACATCCGACCAATACGCACATTCCAAGGAACAAAACAGCCACTGGGCGAAATTGATCTTGTTTGCGTTCGAGAAGCCACAGAAGGACTCTATTCCGGGATAGAGCATAGACTCTCGAACGACGTCGCAATCGCATTTCGCAAGATAACAAGAGAACCCAGCGAGAAACTCGCCAAAGCAGCATTCGAAGAAGCCAAACGCCGCGGATGGAAACGAACCTTTGCCATTACCAAGCAGAACATATTGAAGGAAACTGACGGACTCTTCATGGAAGCCGCGAACAACGTTCACAAGAACTACCCAGAGATTACCATTGAGGAATATTTCATCGACAATTTCTCCCAACAAATCATCAAGAACCCTCAGCGGTTCAACAAGAGTATTGTGTTTGGAACCAACCTCTTCATGGACATAATCTCGGAAGAGGCCTCCGCTCTGGTGGCGAGCATCGGATGCATTTACTCGGGAAACTTCGGGGATGGCTATGCGATGTTTGAACCAGCCCACGGTAGCGCTCCGCAATACAAAGGATTAGATAAAGTGAATCCGACGGCCACAATTCTCGCGGGTGCTTGGATGTTGGAATATCTTCAAGAGAAGGAAAAGTCACAAGCCATATTCAGAGCCGTAGAATCGGTGATTGCAGAAAACAAAAAAGTCACCTATGATCTAGGTGGCAAAGCACACCTGTCCGAAATGACTGAGGCAATCGTTGAACGCACCCACAAGTTCCTCTGACGCTCGCGAACAGTATGTTGACCGGCTCGCCGTGGAGCTACATATCTCCTAGGGTCATTTCAGGATCCACCATCTTCAGTTAACACAAATACATATCTGAGAGTGTGAGCGATAACAAAGCCGAGAACTTTGCCAGCAAAGGAAGAAGACGATAATTTCACTGACGAAGAACTTGAAGAGATAATGGACAGACACTCCCCTACTGGACAAATCAGCATCGCGGAGTTCCGTCAAATGATCAGAGAGAATCCACTTCTTGTAGCAGGGCTTATTTTCACCGTCGGCCTACTTCTCGGGGTCTCATTTCGGTCGCGAAAGAGGTAGCTTCAGGTAAATCCGTCGACCCTAGCGCTTAATCGCGCAATATTACATGCGACCCAGGTCGCAAAAATGCGTTGTTGACTAAAACGGCGAGGGTAGTCTTTTATCCGTAAGCCATCAAGTTGTAATTTGGTGCCATTCTTGTCCAAAAACAAAGAAACACGGGATGTTCGTGAAATTGAAGAATACGTCAAAGAACTACGTAAGGACATGGACAAGCGTCTGGACGACCTCAAAGTTCAGATGAACGTGGTCTCGCAGAGAGCGACCAAAAAGGTTGCAGAGCGCCCGCTATTAGCTCTCGCAGTGGCCTTTGTGGCGGGCATGGCAGTAGGAATCGCTCTTTCAAAAGGCAGCGACTAGGCGAAGTACTTTGTCGGAAAACGAGAAATCCTCATGGCTGGAGAATATGCTGCGGCTAATTCTGCGCCAGACCATGGGTAACGCTGCTAAGATTGCTCAGCGATTTGTCAAGAGAACGATACGTTTGGTCGCGATGGCTTTGACAGGAGTGATCATAGCCGTCCTCGGAATCGCTTTTTTTGCAATTGGCGTCGTAAAATGGTTCTCCCTAGTAATCCCAAGCTGGCAGGCGTGGGCGATCGTCGGAGTCATACTACTGCTCGTAGGCATAGTTCTCGCCGTAGCAACTCTAATAGGCTCAAGCTCCTGAAAAATAAGTCTCCATTCACGAAACTCTAGCAATCAGCGACTAGCATCGGCTCTAACTTCTCGGGTGCCCGTGGTTACGCCGGCAGCGCTTCGTCCGAAAGGAATCTCACGATCTTACCAGCACCTAGCTTCTCGATGACGAGCTTACGTTCTTCTTCGCAGAGCTGTGTGTATTTCAAATGCGTCTGGTTAACACCTACATATCGTCCCGCAACGAGATATGCGCTCGCGTTTTTTTCCTTGTATACAGTAATAGGTTTGTAGGCCGCGGCAACGTCGCTTCCGGCGTAGATATACGTAATCAAATCTTCGTAATTTTTCTTATCCTCAATCTTGAGCAGCACCATTCGGGAATCGTCAGCTTTCATGAGACGCCCAGTATCAGACATGCGTAAAACGTTTGCTGCTGTTTCACCAAGCGAAGTGATCACTTCTCACGCATCTGTCGGTTGAGAATCTGCGATGGCACCGGACCGCAGCACTCGTCAACTGAAAAGTATCTCCATTACGCTAGGAATTCACAGCATGTGCAACCAGTCAGAATCTCGTTTCTTCATCCATACATGTGTTTTGGATTCGAGCACTCCATTCTTGACCTACACATGACGAGTTCGAGAAATAACACTCACAGGCCAATAGCATTGTAGAATACGTTGACGTAACTCGTTGCCGTCATCCATTCCCCATTCAAAGATGCTTTGCGAAAGAGTATTGAATATATATTCATTATTCCTTCTCTTCAAAACTGAGATTCGTCCGATCGCTTACTAACCCCACAAGGTGCATGCCCTGCTATGTCGAGGCCAAGGAAATGCAGATGGATCAACTGCGAACCGACTGTCACCCTGTTCAAGCCAAGAGGAATCCCAACCACAGAACTCGAAACGGTCACCTTGATGGTGGACGAGTTCGAAGCGTTGCGACTGAAAGACTTGGAGGGTTTGGAGCAGGAGAAGGCTGCTGCGAAGATGAACGTGTCACAGCCAACCCTGCATCGAATGCTGGAATCAGCGCACAGGAAGGTCGCGGACTCATTGGTTCACGGCAAAGCCTTGGTGATCGAAGGAGGAGATTATGAAGTGAGACAAGGAGAACGCCTGTTCAAATGTTACTCGTGCCAAAACGAATGGCAAGAACCATACGGCACCGGGAGACCAGACGGATGCCCGAAATGCCAAAGCACAGACTTCCGCAGAGCGCCACAAGACAGAGGATACAGCCGACATGGGACTAGGGGATGCTGAAGACATGACCAGAATTAGAGTAGCCATACCCTGCCAGGGCGAAGCAACTTCCAGTTCGCAAGTGTCACCCCACTTCGGACGCTGCGACTCCTACGCGATACTAACCGTCCAAGACGGCAAGATCGAATCTGTCGAGTCCCTCTCAAACTCAAACCACACGGACTGCTCCAGCCCAGTACGAATGCTCCGGAACGAGGCGTTGAACTAATGCTAGTCGCAGGGATGGGCATGCGACCGTACATGAGTTTTCGGGAAAAAGGAATAGAGGTCAGATACGGAATATCAGGAACAGTGGCGGACGCTGTGGAATCCTACATCAACAATGAAACCATACCAATGACGGAAGAAACTCTCTGCGGATCCCATGGAGAAGGCACGCACGACCATCCTCACTAGGATAACCCGTCAAAACGTGACGTAAGAGAATAAATGAAACGCTACGAACCTTGCCATGAGTAATCTTCATCGCGATGGAAGTAATCCCTTTCTATCACAGAGAAAATCGATAAGTGAACAGAAAGCTAGTCAAGCGGAGGCAGCAGATGAAACTGAACAGAAAATCGTTCCTAACGCTGATTCCCGTGACTCAATTCTAGACTATTTATTCTCGTGTTCCTCCTTGGAAGCCAGAAAGGTCCAGAGAGTTGGGTATTCCACCTTAACCGTCTCTTTGCCCAGAGACTGGGTTCAGGAGGTGAAACTAAACGCTGGCGATATCGTTTCAGTCACGTGCGAAGACGACGACTCATTGAAACTAATACTCGGGACAGAGCAAAAACGAGAGGAAGTTCGGAATTGTGTGATCAACGTGGACCTTTGTAATTCACCCAACCTTCTTACTCGAATAATAAAAGCGAACTACATCCTCGGCCATGACACGATCCAAGTCGTCGCTAGAGACAAGCTGGGGAGAGTTCACCTCGAAGAGATCCGGAAGACAACACAGCATTTGAACGGTATCAGTATTGTTGAACAGACTATCAAGCAAGTAGTCCTGCAGAACTTCGTCGACCCTACGCGGTTTCCAATCAATGGCCTACTGCGCAGGCTGCATATCATAATCTCGTCAATGGTGGATGCTTCGATCAAGGCCCTGTTGATAGCGAGACCTGAACTCGCATTGGAAGTTATGCACATGGAGGAAGAGTCGGACAAAATCTACTGGTTCATAGTGAGACAGCTACTACTTGCGGTACGCGACCGACGCACGGTCTCCGAGATCGGCATTGATTCCCCTCTTCACATAGTCGGCAACAGAATGGTCGCAAAGGCTCTGGAAGAGATGGCGGACTCAGCGAATAATATAGCAAACGAAATCTTGGCATTAGAAAATATGGAGATAGCTGGTGAGGAGATTTTGAAGGATATCTCCAAGTTTGCAGACCAAGTCAACCGAATCGCTAAGCAAAGCGTCGAGGCGTTGTTCGCAGGCGAGATTAGACGCGCCAATGAGGCGGTGGAAATGGTTCTTAGGGCAGAGAATGATGAGCGAAGGTTGACCGAGAAGATCTTGTCACAGGTGAAAGATGTGAGTCGTGCAACGAGCCTTCGAATCATAATCCGGAACCTAGGTCAGTTCGCCAAATACTGCAAAATAATTAACGAAATAACGATCAATCGTGTCATGGAGACTCCCTCAGAAATCTGTAAGTACATCTCAAATAGCAAACCCAGACAACGTTAGGTGGTTAGTAGGAAATTTCGCCGCCGCTGACCTCATTATCACGACAAATGCACTGAATTGGATACTGTTCCGCGAACCTAAGAACCCAGTTCTGACTTACCGCTGCATGCAAGCCTCCCCCGAACTCCGTTTCCCTACTACGCCTGTTTGCGAGAAATGCGGCCGCAACGTCCGCAATCACTTCTCACAGTTTGCGCCTTTAGGAAAACGTTGCTGTGAGCATCAATGCAAATGCGACCGGGCTTGGGACGCAAGCAATGAGACGAAACCCATTACGCAAACAGGCTTAGACTGAGAACAAGGTCAATTCTCAATACTCAGAGATGAGAAAGGGGATTTCACCCCCAAAGACTCTATGCTGAGATATGCAAGAGTTGTGGTTACACCGAGCTTTATGCGAATACTGAAGAACTAAAGGCTTGAAGCCAGCACGTCGTGAATAATGCGCATAAATCGTGTGAGAGAGCGCGACGGAACGCATAGTTGATAGAACCTAGTTGGAACAGTTGAGAGGGTAAAGGTAGTCATTGACCGTTTCCGTAAAGTAGGTATGGGAAAAATGGGGTAACTGGGAGCGTATCCTCCCGAGTCACTTTTGATTTTATGCCTTAAGGTTAGGCTGGTACGCGAATAGTGTTTCGCTTCTCCAGATCCCGTCAGTATGGGTTAATTGTTCGACGGTAGTTTTCATGAGTTGCTCGTAGTTCGGAGCCTTGTAGCTCATGACGATGTCGTACTGACCTGGGAAACTGTATGAGTCGTATATGGCGGGTAGGCTTTTCAGCTTGTTGAGAACTTCGGGTAGTGGTTTGTTGACTGATAGGAGGCTGAATCCCCAAACGCCTTGCGTGTCAAGTTTCTGACCGTTAACGAACCCATCATTTGCCGTAATAGTATTAGTAGCGTTCACACCATGGATGGTGCGTATCTTGTTGATGACGTTGGTTAGTTGTTCTGGGTTACTGGATTTGATTCGCATGATGATGTCGTATCGGCCGGTTACTTGTGCGCTAAACTCTATTTCGCTGTACTTGCGTAGCTCCTCGACAACTTGTGGGACACGGTCACGCTGGACCTTGGCGAACACGTAAGTCGGGAACATTTTATTTGCTTGCATTAAATTCACCTACTAACTCCAAGTATTGTTAACAGAAGCTATACCCGTATCAGACTTATAACAGTTGTTACCAAAAGATATAATTGTAACATTCCCCTAATCAGGCATGACCGAGCGATGAAAACAGGAAGACCAACCATATCCGCAGCCGTAGTGGACCTCCTAACCCGCAACCATCCCGTCTATCAGCACATTCGCATGGGACTCATCAACTATCACGCCCTGGCAGCGAGAATCAAACCCACCGTAGACCGAATTACCGGCAGAAACGTGAACGTTAACACGATAGTCGTAATCATCAAAAGGTTCTCAGACGCGCAATCCAAGCTCGGCCTACCCCTCACAATGTCCGTCCTCAGAAATTCAAAAATGACGTTAAGCAGCGGAGTGGTCGACGTAACAATTACCCCCAAGCGAGAAGCCTTCATTACCGAACTGAAAAGACTAGTCGAACTATCCGCTGAACTGAACGAACGCCCCCACATCTTCCCCCTCGTAAGCTCCATCAAAATCATAACCGACGCAAACGATTATGAGAAACTGAAAACAGCATTGAAGAGCCGATATTCCCTAAAGCCTCGTCTGAACGCGGCGAAGATTACAATACACCTATCCGAGGAAGCTGAAAGGTCACCCGGAATCGCTGCTTACATTACCGACCTGCTCTACCGCAACGGAATAAACATCGTAGACGCATTCCTCGGATACGAAGAAATCATCCTAATCCTCGACGAGTCAGACGGACCACGAGCATACACAACATTAGAAGAGGAGCCCGGCAAAATTCGGAAGTGAGCTTACAATTGCGCCATTCGAGTGATGCTAGAACTCTTTAGTGTGTGAGCCAGGTGGTGCGCGTCACACACAAAATTGGAGTTCAAATTAGCGTAAGGATGGTTCAGGCAATGATTGTGGGGATCAAAGTCGAGCAGTAGAATAAACGGATTACACTAATGCAACGTGCCGAGGAGAAAAGCAAATTTCTGAGAACTAGGCTACTGAAGATACCTTATGATGCGTTTCGGTATAAGAGGCTGGACTTTAGCCCTTAGAATTTGGATACTCCGTCCGTGATTGAGAATAAGCGTGATTCGTCGAAACAATTCTTAGTTTGGGATTTGTACGCGCAACTAGACCCGCAATTCTTACAGGTAGCAACGTGTCTGGTCATGGTGTGATCTTCCTAAATGCGCTGATCGGGAAACCGTCATGCTGTCGGGCATACTTGAGGTAGTCGTCGCAAACCCACCACATATTATGAATATTATTCGCGTCTTTATCGCATTTTACGGGTTTACCGTCACGTTCAACGATGACGTCGCATTTACCTGATTCTGGAATTTGAGGCGGCATATCTATGCTAGCGTATGCAGTTCCAGAGAGTGAGCAGGTAGTTCTGTTCTATAGTAGTTCTGTCCACTTCTCCGGTTTCTCTATGACCTTGACTTCGCTGGCCGTTCGCATCATCCTTGACTTTTGAGGTCTTGCCTGATCGATCATGTCCCAAGTCTTGTGAGTCCATTCCGCTAAAGCCTTGCAGTCACGCATCTTGTCTAAGGCGGCCCAGTCGGGCGCAGCCCACCAATCCTCAGCATCATAATCGCCAAACCCTAGAATCGTAGTGTAGGTGTTAAGATACTTGACCCCAGTTTCCTTCTCTATTCGAGAAACCAAATGCTTTGCCTCGTCTGAGCCCAACCATTTCACGTACTCTGCAACTTTCCCTGATTTTCCATAATAGCTCCATACCCAAAATACCGACATATTTCCCCACGATGTACTTGGTCGAGGCATATGACGTAATTAAGCATGTTTTGTAATCAGCGTGATTTGAACCGTGATTTAGTGTGTGGGTATAGCTGGTGCGCACCAGCCCGCACCACCAAGATTACTTTCTTCACATCAAATGATGTCGTGCTAGTCAAGGTTTCAGCGTTCATTTTAGATGTACTTTGATACTAAGCCGAGTATGCCACCAAGGCCGCCTGCGATCAGCCCTATCACAATGAGAACAATAGCCCAAGTGAGGTCGGCAACACATTTAGCGCCATAGATAGCAACAAGGCGAGAACGATTTCAATGATCCCCCAAAAAGATCCACCAAAGGCAAAATACAAGCGGGCGAGAAAGATCGGGAAATCTACTTCTATTGTGAATCCAGATGAGTGAGTAGCAAGAGGTGCGGACTGCCAGTCACCAAACCGTTTGCCGCGCTCTCTAGGCACCAAACGACAATGAAGCGTTACCTGTATTCGTAATCTTTCTAGCTATGGCGAGTATAGCACTACTCCTATGTCTGTACACATCAAGCGTAGGTTTGTTTCCCGTGCGATTCCTGAAGGTGAACGTCCCTACAGTTCCACTCGACTGCTGAAATCCTATCCTGGTGGAGACACCGGAGACAATTTTGACGCGGCAGTGAGGGACAATGTTTCAATGTGCGAGCAAGGGCGTGACACAACAGTAATGTTCAACGGAAAAAAGAAACAATGGGAGCTACGAGAGTGGATTCCGCTCTGAAGCTGGCAAGGGACCAAGAAAGAGGACAGGCTTCTCCACCTTCCTAACTGCGAGAGTTCCCTTTTTCTCTTTAGGCATAGCTATTCATTCAGTATTCTATATCAAGATTCATTTATTATTTGTGTGTGCGTACCAGCGTACTGAAAACTCTCGAGCGAGGATTGCGAGCATCTTAACAACGTAGTGATCAAGACCTGAAAGAGAGGAATCTGCATTCTCATTTCTCAAACGATTTGGCTAGGCTGTCTGCGAATGTCTTGAAGATTTTCTCCAGTTCTTCTTTTGCGATCTCCCAGCTCCTCCATCCGTAAAGCACGACATTCAGTATGCCTATGATCGGCAGAACTACTACGACAACACCTATGCCCGGGATGATGACGAGAACTGGAGCGATCAGCGCTATTAGAATCAGAAGTGATACTACTTTTCCCATGTCCACGAGTGAGCTTCTGAGTTCTTCTTTCCTTCTCGCTGCAAGTCGCTTCCTGCGCGCAACCGCGTAACTGGCGAAGGCACCTGTTAGCCCTTGTAAATCACCGTAGATTCGCAACTCAATAATCAAGGCGAAGATGAGCGCTGCTACACCAACAAGGATTCCTCCAGCAACGCCAACTCCGGGAAGCACGTAACTCGTAACGTACGCTACGGGCATAATCAGGTAGAGTACAAAGATGAGTGCGAGCATCGTAGCCAGGTTTGTCAGGATGCGTGGCAGACGCTCACGTATCTCATCCGCGAAGGTCTTCGGCATTCAGGATGCCTACTTCCCGGACTTCTCAGATTCTTCAACCATTGATGCGATCTTATCGGAGACCTTGTGAACGGATTTAGCTATCTCATCGTATAGTAACCGACCTGCATCGTACAGAAAAATAATAACAACCGCTGCTAGGATTAGCGGAATCGCGGCTGCAAACGATGCACCGATTCCAGGTATCAGCACAACGAAAGGCGTCAGCAAGTAGAACAGGATCAGTATCACGACAACTGACAAGAAATCGCGAACGACCTTTCGAATCAAGTTCTGCTGATGCTCTTCCAGCCCCGGAACTGCTGCCGCCAGCATATGCGATCCATGATGCACCATCACAGCAGTATCGCGCAGGACTCGGACGACTAGGATGGCTAGTATCACGAGAAAGATCACTGCCACAGCCAGGCCAACGGACAGACCGACAACGGGAACATTCAGATTTATCGCATAAGCAATAGGAAGAACAATGTAAGCCACGAACAAGATAACTACAATAGCCACGAAATCTAGAACTAACCGCGGAAGCCTTTCCCTAATCTCGTGTGATAGTGGTTTAACCGTCTCTGTCACAACATCATCCCCTAAAAATAGCCGTCTTCTTCGCCCTATCGATAGTCGACGGCGACTAATTTACGTTACGTCTTGACATAGCCATTTTCTAACTTTCAACATTGCTTATCGTGTTTTCTTTTTTACCTGTCTGCTGTTCAATCAAAGGGGTTTTTCTATTGGGCTTGAATTATGGGGTGCCGCCTAGGAGGTAATCAGCGACGTCTGCGAAGCTTGGAAGAATTATGGGGATTCCGATCAGGATTCACTACACGTTGTGGTTCGTTTTCATTCTTATCGCTTGGTCGCTCGCGGTTGGATACATGCCTGATCAGTATCCGGGCCTTGGCACCGTGACTTACTGGGCCATTGGTATTGCGTCCGCAATAATCCTCTTCGTTTCCGTCCTTGTACATGAGCTCTCTCATTCTTACATAGCGAAGAAGAATGGGCTGCCTATTGCGAGGATTACACTCTTCTTCTTTGGGGGCGTCTCTGAGATGACTGAAGAGCCTCAAGACCCTGGCTTAGAGGTTCGCATGGCCGCCGCGGGTCCCTTGATGAGTTTCCTAATCGCAGGCGTTTTGGGGGCACTATGGTACTTGGGAGGGTTTGCTCATGCACCGGTCGCGATAATTGCTGTACTCGGCTACGCGGCGCTAATCAACGGTGTTCTCGGCGTTTTCAACTTACTTCCAGCATTCCCGTTGGATGGTGGCAGAGTATTCCGTGGAAGCGTCTGGAAGCGTTCGAACAATTTCGTTGGAGCCACCAGGACCGCTATAAGAGTTAGCGAGGTCATTTCGTTGCTAATGATGTTCGGAGGGTTCGTGTTCATAATCTTCGGAGACTTCGTTGATGGACTATGGGTAATAGTGCTAGGTTGGTTCATCAGATCCGGGGCGCAAACCAGCCTTAAGCAAACACTTGTCGGTGATGCTCTCTTGGGGGTTTCGGTTGGCGACATCATGACCAGAGAAGTGTTGACCGTCCCGCCAGAGATCACAGTTCAGCAGCTCGTCTCAGATTATCTCCTTGTGCACCGCCATGGAGGCTACCCAGTTGTTGAGAACGGTGAGGTTCTGGGCGTAGTCACATTGCAATGCGTCCGTGCTGTTCCGAAGGAAAAGAGGGATCATATGACTGTTCGGGAAGCGATGGTTCCATTCGAACGCATGGTAATGGTGAAGTCTTCTGTGACCGCTCTGGATGCAATGCAGAAGATGGCTCGGAATAAAGTTGGACGTGTCTTAGTGATCGACGGAGGTCGACTGGTCGGCATGGCAACTCGCGAGGACATCGTCAGGACGATCCAGACACGGCAAGAACTCGAACTGGGCCCTAGTCTTGGTCTTTCGGGTTTGCCTTCTCCTCAGTATCCTCGCATTCAAGCAGGGCATTGTGTCCAGTGCGGTGCCCCTTTACCCGCCGGCGTCAAGTTCTGTTCCCAATGCGGCGCTAAACAAAATGTATCCTAATGGGTCACTTCCTATCGAATTCACTGTGGTTGCGGACACCCGCGAATGCAATAATCATGGGTCGTGCGGTCTGTGAATTTCTCGGTGCCAGTTGTCGCGCGATAGATCGGAACCTAGTGCAACTCCCACCTCCCGGCGCCAAGAAACTGGCCGCGACTTTCATCGGACTTTTTGCCCATCAATGTGAGTATTACTGATGTTCTAGCGGCTATTTCTGCGGCAGTAGGCACCATGCGAGGCTTCTTGTTCACACATAATTGCCCGTGACGGGTTCAAAGCGGTCAACGTAGCTTACTGGATTGAACGTAGTCCGTCTGGTTGTCTCCCCCATTTACGACCGCATGCTTCGCAATTGTAGTAGAGGACTGTAACATAACTCATTCTCCCTTCTTCTCCACTACATTCCATTGATCGTAAGGTTCGTCCTGTAGATAAGTCGGATCGTTCAACGGCTCTCCGTCGCCACGAGCGACCGCTACTCTGGCTTCTTCAGGCGTGTTAGCTTCAATGTTGACTTGCTGCATGTACCTGCTGTAAACTGTTACAGTGAACTTCATCACAATCCCGGCAATACTACGTTAACGTCTATTACGGTGTGTAACATTACCACTTACGCTAATATTTCTATGATGAGACGAGTAGAACCGTCGATTTGTGTTCACTGAATAAATTGTTCGGGTCTAGGTTGTGAGAACTCTCTCGTGGCAGGAGGCTGTCTCCTGATTTTGACACCAAGTTTCCTAGCTATTGGTGTATGTCGATCTGAAACGACACTGATTAACGTGTGATGTTTGATTGACGAGAAGCTGACTTAGCACCGCAACCTATAGCCGAATTTAGTCGGTCTTCTGGTCTTTCTTGTCTTTCGTAATATCCTGGATGCTGACTACGCCTAACGGTGGGAATCCCATTGAAACGCCGGCTGTGGGCGTGTTTGTTGGTACGAGCATAAGGGTGCCTTTGCTCTGCAGCCCGAGTTCGTAGAGAATGTTCATCCAACGCAGTTCCAGAGCGCGTATGTTCTTCTCGTATAGGTTCGCTGCGTCCACCATTTTCTGTGCTGCCTCGTATTCCGCCATGGCCAGCGTCACTCTCGCCCTGCGCTCGCGCTCGGCGGAGGCTTGACGAGACATGGCTTCTTGAAGCGCTTGGGGTATCGCTATGTCTCTAACCTCCACGGAGGTCACCTTGACCCCCCACTGCTCCGTTTTCTCGTCGATAATCTTTCGGGCTTCCACTCCCACCTTCTCACGTTCGGCAAGGAGTTCGTCGAAGCTGACTTTGCCCATGACTTCTCTAAGTGTCGTCTGTGCGGCCCAGGTTGTCGCGTCAAGGTACTTCTCGACGTTCAAGATTACCCTTTCAACGTCCACCGCCTGAAAGAACATAATTGCGTCGACGTTCACGGGGAGGTTATCTTTCGTAAAGGTCTGCTCGGTACGGAAAGAAATCGTTTGTATGCGCAGAGAAACAATGTTCGGAATCCTATCCACGAATGGAATGATGTAGAACAGACCAGGGCCTTTGAGGCCTACGAAACGGCCTAGGCGGAGAACCGGGGCACGTTCCCATTCCCTAATCACTCTAATGCCGGACGCGATTATCAATACAACAAATAATACTAGAATTATTCCGGCAATAAATTCAGGGGTCAGTAAATCCTCTAACGCCATTAAGTCGGCCTTCACTTCTGAGCTTGCTTTAGCTTGACTCTTAATATTAGCCTCTTCCTTTACTCAAGACCTCAACCCCTTCTCCTTCCTTAATGCGCACACGCCTTACAATCATCGCCTCCATTAGTGGATTCTTTCATCGTCGCTGTGTAGATGCATAATAGGTTGGTTGCGATAGCCCTGCCAGATGGGTGTTACCGCATGTACCACATGTTAAATCACTTTCGACATCAGAAAACATTAGTCGTGTTCAAACGCAGGCTTCCTAACTTCAAAAGCTCGCTTCAGGATCTAAATCAGATGGAGTCTCAGCCAGATGAAGAGGCGGAGATCATGATTGATCTGCCTCTTACCCAGTTAGAGGGCGACGGCTAACTTAGGACTTTGGTTGACCTGCAATTCGAGCGAGGTTTGTGTCAAGCTGTTGGAAAATTCCAGAGTCTCGTGACGAGTAGTTTAAGGAATAATTGTCCACAAGAGAGGCAGTACCTGTTGTATGGGGGTCCCATGTGCTTAGGAAGTTCACGTTCAACTTGTTGCGCTAATGGTATTCGCTTCGCAGTCTATGCCAACTTCATGAGTCGCTTCTCATGACATTTGAGCGATCCGTGGGGCAGCTTCGCAGACGTGAAGACTAACTTACTCGAGATACTTACCAAAGAGCTAGCAAGACGTTCAGGTGGCCGGGTCTGATTAGCTTGGCTCGAAAAATCCAACTCAGGCCTTAGCACTTCAGTCACCAGCATTAGTGTTCTTCGAGAAAAATCAAAAAGGATGCTCGACGCACCGCTCACACAAATATTGATCCTTGCGTCTGAATAGGCTGTAAGACCATGACCCACAACGATCACAGTAACCGTCGACCAACGTCGGAGCCTTCAATCTAACAGTAATGTTCCTTTTTTCTCGTGTCGGTCGAAGCAACACCTGGTTTTAGTTGTGAGCTCTCGTTGTTTTCCTTCTCTTTCTTATTCTCGTCTTCTTCTCCTGTGTTTGAGGCAATTACGTCACGCACCTAGGACTTTGCGATTCTTCTTCGTAGTTCCTTTTTGTTATAGGATTTAGTAGCCCTCGTTCTGTCCTTTTCTTGCTTTCTTTCCTCTCTCCTCTCTTCCTTTCTGCGGCTGGTCCCTCTCATTCTTCTGACTCTACTCCTCTCCTTTCCTTTCAAAGCCGATCCCACATACTGCTGAGAACCTGTTTCGTCAAATCGAGCTCTCACGGAATTGAAGCAGGCGTGCGAATAGAACCTTTCCTGTTTAGTTCAAGAAGTATAAGTGGTCAGGGGTTCACGCTTTCTCTTTTTTCATCCTCCAAAGCTGTATTCAGATCCAGAGCCCTGGAGCACCTTAAGCATCTCTTGGCTTCAGCTGGGTTCTCGGCGGCCGCACCACATCTCAGACTAGAATCCCATGGATAAATACGTTCGAAACCAAAATAGTATAGTGAGAAACGAATCTGAGAACAAGATTGTAAACGACCTGTATGGTGTAGAGAGAAGACTAGAACTAGTTACCAAGCGGATTGGAGAGTCGCGAGATATCACTGCGCGAAATAAGGAACTCATTTTCAGGTACACCGACAATTGTAGTCTGCGGGGCTTGAGCAAGCTTCGAGTCCTATTCTACCTTAACAGGTTCTGGAACATCGCAAGACTCACAGAGAAAGACTTCGATAAGATGGATAGGGAAAGAATAGAGGAGCTTGTCAGAAAGATCCAGATGCGAGGATTCAAGCCTCGTACGGTTTCAGACCATCTTACGGCCATCAAAACATTCTGGAAGTGGCTTGAAGGTATAGAGGATGTCTATCCAGAGAGGGTGAGGTGGATCAAACCGTGGCGCAGCAACAAAACCCGCAAGCTCCCGGAACAACTTCTCATGAAGGAGGATGTGGAGAAACTTATCAACGCAGCTGTGAATCCCAGAGACAAAGCGTTGATCAGCGTCCTCTTCGAGAGCGGATGCAGAATCGGCGAAATCCTCGGCCTCAAGATAAGGAACATTGAATTCGACAACAACGGCGCCGTGTTAATTGTTAACGGCAAGACAGGACAGCGTCGGGTCAGGCTGATTCATTCGGTGCCCAGACTCATAGCATGGCTGGAACATCACCCGAAGAATAACGACCCCGACACGTTTCTCTGGGTGTGCATGGGTTCCAGAAACAATTCTGAACGGCTCGTGCATCAAAGCGTCGCAAGCATGCTCAAGAAGACTACCAAGAGAGCTGGATTAACGAAAGCATGCAACCCGCATATGTTCAGACACTCACGAGCCACCTTCCTAGCTAAGCACCTAACCGAAGCGCAAATGAAAGAATACTTCGGCTGGACACAGGCATCCGACATGGCCGCGATCTACGTGCATCTATCTGGAAGAGACGTTGACAACGCCCTACTGAAACTGGCTGGAAAGAACGTCTCCGAAGCAGAGAAAGAATCCGAAATGGATAGACGAGCAACCACCTGCTCAATCTGCAAACACGAAAACGCACCCGAGATCCGCCGGTGCTCAAACTGTGGAAGACCATTAGACCTCAAAACCGCTCTAGAAGACGACAAAAGACAACATGAACTCCTCAACATGCTGACCCCAGAAATATTGGAGGAAATGATTCAGAAACGAGTGCAACAACTATTGACCAGCAAACCCCAACCAAACCCTAGATGAACCCACGCCTCAACAACCGCTCTCCGCCAGTTTTCAAGAATTTATAGTATCAAATCGAAACTAACAATATGAAAGATCCCAAATTCAACTCAATCGAAGAGCTCATGCTATACGTGGACGAAGAAGCTCACCGAAGAATCAAGGAGAAGACGAACTAGGCTTCTTGTGACTCCAACGTAATTTCACGAATAATCGACTGCTCCTGGACTCGCTTTTCATTGATAGCCGTTTCAATCAACGAGGCAGTTGAACTGACAGGCCATGACTCTGAAAGGAACTATCCTTGTTTCACACGACACGTGAGAGTCTTCGATATCTTGACCTTATCCATCTCCATGCCCTCCCAGATCGAGGTGTAGCCCAAAGCTTCTAGCACCCTGTCCGCTTCCTCCTTCAACTCTGAAGCGTCCATTATTCGGAGAGCATCGGTAAGCTTCTCGACTCCCGCAAGCTTCTGATCTATCTCGTCGAGCTTCGCTCTCGAGACGAAGAGGTCGCCAACCCTTGCATACCCCTCGGGTTTGAAGTCTTGGAGGGCTATCCTGACCGATTCTACTGAAACACTTCTAGCTCTCGCAATCTCGTTTAGGTTTACAACATCTCCACTTAGGGCGATGCCTTCTCCCTTGAGCATCTCTGCCTGTTCTGTAAGGATTGGAGTTTCCCTCTCCTTCAGATGCTCGATTATCGGCTTCATGGGCACATCCTTCTTGTAGTATATTACAAGCGCCTTGGTTTTGAGCCTCTCGAGCTTGGAGCATGCTAGGCTCTCATCGGCTGCGATGATCATGTCTACATTCGCGATTGAGCTCAGTTTGTTTATCTTCCTCTCAAGATACTCAGAGGTCCAGAAGCCAACCACTTCGAGGTAAACTTTCGCACCGTACTTCTCGAAGCTGAAGTCTGGTATGAGCACGTGCGTGCCTGCTATAAGTGGCTCAGGCTCCCTCCTCAACACCCATCCAGAGTTGTACGAGAGGAATGATTTGGCAAACCTCTCCTCCACGGTGCTGTCATACAGTTTAGCTTGGGTTTGTTCTTCGTGACCAGCAACTTCTTTCTCCACATTCGTGATGAGATCCTTCAGTTCCTCGCTATCAGGCTCGAAGCTGTATACTCTCCCCCTGCTCCTCGCGAGTATCTCTGCCTTGATACTCCATGAGTCTGATGCTATTATCTGAGGGAGGAGTTTCGCGATCGACGTGCCATACCGCTCTGTCATCTTGAAGAGCGAGAGAGGGCCATCGAGAGTGACTCTGTATCCCGCTCCATCATCTTCATCTTTCTCCACGGAGTATATCAAACCTAATCTCTTCACTTCTCTGAAGATGTTCTTCCAGTTTCCAGATGCGGAGAACTCGACCCTGAGCGACTTGAAGAGGAGTGTCTGCGTCAAGCAGAGGTTATAGTACTTGATAAGCAGCTCTGGGTCAAGAGGCTTGAAATCTTTCAGGATCAGCTCATCCTCTAAATCGCTGAAGAGTGTTCTCTCCAGAGCTTCTGGAGAGGTGCCTAACTGGCTTGAGACTGTTTCAATTACATGATTCCTCTCCGCTAAGCTTGATGCCCTTCCCCTGCTCGCTTCCTCGAAGACAGCTGTTCTAGTCTCCCTTGGATTCAGCGCGCTTTCAACTTGGAAGGTGCATCTCCTCTCTAGCAGAGTTGACAATCCTCTAACGAGCTTGAAGTCGTAGCCCTCGTTCTCTACCTCCTTCAACCGTCTCAAGGAGTTCTCCCTTCCTCTTTCCCATTCCATCTCTGAATTCACCCGTGATTCTTTCAGCCAGGGCTCGAGTATCGAGATCAAGGCTCGCATAGATTGGTCGTATCTTTCCTCTGCTAATCTTCGCTCTGAGAAGATTTGATGGGAGCATCTGCTTACGCTCCTACTGACTCGACGATTTCTCCGCCGTCGTCGTGAGTGTTTGTCCTCTGCGGATTCATCTTCAACCTTTCCCCCTGTTCTGTTCATTGCTCCTTTCCTCCTTCTCCTGCTTGCTGTCCTCGTCTCCGAGGTCTCTCTCGATACAAGCTCTATCAGCCTCGCCTGTCCTTTCCCCTCGCTTTTTCTCAGCAGCCTGCCTAAGCGCTGGATGAACTCTCTTGAGCTCCCCGTCCCACTCACTATAACCCCGATAGAAGCCTCTGGAACATCGATCCCCTCGTCGAGCACCTTCGAGGTTACTATCGCTCTGAACCTTCCCTCCCTGAAGCCTTTCAGCGCATCATACCTCTCCTCCTTGCTCGTAGTATGGGTTATGAACGGGAGCAGAAACCTTCTCGATATTCTGTATACAAGGTCGTTGTGCTGTGTGAAGATGAGTATTCTATCATCTGGATTTGAGTGTAATATCTCCTCAAGCCTGTCTATCTTCGCTTCGGAGTTGAATGCAATCCCTATAGCTCTATTTCTTGCAAGCAGTGCTTGCCTTGCCTGAGGATCCCTTGAGGTCCTCATTATGAACCGTTGGAAGTCTAATGGTGACTTGAGCCAGATCCTGTTCTCCTCCAAATAGTTCGTGAACGTCCTGTAATTTCTCTCATACTCCTCCTTCTCCTCTTCTGTCAACTCAACGTTTACGCTCTCAATAGTATAATCGGAGAGGTACTTTCCCGCAAGGTCCTCTGGCTTGAGCCTGTACACAACGCCTCCAATCAGCCTCGGAAGTTCGAGGTGGAGCATATCCTCCCTCTCGTAGGTTGCTGTGAGGCCCATCCTGTATGTGGCGGTGAACATCTCAGCTATCTGTCTGAAACTCTCAGCCGGCAAGTGATGCACTTCATCAAAGATAATGAAGCTGAACCTGTTGCCGAGTTCTCCAGCCCTTATGAAGGCTGAATCGTATGTGCATACCGTTACCGCCCTGATCGTATTCTCCCCTCCTCCATACACCCCAACTTCAATGCCGAGCTCCTCCTGCACCCTCCTCTTCCACTGCTCCAGCAGGTCAAGCGTGGGAACGATTACAACTGCAGACTGATTCACGAGCTCCATCGCCTTCATTCCAATTACCGTCTTCCCAGCCCCGGTTGGTAGCACGATTACTCCTCGCCTCCCCGCTTTATCCCAAGAATCAAGAGCTCTCTTCTGGTACGCCCTCATGCGTATGCCCTTGCATTTGAGTTCTGGACAGGGAGGATGGTCCTCAACGCTGTCCTTGATTGCTGACAGCTCGCTCCGCTTCAAGAACTCGATTATCTCATTATAGTAAAGACCCTGCGCCCTGAACGCCCTAACTCTATCGTCCCAACTCGAGTAAGGAACCTTCGCCTCGCTTCTTATCAGAATACTTCCCTTATCATAGGACAGGTAGGTGGGCTTCACTACACTCGCCTCCTTCCAACCCTGACTTGGGAATGAGACCCATTTAGACTGGAGTGATAGGTGAAACTATTCAAAAGAGAAGGTCGTAGTATCTTCTGCTCTCCCTCCCCGGCCGAATATTAGATGTCACTGTCAGCGGAGTAGTCGTCTCACAACCCTCTGAGTTAGGGCCTCTCATCGATGAACCATTTGATAGATACGTGGTTTGGAAATATTGGATAGTGATTCGCCACTGTTAGGAGAAGACGAACTAGATCTCATGTGACTCCGATCGTAATCTTACGAATCTTCGACGAGAACCGTCTCTCAAATACTAAATCGGCCGCCGGGCTCCACAGCGTTCTTGTTGCTGGAAGTGGATTCAAAATTCACGGGTTCGAATCTTGGTGGATTCGAGCTCGCCCGCTATCTTGCCTTTTTCTCATCGCATCACACTTCCACGTGCTCGCTTCGCTCGCATAACAGAGATCTACGTCGTTGCGTGATTAGGTGGAGTGTGGTGTTGGTTCAGAGGTTAGTGGTGCGCACGCGCAAAGAAGTGAGTAGCTTTCGATGTCGACTGTCGCTATCCACTTGGCTTCTTACGTTTCATCATGAAAATTAGAGTTAGGGCGATAACGATCGCTACGAGAACAGCAGGCAGGATTACCATGCTGGTTCCTATCGAGAACATGGGCGGAACAACGCTAGTTGGCGAGGATGAGCTAGTTACTTTCGGAAGAATCGACGTTGATGTCTTTGATGATGCTGTCTGGGTTGATGTGGGTTGTGGAGGGACCAGTTCAAGGTGCGCCTGTTGGATGGCATCTGGGAAGGCGATCGCATCAGGCGGCAAGGCTTCGATGTAGTTCGCCCGCAGGCTGTTGGTTTTGCCAAGCGGGTAGATCCCAACTTCAAGGAGCGCAAGGTAGGTCTTGGAGTCGCACAACCCAGGGTTCTCAGCACTTCCGGAGCAGGCCGCTCGCTCGAATTTGTCTAAATCGTTGGTCTGAAATCCAATCATGGTTCTCCAGGTCTGTGCGGCGTAGACCACATAGGGGGACGCGGGGGAACTAAAATCCAGCCACTGAAACGATACCGACAGTCGGCCTGCAAATTTCCTGCTCGCCAGTGCCAGCAGCGGCGCGTTCTGGTCCGTAACATTAGAAGTGTTGAGGCAGACACCGGTGACGTAATTCGGATTATTTCGGTCCTTAGGCCAAGGGGGTTGGTAAGCGCAGCCGTTGTCATCAATCGCGGGAAACGGATAATCTAGGTTTCTTGCCTCCGAGGGTGTGGGGATGACTTCCACGCCGAAATACTTGTCGGGGAAATTCCTCTGAAAAGAATTTGTAAGTTTGTCCCAAGCGTCAAGCAGTCTGGATGGCCTATAAGGCGGCGTTGCCTTCAGCCAGGCCTCTAAGGAGTTGGTGACACAAGGGTCGGCAAGGATCTCCGCCGGCAACCGCAGCTCGGAGGTGGTCCGGTCGATTCCCGTAATCCGGACCGATGTCAGAGCGCTATAGGTTCCGGTACTCTTGAGATGCGCCGCTACTGCGGCAAGCATGGAATCCCATTCGCTGAGAAAGATCGGCTCCCAAGGAGCCGCGATGGTTTCCGAATTGCACTTAGACTCCCCGACGCCTGCATGAGGAGAGACGAGGAACCTTAGTGGGGCGGCCCCGGCATATGATTTCGTGTATCCGGCGCCACACTCGGGCGATTGAAACAGCCAGCACGGCGTATCTTGCCCCGCTCTGATCGCCAAGGCAACCTGCTTGCCTGACGAAACCGCCATACTCATCCAGTGATCTAGCAGCGTCCAATCATATGCCCCCCTGCTAGGCTCGATGACCTCCCAACCCAGAAGCAGCGTGAGTCCGTCAACGCCGCGCACGGTGAGCGCTTGCGTCAGCTGCTGCGCATATTGCGGATCCTGAAGATGCTCGGTAAGATGCTCGCTGTAGACATAAATGCCGCGCGGCTCAACCACTGATGCCTGCACATCATTAACTGAAATTGCGATCGTTGAAACTTCTGGAGTCACCAGAAGAATCAGCGCAGCAACAACTACTATTCTTGTCAACCGAACATGAAATCGCAGCAAGAATATCCCTTAATCATTTTTGAACGCGCGTTTGGCGTTCTCAGAAAATGTGCCAATCGCAATGATTCGCGGGGTTGCGATCTCAATTTCACCCATCGCGATTGCGATTGAGTTTTGGTTCCCGCAACTCCGACATTGAACTGCCTAGCTTTTTTGGCTTTGAGCTGCTTGCGCTGGTCCTCTTGGTTTCCTGCGCATTGACACGATGAAAGCTGCACCGACCAGTATAATGATGGCTGCGAGTATCAGCAGGCTGTTTTGCTGGAGCGTGCTCATCAGATCGCCGCCCTGCGTGGTTGAGGTTTGGGTGCTTCGCCTGGTTGAGCTTGCTCGCGTCTTCGTCTCTGCGGTTTGCGTCTGTGATCCAACGTTCAGAACTAGGTTGGCGACTCGGTTCAGTCCACCGCCCGTCCCCTTAACTTCCAACGTGAACGAGCCAGCGGGCGTGTTCGCGGGAAGCGTAACCGTAAGCGCAGACGCAAAGTTGGGAGTGCCAGATGTGGTGGTGAAGACTCCGTTGGCGCCTGAGGGTAATCCTGATACGGAAAGTGAGACTTGGGAGTTGAAACCGTTCAAGGCGACCACATTGATCTGGTATGTGGTTGTCACTCCTTGAGTCGTTGTCTGGGACGGTGGGTTCACGTCGATTCTGAAATCCGGCGACTGCCCAACTGTTAACGTGAACGTTGTAGAGTGTGATGTTGCCCCAGCGGTGCCCGTGATCGTCAACGCATACTGCCCGGAAGCCACGGACCCGGTTGTTGTAATGGAGAGTATCGAACTGAAGCTCGGCTTCCCAGAGGTCGGATTCAACGACGCAGAAACCCCAGCCGGAGCGCCAGAAACAGTCAAAGCCACGTTCTGCGACGTTCCTGACACGAGGCCCACAGTGACCGTGGATGTTGCGCTTCCCCCGGGCGCGATGGTCTGCTGCGCTGGCGAAGCCGAGATGGAGAAGTCGAACGGCTGCAATGCCTGCACCGTCACTAGACCTTTCGCCTGATGCACCACGCCCTTCGCAGAACCGGTAAGAGTAATGGAGTAGCCACCGGACGGAGTTGAGCTGGAAGTCGAAACCCGCAGAGTGGGCGGGTTAGGAATCACCTGATAATTCATCCCCGGCCCCAAACCCGACACCTGAATGTCGATAGACGTACCACTGTACGACGAGTCACTGTACGATATGAGAACCTGAAACGTCGCGGTCTCACCCTGCTTAACCGCGACACTAGGCGGAGAGAGCCCGAGACTGAAATCGAAAGGAGCAGTCGAACCAGCCACTTGGAAGCTTGCAGCTCCCTCCGCTATTGGGTTGTTGACTCCTCCTGGCTCATCGACTGTCACAAGGGCATCATATGTTCCGGGAGTGCTGATGCCGGGAGGGTACACTTCGTAATCCAATCCGGGTCCAACTTTCATGGTTCCGCTCTGCCAAAGGTCTGAACAAGTTGGACAGGTTCGAATATGCACCGTGGTAGTTTCGGAGCCACCCCATTGAATATTGCCAGTATCTTGGATCCAGAAAGCAACCATGAACGATTTGCCTACGGGCACAGGTGCCGGACTAACAGATACGTGGACTATTGCCGCATTTACCGTTCTCGCAGCACCGCCCACCAACACGACCAACAGGAGCAAAATCACTAGACCGGATTTGACTCGCAAACCCCTTACGCAACTCTCACTCTCGTGAGCGACAATCACTGAGCCGCGAAAGCTATTTGAGACTTTGCACGAACCTTCCAGAAATTGAGGGAAGAACGAAGTCGCTGTTCATCGAAACTCCCACGAATCCAAACGCGTTCAACAGATCGTCAATCCCTCTAGTTGTTCGAATTTCTGACGAACGCTGAACACAACAAGACCCGACCATATCACGCAACAGCAAAAAATTTGTTATTTGAACAAAGTGAACATGAAATCGTCGTGGGTACGTGTCAGCTCGCCCAATGCAAAGCTTTTGTTTCTCCTCACAACATTCTTCCATGCAGGAATAGTTTTCAGATTGGCTTATCCGTTATGGATATTGCTGCTGCTGGCATTGGTTCTTCCCAGCAATGTCTGGCAGGCGGCTGATGCGCAGGCAACGGTGACCGCGCCTACGATTAGCTACTCGCTCAGCTCTCCCGTCACCTTCGCGACGCACACCGAGCTTGAGAGCTATGGCTTCTCATTTGGCCCCTCGGATGGCCAGTTCGGAGCAATACCCGCGGGCGGCGCAAGCTACACGTTTTACGGCACGGCTGGTTCTAGGTCCAGGCCTTCGTGCGCAGGAACCCCTAACGTCAAAGGCGCGTTTACGTTTACTGGTACGCTCGATCGTGTGACCGGAAGCAACGGTTGCACGAGACTGTTCGGTCCAGGGGATGGTCCGTCGGGATGGATCTTCGACAGGGATTATGCCGGTGGCGGTCAAGTTGTGCGCTTCGAGAGTGGAGGCAAGAAGGGATGGCTGATGCCCTTCCATGGAGAGGTCTGGTGGCAGAATCCGGCCTCGTCGGATCACAAGTGCGACGTTTCGGGAAACTCTGGCCTAAGGGTTGACTGCTTCTACTCCTCACTCGGGTTGGCGGTGTCGACAGACGACGGAAAGACCTTCAGAGTCGTGGGGGAGATTCTCCAGCCCAGCCAACCGATGTCAGTCTTCGTCGGAGGCGGCGCGAACATGATGGTTGGTTACGGCTCGTTGGTCGTTGCCGACGCGAACGGCAAGCACCTCGATAGCCCATCCGTAGACCTGAAAGGCGCCTATTTCTATCTTTTCTACACCGACTTTCTGCCAGGTTTGCCCGGCGTGTGCGCCGCCGCAATTTGCATGGGCGTTGCACGCGCACCCTACGCCGATGTGGTCGCGGCTGCACTCTCTAACGATCCACACAAGCTCGCGATGACGTTCCACAAGTACGATGGCGCCTCACCGAATCCCTGGACCCAACCCGCCACCAGCGACACCTCAGACTTGTCGGGGACTGCTGGAAGGTACGCGCCTCTCTGGACAGACGAAGCAGGAGGCGCTGAGGTAATCTACGACAGTACCTTCAACGTGTACCTCGCCGTGCTCAATACCATCGCAGGTGTTAGGGTCCGAGCCTCAAGTGATCTGATCCATTGGTCGGGCCCAATTGGCCCCGCATACGATGAAGCAGGCCGCACGCTGTATTATCCAACTCTCCTCGGCGAAACTGGAGATCCAACGATTGGAGGTCCTGCACCGCGAATCTACTTCGAAAGCCTACCCGCACGATCCCTTCCAGAGGAAGGAACACCGACCTTGGAGAGCTTGCAACTGAACCTTTCGTCCCAAACGTCACTCTCAACTGCGACGACTGCAAGGACTAGCACATCGGTCTCTAGTCCTGCATCAGTATCAAGTACCGAGATGTCAAACTCCCCGTATCACTGGCAAAACGAGATTGGTTTAATCGTGATCGTCGCAGTGGTTTTAGCCGTTATTCTCGGCGGCATTTTCGTTTTGCGAAAACGAGGTGAGAAGTCGGAGAGCTAGCGTGGATTCTCACCACCACTCCATTCTTGACACTTCTATAGCGCCGCGACCTCAACATGTTTCGCGGCAGAATTGCACTCAACTAAGAAGGCAGATCTCATCAACAGGAAGCGCTGCTTTTCCTGTTCCCACACAAGTGAATTGTGTCGAGGAGCTTTCACCAGAAGACAGTTTGTCTTAGTTCCAATTGCACGAACATGGCGGAAAACAGGCCGTCGCAGATTCTACATGTATTGGCTGAGGTGAGATCTGTTCGGGTAGCCAATACGGAACAGGGCGGATAGTAATATCTGATATCAAGAATCAATCAAGCACGGAGAAGCAGGTCGGTAGACGTTCAATCTTAAAGTGGATTGGAGCAGTTACGGCAGCCACAATCGTGGGCGAAGTCGAAAGCTACGAGGCAAGCCAACCTTTCAGGCCGGTTAGAACGGTAACAGATACCACTTTTATCAAGACAACAACTACTAGCATTTACTCGAGTACACCTAGCACGACCCTATCTGGTACTCCAGCTAGGGACCTACGACCCGTGATCAATCAGATCGGCCTGAGGGTTCGCACTCAAACCACGGCGCACCATGCACGGTTCACGCGTTAGCCTTTCTACTAGAATACATGTATGCGACCCGCCTTGTCTCCGACCTATCGGAAGAGTACCTGCAATACGTCACCTTTCAAGTCGAGGGACCCCCGATGAAGGGAGAAGAGAATTTCTGGGCTCTGAATATTGGCTATCAGAAGGGGGGGGTAGTCCCGCAGACCTTTCTCGCCAATCAAAACAAAGTTCCAACAAGCATTCAAAATACGATCCTCGAAATGAGAAGGAGCGGAATGCGCTTCAATCCGGTATTCATCAGGAACTGGGATTCAACGACCGGTGCCACTCAGGGCCAGCTCAAGTAAGCAATCAAATATTTAGATCAGAACATTCCGTACCGGAGACAAAGTGAAAGTTGGATCCTTGGAAGTTGAACCGATCCATGTTGACCATTCAGTACCAGGCGCTTACGGATTCATAATTCACACAACTGAAGGCGCAGTAATCTACTCCGGAGACTTCCGAATACATGGCACCAAATCTGAAATGACTCGTGACTTCGTGAAGGCCGCTGCTGAAAACAAACCCATAGCCATGCTTTGTGAAGGCACGAACCTGATCGGAGCTGATTTCTCAACTGAGCACGAGGTCAATGAAAAGATAAACAAAGTCGTCGGCACGACACAGAATTTAGTGCTTGCCAGCTTCCGTCATACGGACGTTGATCGCACAAGGACCCTGTTTGAAGTTGCAAAACGCAACCAACGCAAACTCGCGATTTCTCTCCGACAGGCGTACATGTTGAACAAACTCAAGGCAGACAAGAATCTTGACCTGCCAGCTGTTGACTCGAAGGATTTTCTGATCTTCAAACGCGAAAAGAAATCGTACTTCAAGTGGGAGAAGGCTATCTTAGATTTCCCAAACGCCGTAGATGCACAGGAAGTGAAACGAATGCAGAGCAAAGTCATCCTTGCGACAGGTTTCTCCGACCTCAAGGAATTAGTTGACATGCATCCAATGCAGAGCGACCCGTTTTGGAGGCAGAAGTCCACAAAATCTGCGAACAGACGAAGAATCCTGACTGCCCTGACTGAAGCTGGTCAGACCTTCGGCGAGTTGGAGAGGAAGGTGGAGTTGTCACGTCCCGTACTAAGCATCTACATGAAGGAATTGGAGAAGGCCGGCGAGGTTGCTCGCCAAATCAAAGGTAGACGGATCGAGTACGTTCTTACGGACAAAGGAAAAGGCCAGGAGAGAATGCGCCGAGAATCAATTGCGAAGGCGTTTCAGGTAGTAGGGCAACTCACACGAAATTACTCTTCGGCGAAGTCTATGCTGGAAATCGCTGAGTTTGCGAAAGAGTCGCCAGAGTTCTTTGCAGAATTTCTGCAGTGGATGACTGATTATATGACTCTGGTATTGAGCGATGACACTCTGCGATGGCTTAGAAGACATAGAGATGGAAGCGGGAAATTGCTCCAGGCAGAGGTAATGAAGAAATTGGCGCCATTCATCAAAGAGATACATGCCGATTCAGAAGATGACCCAAAGAAAGTGATGTCGATCTTTCAAAATCTACTCAATTCAATGAAAGAAGTCATATCGGAAACAGGTGGAACTCGACCATGAATCCTCTTCATCTTTCAGGTTGGGGTGTGAAAATCCGCGCCAACAATCTCAAGTCAAGATCTGAGCTTGAAGTCATAAATGGACGAGAAGATGGTAGAGCTGAATCATCGAATGGTTTTCGTCCTCGACGTTTCCCCTACAGCAGCATAATTATTGATGGACACAGCGGATACATTTCATTGCAGGCGTTTCACTGGCTGTCGAAGCATAAAGTTCCTGTTTTTGTAATTGGCTTCGACGGCACCATCATCTCTAGTATTCTTCCTCCGATTCCTGTGAAGGCTGATGTTAGGGCTGCGCAGTTCCAAGCTGCTAGTGATCCGAAGAAGAGGTTCAAGATTGCTAGAGCGCTTGTTCAGGCGAAGATTGCTAGGAGCTTGCAGGTTTTGGATTGGTTGGGTGAACGTTATGATATTCATAGAGAGATTTGGGTAACGAAGCTTGAGGCATCAAAACTCAGAACAGCAAACACTGTTCCTGACTTGCGAGTGGTGGAAGGACGTGTGGCTAGGCGCTACTGGGAAGCATTCGGTAAGGTGATGCCTGAACATCTCGACTTTCAGGGTCGTATGACTTCGAGTCATCAGAATAATGCGTCTGATCCGGTGAACTTGGCGTTGAATTACGCTTACGGAGTTCTTGAAGGGGAATGCAGGCGAGCAATCAACGCAGTGGGGTTAGAGCCGTCGGTGGGGTTCTTACATGATTTCAGTGATTATCAAACGAAGCAGTCGTTGGTTTATGATTTGCAGGAGCCGTTCAGATGGCTTTCCGACATGTCCGTTATCGGGGCGTTTGAGTCGGAGGCTTTGAAGCTTTCAGATTTCTACTTCACGGGGGATGATTACAGGTATCGCTTTCAGCCTGAGGCGAGGCAGCGATTCATCGACATTGTTCGTGAACGATTCAATTCAGGTGCAAGCTACAGGGGGCGGGTTCTGAAGTGGGATACGGTCATTGAACAGAAGACAACCGAACTCGGACGGATGCTGGTAAATAGAACACGTACAATTGATTTTTCTGATCCTGAAATCAAGCTGCTAAGGCATGACGATCGCGAGCTGAGAGCAAGAATCCTCTCTCTTAGCCAGTCTGAAGCAAGAAAGCGTGGCATTGGGAAAAGCACACTCCACTACTTGAGAAAGAATGTCTCGCGTGGCGGCTCTTTCAGGGTTCATGAGCAAATTCGACAGAAAATCGTGGTCTGTAATTCAAGTTCATCAGGGCTACAACAGGAGTGAAGATTCATTCTTGAAGATCCCAAACGCTGGGAATATTGACGCAGCCAAGAAAATACGCGCGGAACTGACATGGATCTACGTGGACGAAGTCCTCTACAGAGAATTCGAGCGATTGAAGGAAAACATAAACTCACGTGATGTGGCGTACAAGGTTGTCATGGTGGACAGTTTGCACAACTGCAGACTAGCGATGGATCCGTGGGAAGTTGCGGGCTTGATAATCGGTGCCAAGGTGGATGAAAAATTCGATCGCGTTGAGCCAGCGACCTTGGTTGGAGAGATTGCCAACATGGAAATCAAGAAAGTTGGCAAAAGAAGAAGATTGAATCTGGGTCCAGTCTTCTCTAGCAAGTTTTGCCACTTTCATCGCCCTAAGCGATTCGCCATCTACGACAAGTTCGCCGACAAAGCTCTAGGAGACCTGCTGGAGCGCCAAGGGAAATTCAGTTATGCAGAATTCCAGTTGTCACTTGACAAGTTGATTCGGGAAGCTAATCCGCCTCCAAATTACAAGGAAATTGACGTTTACCTCTGGCTCTACGGGCAATGGCTGGACTATAATGGCGGCAACCGAGTGTCGAGTGAAATCAAGGAAGCCATTTCGAGACAGCGCGAACTTTTCTCACAGCTCTACCCGACCCACGCTGATAACAAGAATTGTGGCCCTTAGTCAGTCGGAGGCAGAACAGCTTGGTATTGGGAGGAGTACTCTCCATTACTTGCGCCGCGATGCAGAGAATGCCCTGTCGCTCAGAGTGCCCTCAAGAATTCGAGATAAGATTGGAAGAGTAAGCTAGTTGGAAATGGATTTCCGAATTCAGTTCCTAGACATAGACCAAAGCACTTTGAAATCAGTACCTGACTTGCTTTATCCAGTAATCTGGGAGCAAGTCAACAGTTTCAAGAAACGATGCTTGGGAGCAGAGCCAGAACGGACAGGTAAAGCGCTCCCTCTAGTACTAGCTATCAGGAATCCTAGTGTCCAGTCAGCTAGTGGAGTACTGAAGATTCAGCTAATTATCCCTGGATGGGAGAATGAGAAAGGATCAACTCTTTCGATGGATGCAGATTGTCCTTTTCAGGAAGTCAACGCAGGTGAAACCAAAGAGATTGTGCTCATGGAGGTGTCGAATATTCCTCTACTCAGAATGTACCTTAGGACTGCTGAATTCTACAAGTCCGGCAAACGCGTAGAGGCAAAGATGACAGGTCATCGTAGTTTCGTTTTCAAGACCACAGGTGATTTCTTAATCTCTTCGGCGTCAAGCAAGATTGAGGATAAAGAAGATGAGCGCAACATTGAACGCATAGAACATGAAATCGGTTTCGAGAATTATTTCCTCCTCAAGACCTACTTGGATTTGCCAGTCTATGAAAGAGGCATCATTCTCAGAGTCTTATTCGACCGCATGGAGGACATACTGAAAGGCCGCGTACTTGCAGATTCGACTCCTGACAGAAAGGCGGCCATACAACACCTGTTGCAAATTGAAATAATCTCAAAGATTTGCATGATGATCGAGGACCTAGGACTCTTCTCTGTATCAATGCGAACAGGAATCAAGGAGCTGTGTAACATATTCCTTGATGAAGGTAGCAGCAATAAGGTCGGCCAATTCTACAGGGACCTCGATGAATTAAACGGTGAAGATTTTCTTAGAGTTCTATCCTTTCCGACCGCAGACTCGCTTCGTCTGTCCGCATCGGACTATGAAGTAGTGAACAAAGTGCTTCAGAGCGTACAACAGGAAGCTAGACGAGTATACCACGAAATAGCAAAATTCAGAAAACAGCACTGGACCTTGTACAATAAGTACAAACATGGATTCGCAATCATCCCGTACGTGCAAAAAACTGCGGGAAACATAGATTTCTTGGCCGATGTGGAGTCTGCAGTCTTCGTCCTACATGACAAAAGATCACCTTTGAAGGAAGTCATAACTGTTCCTTACAGTGCGAGAATCCTAGAAGCGTATAGGATTCTGATCGTTGGGATTCAAGCCCTTCTGAAGAACGTCCTTGAGAACCAGCTTAATCTTCTGGAGAATCCGAATTTGATCAATCTGCCGATGCCCAGTGAGAGTCTGACGGCAGATGAACGTTCACGATATGCAGCAGTAACGAAGAGATTCCAACCAGCAAAGGAAACAAATCGAGATCATCGAATACACGTCAGAGCTTTTGCAAAGAAAGATGACCTGAAATGGTATGCGGACTTGCCAAAGTTCTTGGAAGAAAGTGCAGAAAGGGGTAAGCGCGAACAGTCGAGCAGATCAGATTAGTGATTTTCTCCTTAGCGCGGGGCTCTTGGTGCTGGCGTCGTTGTTCGTCGTTAGGAAAGTGTGTGTGGGTCTACTGGTGCGGCCGATTGAATTTGAACCGGCCTTGTTTTCATGTGTGTGTTTTCAGCGTTTAGGTTTTTGTTGGGTGTTTGCGGCGTAACAAGTACACACCAACAGCCACGACAGCTACCGCGACGACCGCCGCAACTATCAAAGTATTGCTGGGCGCGCCCGTTACGATGGGTTTAGTCGTAGTCTCGCTGGAAGTCATCGCCTTTGCCGTAGTGAGACGAGTAATGCCCTGCGACGGCAATGTGATTACGAAGTTCTGTTGCCTCGTGTAGGTGCTGTTCGACAACTGCTGGACGTGAATGCTGAGGTTACTTCGCTGGCCACTCGAGGCCGTAACGGTCACCGTGTAGTAACCAGCAAACCCACGAAAACCAATCTGACCCTTATCATCAGTCAACGCGCTGCCCTTCGTCCTGAACATTTGCATCAACCCCAGAAAGACGGAATATGATTGTCTCAGATCGCCGCCCTGTGTGAAAAGACCCATTTCATCAAATTCACCCGCCTTTCCCTGCGTTTGAATGTCAACCATAGTTAGGAGATGATCACCTAAGGTGTTGTCCATTCCGAACGGAAGCGTAGCCATGTACTTCACCCAGTCCGCTTGCATGGTTTCATCATAGGTCGTCCCCCACGCCGTCCAATGGCAACTTTGACAGTCGTATGCCGGGTAGCCTCCTTCCTGAATGAAGACTCCCTTGCCGAGGCTTTGCAGTTGCTGAATCTTTGCTTTATAGAATGAAGGTGTGTGATTCTCATTCTCGTTGGGCGGACCACCCGGATAGGCTTCGACAGAGAACCCGTCCACTCGAAGACCGCTGACGAGAGCCATGTGAGCAAAATCATAGGGCGAAAAATGTCCACGTGAAGCAACATAGCGCCCCGCATAGGAACTCCCGCTCAAGTCAAAACCAACCATCAAGAGAACCTTCGCATCCTGCTGTGCATCTCTAATTGCTTGAACCTCAACCCGGTCGACATCGATAGAGTTCTGCATATTTCCCATCAGAACTGTCCAAGATGGGTCTAGGTCAGGTTCCGTCTCCGTAATCCAATAGTCCACCATGTTTCCATAACGCTTCACGTTCTGGTAGACGTAATCATACAAATCCTTCTTGAACTGGTCGAAGACAGCGGGATTTGACAATTGTTGCATGTTAGCCCAGGCTGGATAGCTCGGATACGGATCATAGGGATCCGCCTCGGCGAGAGTGCGAAAGACTATGATGAAACGCGCCGTGGGGCAGAGGCTGCGTTCTTGTTTGAAAGGGTTGTCATACGCATCCCAACGGTAGACGCCTCTTTGAGGCTCGACTTGGGGCCATTGGTTCCAGATCAACTTTATCGTGGCGTTCATGAATGTACACAAATCGCTGTAGGTTTTTTGGGCCTGAGGATTATTCTCGGCTGCTCTGGCAAATCCCTCAAAACCGAACTTGAAATCGTGGCTGGTCTGTTGGTAGGAGACATTCAGATTCTTGACCGGATGGCCCGACGAGTCCAGAACGGTAATGGTAACACCATTCTTGCGATGCTGCTCAATATACTGCAACGCCTGCTGATACGCAGCCTCCTCTTGAGTCAGGTCAGGAGGTTGCCCCCAAACTCGAAACGGAATCACACCCACCAGAACCAGTGTTATCAGACAAATCGCGAGAACGAGCTTCCAGTGAAAGGACAAATGAAACCCGTAAATTGGACTCTAGGCTTGGCTTAAATAATTTACCTGAATGGGCAAACACGCAGTAACCGTTAGTACGATAACTACTTTTTTCAAAACAGACCATGCGGCCCTGAACCGAGGTAATGATGCTTCGGATTACGTTCCGCTTCTTCTTGAACTCATCTTCTGCCCTTGCGTGTTTGCAGGCGTTTTCAATCGGGGGCGTTGTCGCTGGTGCAGACGTGATTTGAACCGTTAGGTTGGTAGTTTTCTGTGTGTGTGTGCGCACCAGCTATACCACACACAGAGAAAAATTCCTGAACGACGACGGTTCAAATTCATTCAAGTGGAAGAAGAATAGGCAGGTGAGAAAAAGAAGGGAATGAACTTCTGGTGGCAGAAGGTCTACTCAGTCATGTCCACGATCTTTGACGTAGCGTTTTTCTTGACTGATTTGATTCCGTCCTTGCATCCTTCTTTTGAATCGTATCCTTGACCGGAAGCGATTTCTTCACCGTTTGAAGCTCTCAATCTCCACCTGAACTTACCCGCATGATCCTTGTAGATCTCATACTTTCCTAATGGCATAAACAAATCACCTCTCTTTGCTCGATTCACCTACGCACTATTTCTAGAGTCCGCCAAGCCCCATTAGAGCTGAGAAGCCCAGGGCTGCCAGTATGACTGCTATGACGGCTAGGACGATTATTGCTACTATGCCGACGATTGCTGCTTTACCCCAACTAGCTTTGAAGAATTCTTTGATCAGTGCTATCCATACAACTAGGGTTACGAGTAGTCCAAGTAGGCCGTGAACGAATGCGCCGAGAATCGCGTTGATGATTACGCCGAGTACCACTATCCAGATTGCGTGCATTAGACTTGCTGTCTTGCCTACGATTGCTCGTCCGACAAGCCACAGAACTGGGGCGAGGATTATTGCTCCGACGACGATCTCTACTACTATCGCTGTTACGCTAACCATGATTTTTCATCGTTTTCAGGTTGGACAATTGTTGCATATAAGATGAACGAATGCAGCGCGCATTCTTATCATCTTACAAAAAAACAATTCTTCCCTAAGATAAGTTGCCGTCAAAGCAGAGTTCAGCTAGACATTAATTAGTTCAAGTTGACACACACAATTCTGCCTTATATGCGATCCTCTAGGAGGTGAATCGGTTTGGGTTTTAAGTTCAAATGTTCAGATGTCGGACTGCAATGTCCTTTTGAGACAACCGCTGACACAACAAGCGCTGTCATCCAACAGGCAACGACTCATACAATGCAGGCCCACAGAGCTGAGGCCATGACTCTTGCCTCAAAGATCAAGGACGCAGTAAAGAAAACTTAGCTTCTCAATTTCAAGATCCTGGTCTGCGAAAACCACCACTCTCTTTTTTTAACAAAACTCAGCCGGAAACTATGAGAATTGCCCCATACATATCGAATGAGACATGTTTTCTTTGGAGGTTCAGAAGTTCCGCAATTCGTCCTCCAGTCTCATCCGTGCAGAGAAGAAACGCGCGGTCCCTGGAGCTCTCGCAGGCAAGAAGCATCTTGGCTACGTCGTCTTCGTTGAGTAGTTCTTCTGGGAGAACTTGCTTGTTTCCGGTTCCTACGGTTATCCAAGCGGTTTCGGGTGGATCCTGCTTTCTCGGCATGTGTCTCAGCCACCTGTAGAACCGTTTCAGCGTCACCCTGTAGTCTGATTTGGTCCATTCAGCGTAATTGGACTGGTTGATTTCAGCTAGGAGCTTGCGTAGGTCTTTCTCTGTGGCTTTATCGAAATCTTTCTTGAGGATGCGAGCGATTGCTGGGAGCAGATTTAGGTATTTGATGAGCCTCGCGAGTCTGATTCATTCACCGTGCAGGTCCCAGATGAACCGGACAATGACTTTGCGGTTATGTGGTGAGATAGTGGGGTCGTTCTTCACTCTGGCTAGGGCCAGTTCGTAGCGGTGTTTTGAGCTGTGAACGTCTAGTTGCTGCCTCAATTCGGCCTCATCCCTAGCTGGATTTCGAGCAAGCTGGTCCCTATACTAAAAATGCACTGGCTCCGAGTTAGTATTATGGAGCCGGGGATGGGAATTGAACCCACCTCAGCGAATCGCTTCTATACTGCGGGTTGCGGCAAGCGTTCTGCAGCCCGCCGCCTGAACCGTTCGGCCTTCGGTGGACCAAGGCGATTCCAAAGACCAACCCCGGCGTTCCCCCGGCATCGAATCGTTCACTCAAAAGCTCTAATAAACCTGCACCTGAGGCTATCACAACTCTCACTCGAAACCGGCAAATGATCGCGAAGTCATGAGATGCCTAGAAGAGGCGGATTATTTCAATGATGGTCAGAGATATGAAAGATCATCGGAACAAATCTACTTCAAGCTATGTTCCGATCATCTTTCCCTCGAGGCCATACCCAAGAAGAGAATCCGAGTCAACTTCGCAAAGATCAGAGAGAATCCCCCGGAGGAGTATGAATTAGTCATGTGGACCCCGCATTTCGCGGTTGTAAGGAATCAGGGCGGCCAGGAAATCACATTAGAGGCGACGGCCGCATGTTGGTCAGAAACGCCAAGTCGGAAACAATCGCAAGAGAGGCGGCTGCAGAGATGATGAGCTTAGTCCAAGAGATTTCGGGATAGGATCTCAAACGCGTGATGATTCGGGCATTCTCAACAGCCCGACTCACCATTCCTTGAGTGTCCAAAGCGGTCTCAATCTCATTCAAGCGATCACGTTTTGCAGAAGTACTAGGGTTGCTCGTTGGAACGCCACAACTCGCAACGCCTGGGCGGATCGAAATCTCGTAGGTTCCGATTTTCTTCGCATATCGTTCAATCTGCAGTTTGTTCATCCCCACCAACGGTCTGAGCACTTGCACTTGTCTTCAGCACAGAATCAGCTGAGACAATATTCTGAAGTGTCTGACTGGCTTTCTGACCGATCGCATCGCCCGTAACAATGGCTCCACAACCCTCTCTGATCGCTATCTGCTCTGAGACTCTGAACATGATTCGCCTTGAGAGCATGCATGCAAACTTCGGCGGGCATTTGGACACGATCTCCTGAAGGTCTGGGGAATGTGAAACCACGTAGATCTTCGTGCCTGTGATCTTCTCTTCGGAGCACACTTTTCGGATGGATTCCAAAGCAATTCCTTCAGCGGCCTGGTCGCAGAGAGGGTAGTTGTCGAAGTACGCAAAGATTGGAACAACTCCCTTTCCTGATCAGAAGCCAGGCGGCAACTGGGGAATCGATACCCCCAGAAACAGGAACACAGCTTTCCGAGAAGCTTCAAGTCAGTAGGTTTCTTCTCGACTGCGGATGGAGCCTGCAGCGTCAAATCTTCTGATCACTCGCCTATGATTCTCGTGACTGCTTCTGAGATCTCCAAGGCCTCGTTTTCGCTGTGCACATTCTTGATCAACATTCTCCCTTTTCCGAACAGGCTAATTTCATGTCCTTTGAAGTCGAAAACCAGCACCATCGGCGTCGTCAAGACAACCTTATGTTCGCGGCCAATGGCATTGCTCAAGGTCTGCAGGTTGAGCGAGAGTGGTGTTTCTGGGTTCACGTTCGCCGTGTCCGAACCGCACAGCCACGCAAGCCGCCTCTGACGCGTTTCAACTTGAATAGGCTTAATTTGGCAAACGGGGCAGTCTGGGCGGATTCTGAAGGTCAACCGTTCGAAATTCCGACTGTGCGAAGTCGAAGATCATCAATCTTCCCTTCGATTGCGGTTCGATTCCGGCGAGGGCCTTGATGGTTTCCATGGATTGAATTGCCCCGATGATTCCAGTCGTCGCGCCGAGAACCCCTCGAGTGTCACATGTGGGAAGCTCTGCATCATTCAAACCTGGAAGAACGCATTCGAGGCATGGTGTCTCAGGACTCTTTGAGAACGGCCACGTTTCCTTCCATGCCGATGGCGCCCCCGAAAATGAACGGGGATCTTGCTTTCAACGCAGTATTTGTTGATCAAATACCGGGTCTGCATGTTGTCGAGTCCGTCAACGACGCAATCCGAGTCCCGCTAGCAATGAGGCAACGTTTTCTGAATCAAGATTCTCAGGGATAGGCTCGACACTTGTTTCTGGGTTGATCTCTCTGATGTGACGCGCAGCTGCCTCCACTTTCGGGTACCTTAGGTCGGCCAGAGTGTAGAGAACTTGTCTGTGAAGATTATTCAGCTCAACAGTGTCTTGGTCCACCAAGCGCAACGTCCCGACTGCCGGCCAAGGTCAGAAAGAGTGCTGAGACGCTTCCCAATCCTCCCAGGCCGACGATGGTGACCTTTGACTTCTTAGTTTCTCCTGACCAGCAACGCCTAGCTCAGGGAGAATGGTTTGCCTGACTGTAGAATTCGGAACTGATGAACTGTGAGCTCCATTTTGATTTCCGACTCTAATGATGTCCGTTCCGAGCTTTCAGCATATGGGTTCTTTTCAGGAGAGAATGAAACCAAGTCTAGCGAGGCGGTATTTGAAGTAGGGCCAAGCCAACTTCACTTGGACATCTCGGTAGCGAAGGCTGCCATCCATCAATCCGACCATCACGTCCTGAAACTTCTTGTTGTCAAAAAAGAAATGCGAAACTCGATCCATGTCATATTGCTCAAGGTAGCTCATGCATGCGATGCGATATGCAACATCAAAGTCCAGTACCGAAAGCGTTCCAGCACCTTCGCTCATACTGCGACAGAAATTCTCTGTCGAACTTTTCCTGCTCACAGGCTTCGGCAGCAACGTCCGCAGCGATTTGCCCGCCCCAGATCGAGAAGTAAATTCCTTCACCCAGCAGAGGCTCTGCGAATCCAGCGGAGTCTCCAGCCAGCAGTATTCTGTCTCTAGCTTTAGGAACTTCTGCTGCTCCTCCCAGCGGGATCAAGTGTGCTTGAGGTTTCGGTATCTCAAACGTTTCAAGGCCGTTCACGCGTTTTGTGAAAGCCTTGAGAAGCTCCTGCCCGTCACGGAGTCTACTTAGCCTGCATCCAACGCCGACGGTTAAATGATCATTTTTCGGGAAGACCCATCCATAACCTGCTGATGAGACTCCGAAGTAGAGATCGAAGTAGCGATGGTTTCCACGAAGTCTCGAATCCCCTTCTCGCCGACATACACTTCACTCTCAATTGCGTAAACTACTTGATCGGGTTTCCATCTCTCGTAGAATCCCCCGGTCCGCGCTGTTGGACCTCCCATGCCATCAGCACCTATAACGATCTTCGAGCGAAAATTGCCAATCGATGTGTTCACATCGACGTGGGTCGCCCTTGCTTCCACATTTTGAACCATGGTTCCGTCCTTGAGTGTGGCTCCCGCGTCAACCGCCTTCTGCGTTAAGAGCGAGTCGAATTTGGATCGAGAGGTCATGTATACAAGAGCGTGTTTTGTCTCGAACGTGTGAAGGTTTTCGCCCAAATGGATCCTCACTGCTTTCGCCTCGTATTCAATCAAATCATTTGGAAGCTTGAAGTCCAATTTGGCTAAAACTTTCTGGGTGAGTCCTCCGCCACATAACTTGCTTCTTGGTAATCGTTCCTTTTCTAGAATGAGCGTGTCCAGTCCTTGTTTAGCCGCCGTTCTAGCAGCGGACGCGCCTGCGGGACCTGCTCCGACGACGATCAAGTCATACATGGGAATCCAGTATCATGGAAACTTCAGACTGAGCGAGCTGTGTGGACATGCGTCCACGCATTCCATGCACATTATGCACTCTGGGTCGTTGAACTTCTCCCAAGATAAGTCGAGGATACTAATTTGCATAGGGCATCGCACCTCGCAGTGGGGACACTTCATGCACTTGACTGGATCCCTCTTTATTCCGGCCAAACTGTACCGTTGAAAAATCGCCATCAACGCACCCGTGGGACAGATGTAACGACACCAAAAACGTGGAACTCCCCAAGCCGCGCCGAAGAATACAAGCAAAATGAACAATCGAACAGCCAGCAAAGGAGGGGTCCGACTTAGCTGAGCCCAAACTTCTTGAATAGTGGGCGGTCTGGCAAGGAACGATGAAAGGCCATCGCGAGCCAGCGTAAGTAGAGTCGGTATAGTGCCGAACAACGTGCCTTCAGGTGAGATAGCGATGAACGGCCCAGTCGCAAGAATTCCAAGAGCAGCTTCATAGTCTGACCCGACCCCCAAATATAGAGCTAAGCCGAGCGTTCCACTGATTAGAACCGTAACAAATAGGAGTAGATACTTGAAATTCTTCGAGGCCTTGTGAGTTCGCGGATTAACAGAATCCAATTTTCCCCCCTTTAGGGTGGTTATGGTGTCTTGGATGAACCCGATCGGGCAGACCCAACCACAGAAGGCTCTGCCAACGACGGCGCCGATCAAGAAAACGAAGCCTACCGCGATCCAGGGAAATTCGGGCTGCGACAATTCCAGTTGAATGACGTCAAGTGAACCGGAGATGGCCGAGTAGGGCGAGTTAACACTGGCAAGTATCGGCAGCGCGAACGGAATTGCCTTCAGATTCAGGTACGGGTAGATTAGAGTGAAGGCCAGGGCGTTGACCGCGAGAAGTGAAAGCAGCTGAACTATGAATCGAGGAAGCGTCCATTTGAACTTGAATCTTCTCGGATCCTCTTTTGCTGGCTGTGACAATTCGTTAGCCTTCATGGAAGGAGAGCAGTATAATTGCTTAGGATCCCTGAGAGCACTTTGGATTCGCCCAGATAAAGTCCTATCATCGTTGCAGTCAACCCGACAAGTAGCATGTATGTGGCGATCGTACGTTTCAAGGGATCACTTCGCGTTTGGCTCTGGATTTTGGTAGCGTTGAAACTCGCTGTAATTATACCTTTGGGGCGCAGCTTCGATTTGGTTACGTCGTGCAGCGGAGGCAGCAACTGCCAAGGAGCCACACGTTCTCGTTGATATTAGAAGAATCAGCTAAACACATAACTCAATAAGTCTACTTCCAATTGCCACTCTCCTTTGTCGCAGGATAGTTGAGGCTTGAACTTTGGGCAAGCTGGGAGCATACATTCCGATAATGCGTCCAGTGAACTGCCTCATGATGGGTTTTGCGGTAACAGTGGGCGCTATACTCGCAAGTACAGGCGCATCAAGCTTTCTTTGGGTGAACCTAATCTATGGTTTCGTGACTGGTTTTACGCTTACAGCAGGATCTATGGCTGCAAACGACTTCTACGATAGAAATATTGACGCCATAAATGAGCCGAATCGGCCGATTCCAAGTGGTTTGATTAGACCTGGAGAAGCGTTAGTTTTCGCCTTTATCCTGGCCCCGATCGGTTTTGGGACTGCATATTTGACAAGTATCTTTTCCCTCTTCATAGCAGTGGTCTCGTGGCTGATCTTCACAGCCTATACGATCGCTGGAAAGCGAAGCGGATTACCGGGCAACTTTCTAGTCAGCTCTTGTGTGGCGATACCGTTCGTATACGGGAGCGTAGTTGTCACCGACGCAGTGCAATTGAACGTTCTACTTTTCGTGGCAATGGTGTTTCTTTCGAACACTGGCAGAGAAGTAACGAAGGGGATCGTTGACATCCAAGGCGACAGAATACAGAATGTGCGAACATTAGCGGTTCGTTTCGGTGGCAAAACTGCAGCAGTTGTAGCTGCAGCATTCTATATTTCTGCGACTTTACTGAGTCCGATCCCCGTGTTACTGAAACTAGTTACTTTTTGGTTCATTCCACTGGTGGCCGTGACGGATATTGGCTTATTGGCTTCTTCGATAGCGCTCCTGAAGGATAATTCTCGCGAAAGTGCAGAAGGACTCAAGAGAATTGTCTTGTTATGGTTCATAATTGGGCTGGTCGCTTTTCTGGTAGGCGCTCCACGATAAGCTAGTGCCCACAGAAAATTCCCCTATCGTTCTCAACCAACTCCACTCGAATCAAGGAAATGTGGACTGCCGAGTTTTGGTTTGTCAACATTAGTGGCCGGTGCTGGTACGGGCGGTCCAGAGTGAATTAGTTAGCTGTTCAAGCTTCGAACTTAGTGTTACAGGAGGCTTTTCTTGTCTCGTCAGATCCCTGTATCTTGCAGGGAGCGTTGCCACTTCCTTCATAACCTTGTCTCTGATGGTGTTGAGACTGGGCAAATCGCAGGCCAATCTTCCATGGTTGAACACTTTGAAAAGAAGGGGAACCATTCCCGCGGGAGCTTCCTCGTTCTCGATTGTAAGTGTGTCGCCGTGTATTTCTCCATTTGCATAGTATTTTCTGTAGATCTGCTTGGCTCCAGGAATTGTTCGTTTTCCCTCGCTTGTCTTGGCTCGATAGATCGTTTTCCCATCCCTCTTGACAGAAACCAGTTTGTATATCCCTGATAGGGCAGGGTCGTCTCGTGAGGTAACCAGTTCGGTGCCTACGCCGAATGAATCGATTGGAGCGCCACGTGATGTTAGGTCATCCAACACAAATTCGTTAAGGTCTCCGCTGACAAAGATCCTTGTATCCTTTAGTCCCGCGTCATCCAGGATCTTCCTAACTTTCGACACTCAGATCATATCGATCTCCGCTGTCAAGCCTGACCAACGACGGGGCCAATCCTGAGGAAACAGCCTTCTTGGCGCCCTCGACAGTGTCGTATGTGTCTATGAGAATTGAGCGATTTGATGGAAAGACATTGCAGAAACGTTGGAAAGCTTCCTCCTCGGAATCGTAGTTCATTACAAAAGAATGAGCCATTGTTCCGTATGTTGGAATGCCAAACAGGTATCCTGCTAGAACATTCGAGGTGCCAATGCATCCTCCTATGTAGCTGGCTCTGGCGGCAAGCAGAGCTGCCTCTGGGCCATGGGCGCGCCTGGATCCGAACTCCACCACGCCTTTTCCTCTAGCACTCTGAACAACTCGTGAAGCCTTTGTTGCAATTAGCGTTTCAAAATTGATTACTGAAAGCAGATAAGTTTCAACGATCTGCGCCTGAATCATTGGTGCGGTTACTCCGCAGAACGGGTTCATCGGTGAAGAATACGGTTCCTTCGGGGATGGCCCAAACGTCCCCGCTGAACTTGAAGTTCTTCAGGTAGTCGAAGAAGTCGTTGCTCACGTTCTTGAAGCTCGGATTCTTTCTGAGAAATCGACGTGATCCTTTTTGAATCTTAGCTGCTCAGGTAGTCTGTAGCTTGCTCCAGGCCAGCAGCGATCAGGTACGAACGGTTTCTAGGGAGATTGCGGACGAATAGCTCGAACGTTGCCTCGCCGGTTTCATTGTTGTCAAAGTAAGCGGCAGCCATGGTCAAGCTCGTAGAGGTCAGTTGCGAGCGCAGCATCCTGAATGCCAAAATGTTTCACGAAATTCAAATTCTCCAGTGAGAATCTTCGCGTGGAAGCCTAAGGCTTAAAGCTATTCATGCTAATCTGAAACGGTGCCGACGATACTTGACGCACCGTTCAGGTGCTTGCAATCTCTGGAAGTTAGCGAGGTTTCATTGATGAGGATGCTTGGACACTTTCGTGATTCTGAAAGACTTAAATGAACATGATTTCTTAGTCGAACGAAACTTTGCGTCTTGACCAATGAAAAGGCGGAGATAGATGACTCCGAGTCGCCGATCAATCGGTAATTCAAAGAAGAAGCATAACGTATCGGGGTCGAAACTTCTCTAACGCCTGCCTCTCCTGCTCAGATCTCGCGAATTGTTGTGGAAGCGATTTCCGGACCGAATTCGATGGAGCGTCACCAGCACGAGCAAAAAACCGGGCTTTCCAGGCGGGATTTCCTCAAGATAATGGGTGGTGTCTCAGCCGTTCTCGCTGCTGCGCCATTCATTGCCACTGGATCGTATCTGATCCCTCAAGTCTCCCACACATTCAAGCCGGTCTTGATTGCGAAGACGATCCGACGTTCCCGTCAACGGCTCAACGTTTTCTGGTTTCCATTCACCACTGACCCGACCTACACAAATATGCTGATCCACTTGCCGTCCTGACTTGGCGCAACAAGCGGGCAGTGAATTCGTAGCTTACAACAGAACCTGCATTCACCTCCAATGCTTAGTATCCTACCTCTCGAATTCCCAGACTAATCGGGTGCCCATGCCACGGAAGCAACTACAGACCGACTGATGGTTGGCCGATCGCAGGCCCAGCAGCCCAGATTGCCCGCTACTTGCCGACCGTGGAATTGCGGATAGATGGTGATAGCATTTACGCTGTAAACGTAAACTTGGATGATATTGGTTATGGCAGCACAACGGCCCCAGCAAAGTGAAGAAAAGAACCCAGTCCAGCTCATGGTCGACTGGCTCAACCAGCGACTTGAGCGAACAATATTCATGGGGCTGAAGTTCACACTTCCCAAGAGATTCGTGAGTCCGCTAGGTTTCTTGGCTTCCTGACGTTCACAGTGTTCGGCATCCTCGGAATCTCTGGAGCCTTGCTCATGCTATACTACAGCCCCTACGTTTTCTTCAACACAGTAACCGGAGCTGTCACCTCTCCATATGATAGCGTCAGTACATCAACAATGTCGTGCCCATTCGGGTCGGCACTGCGTAACATCCACTACCACGCCTCGAACGCAATGGTTCTGTTGGCTGTTGCCCACATGTTCTACCAGTACTTCTCGGCCGGTACAAGCTTCGCTACGAGGTGCTTTGGGTAACTGGAATAATCATAGGCATTCTAACGATAATTGAAGCATACACTGGATATGATTTGCGTACTCAACGTACGAGGAATGTTGGCAATCAACATCGGAAGGGCTCTAGCTAGGAGCACGCCGATAATGGGCCCCGAAGCATTTCGTCTCATGGCGGAACCGGTCTGGCAGACCTTATCTGCGGTTCTACGCCGTTCACGTATTCATATTTCCAATGCTCATGATCCTGATAATGATGGTGCACTTCCCACGATACTTGGTCCTGGATATACCAGTTGTCTCAATGGTTGCTGGAACAATCATGGTTGTCGGCGGCCTGTTCCCAGTTGAGCTAGGAGCGAAGTTCATCCCAACAGCCGAAGCCGGAATAACGATGCCTGAATGGTACCTGACTGGAATGTACGCCATAATCCGAACAGGGATAGACGATTTCTTGCAGGCGCCTTAATCCCCATGATCTTCGTTATCGTGTTTCTTGTTGTGCCGTTCCTAGATACGAGCAAGAAACTCTCGATCCGCGATAGACCATTCTACACTGCTATGGGGGTCGCTGGACTTGGCACAAGTTGCGTTAACCACAGTCTGGGGCTTCCGGGCGCAACAATATTTTCCCCCACTCAACGACATCCCTCAACTTGAAATCGACCCGTTCATCTTCTTCGGTTCAGTCGTATTCATCGGTGCAGTTGCATATGCCTCTCTACTTATGGTTCAAAGCGACGGCGCCGCCTCCAGGCGTGCGACGACGCATGCGCGAAGCAATTCCCGATCTACAAAATGACATCGAACGAATGGCGTGCCGTTGTACTCTCTCTGCTCGGATTTCAGGTCGTATTCGACATATATTCATCCCAAGCCTTTCTAGCAGGATTCAAGAATGTTCTCTTACTGCAGATCGGAGTTGGATTAATTGCGTTTGGAATACTGGTACATCTCTATCGGATTGGAGCTGAGAGTAGGTCAACGGAGCATTGGTTAGATGGCACAACACAAGCAGAAGCGTTCACGGGCCATGGGTTGGAGCGACGGCAGTGCTTTTGGTTCTATTGCTGGGAACGGGAATGTTCTATTACCAATACTATGTTCTGCCAGCTGAGATCGGTCCTCCGCATACGTCCCCAGAACATCGTTGTCGAAATTACCGCACCAGTGGGCGTTCATGATCAACGGAACCATCGACACTCGCACGACTCCGTTGTTGTGCATGTTGGAGATAACGTCACTTTCCACGTGCGAGCGAATTTGCAACAGGATCCATCTTTCAATCAACATGGGTTTCTTCATACAGGGCATAATGGATGCTCCAGTCACCGTGCCAAGGGACAGTGATTACCGTTACAATTGTGCCTACACAAGCCGGGAGAATACACGATAATCTGTACAATATTTTGTGGAGCCGGGCATGGTGACATGCACGGCATTCTTGAAGTACTGCCTTAATCATTTCAGGAGCACGCAGTTTGCAGATCACGTCTACACAAACCGTAAAGAACTATGTAGAGGTCACGAAACCACCGATAGTCTTTCTCCTCGCTTTCACTTCAGTTGCAACCATGCTGATTGCGTGGAAGCAGACTCTTTTTCCGCTGACTCCCGACTTTTCGTGGTTGCTGCAATGTCTCGATCATTGCTGCTAGTGCTGGCTGCGATACTCTCACGAGCTATGTCGACCGAGACATTGATGCCATAATGCATAGGACCAACACCGTCCCATTCCGAGCGGGCGGATACGCCCAAGAAAAGCACTTGCGTGGGGGTTGCTGATCTCAGCGGTCGGCTTGATCTTGGCTTAGTCGATCAACGTTCTTTCATTCGTCTGGATCGCCTTGGCATTATCGATAATGTATTAGTGTACAGTCTTTTTCTGAAACGGCGCAACCCACTCAACATAATTCTTGGGGGAGTAAGCGGAGGACTGCCAGTGATGTTTGGGTGGAGTGCAGTAACGGGTGGTGTTGAGCTTCTTCCGGTTCTGCTTGCAGCCCTGGTCGTATTATGGATTCCTGGTCACATCTGGAGCCTTGCAATCTTCACCAAAGAGGACTACGAGAGAGCGCGAGTCCCGATGCTTCCTGTGGTTACGAATCTCAGAACAGCGCTGAGATGCATCGTTTCGACGGTCGTTTTGATGATTCCGTTTTCGCTTTGGATCTTATTTCGAGGGCCGTTTCGGTCTGTTGTACTTGCGATGGCGGTCGCCTTCGGAGCTTTGGGTGCTCTACATCAACATCAAGCTTTTCTGCATCCGGACAATGACATGGCTTATCGGGCCTTCAAAGTTTCCAGCCCCTACTTGTTCGCTCTTTTCTTCGCGATGATAGTTGACAGTTTGATTCGCTTAATCTGAACGACTAGGAGATCAGTGCGCCGAGGCGTTTCGGGACCCTGCAGGTAATTATATCCTTGATGCCTTTCGCCCCAAGAAAGCGCATAATCAGATGGAAACTGAAGTCATTTCTCATGAACAGGATCAGCAAGTCGCCTCAGCTTGCGTTGATACATGCAATTCTCGGCCCATAACCGCTTTCCAACGTTTCTCATACTCAGAAAGTGGGATTCCCTTCTGCACATGATCAGCCGCTACCTGCCCTGCTATCTCGCCCGTGATCATTGCTGTTGATATTCCTCCCCCATTGGTTGGCATGACCATTGCTGCAGCATCACCCACCGCCATCACATGGTCTGAAAACGTGCGTTTGAGCGGCCCATCTACTGGCAGAACATCCGCAATCATTGGTCCGGGCTTTCCGCCGAGTCAATTTCGTCTTTGTCAAGTCGCACTGCTAGGAAGAACTCTAAGTATGATTTGCCGTCGTTGTGTCGTGAGTAGGAGGTACGGATTCCTATTCCCACATTGGCTGTCCGATTTCCTTTCGGAATTATCCAGCCATAACCACCCGGTGCAAACTCTGTTCCGAAATACATCTCGGTAACGCACTGATCAACACCCAATTCGCTCATCAAATACTCGTAGTTAATTGCGATATTGTTCGGTGTCATGTATTCGTCAGTGAGAATCCCCGCTGATTTTGCAACTCTAGACGGAAACCCGTCGGCCGCTATAACTACCTTGGCCTTGATACTGTCGGATTCATTTTTTCCGACTAGGAGTTCTCCATCGTGTTGAATCAAGTCTACGGCGGATCCTAGTTCGATCGTACCTCCCAACGCTGCAACCTTCTTCGCCATTCCCTGTTCCAATCTGGTTCGGTCGAGCACATATGCTTCGAAATCAAATTCGAACTCTCGACCCTTCGGGGACATCACGCGGATCGTTTTGCAGGAATTGTCAACAGCCTCATGGGGTACGTCAAATACGTGCATGTATTCTCCGGCGCTCGGTAGCAGATACTCCATTTCCTTACGAACTGGGAAGTATTCTCCGCATTTTACTGGGATCCCAACACTGTTCTTCTTGTCGAAGATGTGAACGCTGAGACCTCGCTCTAGGGCTTGAAGCGCAGCGTACAATCCTCCTGGACCGGCGCCAACTATGACAAGATCTGCTGATCTTTGCATTTTATTGGTGCTTCTGCTTGATGGTTTAGAGCGGGGATTTCTCGTGGGCCCATATGTGTCGCGACTGGCATAAGGTAGTTGGCTACCTTTGAGAGATAGTCAAGCACTGGACCCGGATACACGCCCAGAACGACTATAATTATCGAAGAAACTACTAAAACACACATCAGTAATCTTGGCTCGTTTATTCTTTCTGTCACGTGGGGATCGTTAAAGTACATCTCTTGGACTACGTGCTCCTCTTGAAAATTGCGGGCCTGCTCATAGAGCGGGCTGTCAAAGTACATTCTCTTAATCACCCAGCCGTAGTAGGCCATCGAGAAAGCGCTGTTCAAAACACCTGCCAAGGCTAGCCACCATAGGTTGCTGTCTGCCGCCGCGGTAAAGAGGACGAGTTTACTCATGAAACCGCTGAGCGGTGGCACTCCGGCTAGAGCGAATAGAGCGATGGACAGCGTGAAGGCGGTGATTGGCATTCTTCTGGCCAGACCTGAAAAGGAATCCAAGTTTGTATTTGAGAGTCTGCTGTAGACTGCAGCTGCAGCAATGAAGGCAGCTGTCTTCATAACGCCGTGATTGAGAATGTGAAACAGTGCTCCCGTAATGCCGAGTGGGCTAGCCGCTGCGAGCCCAATTAGGATGTAGCCTGCCTGGGCGATGCTTGAGTAGGCTAGTAGTCGTGTGAAATTCTTCTGCATTAGTGCCGCCACATTTCCTAGCGTCATTGTGAGGATGGCGATGATTGCAAATGTTCCTGACCAATCCAGCCTGAGTGCAATGAGCGCTACTACGAAGACCCGGATTGCGGCGGCGAATCCCCCATTCTTAGTTCCGGCAGCCAGGAAGGCGCCTATCGTTATGGGTGCCCCTTCATACGCGTCGGGTATCCACATGTGAAATGGAACCGCCGCTATCTTCATGCCAAAACCAGCTACGAACAGAACCATGGCGAGCAGGGCGAGCGGGTCCAGTTTCGGTAGAGCGGTGCTCATCGCGGTAGCTACCGCGTAGATGTTGGTTGTACCAGTTATCCCGAACGTTAAGGAAATAGCGTAGATTATCGAGTGCCGACGAGAGCGCGCTGAGAATGAAGAACTTCAATGCTGCCTCGTTGGATATCGGATCGTCTTTCTGAATTCCAGTTAAGACGTAGCTAGGTACGTTCATCAGCTCCCACGCAAGAAACAGAAGGATCAGGTCAACGGAGAAGGCGATTAACATCATACCGAAGGTGGCAAGGAGAAGGAGAGCGAAGTACGTGTCAAGGTTCTTGTTTTCACGCATGTAGTTTATTGAGGCGACGCTGATGAGGAGTGTTATTACAATAAATACAATCGTGAAGTAGGCTGAATAGCTATCGATTGATAGAACCTCAAAAACAATATCTGGAGTCGTGACGCCGCTGCCGATCAGCAAAGCGACCCCTGCCAGCGTTACGAATAGGCCCAGAATGGACCAGTAGGCGACCAGCATTCGTTGACGCAGACGCGCCGCCAGCATCCCGATGAGAGGTGCGAGAATGGCGAAGATTGGGAGAGTGAACAGCAATATAGCTGATGTCAGCTGCATCGGCTTCGCCTTTCTAAGACCGCAATACTTGCGGATTGTTCACGTAAATAACGTTTCCCGGAGATAGCAAACGTTTTTCTTACCGACCCCAAGTTTCATTGCGACTTCGGAAACCAGTGAGTGTTCAATGTCAGGAATAGAGACAATCAAGATAATTGTGGACTCGGAAAAAGAGGCGGCGAGAATGCTAACTGACGCTGATGCCAAGGCTTTGGAGATTCGGAAACGATTGGATTCCCTCATCCAAATCCAACGAAACGAGGCACTCAACGCTGCTAGGAAAGAAGCAGCCGCCTTGGTCCAAAAGGCTGAGAATGATGGGAAAACTGAGTCTCAGCAATATGAGACAGATGCTCAGAACAAGATTCGGACGGTAGTTAGCCGTGCTTCGGCCAAGAAAGATGAGGCGGTCGAAAAACTCGTTTCACTCATTTTGGGGATGAAAGCCTGATGTCTGAAACTGCGATGTTTACCGAAGAAATATTGGCGGCTGCAAAGGCAAAAGCTCAGACGATCATCAACGAGGCAGAGACCTCGACGCAGCACGCTCTAGAGGAGGCTAAGATGCAGTCGGCGAGAGAGGCTGAAGATGTGCTGAGCAACGGGAGGGCGGAAGCTGAAGGAGTGAAGCGCCGGAAGATCAGCGAAATGCGCCATAGGTTAAAGCTTCAAGAACAGTCTGAGAAAAGCAAGATACTGACCGATGTTTTGGAACAGACAAGGGCACGGATCAACGATCTTGCCAAGGATGAGAACAAGTACTTTGCATACTTGGTGGGGCTCGTATCTAGTGGGATTAGCGAGATCGGATTGGAATCGGTAGTGGTCCACTTGAACAGTAACGATCTAAAACGGATTGACCTGACTAAGCTTGAGCGGGAAATTCCGAAGAATCCTGGGAAGGCAGTGAAGGTCGAATTCTCTAAGGAACCGATTATTGCATCGGGTGGAGTGATCGTTTCGAGCATCGATGGAAAGACTCGCATTGTCAACACCCTGGATCAGCGATTCGAAGGGATGGAATCCAAGCTGCTGATTGAGGCGGGTAAGATACTCTTCGGCGAATAGGAATACTCTGCGAGCTGTATCTAAAATTGGCAGGAGCAGGCAGATACGCTGAGCTCGCCGCCGCCGTGCGCTCTTTCAAGGCTGAATTGATTCGTCCTAATCAGATAGAAAGATTCGTGGAAGCAGGGTCGCTCTCGGAAATCGTTGGTCTGTTGACCGGCGGCAAGCTCGCCTATGCCGAGGGGGCCGATTCCATCGCCGTTGAAGTCTTTCTGACTCAAAGAGCCATCGAATTGGCGAAACGAGTGGCTGCCTATGCGCCATCTGACTCACGTGCATTATTGAAACTCTTCTCCACCTCTTACGAGTTGGAATGCGTGAAGGTCATCATAAGGTCAATAGCCGATCAGGTCCCGCCAGAAGAAGCCCTCCGACACTTGGTTCCTGCTGGCAAGTTCACGGAGGAGCGATGCAAAGAGCTGATCGAATCGAGAAACCTTAATCGAGTGGTTGAAATGATTGATGACTCTTCATTGAAGCAATTTATTGCGCCTAGGCTCACCGCCGAAAGGAGTGGAATAGCCGCCGTGTCCGCAATTGAGCAATATTACTACACTCGACTGTGGAACGCCTCGAATCTCCCAGACCCACTTGACGCTCAATCGGCTAGGGGGTTGATCGGGGAGTTCATTGATAACCTCAATATTTTACTATCATTCCGGGCTCGACTGATAGGTCTCGACGCTAGATCAACCTCGGACCTCATGATTCCAGTGAATTATGCGCTGGGGCACACTCTGAGCGAGCTTGCGGAGAGCACGAGTACACAGAATATAATGCGCGTTCTTGAGAAAACGCCTTACGTGAAAGCGTTTCAAGGTTCGGCTCTGAGCGATGCGAGAAGCGCTGGTGTTGAACGTGCGTTGAACCGTAACCACGCCGCTACGTGCCTCAACGCTTTTGCGGGATCACCATTCAACGTCGGCCTAGCCTTAGCGCTTCTATTCCTCAAGAGCTACGAGCTGCGGGATCTCTTCAGCATAATCAACGGCAAAGCTAACAACGTTCCAATGGAGCACGTACTGAGCTCGCTAATCCTGCGAATTTCTTGAGGCTGAGAAAGCGTTATAATACTAATCTGGGTTCTTAGCGGACGCAAAGGTGCTGAGGAGCAATGAAGTCTAGACATCAACTGATGCTGAGTTTCCTTTTGATGGCCATCGGCGTACTTACAATCTCAACGATGGCGGTTTTCGCGTTCCAGCAAGGACCTGCTCAAGCGGGTCAGGCAGTAGCTAGCGATAAGGGACTTTTCCTTGTGGGCGCAGGGATTGCTGCTGGATTGGCATCATGTGGCGCCGGCATAGGTCTCGGCACCGCCAGTGCAGCGGCCATTGGAGCGATAGCAGAGAAACCGGAAATGCTCGGTAGAACGCTCCTATTCGTTGTGCTCATAGAAGCAATTGCAATCTACGGGCTGGCAATGTTCTTCATAATATACTCCAGAATCTAAGCGCATTCATGAACCGATTTTTTCTATCTGATTCCAGCACGGTTTGAAGGGCGCCGCAGGAAAGCAGCGCATGCTGCTATCGGTGCTCATAGGGCGAGAATCTGAACTCGAAAATACATACGTTAGGAGAGCTTTCAGAGACCAATTTTTGCTTAGTTTTTCTGGTTAGGGGCTCTTGCGCGCGGCTTACGCTAGTGTGGCACAAGCTGAGCGGCATGCATGATGATCGAAAGCAAAGGCGCCGGGTACAGACCGAGAATCAGTATTGGAACCAGAAATGCTCCGAGAGTGATCAGCGCATAAGTCGACGCTTCCCTGGACCCAAGAGTCTTCCCTTGTGGAGCTGCTAAAACTCGGCGGAGCATCCAAACGAAGTACCCTGCGGTTATTCCCGGAACAAGCACGGCGATGGCGTACAGGGTGTTAACCGATATAGCTGCTAAAATTACGGTATATTCACTGATGAAATTACTGAACCCCGGAAGGCCCATTGCGCCCAACGAGGCCATCACAAGCAAGAAAGCTGTCTTAGGCATGGCTCCACCCAAGCCGGAAAGTTCGCGTATGGTGCGAGTTCCCATATGATCGTGAATGACACCTGACATCAAAAACAAAGCTCCGATAACGCACGCGTGATTGAACATTTGGAATACCGCTCCAGTAATTCCTGTAGTGGTTAATGCGAACGCGCCGAGAAGCACGTAACCCATGTGGTTGATACTTGTCAGCGCTATCATCCGTTTGAAATCTTGTTGGACCATTGCGACTATTGCACCGTAGAACATTGTCAGCAGACCGAAACCAATGAAGACCGGCGCGAGAAACCTTGAGCCTTCGGGCAGGAGAAACAAGTTCATTCTGATGAAACCATAACCGCCCATTTTCAAGAGAAGCCCTGCAAGTAGCACACTGATGGGAGCTGGGGCTTCGACATGTGCATCCGGCAGCCACGTGTGAAATGGTACGATGGGCAATTTGACACCGAACCCGACGAAGAAACCGAGCGAGATCAGGATTTGAACGGTTAAAGGCAATCTTAGATTTACCAGATTTGTAAAATCAAAAGTGTGAGGTGTCGAGTACACGTACAAAGCTATGAAGCTCAGGAGTATGAGTATGCTGCCCACATGGGTCATGATTAGAAATTTCATTGCCGCATACTTCTTTCGCGGCCCTCCCCAGACCCCAATGAAGAAGAACATGGGAATGAGAACCAGTTCCCAGAACGCGTAGAACGCTACCAAGTTAAGGGACGTGAAGACTCCGATGATTGATCCTTCAAATAGAAGCAGCAATGCGTTGTACTCCTTGATCCTTGTTTTGATTTGTTCCCAAGATCCTGCCGCGGAAAGGGTTGTGAGAAGTGAGGAAATTATGAGAAAGGGCAGGCTTATGCCGTCAATGCCAAGCGTGTAGCTTAACCCGAAAACTGGAGCCCAATCATATTTCTCAACGAGCTGGAAACCGGTTGACGCTCCATTGAATGTGATGAATATGAATAACGTTATCACGATTGTCGAGGCTGCAATGGCTATTGTGAAGGCTTTCGAGAGCTTCTCGCTCTTGAAACCTGCGAGATAGACAACTAGAGCACCAACGATTGGTGCAAAGACAAGGAGTGACAGGAGGGGCAAATTTGTTCCCTCATGAAAGCAAGAACAACACGGCGACTACGAGTGCAAACAAACCCAGTGCAAAGACCATGACATACTCCTGCGGGACGCCGGTCTGGAGTCGCCGCAGTGCGGAGGACAATCTTCGACCTTCTAGGGCGATGCCATTGATTGTCGCATCTATCACTCCTATATCTACACCCTGGCCTCCAGTTGAAACGTTGACTGATAGTTGAGCGACTGCTCCGCTTATCTTGTCGAAGAATCCTAGTTCGACGTATCGTTTGATTGCGCCTGCTGCCGAGATTGTTCCGTAGACGAAGATCCGATAGTAGAGTGGGTTGATGTACCAGCGGTTCCAGAGGAAGTCGTAGACCGACCGAGCAAACCCTTTTTCGCCGACTAGCAATGTGGGGCTCAGTCTTTTTGAGATGTAAAGCATGTAACCGAGAAATCCCCCCACGAGTAGCATGATCAGCGACCCAGCAGTTGCGATCAACGCCGGCCTGCTGCTCACTCGCAGAGCTTACAGCGGGAACCGTTTCGGCGAGAGGCGTCACTGTGATGGCGAGAGCGTGAGTGAAAAATGCTTCAACGTATGGACCTGCGAGACCTATCAGGACGGTTGCGGCTGCCATTATCACATAGGGCACCCACATTAGGCGGGGGGCCTCGTGGACGTGATGTCCCTCCTCCTCAAGTTTCCTAACGTGATCGCTAGGCGGACCGAGGAAAACGAGTCCTACTACTTTGAGGCTGTAAAGGAAGGTTAGTGCCACGGTTCCCCAAGCCAAGAGCATGAGAGGCAATTGGCCGGTTAACACGGTTGCTGCTATGATCGCATCTTTGCTCCAAAATCCGCTGAGCGGCGGCACACCTGAAAGTGCAAGCAGCGCAACTAGCATCGAGATGAAGGTGATTCTCATTGATTTGCTTAGCCCGCCCATATCACCCATGAATCTTGACTCGACACTGTGCAAGATCGCTCCTGCGGCTAGGAATGCGGCTGCTTTGAAGAGGGCGTGAGTCATGAGGTGGAATATGCCCGCTGACATCCCTGTGACAAATTCCGATGCCATGCCTCCGGCGCCTATTCCAAGCATCATGTAGCCTATCTGGGATATGGTTGAGTAGGCTAGGAGCTTCTTCAACTCCTTCGACACAACCGCCTGGGTCGCTGCCATGAAAGTCGTGAATGCACCTGCCCACGCGATTACTTCGAAGAAGTATGTTGGTTGACCTAGCTGAACGACGATATTGTAGAACATCGGCCCTGCTCTCGCTGCAAGATACACCCCCGCAGTCACCATAGTTGCGGCATGGATTAACGCCGAGACCGAGGTCGGTCCAGCCATCGCGTCTGGCAACCACTCGTGCAATGGGAACTGAGCAGACTTACCGATCGGGCCCCAAAAGAAGAGCAGGGCGAGAGGGACAAGTAGCCCCATTTTGAGCAGCGGGGCAGCCCAAGTGACGCTGCTCGATAGGTCGACAAAGTTCAACGTTCCGGAGAGGGCGTAGATCATGAATATCGCGATAAGTAGACCAATATCACCTACCCTTGTGACAACGAGCGCCTTCATTCCGGCATGGCTTGGTGGGTACGCCATCGGAACATTCAGGGACTTCTGATCCAAACTGCCAACCCATTTGTCGACTGGATCCTTGTACCAATGACCGATCAAAGCATAGGAGCACAATCCGACACCCTCCCAGCCGAAGAAGAGTTGAAGCAGATTGTCGGACATCACAAGCAATAGCATGTTGCCGATGAAGAAGTTCATGAAGAACCAGTATCGAGTTAATCCATCATCGCCGTGCATGTATGCCAAACTGTAAACCATGATGAGAAAGCTGATCCACGAAACCACATTCACCATGATTATGCTGAGTGGATCTAGTAAGATTCCTGCTTTGATATCCAAGCTTTGGATCCAATTGACTTGGATATCCAGAGGCGACTGGAAAAGAGCGAACGGAATTAGAAGACCTGCAGAAGTTGCACCGAGGAAAGAGAATGCAATAGCTCCATAGTCTCTCATCTTCGGATTAATCTTGGCCATCGCCGGAGTGAGAATGGCGCCGACGAACGGAAAGGTCCATGTGAGCCATCCGAAGAATTCGTACAAGCCCTATCCTCCCAAGATTAGCTTGACAGCGGGCAGCAGCAGATGCTCCACCAGGTCTGGAAATATCCCGATAACTAGCGAGATTGATCCCAAAACCAGTAGAGGACCGGTGATGGTCCACGGGGCTTCAGTGACGCCGTTAAGCTCGGCTGGCAGGGTTCCGAAGAATATGCGTTTCACGGCCCAAAGCGAGTATCCAGCGGTTAGAGCCGTCGAAATTACGGCCAAAGCTGAGAGAGCGAGTCGAAGCATCGAACCCAGCGCGAAGCCCTCGTTGAAGCTCCCTGCAAAGATGAGAAATTCGGAGATGAATCCGGTTGTGGGCGGGATTCCCATGATCGTCAAGAAGCCTAACAAGGTCGCGGTTGTTGTTATTGGCATCTTGGATGCCAGACCCCCCATGCGGCTTATGCTCCTCAAACCATGTGTCTGCAGGATGATCGCCCCCGCGACCATGAAAAGAATCCCCTTGCCCAAACCGTGGCTGACAAATTGGAACATCGACCCCGAAACACCTAGAATTTGAAAGGACGATATGCCGAGCAAGATATACCCCATCTGGCTGATGCTCGAGTAGGCTAGCAGGCGTTTGATGTCATCCTGAACTAGGGCCATGGCACCACCGTAAAGCATCGTGACCACTGCCCAAATTGTAAGTGCCAAGGAGATCTGAAAGAACGCTGTTGGAAGAGTGGACATTACGATTCTGACGATCGCGTAGCCCCCGATACCTATCATCGCCGGCGACAGTAAAGCGCTGATGGGAGTCGGCGCTTCGGCGTGCGCGTGGGGCAGCCAGATGTGCAAACCAAACGCTGCCATTTTCACCAAAAGACCGACGACCATCAGTATCGTGACCCATAGACGCAAGTCCTGCGGTATTGCCGAAGCGACAATCTTTTCGAGATCGAAGACGGGTTGACCCGGTGTTCCGGCGAGAAATCCTAACCAAAGTATGCCCGCAAGAAACGATAAGGCACCAATATGGGTCCACATGAAATACATGAAGGAAATTCTGTCGCGGTCACCGTAACCCCATCTGGCGATCAGGAAGTATGATGGTATTAGCATTAGTTCGAAGAAAAGGTAGAACTCGATCAGATTTGTCGCCATCACCGCTCCCATCATTCCGATTGAGTAGAGCAAAAGAAGTGCGTAGTAGAGGCCGAACTGCTTTGTATCCGCACCAATTATGTGAGCCATGTACGGAATCGAGTAGAGCGACATCAAGGTGCATAGGAGTGCGATGATGAAAAGAAGCGGGATGCTCAAGCCGTCCAGTTTCAGCCCGAACAATCCGATCGGGCTCCAATTATAGAATTCTTGACTTCCGCCCTGCCAACCTGCGACAAGTGTGAGGAAAGTGGAGTAGGCGAGTGCGATGAAAGATAGATACCCAGCTTTGCTTCCCCATTTGTTTCCGGCGTAGTAGGTGACGAAGACGAAAACGAGTGGGACTAGCAGGACTTGTAGGCTCTGCATTAGCATCGACTTTCATCCTTTCAGTTTGTTAAGTTTCTTGACGTCGACGGATTGATTAAGCCTGAAGGCAACTAGGATTAGAGCCAAGCCGACAGCCGCCTCCATGGCTGCCACAGCAATCGAAAAGAAGACGATTACTTGCCCTGTTTCTTGCGGTGGGTTGAGGTAGCGTGTGAAAGCCACGAAGTTGAGGTTGGCTGCGTTTACTATTATCTCAACTGCGAAAAGGATTCGGATTGCGTTCCTTTTCACAGTGAGCCCGTACACGCCTATTCCGAGAAGCGCTGCGGATACTATTAGATAACTTACTAGCGAAACCATGACCTACTTCTCCAGCTTAGCCAGGACCAATGCGCCAATCATTGCTGCTGAGATCAAGAGAGCAAGTATGACCAATGGAATAGGATACCCGCGGTAATAACCGAGCCCAGACCTGAGACGGGAAGGTTACCAGGTGGCGGCTCGGAGGGGAGATTTGGTCCAGCGAGTGCTGCGACACCTGAAATGGCTACGGCGAGCAGTCCCGCCAGCCAAAGACCTACGGCTCCCTGGCCGTGCTCGAAAGGATATGAGATGGCGTCGGTCTCCTCGCGGCGCACTAGCATTATTGTGAATAGAATCAGCACGACTACTGCTCCCCCATAGACGGCTATCTGGAGCATCGCGAGGTACGGGGCGTCGAGGAACACGAAGAACCCCGCCATTCCTCCGAAACTGAGACCGAGAGCGATGGCACCGTAAATCAGTTCCTTCGCTTGGAGAGCCAAGATCGCCGAGACAATTGTTGCAGCGGCAAGGAGAGCGAATATGAGGTCCGATGGGATGACAAGTTGCATCATGTCAAATCCCCATTGCCGCGGCTAGACCACTGGTAATTAGAAGTACTGTAAAGAAGACGTTCGCTAGGCTGATCAAGAGAAGGCGTGTCCATCCTATCTTGATCAGCATATCCATCCTAATTCTAGCGAAGACGCCTCTCGGGATAATGATGAGTGTTGTAACAACTAGTGTCTTTATGATGAACCAGACTGGTTGCGGAATAAACGCCGGCCCCCACCATCCGCCCAGAAAGAGGACCGTAACGAGCGCGGACATCAGGTATAGTTTCATGTAAAGCGCTAGGAACTGAAGCATGAAAATCGCGCCGCTCGATTCTGTAAACCAACCCGCAACAAGTTCCGGTTCCGCCTCGGGAAGGTCGAACGGCAGTCGCTCTAACTCGGCCATTATCGAAATGAAGAACACAATGAATGCAAAGAACGCTGGGACAATAAACCACATCTTAGCTTGAGCGTTCACGATATCTACCAAACTCAGAGAGCCTGCCAGCATAACTACACTAAGCGCGGAAATCCACATCGGAATCTCATATACCACTTGTTGGAATAACGAACGCAAACCTCCGAGGAAAGGAAACTTGCTGTTGCTGGCCCACGCGAAAAGAATTATCATCAGCGGAAAGATCGCTGTATTCGCAAAGACGTACACTAATCCTACATCGAGGTTCGCTATGACCCAATTCTGACCAAACGGAATTACGGCGAACGGCAGGGCTGCCAGGAACACGAGAGCAAGCGGAACCGAGAGGAAGAGAATGCTGTCGGCTCTGTAGGGCATGATTACTTCCTTGAAAATCAGCTTGACCCCGTCTGCTATTGGTTGCAGAATTCCTCCCGGACCGCCAGCATATAACGGTCCGATTCTAAGCTGGATTCTCGCTAGGACTTTTCTCTCATACCAAGTTAGAAAGGCGGTGATTAACGTAAGGTGAAGGAATCCTGGAAAGATGATTATCTCGATGAAAGTGTGTGATGTGATCACTGCAATTACGAATGGGACTATTTCGGCAGGCGTGGTTGGGATTTGTACCAACTTACCAATTCTCCCTCCTGAGAGCTAGGTGAAGCCCATATGCTAATGGAGCGGCGAGAATGAGTAGGAAAAGAAGTATCGGAAGACTTGCGTATAAGGGGGTTTTGGTGAAAGTGATACCCCAAGGGAAGAGAAACATTGCGACCACATCAAGTACAACGAACATGAGAAGATAGGGGTAATATTGCATCACCAACCTCTGTCTTCCTTCTCCCTGAGGGATCTGACCTGACTCGAAGGGCATATCGCGTAGAGGGTCACGCTTTCTTCGCGACCAAAAGAACGGCAGGGTCAACATTGGGCCCGTAAGTACAATGATGACAATACCCCAGATCACAATGGCGAACCAGGGATTCAAAGCCATGACAAGTCCCAGCGAGAGACTTAGGCGATTTGCTCAGACTCAAACCGACGCAATATAAATCATGCGAAAAGCTGACCGCGTCCTTCTTGTTGGAAGTCGAACTTCAACGAATCTTTGTCAAGTCGAGCGTATTATTAGAAAGCAACACGGTGTGGCAAGATACGATCGGAGGGCCCGTGAGTATTGTCCTGGCAGTCGGCGGGAACAGCGCACTTTTGGTGTGCCAAGTGCGGTAAGCAGGTTCCAGCCGAGGCGGAGCTGATATTCAAGGAGGGCAAGGTGCTGTGGAAATGGAAGTGCCCTACATGTGGAACAGATTACGCAACAGAGGCCTGAGCGAAATCTAGAACTTGCGTTCCAGGGAATAGTCTGCGAAATCCTCCAGAAGAATCCGCTTGTTCGCATCGCGTAGACCTTTGAGGTGTTGTTTCGCTTTTTCAACATGCTCTCTGGATTTCTTGAGTGCAAACTCGATGGCTTTCTCTCGAACCTCCGCTAGTTCCATTGAGTTCTCTTTCTTTTGAAGAATCTCGCTCGTGCGCCCTTTCTTCGTCGCTTCGTCGATGTAATGCATCAGTACGAGGTTAACTCTGTCCTGTGTTTGCGGATTTGCCGGGACTGTCTAGGATGTCATCTTTGATCTGGAACGCAATGCCCACAGCTCTGCCGTAATTGTACAGGCAGTCCACTTCTTCGGGGGTTGCGCCTCCCAGTACTCCCCCGATTCCTGCTGCTGCACTGAACAGTGACCCGGTTTTCAGGTCGGCAATAGTAAGATAGTGATCTATATCGATTGCAAGCTCGGTTATCACGTCGAGAATTTCTCCTTTGCTGAGGTCGACCAGTCCCCATCCCGCTAGTTTCGTGATCATCGGATCTTTGTATTCTGATAGGATTTGCACACCCTTCGAGGCTAGAAACAATCCGGCACTGATAGCTTTGTCATCTGCGAAAGCATGCTGTGTGGTGGGCACGTTTCGGCGTAAGCGATGCTTGTCGATCAGGTCATCGAATATCAGAGATCCGGCATGCAGGAACTCCATGGCTACGGCAGCATCAAGCGCGTGTGTCGAGTCTCCTCCCACGCTCTCGCACGCCAACAACACGAGAACTGGACGCAGTCTTTTGCCACCAGTTCTGAAGGTGTACTTCACGAGCTCATAGGCTTCGATCTGCTCAAAGCCAGTAGACAGCACTTCGTCGATTCGCTTGTTGATCAATGCGCGCTTCTGGTCGAGAAGCGTTTCAAGGTGGTTCATTGATGCCTCACAGTGCGTTTCGGTGTCGCAATGAATCACCAAGCGGTTATAAATGGTACTTGCGAACACCTTTGCAGAAATCATCAAAGACAACTTCGGGTTTCTGGGCCTTGACGACACCACTGGCTACGAGTACCCCTTGTGCTCCGAGTTTCAGTGCTGCATAAACATCCTCGCCAGTCGTGACGCCTGCGCCGCAGAGTATTGTCACGTCTGGATTTACTGCTCGAATCCTGCGGATTGAGTCACTGACAACTTCCGGGCGTTCTTTGGAAACTGCTCGCCCAGAACCAATTAGTTCCGGGGGCTCAATGGCTACCCTGTCCGGTTTGAGTAGTGCGACGGCTGCCGCCAATGTTGTGCTTCCTGCGCACACAACGGTTGATAATCCGGCGAACTAGCGCGCTGCACAGATTTCTCGATGTCAAAGAGCCTAAGCATTCTTTCAGAGTGGTTGATCAGGGTTCCTGAGGCTCCTGCCGCTCTGACTGCCTCAGCTAGCACGTGGCCAGTGTTCGCCCCAGATGTGATCGGGTCAATGTGCTGTGCGAATACTGGAATTTGCACGTGAGTTGCTACCTGTTCGATGTCACAGAATTGAGGTGTCACACCAGCTTGGACACCATTGTTTCGCGCGACCTGTTCGATCTTTCTCGACAGGTCGAGAGCCCTCTTCCCCGTGGCCTCTAGGTACGTTTTGAAGTTGATCAGCAAAAAAGGCTCAGATCTATTCATGATTAGCATCCCTCTCGATTACTCACATCTCGTATGTATGAAACTTTGGGCTCGATTTCGAGACACCTTAGTGGATATCTAGCCCTTCATTGTTTGTTCGAGTTCACTAATCAAATCCATGTTGCCAACGTATGTGGGGACACGTTCGTCGATCTTTTTCGGTTCCACGTCAAGAATTGATTCCGCTCCCGTACTTCCCTTTCCCCCGGCCCTCTCGGTAATGAAAGCAATTGGGTTCGATTCGAATTGCAGTCTAAGTTTTCCGCTGGGTGCGTCGACAAGCTCGGGATAGGCGAAGACGCCACCATAGTAGAGAACTTGGTTAAAATCACCCACGAACGATCCGCCGTAGCGGAGTTTCAAACCTTTGCGCTCAAGTGATTGAACATAGTTCCGAACCCTGGGGGTCCATTTCTCCTTCAAGCCACCGATTCCGTAGACAGTCCCCTTCTCTGGGAGTCTATGAGGGGACCCGTCGGAAAGGTAAGCTCTTGACGCGGAGGTCTTTCTGCAGGCCACGAAAATGTAGATACCACGTTTGAGAGCGACTACCGCCTGAGTGTATGGTCCGTATAGGAAGTACATGGCTGCTATCAGATCTCTTCCTTTTGCGGGGAGGCTGGTTTCGCGGTAAATGCCTACGATCGTTCCCATCAAATTGTCACTCTTGATGTTCGAGGAACCGTCAAGTGGATCTAAGGTCACGGAGAACTCACCTTGTTTCAGGTCGAGTGGCTTTTCGATTTCCTCTGAGGCGATCTGCTTGACCAAGCGGCTCTTCGCCATCTTCTTTGTCAGTAGGTCGTTGGTCCAGACATCGATTTCTGCCTGTTTCTCACCATACACGTTGAACCGAGCGGTTCCACCTAAGGTCAGGGGGATTTGCGATGCTATCGTGAGACTTTGATCCGCGAGAAGCAGGATGAGTTTCCGAAGGCTCTTGTCCTCTTTCCCTAGTATTTCTACTAGGCTTGTTTTGGACATTGCTGGCTACCGAGAGAATTTTTTCAGTGCCATCTCGACACTCTGGCCATTGAAGATTATCTCCCTCAAAGCCGCCGCCATCTCAAGGGGACGTTCGTGTTGCCAAACATTCCTCCCAACTGCCAGACCAGAAGCCCCCCCGTCAATCACTCCCTTCACTTGCGTTAGAAAAGACTCGTCAGTAGGGGCTTTCGGTCCCCCTGACATGAAGACTTTAGCCGCACCCGCAGATCTTACAGCCCAGCTGAAGGTTTCGGAGTCGCCTGTGTACTTGATCTTAACGGCGTCCGCACCGGTTTCAAGGCCGGCTCGTGCGGCGTACGCGATTATTTCCGGTGCTGTGTCATTGGGCACTGCTTCCCCTCTGGGGTATATCCATGCGATGGCAGCGAGGCCCATTTCATGGGCTTCCTGCTGAATCCTTCCAAATTCTTTTAGCATTAGGTTCTCGTGTGCACTTCCCAGATAGATTGTGTACCCTACCGCCTTCGCGCCCAGGGCTTTCGCTTGCTTAACGCTGCAAATTTGGCTCGCAATAGGTTCTCCCCTGGGTAAACTCGTCTTGCCGTTGACTTTGATGATGAGCGGTACCTTTCCATCGTAGTACTTCTCAGCGACTCCTTTCTGGAAAATCAGCCCTGTGAACTTACCCTTCTGAGCGATTTCCTGAATGTATTCGGGATCGACACTTTTCTGGTTGAAGTCTTTCGTCGGACCGTGCTCTAGGCCTTGGTCATAAGCGAGCAAGATTCCTTTTCCTTTCCTTAGGAAAGGTGCCATTGTTGGCTTCATTTGAATTCACCAGATTCATGTCATAGTATTGAATAAAAATGCTCTCTCTCAACTGCCTAGCACACTTGATTTGCAGATACCGATTCAGGAAGGAAAGCATGAGGCACCAGCGTGGTAAGCAAGTGGATTACGGGTCATCACTGGGATTAGTTCACCTTTGACATCCATGAAAAGCCAATAATAGTCCTCAGCCTCAAATCCGTTCGATCAATCATGGGACTTGGAATATTAGTTTGCGATCCAATCCATCAAGATGGGTTGGGGATACTCAAGAAGGCCGGTTTCAGCGTTGAGGAAGACTATTCGCTCACTCCTGATCAACTCGCGCAGCGGATTCCTGAATTCAGCGCCGTAATCGTGAGAGGTCGTACCAAGATCACTGAACCGATCCTGAATGCAGCAGCGAAACTGAAAGTTGTAGCGAGATCAGGAGTTGGATTAGATAACATCGATTTGGAGGCTGCGCGGGACAAGTCCATTCAAATCGTTTCGACCCCTGCAGCACCTACTACGAGTGTTGCCGAGCTAACGATCGGTTTGATGTTGTCTGTTCTCAGGAAGATTCCAAGTTCGGATAGTGCGATGAAGGAGGCTCGGTGGATTAAGGGAGAACTGATGGGGTCTGAACTGAAGTCTAAAACGATCGGAGTTCTGGGCGCTGCCGGACGGATTGGCTTCGAGGTTGCGCGGATCGCCATGCAGGGCTTTGGAGCAGAGGTCGTTGGCTATGACGTGATTGATTACCGGATAGAGCCAAGCAGATTGGTCTTCGCGTTATTTCAGCAATGCCGGACCTCCTCAGGGAAGCAGAGATAGTAACCGTTCATGTGCCGTATATGCCGTCTACTCATCACTTGGTCGACGAAAAAGCGATCAGCGAAATGAAAGACGGGACAATTCTGATCAATGCTTCACGGGGCGATCTAGTAGATGGGCAGGCACTATTGCTTGCCATCAAGTCTGGAAAGATCGGAGGCGCAGGCCTGGATGTTTTCCACAAGGAACCACCTGTAGACGAATGGGAGAAAGAATTGACCAAGCTACCGAACGTGGTCTGCACGTCACACATAGGTGCGCAGACGGTGGAATGCCAGAGGCTCGAGAGTACAATGGTCGCGGAAGAGCTAATTAGAATCCTTAGAGCGTGAACATTAACACCAAATCCACTAATAATCCAACCAAGAATACTGCTCCTCGACGAACCACTAAACGCCCTCGACGCCGAACTCAGGCAAGAGATGCGGGAACTCATCCTCAAACTCAAAGAAGGATTCAACGCTACAATCCTATTCGTCACGCACGACCAACAAGAAGCCGTTACACTCGTTGACAAAATCGCTCTCATGAACAACGGCAAAATCACACAATACGACACCCCACAAACCATCTACAGAAAACCACGAGAATCTCGAGAGTAGAAACGACTTCAGAGAACGCATGAATCGAATTCATCGTAAACCAAGAGTTTTGCGTAGATGTATTCTCCGACGCACACAATAGTGGTGGTACTACTGGTGTGACTGAATCGTAACGTGATTTTTGGTTCTTGTCTTAATCGGTTTCGGTTGATCGGTCTCCCAGATCAGAATGGTTCCGGTGGGATAGACGCGGTACAGTGAGTCGAAGAGATCTCTTACTCTAGTGGCAGGCCAGACATATCGGCGTTGTATTTCTGGGATACGGAGTTCTCCGCTCCTGATCCATTCGAGAAGGTTACCCACAGAGGTATCGACTTCGGACAAGGAACTGCCTCGCTGGTTTCAGCGAAAATAGAGATGCCTATTCCTTTTTCAGACTTGTGAATTGATGGCTGATTTCACCCAACTCTCCGACCGAACAGGCACACTGTCTTTCGTTAAGTGCATAAAAAACCTAATTACATATCGGTGAATCATTGGTTTGCATTGTCTTGAATGCGGAATCGGAACCATCGTCGAACCTCCAGTTGATGACTACGATACTGAGCCTGTCTGCAACTTTTGCGGACTGACAGTTGCCTTATAGGTGTCAGAGTTGGATTGCCCATATTGTCATGAGTGGATGCCCTGCACCACGAGAACCGAGATGTGGAAGGGAGAAGACTACGTTACCATACTCGGCTATACTTGCGAGGAGTGCGGTCGCAGATGGGAGAAACAACCAGACGGCTTGTGCGCCGTACAATAACTACGTAAGCCGAACAAATCAAGGTGTGTAGCGCGAGTGGATGGGCCGAGATATTACTGTCGCTCCAGTTGTTTGCCATATCCACGAACGAGCGCTGGATTAGGATAGTCACCTTATTCTATACAGGGATAGTGGTGGTGCGCACCATCGAAAGCACAGACCAAGTACGTGAACGGTAGCGCAGGACAACCGTCGAGTCTTGCTTTGTTGGTTCACACACGTGTGTAGAAGTTTTTCCGCTGGCTTGCGTGATGAAGATAGGTTTGAATTGCTCTCGGCCAAGCTGCTGAATCAGGAGGCCGAGGCTGGTTGGTATCAAGCATGGAACGAGACCGGATGAGACGTGTGACGGAATCGACACCTTTCCACAAACATCTAGGCATAAAATTGGTTCGATTGGGGCGCGGTAGATCGGAGATTAAGTTGAAGGTAACTAGCTCGTTGACGCAAAATAGGGGGATCGCTCACGGAGGTGTTGCAGCGTCGCTAGTTGATTGTGCTGCGGGTTTGGCGCTGCGCACTATGCTCAAACCCCAACAAATGATTAGTACAGTTGAAATGAAGGTGAACTATCTTGCGCCTGCTCCCCCTGGGGTTCTGTGGGCCAGCGGCAAGGTCATTCGCAAAGGAAATCGAATCGGCGTTGGCGAGGGCGAGGTACGAAATAAAGAGGGGACGCTTATCGCAAAAGGATTAGCAACCTACATTATCTTGTAAAATATCCTAGATCAGGAAGCCGCTAGGCTCATTCTTCAGCGTTCGGATCCCCGCATTTTGAGAGAGAAGATCCTCAGTCTATCCGCGAGTGATGCTTGGAAGACGGGATTGGGCAAGAGACGCTTCCACCTGAGAAAGCACGGCAGGAATAGGAGACCGTTCAGAGTCTACGCATCGCCAATCAGCAAATTGGAACAGCTAACAGGGAGAAGCTAACCATTTTTTCCTGATAGTGTTCCGTGTTTCCAGCTTTTTTCCACATGCTACAGTGAGTTCTGAGTGTAACATTCCATTACCCGTACAGTAATGCCTGTACAGTAATACAGGCGCATTAATACCCGTAGTAATACATCGGGAATTCTTCCTTTGCAGTACCCCGTACAGTATTCCTTTACAGCACTCACTACAGTATTCCTTTACAGTACGCCGTACGATTTTCGTCGTCGGTCATCGTGGTGCGGGGGGGTATTAACATAAGGGCTGAAAATTGGTGGCCACGTGGATGTGGTTTGGGGGACGTGGAAGTCCACGTGTAAACGCTTGCGTGGTTGCTTCGTTTTCCACTATTTGCACGGCAAATCTGAGAGATAGCCGCGCGACAAAGGAAAATGATTGAAAATTTACGGCGAAACAAGGAGGATATGCGTGAACATTCCCTTGGAAAAAATGACGAAGAGAGAAATCTACAGGGGAAAGATGTCAGTATTTCTGGGAAAAAAAGGAAAAGATGCAATTTGAAAATGAAATGATCTTCACCAGATTGGAAAACTGTTTCTATGTCCAGAATTGGAGACAAAAAAAGAAAGAAAAGGGGTCGGTTTGTGCCGACCTCGGTCACTTCTGTCTGATTTAGGTTGTAGTCGTCGTTGCTGGTAGTCCTGCGTAGTAGACTTTCGGTACAGTTCCGAACTCTGGGTTGAGTACGGTAGCTTTCATTGTGGATATGGTCGAAGCCAATGTGGTCTCGTCGGCGACTGTCATGATTTGTGTTGGGCATGCGTTCACACATGCGGGCTGTAGGCCCAGGTCAAGCCTGTGGGCGCAGAGAGTGCATTTCTGAGGGATCTGCAGTTGATCGTTCCAGTAGATTCTGCCGTAGGGGCATGCGGCAACAACCTGCTTCTGCCCTTTGCTTTTGACTGGATCGATGATCACTATTCCGTCAGGGCGCTTGTACATGGCGCCGCCCGTAGAGGCTTTCACGCAGGGTGGGTCATCACATTGCATGCAGGGCTGAGGTATGTAGCGTACCTGGGTCGACGCATCCGCCGCCTTACCCCACTCCTTCCCGGTAAGGTCCAGGTACATCCAGAAATGCCCTGACTTTGGTCAACCATCCGGTACTGTCAACCATTGCGTCGGGTTGCGCCGCTGAATATGGGGGCCAGTCGTTGTCCACGAACTGGTCCTTGCATGCGATGGTACAGGTTTGGCATCCAATGCATTTCGTAGTATCTATCAACCATGCGTATCGTGTCATGATCAAGTCGCTCCTGTCCACTTCTCCATCTCCGCTAACGCAGAGTGTCCGTGTGTCGCGAGACACAGCGGTTGCTGGTAGGCTATGTTTCCGTTTGCGTCAATGTACTCATTCATCAAATGTCCTTGTGCATCGAGGTGATTGGCCCTCGATACAAGGGTGTTGTACTCACCGCCCTTATCAGGAGTGTTTGGGTCTCCGGGCGTAAGTGGCCTGTACCATGAACCCCAAGCCACATGAACCACTCCCGGCCTGATTCTTTCCGTAATGTGTGCGTAGGCGAGGATCTGGCCTGTATCGTTGAATATTCTAACTATGTCTTTCTCCTTGAGTCCTCGTGCACTGGCGTCTGCAGGGTTCATCTCTGCAGGCTCGTACCCATTGTACTTGTACACATCCTGCAGAAACGACGAGCTGTTGAACTTGGTATGGTCACGGAACTTGCTGTGCTCGGCGTTGATCTGTAATGGATACTTCTTCGCAAGCGGACTGTACCTTCCAAACGGACTCACCAGGTATTTCGGTACATCGCCTACTACGGTGCTGTGTTCGCCGAAGAAGTTCGTGAGCAGTTGGGACTGGAATTCGATTTTCCCTGATGGCGTGTCGAGGCCTGACTTGGAATCGGTAATCTGCGATCCAGGCTTAGTGTAGAACCAGTTAAGTTGAGGGCTTGGCTTGTAGTTGCTGGGAAACGGAGGCGAATAGTAACCTTTTGCCTTGAACTGCTCCCAAGGCAGGACTTTGGCTGCACTCGACGTTTCGTATAGCTTCCTCAGCCAATCATCTTCACTGCTGTTGCCATCGGTGTACCCGGCCTTCAAGCCCAGACGGTCCATTATCTGAGTACAGATGTCCAAGTCTGTCCTCCTCTCGCCCAGTGGATCAATCAATTGATGCCAGTATACGATGTTGTAACTGGGGCACGTTGTCTCGCCGACGTCATTTCTTTCCGGTGGTCCACAGGCTGGCAGGACGATATCGCCCCACCACACTTCCGATTCATACTGGGGCGCTATGATGACATTGGTCTCGATTTTCGGACTCTTGAGCATTCTGGCAGTTCCGTTAGGGTCGTTGCCGTTCATGCCAGTCCCGCCACCACCGCCATCTCTTATGATCATATGGACCTCGGAATACCCAGGCATCGGATATTCTTGCGTCGTGAAGGGATCTTTGTATGACGGAGACTGGGCGGGGCTCCAATTGGTACAGGGTATGCCGCCCCTGAACTTGATTGTGGGATTCTTAGTGAAATCGGTCAAGAAAGCTTCTGGCTCGAACTGGTCCTGTATTACCTGCTGCACAGGATTTGCTTTAGATTTGTTTGCAGCAGACACTATAGTCTCAAGACTTCCGCCTACGCCTGGTCCTAACGCGCCCTACTGTCACAAATCCCACATTGGCCACCACAGGCTCCGACGTGCTCTTAATCGAACCGTGCCAGAAGTTTACTCCGGGTTTGCCGACGGCTTGCATCGCTTGGAGGGCTACCATCATGCGGCACCATTCGTGACCGAAGTACGAACGGTTTATTCCGGAATCGTAGCACATCAGCGAGGTGGGCCCTGATGCCCAGTCTCTAGCCAGTTTCGTTATGGTGTCAGCGGATATGCCCGTGATATTCGAAGCCCACGCCGGTGTTCTGTCAATATTACCGTCAGGTCCATCCTTGGTGCCGAGAACGTAGGCACTGAACTTGTCGAAACCGTAAGTGTGAGTTGCAATATAGTCCTTGTTGTATGTGCCTTCCTTGATCCAGACGTTTGCGATCGCGAGCGCCAACGCAACATCTGTCCCAGGAATAATTGGAACCCATTGATCACAATAAACGGCGCCGGTGTCATTGAGGAGTGGGTTTATGTTGATCAGCTTTATGCCCAGCTCTTTCATCCAGAATCGCCAAATCGCTGACGTGTGTGCACCGTAGGGATCCTCGTTTCCAGTAGGGGTTGTGCCCCAGAAGATGCCCACCTTACTGTTCTGCATCATATCTGCGAACACGTCAGTCAGGTTGGCTTCCCCATTACTCCAGTGGAACCCCCAGATGAAGGACCCCCCATACTGCCAATGCTGCCAAGTACCGTTTATCGCTTGACGCGTAGTGGAGCCCCCAGGGAGCCACAATATGAATCTAGCGAAGGGCGTTGTATGGTGCAAATATCCTGCTGTGAAGTGTGTGCAATTCCATGGCATTATAGCTGAGGGGCCATACTTCTGCTGTACTCGTTTTATCTCGCTCCCGACGAGGTCGAATGCTTCATCCCATGTGATGCGTACGAATTCGCCTTTGCCACGGTTAGAGACGTCGCCTCCACCGCCCGGTACGTAGCCTACCCGTTTCATGGGATACATGAGCAAGGCCGGGGTGTATGCTCTACTTTTGATAGCCAATTCCTGTGGTCCGGTTCTGGCTACGCCGTTGCCATTGTCTGCCGTGAAAGTTTTGCCTCCCGCGGTGAAAGTCCACACGTTTGATTTCGCTTCATCAGGTGTAAGGCTGAAAGGTTCCGCCCAGGCGATCTTGCCAGCTCTCACGTGGACCTTGATCGGGGTCCCACGAGCCGAACTATGACCTGTACTGCAGGTTGTGAAGACTTGGTCTTCGAAGTAATTGTTTGCTGTGACGCTTGCGGTCTGTGTTACCGTGGTTATGGGTCGTAATAGTTGGTTTGTCTCGTAACCTGCGCCCACGCCGACTACGACTGCCGCGGCCAGTGCTCCCGTCCATTTGAGCATCGAACGTCTGCTAACTTTAGTTTCGGTAATCGGTTCTTTCTTCTCTTCAGACAATTCACATAATTCCTATTCAATTTGTTTGGTGCATGAGCAAAAACGCCCCTTCATAGCATACGCTTAGGAGGGAACATCACCGTTGTTGAACATACAACAACAAGAATTGAGCGTGCATCCGTTAAAGATCCTTTCTATATAATGTACTGTAATTTGTATCGCTTGTTCTAACTACCTACATGTGTCCCTGAAGTATACGTCCGCTGGATAGAGATAACCGATTCCCTGATGTGGGCGCTCATAATTCCAGTAACTCACGAAACTTTCGTGGGTGGGGAACATCCATGATTCACAGACGTACGCCTTATGGAAAGCCTCAATCTTACCGATCGTGGACGGCCTCCGCACGCTTGCCACGATATGTTCAATGCCGTTTCCACTGCAGAACTCAGTGAACATGGATTTGCCTCCCCTAGCTGGATAGAACTGTGTTCCACGATCCGTTAAGATTTGATCCGGCTTGCCGTACCGTTTCACGGACTCTTCCAGAAGCTTGATGGCATGCTCAGCTGTGGGATTGTGATGAATCCTGGAGCCTGCTATGAAGCGTGAATGGTCATCGAGGTAGCTAATCATCCATTCATCTTGGTCCGTGAGCTTGAAATCCGCCTGCCACAGACTGTTGCTATGCTCACGCTCGAACCTACGCTTACCCCAAACCCTTCTCGGCGCAGGGATAGGATTATTCAACCCTGCCTCGACGAGGATACGATGAATGGTTCTGTGGCTTACGGGCGTGATCCCGTCCTGAACCCTATAGTGCCACAGGTACCCTTCGATCTTGTTCGGACCCCAATGCTTGCTCCGTCTCAACTCCAGAATGAGGTTCACAGTTTCCTGAGGCGTCTTGTAGTAGTGGTGGGGCCTTCGGAATTTGACTCGTAGACCCTCCCACCTCTCTTTCCTGTAGACACCCCACCAGCGATCAACAGTCTTCTCGCCCAGACGCAGTGAATCTGCAATATCATTGATCTTCCAACCTTCCAGTCTTCTACGAACAATCCATCTTCTCCGACGTAGCACCGATTCCAATCATGCCCCTCTCCCAATTCTCCACAACTATTCGCCTCTTTCACACATAGGGACACATGTGGGTAGCTAGCACAATTCTTGACTAATGGTTCAAATTACGGCGCCCGCACGAGCTGACCCGTCGTCGTCGCGCACCAGCTATACCACACACAAATTGCATGTGCTTGTTAATGCTTGCATAACGGACTTTTCTTGCCGCGTGTTAGGATTAATGTTGCGGTAATTTGTTGTTACGTATGTGGTTCGGCTTTGTTGGGTTATTTTGCCACGTGTTGGGTTTAGTCCTATGCCAAATGTTTATGGAGTCACTTGTCATATGAGTGTGCAAGTGTTATTGATAATGAGACCTATTTCGCAAACTGCTCCAATCATCTTTCTCGCATGTATACTCACAATTTCCTTCGTTCATGCGGTTCCAGTGTTCGCGGCCGCCAGCGATCAGTCCGGCCCCGCAATTTACCTTGCCCAGATCATCTTTACAGGCAGGCCGGTGATTGTTTCTGGAGTCGGATTCACTTCGTCAGCAACCATCACATTCAAGATCGGCGACCTGGCCATTCAAACGGATCGCAGTCCGCTTGTCGCCGATTCTTCAGGCGCGTTCACCGTTCTGCTTTTGACCCGCACGGTAGGTCAGGGTATTTGGACAATAACCGCAACAGACGGCAAAACCACCGCCCAAGCAACACTAACCATAACGGACCCCAGCTGTAGGTGAGAATGTGGATGCTGCTGTTGGCTCGCAACGAACGAACAGCAAGAAGAAGGGAAAAGACGCCGATTACCGACTTAACGAGACGTAGAAGCAACCATTCAGAGATGTTTTAAATTGTCAGAAATCACATTCCAGGACTTTGAGAAACTCTCGCTGAAGGTAGGTAAGATAACCTCTGCCGAAAAGATACCGGGAATGAGAAAGATCATCAAGGTGCAGGTGGACATAGGCGAGAAGACAGCAACTGCAATTGCGGGAGGCGCTGAATTCTACGAACCCGCGAGCTTCATCGGAAAGAGAGTCGTAGTCCTAACAAACATGGAACCAAAGACTATTGCTGGTGTCAAATCAGAAGTCATGTTACTCGCGGCTGACTTTGAAGGCAAGCCTATCTGGCTTACAGTGGAACAGGACGTCCCCGTAGGTACGAAAATCCGATGAGCAACCGGGAGATATCGTCCTGCGAAAAGTCGTTCCAGGAATACTATCCGGATAGTCTAAGCTACTGCTATGGCTGTGGTCGGCTTAACGAACACGGGTTGCATATTCAAAGCCACTGGGATGGAGAGGAAGCGGTATGCACCTTTACTCCCAAGCCCTTTCACATCGCGGTGCCAGGCTATGTGTACGGCGGCTTGATTGCCTCCTTAATCGACTGCCATTGCACAGGAACTGCTTATGCGGCAGCGTACTGCGCAGCGAACCGTGCAATAGGCACTGACCCTCCTCTTCGCTTCGTGACCGCCTCACTGCACATCAACTACCTCCACCCAACGCCCATTGGAGTGCAGCTCAAAGTGCGTTCAAGAGTGAAGGAGGTCAGAGGTCGCAAAGTAGTAATGTCGGCCACACTCTCTGCCAACAACGAAATCTGCGCAGAGGGCGAAGTGGTTGCAGTGCAAATGCCTGATAAGATGGCAAGCCCGCAGCCTAGAGTATGAGGAATTAGTGCAAGATTCATCGAACCCAAAATGGAGAACGCTGAAGTCTGCCTATTCCAGCAGGGGCTGCGTGCGGTTAGGCCTTTCAGAGCATATTTTCTTGGAGCGCTATTGGCTCTAACGCGGATTGGCTCTGATTCGGCTGACTGAATTAGGCGTCGAAAATAGAGCTCCCGCCGCAATTACTTTGGGCTCTGTTACCTTGGCGTTTGGGGCGTAGGGGTGTTACTATTCGTTTGGTGAAATCAGGTTCGTTTTGAAGCATATTCTTGATTTCGGGCTTTGTAAGTCCTAGGACTTGTGTTGGGGGTATTGATGTTGGTTCACGCATTGCACCATTTCGTTGATTTATTGCCTCTATGTCCTTACGTATCCTACGAAGTTGACGAAGCCTAGCGTTATCATTGGGGGTCGTCAAGTTTCGTTACTCTTCCTAATTTGTTACCATAATCCTTTTGCGCCTCGTCTAGGATTGGTTGTGCGTAATCCTTTTTCCACGTGTTAAGGCCATTAAGTGCCTTAGCAGCTTCTCCCATTTGTGCGTCTAGGGAGTAGATTTTCTTGTAATGCACATTCATTTGTTCTAGGAAATTGCGCATACCCTCTAGTAATTCAGCATTGAACTTCATCATGCTCGCAAAAGCATTAACCTCCGCATTCTCAGCAACTCCGAGAGTAGATGCTTGCTGAATGATTCGCTGTGAATCCCGTTGTAGTTGGTTTGACCTGAGAAGCAAAGCGTCACGGTTCGCAGTGTACCATGTATCCCATTCCTTTTCGCTCATTTGTGGTCCCTTGCTCGTTCTTTCATCAGTTTCTGAATTGCTTCTTCAACAAGTTCTGAAACGGTCTGACCGTCCTTGATTGCTTGAATCTTAGCATCTTTCCAAATATCCGGTTTGATTTTGATAGATGTGGCTTCTCTTTGAACGGTTTCTGATTCAGGCATCTTTCAACCTCAATTCGTCCTATTGTGGCTTAGTAGTATTTAGTTATTGTGGCATAGTTTTAAATGGCACTTGCCTACCATAATACTACGTGTGGTATTGTGGTATGGCTCAAGTAGTTCTCTCCCGTGAAGAAAAAGGCCAAGCAATTTCCAAGAAACCTAACCAGATTGTTAGGCAAGGTGAGCGGTTCTACAGGGTAGTTTCTCAAAGCTCCGACAAAATGTACACCGTAACCAAAACCAAGGCGTTTGCTATTGGTTGGATTTGCTCATGCCCTGACTTCACCTATCGCCAAGTGAAATGTAAGCACATTTGGGCTGTGGAAATTAGCGTTAAGCTGAGAGAAATAGTTCAGCCCCGTGTGATTGAGCCGATTGACATTCACGCCTGCCTCTACTGCAAATCAGGTGAGCTAATCAAGTGGGGTGTTCGCCACAACAAGTACGGTGATATTCAGAAGTTCGCTTGCAAGGCGTGTGGTAAGTTCTTCACAATTAACCTAGGCTTTGAGAGAATGAAACACAACCCACAAGGCGTAACGACCGCTATGCAACTCTACTTTAGCGGAGAGAGCCTACGGAACGTCGCCAAGTCTCTCAAATTAATTGGGGTTCATGTTAGCCACAAAACGGTGTACGTCTGGATTAAGAAATATAGTGAGTTGATGGAGAGGTACGTCGAGAAGATCACGCCACAGGTTAGCGATACGTGGAGAGCTGATGAACTATTTCTGAAAGTCAAAGGTGACATGAAGTATCTGTATGCGTTGATGGATGATGAGACAAGATTCTGGATTGCCAAAGAGGTAGCCGATACAAAGTACACGGCTGACATATCTCCAATGTTCCGAGAAGGAAAGAAGTCAGCAGGTAAAGCACCCAGTATTCTGATTACAGATGGAGCATTCAACTTCGATTCAGCCTTTCGCAAGGCGTTCTACAGAGAAAACAAGGCACTAGCAATTCGGCATGTTCGGCACATCAGAATGGCAGGCGACCACAATAACAACAAAATGGAACGCATGAACGGAGAAATCAGGGACAGGGAAAAAGTGGTTCGAGGGGTCAAGAAAACAGATAGCCCGCTGATTGACGGCTACCGACTCTTTCACAACTACATACGGCCACACATGGGTCTAGAGGGTAGAACGCCAGCCGAGGCAGCAGGCATCAAAGTCGAGGGAGAAAACAAATGGCTAACCCTAATCCAGAATGCGAGCCACCAAACGAAAAGTAACAGCAATTTAGGCCAAACGGAGAGGTAACAGAGCCTTACTTTGAACTTTAAATAGTAAGCGCCGTTTTGGTTGCGCTACACGAGGTCTTGATGAGACAGGCTGTGCCAAACATTGCGCCCCATTGCAGTTGCTATTTTGTTTCTAATTGTAGTTTCTGTTTATGCCGCGCCAGTATCAGCGGCAAACGTAACGATGACCTTCAACAACGGGCAACTACAGGCAAGAATGGTTCTCTCAGTTCATCAGAACATGACTAATTTCCCTAAAGAAACAGTCAATCTCGACGCTTCAAGTGACGCGAGCTTGTCCGCTGCATTCACTTCGGCATTGAGAAAAGTGGCAGGGTCAGCTTCGTTCTCAGCACTTACTGTCGGCGTTTCCTCGAACCCTAGATGGCTGAATTTGACTATAACAGCGAACGTGGCTGGAATGACAGAAAGACATGGTGACGTAGCTACCGCGAACATGACATGGAGATCGCTCAACGTGTCCTCCGATCTTCCGTGGGCGATCTGAGCTACAATAATGTGGGCAGTCGTTATCTTCGACCCGTGGTGGCGTTCTATCAGAATGCAAGCAGGTTCGAGACAAACCCGAACGCGACGGTCAAGGCGGTTACTTTCTTTGTGAATGGGACCCTCTCCGTAGCCGGGACTGTGGCTACGAATAGCGTGGGAAATTTCACGGTTCTCGACTTCAATGGATTGAATGCCCCGCTCTCTCAGTGGCAGCGGGCATACACCCTGTCGAACAACACGTCAAGCTGGAAATACACACCCGCACCACTAATCAATGCGACCTTACTAGTTCAAAGGCTCAACAAGACTTTCACGATCGTCGCGACCTGCGCCTACAGCGCTGAGATCACAGCTAACGGGCTCGTCCAAACACAAGGAGAAGTGCTCCTAACTGATGTGGGAACAGGATTGAACGAGTGGGTTATGGTAGGCGTGATAGTGCTGGCGCTCGTTCTGTCGATCATGGTCCAGATCATGTACGCGCGCAAGAAGAAAGCTGTGAAATTAGGGCGCCGGTAGAGTTTCGTTCAGCCGCGAACTCTTTCTCTAGCCATTTTTTCAAGTTCTGCCTGATCGAAGAGCCCCTTGAAGTGTTCTTTCAGAATACTAGTATACTGCGCAACCTCATCATCTGTCATGTATTGGAACATGTAATCGCCCCTGTACGGCGCAGGATCACCATCTCTTGACATAAACTCAACATGCATCAAAGGATCGCCGCGCTTGATTGTTATCGGCTGTCTGGTGTTGTTCAAATTGACTAACTCCAGCGCGAGGCGCCCGACAAAACCGCTATGGACCTTCGCCGCGTTGAGAAACGAAAGCCCCATTCTCCCGTATTTGCTCTTTGCAGTAAGATGTGAGACGTAGGTCGGGGGCGTGAAAACAACTTCGTAGGAAATGACGTTGCGATGCTCAAGGTAGTGAAGGGTTGTTTCATCGCGCACCGTCATAACGTACCCATCCCCGTCCATCAAGGCATAATCAAAGGGATGAATACACTTGTACGTCTGAATCAGCTTTGTGAGTTCATTTTTTCCAGCGATACCCAACTTTCAATCCCGTCCTTTTAGTGGTAGTCTGACTATTTTTGGATTAGCCTTGCTATGGATTGACAGCACTGCCTAAAGTGGCGCTCATGTTTGGTACAAAAAACTTGGCCCCGCCCACGATTTGCGATTGGCCTGTGAGAACTACCGAGATTGTTGATTCTCTAGCTGCCTGTGCTGTGAAGCCCAGGTTGGTCTGAAGTTGTGGAACTTGAACAGATAGCTTCGTCGTGGAATTATTGAAGACCCAAGTTACGTCCGATATTGCGATCTTGATTCCATCGTATCCACCGACTGGAACCTGCCCCTTTACGAACGTCACAGCCGAGTTCTTCAAAGAGACAAGGTCTACCGTTTGTGATTGATTGGATACAAGTTCCCAACCTTCCGTGTCTGCTTGGCCCACTCGATGTACCCATATGTCTCCCACCAACACGAAAACATGGTCCGCGTTCTCGATGTTTGTCGACCTCAATACTACTGACACGGTTCCGGTCGAAATCGCGGGGTAGACCAGAATGATCACCAACGCCACGGCAGAAACTGCAGCAACGATCTGCTTTGAGTTCACCATAGATCAGCTCCCCGAGTATACGGAGCGTTTTCTTAAAAGCACATTGGATTTATCCAATTGACCATTCGGGCGAGGGTTGGGCAAGCGTGAACGTTGTAGTCCTCGTTTCGATAAATACGCCTAAATCAGGCATGTGTTTTTCTGTTCGGAGCGATAGAGCCAGTTACAATTGCATCTGGGAGTGCCCATCGTGAAAGGCCGGTTTTTGATGGTAATTGTCGTGGTACTTGCAGCAATCGTCCTAGCAGGGGTTCTAGGGTCCGGGATCCTATCCCAGTCAACTGTGTCTCATCCATCTACGACGGTGATCAGCGCAATCTTCACCACACCTGCACCTTCGGTAACACAATTTCCTGCAGCTATGGTTCTGACCAGCACCGCGTTCCAGGACGGTGGACGCATACCTTCTAGATACACTTGCGATGCGGACGGCGTTTCACCACCCCTGGCCTGGAGCGGCGTACCCAGAGGGACAAAGAGCATCGCACTGATAATCGATGACCCCGATGCACCGAAAGGTATCTTTACACATTGGGTGATCTTCAATATTCCGGCAACGGTTAACGGTTTTGATGAGAATGTTCCGGCGAGTGCAACCCTACCCAACGGCGCCACACAGGGCAGTAATAGCGGTGGTAAGGTCGGATACACGCCACCTTGCCCACCGTCAGGCACACACCACTACGTGTTCCATCTTTACGCGCTAGACACACAACTGAACTTACAAGCAGGCGCAACTAAACAAGATCTGCTCACCGCCATAACTGGCCACATACTAGCAGAAGCACAAATCACCGGCCTTTACAGCAGAAGTTGACCAAGCGGATCTTCTTGATTTTGGCAAAGAAACCTGTGGGCTTAATTCCACCTTAACCTATGAGAGAAATCTAGGATATTGTGAGATGAAACACAGACCTCTGGGAGGCATCGAACCTGAGTCGAAGTAGTACGCTATTGAATCTATCGAGTTCAGGTTGAACGCGACCTCGCTAATCAGCAACTCTGGTGGTCGACGCTTATTCTCCTAGATAATGAGCCTCGGGTACAGTTTGGAAGCGATTGTGACGTTTATCACGAGGGCAACCCCCATGAATAGAAAGTCAAAGGGGACTCCATATACGTTCGGCCCGTTGGTAAGCATCAAAGCCCGCAAGGCATCGACCTCATACGTTAATGGGTTTACTTGGGAGACGATCTGTAACCAGTGGGGCATTATTGAGATCGGATAAATCGCGTTGCTTGCGAAGAAAAGTGGGTTGGTTAGAACCTGGCCGATCCCCATGAATCTCTCGCGCTTTAACGAGACACGCCACGATTAGAGAGAACGTGGAGAACAGAGCGGAACCCAAAATTATCATAACGATCACGAGTACAAATGGTATTACACTCCAACTCAAGTGGACGCCTAGTCCGAACGCCAGCACGTAAACTATAGCTGCCTGAGCCAGCCCTCGCTCTCCCGCCGAAATTGCTTTCCCCAGAACCAACGCCGATCGATAAGTCGGCGTCACTAGGAACTTGTGTACGATGCCCAGATCACGCTCCCAGATGCTCGCTATCCCATAGAAGATTGAGATGAAGAGGACGCTTTGGGCCAATATTCCAGGAGCCATGAAATCGATGTAAGGTAAGGTGCCTGTGGGAATAGCTCTCACACTAGCGAGCACGGGACCAACAATGAGCAACCAGAGAGCTGGCTGCACAGCACGCGTCACGAGATCAGTGTAATCATGATGAAGCTTACGAGCTTCCAATTCGACCATAGTGAGAGTCTTGCCTGTGAAATTGGCGATGACTCCAAAAAAGCCGATAATTCCAAGTCTTTGCATTACCCAACCCTCCTCGCTACGCGCCTCACTCGGCTTGTCTCACGGTAACCGCCAGACGATTCAATCTCAGCACCCGAATAGTAAGCAAATACATCGTCCAGTGTGGCATTATCTCCGACCGAGGATTTCAATTCGGCGGGGCTACCGATCGCCGCGACCTTCCCCAGGTGCATTATCGCAAGGCGACCAGTCAGTAGGTCGGCCTCGTCCATGTAATGAGTAGTAAGAAAGATTGTCGTGCCGTAATCTGCTCGCAATTGCTGAATATGTTCCCAAACAGCCCTCCGGGCCACTGGATCTAATCCTACAGTGGGTTCGTCTAGGAAAAGGATTTTTGGTCTGTGCAGCATCGCCTGGGCAATTTCCAGTCGCCTAATCATGCCACCTGAATAGGTCCGCACAAGCTTGCGTGAGAAATCACCCAGTCCCATGAAGTTGAGGAGATCCATAATTCTTTGATGACGTTCACGACGTGGGATGTCGTAAAGCTTTGCCATAATCAGCAGATTCTCGTAGCCCGTTAGGGCACCGTCGGCAGAGAGAGACTGGGGAACATACCCGATTACTCTCCTCACTTTTGCTGATTCATGGGCAATACTGTGGCCGTCGATGGAAGCACTTCCCGCACTCGAAGGCAGTAGGGTTGTAAGCATTTTGATTACAGTAGTCTTACCTGCTCCATTTGGTCCCACCAGACCGAATATCTCCCCTCTTTCAATTGAAATTGTCAACTCGTCGACAGCAGTGAGATCACCGAAACGTTTGGTGAGCAACTCTGTATGAAGTATGAACTTGCGATCGAGTTCTTGCTGTTTCACTTCTTCAGTTCTTAGCAGACTTGCCGCCTCCAGTAAACGCTTCCCTGAGTAGACGCATCGACGCTGTAATAGTGGCCCGATCAGATGGTGAAAGCTGGCGAAGCCGGTCCTCCAAGTTAGCGATGGTCGCCTCCCGGGCTGATTCAAACCCAGAGCGCCCCTGCTCAGTGAGTGTAAGTGTCATGCGCCGACGATCCTCAGGATCCTCTCGGCGGCGGATTAACCCGCGATCAACTAATCCATCAACTAGGGTTGACATGGTGGGAAGTTTTAATCCGATATGGTCAGCTACTTCGGAGAGAGACGCCCGTTCCTTTCTGTAAACGAATGCTAACGTTCTGAACTGGGGCATGGACATTTCCTTGGCACCGTACTTTCGCAGCTCGCTCCGAATCACCCGAAAGACCATGGGCACGACATCCAGCACTTCACGGGCTGATTCGCCTGCGGAAGAGCGTGTCGTACTAGCCTGCAAATCTATTCGCACATGCAACTATTTGGTTTACTAAGGATTTAGCCTTTTCCACTCACGGTCCACTAAGACCATCCAGCTTCTCTCTTCCTAAAACTTCGCTGTGAACACATAACTCGTCGAACGAAAAAAAAAGAAAAAAAGTTTACGGGTCCATGTAGGCTTATGAAATGGTGATCTCTAAACGGCAGCCGTCCTTGATCTTTTCCATACGACTTTCCAGTCCTAGTAATGCGTACCGTTGAGTGTATGCGACGGAGCAGCAGTTGTCGCAGAAGTAGTCGATGGGCAGGTCGGCGCGCTGCTGGTTAAGGGTCAGTTTGAGTGGGCAGCTTTCCACTAACCCAACATACTTTTTCGTGTTCAGGATTTCAACCTCTCTCCCCAACCAGGCTTTCTCTATCCTTGCCTCTTGAGCCAGAAACTGCTCTTTGGATTTCTCCAGCAAGCCTCCCCTAGCTGCCGCGACGGTTGCCGCCCAGAACCCCGCAAACTTACGCAGCTCCTCTAAACCGTAGTTGCTGGCAAGATATCGCCCAATCAAACCATAAGCATCGTAATCGCAGACTCTTTTGAGCTCCTCTTCTTCCCGACTAGATTGCGCCAGCGCAACTTCCTCCTTCAATGCATTTGCTTCACTATGGGATTCACGTAGCCTCGTTTCCAAGTCGGTGATTCTAAGTTGCAACGCGGCTATGATGGCTTCATGTTCAATTCTCGGGATAGAATGGACAAGCCGCTCCTTCAGCTTCTGCATCCTAACGTTTAGCGCTAAATTCTTGCCCGGTCTTTCCTTCACTCCGGAACGGCGACCATGTTTCAATTTGGACCCTTCAAGAATTTCCCGAGTTTCCGCTTTGCAACTCCAAACGATACCGCCAAGATCATTCAGATTCTAGACAGATATGAAAAGAACAAAAAAGTAGTGGGAGAGATTTGTGTGATGCTCTCGTGTTTATGTTTTCTTTGCTGCGGTTAGCTTCTGTGTTGGTATGATTCTTGCTGTGACGAAGTATGCTGCGGCTAGGATCACTAGGAATACTGCGATTATGGCGTAGTCGAAGGCTGCTGGCCCATTGCCCTGGATGAACGCTGAGACGAATTGGGAAGGATAGCTTGGGAAGTAGACTTGCTGACCCGACGTATAGTAAGATGGCGCGAGTGAGATGCCTGCGGAGACAACCAGATACCTCAACACTAAACCGCCCATCAACAATAGAATACTGCTCACCGCTACGAACACTGGAAGCCTACCAGACCCTCTCACACCCATGCCTAGCAGTACGATTGGCACTATGAGACCCACAACGATCAGCCCGCCCCAGAATAGTGCTGCGAAAGGACCGGATGTGAGAAGCATTGTTGACTGAAGCCCCACAGGCCCAATGTTCCCTGTAGCCACCGTCAAAAAGAACAATACAACCAACACGAACACACCCAGCATAAGCGCTGGAACCGCCAACATCCTCATAGAACCAACCGCCTTCTCATTAGCATCCCCAGTACTCCGCGCATGATACACCGTTAGAACAAGCAGGTTCGCAGCGACCCCACACAGCGTGGCCACACCGATGAAGAGCAACGGAAGCCCCGCCGACATCCACAACGGTACGGATGTTAAACTCATCGCCACACCCGGGTAGATCATCACACCCAAGGCGAGAACTGCTCCAACCAAGCCTAGAACTCTCCGAACTGCAGTAGCCTTCTCCAGTAGTTTGAAGGGCCAAATCCACAACCCGATGTGTATGACTGAGACAATTAGAAATGCTGTGATGAACATTGAACCGAAAGTTATGAGCGAGGTGCCGCTGTTGAAGACGTACATGAACCGTTCAGGATGGCCTAGATCCAGCATCAGAAATATTATGCCCGCAATGACCAGTGGAGCGCTGAGGAATACCCCGATCTTAGCTGCAACCCCATTCTTGTCGCCTAGGTATTCAACCATAATCCCTGAGAGGTATGCTCCTGCTCCTGTGCCTGCTAGGAAGAAATCCCAGATCAGCAGCCAACCCCAAGTAGTCTGCGGAAGAGCCATGGTCGTATCACTGGTCCTCCGTTAGGCCGACGTAGTACACTTTTGGCTTTGTGCCCAACTCGGGTTTCATAGGACGAGCCTTCTTCTCTCTGATCAGTTGTGAGACTTCGCTGTTCGGGTCGTCGAGGTCTCCGAAGGTTCGTGCGTATCCTAGGCAGACTTGTACGCATGCGGGTGTTGGGTTTCCGGCATCGATTCGATTGCTAGCGCAGAATGTGCACTTTTCGACGACTCCTTCTTGGTGCTTCGCGTATCCATACTGCTCGTATGGTGTCAGTCCGTGTCTAGGGAAGTATGGCTGGATCTTGTCAAGGAATTGTCTTGCCGCGTACGGGCATGCTTGAATGCAGTATTTGCAGCCGATGCACCTGTCGTAGTCGATGAGTACGATGCCGTCTTGTCGTTTGTGGGATGCTCCTGTGGGGCATACGTCAACGCAGGGCGGATTATCGCAGTGCATGCAGACAGTTGGAAGATTCACTCTCATGGCGTTAGGGTACTTGCCTGTTTCAGTATGGTGTACTCGTGCCCACCAGATTCCTGGTGGGGTGGAGTTCTCGGCTTTGCATGAGATGGCGCAGCCGGCGCAACCGAAGCACTTACTCAGATCTATTAACATACCATAGCGGACCATTGAGATCATTCTCCTTCTAGGCCTTGTAGACCTTCACCTTCATGCCGTTCTCCTGGTTGCCGCAGATGGGATCTCGAAAGTTCTCGTCTGCCCAGCACAGGTCGTTGAACAGGGCGCCGAGCCGGCTGTGGGGGTTAATGTCTGTTGATGTAGAGCCGAAGCATCCGCCTATTGCCACAGTGTCTGGGCGAATGAGTTCTGAGGTCTTTGCTAATGTGGTTATTTTACCGAAGGGTGATTCCACGTTGATGCTGTCGCCGTCAGCGATGCCTTTCTTCTTTGCTGTATCCGCGTTGATCAGGATCATCATGGCGTAGGGGTCAAAGAGTTCCGTATATTCGGCGAACCAAGGATTGTCCATGTATGTGGTCATGGAAGCGAAGGTCATTTCCTTGTAGTGTACGGCGTACATATCGTATTCTGCCGGTACCAGCTTCGGGTCCTCGTAGGGTCTCGGTATCCAAGATGGGAGCGGCTGGTAGTAGTTGAGTATGAAATCGTTTGATGGGCTCATCTCGTATCCAAATTTCTGCTTGATATTGTTGAGCGCCGCGGCGTACAGCGGCTTCAACCAAACGTACTCCTCCACGTAGGCACGGTATCGCGTTTTGGCATAATCCTGGTCATGATACAGCATGCTAGGTTTGGAGTCCTGCGGCGCGATGCAAAATCCGTTCTTCATCATATAATCGAGCCCGTACTGATCTCCGTACTCTGACTTCAGAATCCTATCGAAAATATCACTCCAAGAGTATTTCTTGTTAAGGTCGAGCTTGTAGGGGGCTGCTAAACCACCGCGGGCGCCTCCGTTTAGCACGTCGTTGACGCCGCCTTTTCCGTACAGTATTCCGACTCTCTCAGCGAGGTCTGTGAATACGTCCTCCGGGTTACGCGTGTCGTAGACCGGAGGTATGGACGGTTGCTGGATCCATCCTCCCTTGATTACAAAGTAGTAAGGTTCCTCAAACCTGCAGTAGGGCGTCATTCTCTGTTCCCGAAGGAGGCCATCTATATGCGTAGAGATTGGAACCAAGATATCGGCCATCTGAGCAACGTCGTCAAGGTGGTACGGCATTCCCCATATGAAGCCCCACTTCGCCATCTGCTCTGCTATGAAATTCCTGTTAAAGGAGTCTCCAAGGAAGTTGGAGCCGCAGAAGAAGTGCGCCTCACAAGGATGCTGCAGATTATATTTCTTCGGGTCGGCAGTCGCGAAGAATGAGAGAGTAGTTGTGTTGTAAATTATTGGATAGAGGTCCTGATTGTCCATTCTTTCTGAGGGATACTGTATTCCACCGGTTTCCGGAAACTTATAGCCGTAGTAGAACTCATCTATTTGAGCCACGCCATCGGCGGGGTTGGCTGGCATTCTCGCGTCACCTGCTCCCCACGTACCAGGGCAGTTTAGTCCACCGGTTAGAATGGCGGGAATTTTGTTGGCTGATTGCGTGTGCCAACCGCGAGAGCCGCTGTAGGACTTGCTGTAGCCAAAGGTGGCTGGCCGGAGGCGCATCGTTATTCCGTCTATTACTATCGTACTTCCTATCTTTACCGCGTCTAGGAACTCATTGGTTATCCTTCGAATGGTGTTGGCGGGTATTGTGGTGATCTTCTCAGCATATTCCGGAGTGTATTGCGCCAGATGATCCTTCAAGAGTTGGAATGCTGGTTTGCATTCAAATCCATTGACCACATAGGTTCCTTCTAGGGCGTAGTCTTTGAACGTCGAGTCGTTGAACGCCTTAGCTTTCTTGTCAACAGGATCCCAAATGAGTGGCGGACCGAGTTTTTGATTCAATCTTCTCGAATCCGTGACGAGCGGGCCGTCCCCCCTCATGTATTGCCCATCAGGCCTGATCAGATATGGAAGATTTGTCCGTCTCTTAACGAAGTCAACGTCGAAAGTCCCTAGTTCATGAACCATGACGTAACTCATTGCGAGATCGAGGGCCGCGTCCGTGCCGGGCTTTATCGGTAACCATTCGTCTGGTTGTGCACTGCAAGGAGGTATCATTGGACCGAGGTTTACCAGGTGGGTTCCGTTTGCCTTCAGTTGGTTGGCGTACCTGGTTACTTCCGGAGAGCCTTTCGCTCCCCATAGTCTTCCGCCGATCTCTATGAAGTATTTCTGATAGTCGTTGTACGGGTGTGCCGTGTGTGTACCAAAGTAGTAAGTGGCGCTCATGTGATTCGCGCCACCCGTGCAGAAGTTAACACTGCCCAATCCATTTACGCTTCCATAAGCGCTGTCGAAAGCGCTGGCTACAGTACTCGTAACATCTCTATGCCCTCCGTGGCGAGACCAGTACCTATGAGGATCTTTCGCCCTGATAGTTTTCAGCTTGTCCGCTATTGTGCTGAGGGCTTCATCCCAGCTAATCTCAACCCACTTGGGATCCACGCCGAGTCCCTTTTGCGGGTTGGTTCGCTTCAGCGGAGCTTTGATGCGGTACGGATTGTAAACGTACATCGGGTAGCCTTGGGGTCTTGCACAAGTCTTTCCTTTATTCAGGGGATGGCGCGGGTCGCCTTCAACCTTGACTACCACGCCGTTCAGACGGTGTATCAAGAGTCCGCAGCGCTGGTCACATACGTCACAGGATGTCTGTACCCAGACATCGTCCTGAACTGTTGCTTGGGGTTTTGCTCCTTCCACAAGTGTCTTTATTGGCCCGCCTAGGGTAAAGTCGCTGATAGCAGCTACTGATCCAACGGTCGCGGATAATTTTAGAAAGTCTCTTCTCGAAATTGAATTGTGCTTTGAACTTTTCTCGGTAGTTCCACCCATTACGGTTTCTTGTTTTGACAATTCTATCTTTCAATCCTATGCTCATGATTTTAAGCTACAACTCGAACCCGAATTGTAACGGAAATGGAACTGTTCGGGGGTCAGCATTTAGAACATTCGAAACAACTTTACCGAATATACGGTGAGTGGTACGTAAAGTATCGACATGACCGACAGTCCCATCGCTCGGTATATACCTGCAAGCTACTTCGTACTTTGTCGGGTTCCTATCGAACTCAGGCTCGCTGCTTGGAGCGCTAGAGTAGTATGGCGCATCTATCTAGTTGCTTGTTATCGTCGTCAATCTTGACACGTAGTGCGCAGTACCATTCCTGTTCGCGCAATAGGTTAGGGCACTGTTGGATTACGGCTCCCGCAACACCCTTGCAATTGTACCACAGTTGGAACTTCTCGGCCACTGATGGGGGCCCTCAGTAAGTGTACTGTGGCCAAGAGACTCTAATCTTTCCTCGCTTTTCTCATAAACCTATGAATCCGCGGCTCGCATGCCTTTTTCTTATATGCTTCTACGCAATTCACAGAAACGGCCGGCGACGAGCATGAATCTCAATGAGATGGTACAGGGACTCCCCAAAACCGAAATCCTTTACCTTAGACAGATGCAACTTGCGATAACTCAGGCCAGTATCCTCAAAGTCTTTCCAGATAAGGGAAGCCAAGCCTACCTGGTTCTCGACAAGACCATTTTCCATCCAAAAGGAGGTGGCCAACCATCCGATCGAGGAAGAATGACATCAACAGAATTCACTTTGGATGTCAAGAAGGCGATCCACAATCAGGGGGTCGTGATCCACTGGGCCAAAATCGCTAGCGGAATACCAACCGCTGGACCAGTTACTTGCCAGTTGGATTGGACTTATCGTAAGTTGGTGATGAGGCGACATACTGCAGCCCACCTTTTAGATCACTGCCTAGCTAGGACGAGTTCTAGTCGTGTTGAAACTACGGATTCTTGGCTCGGCGAACCGTGCTATGTCGGATACAGAGGCAAGGCGCCGGATGCGTCGACGATTAAGAATGCGCAGGTACTGGCTGACAAAATGATCTTCGAGGGCGCTCCCGTTAGCATCGTCTTCCTCACGCCGGTGCAAGCCATGGAGGTTCTGAAGGATGCTCCCAACTTCGAAAGACTCCCTGACCTAGAGGAAATTAGGACGGTCACGATTGAGGGCTGCGCCCCAATTCCCTGTGGCGGCACCCACCTATCGAATATCAAAGAGATAGGTAGTCTCTCGATCCTCAAGGCGGAGGAGATTTCCGACGAGAATTTCCGGATGCATTTCTCTGTCGCAGACTAGCGGCTCTTCCGTCGGGCACCTCGCTTCGGCTTGGGTAGGCGACCGAAACGCTTCAGAATCTCTCTCGGAGCATGTTCAACCACTAGCCTCTTGCCGGCAACTCTCACATACAGTTTAGTTGAGACTCCAAGAAATGGAAAGCTGGAGTCTGTCGTCAGTTTGGTCGGCAGGTAAATCCTAGGCGATTCGTAAATCCGCCCATTTTGCATTCTCTTCTTCGTTATTACGAAACTCGCAACAGCTTCTTTCATCAATCATAACTTCCGGTTCAATTTCCGATACCTTTTCTGACGGAATTTCCCCCTAAAGCAGTTACATACAGGTTCTAGTCAATCCCGCGTTCGCCAATGAGTACCTCAAAGCCACCGGGTGACAATGTTTAAAGAGGAAATGACGCCTCCGATGAAATTTGACGGGTCAATGGCTTGTTACAAGTAAACGTCTTTGTCACGAACCTATCGGCCGAGAGATTCTGGGAGATGGACAGGCCGCTTCCACCACAAGTCCAAATTGGGGTCAACATCAACATGCTAGACATAGACCAACGCCCAGACGGAACCTTAGATGCGCCCTTCGTGTTCACAGTGAGCTTCGCCCCTTCCATTGCGCAAATAAGCATCAAGGGCAAGGCCAAGATCTCCGGCACGAGTGAAGACACAAAAAAAATACTGGATGATCATAAGGCTCAGAAGGCCCCACCCGTCCAGCTTGTCCAAGCTGTTTCTAACGCCGCGATTGCCGATGCGATCCTGATCTCGAGAAGCCTGAATATCCCGCCACCTCTGCCTCCAATACCTCAGCAGCAGGCTACACCCCCGCCAACGAAGACGGATTCACGCTATACCGTATAAACTCCAAAAAATTGGAGTGTTCATGAACACTCCAAAAAAATGGAGGTTAGTTGACTTCTTTCACAGACAGGTAATTGTCCCAATAGGACGCTAGGTCTCTAAGCCGATTAGAGAATTGAACACTGAGCTTCGTAGGCTCGTTTCTGTACTTCTTCTCCAAGAGGCCACTCCTAAGCATCGCCTTGTAGGTGTCGCTGAGCGTCTGAGCGCTCACCTTGATTCTTTCCAAGACTTTTTGCTGAAGATCCATGAGATACATGGCCTTTTTCTCCTCCACCAAGATTTGTATGATAGCTTTCGCGACGCCTTGTTTCTTGATGCTGTGTGGAAAGAGGATTGTGCAGAAAATATCCAGGTCTACGATCTGATTGAGAGTAGAATGCTTATCAATCTTAGGAAAAACCCACACCCAACGTTTCTGCCGCTCCGCGTAATAGTCCTCCCTAGGTATCTGACCGATCTTTCCCCGTGCGAAAACAACCGCCTGTCTCGATCTGCTTGCCATATCGAATCACCAAGTCGACCGGCTCCGAAGAAGAAAGCGATTCAGCACACAAAGCGCGACAGATCACCTACACGATGCGGGTGGAATTTGCTAGAATAGTTCAATTCTGATACTGTTCGGGGTAACCGAGTTTTCAGGGTTGCACCGTAATCTCTGATGTATCTAAGAATTGACCGCAGCAGGCGGCAAAGAATCAGGCTTTCCCCAGCAAGCCGCCAGACAACTGATGAATTCTGCATAGGATAAGAAAAGGACGAAAATGAGACGTCGCACACGCGGATAATTCGAGCAAAAGGGACCACCACCTCCAGACATAATTCTATGCACATGCGATCTCCAGAACCATCTGTCCGCAATCGCGGTTTCCCTGCGATCCGTAACGTCATCGCAACGACTCTTCTTTCTGACATACCCAAGGGCCAAATCAGAGTTCCTCTGCCGCGTTCACTTAACCGTTAAACAATCTTCTGAATTCTGACAACTATCCGATGCGGCGCCATACGACTTGAGCTTAGTCAGAACATTGGGCGACTCCATTCAATTAGAAAGACCCGACTTCCACGAGGTGTAGGAGAGGTAGGCAAATTCATCCTAGTCAGACGGGGTTTGGATTTTTCAGCAGTTAACCCACTCCTGTGCCGACTTATTTGAGCCGCGGTTGCCTTTGGCTCATCGATGCTGCGTCACTACCTATCGCAGTTGTTCTCGTCATGTATCTAACACTAAGAGTCTGGTGCGTGGGTCCTGCTTTCTGAAGATTCTCATATCCTCATATGCGTGAAGGGTGACTTCGAGGGTGGCATCAACCGTCGTTCCAGGCATCAGGTGTCCTCCGTAGGTCTTTCCCTCCTTGTCAGAAAATATGATGTGAGCGTGAACGAACGGATGCCCCTCCTTCAAGCTGATGTTTCCCACGCATGAGACGACCTTGAGAGGTCCCTGAAACGACGTGTTGGCATATTGGCCATCTCCGATGAAATATCCGACCGTAGCCTTCTCAACCGTTCCAATGGCTGTAAAGCTCCCCGCGGATATGCGATTCTTCTGAACCAAGTCGGTAAGGCGTTCTAGAATATCTTCGCCTGTGCCGAACCGTTCGACGAACACTTTGGATACTGTACCTTGCTTCAAGATCAGACCTATACAATCAGAGCATTTCATTCGATATTAGCAATGCGCCGACCCGAAGAACGGACCCCAATCACAAGGCGCTTAACATCGCCTTTCTCGAGTTTTCTCGAAGGGCGACTCAACGCCAACATTAGCAGACAGCCGCCTAAGCTTTCTGTACTGGCCTCATGAAAGCATAGCGAGTCGCAAGACTGAACCTCTCGCTAAACCTTCTAACCACTATACCTAGATCACCCTCTCCAAGAAATTGGATTGTGTCGAATCACCACGAAAAATCGATCACCATTTTGCCATAGCGATTTCTGAAAACGATTACGATGATTCTGTCACCTAAATGCCGTTGCGGATTGTCGTTAGTAAATTCCGGTTCAAAATCCGCCTGAAATTCTGACGGAATCGGCCCGCGATGGTTGTGGAAAGTGAGAGATCAAAGAAGGCGAGGAAAAGAAATGAAAGAAGAAATGGAATGGCGGGCCTGAGTCGAGGAACGAGACCCGGGACGGGCGAACTAGACAAACTGGCATCTGGCCGTGTTGAGGAGGTGTTTTGGGCCGTCGGATGACTACAACGGGTTGTGAGAGGTGAGAGTTGCATTTTCGATCTACACTGTGCGCCGTTCGACACCTCAAGTGATTTAGAAGGCGTACTGTGCGGCTTGCGGAGAAGGAATATTACACTGGGGATTCACTATGATTGAAGAGAAAAGGGTTAGAGTTCAATTATCCGCAGAAGCCGAGATCATCAAATGAGCTGAGAAGCCATGGAAGCACAAGACGCCGGGAAAACGAGCTACTGCATCATCTGCGGCCAGCAGCTACAATACGTCTTTGGAAGGCCGCGAAAGCTTTGCGGAAACAAGTCGTGCTACCTTGAATGGAAGAGACGAAGGTACACGAACCTCCAGCTCATTGCCCGGACGAGAAGGCTTTCGGCAGCTGACTTCGAGTATGCGGAACCAATCTGTCTTTGCGGTAGCGACCGATTCGCATGGACGTTGGACGGAGTCTTCTGCTTGAAATGTGGGCTTCAAGAGCCTCTCTTCTCCCTCGAACCATGGGTTCCAGCTGAGTTTGCACCGAAACCAGTCTGTACGTGTACCCAGATATGCAAGCAGTCACCCGCCTACAAGCTCTGGACTTACGTATAGGGCGACTTTCTGCCCACTGAAGTGGGTATTTATGTAGTTCTGAAGTGGTTTTCTGCGCTAGAGAACTGACTAGCATGGATTTCTGATTCAGGCAGATTTGAACGGTTCAGCGAACGAGTTTTCCCTGACGATCAATTCGCCCACGCCTAATTCTCGTAGATGAGATCGGGCGTTTGTCTTCAGCCAGGATCAAGTCGATCGGATCGATCACGACAGCTTGCAACCCCTTTGCCTTTCTCTTCGCATTGATCATCCGCGCAGTCTTCATGGTCCTTCTGCTAACCACCAGAGCCTGAATATGTCGATCCCGTATTGCTGGACCGAAACGATCGAAGATGGGGACGATCTGGGCTCGGGCAAGTAAACCCCATCGGGAAAGTAACCGCTCCAACTCTTTCTTCCGTTCAGGGTAGGGGTCGAATTTGTGGGGTTTGTGGAGCGAGCGAGCGAACGCGTCGGTCGTGACACCAATCATGACCATGTGTCCGATAGTGAACGCCTGTTTGAGCAGTTTCCGATGACCGCGGTGCAACACGTCAAACGTTCCGGCCATGGCCACAAGAGCATACTTGGGGCCCCCCACTTCAGTCCTAGTGCCCGCTGTCGACTCCTTCAGTCGCGCCATCTGTCATGCAACCGCTGCTTCCGAACATTAACATTTAGTGCTTTGGTTTACGATCAGCCGTAAGCCTGACTCCTCGATCATCGAGGTGGGTGATGAACACGCGAGTCTTCGGGAATTTTCTTTTGACAAGCCGAAGGACTCGTGGAGCCTTTCGGTTTTCAACCACTCCGTGAACTGCTTTTCCGATCATATTCTGCGTTGCTCCGATAGCGCCCGCGGAGATCATGACGTCAATCAAACTTGTAATGTCCGGACTTTCGAAGCCGATTTCGCGCCCGAACGTTCGCGATTCTGTTAGGAAGGTGTGCAAGTTAGGCTTTGCACGGATTTCTCGCATCGCGCGCTGGGCAGAGGGATTCACTCTGGCGATGAGATCCGTATGAGACAATGCGTCTCGGGTTGCCATCGACTCTAGAAAGGCGCAGATTATGGAGTGATCTTTGGGGAAGAGCAATCTGTCGACGGCACCGACGTCTGGAGCACCGGGCTCAGTTACAAGGACAAATCCACCAATGAACATTGCAGAAGCAGTTCCCAGCCCGGTTCCATTCACGACTTCGGCCATGTGCGTGATCTTTCCAAGCTCGTTGTAGGTGACTGACAGTTCAGCAGCGTCTGCAAGGGCGAGAGATGCGGCCGCTGTTCCCGCAGCGCTCGTGCCATATCCTGCTGCGATTGGAACCTCGACAACGATATCCACTTGAACATCAAGCGTTGTTGCGGTTTTCTCAAGAAGATGCTCCAGCGCCCAGTGGGTAGTGTGCGCTTCGGGTGCGGGCCTGGAGTTTATGCGGATCTCGATTCGATTCCTTTGCGATTTCCGCGTCTGAACGTACGCTTTGACTCCGTGTGTGAGAGCAAAACCTCCACCTCTCGCTCCGATCTGAGCCGGATCGTTAAGCACCCTTCCGGTTGAATCAGCGTTGCAAATTTCGAAAAAACTCGAGATGCCACCGGGACAAAAAGCCTCGGACGCTGGCAAGGATTCTCGTCCAACCTAACGAGATTTGGTATCGGCGGGTTGCATGAAAAATCTGAGGCTAGGAAAGGCCGCTCTGCATGCGGCTACAACTGGGGGTGTTAGCACAAGTAGGAACGGAATTTCTGTGAGGTAGGTGAATGCAATTGTACCATAAGCGAACGTGATAGGCAGAGATGCACTGCCCAATCCCAGGACTGCGGGAAGTGCGAAAATCGAGCTGTAGGCCACGATACCCAACCCTATCCAAACGCTCCCCACGCCGAGTCCTATTGAGGCAGCGGCCTCGAAATCAGCCCACCGATTGCGCAGAACCGTGAGACCAACTATAGTAGCGACGGCTATTAGCCCGACGATCGAAATGAGAATTTGAGGATTCGAAAAACCTGTGGGATCAGCCAACAGCACAATCCCATAGGCTGCGAGAGCAATCGGAATGAGGAGGCTAACGAAGAGCAGAATTCGCTTGACTGCACTCGTCAGACCCTTGTGAGCTATCCATCCAATGATGAAGAAACCCAGGAAGTTCGAGGGCACGCCTACTATGAGGCTGAGCAGAGCATCATGATGCCCATAAATGACATCCGCGAGAAAAATGCCTATCGTGGCCCCCACCCCACCAGTCCAGGGACCGAAAAGAATAGCGAAGGCTCCTGGGACGAAGACTTGGGGCCAGAACCTGACTCCGAAAACCGTGATGGGGAAAACCGTCCAGAGTGCGCCGACAGCAGCATACAGCGCAGCGTTGGCTGCTGTCGTTGCCAAGATGAGAGATGAACGGTACTTTCTTGCCCGACATTGACATGCTTCGCACTTGCATCGTTACTCCAAAATCGATTCCGATTAATCCGGGTGTTTCCGGTAAATTCACTTAAGAGTTCCCTATGGATTTGGGCGAACCTTTAAAGTCTCTAAAGAAAATCATTATTCGAGAAGCCATGGAGGTTAGAAGGGTTCAGAGGACTTCAGACGGCACGTTCTTTGTGACACTGCCCAAGTCATGGGTCACTCTCCATTCAGTCGACAAAGGATCACTGCTGACCTTCTCAGAGGGGAAAGACAGTAAGCTCATGGTGGGTTTGTATTCCGGGCAGGACAGATCTACTAGGTCCATCATACTTTCGCCCACACAGACTCTCGAACGTGAAATTGAAGAAAAGTACCTTCTCGGTTATGATCTGATCCAGATTGAATCGAAAGAAACGTTGGACTCCCAAGTCCGCGATAATGCGAAGTCTGTTTTGAAAAAGCTCGTCGGATTGGAGATTGTTGAAGAAGACGCCCACAAAATCGTGATACAGTGCCTCATAGAGCCTTCATTGCTTGCCCCAGAGAAGGTAATTCGCCGACTTCACTCCATCACCAAGGCCATGGAACAGGACGCCGTGAGTGCTTTCGTTAGCAGCAACAGGAAACTTGCGGCTACTGTGGTTGAGAGAGATGAGGAAGTAGATCGTTTGTATTTTCTGCTGGTTCGCATGGTGCGGGCAGCATTGACGGATCTCTTGACGGCTGAGCGAATTCACGCGAGCCCAGTGGACTGTCTCGACTATCGACTGTTGTCGAGCCTCATCGAGCATTTCGGGGATTACTCAGCGTCTATCGCACAAAACGTCCCAGAAGAGAAACTGATGACACCGAGGCAGCTCCTGAACGCTCTAGAGAAGAGCGGCAAGGCGGTGAACTTGATGTACAGTAGTTCGATTGAGGCCGTGCTCTCGCGAAACTTGGATCTTGCTTCTGATGTTGAGGACATGTATGGAATCGCCGTGGAGAGAATTAGAGAGGCAGAGCGAGCACTCCATGGTCTCCGCCCGGACCTTCTCGATAAGACAACGTCTGCAGTAGCTTCGTTGAAGTCGATGTGCGAGATTAGCAAGGACATTGCGGACCTCGCCATGACCCGCTGAATATCAAATACGAACGAAACTTTAAGATACGCCCGGTCGATTCGCTTTCGCGGGTAGCCCGGTGGTGTAGTGGTCAAACCCTCGTGGGACTACGCATAGCATTGGCGCCAGAAACCTGCCACTAGACGGCTCTGGATCCCCTCCACCAAGGAGAAACCTGCCGACGGGAGAAACAAAAACACCCGAATTCGAATCTCCCCCGGGCTACCAACACCACAGTTCGAATCTCACCTATTTTTACTGTAGGAGCCCCGTGAAATGGCCCAGCTCACACAACGCGTATCCACCAGAATTCCCCTGGACCCTGTCCAGTTCTGGCTTGAAAGACTCGACAAAGACACCCGCCCTGCAAATCGGTCGCACTTGGAGAGACGGATGACTTGGCTGCGTAAACAGCCTGGATGGGACCAGGTTACACCTCGAGAGGTCCTTATCCGCCACTTGGACTCCGATTCCTATTTCGTCTTGGATCTGCTTCAGAAATACGTCAACTCACTGGTCCTGTGAAAGAGCTCCAAGCGCAAGGCATACTCCGCCATCCGATCGTTCTTCCTTCACAACCGAGCCGGGCTCCCCGTAGATCCAAGCTTCCGCATGAGAGGCGACAAGCCGCCAGTTCAAGCCAAGCTTTGCAGGGGAGACATTCACGAATTGCTATTTGGAGCAGAACTACGATACCGAAGCATGATCCTAGTCAAATGGCAGGCTTTCCTCGACAACGAACGATTGATCTACGTTAGCAACCATTGCTCTGACCAAGTCGTCAAACAGATCAAAGCGGGTGAACACCCTGTCAGGCTTGATCTTCCAGGGCGAAAAAGCAATGAGAATGATTCCGAGGGCAACTTCTACACTTACATTGGCAGTGACGCTATCTTGACCCTCATGGAATACTTCGAGAAGGAACCGGCTGGCCTGGTTCGTACATGCGAAATTGGAATCGTATACGATAATTGCTGATTTACGTGTGTCCCATTACCCGGTGTGGCTTGTATGGTTCGTCAAGCCGCTTTACGTCATCATCATTAAGCTTAAGCTCGATCGCATTCACGGCATCTTCAATGTGTTCTATTTTGGTTGCTCCTATGATTGGGGCTGTGACGCCTTTGTGGAGAAGCCAAGACAAACCAACCTGAGCCACTGTAACATCCTTCTCCTTAGCGACCTCTTCTACGCGTTCGAGTACATCGAAGTCTTCTGGCCTAAAGAAACGTTCAGCGAACAGTTTGTCCGATTTGTATCGGAGTGAGTTGGGTGTTTCTGCTCGACGATACTTGCCCGTTAAGAACCCTCGTGCGAGGGGGCTCCAAGGTATCAAGCCGACGCCTTCTTCGCGGCACAGCGGAATCATTTCGCGCTCTTCTTCGCGGTAGCATAAGTTGTAGTGGTTCTGCATGGTGACGAAACGTTCTATGCCGAGGCGATCGCTAATGAAGAGAGCCTTAGCGAATTGCCATGCCCACATACTTGAAGCACCAACGTACCGCACTTTCCCCTGGTGAACTAGATCGTTGAGGGTGTGGAGTGTCTCTTCGATCGGAGCCTCGTAGTCCCATCGATGTATCTGGTAAAGGTCTACATGGTCGGTTTGAAGCCGCATTAGAGAACCATTAATCTGTTTCATTACGTGCAGTCGAGAAAGGCCTCTTTGGTTGGGTTTGTCACCCATTTCCCCACAAACCTTTGTTGCAATAATGACGTCGTCTCGGCGGTCTCTCAACAGTTCACCCATGATCTCCTCTGAACGTCCCTTCGAGTAGACGTTCGCTGTGTCGAAGAAATTGATACCCAAGTCCAGGGCGCGTTTAACGATTGGGCGAGCCCTATCGATTTCGATCATCCAATCGCTGGCGTTTCCAAAAGACATGCAACCTAAGCAGATACGTGAAACCCGTACCCCCGCCTTTCCTAAACGAACATATTGCATGCTCATTCGCTGAGCAGCCATGCAGTTAAGAATATCCACAAGCCTAGCCGAGCCATCCACGACGAATTCAAATTATGAGAACAAGAAGCTCAGAGTAATCTGCTCTTGAGTGGGTTTTGACCTTACTAAGTTCATGCCTGACTCATAACCCGTCTTTCGAATGTGTGAATAATGCGATGATCCGCCACATAGGTAGTCTACGTGCTTTCTATTGCAAACCACAAGGAACACATAATGGCACTATAGATTGGTCCCCCCGGAATGTGGAAGTATTGATGGCGTGACGCGCAAGATGATTGTGATTCCACTTGACTCCGAAGCTGACGTAAAATAGTGGGGGCACCGTAAATTGAACTATCGTTGTTCGGGCAGTTCGATATCCGCAGGCCATCCGTGAAGAGTGGATTCATAGAGTTTTTCTTAGAAGTCTGATGGTCATTTTGCGAAGATTCAATCTTTATGGATTAGAAGGTTCTTCTTCACGGAATCATGTCCTCTTATGAGGGTTTAGTGAAGAACGTTCTATCCGCCACTCTTGGCATTCAGTCAGGTGACGATGTTATCGTCGAAACATGGGATCATGGTCTCCCGATCGCGGATGCTTTCATCTATCATTTGCGTGAGCTGGGTGCGCGTCCTATGCTTCTGTTCGAGCATGAGGAGGCATTCTGGAAACGTGCCGAGTCTCTTTCGGGTGATGTGATAGGAAAGGTTGGTGAACATGAATGGGCTGCAATGGAGAAAGCGAAGGGGTATGTATACATTCCAGGGCCTGCCAACTTCACAAAAGTCTGGAAGAACTTTTCAAAGTTCCATGCCGCTGTCAGTTATAATCAGGAATGGTATGAGAGGGCTAAACGTTATCGCTTGAAAGTAGCGCGAATTGGATTAGGCTATGCTTCTCGGCAACACACGCGAGGCTCCAACATTTCGTTTACTGCTTGGCAGCGTATGCTACTCGCAGCTTCTAACATCGACTTTGAAGCGCTTAAGGATAACATGGTGAAGGTTGCTGCTTTGCTTCGCAATGGTCAAGTCCATATCACGGCTCCCAATGGGACGGATCTGAATCTACGATTGGCAGGTCGAGATGCTTACCCGGAGGATTGCATAGTTGACAACGATGACTTGGACCATGGACGAAACGTAGCTAACATTCCAGGGGGCAACCTGTTAGTGTGTCCTGACGAGAGTTATGCGGAGGGAACCATAGTCTTTGATAGGCCAACTCCCCACATGGGCAAATGGGTTAACGGAATCCGCATTGACTTCAAGAACGGAAAATTGAATGAGCCTCGAGCCCGTTTGAACGCGAATATTCTGAAAGCGAGCTATGAGAAGGCTACAGGCGAAAAAGACCAAGTTGCAGTTCTAGGAATAGGATTGAACCCAAAGGCACGGCTCGGATTCTTACAGGACAGCATCTGCGCAGGAGCCATAACTGTTGCGATTGGTGGCAATGACGACCTCGGAGGAGCAAGCAAAACAGACTTCTACTTCCCAGGCGTAATAACGAAAGCGACATTGTCAGTGGACGGTAACACTATCGTCCAAAACGGTCAAGTCGCTCTAGCTCCTTGACAAAGTATGTGCGCGCACCACTAGATTCATACAGGCGGTGTATGAAGATACCCGAATTATCAATGACCGAACTTGAAGATGGTATAGACTTCTGCAACTCGAATTGCATGTAGAATATGTCGAACCGATTTCGGACTCCATAACGTTCACCAACGGACAGACATTCAAAAATTTGAGATCAATTGGAAAGAAGAGCTTGCCTAACAACAATATGACTCCTAACCTACTACTGAGAGCAGAGTGGGATGATACCCATGAAACAGATGACATCGGTGCCAACCCAGCTTTTGTGAAATACAGGGTTATCGTGAAAATGAGGGAATCTCCAGTCCCTCTCGAATACAATCTGAACATAACAAGTCCAGAGTATAGAGTCTAGATAGTTCTTAACGAGGCCAACTACGCGGTCAACGGTCGGCCGGAATGGTGGTGGGTACGCTGGTGCGCGACGACGAACTAGTGACCTCAAATAGAAAGATAGAACGAAATGAACGAATTTTCCTATCTAGAAATATGAAGTGGCGGAGTTTGTTAAGAAGCGGCGACTGAAGTATTGTTTCTGTTCTCTTTTTGTTTTGGTTTAAAGTTCCAAGCTGCGAACGATCCGAAGAAGAAGTTCACTATTGCTAGAGCGCTTGTTCAGGCGAAGATTGCGAGAAGTTTACAGGTTCTTGAATGGTTGGGTGAAAGGTACGACATTCCAAGAGAACTTCGAGTAACAAGGCTTGAAGCATCAAAATTCAGAACGGCAACCACTGTTCCTCAGATTCGCACGGTGGAGGGACGTGTGGCTAGAAGATACTGGGAAGCGTTCGGTAAGGTGATGCCTGAACATCTTGACTTTCATGGAAGAATGACATCTAGTCATCAGAATAACGCGTCTGACCCGGTGAACTTGGCCTTGAACTACGCCTATGGCGTCCTAGAAGGCGAATGCAGACGGGCGATTAACTCTGTTGGGCTAGAACCATCGGTTGGTTTTCTGCATGATTTCAGTGACTATCAAACGAAGGAATCATTGGTTTACGATCTGCAGGAGCCCTTCAGGTGGCTATCTGACACCTCGGTCATTGAGGCGTTTGAGTCTGAGGCTTTGAAGCTGTCGCATTTTTACTTCACCGGAGACGACTACCGGTACCGGTTTGAGCCTGAAGCTAGACAGCGATTCATCGATTTCATCCGAGAACGGTTTAACTCGGGTGTGAGGTACAAAGGCCGGGTTCTAAAGTGGGATACGATCATTGAACAGAAAGCAACGGAACTGGGCAGGGTGCTTATCGGCAGATCTCTTTTTATTGATTTTGCAGAACCATCACCAAAATTGTCAAGACATGTTGACCGTGAACTGAGAGCTAGGATAGTTTCCTTAACTCAGTCTGAAGCGGAGGAGCTTGGAATTGGGAAGAGCACGTTCCACTACCTACACAATAACGCAAAGACTCGATCCTTCAAACTCTACAGGCCTGTGCGCAATAGACTCCAGCCAATCGTATCGTAGCAGGTGAGTGCTGATGGACCGAGAAGTTATCCTACGCAGACTTGCTTTCATCCGGTACTTGTTCCACGTGGCCAACGAGCAGTCTAAGCAGGCTGAACCCCTCGCAGCGGCTTCGGTTCTTGCATTTCATGATAGCGTAGAACTCTTCATGCAGCTCGCATCCGAGCATTTGAACGTCGGTAAGAAGGAGGTGCGTTTCATGGAGTATTTTGAGTTGGTTAAGCTCCCTAATGGCGAGTCTCTGTCAGACAAAGAGTCGATTCGAAGACTGAATAATGCCAGAGTTGCGCTTAAGCACGATGGGATATTACCCTCCAAATTTGAAATAGATGCATTACGTGCAAGCGTGACCAGTTTTTTCGAAACTAACACTCAGTCAACATTTGGAGTGGAATTCGGCACATTATCAATGATCAATCTACTTCAGTGCAAGGCGGCGAAAGCTACCCTTGAGGAGGCAGACAAATTGATGGTTGAAGGTAAGTACGAAGATGGGCTCGACAAGATAGCTATTGCTTTCAGTCAGCTCATTGATGACTATGAGGATAGGAAACGAACAGAGTTCGGTCAATCTCCATTCTTCTTTGGAGAATCTCTTTCATCTCTCAGCTACTCTTTTGATGAAACACATGATCTTGAGGAAATGGCCAACAGGGTTAGCAATACTGTCAGCGCTATCCAAGACGCATTGAGACTGATGAGTTTAGGATTGGATTATCGACGATATGCAAGATTCAGGCTCTTGATTCCACGCGTGATAGACACGAGAGAAGCTATGGGGACTTTTCTCTCGGATGGCATGCCTTATCATATTGAACGCTTTCGACACGTGAGGCCTCCAACGCTAGAGGACTGCCGCTTCTGTTATGACTTTGTCATTGAGAGCGCCATCCATCTTCAACAGTTTGATTTTGACGTACAGTCGGAACATGTTGAGTGAGCAAACTGAGTGAGAAACAGGTCGTCGGTCAAGACCCTGAATATGTCAACTGATGACTGTTGAAAGAAGTAAACTTCGCGACTTTGGACTGTTGGAAGGGCGAAGACTATCGAAAAAGGCTAGCTTCCTCAATTCTCTTCATCAGGAGGCTTGCTAATGCAAGATACTCAATGGTCCTATTCATGTCCGGCTGTTCGATGATTTCGTGAGCTTTGGGATTTCTTATGCCTGTCATAACCCCCATGTAGATATGCATGAAGCCATCCTGTTCATCTCTATCTGACTTGGAGCTCAGCGGATTCAGAGCTAGCAGGGGTCGTTCACCTCCAAACGCGCTTGACATCAGCCTTTGACCCTCTAAATCTCCTAGTCCAGATTTGGTTCTGACAGCAACCTCGATGGCTTTGAAAGCTTCAAAGATCGCTTGAGCATAGTGACCGTCACGGAAAAGTTCGCTTGAGGCATTCTTAATCTCGGTATGAAGTTGATCCAAATATTCTGCCAACTGCTCTGGCGTTCTCCTAGTGGCAGCCTCCATTGCGGCAAGAAATGCCATATCTGCAAACTGTTGATACAGATTGGATTCTAACATCAATTTCAAGCGGTAGTCAATCGATTCTTTATACTCGGGGTTTTTTGGATCAGGGGGGTTTGTCAACCAGTCTTCCCACGTGCGTTCTTGGTTTTTCAGGAAGAGTCTAAGTTGCTTGGTGGCTGTTGGGCTAAGCTTTTCTAGCAAATCCAGCGTGGCTCGATACGAGCTGACAGATTTGTCAACGACTTGTCTTGCTACCGCAAGCCTAGCAGTGACTTCTTCTGGAGGAATTTTCTTGAATGCCTGCAAGAGCGCTTGAGCCTCTTCTCCAAGTTTCTTGGAGTTTTCCAATAACTCGACCTCCTTCTGTCTTCTTAATCTCATGCCGCATCCCAGCTACTGACTTAGCTAGTCTGCGACTGAGGTATAACTCCGCCCGATAGTTCCAGTCCAAAAGTGTGTGCGCGCACCAGCTAGACCACACACACTATAATGGAAAAGAAAAAACGGCTTTCTCAGATAATTCACCGTCACGTTCTGATGCAACGACCCACAATGTCGCTTCTAGCAAGGGAAGGTTGACTTGATACATTTGTGTCTCAACGCTTTGGGGCGTTGAAACGCTTCCTTTCAGTGCTGGTGGTCCTGTTGGAGCTGCAGTGGGAGCAGGAACTAGATTTCTCAGTGAATTTCGGTTCTGAAGGTCAACAAGAAAGTCAAACTGAAGGAATCTCTTTTGACTCTTGGATACGCTGAAGGGCAACTTCAGAACTTGAGACACTGCGCCTTCTGCATTGTCCACAAGAATTCGGGCTCGTCTCTCACAATCTGGCTTCGAAGACGAGAAAAAGAACTGTATCTCTTGAGGAGAAAACTCCAAGTCCCGTTCCGATCTCAAGCTGAGACCGAAGAAATATGTGAGATCGGCAGCTGGTTTTTTGGTCTTGAATTTGTTTATCGACCCAGACTTTCTAGAGTTCGAATCAAGCATGGTCACGTGTAGCGAATTCAGATTTGCCTCCAGGGTCAAATGATCAATGAAGCAACCGCTATCTATCTTCGATAATTTGGACCGATGCACATACCATTGGGGCGTACGAGTAACTAGTCCTGGGTAGAACAGCAATCTCCTGCTCGCAGTAAGACAAAGGGCTCCAAGCACGTAGTAGTTATCTGACTTCAGGAACAGATGGCTAATCCATTTGAATGGTCTTCCTTCAACTACAAGAACCCTGAAAGGTCTGATAAGGGCGCTCGACGCATCTTGAGTCTTCCCTACACCGAATCCAAAATTGTGAGTTATTATGTAGGTATGACGCCCAGTGGTTTCCTCCAAAATTCCCAGCCTTCATCAAACATGTGTGAGAATGTACTCGAGAGATATACGCCTACGAATAATCAATTTGAACCGTCGTAGTCAGTCGTTAGAAGTGTGTGTGTGGGTGGTCTAATGGTGCGCCGCCCCCGCCGCCGCTCACTTGAACCTTACGACTGAGTGAACTACAAACTACGACTACATCACTAGTACTAACGTCAATACGAACTACGACGACACGCCAATGAATTATGAAAAAGCTCACTCAATGAAAGCCGCCGTATTTGGCAATTAATTCCTCAATTTGCTTCTGAACTTTCTTCACCACTGTCAATACGTGAGCTCTCGGAATATTTTGAATTCTGCGGTGTCACATTGCCTAGGTTCGTCTGTCAAGTAGCAGGTGCTTTGATATTGTCCTCGTATACGTCCTCAGGTTTGTAAGTAAACTAGATGAACCGTGAGAGAAATGGAAAAAGATACAGCTGAAACGCAGAGAGATAGGAACCGAGTTAGTATTCAGGTTCCCATCCCCGGCTCCGACAGGCGAAAGTCACATTAATCTAATGGACATATTTGACAGGTTTGAGAAGAGCTCACATGTTGCTTAAATGCAAAAGTGTGAGATTCAAACACATTTGTTGCTTTTCCCCCCGGGCCACCACTCGTCTCTCGATTGTTTGTTACTTGACGGCATAGGGGTCTACAGGATAACCCGCATGGTTTGGGAACGTTCGGCCCCCAAATCGATTATCGAGAATGTGTCGTTGAAATGTTAGGTAGATCATAGTCATACTGTCTGAAAGTCTTCGCTTAGAGTCTCAACTTCTGCACGGATGGCATTGTGGGGACTGCCGAAAATGTTAAGCTATCCCTGTGCCATTAATGGCACAGGCATTACTTATGAGTAGAAGACTTGATGCAGGAAAAGCGAGGGAGCTAGTCAAAATAGTGAACACTCTTGCTGAGACCGCCTCGTTCCGCAACATACTGAGAGAAGCTGCGCGCGAAGGCATTCTGAGAAAACACGAGACATTACGAACCTACCTCGACATTCTAGTTGCAGGCAAAGTCTTGCAAGTAAGGACGCGCAATGTTGGTTCCGTGAACCTTCAACAGCTATACAAGGTCATCTCGACGAAAGCCAAAGTCTTGGTAGGCCTCGTTGTACTTCGCAAATATGGCTTGAACTGGGATGTCCCTGACACGGATATACAGACCTCCACAACAGACTTCGAGGGACTTGTTCGCTCTACGAATTACGATAAGGGCTTAATGGCATCGCTAGAAGATTGCCTCGTTCACGAATTATACGCAGACGCTAAAAAGAGCACAGGCTCAACATCATTCGTTATTGCCATAATTTCCACCAAAAAACTGGACCTCCCCTACCTGCTTCGACGTGCGGACGAGAAACACGTCGGTAACACCATGCGTTTGGCCTTCAATCAAGTTCTCGAAATCACGTCTTCTGGAAAGACAGAAGTTGACGCCAAAACTTTCTTGACTGTACGCACTTGCTTCCTCGACCTTGCGCGACAGTATGCCCGCTCACAACCTGGTTTCTGGAAGTTCGTTGAAGAAAGAGGGATTGGTAACATTGGTCTTCCAATCATTAGAAAGCTTACCGAATATGACGTAGTCACGACAGCAGGAAAGCAGCTTGGAGTGATCGGTTGATGAAGAAACCACAAGATGTTCGAGTTGCTTCTTCAGAATGGGTCAGCATTCTCAAAGTTGCTTTCCCTCTTCTTCGTGAGAAGGCAGGCGATCTCGTATTGTTCGGATCCCAAGCGTTGTCCATTTACATGATGAGCCCACTGCGCAGCAAGGATCTAGACTTGCTCTCCACCCACGTTGGACCTGTCCAGATCGATAAGTTATCTACAGAACTTGCGAAGCTCAACGACGTTGAATCTAGGTCAATTACAACCCAGACTAGGATGTTTGGTTCACGGAAGATGACTACATATGCAATTGAACTTCGGATCAAAGGAAGACCATTTTTCGTCGAGGTCTTCGATCGCATATTGGATGGACAGGCACCAGGAATATTGCAACCCTATGTTGAGCCCGTAAAACGATGGAAGTTGGAAATCTGGGCTCCAGATCGAGAAGCAACCGTCGCCCTTCGACTAGCGTTCAGACGGCCTGAGGGAATAAGTAGATTCAACGGGACCAGACTAGACAGTTTCATACGCGAGAACCGGCGTTCGATACGATTTAACCGAGTAAGATCCATTCTTGAGACCTGGAATATTGAGAAATGGGTTGAGAATAATCTAATCGATCTGTACCAGAGAAATGGACTGCGAATAACGGGAGACAGCATGATCATTCCGGGAATCGAAAAGAAACTGAAGTAACCTCAAATGGGTACGAGAGCGAAAACACATCCAATTCGGAAGGAATTTTCAATAATAAGATGCGAGAAGCATTATCTCGCCCAGTAACAATCCGGTCAAAGAAAGAGACCCCGACCCCGCGCTAAGCTACGGTCCACCTTTCTTTGGCTCCCCATGGATCCACTCCTAATGTCCATGCAGTTCGCACAACATAAGCGACTCGCGGAGCTTGAGAAGAGAACCAGGTCTGACATTATCCTGGATGTGACAATTTTCAAAAGGACATCAAGAACCACGTATGGAAGCAGGCCCCCACGGATCCAATGCCCGCTATGCGGCGGCCCGCTCAATAACTAAAGCTCATGCCTAGGCAGCACCTGAGCCAGACTGGCACCCGCGAAATACTACGGTCCTCATTTGTTTCGCCCCTGGAGCTACCGCGAGATATACCGTAATATTTCTCGCGCATACTTTCCACGGTTCTAGTGAGTTTCGCGCCTTGTCGAATGGTTCTAGGAGGGTTGTGTTGCGTGGTCGTTCGCTTTTTCGGTGCACCGCTATCGTTCAACAGGAAACTCTTGCGATGCGGTCAAAGCGGCGTCAGGCTCAGTTTGCTTGTTGTGTGCTTTCCTGTGAAGAAGTATATACGTTACCTATTGGTAGCTTCGCGTTGTCACTACAACATGTAGTGGCATTTTCTGTACGTAGCGCAGTCATATATCTGATCCATACGTTGTTCTTGTTGTTGCCTGATCCACAACGATGATCTTCTCTCCTTCAGAGCCTAGGCTGTGAAGGATCAGACTCGATTGCGGTCATGCATAACACAAACAGAATAGAGATTAGAACAATGTCTGAAGGGAATAAGGAACAGGTTACTGATAAGAAAGTTAGTAGACGTTCAATGCTCAAATGGACTGGAGCACTCGCAGCAGCGGTAGCCGTAGGCGTGGGCGCAGGCTATGAGACGAACCAAATTCTACGACCTCTGACAACAATGACAACCACCGAGTTACATCCGGTCGTCTATGAGGAGCAGGTATACACGAGCATGCTCGGCGACGGATCTGGAGGTCCTTGTACTCCAGCATGGGTCCACGTGAAGAACGGAAAGATCATCAGGGTTAGACCCATACAGATGACGGAGGATGAGGCGAAGCCCTGGAAGTTCAGCGCACGTGGAAAAGTCTTCGAACCACCCAAGAGGCTAACCATAGATCCCCTCTATCAAAGCTTCAGGAGGTGGGTCTACAGCCCGAAAAGGGTGAATTATCCCCTGAAGAGGGTTGGTTTCACGCCAGGCCCTCAGACGGCCAGCTCCATAGACAACAGGGGTAAAGGCGAGTTCATAAGGATCAGCTGGGACGAGGCTCTGGACACGATAAAAAACGAGCTTACCCGAATGAAGGCGACCTACGGCTCCAGCGCCATCCTCCTCCTAGATGATGGACACATGCAGCCAGGCAACATACATCGGCCACATTGGCAGATACCTTTCTTGCTCAGGTACGTCGACGGTTGCTCGTTTAGTGTCCGTAACCCTGACAGCTGGGAGGGCTGGTGCTGGGGTGCAGCGCACGCATGGGGGTATGATCAAGGGTATGGTCAAGAGGACCAGACAGATCTTTTGGAGGATACTTTTCAGAATACCGAGCTGCTGATTTGTTTCGGCGACGGAGAAACCACCATTTATGGGTTTAACGCACAGGATCCATCGATACGTCATATTTGGACAAAGCAGCTGGGTATAAAGAAGATCTTCATAACACCGGACCTCAACCAAGAGGCAGGACTACACGGCAATAAGTGGATACCCGTGAGACCTGGAACGGACGCGGCTTGGGCCGCCGCCGTAGCCAACGTCTGGATCAAGGAGGGAACATACAACAAGGACTACGTGAACACGCATGGATATGGCTTCGACAAGTGGAGCGCATACGTAACGGGAGCAGAAGACGGAGTACCCAAGACGCCTGAGTGGGCTGAGCCGATTACAGGGATAAAGGCCAGGATCATTAGGGCGCTGGCCAGGGAGTGGGCGTCAAAGACCACGTCGACGGAATGCGGCGGATCGAGTGCGGCGTGCCGCGCACCTTACGCCCACGAGTGGACCAGAATGATAGTCTACCTCCTAACCATGCAGGGATGGGGGAGACCGGGCGTCAACTATTTTACGGCTAGCGGGGGGCTGCCCAAGAACCCGACGCTGAAGGGTATACCAGCAAGATTCCCGACTGCCCCTTACAGGAACCCCCCACCACCACCCGCTTCCTACCTAGTACGTCAGTTTGTCTACAAGGACAAGGTTCCCGACGCCATCCTCAACCCGCCTGTAAGTTGGTATGGTAGTTACATGACTCCCTCACGGCAGGACGAATTAGGACCCATTAACACGTTTCCGAAGCCTGGCATGTCAGAGGCGCATATGATTTGGACGAGTACTGCCTCCCACGTAACCAACTGGAACTGTGGGAACAAGTTTGCTCAAGCCTTTAGGAGCCCCAAGATCGAGTTCATACTATCACAGCATCCATGGCTTGAGAGCGACGTCCTATTCGCGGACATCGTCCTACCAGGCAGCTCATGCATGGAGCGAGACGACATAATCCAGCGCACAGGAGGAAATCACGACGTTGCGGTGTACATGAAGAAGTGTATAGAGCCGCTTGGGGAGTCGAAGAGCGACTATGAGACACTATGCGCGATAGCTGACAAGCTCGGTTTGTTGAACACGTACACCGAGGGCAAGACGGTTGAGGACTGGATCAAGTTTTGCTTTAACGGCTCCAGCCTCCCCAATTTCATCAGCTACGAAGACTTCAAGGCAAAGGGATACTATGTGTTCAAGTTCCCCGATACGTGGCCCAGAAATCCTGGGGCGCAGTGGTACTATAACAAGCCTGTGGGCGACAGTTTGGGGACGCCGTCAGGTAAGGTGGAGTTCTACTCTCAGGGCTTAGCGAACTCCTTCCCGGATGACAAGGAGAGGCCGCCTGTGGCACACTACATCCCATCGGGGGAGACCCACCAGGAGAGCCTATCTACCCCGAGAGCCCAGACGTATCCTCTGCTCTGCGAGTCATCCCACCCAAAGTGGAGGTGGCACAGCAAGTTTGGTAACGTTTCCTGGCTGCACGAGATCCCTGGTCATTTTGGCGCCAAGATGAAAGTGGGCGACTACTACTACGAGTGTCTAGGGATGAACCCTAATGATGCAGCAGCTAGAGGAATAAAGCATGGGGACATCGTGAGGGCCTATAACGAGAGGGGAGCCGTCCTTTTCGCTGCCTTCGTGACTGAGCGCTTGATGCCGGGTGTGGTAAGCGCCTCTGAGGGCTCCAACTACGACCCCATAGAGGTTGGAGTGTTTGACAAGGGCGGATGCATAAACACCATAGCCCCCTCCAATACCTTATCCAAGAACACGACAGGCATGACCTGTAACGCCTTCCTCGTCCAAGTGGAGAAGTTGGCGGGCCCGGTTCCTCAAAGCATAGCTGAGAAGGCAGCGGGAAAGTGAGTAAGCCATGACCAAGGCTTTGATTGTTGATGTAACGCTCTGCAATGGATGCCACGCCTGTCAAATAGCCTGCAAGGACGAGTATGTGGAGAACGACTGGCCACCATACTCCGCCGCGCAACCCGACACGGGACAGTTCTGGATGCGAGTGGAGGAACATACGAGAGGAACAGTACCCAAGGTGAAGTTGGCCTACGTGCCCTGGCCCTGCATGCAATGCGACAAGCCACCATGCCTAGCGGGCTCTACGAGTGGTGCAGGGTACAAGCGTTCGGACGGGATAGTGATCTTTGATTCTGTGAAGAGCGTTGGACAGAAGAATATGCAGACCGGATGCCCCTACGGCGTTGTATATTGGAACGATAAGTTGAACATTCCACAGAAATGCACATTCTGCGCCCATCTACTTGACAGGGGATGGAAGGAGCCGCGATGTGTTGAGTCATGCCCCACCGGAGCGCTCACGTTCGGCGAATACGATGACCTCAAGGCAACAATTCAACAGAAGGGAGCTCTCCCCCTAAACCCTGAGTACGGCGCACAACCCAGAGTCTACTACGTAGGTGTGCCGAAGACATTCATCGCCGGTGCATTAGTGGACAGCACAACAGGTGAATGCCTTAACGGTGCAGATGTCACGGTGAAAGACACCGCAACCGGAACGACTACGGCTACAAAGTCAGACAACTATGGAGACTTCTGGTTTGAGGGGCTCGATGCGAACAAGACATACGAGGTCACGATCAGCTCCACCGGCAAAACGTCAAAGACAATATCAGTGACACTCACAACGGACACAAACCTCGGAGACATACAACTCTAGAAGAAGCAAAGAGATAGATTCGCACAGGACCACCTTTCCTCCTTTTTCCTTTAAAACATGCAATTCCTGTATTGACAATGATGCTTGAAACTCAAGAACTGTTGAGGATTGTAACTCATAGCACCCGCCAAGTCCGAAGGAAAGCTGAGTGATCAGCTGCCAGATACCGCTAGAATCAGGATACTAAGAACGGTTAACCGAAGCCAGAATGAAGATACCGAGTACGTACTATAATGTACAAAATTACATATGGAAGCTAACCCTCAAATCGGACCAGTTGAAAAGGAAAGACTGGACACCGATTAGGCTTAGATAGCTAGGGTTCGTCAAGAAATGCAATGCGATGTCTTGCTGGTGCATCCGCCATCGTTCTACGACTTTCGGAAGAGAGTGTCTTTCCCTGGCCCCATATCACGCACCGTTATCCGCAGCACTGACCAGTTCGTAACAATACCGTTTGGCATGTTGAGCATGGCCGACTACTTGGACAGGAATGGTTTCAAGGTTTCAATTGACAACTTGGGGGATCGGATGGTAACCGACCAAGAATTTGATGTGGAAAGGCACATACGAAGCATCTCCGCGAGGGTCTACGCGGTCGGCTTGCATTGGGTCGTTCATTCGCAAGGCGCAATCGAGGTTGCAAGGCTGTGCAAGAGACTTCACCCCAGCTCCACTGTGATTGTTGGTGGTCTTAGCGCAACGTGTTTTCACTCGGAGATCATTCAGAAGTTCGGGTTCATCGATGGCGTTGTGCGTGGTGAAGCCGAAAAACCTCTCTTGGAACTAGTCAGGAATGTAGAGAAGGGCAAATTGATTGATGAGACGCCGAGTCTGACTTCACGCCGCGAGGGCAGAGTCATAGTAGCTCCGCTTATCAAGCCGAGCGTTGACTTGGACGAGTTCAATTTCACCAGATTGGATCTGTTGGAGCCCAATACGTCGATCTTCATCCGAGGGAATATTCCTAATTGGAAGATACCTGTATGCCGCGGTTGTGTTTACAACTGCGTCAGCTGCGGAGGTTCGGCGTATAGTTACAGAACCTATTTCGGCATGGAGAAACCTGCCTTCAGAAGTCCTAGAAAGATTGCGGAGGACATGCAGAACCTGCTTGATCAAGGCGTTGCCTTCATAGGCTTATCTCAGGATCCGAGAATGGGAGGGAGAACTTACTGGCAGGAGCTGATTAGCGTTCTTCGAAACGAGAGGCTTGATGTGGCACGCTTAGCAGTCGACTTGTTGAGCCCAGCTGACGAAGAGTTCCTGAAAGGGCTATCTGAAACCAGAAAACCAGTAGTGTTAACAATCTCACCCGAGTCGGGAGCGAACCGCGTACACCGGTACCACGGACGTGAATACTCAAACGAAGATTGCGTTCGCACCGCGAAACTAAGCCACAAGTACGGGCTGCCCATCACTTTCTTCTTCATGATCGGTCTGGCCGAAGAGAATCATGAAACACTCAAGGAAACGTGGGACTTGTGGGAAGAGCTTTGCTTCTTAGAGCAGAAGGAACGTTTCGAAGGCAGGTTGCAGGACCTGGAATGGTTTCCCATAGGGGGGCCCATAATGGGACAGATGATCTTGCTCGATCCTGGATCCCTCGCCTTCGACTTCCCTGCTGAGCATGGATACTCGCTCATATTCAAGAACCTTGAGGATTACATCAAGGGTCTCTCCGAGCCCTCCTGGCATCAGTGGATAAGCTACGAAACGAAATCGTTGAATAGGCAGGGGTTGGCTGAACTCTTTCTCGAATCTATGGACCACGCGATTCTTGAGAGAGAAATACATGGAGTCTATGGAAAATATCAGGCGGCTGTCGAACGCTTCATAGTAAGAACACAGAGAGTGGTGATCAGCGATGTGGATCATATGCGCTCACTTAGTCAGACCGAGCAATCAAAGAGACTGAGATCGCTGAGGGAGGCTCTTGATGAATATTCCTTGGGAAAGGCATCTTCATCAGAGGCGGATCTGTACAGCTACAGACGACAGATGAAGGAAAACCTTTGCTTCTCAATAGGGCTACTTGAAGGCGGGGAGACTGATCACTTCGCAGGTTGGAACTTCCAGCGCCCACATCGCGAGCACGCTCCACCGATTCGTCAAGACCGATGAATTCGACTATTGTTATTGGAGCTAAGTTTGCGCAAATCGGCATATGTCAACGTGAGCTGAAATGAGCTGAGTCGCATGCAAGGCCGGGCAATGTTGGTGTTGAATGATGCTTGACCAGGAAGGTGAGTTCTTGGTCAAGACAGCCAGGAACACCTTCGTCACCTTTCTGACAAATATCGAACGCTTGCCGTTACCGAAAGACGTTCTAGGTAAGTTGCGGGAAAGGCGAGGCGTCTTCATCAGGGTCGGCAGGTCCCAAGAGATGGCATGCACAAGAAGAATGGAGACACTATGTTGCCTCGGATACCCGTTTCCTTCGAGAGAACTCATCCAAGCGACAATGGATTCGACGATTGCTTGCGCTGTCCGTCTTGCTGCTTCGAAGACCTTCAACACTGGACGGTTTGACAATTTGCTGTTCGAGGTCAGTGTGCTCACGAAACCCGAATTAGTTAACGTGGGAATAGCAACCGATTATGCTAAGAGAATCGAGCCAGGCAAACACGGCTTAATTGTTCAATATGGCTTCGCTACTGGCCTGATTCTTCCACAGGTCTCGATTGAAAATAACTACGATGAGAAGGACTCTCTGAGCGAGTGTTGTATCAAGGCTGGCCTTCCACCCGATTCTTGGCTCACTTTCCCTAATATCGACATATACAAATTTCAAGCAGAAATATTCAGGGAAACCGGAACCGACGGGACAGTCGTCAGGTTTGATTCCGACACCTCAAAGCCTCGCGAGACTAGCTGACGATGGAGACTGACGGTGAGCCGTGAACGACTCTGCCATTTGGCCCGCTTGTCTCTTGAACCTTCCATTTCGTAAGGCCGATATCCGCCGCCAAAGCCAAGGGTACACTTAGCAAAATGGAAGTTGAGTGATCGTCGAAAAAAAGTTCTGTACGTAAGCAGACCCAAACTCGACGCGTACAGCTTAGCACGAAATGACTTAAATCGTAACGGAGGAGATCAACATAGCTTGAATCATGTTGCTGGTTACTTTATGGGAAGTTTTGAGTTTGCTGTCCCTTACAATATTGATCGCCTGACGCTTAACGAAGTTTTCGGATTGAAGAAATCGGGTAACAATAGCATCAGGGAGGTCTATCTTTCTGGACCTCAGGAGTATTCTGGTTCGGGTAGGTCATGCCCTGAGATGAGTGTCAATGAGTTCACAGAGATTGTTGATGAGATACACAAAGAGGGAATACGGGTAAACCTGATCATGAATCCAACCTGCGAAGGCAGCGACTGGTATTCCCCAGAGGTGTTAAGACAAAAGATGGAATACCTGAGGAAAGTACACGAGGAACATGCTGTAGAAGGCGTAACAATAGCCAATCCTATCTACATAAAAGAAGTCAGGAGAAGGTTTCCTGATTTAGATATCTGCGCTTCCGTCCTAGGCGATGTAGACTGCGTACAGAGAGCAGTTCTCTTCAACAGGGCTGGGGCCAATGTCATAACCCCTGATGTCAACATCAATCGTGACCTAAGATTGCTCAAAGAGATAAAAAAGGCTACGAATGCTGAATTGAAGCTGATGGTTAATGAGGGTTGCTTGTATGAATGCCCCTTCAGGAAGTTCCATTTCAATTACGTTTCACACAAATCAAAAGAGCTAGGTACCCTAGACAACCTATTCTTTGACGAATGCCTTTCGGTTAGCACTCAAGAACCTGCTCAAGTTCTGAAATCCTGCTGGATAAGACCTGAAGACATCAACCGTTACAGCGAGATAACCAGCTTTTTCAAGATAGTGGGCAGAGAATCGCCAAGCAATAAGCTCATCAGATGTATCGAGGCATATCTGCAAGAAAGCTGGAACGGAAACCTGTTCGACATACTGTGTTCTAGCTTGAGTAACTTCAACGCAACATATGCTGCCTATCTGGATAACAAGAGCCTCGGAGAATACGGATTCTTTGATAAGGTCACGTCCTGTGACAGAGACTGTGCTCGGTGTGGCTACTGTGAAGAATTGGCTAAGAAGCTAATTATCTTGAATCGCTAGCTTCCAAGCAGTAAGCTCCAAATTTACTTCAGCAAAGCTCTTTCTTGATCATGGATGATACAAACTGATTTAACAAATCCGTTATCATGGCGGTTCGCTCCCTTGAAAGCGTCGCCGTTTCATGTCCGATCCATTCAATCGTCCTTGATGCGCCGCATGCCCTCTGATAATCAGCAAAGGACCTAAGGAACAGTTTTACTTGGTGCTTCTCTGGGTGCAATGACATTTGACAATGGGGATCGATCATGTACGGAATGATAGGAGGTATACACGAATGTTCACTGCCATCGACAATTTTCGTGATAAAATCAGTGTTGTACTCGAGGGCAGAGGTTAGCGTTTCACCAGGCAGGCCGATCAAGAAGTATATGTCTGAGAGGACGCTGTTCTCTTCGAGGACCCTCAGCGATTCGAAGAATTGCCTATTTGTGAATAGCCGACCAGCATGCATCCTAACATCTTCCGATGCGGACTCCGGCGAAATAGCCACGTTCAGAGAGTTGAAGGTTTTAGAGGCATGTTCCACAAAGTCTTTCGAGGGTAGACGGTGGCTCTCCCAGTATAGGGCGATATCAACGGACCGTTGCTTAATTGATCTTAGCAGTGATGACGTGTAGTTTCTACCAAATATCTCTGGGTCGTGGCTAAGATCAACTATCTCAACACCCATTTCACTGAGTCTTGCGATGTCTTGAGCCACCTTCTCTGGACTTCTATGAGCGGGTCCAATCCTCTCTGTCAACAAAGGATAGCAGCTGCGGCTTCCTCCACAAAAGATACAATCGTAGACACAGCCACGTGCGATGTTTAGATAGAAGCTATTTCTCGTAGATGGCTGGTAACCTGTAATTAGACACTTAAGATATGTGCTCGAATGCTCGAGCATTCCCAACCGAGTAAAGTCGAGCGAATCGATGTTGCGCGCGGGCCTCAGAATTCGGTTTCGCTCTAAGGATTCGCCTCTTCTCCAGGTCAAGCTCCCTACTTGATTTGGTTCCCTGTTTGATCGCAACGTCTTGGTCAACTCTAGGATGGGATGCTCGCCCTCTCCCCGTATGATTCCATCTATGAACGGGTAGCTGCGCATTATTTCAAGATCGTAATGGGTGGCCGTGAAACCGCCCAGTACGACGAAGCTGCTCGGATGCAATTCCTTGCACAGCTTAGCCGTTATTATGGCACCATTACTGTGACTCACCCACTGGAGGTCAATCGCGTAAACCCTCGCATCCGCACGAGTTATGACCGCATCGATCTTCGACCCCAACATGCCCTCGACACCTAGGTTGATGACTTTCACTCCAAATCCCTGATCCTCAAGGAGTGCTGCCATGGAGAAAACACCCATCGGAATCAGCGTTCCCCAAACATGTCCATGCGTCACGTTTCTTGAGTTCCACCTCTCAAGCGAAAACTGGTCAGGTGTCTCTGCTATGAACGGGGGATGCAGAAAAACGACATCGAACTCAGCCATCTGCGAGCCTCATTGAAGGTGAGGAACGTGATTGACCTGCATCAAGACCTTAAAGGATTTGCTTCGACATCTACTTCTCCTGTCGGTGCAAATCGTCAGATAATGTGAAGAAATTAGAGTAAACACGGCGCGCCATTGCTGAACCACTTCGGTTCATGTCCAGCCGGAAGAGCCCCACAGTTTGTGCGCCTAGTCATAGGATACTCTCTTGTTCGGACTCTCAGTACTTCGAATCCCAATTGAACCGCTGGGCCGATTGCTATAGCTGCAATAAGTGTGCCAAGCCACGCGGGTCCGCCCAGCAACCATCCTACAACAACGACGGTGACTTCGATGCAAGTGCGAGCGACGCAGTAAGCTAGTCTTACTCAGCCTGGATATGGCCAGCATCAAACTATCTCTTGGTCCTGCACCAGCGTTTACTCCGACGTATATTGCAGTCGCAAATCCCATTAGCAATGTCCCGAAGAGAAGATACGCAACCTGTATCGAGAACAGGTTAGGAACTGACGGAACATAGGGTCTCAGTGCGTCGACCCATACGCCAATAAAAATCATGTTTGCTATTGTTCCCCATCCTAGGAGTTCCCTGAGAATTATGTCTACGAGAACAATAATGAAAGCGACGCCGATGCTTGCTTGCCCTAGAGTAATTGGCATGTGAAAGATTAGTGCCATTTGCAGAACATCCCAAGAATCTAGACCTAGACTTGCCTGAACGATTACGTCAGTCGCCAATCGAAACAGGAGGAAACCAATTTGGATAACTAGAAAATCGCGTACGAATCGTCTCCCGCCCGACCACTGAAAACGGAAGATCTCACTACGCAAGTTCAACAATCATTCTCTTTTCGGACAAATAACGAGAGGTTGCGGATCGTCAGATTCCTTCTTTCGTTCCTTTTCTTACCCCACCGTTCTTGAAACCATCATTTGTTTCTAATCCAATCGTGCTCATGCTTATCGTTTGAGTTGGAGTTAGGGCCACGGTCCAGCTGTCGGGCTTTGCAGTTTCAGGATTCTTGAAGGCATCATTATCGATGCATCAATACAATGATCCCTTGCAAGAATAGCACCATTGCGCATCTGGAGGATTTGCAGCCCCGCATTTTGCGCACGCCTTCGCCGCAGGGTTGAATCCACAATATGGACATTGGGTGTGTGTTGAATATTTCCCACACTTGGCGCAAAATGGCATGTTTCGAGAATCGGGAGATCATGGTAATATGCCTGCCCTTTTGACCTATCACACAGAACCAAGATCAAGAGAGTACAGGCTAGTTTCATGCAAATGTATTGGAGATCTTTCCGCGCCCACCTCCGTGGAGTCAAGACTAGTAATAGTCGAACACAGATGTGACCTCTGACCACAGCTTCGCCAATTCCTGTTCAGATATGAAATTATTCGACAGCACTTGTTTTGTCGGTCGGTCTTCGAGGTACAGCGGATGACTCATCTGCGTCCACAGCTCTTGGCCGACGTTGCTTGAGCGTTAAATTGTATTTTTCCAAATTTTCGTACACATCAGTTCCGGGATAGGGAAACAACATGTGTGCCTGGATCTGGGCTCCCATACCTTTCAACTTCTTGGCGAAAGCTATCGTTGCTCTCGCTCTCTCAGGGGTTTCGAATGGCAAATTGAGCACAAACGAACATTCCACTTCAAAACCTATTCCCAGCGCCATTCTGACTGTGCTCTCAATTTGGCTCGTGGTTATCCCCTTCGTCACTGTCTTTAGAGTAGAATCGTCCCCAGATTCACATCCGAAATACAGTAGTTTACATCCGGCGCCGTGCATCTCATCAAGTAGTTCTTTGCCAAGGCCCACCCTGGTCATGGCGGTCCAAGGGGTTCCCGAGCCTTTCTGTTTTATACCTTGGCAGAGCCTGATGGTTCGCTCCCTCCCCACAGCGAACGTGTCATCGACGAAGTTCACCCTTTTAGGCGAATAGTGGTCCACCAAGTACACGAACTCTTCCAGCACATTCTCAACCGACCTGCGACGGTAAATTCTCCACAACTTTGGGGCGACGCAGAAGACACACCGATGTGGGCAGCCGCGGCTTGATATGATGGTTATCCTAGATTCTGCAGGATATTCTTCAAGATTGACCAGGTGCCTTGCAGGGTATGGCAGTTCATCCAAATTATCAATGAGGGAAGCGTCAGGATTGTTCTTCACATTGCCATCGAATCTGTAACTGAGTCCTTTTACTTCCTCAAGCTCCCTATCATTTTCTATTGCGTTCACTAGCTTCAGAGTTGGGTATTCTCCCTCTCCGCGTATTACGAAGTCAACTGACTTGTAGTTGGTCAACACATCATTTGCTGTGAATGTAACGTGTGGCCCACCGAGGACGGTCTTAGCCCCAGGCAGAACCTGCTTGAAAATACCGAGGAGTTCCAGAGCGTAAAATGTGTGGCAGGTCACAGTCATGCCAATGAGCTCAGGTCTAGTTCTCGAAACTTCATCTATCGTCTTCTTGAAACTAGCATTAAGCGTATCCCACGTTTTTCCAACTACTGTGTTGATGGGTTTATCGATCACTGCAACCTGGTGGCCGGCTTGCTCAAGAACGGCAGCGATGTAAAACAAGCCTAGGTTTGGTTCGGTCTCGAAAAAGCGCGGAGGGTTGATCAACGTTACGTGCATGGCGGCCGTTCCTCGAGCTGCTACAGTTTTGTCAATAGTTATTGCTTGCCCTTGCTTAACGTCGCAGAAAATCTGACCGGATAGGTTTGCAACCCAAATCCTCAGATACTTTCTAAGCAGTATAAACTATACTGGTTAAATCTACTGCGTTTCGTTCTTCCCTCACGTAGAGTCGAGTAGAGTTGGTGGTTTTTCTCATGAATAGTAGGTTACGGAGCTGTCCTTGTTTATTTTCATCTTCTTTATTTCGACGGATGATGCGCTTCTGAGCTCTGCTATCATGTGATCCGGCAATTCATTGTCGATATTAACGAAGCCAAGGGTCAGGTGCGCTAAGGCCTTGTAGAAGGTTGTGGTTGCTGCATCCTCTAGTTTGTGGCAGAGGTCTGGGATCCATCGCAATATGTGGTCTTTCAGGAATTCGTTCTCGAGATTCAGGTAGGCTAGTGCGTTTTCGATCTCTCCCTTCTGAATGGTTTGCGATGTCCAGTTGCATAGACTGGCCATGAACTCGAATTCTACTGATACGTGATCCTCCGGTTCAGGGAAGTCTTTTGCTTTTTCGAAACCGAGACTTCTGTAGGCTTCGACAACTTCGTGGTAGGGTTCTTCGTAGAGAAGGTGTTCCTTTCCTAAATAGAGTGATTCGATTAGGTAAACGCGCTTCAAGCCTACTCCGAGGAACAGGCTCGCGTACTCGACGGCTAGATCCAAGAACAACTTTTGCTTTCGCTCGTTGTCAAGTTTCTTGACTTCTTCTACGAATTGGAGAAGTTCCTTGCCCCCTTGCAGGAGATCCTGGCTGCTCTGCGAGTCTCCCAATGATCTAATCGTTGGTTCTAGGGCAAACACCTCATTGAGTAGTCGTTCACCCATTTCCACTTTGAAGGCTCGAGAAAGGAAGCCGTACAAAGCTACCCTTGTAATGTTTGCTTTCGCAGTTTCCGCTAGTGACGTTTGACCGCTTCGTTCAGGTTCTGTTGGCTGCTTGAATGCACTCACCCGCCGTGGAACAGATCATCAACCGCAGTTCTTCTTGCCGTCTTCGCCGTTCTTCTTCAGTTTCGACAATAGGCTCCAAGCTGAAGTCCGCTTTGACATCAGCCGCGATCGCTCCGCTCCAGCCCTTAGGATTATGACCTAACACCATGGGGAGAACTTCGTATCGGTCAGGGACAGCAGGGAACTCATAGTATCCGGTCTTTGGGTCTGCGATTGTTTTCTGAACTACAATTCCTTTCCTCAGTAGAAGCACTTCGCCACTCAAAGGTTTGCCAGTCACATCCTTCAGGTTTCCACTGATTTTACACGATGCCGGTGTTAGGTGAAACTTTAATGTGGTGGGTTGATTTTGAGTGGTCTTGAAATCTTGTGTCTCCCCGAGGAAGCCTGGCGCATTTCACGGTATGAACCGGTCTCCTGGTGTTACGTTGCTGAACCTGAAGTATCCTTCCATGTTTGTTGTCGCAGAGTTCATATCTTTGCCTGAGAGGACTCCGGATAGCGTGGCGCCAGCGATCGGTTTTCCTTGCTGATCGTATACGTGTCCTTCCACAATTGCTTTTACGAAGTCGAAGTAAATGTCCGCAATTCTTGTTTCGCCAGCCTTAACCTCCACTGTTTGGGGCGGAGCTTCATACCCAGGAAAGGGCGTTTGCGCTGTGATACTGTAGGAACCGGGATCCAGAGCGGCAAATTCGTAATTTCCAGTACTGTCCGAGAGAACTATTTTCTCTCCCAAAACAACCTTCACGTCTTTAACGATCCCCCAGGGATACTTGATGTTTCCGCGGATGATACATTTCGGCACTTCCTCCGGTACGGGCGGTGCAGCTTCAGCAGACTCGACTGGGTGTACCTCGTTCTCCAAAGTAAGACTCACATCTGTTCTTGAGCTTCCCTCGAAAAACATTTAGAGTTTACTACCGAATTGCTCCAAGTGATAGACGAAAGATGAGACATCTTCTTGGGGGTTAACATCTGACAATCCAGGGGTTGCGAGAGATGGAACCGATGATCCTGGCGTCTTTTTGGAATTATTTGCAGAAGTTAGTTAAACTCCTCTAACGACTGGTTGGGCCGGCATTTCTCCAATCGCGCACAGTAATGTTCTGTGCGGCCTAGTCGAGTCGCTACGCTAATGTAGGTTGGAGATGAGAAAAAAAGAGAAAGGTTGGTTGTTTCGCAGGCTGTTGTTACGCGTCGTCGTGTTGGGTTAATCGTAGGTGTTCGGCGACATTCTTTGGTTTCATGTTCAGCGTTGTTCGTGCTACCAGGCCTGGGGGTATGTCGGTGGCGTCGGATGCGTTCGTGTACAGTGGCGAGAGTTGAGTTATTGCGTCTCGCTTACCGAAGAGCGCTATGGCTTTGTTGGCGTCGTAGGGGATGAGTTGTTTCCTAGCGCTGTGCGGTTTGAATACTATTGAGGGGTTGGTGCTGGATGGGTCGGGCATATCCTCTAACTGCCTGAGGGTACCGTACTTTGTCTGCAGGTCCGCCAGTGGGGCGAAGTCGAGCGCTCTCGCGTGGCAGGTGGCGACGCATTGTGGTAGCTTGCCTTGGGTGAGTCGGTCGATGCACATTGTACATTTTGAGGCTGTGGCGTTCGTGGCATCACTGTCGAACAGTATGGCTCCATAGGGGCATGCGTCCTGCGCTTTACGTAGGTCGGAGCTAGTCGCTTTGTCAGGATCGATTAGAACCGCGCCGTACTTCTCTTCCTTGTACATGGCTCCGTTCGCCGCGTCTACGCATACTGGGTTTTCGCAGTGGTAGCATGGGGCAAAGAGTACATGCAAGCGCATTGTGGGAAATGTTCCCTTCTCCCACTCGTACATCTTCAGCCACTTCACCGGGCCTGTCGTATTATTCCAAGTCTTGCATGCGATCACACATGCACGGCAGTCGTTGCATCGGGCTTGGTTGAAGTAGAACCCGTACTGTTTTCCTGTAGGGAAGCTGACTGGTGCAGTTTGGGTCTGTTCTGGTTGTTGCATCTCTCAAACACTCCTAGGATGTAACAACTCCTGAACTAACCTTCTCCACCTGGCAGTTTGTATCAACGGCATTGTCTCCGCAAATCCATGGGTACTGCGCTGCCGGTGTCAGAAAATTATGCATGCCGCGCATGTCAATGCCATCAGGCATTAGGGCTGTTTTGATTGAGCTGATCTCCGCCCAGGCACCGTAACCAACGTTGGATGCCCCAGGGGCGATTCTGGGCGTCACATAGGCCGGCAAGATAATCTCGCCATGTGGAGAGTACACTCGCACTAGGTCCCCGTCCTTCACGCTCCTAGCCTTAGCATCGGCGACGCTTAGCCAGCAGGCGTGCCTGGCCTCAATTCTGAAATCTGGGTTTGAGTCGTTGGAATGGTGCGCTCTGTAGTTGCTGTGCAGCGATATCACTGTCAGCGGATACTGCGCAGCAAACTTCGTAAGTGGACCATCGGGCTGTATGTGTCCAGTGAACTCGGGCATCGGCGGTATCAGTGTTGGTGAAACTCCACCATAACACATCTCCGCAACGAATCCCAACGGGGTGACGATTCCGGTGGTGGGCATCTTTGGATTTGCAAGCCAGTCCGAGTAGACTTGCATCTTACCTGTGGGAGTGTCCAGAGGGTTCTTTACTGGGTCCGACATGAAGTCCCCCCGCGGTCCCATTCTGAACCAATCGAACGGGGCACCTGTGGGATGGCTGTAGACCTGGCCTACGTGTGGTACGCGGAATATGGGTGCCTTGAGCAAATCCTGCCAGCTTGGCGGATTGAATGGCTTTATGTCAGCTCTGGCGATGTATGTTTCCCACGCCTGCTGGAACAGCACCAGCAATTGGTCGTCCACAGCCTTGTAGTCGTCAGCGTAGGGCATAAGCTTCGGTTGGTCCTTGTCTAGGACTCCGAGACGCTTCTCGATTTGCATGTCGCTCCAGCGGCTTGCTCTAGCTTCGCCTTGAGGCTCTGCCACCTTCAAAGAAAGTTGGAGGGTATTTATTCCACTCACGAAGCCTTGGTGGCATTCGTAGTAGTCGTCTGCTTGAGGCAGTAATATGTCAGCGTAGAAAGTGGCCGGATTATCGAGGTGATAGGCGGCAGCCTCAATGAAATCTAAGCCCTTCAAGCCTTGGATCAAGTTGTTCGCGTCAAATGTGCCGATACTCATTGATTTGCCCCACTTCCACTTAGGTCTCGGAAGTGGCCAATCGCTGGCACAGCCTATCATTCTTCGATAGAGATCTTCCGTTATCTTTCCATTCTGCAAGTCTTGGTATAGGGCGAACTGGATACCGCTACCACAGTCGCTAGCGACGAGCTGCGGTGTATTCCATTGAGGAGGAGCGCTCCCGTAATCTACACGAACCCCTGTAAGGTATGTTACCGATCCGAATGGTGCTTCGGGGCCTTTCCCTCCGAGTGTTCCAATCGTGCCCAACATGGCCTTGAGTGCGTCACTGGCCCATCCTGTGCTTTCATGGTACATTTGCTTCGCAGCGGAGAAGTACATGCTGAAGTAAAGTTGTGGAGCGTTTTTCGCCATGAAATGAGCAAGTTCCCGGATCGTGTCGGCGGGTATCCCTGTGATGGGTTCTGCCCATTCTGGTGTTCTGTCTATTGCGCCGTCTGAGCCAGCAGTCTTACCTGTAACATAGTCCATCCACTTGTCGAAGCCGTATACGTACTTCGCCACGTAATCCTTCTGGTAAGTGCCTTCCTTGTACAGCACGTTCGCTATCGCAAGCAGCAGAGCCATGTCGGTTCCAGCCCTGATCGGTATGAATTGATCCGCAAGGACTTCACCGTGGAAACCGTAGATGGGGTCGATCACGATTACCGGCACACCCTGCTCATGTAGCCAAGTCAAGTAGTATGTCTTGTCAACATTGGCTCCGTTTGCTTGGTAGCTTAACATCGGGTTCACGCCCAGTAACACGGCGGCTTTGGTGCTGAAAATATTGGTAACGGCAGTGGTGCCGCTCCCAATGTTGCCTTTTCCGAAAACTGACCATCCAAACATTTCCATGCTGGACATAACGTGCCCAGCCCTGCTGCCAACACCCCACATGCTGTAGCCGTACTTGAGGTACAAAGCTCCTGGGCCAGCAGCTCCTGGACCCGCGAAGCCGGCTGCTGGGCCAGTCGAGTATGGTCCGTACTTGTCTAACATTTGTTTGATCTGGTTGGCACATGTGTCCAAGGCTTCCTGCCATGTGATGCGCACAAACTTGCGTTCTCCTCTTGCTCCAACCCGTTTCATGGGGTAGAGCAATCGGTTGGGTTGGTTCGCCGTCCTTGGGTACAGATAGCCTCTTGTGCACGGCCTGATCTGGACCAGGTTCTTCTTGAGTGTGTCCTCAACGTTGAGGTACGCATCCTCTATGGTGACCCCCGGATAGAGGGTTTCCCCATTTTCAGAGGTGGTCATAACGCCGTTCTTGACGTGAACCAAGACTGCGCAGGGGCCTCCCTTGCAGCCATTCGATATGCAACACGTCATCACAGTCTTATCGCCTGCATGCATGGCGATAAGTTGCTGCGTTATGGCGTCTACGCGCTTTGCCACGTCAGGGCTAAGCGGCGGTTTGAAGCTTGGTGGCGGAGGCGGCGGTGCTTTGTAGGTGGCGCCGTACTCTGCGGCCACGCCTACGACAGCGCCTGCAGCTAACGCCGCAGTATACTTCAGTAGTGAACGTCTACTGATTTGCTTGTCTGTAACTGATTCGTTCTTCTTTTCTTCGGACATTATCTTAATTCCTATTCAGTTTGGTCTGTTGCATGAGCACGAAACGCCCCTCCACAGCATACGGCCAGGAGAGAGCATCATCGTTGTTGAACATGCAACAGCAAGAATTGAGCGTGCATCCGTTAAATGTCCTTACTATATGCCATACTAATTCTGCTATTTGTAATTACAACGCTATATTATCAACCGGTAAGATATGTACCTCGAGTAATGGGGCACACACAGCAAACGGAGTGAACGCAGCTCATGTTGCAACCCGCTCGCCGACAAGGGTGCACGCAATAATTGGTCCAAGAGTTTCAGTGAACTATTTGCGGAAGCGCCTCGTCAAAGGTCCCACTCCGTGAGCCTACTGCTAGCTCAGTGAGGGGTCGGGGGATTTCAACCCCGGTATGCAAGTACAGATAAGCCCAGGTCAGGGTTCCACCGCAATCTCCAAGTTCAAATTCCTCTAGTCGCACCCGCATGCCATACACACTTTCTAGGGACGAACGGCTGCAGTTTGAACTGTGTTGCCCGCGCCATTAGTACGACACTTGGACGGGACACATCACCAGGAAAGGATCCAAACGAGCACGATGGATCCTCGGCCAATGCGCCCAATCCACCAGACAACACGACCCTCGCATGCGAGAATTCTACGAACGAATAGAACGAAAGCATGGACCACAGAAAGCAGTCGTCGCCGTAGCACGCAAAATGCTGGCCATAATGTACGTGATGCTCATCAGAAACGAACCCTACCACGGAGAGAAACCTCAGCTCACAGAACAAAAACATAAACGCCTCGACACATTAGCTAACAGCGCTTGCGCCACGCAGAAGACCACCCGCGAAGACACATGCATAGTCTACAGACTTTTCATAGAGGTGGTACTACTGGTGCGGAAAAAAACCGTCTGAATCACCACCACCTTGTGAAGCGACACGAATGACCAGATTCAACTGAAGTCCAAGATGTATGAACGAAGCGTAATGTTCTGGCTGTCGACATTAGGGGCGAGAAATGTGTGTAAGAAAAATTGGGAGAATGGAAGGGTTGGGGGGGGTTGTTTTATCCGCTGTCGTTTTGTGTGGCTTGGATTGCTTCTGCGGCGTTTGCGGGTTTGAGTAGGGGTTTGCTGCGTCCGACTAGGCCTGTGGGCACGTCGGTGACGTCGGTGCTGCTGTTGAAGAGTGCTGGTAGTGGGTCTCTCTTGGCTAGGAGTTGTAGGGCTCTGCTCGCATTGTAGAGGATCAGAGGCGTTTTTGTTGCGTGAGGCTTGAAGATTACCGCGGGGTTGCTGGTTGCGCTGGAGGGTACGTCCTCCAGGTCGCGGTTGGTCCCGTATTTCTTCATGAGATCATCCAGCGGACCGAAATCTACTGCCCTGAAGGGACAGGCGGTGACGCATACGGGTATCAGTCCCTGTTCGAGGCGGTCGATGCACATTGTACATTTCGAGGCGGTAGCATCCACCCCGTCAGAATCGAATTGTATAGCTCCATAGGGACAAGCCTCCTGCGCCTTCCTCAAGTCCAAGCTTTGCGTCTTAGCCTTGTCAGGATCGATGAGCACAGCGCCGTACTTGTCTTCCTTGTACATGGCACCGTTCGCCGCGTCTACGCATACTGGGTTTTCGCAGTGGTAGCATGGGGCGAAGAGGGTGTGAACTCGGATAGTGTCGGGGAAGCTGCCTTTCTCCCATTGGAACATTCTCATCCATTTCACAGGGCCAGCCGGTATATTGTACCATGTCCTGCATGCGACGGAGCATGCCCTACAGTCGCCGCATCGGCTTTGATCGAAGAAGAAACCATACTGAACCATTCTCACTCAACCTCCTAACTATACTTAGCCACCTGCACTAGGCCGGCGCTGTTCATGGTCAAGCAGAGCGGGTAAACATCGTTGCAGTGAACGTTCACCGCGCCTTGAAGATCAACCCCGTCCGGCATCAATGCCGTTTTGACGCCGCCGCGAGTGTACCAGCCTCCATGGTATATTTCCACACCACCCGGCGTTATTCTACTAGTCACGTACGCATGCATCACAGACTCACCTAGGGAACTGGATACTAGGACCAGATCGTTATCCTTTATTCCACGAGCCTTCGCATCTGCCACGCTAAGCCACACCGCATGCCTATACTCGTCCCTCAGCCAAGTATTGTCGTAGTGAAGTGAATGCTGCCGATATACGCAGTGGGTTGAGTAGAGAGACAGAGGCCATTTGGCAACATCCGGGTCCTGCGTTCCCCCTCGAGCATTCATCCCGTTCTTGTAGTACCACGCCCACTTAGGCATAGGCGCGAAGGCTGTACCGTAAGAGTTTAGGTAGTAATGGGTGTGCAAATACTTGCCCGCAGGCGGAGCCGTGGCAGTATCCAAGTACTTGGAGAAGAACTCGATCTTGCCCGAGTCAGTTGGAAAGCCCTTCCCTTGCCCTATATTGTCCATCATTGAATAGTATGGTTTGTCTATTGGGACTCGGAATATTGGTTTCTTGTTGAAGTCGTCCCAGCTTGGCGGGTTGAACGGTGCAATGTCTGGTCTCGCGCTCCAAGTCTGATAAGCTGCCTTATTCAGTCCATCTAGGGTTGAATACCACTGCGCGATGGATACATTCTGCATGGTGGCGTTCCACTTGTCCCCCACGCCCAGCATGTTAGCTATCTGCTGTTGTACCCAGGCACGTGGCCTACATTCTCCAGGCGGATCTATGCTTTTCTGACTGTAGCCCAGCGTGTTGTTCATCATGGCTCCTGCGTAGAATCCCTTTACGTTCTCGAATTCCTCTATGGATTCGGGCAGTATGATATCGGCATATTTTGTTGATGGTGCAGAGGTCGAAAGATAGCCTGTCTGCAACCACATGAAATCCAACTTCTTAATCATTCTAATTTGCTTGTTCATGTCCTCGGCGTTGTTCACCTTGTTCGAAGTAGGGTTGTATATTCTGACGTTGGGCAGAGGGTCGCCAGGCTTACCTCCTGTTAACTTGTAGAAGTCGTCCTTGCTCAACTGACCATTGTCCAATTGCTCTCTTAGGAGAAACACGTCACCTGTTGCCTTAGGGGCACAGATCAGTTCTGGGAGCACAGGGGATGGCGCTCTGTTGTACGCTATGGCAGGCACTGAAACGCGTCTCGCAGCACTTGAGGTGCCTCCAGTTCCCCATGTCGTTCCTGGGATTCCCACGTTCCCAGTCATCGCGGACAGGAAGTCGAGCGCTCTGGAGGTGTCTTCACCGAACTGAAGTCTGCCAATATTGAGGGTTACCTTGAGGGCGACGGGTTTGCTCTTCCCCCATAATTCGGCGAGGGCTCGGGTTGTTTCAGCAGGTATTCCTGTGATGGTTTCAGCCCATTCAGGAGTCTTGTCCACTTTGTCATCCGAATTGCCGAGCACGTAGTCCTTGTATTTCTGTAGGCCCGTGGGTTCAATCCATTTGGAAGCGAAAGTCTGGTCGACCAGGTTCTCTTTGAATAGAACGTTGGCGATCGCCAAGGCCATTGCTGTGTCTGTGTTTCTTCGGATGGGTATCCATTGATCAGCGTATATCTCAGCATCCATCGTGTATCTAGGATCAATTAGAATAATCTTCATTCCTCTGTCCTTTGCGAGCGAGAGGTAGTAGGTGTTCGCCGATGGGTAGTTTTCTGACGGGTTCCATCCCCAGAAGATCATCAGCTTGGTGTTGAACATGTCAGGGAGTTCATTTCCAACGGCTGCTCCTCCCCATGTGCTTGACCCCCAGATCCAGCCGTTTGCTTCTACAATCGAACCTTGAGATGCGTTGCCAAAGGCAAAGAATCCCAGTCCGTAGTAGCTCATGGGGCTCGATCCAGAAAACTCGGCAACTCCAGCGTACAGCGAGTAGGGGCCGTACTTGTCTTTGGCTTGTTTGATGTTCTGCACGACCGTGTTCAGTGCTTCGTCCCAGGTTATTCTAACATAGTTGCCTGAGCCTCGTGGGCCGACGAGTTTCATGGGGTAGATGATTCTGTTAGGGTTGTACACGTCTTTAGTCCAACCCAGAGCCATCGGACAACTGTTTCGCGCTTGCACAAGGCCTTTGTTTATCGAATCCTGGGTCATGTAGGCGTCTTCTCGACCCAGGTTCTTGTTCACGGTGTCGTCACCTGGTTCTATTGCGGTTATAGCGCCGTTCTTCACGTGAACCTTCAACATTGCGTTACAATTCGTACACCCGTTAATGACACAATTCATGTAGGAGTACGTCTCACCCGAATGAATGTCAATAAGCTGCTTCTTGATCACATCCACACGCGACGCAATCTCAGGGCTTAAGGGCGGTTTGAGGCTGATGGGCGGTGGAGGTGGCGGCTTCATAAGCGCGCTGCCGCCATATTCTGCAACCGCACCTACCACAGCAGCCGCAGCCAATGCCCCAGTCCATTTGAGCATTGAACGTCTACTAACTTTCTTATCAGTAACCTGTTCCTTATTCCCTTCAGACATTGTTCTAATCTCTATTCTGTTTGTGTTATGCATGACCGCAATCGAGTCTGATCCTTCACAGCCTAGGCTCTGAAGGAGAGAAGATCATCGTTGTGGATCAGGCAACAACAAGAACAACGTATGGATCAGATATATGACTGCGCTACGTACAGAAAATGCCACTACATGTTGTAGTGACAACGAAGCTACCAATAGGTAACGTATATACTTCTTCACAGGAAAGCACACAACAAGCAAACTGAGCCTGACGCCGCTTTGACCGCATCGCAAGAGTTTCCTGTTGAACGATAGCGGTGCACCGAAAAAAGGAAACGGGACTCTGGCCGACTCAACCTCGGGAGTATTAGGTCAAAGGGTACTTTGTCGCACCTGATCCTAGCTCACTGATGGGGCAGAGGATTTCAACCCAAATCTACCGGTACATATAGAGTAGGCCAACGATGCGCATATATGCTAAATCGCAATTCAACTCGTGAAACCCGCGCTTCACAACGCATGCTGAAGTTGGAAAAGACATCAGTCTAGCGACTGACAATTGGCTTGCTTACCTCATCGGAAGTCAGTTTCTGAAGATTTCAGCCGCAGATCTTCAGAGACAGTACAGGGAAAGGGTTGTGGAAATCGTTTCTTGCTGAATGAAAAAAAGAAGAAAACGAGGGGTTGGCGCCGAATTGACTTCGACGCCTTGAACGGGTTGATTTATGGTAGTCCTGCGTAGTAGACTTTTGGCACTGTTCCAAGTTCTGAATTGAGCACGCTGGCTTTCATGCTGGTTACGGAGGAGCCTAGGGCGGTGTCGTCTCCGATCGTGATGGCCTGTGTTGGGCATGCGTTTACGCATGCAGGTTGCAATCCCTTGTCAAGTCTGTGCGCGCAGAGCGTACACTTCTGGGGAATCTGGAGCTGATCATTCCAGAAGACTTTCCCGTAGGGGCATGCGTCAACGATCTGCTTCTGTCCCTTACTTTTACCCAGATCGAAGAGCACAATCCCGTCAGGACGCATATAGGCGGCGCCATTCTTAGCCGCTGCGACACATGGAGGCTTGTCACATAACATGCAGGGCTCAGCGATGTACTTGACTTTAGTCGACACGTCAACAGCCTTACCTGACTCCTTCTCAACCACGGACACCCATAGATGCCCCGAGTCAGGTTGCGCAGCCGAATAAGGCGGCCAGTCGTTCTCCACAAACTGATCCTTGCACGCGATTGTGCAGACGTTGCATCCGATACATCGGGTTATGTCAATTAGAAGCGCGTAACGAGTCATATCTCTATCCCACCCACTTCTCCACCTGCGCTAAAGTAGAATTGAAACCTGCCACGTAAGCATGCGGCGACATCCCCTCATTCGACGTTAGACAGTTCACGTTACCGCCCGTATCTATGGAGTCCACGTTTCCAGGAGTCGCAGGCTTGTACCAGGACCCCTCAGCCACCCGAACCACACCTTTCACTATCCTTTCAGTAAGGTGTGCGTAGCAGAGGATTTGGCCTCGGTCGTTGAATATTCTCACGACATCTTGCTCTTTGATTCCCCGTGCACTAGCGTCCGCCGGGTTGATCCACATAGGCTCGTACCCTTTGTACTTGTAGAGGTCTAACATCCATGGCACGTTGCCCCATTGGCCATGCAATCGGAACTTGATATGTGCGGTATTCACCTGTAATGGGTACTTGGCCATGAGTGGGCTTGATCTTCCTTCGGGGTCTGGGAAGTAGTGTGGTACAGCGCCTATTGCGTTACTGTTCTCGCCGTACTGGTCAGCTAACACCTTGGAGTAGATCTCGATCTTTCCTGAAGGAGTATTGAGCCCATTGGAAGGTCCTGTTATAGAGTCTCCTGTTTTCTGGTAGAACCATCTAAACGCCGTGTTAGGGGTGTAGTCACTAGGTAACTGAAAGATATAGTAGCCTTTGGCCTTGAAAGCTTCCCACGAAAGGGGCACGCTGCTCGTCTTATACATCTTCTCTAGCCACATGTCCTCAGTATTGCCTTCAGTGAACTTGTCTGCAAAGCCAAGCCGGTCTGCGATCTCAGTGAGGATCGCCCAGTCAGTTTTCGACTCGTAGAGGGAGTCTATGAGTGCACGCTGGTAAACTACAATTCTGTTGCTTAGTTCACCGGGGCCGCGCGCTGCAGCTACCTCTGTGAGGTCGTTTCGTTCAAACTCTGTGTTGGCGGGTAGAATTATGTCAGCAAACATCGCTTCAGGTTCATCCACGTAGATTGTTTCAAGGACAAATAACTCGATCTTTGGACTCTGGTAGGCTTTGCCATATGTGTGTCCTCGGGCGGTCCCTCCGAAGACGCTTGCGCCATACCTCCATACCATTTTGATCTCCGAGTTCCCGGGCATCGGATAAGTCCATGGTTGGAAGATTTCCTGCGGCCCTACATGAATCCAGGTGCCTCCCTTCCATGTCAGCGGCGGGTTCTTTGTAAAATCGGTAAGGATGGCTGCAGGGAAATTGAAATACTGTACTTTTTGCTTCACGAGGTTCGGCGGGTTGCTGGCTGCTACGCTGGTGAAGCTTATACTATATCCTGGCGGCGGTTTTTGTCGCACATTATCGCTTGGTGCACCAGTGGTTGAACTCCAGATGCTTACACCAGGTTTGCCGAGACCCTGCATCGCTATTAGAGTTATGAGCGCTCGTGCCCACTCGTGCGCGTAGGCTGTTCTGCAGGCGCCGGAATTATAGGCTACAAGACTGGTGGGTTTTGAGGCCCATTCTCTGGCTAGGTTGGTTATGGTTTGAGCGTCTATGCCTGTGATCTTTGAAGCCCAGTCGGGCGTTCTATCGATTACTCCGTCCACCCCGGGCGCCTTGCCGAGAACATAGTCGCTAAATTTGTCGAAGCCGATTGTGTGTGCGACAACATACTGTTTGTCGTAAGTGCCTTCTTTGATCCACACGTTTGCGATTGCCAACGCCATCGCAGTATCCGTGGATTGTATGATTGGGATCCACTGGTCACAGTAAAGCGCGGCGGTGTCACCGTAGAGCGGGTTGATGGAGACCATCTTGATCCCCACCTGCTTCATCCAGAAGTTCCAATTAGCTGGGTCGTGCCCTCTGTACATGATTTCAACAGTTCGAGGGTCAGTTCCCCAAAATATCACCATTTTGCTATTCTGGAGTGTGTCTGCCAGCAGGTCGTCTTGATCGCCCTCCCCTTGGGCCCATTCGAACCCCCAAATGAAGGGGGCTCCGTACATCCATCCTGACCAGCTGTTGCCGTCTGACATGCGCTCTACGAAGCCGCCATTGAGGCAGAAGAACCTGTCGAAGGCTGGGCCATACTGGAATGACCCCCAATCTTTGTGAGCTGAACCCCATTCACATATGGCTGAGTTTCCGTAGGTGCCCTTTATTCGCTTCATTTCATTCGCGATAGTGTCGAACGCTTCTTGCCATGTGATGCGTACGAATTCGCCTTTGCCTCTATTTGAGACGTCGCCCTTGCCACCTGGGACGAAGCCCACCCGTTTCATCGGGTATCTCATACGGTCTGCTGCATAGACCTTCCTCCGGAACGACATTGCGTTTTGAGCGAGGGGAATTCTTCTTTGTGGGGTGAAGCTCTTGCCTCCGGCAGTTATAGTCCAAGGTTGGGCTTCGCTCGCAGGATATTCGAAGGGCTCTATCCAAGTTATTTTGCCGTTTCTTACATGGACGAAGAGTGGTCCGCCCGTCGTTGTTGTCACTAATACTTGCTCTTCCGCAACTGGAACACTTTGAGTGGTGGTCTGTGTAAATTCGGTAATGGGTCGCAGTAGTTGGTTTGTCTCGTAGCCTGCGCCTATGCCTGCCACGGCGGCGGCTGCGAGTGCTCCTGTCCATTTGAGCATTGAACGCCTACTGACCTTGTTATCCGAAACTGATTCTTTATTCTCAGACAATTTCTTAATCCTCATTTCTTTTGTTGCCCTATCATCACCCGGCCTAGTCCTTCACTTGATGAGGCTACGTGGGTGAGCAAGGCAACGTGTGCGCATCCCTTGTGCAGAGGATAAGACACTTTACCAATTACTCTATCAAGTGGTATGGATTCTGCCAATTGTAATTACAACTCGATGTTACCAACCGGCAAGATATGTACCTCCAGCAAAGCACGCGCCGAGCAAAGAGTGAACGCAGCCGGTTTTGCAATCTTCTTGGTGACAGGAGTACACGCAAACTGTGGTCCACTGGTTTCAGTGAACTATTTGAAGGAGCCGGGTCAAAGGTCACACGCTTTGATCCTACCGCAAGTTGGGAGATAGGGTTGGGAATTCCAACTCCAACTTATCGCAACACATGTCCTGGTCGACCTCATTTCGCTGTCAAGACTAATGACTTAACCGATCTCCAGAGGTACGTGGTCAGTCCGAAGACTGCCGGAGCGAGCCAAAAATACACGCCTTCAATTGTTCACTTAAGAGTAACAGCAGGAACGGAAACCGTAAAGGGAGCGGGTCCGATGCAAGTCACTGATATTCGTTAATGAATTTGAGTGAGGGTTGGCTGGGTGAATGAGCTGGATTAAAGAGGTGTATGGACGGAGGACCGTCGCGCCGTTTGACTGGCGGAAGGTATTGCCTCGGAAGATCTACTCGGAACTTGAAAGAGTTGAATGCAGTCAGCCATGGTTCGAGGTCTACAGAATCAAACGCGATGTTTATGCCTTCTATGAGCCTGGCCAATTTGAAGAGGTCTTGTCATACCTAGTCCTCGGGAAGAAGAATGCCGCACTTATTGACACTGGATGTGGCATAGGAAACGTGAAGAGACTAACCGAGGAGCTTACAAAACTACCCGTCAAGGTCGTGAACACACATAGCCATTACGACCACGTAGCACAAGATCATCTCTTCACGGATACTGCAATGTTTGATGCTCCCAATGCGCGGCAAGCCTCCAAGGTTGGTTATAGCGTAATGGAAATGTCTCACCTGCTCGCTGAAGGAATGCTCTCGAAGCCTCTGCCAAAAGATTTCGACGCTGAGATTTACCACGTACCGCCCTTTACAGTGACCTGGTGGTTGAAGGACGGAGACATAATCGATCTGGGCGATAGAGGGCTGGAGGTCATCCACACTCCAGGTCACAGCCCCGACTCCATATGTTTGCTTGACAAAAGAGCTAGTCTACTTTGGACTGGGGACACATTCTATCCTGGCGCAATCTACCTACACTTGCCTGGCAGTGACCTGGACGCCTTCATCAATAGTTACGCAAGAATGATCGAGCTCTCACCACAATATGAAAGGCTTGCACCAAGCCACAACGAACCCTGGGTTGAAAAGAGCATGCTTGAGCACGTAATGCGAGCAGCCCAAGAAGTCAGAATGGAGAAGGGCAAGTACATCGAAGACACGGACGAAGACACGAAAGTTCGAAAATACAAGTTCAACCGTTTTTCAATCGTAACGAAGGCGCCTTAGGTGCTGAAGCGTTGGAGGAGAGATTGATACGCTTGATCTTTCGTCCTTTGTTATGAATGCGAACTAAGTTGGAAACAGTAAGTGTGTGCGAGCACGGTCGAGTGAATGAGATCGGTAAAGATTTCGATAACGACGGTAGACTTCTAAGACTAATAAGATGCCAGCGATGCGGCCTTCTAATGCGTGAATATCTCCCGATGGCCCACGATTAACATAATCAAGCAGACCGTCGAATAGAAAGATACGCTATTCATTGGAAATAGAACTCGAAGAATTAGGATTCAAGTTCAAACCATTGGACCTCACGTTGTCCGTTGAGATAATTTTTCTTCGCAGAATCGAGGTGAGATGCTAAAGCGTCCTACGCCGTAACAGGGATACGGTTAAATCTATTCAAACATCACGGCTAATTCCAAGGCGATTTGCAGACTGTGTCTGTAGGAGCTATCATCGGATCGTTTGTTGGTGAATGAATATTGAATATTCAAAAAGCATTATTCGTTGTTGTGATGATTCTCTCCTCAGCCTCATTGGTGAATTCAGCGTTCGCCCAGTCAGCACAAGTTTCGTATACGGTCAACCTGAACGTTTTCACCCTGCAGGTGACGTACCCGTCCCAAGTCAAACCAGGGGACACAATCTCGGTGAACGTTCAAGCTAGTCCAAAGACGAGCATCGCTTATCTCCAGAATTTGACCGCCACAATCTATTACGCTGACACGAGTGGTCTTCACACTATCGCTACTCAGAACCTGTACAGCAATAATGCGTATTATTACGGGAATTACGCGACTCCAAGTTTCACTAAGAGTTTCACGGTGAACGTGCCCTCGAGTGCACCTAGAACATCGTTGGTCGCCCTATTCACAGAAACAGCACAGTCCAACTACTTCTACACATTCTATAACTATGGGTCGTACTATTACGGCGGGTATTACCCGGCATACCCGTTCCAGGTTTACCCTTCCTATAACTCGGGCACCGCAACGGATAATGCAATTGCACCGCTATCATACGTCCAAGCAAGCACGCCTGAATACGTGGCTCTCCAGTCCACGTACCAAATGCTCCAGCAGCAGCTTAACCAGACACAAGCGCAACTGCGACAAGGACAAGCACAGAACCAACAGCTGCAAAATACGGTCGCTCAACAGAGCGCGACGCTCAACCAACTAAACCAGCAACTCGCCACCGCGAGCGGCATGACACAGACCTATCAGTTGCTCGCTCTAGCCCTAGGCATACTAGCAGCGGTCTTGCGGTCTTCGGCGTCTATGAATGGAAAGTCAAGGCCAAGACCGCGAACACTTCCGGAACTTATTCCAAGCAAGCTCAAACCGAAGAAACTCTCCATCCCACCGACTCCTAACTCCGCATTTTGCTGTGCGTTAAATATCAATCGTGAAGACACTTACCGTCCGTTGACGTATAAACCAAATTCAATCTTAAGGCTGAATCTCCTACTTGGGACCGATGCGCTGTCCAAGATGTGGCTCCTCGCCATTCTTCGAAGAGATAAGACAAATCAAGCAAACTCACGGCTCCGCTAAAACTAGGATCGACTGCATTCGGAGAGGTTGGTCATTAAGAAGCGATATGCATGATGGGTAAATTCTCTGAAGAACAAAAGGCGTTCATTTCTAGCGAAGATGTTTTGTGATTCTAGACGTCAAGGGCGGGCCTCTCTAACCCTGTCTTCTTGACCGGAGGTCTAAGGACTAACGTAAGTCGACGAAGATTATGGTTTGCGGCTAGCCGAGGCGGCGATGTTCCGATTGAAGCGAAATCTTTAACCACTAACACGCGAGGGAAGTCGACTATGCTGTCTCAAGTAAGGGAATCCCTATCACCTACCCGGACTGCTCTCATAGTGTGGGATGTGCAGGAGGCATTGGTCGCCTCAATATTTAACAGAGAAGATTTCTTGAAAAAAACCTCTGAGCTAGTAGATGTGGCAAGGAAGAAGGGTATCAGCATCTTCTACACTAAGATAACCCCGCTCCCGGAAAAGTTCGAATCAAAGGCCCGCTTGGCCATGTGGAAAGGAAGGAAGTTTCAACCAGGCGACATAGTCAAGGAGATTTATCCAAGCGAGGGTGACGTGGTGTTGAACAAGAATACGGCCAGTATATTCGTGGGAACGAACTTCGAATACATGGCAAGGAACGCGTCATTATCTTCGCTCGTCTTTACAGGCATAGCGACGGAGATGGGTGTGGAGAGTTCCGCACGACATGCCCAGAACCTTGGCTTCCTTTCTATAATCGCGAAAGAAGCCGTCTCTTCTAGCGATAAGGATGCTCACTTAAGGTCATTAGCTAACATGGGAAAGCTGATGCCCGTTCTGAGTAACGAGGAGATACTGAGCGCCTGGAGTTAGGATTTTCATTATTGCCATCTCGGATTCAATGATACTAGGAAGAACTTTTTCACGTGTTGCCTTGCGAATAACTCAAGTATTCACACGTCGGAGGCCCGTGGACCGGAAGCCCATCTCTATCACGCAACGTTCCAAACGTGCCATCAAATTCAGGGAGTCTGCGACACGATCGCGAAGCTGAAGGCAGATCCATGAGATCGGATAGTAGTCAAAGTTCATCAATTTAGGGAATCACCATCTCAAATTGATCTTTGCACTTCGCGGGTGAAGATGTAGGCTGAAGCGAGCACGGCTGCGATGGCAAACCCGAGGACTATCAGAACATCCAATTCTAATCCGAGTCCGCTGGCTACTCTGAAGGATGGGGTCACGAAGAACCTGATGGCGTCTATGGCGTAGGTTAGAGGATTGTATCTCGCAGCTGAAGCAAGCCAACTTGGCATCAGAGTAAGAGGGAAGAGCGCGCTGCTCAGGAACAGTAGGGGCATCCCCATGAAATTAATGATGCCCCAGAAAGTTTCTGTGGTGGTGGCTCTCGTGCCGATGATTACTGAGATTGCAGCGAATCCGCAGCCTAGAATCATTGCTACAACTAGTATGCCGACGACCCCAAGGATACCGGTGCCGATTTGAACACCTAAAAGAAGCGCGATGCCCAAGATGCAAAACGCTTGAATCCCAGCAATAACTGAGACCGCTAGTACTTTACCTAGTGCTATCGCGTACCTGCTGATAGGCGTCGCGAGAATTTTTTGGAAATATCCGAAACGACGGTCCCACAAGGTCGTCATTCCGCCAAAGATGCCTGTGAAAAGAACAACCATTGCTATCGTCCCTGGAGCCATATAGTCCAAGTAACCCCTCGGAAAACCGACCGACTGCAGTAGAGGTCTCGTACTGGAGAACATGTTCCCAACAAGACCTAACCAGACCACAGGCTGAAGTAAGCGCGAAATCATGCCAACTCTTGAGCGAAGGTAACGCCTCAACTCGCGCCAAGCTACCCAATAGGTTTCATCGAAGAAATTCAAGCTCGCGCCCTCCGGAAACGCTCCACTGTCTGTCTACCAGTCCACGCGTTGCCCTCCTCATCACGCAGAGTTCGTCCAGTGTAGGTAAGAAAGACATCGTCCAGCGATGGTTGCTTTGCGGAAATAGCTTCAATCTTCAAACCGACTTGATTAGCGGCGTTGAAAAGCTGTGGAATCGTCTGCTCAGCCGAAGCAGCGGTTATTACGATGCTCCCGTTTTCCTGCTGGATTTTTCTCACAGTTGAGAACGCGCTTATGCGCTCTATGAATTTGCTGGTCACATCGGACGTAACAGAGCTTGGTTTGACTCGGATAACATCTCCGCCTAGTGACGCCCTCAGATCGCCCGGGCTATCGCTGACTACAATCTTACCGTGGTCTATGATAGCCACCGTGTCACACAAGGAATCAGCTTCCTCCATGTAATGCGTCGTGAGAAAAATTGTCATACCAAATTCACTGCGAAGGCGACGGATGTACGCCCATATATTGCTCCGAGTCTGCAGGTCTAAGCCGATGGTGGGTTCGTCCAGAAAGAGGACTTGCGGGCGATGTAGGAGTGCTCCAGAAATATCGAGACGTTTTCGCATGCCACCGGAATAGTGAGAGACTTGCTCATTGGCTCGATCAGTTAGATCCACCATCTTGAGTGCTTCATCAACGCGCTCTTGGAGTTGGTTGCTACTGAGATGATACAAGTGCCCCTGTACAATCAAATTCTCGCGCCCCGTCAAATACTCATCTACGGCAACATCCTGGGACGCGTACCCAATCACACTACGAACCTTGCCTGGCTCATGAAGAACATCATGACCCCCAATAACGGCGGAGCCACTCGTGGGTTTGAGTAACGTGATCAGCATAAGAATAGTTGTGGTCTTCCCCGCTCCGTTCGGACCGAGAAAGCCGAAGATGGAACTTGTATTCACTTCGAAACTAACGCTATCCACAGCCGTGAACGAACCGAACCGCTTGGTTAACCCGTCAGCAACGATTACCCGATTCATGGTCATATGAGTCACCGATGGTGCCGGCAAATCAATAGGGGCCATTAATGAACCGCACTCTTTCCATAGTCATTCAAACTTCAACCGCCACAGATGTAACGTCTCCCCGGAAGTATTCAGGCGAGGACTACGAAGCTGAGAAAATGCAATAACAAATGTCAAAGGATAAATCTGGAATAAGTAAGACCCGTTAGCTATGCACTACGACGGCTCGTTCGAGGTTTCGTCACCTAAGGATATGGTCTACGCCTTCGTGACAGACCCAGCAAAGATTGCGACGATACTCCCTGACGTTCAGGACGTTAACATAATTGATGCTGATGATTTTTCTCTGAAGGCGAAGCTGGGAATTTCGTTCATCCAAGGCCTCATGGATGTCAAATGCACTATTACCGAGAAAACACCGTCCACATTCCTGAAACTGAAGGCTAGGGCGAACGGGCTCAGTAGCGTCGTTGAACTTGAAAGCAGCTTCTCTTTGGAGGATACGCAGGGCGGCGGAACACTAGTAAAGTGGGGTGCTGACGCGAAGATCGCAGGTTTGATGGTCAGGGTTGGCTCTAGACTAATAGACTCCGCCACCGAGAAGTACGTGACACAGATGATTAATTCCCTGAAGCAAAAACTCTCTCAGTGAAACCTGTTTTCAAGCGCGGCCTGATTCTGGGTGTTTGATTGCAAGCGCAGCAAATATGGAATCAGGCGTCGCTGGCGCTACGTTTACTCGTGCGCCGGGCCTGACGTGAGAGAGCGCATCGTTGATGGCATTCATCACCGCTGCGTAGCCTGCATTTGTACCGCTCTCTCCTACTCCCTTCGCGCCATTGAGTGTTACGGTTGATGGAGTCACTCTATGGAAGATCTCGACGTGCGGGCTGTCCAGTGCTGTGGGCATACTGTAGTCCATCAGAGTACTTGTCAGCAGATTTCCTTGATCATCGTATGCGAGCTTCTCGAACAAGGAACCTCCGACGGCGTGGACCACCGCACCGTGCAATTGCCCTTCGACTATCGTTTTGTTTATCATCCTCCCGCAATCTTCGACCACCACATATCTAACGATTTTGACCTTTCCCAGTTCGGCGTCCAGCGTTAGGGCACAAATGTGCACCGCGCTCGAGTAACTCATCGCACTCAATCTGAATATGGATTCGGCGGAGATTTCACTCTGCCCTAGTCTTTCTAGAACCTCTGCGAGAGTCGACACCATTGAGCTTGGTTGTGAGGTGTTGATGAGTGTTCCGTCACGGATAGCTAGCGCTTTGGCCTCTGTACCCGTGACCTCTGTTGCTCTGGCAAAGAGCTGCGCCTTGAGCTTACGAGAAGCATCCACAACAGCACTTCCTCCTGTGGCAGCGGATCTACTGCCGAACGTACCTATTCCGCAGGGGACCAGGACTGAATCCCCCCAAACTACAGACACCTTGTCAAGTGGAATTCCCAGTTCATCTGAAGCGAGCTGAGCAAACGTGGTCTCTTCTCCTTGGCCGTGTGGTGAAGAACCAGTGTAGACTGTCACCTTCCCGTTCCTGTCTAACGTAACTCTCGCGTATTCAGACATGAAATCAAGTTCGGCGTGGCTCCCTTCAGTTCCAGATTCAGCCTCAGAAGACCGTTCATTATTCTCGCTTCCACGCTGAGACCCCTGCCACTCCGCGCTCGGGCTGCTCGGCGTTTCGCCCTGCGCCCACTGCTCGGCTCCCCCTTGTGAAGACCACTGGTTTTGCCCACTACTCGACTCCTCATCCTCCGAGGCCCCTACATATTCGCCACCGCCAAATCCGCCCTCTCCTCGAATCGAGACGCCCAATCCGGCAACGAAATTCGAGTGCATAGACCCTTGCTGATCGAATTTGGCGTTGACTTCATTCTGCCATTTCAGGAGTTCTGCGTAGCGGGAGTGTTTGATGAGGTCATCGATCAGTAGAATGTAGTCTACTTCTCCCGAAGGCTTGCTGGTGCCCGGAGGCTTGGCTGCCGTTAGGTTGCGCCGCCTCAGTTCTAAGTGGTCGATTCCGATCTTCTCCGCCATGATGCTCATCGCGCGCTCTATGAAGTAGCATCCCTCGGGCGCTCCTGCTCCTCTGACTGGCCCCAGTGGCATCTTGTTGGTCGCGTATACGGCTAAACGAAAATCGACGTTTGGAATCTTATATGGACCAAGAATCGCCCACATCGACAACTGCGACATGTGGTTCTGTGTTCCCGTAACCCCCACATCACACTCTATATTTGCTTTGACTGCAACTATCTTTCCGTCCTTGTCACAGGCGAGTGTGATGTCGCAATACTCGTCCCTTCCAGACGCGGCTTCGAGTAACTCCTCAGTTCTGGTCGCCGTCCATTTTACGGGCAACCCAGTGAGTCGGGAGAATAGACATGCGAGTACAGGTTCAGGATAGGATTGGGATTTGCTTCCAAATCCGCCTCCCATATCCATTACTCTTACGTGGAACTTCTCTTCGGGGATTTGAAGTTCCGAGGCGAGCTGCTCCCGTAGACCATGCACCGATTGGACCGTCGCGTAGACCTCGTAGACATCTTCTTCCCTCTTGTACCTGACAAGCGTAGAACGCGTTTCAATCGGTGCGCTCTCCTGTCTTTCGATCCCTTCCCTCGCCCTGATAACGTGGGGAGCCCTCGCGATGGCCTTGTCTGCATTCCCCCATTTCGCGTCGCTGCTCTGGGAGATATTATCGCTCCAATCCTCGTAGAGGCGCGTATTTCCCTTCTTTGACTCATCTATCGTTGTCACAACAGGAAGTGGGTCGTAGTCGACCTCGACCTGCTCGATCAAATCTTCTAATGAGTTCTTGCGCCTCACCAGAATCCCCACCACCGGCTCTCCGGTGAACCTCACTTTTCCTACTGCTAGGTGATACCGCTTGGCCGGTTTCTGCGGAGGCCATTGATTCTGTGAAATCGTTGTCACACCGGACTTGATCAAGTCCTCTCCAGTGAGCGCGGCGATAAAGTCTGGTGAAGAACGTATCTTTGACAAGTCGATGCCCTTGATTGTTGCGTGGGCGAAGGGGCTTCGTACGAACCCCATGTAGGCTTGGCCCTTCAGCTTGAGGTCATCCACGAACCTTCCCCTGCCCGTTAAGAGTCGTGGATCCTCCACTCTGCCCTTGGGCTCGCTTGTGCTCAGTTCCGAAATAAGGCTCATTTCAGGGCTAAGCCTCCTTCCTCTCTTCCGACATTAGTCTGGCAGCGGCTTGTATGGATTTGACCACGTTGATGTAGCCAGTGCACCTGCAAAGGTTGCCCTCGATCCCTCGCCGGATCTCCTCCTCAGTAGGGTGGGGATTCCTTTGAAGCAGAAAGAGGCTTGACATTAAGATGCCTGGAGTGCAGAACCCGCACTGCAGGCCGTGGTTCTGCATGAATGCTTCCTGGATCGGATGAAGCCTCTTCTCATCTTCAGCCAGCCCCTCGACTGTCAGTATCTCGGCGTCTTGGGCTTGAATAGCGAGGACCATGCAGGATTTCACGGTTTTGCCGTTCATGATGATTGTGCAGGCTCCGCAGTGTCCAGTGTCGCAGCCGACGTGGGTCCCTGTCAGGTTCAAGTCATCTCTGAGGAAGTCTACAAGGAGAGTCCTCGGCTCAACCTCTCCGATGCACTCCTTGTGATTCACCCTCATCGACACCTTGGTTCGTTCGTCGGCCTTCGCGATTTGCAGTTTCTCTGCCAATGTGCTCACATCCCGCTCATTCCGGCTCTGCTCAGGGCAAGCCTGAGCGACCTATTCGTAAGCACTTTGATCATCTCCAACCTGTATTGCTTGCTGCCATGCACATCTGATGGGGGATTTAGCCCCTCGATCGATCTCTCAGCAGCCTCCGCGATTGTCGCCTCGTTGAGAATTTTGTGCTTGAGGTACTGTTCTGCGGAGGTAGCCCTCAGTGGCGTTGGCCCTGCAGCCCCGATACCGATGCTCACGTCTCTGCACGAATTCCCATCATCCAACGAGACCGCAACCCCGACCATCGCGATGGCGAAGTCGGATTCTCTTAGACTATGCTTCAAGTAGGCGGAGGCCGATTTCTGTGGAAGATAGGGGAGGCGCACCTCCGTTAGTATCTCATCGTGGCCGACCGCAGTGGCGAAGAGATCCACGAAAAAGCCCCGTGCAGGCACTACGCTCTTACCATTCCTTCCTTCTATAACAAACTGCGCGTCTGCGACGAGCAGAGCTGTGGGGATGTCGGCAGCTGGGTCGGCGTGACACGCGCTTCCGCCTATGGTGCCTAGATTTCTGATTTGTTGGTCTCCAATCTTGATAGTGGCTTCGTTCAGAATCGTAAATTTTTCTCTGATTGTTGGATTATGCTCGATGGTGTCGTGGGTCGTAAGGGCCCCAATCGCCAAGTGATCCCCGTCTTCGCGTACGTAGGAAAGATCTGGGAGCTTGGAGATGTCTACTAGAGCGGTAGGTGCGGCTAGCCTGAGCTTCATTAGGCCTAAGAGGCTTTGCCCCCCAGCAAGCACCTTAGCCTCCTCGATTTCACTCAAGAGTTGGATTGCCTGATTGAGAGATGTGGGTGCGTAATAGTCAAACTTCTTAGGAATCATGTGAAAGCCTCATTTGAGCTTGAAGAGCTTCACGGCATTCTCGCCCAAGATCATCTTCTTTTCTTCTTCCGGGATATTGACTCCATTAATATTCTCGATGATTCTCGGTGTGTTTCCCCAAGGGAAGTCGGTGCTGAATAGCATATGTTCAGAACCGTAGAACCCCTGAGAAAGCACCATCGCCGGTTTCCACATTCCCTCAGCAGTATCTACGTAGAACATTTTCATGTATTCCATCGGAGTCTTTCTCAGCGGAGGAGGAGGTTCCCCCTCTTTTCCCTGACCCATTACGAAACCGTTGATGCGCCCCGCCATCAATGGTATCAGAGTACCCATGTGATGCGTGATGATTTTCAGATCCGGATGCCTTTCCAATACGCCTCCTCTGAAAATACGGAACATTGCAAGGGCTGTCTCTATGCCCCAGCCCATCATCATGTTGAGATTAAACTCGTTCATCCAATCGTAGGTCTTTCTCAAGTACGCGGGATGTATCCACACCGCGCCGCCGAGCTGGCAAAGCTTACTGTAGAACTGATCGAACTCCGGGGAGTCAAGCGGCTTGCCCCTAACGTTCGAAAGCACCTGAACTCCCAAGAGACCCAAGTCCTTCACTGACCTTTCGAGTTCATTGATCGCCTCACCTACGTCAAGGAGCGAGACGGTCGCTATCCCTGCGAAACGACCTTGAGACTGCTCGACGAGCCTCGAAATACCATTATTCGCAGACCTCGTTATCCTACTTAATGCCTCCGTGGTAACATCGAGATCATCAAGAGTTGGCAATGGGAGCGATAAGATTTGGACATCGACCCGGTACTTGTCCATCAGACTAAGACGATATTGCAAATCCGTGATTCCCCTCAATGTTAAGGAGTTGTGGGTTACTTCATTTGGCACAGACTTCGGAAGAGCCTCTAGGTATTCCTTTGGATAGAAATGGTTGAAAACATCAATGATCAAGGTCGAGTTCCCTCATACCCACGTTTTCGCAACGAGGATATTATTGATGCCGGATTAGCACGCTTATCAAAAAGTACGTAGAAACATTTCAAATGCAAAGAGAAAGTGCGACGTTTCTCTCGATTTAGCGAAGCCTACCTACCAGCATTTAATGAATTTACGAGCTACCTTCAAAATCATGAGTCTATTGTCTGCTTCAAGGAATTTGGTTTCCGTTGGCCTTATCTCAGTCTAACCTTGTCTTGAGTACATCTAATTGCAGTCTGCCGAGGCGGACTGTTGAATTCAAGTAAGCCTTTTTCTAAGTCGTGCATATGGAGTTGAGTGAGTTGAATTGGTGTCCGTAATCCTAACTGAGACGATAAAAGTGCCCATCGAAAGAGTGTTCAGTTTCATAAGCGATTTTGAAAAAGCCCCACAATATTCGAACTATTGGAAATCGGTTAAGCTGATGGAACGTGAGGGCAATTCGGCGACTTACGAAACCGTCGCTGAAGCCGAAGGCAGAAAGATGAACTCCACAACGAAAATCACCGCCCTACCCAGCCAAAAATTAGAGACAGAAACCGTTGATGGCGATGGAAAAGGAACCAGAATGAATTTCACGCTATCAGGCGTACCCGAAGGTACTCAGGTCGTCCTTCAAGGGGATATAGTGCTGCCTGGCTTCGCCAAATTGCTGGGCGGTATCGTTAAGGGAAAAATCGAATCAGGAATGCGTGAAGAGCTTCTAATCATGAAGAAAGCTCTCGAAAGACCTAGCTGAGAAGAAATAGATCAGAAGTCGCTGCATGATTTACCATTGTAATCTGCTGAGTTTGAGAAAGAAAGAAGATTCGGGTTCTACTGACAGGCGTATGAAAGTACGCCAAGATAGCTGTCCCTGGATCCAGGACGCTCACGGTTGAAATACTTGTGAAATTCAGCTTCAGATAGGGTAGCGGATTTCAGCTATGGTCGGTATCTTGGGTCAATGCATGAATGAAACCGACAGGCACCTGTGCAAACAAACGGAGAGGCGTCTTCGAGTTACTTTTCGAGTAGGCTGCTGAAGAAGTCGTGGTGTTCCTCTTCTGCCTCTTCTATCTCTTCAAAGATCTCTTTTGTAGCAACGTCTCCTTCCTTCTCCGACAGCGCTATTATCTCCTTGTACATGTTGATCGCTTCCAATTCCGCCTTGATATCAAAGCTAATCATTTCCTCAAGTTTCTCGCCCACGGAGATCAGGCTGGGTTTAATTGTAGGTTTTCCGCCCAAGTACCAAAGTCTTTCAGCAATTTTCTCTGCATGCTTCATTTCCGCAACAGCAATCGCTTTGAATTCTTCGCTGACTGCGAAATGCTCTACACCTTTCCGTTGAACATGCTGCCACATGTATTGAATTGAAACCTGAAGCTCTCTGGCAACGGCTTGGTTCAGCATATCTAAAAGTTTCGCAGATGCCACGATTAACGAACACCTTACTAGAGATCAAGCTGCCCACGGATATAATTTCTACGCATGCTTGGGCCGTTGAAAGTCATGACGCGTCATGAAGGGAATAGCAACAGCCCGTGTGGAATCCCCATTTACGGATTAGGTAAGTAGGTATAATCTGTGAATTGTGAGAATGTGTAGTGATAATTGTTAAATGTCTACTTCAAGCGTAAGGCGGGATTAGCTTTGAAAGTGCTCATTCTTTCCCCGCTGCCTGAGGGTTTAGTTAGGTCGCTGTTTGCGGAAAACTTAGCAAAGTACAAACTCGACATTGATTTCGTCACGATCAACGAGTTCAACCTTGAGGCCCTAAAGGGTGAGCTCCAAGATACGGATATCGTGGTGGGCGATTACACGTTCAAGATACCGATAACCTCGGAAATGTGTGAAGCCATGACCAAGGTGAAACTCATACAGCAACCCAGCACTGGGTACGATCATATAGACATCAAAGCATGCACGATGAAAAAGATTCCCGTCGCAAACATAGGTGGAGCGAACGCGATTTCGGTCGCTGAACATACCATAGCATTAGCCTTGATGCTACTGAAACGAATCATATACGCCCATCAAAAAATCTTGGAAGGCACTTGGACTCAGGAAGAGCTACTCAACGTAATCTCTGAACTGAATGAGAAGACATGGGGCATTATAGGTCTCGGCCGCATCGGTCGAGAGGTAGCAACTCGCGCAAAATCACTAGGCGCCCGAGTACTATACTACGATGTCAAAAGGCTCTCCGAAGATGAAGAGAGAAAGATCGGAGGTTCTTTCCGTCCACTTCAGAGGCTTCTTTCAGAATGTGATGTCGTGAGCATACACGCTCCACTAACGGAAGCAAACAGAGGGATGATTGGGGAGAAAGAGTTCCGCATGATGAGACCGTCATCCTTCTTCATAAACCCCTCACGGGGGGAACTGACCGATGAAGTGGCTTTGGCAAAGGCACTAGGCGAAGGTTGGATTGGAGGTGCAGGAGTGGATGTTTTCAGCAAAGAGCCCCCTGACAATAACCATCCACTGATCTCAGCAGCAAGAGATGGCGTTAACATTGTTCTCACCCCACATATTGCCGGGGCAACGAGTGACGCACGTACCGCATAATTCAAGTCACGGTCGAAAATGTCCTGCGAGTTTTGCTTGGACAAAGACCCCAGAATGTTGTAAACCTATGAACGTCGCCCAAGCAACAGTAGCGTGTCTAGAACAGCTGGGAGTAAGTCGTGCGTACGGCCTAATTGGCACCTCGATACTCGATCTCGTAGATGCGACCAAAGAAAGTAAGATCAGATATATCTCAACTAGGCACGAGCAAGTCGCCGTAAGCATGGCAGACGCGGAGGGCAGACTTACAGGAAACCCCGGCGTCGCCTTCATTCATGGTGGACCCGGCTTTCTCAATTCGTTGATCAGCGTCGCCAACACGTACAAGGACTCCTCCCCGTTGTTCATGATCGCAGGAGCTGTCAAGCGAAGACTCTCCGGCATGAATTCATTGCTAGAAGTCCCGCAGCTCGACATCATCAAACCGTTAGTGAAGACTGCACTTCGCATCGACAAAGCCTCCGAAACAGACAAGCTGATCGGTCAGGCTTTTTCTGCTGCCATATCGGCTCCAAAGGGGCCGGTCTTCGTCGAAGTGCCTGAAGACGTGTGGCTGCTTGAAGGCGCTAGCACTCGGAATGTTAGGGTGGAAACCAAATCCGTGCCTGAGATCAGTCGCGATGACATCAGAAAGGTAGGCGAACTCTTACGTTATTCGCAGAAACCTATGATGCTCGTTGGGGGCGGGTTGAATTACTCAAAGGGCTCAGAAATTCTAACAAGGTTTGTTGAGAAGCTTCAGATACCCGTTGCAACTACGGGGAACGGGCGTGGCGTACTGCCTGAAGACAACCCCCTGTCGCTGGGCAGAATCGGTTTCGGAGGAGGAAACACAATCGCTGACTCAGCTTTGGAAGAAGCGGATCTAGTGATGGCGATCGGCGCGGGGATCTCTGATGTTACGACTTATGGGTACAACGTGCTTCCGAAAGGAGAAGTTGTAGTCGTTGATCTCGACCCACTTGCGAAGAACAAACCGGTCCCGTACAGTATGCATCTGTACGGAGACGCGGCCTCTTTCCTAAACCAACTGAGTGAATCAGAGATCTCACAAACATCCAATCAAGAATGGTACAGATTCATCGAGAAGAAGCGCGAGTCATGGAGCACATTACTTGAAGGAGCGTTGGCGTGGAATCCGAAAGGATACGTCAACGCATCCAAGTTCTTCAAAATGCTTGACTCCAAATTACCAAAGGACTCGCTAATCACTTCCGGTCAGGGGTTCCATATTTTGTACACCTGTGCATTTCTGAAGATCAGAAGATACGGATCCTTCCTCGCAGCAACTAATCTGGGCGCCATGGGTTTCGCATTTCCCGCAGCACTCGGAGCAAAGGTGGTTCAGCCGGAGCGAGAGGTAATTGCTGTCCTTGGTGACGGCGAATTCCTAATGACATTACAGGATCTTGAAACTGCAGTAAGAGAGAAGATCGTTATCAAAATTGTAGTTGTCAACGACAATTCATACAAAGTCCTCTTGATGCGACAGAAGATCCAGAAGATGGGACGTGTGTTCGGAACCCTGCATAGTAACCCAGACATGACCAAGCTAGCCGACGCCTTTGGAGCGGAGTCAATGATAGTAAGAGATGATTCCCAGATCGAGGCCGCCGTAAACTTTGTGCTAGCGAAGAGCGAGAAACCAAGAATCGTCGAGCTAAAAGTCAGCCCAGAAGATATACCACCCTTCAACATGAACGCCTCACTCAAATTCTAGATCGTGGAAGCTCGCTTGAATTCACAAGTTAACGGTTACATAGTTGTGAAGGCAAAAGCTGAACGCGTCACGCAGGCGATTGCAACCATCCATTCGGCATTCGGGTTGAGAAACGGCCCTTCGATTGGGACTTATCCAGACAAAGCTAACAACGACAGCCAGGAATTGAACTTACTGCATGTTGATATTGAAGACACGCTATACAAACTCCGACAGATCCCGCGGCGTTTGCGTTTGCCGCTGTATTCTACCCGAAAAGTAGCGGATTCGGAAGTGCAGAGAAGCTAGCGCTTCAAGGATTGAACGCAGGCTTCCAGAATTCGCTCGGTTTTCCACTTCAAGAGAAGTTGACATCTAGCGTGAAAGGCTCACGGTAGTTGAATGAGTTCGCACCATAAAGGGTGTCATGAAGCACGACCAGGTAAATTCCTGGAACTATTTGCTCGGCGGAAATATCTTGCTCTGGTCCACCTGTATTTGTACGCCAATCGAACTTACCATTACCAACATTTGTTGTGGTGGGGTAATCTGAGGAAGCGAGCAAGTAACCTGTCGGGCCAGTGAGATGGGCCTGAATATCAGTGTCATTATCTGACCATGTTAAGCTGAAGCTGAGCTTGTGAACCCCACTGGGGACAACCAAAACAAATGTACGCCAGTCGCCCGCTTCGTATCGCCAACTCCAATCGAAGGCACCATAGACCGCAAAATTCTCATAAGGAGTACCTGGATCTCTTTCTTCATAACGTCCTGGTGCAGTTATTGGGACATCAACTGAGACAGGTACAACGCTCTGTGAACCCCCGTCTTTTACTGTGATAATTCCGTCATAAACTCCAGGAGCCGCAGAGTTTGGAACCGTAATGGAAGCGCTAAGCCTGCTTCCCTCTACGCTAAGGTTGGTGATCCACTTCCACGGTACCTTTTGATAGAATCGTACCGCCAAGTCGAAGGGAATAGATTTGGAACCCGTTTCCAAGAGAACTCTCACCTCGGGCGTGCCCGTGAACTTGTCGAGAGGTTTGCTTACAACTAGTTCGGAGGTAGTACTGGAAGGAGCACCGCTAGTTATCCGGATAATAGAGCCGTCTGGAAGCACATTGTATAATTGTGCATAAAGTAAATCCTTGATATCGAATGATGACACGTTTATAAAATCCGAAAAGCGGTAGAGCAGAGTAACTTTCATCAGGTCCGTTCCAGTAGGAATGACAGTTTTAGGAATGGTAACCCAAGTCACGTTACCTGTCGTCGAATTACGATATTCTCGTTCTCCTGTAAGCTGGAACACGGATGATTGCGCTTGTGGATTCAAAGCGTGTGATAGGTCGAAGGAGGCGGAGGCGGAACTTCCCGGACTTACCACACCAGCGAACCAGTTTGCAGCATTCATTGACTCATCCGGCAATGCGCTTTGAATGTTAAGTCCCCACGAATTCTCGATTAGTGTGCGGGAAGAGTTCCAAGTGTTCGTTGACTGCAAATAGAATCGGTCTGGGAATCTTGAATCTTTTTCTTCAGCAGCTGCCGCGACAGCAGCGTAGACGTCTACACGTCCGGATCCCTGTGTAAATGGATCATAGTCCAAGTCATCGGCCGTGCTCGCCAGTATCGACTTCGTCAAGTCGGGTCTAGGTGTTTGGCCACCATGAGTATCTCGGTATTCTTCAATTAGCAGCGCAATAGCGCCTGCAGTTACTGGCGTTGCCATGCTAGTGCCGCCGAACAGATCGTAGGCTTTTGTTCCGTTACCGTAACCGCTAATGGTATATTGATCTGTGAAACCGTCCGCTCCTACGTCAACAACGTCTGGCTTAGGCTCACCCAAGGAGGTAGGACCGCGAGCGCTCCAGGGTACGACTTCATCATAGCTCCCTGGCAATTCATTTTTCAAGGTGAGGGCAGGTTGGGCTCGGTACTGCGAAATTTGTGGAGGCCCCGACCGTAATCGCAAGAGTGGATGCCCCGGGGGATGTTGTCGTTCCGTATCCGAAGCCACCGTTACCTCCTGCCATTAACATGACAGTGCCAGGGTAAGCTGGATCCAAGTAGTGAGGAAGAGCGAACGCGTCCGCCAGTTCACTCGTATAGTCGGGACCAAAGGTTGAACCCGAATCCCAAATCGGATCCGAGTCTCCCCAACTGTTGCTGATAATGTCTGCTCGGTGATTTCCAGTATAGTGAAAAGTGAAGTCTATGGCATTCCAATCGAAACCTGCCGCGTAGTACCATGCGAGTGTTGATTCGCCTAACCAGAGCGCCTTCACTCCTATCACCTTCGCTTCAGGAGCGATGCCCGGTAGCGAAATCAAGGTGCCGTTTTGATAGATGTCGCGTTCCAGTAGACCACGAGAGGCTGCGTTTGCGGCGGTGTTTGTGCCGTGACTTTCAAAGTCGAAGAAGACGTTAACGAAATTGCCATCTGGATCGATCGGGGGAAGAAGGGAGAAGTAACGCCCGGTTCTCCCGCTCAGATCAATACCGAAGGCTAGTATTCCTGCGCTAAAATCCGAAACGCCGTCGCCATTTGCGTCAAAGGTGATAAAGTCACTTCCTCCTACTCTATGTGGCGTTTCATCTGCGAAACTGTGATCGTTCCAGGACGCATTCGGTTCGGGCCATAGAAGGCCAAGGTGCAGCAGATCCGTCGCAGGTGAAACTAAATTGTTCAATCTCTGCCGATAGGTTTCGAGGAAATTGTAGTACGCTGTAGACATGTCTACCACAACGGTATCGTAGACATTCGCCACAACAGAATCCACAACCACCAGAGGGAAGTTGATGGTCACAGTATCGCCGGAGATTACTTCTTGAATTGCTTCTCGAAGGATTCCGAAGTGATAATTCCCGGATTTTGAGACTACCGTCGGCGCTCCATAATCATAATTCAACTTCACTGTTTGCACAGTTTGATTCGCTGTCGCGGTGTTTGTGTAGCTCGCGGCGTTCCAGACGTCGACTGACAGTCCTGAAGTTTTCAGAACATTCCCCACTTTGTGAACAACGAGACTGGTTATCACAAATCCTTGTCCGTCTGCATCAAAGGAAATCGCCTGGCCTAAACTATTTCTAGCGACGGCTTGCTGGAGATCTGGAATGGTGAAGTCCGTCCCGGTATCAACGATCGCAATGGTAACTCCTTTACCAGTGACCCCGAGCTGATTCACGCGATCTGCTCCAATAATTTGTCTCACTCGGTACATGTCAGTTGCAAGCTTTTGGGAATAGACACCCTCATCGGGCTTCATTCGGTCGAACCCGATTTGCACGTCCGGAAAGACGTATGACACTCCTTCCCTGGCTCCGAGTGAGAGGAGTGCGGCTCTCCTTATTTCCCCGTACACTAGGATCGGCGCATTCGATGGACCGAGAGGGTACTTGCTAGAAAAAAGGCCGTCGAGCGTCGACATCCCGTACCCTGGTTTAAGGGCTACAAGAACGTAGACCGAATCACCGTCAACGTGAAGACTAGAGTCAGTTTTCCCCGTGATGTAGCTTGCAAGAAGCGGCTGGAATTTCGAGATAGTTGATTCTGCCCCCAGCGATGAAGTTGCACTTATGGTGGACCCAAGAAATATCACCAAAACCAGTACGCCAAGAGCATTGGTTAAACTCAAGGAGACCTGAATGTCGTCCATCTCTTGAGTATTTCAAGCTTATTTTGGACTCTTGGGAAGGGTTCAGTCTTCTCTTTTGTCTTCCGAATGGTTCTAAACGGTTGGACATCTCAGCCGTGCGTAGATAATGAAGCGTTTTTCACGCCGAGCTGCTGGGCGTGGGAGCGTGTGTAGCACCATCAAACCCAACAGATGACAACACCACCCAACAAAACCAAGCGTCACAAAAATGATAACGGAAGGTGACATGATTTTCTCGGCCAACCTTTGCTCATCGTTCTCTGCCCTAAGAACCGTTTCCACCGTTCCATTGGCGCGTCTAATCTCGCCTATGAGCACTCGATACATTGCTTAGAGATTCGGTTAACTTGGCCTGCAAACGTGGAGACATCCTCCAGAACGTCCTCACTAGATATCTCTATTTTCTAACGCCAAGATTCCCATTGCGATATTCTTCGCGGAGTCCGCCATCTCCTCCAAAGTCTTGGAAACCACTCTCTTGCCCAGAATGTGAAAACGTTCACACAGTGGTCTGAAAGAAGCGCTGCCTGACCCTGGGTAACATGGCGCTCTTAGTTTTGGACCAGAAGACATGGTCCACACACCCATTCCTCAGGCAAGACGTGTGTGTAGGCGCGGGGGAGGGGATTTCAGCCTCGGTTTACCGTAACATGGAAGCGCGCGTTGAGGGTTTAGCCGCAATCTTTCCACGTACATAATGCGTTGCCCGGACCAAGATCCACGTACCTTCAGAGCAAACAAGGTTTCACGGACTTGTATCTCGCTTGCGCAGACTGCTATCAATTGTGGGCTATCCAATTTGTGTACTATTGTGTGGATAGGGTAATCTGAGTGACGATTCGGCCATCGCCGATATCGCATTTGGAAAGTGAATCTCCTGGTCCACATGTCATTCCATATATGGTCGGCGCCCCCATGCCCACAACGTAGATGTCCCCTGTCGCTTGATCGTAGTCAAGCAGGACTCGGGGAACAGGGTTACGGGCTGGTCCTCCGATAACGGCGCCGTTGTGAACGAAATCATAAACCGAACCATGGCAGGGGCAGTAGCCTTGGGGCTTATTGATTGCGAATGTATAGGTGCAACCTTGGTGCTGACATATCCTGCTAAAGGCAACAATATCACCATCGGGCCCGATGCCGTTGCTCGCCTTCACACCGAGCTTCACTATGATATTCGATGAGCCCACTGTTGGATAATCAAAAACGAGAGGAGTCAGCAACTGTACCGATTTTACATTTGTCGCCAACAGTCTAGGCCATGCAGCCCCCCCGGTATCTGTAACAGCTACCGGACCCGCCGCAGGGGTCTCAGGACTGCCCGTAAAGAGTTTCAGCATGCTAACTGCCACACCTGCGATCACTAAGATTCCAGCGCCGATAATTATCTTCAGGGCGTTCCTTCTACCCTTCTGCTTCGTTTCGGAAGCCAACAGAAACCAACTGGTAAAATGATCCGGCCACTTTTATTTCAATCTTGGCAGGCGATCGTAAGTACCTACTCCATACACAATCGAAAGGACCCTCTTGGATCTGTGAGAACGTGCAGAGCCGTCTAGCGCATTGTGCCCTGAACCACCTATACCAATATGGTCAGTTAAGATTTTTCTGAACAGAGTGAGACTAGAGTAGCGGATTTCATTGATAGAAAGGAGTTCCCGAAGGACAAAAGCCTGCGAGAATTGCAACCCTTCTTTCTGACGGCCAACTTCACGTTGTTCCCGTCACCTGAATTCGAAGACATGCTCATCTAATTTGGAGTCACCTTTGTAGCTACATCAAATCTCTGCGTTTCGCTATTTCGTTTGGTCTCATTGATGATCGTGGTTGTGTTGGTAGTGTGATGTAGAGGTTGGACCTGTCTTGGAGTTTCAATTGGTAGTCAACGTGAATTGTGTTGTGTGACTCTTTCCTCCACCGGTCGCGGTCACCGTAATTGTGTACGGGCCTTTTGGCGTTGAAGATGAGGTGGTGATTGTTAATGCGCTGGAGTATGATGGATCAGCCGACGTGTGGTTAAAGCTGCACGAAGCCCCTGAAGGAAGACCTGAACAAGACAAGCCTACCGATTGTGTGGAACCGCTTGTCAAGGTGACCGTGATCTTGTTGGCGCCAGAGCTACCATGAGTAACCGTAACCCCACCGCTATTCGACACCGAAAAATCAAATGGCGCCGCAGTTACAATGATCTGCTTCGCCTGTTGCCCGATCGGCGTAGCAACAGTTCGCATCCCAAGCAATTGATGCACTTCACTAACCAGCTTATGCAATTCTTGAATAACGCTGGTCAAGAACATGCTGAACGTGTCTGTCTGACTCACGGTAACAGTTCCGCCACTCGTCGTAGTGCTGAACACTGTACTCATACTCGTACTCATTGCGGTCACTGTGCCAATGGCTGTTACCGCAGTCTGAACATTAAGCACCCCAGTTGAGAGAGTAGTCCAACTTGTAGATGTACTCGTGGTCTGAATCATTGTGAAGGTGGTAGTACTCGTCCCAGGTACCAAACCGGTAGTCGTAGTCGTCGTTGTTGTTGTACCAGTAACCGCCGGCTTCTGCGTAGTTGCCGAAAGCGTACTAGTAGTAATCACAGACGACATTATGGTCGAAGTAACGCTCGTAGAACTAGTGGTATTGGAGATAGATGTCGTTGAAATAGAAACAGTCGTAGTCACAGTAGGGTACTCGGTCGCTGTAATTGTCAATATCGATGACGAAAAACCGTTCGTAGCGATCTGCAAGCTGCCTGCTCCACCTATCGAACCGCCGAAAGGTATGTACCAGATAGCTAGCGTGACCTCATAGGCGCCTGCGATCTCCCCGCCGTCGATGCTGAATTGACGAGCGTATGTGGCGGTTCCGCTTGAGATGCTGAGACCATAGACATCATTCGGTTGATTGCTGTATAATGCGCCGTTAGATGACCGTATGCTCATTCCAAGTCCTAGATTCGTTGTTGAATGCGAAAAGGAGGAAACGCTGTACAACTGAAGGTTTGCCTTCAAGGTCTGGCCATAATTGACTGAATTCGCGGACAGAGCGTAGCAAGATTGCGACGCTAAACAATCCCCAACAGATACAAGGTAGTTTGTCCAAAACTCTCCAGTTCCGAGGCTAGAAGCTAAGCCTACAGCAACATTGAGGTAGTATGGATTGTCTATGACGACGTTGATCAAGTTACCAGATAAGTTTGTGCCCAAATAGAACCCGTTTGTTGATCTTCCGACAAATATCTGATCATTCCAGAAATTAGTTTGAGTAAACGCGGGTAACTGACTGATGTCGGATTCCTGAGTACAATCGTCTTGGATGCAAGTGGATTCCTGTATGAAGTCCGCCGACGAAAACGTTGACGGAATACAATTGAGAGAGCATGTTTCGCTGAAGCTGGAGGACGCCCCCGTGGTGACATCCTTCATGAAAAAGTTCCACACTTGTGGACCAGGGCTGCCTTGTCCACCAAATGATACCTTTGCGTAAATTGTGTCACCTGGAGATATTCCGCCGGACAGCTTGAACACGGTCTCGAAATTCGGAAGCATCTCCCACCAGGTGCTAAACAGTTTCGCGCCACTCGAAGCAACATCCTCTTCAGTGCCCATCTGGACTAGATCTCCGGCCGGATTATTTCCCCCGATTCCAATCCAGGTTGAAGAATACTCGTCTGACAAACTCGTACTGGCAACATTCGGAACTGTCCATTGCCCGATAACTTGGGTAACTCCAGAATTTGCGTTAGAATCCGGGCATTGAGTGCCCGAGACGCCGCCTACACAGTAGACGAAACCTGCCCAATTCCAAGTTTCAACAGTTGTCACTCCTACGGCTGCTGCTGGCGGAGCCGCATAGGAAAGGCTGCATGTTGTGCAAAGAAGTGCACCACGTTGCGACAGTATCTGTCGAATCGGACAAGGAAACCACATTGCGTAAAGCACTGCGATCATCTGCAAAGCCAATAGAAGAACCGAGGTTCACTTGCCCTGGCGCACCGCGGGATAGTCGAAGGCAAAGCGATGACGTACGCGAAAAGCGCAGGCGATAGAAGCACATAGAGAAGAGAGAAGAAAACAAAGACTGCACGTTTGTTCACCATTCGAGCAACCACACTAACCTGTCGAGCGCCCCTTCGCCATTCAACGCTCACGCAAAACTGAAAGAGGGTAATTTAGCCCATCGAGCCGCATGTACAATTAGCTGTGAAGAATCAGGAACGCGAGTTCATAACTATACCAGCAAATAGCAATGTTCAGGGAAGATGCCCAGCCTTACGATGCATAAGCGCGTGCCCGTTGCTGACGATCAAGATAGCTCTAGCCGGGTTGCCAAATAACAACCAAGATAGTGCCAATAAGACAATATTGGGGTTGCCCGCTGCAGGTTCCGGTTGAACCACCAAAGGCAGCACCATAAACCGTTATCCTCTGTCCATTTGCAGGTTTTGGTACACCATTCGCAAAATTCAGGAAATAAGTTCCAGTTTGGGTCCTAGGAGAGGTGACGATAAGCACGTAACTAGCTGAGCATGTTGAAGTAGGTTGCGGGCATCCAGAAACGCTCACGGTCCCAGTCCAGCTAGTCGGAACAGCCGTAGCCACAATGCCCGGAGAAGACCAGGTAATGTTAGATATTGTCGCTCGCGAACTCCAAACGATAACCACGATAGCAAGGAACACTAATACAATTGCCACAATCGACATTTTGCCACGTGATTTGAGAGTCATCACTGTGTCCCCGCCAGAAATTGCAACCCTAGGACAAGTTCCCGAATACCGAGAGACGCCAAATTTGAGAATAACCCAAAGGTGTCGGGGCCCGGTCTGGGGCATCACTGTTGAAAGAGTGTTCTATCCTGTTGTTTGAGGGGTTTCCTGTCGTGTCGGCGTCTTCTCGTGACCTTAATTGCCGCTAGACCGGTGAGTATCCCGATCAACACTGATTCGATGGGGAAACCGGGTACGCCGAGTGGAAGTTGGGGGGTATACATGGCAGTGTATTCTGAAGGAGCGGTTACAGTGATTGGTGTTGCTAGGTTCGAACCTGTGGAGTCACGCCAACTGACAAATTGGAAGAACGTCATAATGGTCTGGTTGGCCGTCGGGGCCAGTGTCTGACTTTGATTATACCAAGACGAATATGGTTGGATGGGGGTGATCCGGTAATTTTGATTATTGACGTTTACTGTGACGTATGTAGAGTTCGGAAGGCCAGCGACTTTGAATGTGATTTGGTATTGGGTCACCCACTGTGCCACCACGTTAGTGGGTTTGTTGGCGGTCATGTTGAAATTGGGGCTAGTGTCAGAGATGTCACCTGCCCACCCTGTGAATATTCGACGCGTTTTGTTATTGTAATCAATTTCAGGTTGAATTGAAACTTGCGCCAAAGACCCAGCATCATGCCACCCTGATCCCTGAGGTGTGCCATAGGACGACACAGCTTGGATCAAGTATTGAATCTTCCAAAGAGCCTGCAGTCTTGCGGGTGAATTTACTGGAAACTGTAACGTTGGGGCTTGAGCTAGAGAGGTCCCATTCCAACCAGTGAATACATCTCTGGTACGGTTTGAGAATTCAACGAACGGCTGTACAGTTACATTAGCGGTTGTTCCGGCATTGTACCATCCGGCGCCGGAAGGCGATCCGGTTGGGGAAAGTATTGTTACGTAGTATTGCCGTATCCAATTTGCTTGGAGGGTGAATGGTTTGGCCATGGGGATGGAGAGGGAGGGCACGTTTGAGCTGTAGTCGCCGGACCAACTCGTGAATAGGAGTCTGGACCAGTTCGGTATCATGCCCGAGGTGGCGTTGGCGGTGACCGTCGCGATGCTGTTCGCAGCATACCAGCCGCCGGGCGTTGTTGATCCTCCGTTCTGGTTTACTGAGAGAAGATATTGGGTCGAATACACTGCTTGAATTGCCATGTTCGAGGTTACTGTGAGCTGCCGTGGGTTCGATGCGCTTCCATCCGCCCAACCCGTGAATGCTTGCCGCACGCCCAGTGACGCGTTGACCAGGGATTGGATTTGCACCGTGACCTGTCCAGTTGGAACACTTGCTACCAATTGGGTTGAAGTGAAATTGTACCTGACGCCGTTGATCAGCACCCAGATGTTGCCCAAGGATGCGATGTTCACGGGTATGTTGATGGAGAGTGTGGGTCCAACGTTCACGTTGAACGACGCGACGTTGTTCGCTCTGCTCGGTTCATTTATCGTGTGACCAGGGTCCAGGGTTACTTGGAAGACGTGGCTTCCAACAGTGGAAATCCAAGTGAAGGTGATCTGCGTTGAGGAACCTGCACCCACGTTCGAGACCTGGAGATTCGTGAACATCTGTCCGTCGAGCATGACTTGGACGGGAACGTTGGTTGCCGCCATGGTGCCGACGTTCGAGATTTGGATACTGATTGTAACTGTCGTGTTCGAGTTGATTATGACTGGGGGTTGCGCGTTAATGCCAGTTATGGCGAGTTGAATGAACGGCTGGGTCTGGTTTTGGTTCGGGGGCGGAGGAGGTTGACCACCACCCCTATTCACGGTGACTCGGTACGAGTTCCCGTTCTGGCTTGTCACCGTTACAGCCACATCGTTCGGTCTGTCTGTGAACGTTTGTCCCACGGTCCAAACAGCATCGTTCAAATTGGAAACGCTGGGATGACCGTCTATCACGTGCACTTTGCCGACAACCTGATTCTCATCTACAAACGTGATTAGGACGCCGACGGCGGGAAGGGCTGTGTCGAAGCCAATCTGTGCTCTCACTTCAACCAGGTAATATTCGGTTGAGATAGCGAGCGGTATCTTGATCGCGTGAATGTTATTTGACGCAATTTCTGTCGGGTCAACTGTATAGGTGGAGGTTGTTCCATCTTGGGCGGCGGTTAGTGTGGGGCCGCTGATGTACCCGAGCTGGATTTTCCCCCACGCTGTCATGTGGGCGGGGCTTGATCCTGCCGGATTTCCGTTCCATGCTCCTTTATCCATCAGTTCCCATGGGCCGAGAATCGATTTGCCCGTGTTAGTGTCATACAAGTCAGGCAGACCGAGATCGTGACCGAATTCAAGGCAGTATACGCCCCCTGGGGAGGCTCCACTCGTCCTCCAGTTCCGGAACGATACTAAACAGTGTGATGCTTTTCGTTGTGGTTTTGATATAAAGGCCGCTCATGTACGTGACCGACCAAACGTCGTTCGTCACTCCGCTTGATTCTTGGCCGTAGCCGGAATGGATGAAGATGAAATAATCATATTTGCTGAAGTCAACGTCCTTCTGCGCTAATATTGCGGCGTCTTGGGCAAGTTGCCATGACTGGTCCTGCCCACTGCAGTCGGAGGAGTCGATCCCGTTGCAGTCCATTCCGTAATGGGATTCGGGATACGGCAGCGTGTACCACCCGTATACGTCCCCTTGAACAGTCAACGCCCCATAGGACAATTCGTGGTAGTACGAGCCGACCGCTCCAAACCAATTCTGTTTTACTTGTGAGATGGTCAAACTGGAGTTAATGTCCGGGAACATTGCCGCGATCACAAGAACCCGTATGACCCCCGAGACGGGGCTGAATTGAGGCTGTGCGTAACCGATGGCAGGGAGCGGCAGTGAGGGCGTCAAGAGAGGCACGTACGCTTTCGTGGAATGAACTCCGCTCGCGTTCACGCTCGATGATATGTTAGGCACAATTAAGATTAGGAAAAATAGGACAAACACAATTCTCGAGACTGATCTTAGGCGCATTTTCACGCAACCAAACTTCAAGGGAGTTTTGAAAAGTTCTGATAAAGTGTTTAGACGCACGGAAGACTAAACGTTCAGCGACCCCGAACGATTCGAATTAACAACAATCATACAACGTTACCGCACACGAGTCGCTTCATTGCGAAATTCGACCAAATCGTGTCAGAACGCTGTTGAACGGACGTTCTAGACTATCCTTGCTCGTCGCAACACTCTGGGTCCGCACCCATTGACTGGACGGTTCGCGAGCTGTGAATGAAGTTTTTCAGGTGCACTGAATACTTTTCGGCGTACACCTTGCAGGCGCCTCGGATGATAATTAGGTCGGAACCGGTGACGGCGTTGGGTGAAGTTCCGGGAATCTGGATTTGATCTTCTGTTCTGCGAGAGTGTCTGCTTCTTGCATTATCTTGTCAGCTTCAGCAGTATGGATACTTGCCGGCGCCATGCTCTCGGTGACGTCGCCCCGTTGAGCACTATACCTTCAAGAGTTTCGTTGATTTGAGTCAACTCGAATGAGACGTTGGGCATCATATGTTGAATCTGCTGGCCAACAGTGGAAACGACGCTTTTGATGGGGTGGATTAGGTAGGAGATGTCACCCATCATTTCAGCCGTTTCAAGTTTGAAGATTAGTTGATCCAAAGCCAGTTCTGAATTCAGTGTGATCTTCGCCAACTTCCTTACTTCGGCGCATTCCTCAGCGTAGAGGTTGGCTCTGGGCATATCGCCTGCTGCGCGGCATGCGACGCATTTGTCGAAGAACTCCTTGTCACGCCGTTGCATCATGAGACTCATAGATTCGATCTTGTTGCGCTGAGTGCGAATACGATAGATCACAACTGCCAATTGTTCTTTGAGGGGTCGCTGGTGAATACCCAGCTTACCCTCCAGTCTGGAAGCGAATGAAGATGACATTTGAAACCGAACAATCACTCTACAAGCAGGATACCAACTTTGCGCGCACCTTCACTGCCAAAACACTTCCTCGCAGGACGCTTACGTGGCGCAATATTGTCAGACCTCAGCACACGGCCAAGTCAAGTACTCTCTAGGCACGCGAGAAAATTGTGCAGAGGTTGCCCCGATTATCGGGTACACAGGATTTGGAGACGGGCATAGGATTTCGAACCACATCTATCGATAAACATTACGAGACAGAGGACTGGTCCGTCTCAGATCGTTTGATAGACGTTCATATTGCATTCTGTCTTTACTCGTTTCTTAGCCAGTTAGGTTAATGCCAGCCGCTGGATCGTACGAGCCTACCGTAGCGAAGTCGTATCCCGTACCACTCTTCACAACTCGATATAGAGAGAATGCTACCTCGGTGATGTCTCCTTGCGCAGTTCATGGCAAGATAGCCTGACGGACCCACGTAGTGCAGACTCACCGGGACCATCTGAGCTGCAATTTGCGTACCATTGTATGCTCCCGCTTTTGCAATCGCCATCATGGCCATCGTCGCTGCATCATAGCTCTGACTCGTGTAGAGACCGGCATCGTAACCAAAAGCCTTCTTGAACGAATTGGCAAAGCGAACATAAGTCGACGTGCCTTGTTGAGACACTGCAGTAGGGCCCGTAAAATTTGTAAGAGCCATATACCTTGCCGCCAAGGGATCTTTGAAGAATGAAGGGTCACGGTTCTCTCTGGAGCCTACAGCTGGAACGTTTCCAAGGCCCAGATTGAGGGCGTCCTTGAAAACGACTATCCCATCATCGACAAATTCCTCGTAGAATATTACATCCGGCTTGGCTGCTTTGACCTGCTGCATCTCGGTGCTGTAATCACTTTGACCGGCCTGGGTTAAGACTGTCACGACAATTTTGCTTCCGAGCAGAGATTGGAGGCTCTTTGCCAGCCCTTGCCCAAACGCGTCGTTCCTAGTAACGATCGCTACTCTCTGGTAACCTCTAGCGTTTATCAAAGCCGAAACGGCCTGCGTCTGGAGATTATCACTCGCAGAGGTCCTGAAGACGAATGGACTGAGCCCACTGAGCTCGCCGGCCGTGGCCGAAGGAGTCACCAGAAGTATGTGGTTGGAGTTTATGTAGTTGGTTATGGTCAGCACTTGTTGGGTCGTCGCGGGTCCTATGATTACTTGAACACCGTTGACCGAATAGAGCGTTTGAACAGCTTGTAGGGCCTGTTGAGGATCAGTCTGAACATCCTCGATGAATAGTTGCACTGGTTGTCCGCCAATGCCTCCAGTCGCGTTGACTTCCATCGCAGCGAGTCTGACCGCGTCCGTCATGCCTTTGCCGGGGCCGGCTAAAGCGCCGCTTAGAGGCATCAAAACGCCAATCTTGATTGGAGATGTAAATCTGGCCGCCGGCATTGGAGTTGACGTGGTTCGAGTGAGAGCGGGCGATGGCTACGTACATGCCCGACGCAACCAAAAGCCCAACGATAATCATCCCGGCAATTGCATACGATGTTTTCATTGAAATTTCTTGCTCCTTACACTACGTCGACCTGAAAGATCTATCATGGAGAAATCGAAATGTTTGTGGCCGGATAAATATTCCGTGACAAACGTACATATTAGTACGTGGAGACGGGGTAATTGATATTCAGCGACGAAATGTACAAATCAGTACGTGGCAAAAATGGCGATAGCAGATCTTCTACCACAACTATTGTTCAACTCAATTCTTAACGGAAGCGTCTTCGCCCTAGCGACTGTTGGTTTCTCGCTGACCTATTCAATCTTGAAGTTCCCGAATATTGCACAAGCCGCGTTCATAACGTTCGGCGCCTACTTCGCTTACACAATATCTACGGTCTGGAGTTTAGGGTTCGTGCTGGGCATCCTAGCAGGTTTTCTCGCAACAGGTATCCTAGGAGCACTTTCCTATGTAGCAGTCTTCCGCCCTCTTGGGAAAAAAGTTACAGGATTCGTAGCGCCAACTGTAGCCGCAGTGGGATATGGGTTAGCGCTAACCTTCATCATGCAACAGATCTGGGGCAGAGATCATCTACTATTCTCAATAATCTTCGAATCGTTCTCTGCGGGATCAATCAGAACAAACTGGCTATGGAACGTCACAATCATCTTTACACTAATCGTGATTGTTGCCATGCATTACTTGTTGACAAGAACCAAGTTCGGTGCAGCGATGCGAGGAACGTCCAGTAATCCAGACTTGGTGCGCGCATCTGGCATTCACGTCGACCGAGTGATAATCCTTGTCTGGTTTCTCGGGTCGGCCTTGGCGGGGGCATCGGGAGTATTTTTAGCAGGACAAAATGGCGTAACGCCGGTTCTAGGCTCCAATATGCTTGTCACAGTCATCGCTGTGGCAATTTTTGCAGGCATTGGCAGCTTCTACGGCGTGATAGCGGCCGCGTACATACTGAGCTTCGCAATGAATCTCAGTATTCCCATTTTACTCGCTATCGGGCAGCCCTCGTTCTACAGCATAGCGGTTGCCTACGCAGTTGTGATAGCTACTCTATTGTTCTTCCCACGTGGGATCTCTGGTACTGGGCCAAAGGTGGAAAGACTTGTTGCAAGGATGAAAAAAGTTGTATGAGCTGATCACGTTTCTAGGGGACTCGGCAGTAATAATTTTCATCTTCGCCACTTTGTCACTTAGTGCGAACCTTCAATATGGTTGCACGGGCATTTTCAATTTCGGAATCGTTGCGTTCTTCATGATAGGCGCCTACACGTCATCCTTTCTTTCGCTGGCCGGATTTCCATTTGCGTTGGCATTGACAACCGCCGCACTACTGTCAGGCGTAGCAGGTTACCTCATCTCCTTACCAGCCCTCAACCTGCGAGGAGACTTCCTATCACTCGCAACCTTCATGTTCGCTGAAATCATCAGGCTACTTGGTATTGAATATTCCGTCTCTCGGCGGGGCCGTTGGCATAGCAAGAGTCCCATCCGCCTTCCCATTCATCACGAGCTATAGCGACCAAGTCATTGCGAACATCGCACTTTCACTGGCAGTGTTCCTTGCTTTCTGTGCAGTTTACGAGGTGATGATGGTTTCCCCATACGGTCGCGTATTGAAATGTATCAGAGAAAATGAATTGCTTGCAGAGTCGCTTGGGAAAAACACGTTTCGCTATAAGGCACAGGTATTCGTCATCGGATCGATCGTAGCAGGGACGGCTGGGGCTATTTACTCTCAGTATCTTGGTTTTGCTGGAACTGAATTGTTCACCTACTCGGTAACGTTCACAGTTTACGTAATGAGCATAATGGGAGGCTCATCCACTCGCCTAGGCGCACTTGTGGGCGCTTTCATCTACCTTTCAATACAGGATCTCCTCCGCATTGCAAAGAACTGGATTGCGATTCCAATTGACCCAAACAATCTGGCTTTCATTCTCTTTGGATTCGCCACAGTGCTAATTCTCTATTTTCGCCCAGAAGGTATCGTGCGGGAGAAACTCCGACAGGTGAGGCCGAATAGTGAAAAGCTTGGAGCTTAAGGGAATTAGCAAAAGCTTCGGTGGACTCGTGGCAGTCAATAATCTGGAAATTGACCTAGAGGATGAGAGCATGTGCGGCCTCATAGGTCCGAACGGAAGCGGGAAGACTACGCTCTTCAACGTAATCTCGGGTTTCGTCAAACCGGACAAGGGCCAAGTAGTTTTCAACGGTTTGGACATAACCGGGCTTAGACCCCACGAAATTTTCCAAAGAGGAATCTACAGAACCTTCCAATCTCCCCAAATTGTACCACGCCTTTCGGTACTTGAAAATGTGTTACTTGCAGGCAGGGGCCAAGTCGGAGAAGGACTACTGCCCGCGGTACTGAAGAGGAAGCAATGGCATGAAAAGGAAGCGCAGCTCATTGAAAGAGCCTACGAAAACCTTAGATTCCTAAATATTGAAAAAGCCGCCAATGAATCACCCGAAACACTCTCCGGGGGGCAGCTTAAGCTGCTTGAAGTGGCAAGGGCGCTAATGTCGGATGCCGAACTTGTTATTACTCGATGAACCTGCAGCCGGAGTCAATCCCACTCTGGCGGCGAATATCCTCGACTTTCTGGAAGACGTTCGCAAGGAGAGGGGAGCAACGGTGTTTATTATTGAACACAAAATGGAGCTGCTCCTCAGCAGAGTTAGTCATGTCTTCGTCATGAACAAGGGAAGCCTTCTCTTCCAAGGTTCACCTGATAAAGTTGCGGATGAGCAGGCAGTAGTCGAAGCCTACCTGGGGGGCTGAGGCCCATGCATCTCCAAGTAGATCAAGTCTCTTCCGGCTACGGAAAATCAATCGTTGTCGACAACGTAACAATGGGTCTCGATGGCGGTCAAACAGTTGCAATTATTGGCGCAAATGGTTCGGGCAAATCCACACTCGTGAAGACCATCATGGGACTAATCAAACCATTCTCTGGAACTATAACGTTCAACGGAACAGACATAACGGCCCTGGAAGTCGACGGGATCAACAGAATGGGCATAGGGTACGTTCCCCAAGTTCAAAACGTGTTTCCAAATCTCAGCGTAAACGAAAACCTCAGAATAGGCGGTTACTATCTCTCAAGAGGCCCACTACAATCCAAAATTAGAGAGATGTTTTCGATTTTTCCAGAACTTGAAGGGTACGCTGAATCCAAAGTTGAGCAACTTAGCGGCGGAGAGAGACAAATGGTTGCCTTCGCCCGATCATTGATGACAACCCCTAAGGTTCTTCTCCTTGATGAACCGACAGCAGGACTGGCACCAATAGCAGTTGACAAAGTTATGAAGAAAATCGAGTCGATCGAAAAATTAGGCGTGTCGGTCCTTATGGTTGAGCAGAATGCTAGGAAAGCGCTTGAGTTCTGTGATTACGTCTACGTCATGCTTTCAGGCAGAATAGCCAAGGAGGGAACCAGTCGAATCATTCAGCAAGACCGAGAACCTCGGTCGGATGCTTCTCGGTGTGAGATGATAAGGAAATATACAATGACCCGCTAACCATATTCAAGCGGTCCGGATGTCTTCAGAACAAGACTGTTTAAGGACCTATTTGCCACAGCTTGAAAGAGAAAACCTACTCGTCAGAATCAGCAAACCAGTTGATGCAGAATTTGAAGCTGCCGCTTTAATCAAACAGGCATCAAAACTCGGAAAAGCGATCCTTTTCGAGAAAATGAAAGGGAGCACTCACCGAGTAGTAGCTAATGTTGCGGGTAACAGGAGAATGATTTACTCCGCCCTGAGGCTATCTACTGAGAATTTCTTGCAGGAAATCTCAGATAGGGCTTCAATCAATTCGAAAACTAAGATTGTCAAGAATGCACCCGTCCAAGAGGTATTACGAGGAGAAAACTGACTTTTCCAAAGTCCCGATCCTGACACATTTCGAGAGAGACGGTGGCCCCTACATAACGGCGGGCATAGTTGTCGCTAAGGACCCTGAAACAGGCTACCGTAACTCTTCTTTCAATAGAATGATGCTGAGAGCAGACTCACGGTTTGGGATTAGAATGATGCCGCCTCAACACCTAGGAATGATCCAACAAAAAGCCGAGACCGAAAAGAGAAACTTGGAGGTTGCGGTGGTGATAGGTAATCATCCGACAGAGATGATCGCATCCGCCAGCGCACTTCCATATGGGAAAGACCATTTGGATTTCGCCAGCTCTTTACGAGGAGAGCCCTTAGAACTGGTGAAATGCAAGACCGTGGATCTAGAGGTGCCGGCTAATGCTGAGATGGTCATTGAAGGCGAAATAGAAGCCGACGTGCGGGAAGAGGAAGGGCCGTTTGGAGAATTCATGGATTACTATGTTGAACGAAACAAGAACCATGTGTTGAACGTGAAGTCAGTCTCCAAGCGGAGCGACTACATTTACCAGGCACTTCTCTGCGGATCCAGCGAAGACTTGGGAATACTTGCACTAAATCGAGAGATACTGATCTACAGAGCGTTAGAGGCGGCCGGATATGACGTGGTGGATGTTTCCTTAATGCCCTTCTTGTTTAACGGGATCATTTCAATAAGGAAAAGATTTGAGGGCGAACCAAAGAATTTGATGATGGCCGCCTTCGGAAGCTACTCGTGGCTGAAGTACTGCGTCGTCGTAGATGAAGACGTGAATGTGCATGACCTCGCCGATGTTTGGTGGGCCCTAGGGACCCGTAGCCAACCTGACAAAGCGCTATTGACAGTCCCCGATGCCCTGGGCTTTCCAAGAAGAGACAAGGTGCAGATACATCGCGGGAAAATCGGTATCGACGCAACGGTACCCTTGGGAATAAAGAAACAGTTCGAGAGAAAAAAGATTCCCAACGAAAGCGACATCGACCTCTCCAGATACTGACTCAATTTGACAGTAGCATGTTGTCCCCACAAAGTTAGGCTCTATGGGGGATTGTTCACGCTGGGCAAGGGATATTGGCATGAAAGGGTAAACGCTAAACCCCCCTAAGAAAACTGCTTGGCATGTTTGAAAGGGCAATTGAAGAAAAGTTGGGCGGGCATCCCAAATGTTCGCATTGTAAAGAAAAGTCTGCTCTAATGTTATTTTCTAGAAAAGAGATGACAATTGGCTGTTACACATGCCCTTCTGGATATGTGTCACGAATCGTCACATACGGAAAGGAACTTGACCTTATTGGATTCAAATCGCTCCTTTCGTCATGGGTTCAGGGAGTCACCGATCTCAAGGATGAGGATGTCCGAGTTGCGACTCGATACACCTGGGATTTGGGAATTGAAGGCGGTCAACCTGGGATGGTTTTGAGGGAGGCTTATTGGACGCAAGGTTACCGTCGGACAAGAAGCAATGATCCGAATCGTATTGCACTTTTTGTCTGCGGCAAATGTGGGGCCTTCTATAACAAGGCCCTTTCAGACGTGAACAGACTATGTCCTCAATGCAGAGGGCCTCCCTCTTGAGCCGACTCAGCCAGTTTTCAAAAGTTCGCTATTAATCAGATTGGTCACACCGTTTCGGGTTAATTCAATGTCCTCGGAGTATCCTGTGAATACATGCCTTAACTCACCGTTATCGTATTCCAAGAAGACCTGCGGTATCAAATAGTCTGGACTCCAGTCTCCGTATTTCTTCACGAGTTCGTCAGCTTTCTTGACAGAATCTGGGTCATCTATGTGATAAAGGACGAGGGGAACTTTTAGTTCCGCAGATTTCTCTTTAAGAGGTTCGACTGTAGTTGGAATGCAGTGTGGACACCAGTCGGCATAGACGACGTATATCGACTTCAACTTTGGCACTACGCATCACATCAGCCATTTTCCTGGTGACTATTCAATGTAGCTCGTAGGTGAACATCGAATTACGACTCCAATTTACTGGCAAAAATAGGCGGATTTCGGAGTCGAAGGACAGCAATTATAACGCCTAGTTCGTGATGGCTGTCTGGGCTGAAGGGCTATGAAGGTAAGGAGATACGATCTGGATATTGACGTGGACTTTGAGAAATCAAGGTTTAATGGAAAAGTGGCCATCCAGCTCGAATCTGATCAAAACGTAGTTCTAAACGCGGTCGGGTTAGAAATTCAGAGTGTGGGCAGCAGCAGAAAGGATCTGCGGTTCAAGCAAGTAGATGAGGATCTCATTGTCGAGACGGGCCCCATTGATGGGAGAGTGGATATCTCGTATGATGGAACCATCACCGACAGTTTGGCTGGCTTGTACAAGGCGCCCTACGAGGACACCTATATTGTCACCACACATTTCGAAGCGGCCCAAGCAAGACGAATGTTGCCCTGCGTCGACAGGCCCGATGCAAAAGCTGTCTTCAAGCTAACTGTAACTATTCCCAAAGATCTTGAAGCGATCTCAAACATGCCAGTAGAATCCGTGAACATCACTGACTCAAGAAAGACTGTCACATTTCGAGAGACGCCACGAATGCCAACATACCTACTTTACTTGGGCGTAGGAAAATTCGAGGAACAAACAGCAACACTCCCTAGGACGGACATAATTCTCGCAACAACCCCCGGTAAATCAAAACTGGGGACATTCGCCTTAGATGAAGCGAAAAAGGCGCTACAATTCTATGAAGGGTACTACAGCATTCCCTATCCGCTTCCTAAACTTCACCTCATTGCCGTCCCAGAATTTGGAGCGGGTGCCATGGAGAACTGGGGAGCGATCACTTTTCGTGAAGTGGCGTTACTTCGAGATGCGAGCAGTAGCACTAGATCCAGAAAACGCGTCTCAGAGATCGTCGCGCATGAAATTGCGCATCAATGGTTCGGCAACCTGGTGACGATGAAATGGTGGGACGACATTTGGTTGAACGAGAGTTTCGCGACACTCATGGCGTTTAAGGTCGTGGATTCGCTTCACCCAGAATGGAGACAGTGGGATGAATTCCTCTTGGACGAAACTGGAGGAGCCATGGGGAGGGATTGCTTGATGAACACCCATCCCATCGAGGTTCCGGTCAAGTTACCCGATGAGATTGAACAGGTCTTTGACCGATAAGCTACGGTAAAGGCGCCAGTATTCTTAGAATGATCGAGGCATACATTGGAAAGGAAGCGTTCGAGGATGGAATAAGACGCTACCTCTCGAAGCACGCCTACGGCAACGCTACAGGAAACGATCTCTGGACAGCCTTAGGGGAAGTTTCCGATCGGCAAGTGAAGAGAATAATGGTCGACTGGATCAGACAGCCAGGATTCCCTGTCGTAACCGCCCAGTTAAACGATGGAAAACTGAACTTGCGACAGGCCAGATTCACGCTCACCGGCTCGTCGAAAGGAGCATTGTGGCCAATTCCAATCACTGTTGAACTCAACGGCCAAACACGAAGCTTGCTGATGGAGAACGAGAGTCTGATCCTAGACGTGGGGGACGTTAAGTCTCTAAGAATTAACACTGATCGGACAGGTTTCTATATTGTGCACTACCAGGGCTTAGAAAACCTAGTGTGGGAAAGCGGGCTCTCAGCCGTCGACAGATGGGGAATGATCTCTGACGCTTTTCTATTCTTGCTCGCTGGTAAGGTCACTTTCGCTCAATACGCTTCGATTTTGGAGAAGTTCATCAAGGAACAAGACTACCTACCCGCATCCGAAGTCTCAGATCAACTTTCAACACTCCACACTATTTTGCCCGCGCAAATAGCAAAAATTTCAGCGGCGTTTCATCGTTCACAGTTGGAGATACATCGAGAGAAACGTGACGAGAACAGCCGCATCTTACTCGGGCTGGTGGCCGGCAGACTTACGCTTGTCGACGACAAATATGCTGCAGAGATGGCCGGTAGGTTCAACGAATACGAAAATGTTGAACCTGACATGAAGCAAGCGGTACTTCTGGCGTATGCAAGATCAACAAGCGACTATGACAGTCTGCTGAAGGGTTACAGGGAAAGCGAATCTGATGAGGACCGAGTTAGGTTTCTCAACGCTATGACAGCTTTCCGAAACAAGCAGTTGATTAGGCAAACGTTAGAATTTACTTTGAGCGGCGAAGTGAAGAGACAGGATATTAGGGCCGTAATCTTGGCGGCCGCCGAGAAACCTCAAGCCAAGGACGTCATCTGGGGATGGTTGCATTCAAACCTAGCGAAGCTTAGAAGCCTTTACCAAGATACTGGAATTCTCTCAAGCACTTTCCTCTCACTAATCCCGATACTAGGAGTCGGGCGAATCAACGAAATTGAAGAATACTTTGATTCACATAAGATACCAGAAGCCGATGTCGGAATCAAAGCTGGGCTGGAGAAACTGAAGGCATACGATCGACTGGTATCAAGCATTACCAGGAATGACAGTCCCCCACTCTCGAATTGAGCGACCTCCACTCACGGCAGTAGGTACAATCCAACTCGGACACCTGCAAGTCGACTGTCAGTTCGAAGACGCAGACCAGTTCATCCCTAAATCCGAAGTTATCCACCTGACTGAGTGATAATTCCGAGCCTAGACTGTCGATGTCGTTACTTAGAACCTCGAAATGCATATTCCAATAAACATCAAACAAATACCGATCCATGAAACTGGGGGAGGAAGCAATGACGTCTCAGCATATTGCACAAGCGTTACGGTAATGGGGGTCGAATAGATCAGCGTCGACGTTTTGCCAACTCTGTGTAACCTCGCAATGGCATTCCACAACAAGAAGGAAGCAGCTGCACTGAACAAAGACAAGTATCCCACGTCAAACCAGAACATGGGAGTCGCCTCCACCCTGAAAGCGAGAGGAGTGATAAGAAAGAATAGCAGGGCTCCGAACATAAGTTGTGTTGCCACTGTCGTCGTCGGTTCCTGATTCTTTAGTTTCCGGTAGTAGATCGTGTACATCGCCCAAAAGAAAGCGTTCAGCAACGTTAGGATTGCGCCGAGCGCTGACAGCGTCTGATCTTCGAGTACCACAAAGGAATAGACTATCACGCCTACGAACCCCGCTGCGGCTCCTACCCATCCTCTATGGGACGCCTTCTCGGATAAGATTAGATATGACATTGGAATCGAGATCAGCGGCATCGTATAGCTTAGCACGGCAGATTCTGATGGTGAAACATATTCCAACCGAAGAATCCAGAGGGCTGAACTTGCAAACGTTAGAATCGATAACAGAAGCGTGTCTTTGTTCAAGATCGGCCTAAACGATCGAACAACTCCAAAGAGAATGAGTGAAGCGATTAGGTATCGCAGACCCATCAGAACAAACGGCGAAGAATATTTCAAACCATCCTGCGCAACCTGATATTGGAAAGTAGAGATTAGTACGTATGGAATAAGGTAACTCACCGTTTTCGGAATGAATCTGGAAGTTGACACATTTCGCCAAGGTGCGTCCCCTTCAAAACAACGATATAATGAAAGGGACATGTAACCAACTGTCGTAACGTCGCGTGCGGCCTCGATCTTGAAGGCTTGCTAAACGAACTCGGACAGATCTCGGGGCGTTCGCCGTTGCGTTGTACCATCCTCGGAATTGAAAAGCCAGGTGCACTTACAATCTTTGACACGGCAACCTCGCCCATCTGGCGGAAGTTGGTCAAGATGATTTCCTATGGCGTGACCGCAGTTACGACACGGGACATCAGTTCTGGTCACGCGCTCTTGGCGCAACAGGTTACCGGATGCACGCTGCAATTCCTACCGCAGAACCTCTCTGTTTCTCAAGAAGCTGATGTACCTTCGAGATGCGAATAAGGGATTTCAGCTCAATCTGCCGGCATAGGACTAAAGAATACATGCATAAAAAAACCACTTTGGGCATAATAGCCACCTGCAATTCTCAACATCGCCCCCAAACTCTTTTCAACATCCAAATCCGTCGTCGCCCATGAGGAAACGCTGATGCGCATCGCTGTATGCCCTTTCCAGATTGTTCCACCACACCAACAGGTGCCATCGGCTTGAAGCTCAGCGATAACCTTCTTCGTCGTGTCAGCATCACCGAAGGAGACCAAGACTTGATTGAGAACCACATCGTTCAGCACCTCATAACCGGCTTCACTAAGGCCTTGAGCAAAACGTCTTGCGTGGCGGCAGTTGCGCTCAATCAGATCAGCCAGTCCGGAGCGGCCTAGAGAACGTAAGGCTGCCCAGACTTCTACTCCCCGAGCGCGCCTCGAGAGTTCAGGCGTGTACTCGGAAGGGTTCCGGTGCGCCATACCCGTCGGCAAATATTCGGCTGTCACGGCCATTGCCGCCCTCAACGCTTCCGCATCTCGGACAAAAGCCAACCCCGAATCGTATGGCACGTTCAACCACTTATGAGCGTCCGTGGCCCAAGAATCCGCCTCTTCCACACCGTTGGCTAAATAAGCCCGAGAAGGAGCAGCGCATGCCCAAAGACCAAACGCTCCATCTACGTGAACCCAAGCACCAACCTCGTGGGCGCACCTACAAATCTCTTCTATCGGATCGAATGCCCCACTGTTCACATTTCCTGCCTGTACGCAAATTATCGTATTGCTGGAAAGCGGCGGCAACGCGTCTGGCCGCATTCTGCCCTGGCCGTCTACGGGCACTTTGATGACCTTGTTTCGCCCTAACCCAAGCAGTCCAAGAGATTTGAACAGAGTTGGGTGAGCTTCGGCACCGACCACCAGTTCAATTTTCGGAGCGCTGATAAGACCATCCGATTTCACATTCCAACCTGCATGCGCAAGAACTGCGTGCCGCCCAGCGGCCAAGGCAGTAAAGTTGGCGAGCGTGGCACCTGTAACAAAAGCCCCGCCACAATTCGAGGGTAACTTGAAGATTCCTATGAGCCAACGCAAAGCTAGTTCTTCAAGCCACGCAGTGCCTCGGGTCACGTCATAGTGGGCTGAATTCTGATCCCAAGCTCCCGCAAGCCAGTTCGCCGCTAAAGCCGCAGGCAACGAGCCGCCGATAACGAAACCAAAGAAACGTGGCCCTGCCATGGCCATAGTCGCCGGCGAAACAAACTCATCCAACTCCGCAAGCACATCCTCCGCACTCATGGAGTCCCGAGACAAATTGGTCTGCACTTTCACGAGTCGCAAATGGCCTCTTGATTTGGAGCGACACTACGCTTGTCAATATTCTCAAGATAACGAATCGCACGTTGAGACGCATCCTCAAGCAGACTTCCTCATTTACCACACCAGACACTTGATCCCACCATTGCCAGTCAGCGATAACAGACAATCGTTTCATCGTGCGAGATCCATGAGAATTCGCACCGGATCACCTGGCTAGCGAACAGGCGTAACTCTACAGTGAAACGGTCCAAAGTTTTGGCACTATAACTTGTTTGAACCCACGAAATAAAGGGCGGATATACCTCAGAGATCGGTGGGGATTTCGGCCCCAGTTTACGGGTCCATGTAGGCTTATGAAATGGTGATCTCTAAACGGCAGCCGTCCTTGATCTTTTCCATACGACTTTCCAGTCCTAGTAATGCGTACCGTTGAGTGTATGCGACGGAGCAGCAGTTGTCGCAGAAGTAGTCGATGGGCAGGTCGGCGCGCTGCTGGTTAAGGGTCAGTTTGAGTGGGCAGCTTTCCACTAACCCAACATACTTTTTCGTGTTCAGGATTTCAACCTCTCTCCCCAACCAGGCTTTCTCTATCCTTGCCTCTTGAGCCAGAAACTGCTCTTTGGATTTCTCCAGCAAGCCTCCCCTAGCTGCCGCGACGGTTGCCGCCCAGAACCCCGCAAACTTACGCAGCTCCTCTAAACCGTAGTTGCTGGCAAGATATCGCCCAATCAAACCATAAGCATCGTAATCGCAGACTCTTTTGAGCTCCTCTTCTTCCCGACTAGATTGCGCCAGCGCAACTTCCTCCTTCAATGCATTTGCTTCACTATGGGATTCACGTAGCCTCGTTTCCAAGTCGGTGATTCTAAGTTGCAACGCGGCTATGATGGTTTCATGCTCAATTCTTGGAATAGACTGTGGGAGACGCCGCCTCCAATTTGCGCACTCTTCCCTTCAGCGCTGAACGCTTCTTCGGCTTTCCTTTCACTCGGCTGCGGAGACCTTTGTTCCAACTTGAACCTTTCAAGAGTGTTCCGAACGCTCCATTTTACAACTCCAGACGATACCGCCAAGACTTCCGAATTCTATAGGAGAGAAGTGGAAAAAGAAAGAAGAGAAAGACGGTTGAGTGATCCTCTCGTGTTTCATGTTTTGTTTGCTGTGGTTAGTTTTGTTGTAGGTATGATTCTGGCTGCGACGAAATATGCCGCGACCAGGATTAGGAAGAAAACTCCGACAATCGCGTAGTCGAAGGCTCCTGGCCCATAGGATTCGATGAATCTGGAGACGAACGGGGCCGGGTAGGCTTGGAAGTAAACCTCCTGCCCCGAAGTGTATGGAAGGGGTGCGACGGAGATGCCTACTGAAACCACGAGATACCGCAACACCAACCCACCGGTCAGGAAGAGGAAGCTGCTGACCGCTGCGAGCAACGGAAGCGTGCCCTTCCCTCTAATCCCCACTCCTAACAGCACTATGGGCAGCAGTAAACCTACCACGATCAGGCCGCCCCAGAACAACGCTGAGAACGGTCCAGACGTGAGAAGCATAGTGGATTCCTGAGCTGTTGGCGCCAAGGTTCCCGTAAACACAGTGTAGAATAAGACTGCGACCAGCACGAACGCTCCCAGCCCAATCACTGCAACCCCCAACGCCTTAATCGAACCCACCGCCCTCTCCTTCGCATCACCCACACTCCGACTGTAATAGACCGACAAAACCATCAAATTCGCTGCGACCCCGGACAATGTGGCAACCCCGATGAAAAGCAATGGAAGCAGACTCGTCTCCCAGAAAGAGACATGCGTAAGACTCATCGCCACACCCGGATAAATCATCACGCCTAGAGCGAGCACTGCTCCGATCACGCCTAGTACTCTGCGAGCCACCGTGGCCTTCTCTAATAGTTTGAAGGGCCAAATCCATAATCCGATGTGTATGACTGAGACGATTAGGAATGCTGTGATGAACATTGAACCGAAAGTTATGAGCGAAGTGGCGCTGGTGAACACGTACATGAACCGTTCAGGATGCCCCAGATCAAACATAAGGAATATCACGCCACCAATCACCAGTGGAGCGCTAAGGAATACCCCGATCTTCGCCGCAACCCTATTCTCATCGCCTAGGTATTCCGCTATGATGCCTGAGAGGTATGCGCCTGCGCCTGTGCCTGCTAGGAAGAAGTCCCAGATCAGCAACCAACCCCAACTAGTCTGCGTAAGATCCATACTTCTGATCACCAGCCCTCCGTCAACCCAACGTAGTACACTTTCGGCTTCGTATCCAGTTCAGGATGTATTGGTCTAGCATGCTTCAACGCTATCTGCTTCGAAACCTCGCTGTTCGGATCGTCAAGGTTACCGAAGACACGTGCGCCTGAAACACAGGTTATCACGCAAGCAGGCGTAGCATCCCTATCCACGCCTGGCACTAGCCCCTTGCTCACGGCTGGATCGATCCGGTGAGAGCAGAAAGTACACTTCTCCACAACACCAACCTGATGCTTCTGGTACGCGTAAAGCTCGTAGGGCGTCAACCCCTTACCAGGGAAGTACCCCCCAATCTCATTCATAAAAGTCCTCGCACCATACGGACATGCTTGAATACAGTACTTGCAACCAATGCACCTAGCGTAGTCAACCATCACAATCCCATCAGCCCGCTTATAGCTCGCACCCGTAGGACAAACATCAACACAAGGCGTATTCTCACAGTGCATACACAACAGCGGGGTATAGTTGATTTTCGCAGTGGGATAGGTTCCAACCTCTTCAGTCAACACCTTAGACCAGAACACACCACGAGGCGTACCATTCTCCGCCTTACAAGCCACAGCGCACGCCATACAACCCACGCACATGTCTCGGTCAATCAACATACCATACCTAGCCATACTCAACCACCTACCCCTTGTACACCTTCACCTTAGCACGATTCTCCATACCACCGCACACCGGGTTCATGGTTGTCTCGTCGAAAGCGCACAGGTCGTTTATGTTTGCGCCACCTCTTCCTATGGGGTTGTAGTCGACTGATTTTGAATCGTAGCATCCGCCCATGCCGATAACTTCTGGATGCACAGCCTCCGATGTCCTTACTTGGCCTCTGGTCTTTCCGTGTTGGGATTCCACCCAGACCCAGTCACCATCCTTGAAACCCTTCGCAGCGGCTGTTGCACGGTTCATCCACAAATTCATTGAGTAGGGGTCGAAAAGTTCGTTTACTTCGCCGGTCCATACGTTGTCCATAACATAAGCCATTGTGGCGATCATGGTCTTGTAGTGGATGGCCCACATATCGAACTCGGCGGGGGCTTGGAGGTTTGGTTCTGCGAACCATTGTGGTAGAGGCCGGTAGTGGCTGAACACGAAATCTTTCGAGGGCTTCAGTGGCGGTGCTCCGTGGCTGTCAAGTTCGCTCTTGAACTCCTTCCCAGCCCAGGCAAGATATTCGACGTAGAGGGGGAGTCTCGTGTTTGGGTATAGCGTTATTCCATAGTACTTGTCAACCGTTGGGGCTGATGATTGGGGAGATGAGGATGTGTTTGGTGCCCAACCATTCTTTGAGAACCAGTCGAGACCAAATTGACTTCCATGCGTGGACTTTAGGGTTTGGTCGATGATTTCCGCGGAGCTATGCTTCTGAGTGACGTCGATCTTGAAGGGATCCTTCAATCCCGCTGCTATCATCGCGTTGAGTCCCTTGCTGCCATAAAGAATTCCAAGCTTCTCGGCCAAATCCATCAAGACTTCGTCCGTCTGCCTAGTGTTATTGACTGGTTTTACAACTGGTTGCCTGAGGACGTCGACCGCACTGAAGTAATTGCCTGGTTGATTCATCAAGACGCCGCCCTGGTAGCTGCCCATAGAGGCTATCGAGTATCGTTCCAGGTACGAATGTTCTGGCAGCACTATGTCCGCCATTTCGGTGGGTTCGTCGAAATTGTAGGACGAAGTAACGAAGAAAGGAACCTTCGCGATTGCCTCCGCTACGAAGTCTCCAGTGCCCGAACCGTTTATCGCGTTGTTGCCAAGATTCAATATCATTTCCACTTTGTACGGCAGGGGATATTGTTCAGGCGTCGCGATCACGTTGTATAGCAATAGGGATGTCTTGTAAGCAAGAGGGTACATATCCGAAAGATCTGCCACTTGCGGAGGATACGCGATCGGTTTACTGTACCGTGCGCTTGACTGCCCGAAACCGGGTTGTATCACTCCGTCAGCTGGATCGGGAGTGAGATTAGGCACTCCACTGAACGAAGATGAGGGCATCAAAGCCTTGAGTCCACCCGGAACATCCATGCTGCCTAGGAGACAGTTCACCATGTACATAGCAAGCCTGACATCAAGTCCACCGAGGTGGACCTCTGCGCCCTTACCGGTCGTGACAGAAGCTGGCCTGTTTGGAAAGGTGACTCCGTTGATTGTGATTGTGCTTCCTATCTGAGCTGCGTTCACGAGTTCGTTCGTTATCCTCCTGATCGTAGCTGCTGGTACTGTGGTAATGTTGGAAGCCCACTCCGGTGTGTAATCCTTGACTTGAGCCTTCAAGAGTTGAAAAGCGGGTTGACATGTCACGCCATCAACGATGTATGTGCCGTCAAGCGCATAGTCCTTGATCGTCTTATCGTCGAAGGACTTGGCTTTTTGGTCAATTGGATCCCATACGTATGGCTTCCCAAGCTTTTGATTTAATCGAGCAGGATCTGCGACGAGCGGATCCTTACCCCTAACGTAAAGCCCGTCAGGGCCGATCAGATAAGGACCGTTAGTTCTCTTCTTGATGAAGCCGACATCATAGGTGTTAAGCTCATAGAGCATCATGTACGTGATGCCTAGCAAAAAGGCCGCATCAGTGCTAGGTCTAATGGGGATCCATTCGTCAGCCTTCCTACCGGAAGGAGCCAGTACAGGATCGACACTTACGATCTTGCAGCCTCTCGCAGGGCCTAGAGTGCCACATTGGAGTGCGGCATCCCTTTGTTTGCCGGGCATCCCGTTTCCAACCATGACGGCGTACATGGCGTGGTCCATGTCAGTATCCGAAACGAAGCATCCATGGAACCAAGAACTAGTGGTGTGAAGCGTGCAGCCACTGCAGAATATGCCACCGCCTGAGGCGGGGATTCCAATACTAGGAGTGCCGAATAATAAGGCGAACCCTCTAGAAAGAGTGATGTGGTCCATGCATCGGTGAGATGGACCCACTATGACGAATTTTCGTGGGTCGTCTTGGCGAATCTTGGTTAGTCGATCAGCCACTGTGTTGATGGCTTCGTCCCAGCTGATTTCAACCCACTTCGGGTCGACCCCTCTGCCCTTCTCCGGGTTTGTTCTCTTCACCGGATTCTTCACACGATAAGCATTGTATAGCTGCATAATCCCTGCGTTCGACCTGCCACATATCCTACCTAAACTGTCAGGACTCGTTGGATCCCCTTCGATCTTCACAGCGACTCCGTTCACCACATGGACGTGTACTGCACAGTTCGCATCGCACATGTAACAACTCGTAGGGATCCATTCATCTTGGACAGTCTGGGTTTGCTGGGCAAACCCCTTTTCAATCAGAGAGGTCAGCTGATTGCCGATAGTCAGCTCACCGAGCGTGGCTACCGAGGCGATGGTTCCCGATAGTTTTAGAAAGTCTCGTCTTGAAAGTGAATTGTTCTTCTCTGAACTTTTCCTAGTAGTTTCACTCATTACGGTTTCTTGTTTCAACATTTTACCTTTCAATCCTATATTCATAATTTTGCGTTACAATCAGAATCCGAATTGTAGCGTAACTGGAACTGTTCGGGGGTAAGGATATAGAAGATTCGAAAGAATAGTATGAGCTACGTACTGTTTAGTGGGTTAAGTATCGACATGGCCAGTCTGTCATATCGCTCGGTAAATACCCGGTCAACCTACACGTACTTGGCCGAGTTCCTCTCAAATTCCTAATTCAGCCCCGCTTCAGGAGTAGAAATCATTCCAGCGCGCGTGGTAGTCACTCTGCTAGACTGAGATACTTGTTTCGATCCTGTTGGCTCCCAAACTCGTGAGGTTGGTTCAGTTTCAGTTTCTTGTTGCAGCCCCGTCCGGGTCGTGTGGTCGATGACTCTGAATCTCTTTTCTAATTCCATGAGTCGTTTGTGTTGTCCGAAAAGAATTGACATTAGGAGCTGGATTTCCTTCACAGGCGAAGCCATTGATCCTCCGTATGACGCGTACAATCTGCATTGATTTAGAAGATCATCGAACACTTCCTTGTCCTCCGCCCTAAGAAATTCACGAAACCTCTTCAATTTCCCAAGCTCGTCTTCGACAACCATACGCCAGGACGGCATAGTTCGCCCCATAATTCAAACCAAAAACAGTCCACATCCAGAGAGCAAGTAAGAGGAGAACGGGCAGGTAATCCTAGAGAGTGTAGAGTCAAAATATTTGCGTACGCACGACTGACTCTGTTCGGTTTATGGCAGTTCTCTGGAACTGTTCAGCATCAGCGGTTGACTAAAGCGCCCGAGTATCGATAAAGTTGGGTCAGAATCCCATGCCCATCCCTGAAGCAATTATTCTAAATGCAGGAAAGAGCATGCCCAATTATTTTCCGTTAAGAGACCTCGAGGTTTCGTGCTTTTCTTCAGACCTTATTCCCAGCTTTTCTTCGGCGGATAGAACGGATTCATGAGCTGGATTCGAGCCTTAATTAGCCTAGGTTCATCAGATTCGAGCGGAAAGGAAGTTATTCCCTACTTGGGCTTAGCCCTTGATCAATCCGACTTTGATCAAATGATAGTTGGATAGAAGAGAGTTCGCTATGCGAGGGCTAGTTACTAGAACCCGACAATACTTCCATGGAATCAGATTGAGTGGACGATTCATCCTCAACGATTATAATACGCACCTGTGGGCTTTTGCGCCGACCAAAAGTTGACTTGGCCAAAGAAAACCATCGCGCCAATGATTCTATCCGTGTTTTTATTCCTCGCAGTAGGTCCGAGCGCTTCTTCGACCCGCATGTTGATGTTCGCTCCCACGGACAATCCTGGGCAGAGCCCCAACTGGTCTGGCTACGCTGTAATCAGTTCACCCGGCTCTGTGAGCGATGTAGTTGGGTCATGGAAAGTGACCCCCCTTGCTGGCAATTGCACTTCGGACAGGTATTCGGCGTTCTGGGTTGGCATCGACGGCATGACTAGTAACACGGTTGAGCAGATTGGCTCTGAATCAGACTGCCAAAACGGTGCCCCCGCATACTATACATGGTATGAGTTCTACCCGCGAGCTGATCACGATCTTTTCGAAGTGAAACCGGGGGATGTCATGTCAGCTGAGGTGAAGTATCTTGGCGGCAGCAGCTTCTTCGTATCCATAACGGATACAACAACAGGCCGATCGTTTAATGTAACTACGAGAGTGAACGCACAACGCTCCTCAGCGGAATGGGTAACTGAAGCGCCCGCCACGACAGGTCGCCACGCACGTACAAATATTCTTCCTTTGGCGAACTTTGGCACGGTGCCGTGGAAAGGATGCTATGCGACCTTGAATGGCACGACTGGTTCAGCAGGCTCATTCGGATCATTAGCGCAGCGGATAACAATGGTCGGCCGAGATTCGCGCATCACTGAAGCACAGCCCTCAACACTCTCACAGGACGGAACCAGCTTCACCGTGCAGTGGACAGGTCACAACGAATAATAGAAATCCACTCTAACACAATCAATACCATCCAACCAGCCGCACAGCCAGTGAAACATTCGCTTCCGCACTTCAGGAATTGCTGCTTCCACACAGTTATGCGATGCCGGCGAACGAGTGTTGGCTGAAGTCTTAATTTCGCATCCACGTTGAAGTTAGCGCTTAGTTACTGGGGGGAGGTGAATCTCGAACCAAATAAAAGGGCGAGGCTAACCTGAAATGGAAGTAGCCCCACTTGATGAATGTCTAACATGGGTACGTTCGTTTTACCAAAGTTCAATACCTTCCAGATTGAAATGTCTCGCAAGAGGGAGCACGGGTGGATTTCGACTTCAGCCCTGAACATGAACTGTTCCGAAAAACCGTGAGAGAGTTCTGCGACAAGACCCTCGCACCGAATGCTCGCGAGATGGAACGTCGAGCTAGCATGCCCGGCTCGGTGATTAGTGGACTGGCGAAGATGGGGTTGTTCGGCCTATCGATTCCGACCCAATTGGGCGGATCAGGGGCTGACGCGATCTCCGCAGGCATCGCTGGAGAGGAAATTGGTAGGGGTGACTTGAGCTGCTCAACTGCGGTACTTGTATCTCGTGCCTGTCGCCTGGAGCCACGTGCTGAACAAGTTTGGTTCTGAGGAACTCAAGAAGAAGACTTTGCCCGAGGTTGCAGCGGGCAGATATTTCTAGGAATTGGGGCAACCGAACCCGGAGTCGGATCGGACCTGGCGAACATGAGCACGACCGCGAAACGTGAAGGGGACGAGTACGTGCTGAACGGGGAGAAAATGTACATCAGCGGGATCAGAGAAGCGAAAGAGCAGATGCCGGAAGGCGGTGGATACCTCGTTCTGGCAAGAACAGGTCCCCCAGCGGAGCACAAGATGTCGTTCTTCCACGTTCCAATCGAGAGCAAAGGAATCTCGACAACACTTGCTCGAAGAAATGGGTCGACGGGGGATGTCGTCAGGCGGTTTCGTGATGAAAGATGTCCGAATGTCCCGGTTCAGAGAACATCGTTGGCGAAGAGAACAGGGGGTTCTACTATGCGATGGAGGGCTTTGATTACGCACGAGCGATTATAGCGGCCGTCTGTTGCGGGGCCGCGATGGCTGCTTGGAGGCGGGGATGGACTACATCAAGCAGAGGAAAGTCTTCAACCAGCCCATCGGACGGTACGAAGGGATACAGTTCAAACTCGCTGAAGATTATGCTCGAATTGACGCTGTGAGACTTCTCGCATACCGAGGCCTCTGGCTGTTCGACCGATCGCAACGGGACAGCAAGGTCAACAGGTTTGCGGTTAGCAAGGCAATCGCTGAGGCTAAGATGCTTGCCCCCGTTGTTGCGTTCGAAGCGATCAACGACGCACTGCAATGGTTCGGGGCGTACGGATACACTCTGGATTGTCCGCTGGAGATGGGCTTACGGGGTGTTCGTTCCTACATGCTCGCTGAAGGGTCAACAGAAATCATGAAGATCATCGTGGCACGGGAGCTTCTCGGAAAAGAGTTCGTCGCATACAGATAGATGCGCTGCAGAAACTTGACATGAACTCGGATTAGATGCCTCACGATCATGGCGAGAGTACTCGTTTGAGCATCCTAGTCCTAATGCCTGTCTACCAGGCTGGACGTTACCTCGATCAGACCCTATTCAAACTACGTAAGATGGACCCACAACCTGACAGATACATATTCGCCGAGAACAACTCACCTGACCGAACCCTTCAAACTCTGGCAAAGATTCGCGAACCAAAAGAGATCATCCGCACCGGGTACAGGGCAGACGCCCTCAACCCACTTGAAACCGAATACGACTTGATCGGAATCGAACGCGAACTACTGCTTACAAGGGCCCGGCAGGCGAACCCCGAATTTCGCAGTGTTCCTCGACTCGGACATCAAGGTCAAGATACGGATCTATTGGATCGATTGACATACTGGAAGGACACTGCGGATATCATTGGAGGTCCATATCTCCGGTACTACGCGGAGGGCGTTTACATCGGATCACTGTGGCCTGCTCCAGCAAACCTATCGACCCCACAGAAACCATTCGCCCTCTACAAGAGATCCCGGAAATATCCCTGGACGATTCCGTAGCAGCGATTGGAGGAGGGTGCATGTGCATCTCAAGAAGAGTATTGCAAGATCGGCGACTCCATTTCTATCCCGTAAAGCGCGATTATCCGTTCACGGTGTCGGAAGATTACGGATTCTGCTTGGACACGAAAGCTTACGGATATCGGATAGCCTTGAGGCCACGGTAGCGCTAAGTCATTGGTTTTCTCCAGATCACGTAAAGGAGCACAAAGCATGGGCAGTGAACAAAGACCGTAAGCCCAAGCCTTTTGCATATTCCACAACGTTACCAAGACTCAGATGACTGGAACTGGCGAAGTATTGAGCATCGAGACCATTGAATGAGAATTGACCTGTCGCTGTCAAGGAAGCTTAAGTCAAATTATGCCTTAGCTGAGCCAATGTTAGAATCATTGAAACGATTGATCTCGGATTTGAGAAAAGTCTTCATCCTGTCCGCCGCCACTAGCACTATTGCGATTCTGATAGCCTATTTGCTTGACCTCTAGAGACACCCTCGCACTTGTTCAAGCTGCGAACCTCGCGAAGCAACCATGAGGCAGCAGTCGATCTATGCGCCAAATTCCCTATCAGTGGGGTACACTATTGCAAACGTGTGGTGAGAGTATCGTGCTAGTGGATTCCATACACAGGAGTCAAGTGCTTGAGGTATCTCTGATCGGTGCCAGTTACGACCGCTTCGTATTCTTTACTAAGTCGCAGGGCGACCGGTCCAGGTTTTCCGTCTCCCACCGCTTTGCGATCTATGCTAAGTATAGGTGCTACTTCGGCGGCTGTGCCTGTGAAGAATGCTTCATCGCAAGCGTAGAGTTCCGCTCGAGTTATGACTCGTTCAGCGAGTGGAAGGTTATCGTCTTGGATGAGTTCAATGATCGTTTGGCGGGTAATTCCTTTCAGGATGTCTGATGCTAAACTCGGTGTTGAAATCAGTCCATCCTTGACAATGAAGATGTTTTCACCTGTACCTTCGCAAACGTTTCCATCTTTATTGAGGAATAGCGCCTCGTCGAAACCTGCGTCTGATGCCTCGCTCCTTGCTAGGACTGAATTGATGTAGTGGCCGCATGCCTTCGCCATAGCGGGCACGGCCGGTTCACCTAGACGACGCCACGTAGAGACACAGATATGGAGTCCCGCTTTCCCAGGGTCGAAATACTTCTGAAATGGGTAGGCGATGATACTCACCGACATGGGCACATTTCTTGCGTCGAGACTAATTCCGCCTAGGCCTCTGAAGGCGATAGGTCTAATGTATAGCGAGGAATGGAAATCATTCTTCTTGATCAGCTACAGGACAGCGTCGCACATTTCGTCTTTGCTGTATGGCAGAGGGAGCTGTAGATTTTCGCAGAATCCACCATTCGCTGAAGGTGTTCTTGGAGTCTGAAGACGAACACTTCGTCTTTCAGCTGTAGGCGCGGATCCCTTCAAAGACTCCGGTGCCATAGTGCAAGCCGTGAGCGAATACGTGCACGGTGGCATTTTCCCATGATACGATTTCGCCGTCCATCCAAACATATTTCGCTGGAGCATTGAACATATGAACTCAGCTACCTCACAGCATCGATTGCCTGGAACGATTTGAGTTTCTGTTCATATTCACGTATCTCTTCTTCATGTTGTAGAGTCAGCGAGATATCGTCGAGCCCTTCCAGCAGGCATTTCTTCTTGAACGGGTCGATTTCGAAATGTAGGCTCTCTCCGTCTGGCTTGCGGATTGCTTGCTTTTCAAGATTTATTTCCAGTGCGTAGCCGTCTTGGCTGGTTACTTCTGCGAACAGTTGATCCCCCACAGCTTCGTTGAGAATTATTGGTAAGACGCCGTTCTTGAAGCAGTTGTTGTAGAAAATGTCCGCATATGATGGAGCGATGATCACGCTGAACCCATAGTCCTTGAGCGCCCATACAGCGTGTTCGCGCGAGCTTCCGCTGCCGAAATTCTGGCGTGCCAATAATATCTTGCCGTCTCGGTAGCGTGGATTGTTCAGGACGAAATCAGTTTTGGGAGTGCCGTCGGGATTGAAGCGCCAATCGTTGAACAGATACTGGCCCAGTCCAGTTCTTTCTATTAGTTTCAGGAATTGTTTCGGAATCAGTTGGTCCGTGTCAACGTTGACGCGGTCGATTGGTACGACGATGCCCTTGAGTTGCTTGAATTTGTCCATGTCTAATCAGTTCTTCCATTCCCAGTCTCGGACGTCAACAAAATGTCCCGCTATGGCAGCTGCGGCCGCGGTAATTGGGCTGACTAGGTGAGTGCGGCCTCCACGTCCTTGTCTTCCTTCGAAATTGCGGTTTGAGGTGCTTGCGCATCGTTCGCCAGGTGCAAGTATGTCCTCGTTCATTCCTAGGCACATGCTGCATCCTGACTCTCGCCATTCGAATCCGGCATCTTTGAAAATCCTATCCAGTCCCTGTTTCTCTGCTTGATATTTGACCATCTGCGATCCGGGAACAACCATGGCTCGCACCCCATCCGCTACCTTTTTGTCCACAACTATATCGGAGGCAGCCACTAGATCGGTGAGCCGCGAGTTAGTGCACGAGCCAATGAACACTCTGTCGAGTTTGATTGATTGAATTTCTGTCCCGGGCGTTAGGGCCATGTACTCCAAGGCGCGGGCTACTGCTTCTCGCATGCCTGGCTCCGAAAAGCTGTTCGGGTCTGGAACTTTACCCGTAACGTCGGTGACCATTGCGGGGGTTGTTCCCCAGGTGACCTGGGGTTTCATTTTGCTGGCATCAAAGCGAACACTCCGGTCGAAGTTGGCGTCGGGGTCAGTGGTGAGTCCTTGCCAGTATTTTTCGGCCTCTTTCAGATGTTCACCTTTAGGAGCGTACCTCCGTCCGCGAACATAACTGAGTGTTGTTTCATCAGGTGCGATTAGGCCGGCGCGTGCTCCCGCCTCGATTGACATGTTGCATATTGTCATACGCTCCTCCATTGACAGCGAGGATATCGCATTTCCTCGATACTCTATTACTGATCCAGTTCCGCCCGCTGCACCAATCTGACCGATTATGGTGAGTATGATGTCTTTGGCAGTTACTCCATATGAGGGAATCCCGTCGACTCGTACCTCGAATGATTTTGGTTTGTCAAGCCAAAGACACTGAGTAGCCAATACATGCTCCACCTCGCTCGTCCCAACTCCCAAAGCCAAAGCGCCGAAAGCTCCATGAGTCGACGTATGGCTGTCGCCGCAGACTATGGTCGTTCCGGGAACGGTGATTCCAAGTTCTGGGCCAATCACGTGAACTATCCCCTGTTGTGGGCTTCCCAAATCGAAGAGCGTAATGCCGAAATCCGTGCAGTTCTTTCCCAGAGTTTCAATTTGTTTCTTTGCAATCGGATCCTGTATGGGCAGCGACCGATCGGTTGTGGGGACATCGTGGTCGACCGTAGCGAAAGTCAGGTCGGGTCGCCGGACCTTTCTTCCGTTTAAGCGAAGGCCCTCGAAGGCTTGGGGAGAGGTTACTTCATGCACTAGGTGCCTGTCAACCCAAATCAGGCTGGGCCGACCTACTTCCTCATGAACGATATGGGATTCCCAGATTTTTTCAAATAGAGTTCGCTGCGCCATCAAGTTGAACCTTCATGAGTTATTCAGTAGCACACCGCGCCCTCAGACGCAGAGTGCACCAGTTTAGAGTATTTGGCGAGAGCACCTTTGGAATACTTGGGTTCGGGTTGTTTCCAGTTCTTCAGCCGATTCGCGAGTTCTTCTTTGCTCTTGTCAACGCTAAGCTCACGGCGGTCAGCGTCTATCGTCACGATCTCTCCGTCTCGTAGGACGGCTATCGGGCCGCCCACTTGAGCTTCCGGGGAAACGTGGCCCACCATCAAGCCGCGGGTGGCGCCTGAGAAACGTCCGTCGGTCACCAGCGCCACGCTCTCACCTAAGCCTTGACCCATTATGGCCGCCGTGATCGCCAGCATTTCCCGCATGCCCGGCCCACCCTTGGGCCCTTCGTACCGGATTACAACCACATCCCCAGACTTGATACTTCGGTCCTTCACCTTCGCGAACGCATCCTCTTCACTGTCAAAGACACGTGCGGGGCCGCGGTGGACGCGTCTGGCTGTGGCTGAGATTTTCGCTACAGCACCATCTGGTGCAAGGTTTCCTCTCAACACTGCGAGACCGCCTTCAGTTGAGAACGGGTTTGCGACATCTCTCACGATGTCCTGTGGGCCTTCTGGGAATCTTATCTCGTCAATGTTCTCTCGGAGGGTCTTGCCTGTGACCGTGAGAGTGTCTCCATTCAAGAGGCCTTTGCTCAACAACTCCTTCATGATCAGAGGAACTCCGCCGACGCGGTCCAGATCATACATGACATAGCGTCCGCCTGGTCTCAGGTCTGCGAGTTTGGGAGTCCTCCTTCCGACTCGTTCGAAGTCGTCTAGTGTGATCTTAATTCCCACTTCGTACGCGATGGCGGGCAGATGGAGGAAGGCGTTAGTGGAGCCGCCCATGGCCTGAACGACGGCTATCGCGTTTTCGAACGCCTCGAACGTCAGAATGTCGCTCGGGCGGATTCCATTCTCAACGAGTCGCATGACGGCCATGCCGCTCAGGTATGATGCTTGGTAGCGGCGATCATCTACTGCAGCGAGGCGAAGCGGTTCCGGGCAAGCTCAAACCTAGGGCTTCCATTGCTGAAGCCATTGTGTTCGCGGTGTACAATCCGCCACATGATCCTTCACCAGGGCAGGCTGAGCATTCGAGATCGTTCAATTGCTCCAGCGTCATTTTGCCTGCGGCGTACAAGCCGACGCCTTCAAAGACATCTTGAATTGTTACGTCGCGGCCTTCGAACCTGCCCGGCATGATCGTGCCTCCGTACAAGAATACGGATGGGAGGTTGGTTCTTGCTGCAGCCATCGCGGATCCTGGAAGACTCTTGTCGCAGCCAGCAACAGTCACGAGAGCATCCAGTCTTTGCGCGATTGCCATTATCTCGATCGAATCAGCGATTGTTTCGCGGCTGACCAATGACGCTTTCATGCCTTCCGTTCCCATCGATACCCCATCGCTCACTGCGATGGTGCAAAACTCGAACGGGGTCCCTTTCGCTTCCCTAACGCCCTCTTTCACTCTCTTAGTCAGCCTGTTCAAGTGAAAGTTACATGGCGTAACTTCATTCCAAGTGCTCGCAACTCCCACGAATGGTTGGTCGAAGTCTTGAGTCGTGTAGCCCATCGCTCGAAGCATGGAGCGGTTCGGGGCGCGTTCTGGTCCTTCCGTGATATCTTTGCTTCTAAGCCGGCCAATGTTTGTGCGCAGTTCATCACACACTCCTGACATTATCAGATCTAGCAGATTTCATTGAGGCCATGTCCATCTCATCAATTGTCTAATCAGACTGTACCACCGGACTGCTTGAAACTTCATGAAAACGGCGGCGCAGCAGGACCTTGTTTATGGCTTCAATCATAGCTTCAACGCTTGCAACTACCACGTCTTCGCGTGCGGCAGTTGCAGAAATTGTCGTCCCACTCGCGTCTTCCACTTTTACCAGTGCCTCGGCTAGAGCGTTAGAGCCGCCCGTGATTGCTTCGAGGCGATATTCTTTCAAGGTTACTTGGATGGCTGGGTCGGTGATTTTCTGGACCGCGCGGATAGCTGCGTCAACAGGGCCAACACCGGTTTCGGCGGAGGTGAACTCTTTCTGATCCAGTCGTAGTCGCACTGAGGCGGTTGGAATAAGACCCTTGCCAGTCACAACGGCGAGATCGACCAGGTCCAGCATTCGTTCTCTCTCCCCTGTCTTTCCCAGGACTGCCTCGGTAATTGCAATGAGGTCAGCGTCTGTGACGGTCTTCCCTTTATCCCCAATATCCTTGACACGTGTCACAATCTCAGCGAGCTGAGTCCTTGTCAGGGAAGAGCCCTGCTTCCGCAAGTTGGGTCGCAATTCCATGCGCGCCCGCGTGTTTACCAGCCTGGAACCAACGTTTCCGGCCAACCAATGCAGGATCGTATGGTTCGTATGTTAGCGGCATTTCCGCGATGCCGTGCGTGTGAATCCCAGACTCATGTCCGAACGCGTTGTCTCCCACAACCGCCTTGTTGGGTTGCAGCCGCACTCCGGTCAAGGTTGCGACGAGTTTCGAAGTTTCACTTAGGAACTCCGTCTTGATCCTGCGTGTTTCTATTGCAGAGCAAGTGAAGTGACATCACTAGTTCTTCTAGGGAGGTGTTTCCAGCCCGTTCGCCAATTCCATTCACAGTCACGTGAGCTTGACTCGCCCCTGCCTCAATTGCAGCGAGGCTGTTCGCCACGGCAAGTCCGAAGTCGTCGTGGCAATGGATGCTGACGGGCACGTTTACTGAGGAGACGACTTCCTTCGTTATCTTGGCTATGCTCTGTGGCGATGTAACACCCACCGTGTCTGGGAGGTTCATGCGAACTGCTCCCGATCGTTCCGCCGTTTTGTAAACGGTCTTTGAGGAATTCGATCTCAGTGCGAGTGGCGTCTTCTGCTGAGAATTCCACAGCTAGATCCACGTTCCTTAGCATACCGAATGGAATCTGCGATCTGGTCGAGAACCTGCTCGCGATTAAGTTTGAGTTTGTATTTGAGGTGCAGGTCGGAGGTGGCCATGAATATGTGAACACACTTCACTCCGGAACTCGACACGGCATCAATGTCGCTTTTGCTCGCTCGAGCGAGACCAACTATTTCGCATGATAGCCCAGCCTCTGCCACTGCCTTCACCGCTTCACATTCTCCCAGCAGACGCTATGGGAAACCCTGCTTCGATCGCGTCAACACCTAGCTTATCGAGCTGCCTCCCTATCCTGACTTTCTCTTCCGCGGTCAGGGATACTCCGGGAGTTTGTTCTCCGTCTCTAAGTGTGGTGTCGAAGATTCGGACGTTTGCGTACTCATGCTGCGATCACTTGGCTCAATTGTCTCTTGACTGCCATGCACATTTCGGTGGTGCCTAGCCTCCCTCCAAGGTCAGTGGTAACTTCTCCGGAGGCGATGCATCTTTCCACGGCGTTTCTGATGGCTCGTGAAGCTGAGACTGTCTCCTTGTGGTGTTTCTCTCGTCCAAGCCATTCGAGCATCATTGCGGCCGAGAGGATATGCGAACTGGGGTTCGCCAAGTTTTTTCCAGCAATATCCGGCGCGCACCCATGGACTGGTTCGAAGATGGCAAAGTGTTCGCCGATGTTCGCTGAGGCCGCGAGGCCGAGACCTCCCACAACCTGGGATGCTTCATCTGAGAGGATATCACCGAACACGTTAGTCGTTACGATGACATCAAAGTCCTGAGGATTCCTTATCAGGTTCATTGCGGCCGTATCAACCAGCATATCCGAAAAGGTAACTTGGGGATATTTTGCAGCTACTTCTTTACAGACAGAGAGGAACAAACCGTCAGTCTTCTTCATCACATTGGCCTTGTGCACGGCCGTGACTTTCTTCCTTCGCTCACGTGCTAACTCGAACGCGAATTTTGCAATGCGCTCGCAAGCCCTTCGTGTAATTACTCTCGTCCCGGTCGCTCGATCGTTATCCGCGGTTTCCAATCCAGAGTAAAGGTCTTCAGTGTTCTCTCTCACAATCACCATGTCGACTGAGGGATTCAGGCAAGGAACGTTTGGGATTGACTTCGCAGGTCTAACGTTCGCGTAGAGGTCCAATCGCTGCCTTAACCGAACGATGACATCATAGGCTGTTTGCCCCACGGGCCCTTTGAGACAGCAGTCGCTTCTCTTGATTGTTTCAAAGCTTTTTTCCGGCAGAGCCTCTCCCAGGCTTGCTAAAGCTCGGTCGCCTGCCTCGACTGTGGTAAAATCTACTGAGAGATCGAACGCGCTGCTGACTTCAGCGAGGACCTGTTTTGTAGCGGCGGATTGTTCCGGACCTATCCCGTCTCCCTCAATGAGAGCAACTCTATACCGCGTCGGGTTCAAAAGTAGCCGACCACTGCTATGTTTGCCCCAACGGTTGGGGCGACATCGATCTTTTTATCGCAGTATACTTTTGCCATTCTTACATTACCTTTTGAACTATCATTTCGCGAGCGAGCGCAACGGCACCCGTTCGCGCAACTTGCATTAGCCCGAAGTTTCTGGCAAGGTTCACGAACGCATTTATCTTATCCGAATCGCCAGAAACCTCGACAGTCAGTGTATCAGTTGACATATCCACAATGTCCGCGCGAAACGTCTCAATGAACTTGACGACTTCGGGTCTCGTTACGGGGGCCCCAGGAGAAAGCTTCACCAGCGCGAGCTCACGAACAGTCGCGTTTCTCTCTTCGAGTGGTTCAACCATGTGCACATCCACTAGGTTCTCTATGTTCTTCATGACTTGGTCGAACCGACTATAGTCAGCTGAAAACGTGAAAGTCATCCTTGACAAGCCAGGCGTTTCGGCAGGACCCACCGCGATACTTTCAATGTTGAATGACTTTCTGCGAATCAGATTCGTAATTCGAAATAGAACACCCGGCTTATTCTCAACCAGGGCGGATATTATTCTTGGACGGCCGCTCTGACTCATTCAACAATCATCTCCTTCAAGCCTGCGCCTGGGGGCAACATCGGCAGCACATTTTCTTCTGGCGAGATGGGGACATCGATTACTGTCGTCACAGCAGAGGCGATTGCCTTCTTGACCGCCGCTTCGAGTTCTGGGAGCGTTTCCACTCGAATTCCTTCAGCACCGTAAGACTCGGCGAGTTTTACGAAATCTGGCGATTTGCCAAGCTGAACCGCAGAGTATCGTCGGTTGAAAAAGAGCCGCTGCCATTGAGCCACCATTCCCAACATGCGGTTGTTCAGAATCACAACCGTGACCGGAATGTCTTCCTCGACGCTGATCGCGAGAGAATTCTCAGTCATTGCGAAACTCCCGTCGCCAGCAACGTCGAAGACCGGAACATCGGGCCTGGCGACTTTCGCACCAAGCGCTGCGGGGAATCCGAAGCCCATCGTTCCTAGCCCACCTGAGCTGATGAAGGTTCCAGGTTCAATGACTTGAAAGTGCTGCAGGCACCACATTTGGTGTTGCCCGACCTCAGTAGCGACGATGGCGTTTGGTGGAATGAACCGGCGGAGCATTTTGATTGTTTCGACTCCGCTCAAGTGTGGTTTGCCATTGCCATCGAGCGCTGTCTGGGCGATTGTCACAGCCTCCTGATTTCGTTTTACCCATGAATTTCGTTCGCCGCTAAGCATACTGGGGTCCAATTCCCGCAGTAGAGTCTGCATTGCCCTCCTCGCATCTGCAAGCAGAAAAACGACTGGAGTCTTGTAATTCTTGCCTATCTCAGCCCTGTCTATGTCAATGTGTATGACCTTCGCGTTTGGAGCAAACTTTTCGATCCTGCCCGTTGTTCTGTCCGAGAATCTCGCACCTATCACCAGAAGCAGATCACATTCTGGTATGAACGTGTTCGTCAGTTCGGAACCGTGCATCCCCACGCAACCGAATGAGAGTGGGTGATTCTCTGGAAAGACCCCTTTTCCCATGAAAGACGTAACGACTGGTGCCATTAGTAATTCAGCGAGAGCTTGGAGTTCGTGATATGCATTCGCTATTCTCACACCGCCTCCAGCCAATATGACTGGGCGCTGTGCACTCAGAACCGTTCGGGCAATGGTTTTCACAATTGTGGAATCAGGGCTCGGGAGTGAAACGTAATATGGATAATGAACGTTTTCCGGGAATTCAATATCATCTTCAGTTTGCTGAACATCTTTTGGAATATCCACGAGAACTGGCTGGGGCCTTCTAGTATTCGCCAAATAGAAGGCAGCCTTGATCGAGTAGGGCACGTCTCGGACAGTGAGGGGTTGAAAAGTGTATTTTGTTACTGACGTCGCCATTCCGATGATATCAATTTCTTGAAAACCGTCGGTTCCTATCACGTACGTGGGAACTTGGCCCGTGATTGCCACAATGGGTGAAGAATCCATATACGCTGTGGCTAGACCTGTCAATAGGTTCGTTGCGCCGGGACCGGAGGTGGCCATGCAGACTCCAATCTTGCCGGAGGCACGTGCATAGCCATCTGCCATGTGGGCGGCGGATTGTTCGTGTCGAACCAGTATATGTCTTATTTCTTTCTCAGCCCGACTTGGATGACATAGAGCGTCGTAGATGGGCATATTCATCCCACCCGGGATTCCAAAAACAACTTCCACGCGTTCGCGTTTGAGAGCGCCTACGACTGCTTCAGCGCCGGTCATTTTTGTCATATTTAGTCTCATCACTAGTTTTCTTACAACCCGCCATCCAATTTGATTGGGGAGCGGGCTATTGAAGGACAATAACGCCTACGAGTGAAAGGAGAAGATTTGAATTCGTACGCTGCGTGGGTGGATTAGTCAAGACGCTCGTAGACCTTGAATTCACGATAAGCCCGAAAAGGCTCTAATAAGTATTATGAGACATTTCGTTTGCTGGTTGGTCATGAGGATTTTGTGTTGGGAAAATCTCTCAACGACTTGGCCTTTGGTGTCATCTTTCTGAGTGCATATGCGTAGCCGTCGACCAATGCTTTCGCACTTGCTTCGAGAACATTCGTTGAAGAGGCAACGGTTGTCCACGTTTTGTGCCTGTCAGAGAAATCCACGTATACAGCCACTTTCGCGGCCGTGCCGGCCTCTGAATCAATCTCTCTGACTCTATATCCAACAAGCATTGCGGAGAATTTTGAACCGAACTTCTCTCGCAGCACAACATGAAGTCCTTGGTCGAGGGCATTGACTGGACCGTTGCCGTGAGCAGTGGTTTCAAGAACTCTACCCTTGACCTCAACCGTCAAATTACACTCCGAAAATAACTTTCCCTCCTCGCTTCGTACAGTTGTCTTCCACGCGACGACCCTAAATGGGTCAGGTTTTCTGCTAAGGGTACGTTGGAAGAGTAGTTCTATTGACGCCTCAGCAAACTCAAGGTTGCAGCCCTGAGCCTCAAGGCGCTTTACTTCGCGAAGAAGCTCCGGGACATTTCGGTCACTCCTCCCGAGATTAAATCCGAATTTCTTGGCGGCGTGAAGCAGACTTGACCGCCCCGCTTGAGATGAGATAGTGATTGCGCGCGAATTTCCGAACGCACTTGGGTTAAAGAACTCGTATGCTCTCTTTGCCTTCAGAACAGCGTCACCATGGACGCCTGCTTTGTGTGAGAATGCGTGCTTTCCTACAAATGGTTTGTACTGGTCTTCAGGGAGACCGCTCATTTCGTAAGTGAAGCGCGACAATGAAGCCAGCATGTTGCTCCGAATCTTGGTTTCCACACCCGCGAGTTGCAGATTCGCGATCACTTCGATTAAGTCAGCATTACCAACTCGCTCACCCAACCCATTCATCGTTCCCTGTACATGCCACGCCCCCGCCATCACGGCGAAAAGCGTGTTGGCAGTGGCCATGCCGCGGTCGTTGTGAGCGTGAATTCCAATGGGTGTGCTAACGTGTTCCACTACTCTTCTCGCGGCCTCGTAAATTTCCGGCGGCAGCGACCCGCCTCTGGTGTCGCATAGAACGAGTGTCGAGGCCCCAGCATCTTCAGCAGCACCTAGAATCGAGAGAGCGTAGTCAGGATCAGCCTTAAACCCGTCGAAGAAGTGCTCACCGTCGAAGATTACTTTTCGTCCATGTGAACGCAGAAATTTCACAGAATCGTAGACCATCTTTCGATTCTCGTCGAGCGTCGTCCTTAGGACTTTTTCGACCTGGAATCCCCAACACTTGCCGAAAATTGTGACGGTTTTGGTCCCGGCTTCGATGAGATATTTGAGATTTGGATCTTCTGAAGAGTCACTCTGTGGGCGGCGGGTCATTCCGAAGGCGGTAACATGTGAGAAGCCTTCGCCATCCAGAGACTTGGCCAGCTTGAAGAAGTCGACGTCAATTGGATTCTTATCGTTAGGCCAACCGCCTTCAACATAATCAACTGCGGCATCAATGAAAGCTTTAGCGACTCGAAGTTTCTGTGTTGAGGTAAAATTCACGCCGACTGACTGATTACCATCACGAAGCGTCGTGTCGTAAACTTCTACGCACTTTGGAAAATGTTCAGCAAAATTACTTTGCCTGGCGACGACTTTTTCGGTTGACGATAAATCGATCCCTCATTCAATTTGCCGCCTTTCGCACAACAGCAAGCTCGCTCCCATAAAAACATTCGAAATGATTTGCGAGTTGTGAAAACTTTGCTCATCTGAATACTACAATGATCTGACGCGGATAACGAAACCTTTCATTCTTGATTCAAGTTTTTCAATGTCAGACGTAACTGCGAACCTGACCCTACTTCGAAAACAACACGATTTCTGTCTTGATTCATTCAAATTTGACCCTGAAATCGAACCGTTTATTTTTCTAAATGCCCATAACGCGTTGCGATTAGTCTTGCACAAGGTTAACGAGAGCATGGTTGCTGACGCGCCTGTCACGGAAGAGGGCGCGAAAGGGGCAAAAATAAAATGGCTTATCAGCGAGAAGGATGGAGCGCCAAATTTCGTCATGCGGCATTTCTCGGTGGGCGCGGGAGGATTTACACCGCTTCACGCACACGACTGGGAGCATGAAGTCTATGTCCTCGAAGGACACGGTAAGGTTCGTTACGAGAACGCAGAGGAAAGTATCCATCCTGGAGACGCAATTCTAATCCCGCCGGGGAAGAAACACCAGTTTCAAGCTGGCTCGGAAACTCTCAGATTCATCTGCATCGTGCCCAAATGAATCGTCCGAGCCGCAAATAAGCAATGACAATCTGACTCCGTGAAACTCATCTGAAAGACCAAGACACGGACAATGCTCGGTTACCTTTCCAGGGCTCATATTCCGCAATCCCTCTGGCGCAAAGTCAGAGAGTCATCCAGTGCATGGTAATTCGCAGCATCAACAACGCGTTCGAGCACCTTAGACAAGGCGGGTTGCGTTCGAAATGGTTCACACTTCTCTCTGTGAGAGTTCAGGAATAGCAAGAGCCGCTGTCACGATCCAGTATTTTTCTCAGATGCCATCTCGGAGTGACTGCGCGCATTGCTGCGTCTATGTCAACGGTCGCGTCCTCAAAATCGCGATAAGTTCCGATCATCTTGTTTCGGAGTCTTCACTCAATTTTGTTAGCGAGCCTAGCTACGCTTTTTTCCATGTAAGGCAATGAACGATTACAGTGGTGTAGAAATTGCGAAAAATGTTAATGTTCATTGTCATAGCCAGTTTTATCCTTCCAACGGTTCTAAACGCTAGTTCTGTCTCTGCACAGCCAAGTCTTATCCCAAGTCCCCCACATCTTGCCTCAGGACAATCTCAACCTGGAGCGTTGATTCTTTCTCCAATTTCGGTATATGACCCGTGGAGGCCTGAGGATCTAGTGGGCATTCAAAACGCTTTGACGCAGGCGGGTTACAGTATAACGGATCTTGAGAATACGGCCGTGACTCTGGATGTGCTTACGACGCAGATGAATAACTATCAGGTAGTAATTTGGAGGAGTAACGTGTACGAGCATAATCACATTACATACTTCTACGTGGGCCAATTGAACGATCCGACAACTCAACTGTCCTACGCCTCGGATTTCGCCTCGGGTTATCTTGACGCTTCACACGGGATTCTGGGTGCGAGCGTTAGTTTCTTCAGCAACCACTTCGGGCAGAACTCTCTCTCCAACATTAAAGTGATGATGCTGATCTCGAGCGACTCGGATTCCATAGCCAGCATATACCTAAGTGCGGGCGCCCAGTCGATCGTCGATTTCACAGGCATCTTCTCCCTAGAGTTCGGCACGGCAGACGATTTAGCGTACGGTATTTTCGCGTATCTCGCGCAGGGCAATAGCGTAGCTAACTCCGTTTCAAATACAATACAACCATTTCAGAACATGGTGCTAGAAGACCCCCTGGACAGTTTGAACCTGCCAAGCGTTGCCTACAGCGGAAACAGCGCAATAACGATCCTCTAACATGCACCCAGAACTTCCATCAGATAGCATGCGATCTATGCCTTCCCCAATTCCTTCTTTTTTTCACTTCTGACCTTCACGAAAAATCAGATTCTCTGCAAGACTTCAATTAAAGTCGAAGCATCCTGGTAAGCCCCATTTTCAAATCGTCGTTCAGCAGTCTTTATCATTTCGCCTCACGAGACCTAGCGCGAAGAATCATGCTATTGATCATCGGTCTGTCTTCTGATGCCGACCCGTTCCCCTTAGATGCTTTGACCCAAGTGGATGCAGCTTTAGCTTCTGCGGGTTACAAGAAGGAAGTTCGCTCGGTCCTTAAGCCGGGAAGGGAGTTCTCGGTAACATATGATGGCCCGACCGCTGAGAAGAGCCGTATCAATGGCCTTTTGAAGTCCATTGCGGAAGAAAATGGAATTACTTTCACCATTGAAATGGAAGAGTCCGTGAGATTTCCCTAACGCCTCTCTGAGTCTCGCCGATTTGCTGCCAATCAAGCGTTTAGTTTCACTTGGGTCAGAGGCATCGTAGTGGCCCTGGCGTCCATTAAATCGGCAATTCGGGTCCGTTGATTTGTATCGTTGTTTGCATGGTGAACTGTCTGATGCTTGAGGGATTTGCGAAAATAATTTTACCAACACGAAGTGACCGCAGCAAAACCGGCATTCTATACATCCCCGCAGATGTTGTCAAGGATTCATCGTTTCCCTTCGACCCAGATCAGGAAGTCATGATTCGAATTGACGGCAAACGTCTCATCATAGAGGGTGCCAGAGCATGAGCGCGACTGACAACTATAGAAGCCATTACACGTTTGCAATGGACTTCGGAACGAGCGACTTCAAGTTCGGGCCGATCACGTGTGGAGAGAATCCCCGGATAGTAAACAATCGTGGGTACTTCCCCGACAAGAAATCAGTCATGTACAAAGCCTTCGAGGCCGCAGCCGATGTGATCGTTGGAGATGATATTCCACTCTACCTGCAGTCCAACGAAGATCTTTCCACTCGTCTGGTGTATCCGATGCGTAACGGAGTTATCGAGAAGGGAGATGAAAACGCCTGGCGAGTAGTGAGTGCGCTCTCAGAATTCGGTTTAACTTCATTTGAACCCGAACCGAACAATGGCTTCCAAGGATACTATGTTGTCGCTTCACTCTCATCCGTATCCCCACGCTACATGTACGAGCAGTTTCTGGAGATCTTCAAAGAGAACAACAGCGAACGGCGCTGTTCGAGCCGTCACGGTTATCCCACAACCATTCGCAGTAGCGATAGGGCACGGAGTGACAACCTGCGTAGTAATAGAATCTGGACATGGAAATAGCCAAGTCTGCCCGATATCAAAATACCCAATTCGCGCAGCCCAAGTCGCATTGAACCGGGGTGGAGGCGACGCAAATGCAATCACATCAGAGATCCTAAAAGACGCTGGATATGCGGACCTCGCCAATGAAGAAGCTCTCGTCAGAAAGGTCAAGGAAAGCATCGGACTCGTTCCTTTAGACCTAGACACAGCAATGCAAGAAGCCAGGAAAGCACCTAGAAGGTTCAGAGCCAAATACAAGGTTCCAGGAACCCGCGTCGAAATCGATCTTGAGAAGGATTCATGGTCTCGATTTCTATAGGCGAATATGTCTTCAATCCAAACCATGAGATTTTCGAAAGCTACTTCGGTCGAGGAATGCCTAGACCAAAAGATGTCAAGATGGGGGACACAATTTTCCGAGGCATGCTGGATTTCGGAGATGCCATAATCGCGTCCGTCGAACGTTGCCCAGTCGAACTTCAACCTTTACTCTACCGCGAGATACTTCTGTCCGGGGGCAACTTCAGCTGGACCGTTCCCGAGCGCCTAGAAGATGTTGCAGTTGACGCTCCGACAAAAATAAAATCACTACTAAGAGAGAAAGGAATCAAGAACGTCACTATCAAGATGACCCAATCACCTCAGTACTCGGTCTGGCACGGTTGCATAATCTACGGCTTCGCTGTTCCCGAGGAATATGAATGGGATTGGCAACGACTTGAAGGGTGGATGAAACTCAGTGGTTAGCCTTCCAATACGAAGAACGACTGCTTCACTATTTCCTTGCGATGGGCGCGCAACCCCTTGAACCGATCCAGAACTCCGCCCCGGGGCTAACACTGAGTCTCGGCTCCGAAAAGTCCATGTTGCAATCCTGAAAAACGATGCGTTTCTCCAGAGAGGCAAGATCCTAGAAGCAATAATGAACCTAGCGTCTCTGAGAGATACAGTGAACCAACTATATCTTGCCGCACCTCGACTACTCGGGACAACAATTGATGCCGAAGTGTTCCGATCACACGGAATAGGTTTACTGCTCTTTGACGATCAGGAGAATTGATGAAACAGTTGCGCCGCAATCGATTCACTTACCATCACCCGGAACCGATGGTCCTGAGAAGCTTGATCCTGGCTGTGGTGGCTGAAGTTGCGACATTGAAGTCGATGTATTCGGAGATGGAGAGAACAGTCTCTAGACTCCGCGAAGATCTCAAGAGTTTCCAAGAGACTATTGGCTCACTGCACCATCAGTCTGAGAGAATTCCTGAACCGCCAATCTTCCACGGAACCGAAATTTGCTGAAGGAAGTGGTGAACTGCCTTCATTCTTCGGCAATAATCCATGGTTGGAGGTTCTCTCAAGACGAGGCAGAGAGGAGAACGCTCCGATTGCCGGTTGAGACAGTCGTGCGGGTCCCAATACGCAGAATTCCGGTCGTCATTGACCTTAAGGATCCGTTGGCGCCAGAACTTTCTCTCGACGATTTCAGAGAGCTCTTTGGGAAAGACCCCGACATGAACCGGTACAGGATCGTGACAATCGAAGTCATCACATCCCCTGACGACATGCAGCCAATGCTAGTTTCCGAATGTGGCCGATATTCCAGATTCCTCCGACGAGAATCGGACAGCATCTATTTCCGAAAGAAGCTGGATATGGCTTAACTAGGCTCAGGCCATTTACAGTGACGACGTACAGGAGACTTAATTCTGAGAAATCCCCTGTTACTTCCCCCGGTTCACGTGCAATAGCGAAGATTGCCAACATGGCGCTCAAAAGGCGAGAAAACGGTCTGATCGCATGTTCTGACTCAGAAATGCTAATATCTAGCGCAAGACTTAAATATACTGTCGTGTACAGTTATTATAGCTTTCGGGCCGGATGACTGGTTCTGAAGCGGAACGACGACGTTGTTCTACTGAGGAGATGGCTCGAGCGTAAAGCATGAAGTAGGTTGGAGAAAAATGAGTGCAAGTGCAACAACCCGAAAAATGGGAAAAATCACCAACTGCCCCGAATGCGGCAGCGCAAATCTTGTAGAGGATTATGATCTGGGAGAGATCATCTGTCACGATTGTGGATTGGTGCTTAGTGAGCATTCGCTCAACCAAGGTCCTGAATGGCGAGCGTTCACCAAGGAAGAGAAGGATGAACGAGGTCGCGTCGGAATTCCAACATCATTCTCAATTCACGACAAGGGATTATCCACCGTAATCGACCGCGTCAACAGAGATGCATACGGCCGACAGCTTCCTCTAGCCACAAGGCTTGAGATGCTGCGGTTAAGGAAATGGCAAATCCGAACCAGAGTTCATTCCTCGGCCGACAGAAATCTTGCTCAAGCAATGGCAGAACTCGACAGACTCACAGACATGTTACACATCCCAGCGTCCATCAAGGAACGCGCGGCAATAGTTTACCGAAAAGCCCTGGACAACGGTCTCGTCAGAGGCCGATCCATTGCCGCCATAGCCGCCGCATCATTGTACGCCGCGTGCAGAATGTCAGAAACTCCCAGAACACTGAAAGACGTATCGGCTGCAAGCAGAATTCGCAAGAAAGACGTTGCCCGATGCTACAGATTACTCGTCAGAGAATTGGATCTTCGAATGCCAGTCGAGGACCCTGTGAAGTGCATTTCCAAGATAGCGACCAAAGTCGAAATATCAATGCCCACGCAGCAGCGCGCAATCAAAATCATAAACGAAGCCAAGAAGAAAAGGCATCGTCGCTGGCAAGGACCCAATGGGTTTGGCAGCCGCATCACTCTACGTCGCATGCGTTCTCGAAGGAGAAAAGAAAACCCAGAAAGAGATAGCTGAAGTGGCCAACGTAACCGAGGTCACAGTCCGCAACAGGTACAAGGGCCTAAAAGAAGCCCTCAAACTGGACATCTAACTCGGCTGAATTGGTCCTGCTGCTGTCTCGAATCTTTTTTTATTTTCAAGGTTAAACTTACTCTTCTTCACGGTAAACTTACTCGCCTCTACTCCGAACTCAGTTTTTGGCATTGACTCAGAATTCCTTCTAGGTGTAACGCCATTCCTGCATTTGCAGGAATGCGGACCCCCCCCATTAGTGTTTCAATGTCCATTCTTGTTCAGATCGCCCTCTTCGAGCTCCAAAACGAGCCTGCCAACGTAGCCGCACTCCTCGCACGAATAGACAGGCGGCAGGAGCCATCCGCCGAGAGAATCATGAAGCCGAATCTTTATGCTCCCACATGAAGGACAAATCTGAGCCGCCGATCCGGAACGTTTCAATTTCCTTACGGTTTCGAAGAAGCTGTTCGTAACAACATCACTTCAGTCCAGGGCTTCAATGGATCTCGATGGAGGTTTCCGGAAAGCCAGACTGAACAAGCAAACTCTTGACTTTCTTCCGATGATCTCCTTGAAGCAATATGAGCCCATCCTTCGACGTCCCACCACAAGCGCAGTAGGTCTTAAGTTTGGCTCCTAAGTCGTTGAGATTGACGCTCTTCGAGTCAATTCCTTCGATGATAGTGGTAGCCTTACCCCATTTCCTAGTCTCGAGGCGAACTTTGACAAGTTGCTGCTCCATGCTGATGGTTCCGCAGACACACAGATCCTTAGGAAGGCCACAAGTGGCACAAACTTCCGCCATAATTCGGTTCAATTACTCCTGTCCAGTCGTGCGGAATATCATTTTTGACAGTATTTAAGTCATACCTTCTGAAGGACAGGCCGCACAGCGAAGAACGGGCAGGTTACGAGCACTCAAATTGCCATCGCTTTCTCCTAATTACGTCAGGAGTCCGCAGTTGCTCGAATCTCACCAGGCGCATCAACGGCGCTATGTCAGCTTACACAGCTCATTCCAACAGACTAAAGCCACAATATCGTAGAGCAAGAACGTCGCAGATTCTTCAACCTACTAAAAGGAACTGATAGATGGTCTACTGCGGTCATCACAAAAAGTGATCAATTTGAATACTGATCGTGGACAGATGGAAATCACACTAGATATCCAGAGGACCAGAGCTCGGAGACAAACTTGCCGGAACACTCTGTTGCGGAGGCAGCAAGAAAGAAGCTCTATCCACCTCTTGCGCCATTCCTTTATCACAAGGGTCCTGAATATCATTGAAGAAATTGCCTGCTAACCTTCCGCCTGAAGCTAAGGCAAAATGGAATGAGGCCCTGGCGGAGAAAAATCTGAGGAAGAAGATTCAAGCATTTCAGGAATTTCTTTCGACTATTCCGAAACACAAAGGCAACGAACGTCTCAGAGCTCAGATCAGACCAAGATAGCTACGCTCAAAGAAGAAGTTGCTGCTCAAAGCGGGAAACGAAGTGGAAGCCGCTCCCCTTGGACAATCAAGCGTGAAGGCGCGGCCCAAGTAGTGATGTTCGGTCCAACAAACGCAGGTCGAAGCAGTCTACTTAGAGCTTTAACGAACGCGCAACCGCCGATTGGCGATTACGAGTTTACGACTCACCGACCAATCCCAGGGATGCTTCCATACGAAGATATTCAACTTCAGCTTGTGGAACCACCAGCCCCCAACTCGGCCAGGACGGCGAATACGAGATCCAGCCTGAAGCGACAGACCTACTCCGCATGTGCGATGGTTTGCTCCTTGTCGTGGACCTAACTTCAGATCCAATAAGCCAATTCCAGACTACTACCGACGCTTAGAGGAAGCCCACATCTCAATTCAAAAACCTCATCAAGGGTTGAAATAGTGCGAGAGAAAGGAACAGGGGAAATTCGCATCGCGACATCAGTACTCAAACCTCAGCCGATCTCGACCAAATCAAGGCTATTTCACAGTTATGGGATAAACAACGCACTTGTAAGAGTATACGGCGATGTGACTCTCGACGCTATCGAAGACGCAATCTCGGAAAACGTCACCATTTACAAGCCATGTTTGGTGGTTGGGAACAAGCTCGACCTTCTTAGAGGCAGGAAGGACTTCTGGCGAATTCGAGAACAAGATAGGTGCGCAACTGCCAGTACTTTTGACGTCCTGCCTAACTGGTCAAGGATTAACACAGGTCGCTGAGGCGACCTTTCATTGCCTCGGGATGATGCGCATTTACACTAAGGAACCCAATCAGTCAAAACCTTCGGTGCATCCATTTGTGGTCCGCTCGGGCACTACTGTGAAGGAACTGGCGCGTAGTATTCACAGTGCTCTAGCTGAGAAGTACCGCTATTCACGAATCTGGGGGCCCACTAGCAAGTTTCCAGGCGAGCGTGTGGGTCCGGAACACGTACTTGGAGATCACGATGTCGTAGAGATCCACGCAGAGTGAGGAGCAGCTACGGTTCTAATGTTATTTATGAGAATTTGGGTGCGACTAGCCAGTCCTGCTTAGAGTCTGGCGCGACGTCGCCTTCGGAAATTCTTGATCCGCCAGAATCCACTCGAGTCACGATAATATTCCATAATTTCCATTTATTTTTCACACCAACATTGCACAGTTCGGAACCTCGCCTCACTTAGAGATTTCACCATAACCCGGCACGCATTATTCAGCCAAGCACCATCCCAAAACAGACATGCAGACTGCAAGTTCCACGCAAAACCGAGCTCGCAACGTTATGAGTTGACATCGTTGTTCAAACTTAAGCTGCCCTTGAAGCAGGTGCATCGAGCAAATCCGTTGTGATGTTCCAGTGAATCCCGATCTCAAATTGCAGCCGAACCAGCATACTTGTTACCGCAAACGCTAGATTCGAAATCGGATTAAAAAGTTGATGAAAAATATCGAATTATTTAGTCAGGCTTTAGTTTTTCAAGGCCCCGAATATTCCACCGACAATTCCTAGAATCATTCCCGCCATGAGCCGCCGCCAATAAACAGACTGAACACTGCAAGCGGAAATATGAGCACATCCGCTATAGCTCCATTCCCCATCAGAATCATGAATGACCCAAATACCAATACTAGTCCTATGATGAGTCCGATTGCAAATGCGTAGGCTGGACCTATGATGGGCAACCACCAGAATATCAAAGACCAAATCGTGTAGAATGTGGGAGCTAGCAAAAGCGCGCTATTGAGAAGGACGAGGATTCCTGATAACAGTGACAGGGCAAAACCTACTCCCGCTTTCCGTCCAATCACCGTCTTTCTAGCTTGAATGACCGTTCTCGAAGGTTGTCTGGAAGCATGGCTTGTGGCCTACCACAGTAGGGGCAGTAGACTGAGTACACTGGCATTATTCTTCCGCAACTTCTGCACCGCACTGTCGGAAGCGGCAAGACATATTGCACCAGCGGGCGCTCTTCACAATCATATGCGAGCAGGAGCGGGAGGCCTACTCTTCCGTTTCATCGTGAATGCCATAACCACCAACCCAAGGCCAAGCGCTAGAAAAAGACCCGTAGAAGAGGATTAGGTAGATGAGAGGATTTGTCGAAGATGAGAACGGTTTCGGAACTCTCAGAAGGACGTCTACGGTATGAGTAATCGGACTCGAAGCTAGGCTTGTTCCAACAATAGTCATAGTGTAATTGTTCGGCGTTGCGTCCGGACCGACACAAATGGTCAGGATAGAGTTACCCGCTCCGCCAGAGGTCAGTGTAACTGGATTCGGTCTGTATTTGAAGGTTGCGTGAGCGGGAAGATTGGTTAACGTTAGGTTTACTGGCGCACCGAAATTCCCTATTGAACGTAACGCAACGCTGATGTTACCACATTGGCCGAGGTTCACTATGAGGGGATTTGGTTTCTTGGGGTTTGCGTCGATCGTGAAATCCGAGGGTGTCGGAGTTACAATTAGCTGCACGGTGATGCTGTGGGTGATGAGTGGGAGCGTTGAGGTACCGGTTATTGTCAAGTCGTATGTTCCGGGTGGCGTGCCTAGGGTTGTCGATACTGTCAGGGTAGAGTGGACAGTTCCCCCCTGAGGAGGCGTTACTGGATTTGGCGAGATGCTGCCTGTGGAACCAGGCGGTAGGCCGGATACCTGCAAGTTGACTGGAGAGTTAAAACTTCCAACTGAGGTCACACTCAGTGAGTACGTTGCCATTCCGTCTTGCACTACAGTCTGCGAAATCGGCATGCCAGAGAGCAAGAAATCCAGTTGCGGACCGTGCACGAACTTGTTTCCGAAGAGTTGATACACCGCGTAATACCCATTTTGATCGGCGAATTCTGGATAGGTCTGTTGGTATGGGTGAAACGCAAGGCCTTCAACTATCCCATTGCCCACTTGGAAATAGAAACCTAGGATAGCGTACCTGAATGGTACGCCGAAGTTGTTACTGTCGATGAGAATCCTAACATCAGAGACGTGTGCAGGTCGAACAGCCGAAACAACTTGACCACCGCCTTCAGTGTAAATTGTAACAGAGTTTGGATTGGAACCTGGGTTGTAGTATTGACTCGGAAATTCGGGTGAAAAGCTACTCCCGCTCGGGGGATTGTAGACCGTACTCTTCCAAGAACCCTCACCGCCATCTGCGATCTGAACATAGCCCGGGAAAGCCGCGATCATGTCTAAGAGTGCAATGTCAGTGTAGATTATCTCGTTTCCTCGTTGCACATAGGCTGCAAGAGTGTTATAGACGGCCTGTATCCTCGCATTCCTGTCTGGAGCATAGCTTGAAGGGTTCCCATACCAGCCTGGACAATCATCAACAATCAGTGAATATTGATTGATCAATGATGGATTGGCTTCAACAGCTGAAGGGTCCACTATCGTATAGCTGATACCCATTCGGTCAAGCGAGATATCAGTCCTTCCGAAAACCCCTCTAATCACTAGAATTCGAGTCGGTTGTCTCACGAAAAAGACTTTGTTCGAGGTGAATGGAACGGTGAGCTGAGTGACCGTGACTTGGGAAAAAGTCGAATTGGAAAGGAAACTGTTCACAACGGAGAGGAACTTCTGTTCAATAAGAAATGGGCCCCCCTGGTAGACCGCTCCGGTCGGCGTTAACGCGGTCTGCATATTGGCATCCGGTGGTTCAATTATCCTCGCCAGGCCAGCGCTTGAGCCGCTTGCAAGGAACTCATGAATGAACCCGTATACATGAACTCGATCCGCTTGCTTGTTATCCATGGGGACCACGATCGTTCCAGTTGGGAAAGTTGCTGCCGCAAGAGGAGGTATCGCGGCCACGGCATAGAAGCTCGGTCCAAGAATCACGAGGAAGAGTACAAGGCACGCAAGAATCTCACGAGATCTTTTCATTCATGAGTGCCTCTATTTGAAATCATACTGGCCTTTTTTCTGATTTCTGGGCTAGTCGTTACCTTAGCCTTTCGTTGGCTACTTAAGACTTCGTTATCCTAATCCTAGCGACTTCCTAATAGCCCATCTCTTCAAACCCATCCGTCGGTGGAATCACCCTACTGATTTATTGCAATTTTGCACTCAAATAGTGCAGTTCTTTGTATGAAATCTGCGCTGAACATAATCGATTACAAGTCAACGGTCATTATCCGAGATCACTGCTAGGAACGCCATTCCAAATAGCCAAGAAAACCGAAGACGCTAACTCTGGTCGTGCTCTTAAGAAATTCAGGTAGATCGATCGATGACCATCCTGCCCGCTGGGCCACGTCATCGACCAGATTGGCGACGATCTCATCGACAGGCTGTTGTCTCGACACGGGTTGCTCAAGCCTACTCCTCCAGTCAAGCAAAACATCGATATTTTTCTCAAAGTTCTCGCTCGGATTGGTCAACAGTCCGAAGTGTGGCGTGAACAATTTCATCGGTGAAAGCGCTTGGAGCCTTTTGATAGAGTTAATGGCTCTTTCCAGGTTGAAACTGGGTGGCGGAGTGGTGGGAATCAGGATGGGCGTTCCAGTAGGATGGACGCCTAGGGCGTCGCCGGTGAACAGGTCGCCTGTTTCTTCCAAAAGATAGCTGAGATGGTGAGGTGCGTGTCCAGGAGTCCAGATCGATCTCAGTGTTACTCCGTCTCCCAAAGAGACCTGTTCGTCGTCTTGAATGATTCGTATTCGTTTATTGCTTACAGGAACCGGGACTCCGAATCTATGAATCAGTGTATCTCCGAAAACTTCCCCCGCGCTTGTCACAAGTCTGCGTAGGATCCGTCAGGTGGGGTTCGCCTTTAGGATGCACTCTGACAGTAGCGTTGGGAAATCTTTGGGCAATTGTTCCGCAAGATCCGCAGTGATCCAAGTGGACGTGCGTTGGCAATAAGTAGTGGAGCCCATCATCAGCGATACCGTGTGCCAATAGATCTCCCATTACAGTTTCGGCTGAGGAACGATAGCCCATGTCAATTAATGCCGTCTCTTTGCCACGAACGAGGTACGCCGCTACAACTCCCTGTTCACCTAAAGCTCGGGTGTCGATGATGGCTGTGGACTTGGTGACTTGTTTTAGCAAGGTCCATCCCACAGCTCAATATGCTCGAAACGAGTATATTGAGTGGCCGTTGTCTCCAGAATCTGCCGCGACCACTATGATCGACAAGGATAAAGTTAAGCCGACCTGAATTTCCACATGACAAAACGCTCTCATCGCCGAGGAACATGGGTCTCGACGAGGAGACAATTGATGAACTTATCACGACAAGGCAACGCAAGATCATGGAAGGGTGCGGCTCATTTGCAGCTTCAGAAAGATCGAGAAGCTAGTAAGAAAAGCAAATCATGCAAGCCCAGATGGCGAATAGCCAATTGGCCTGAGTCGAGGCAAATGCCTAATCGCGTAAGTCGTGTTGAGGGAGGCTGCACTCGGGGCACTCTGCCGAGTCTTCGGAAATCTGAGCCATACAGTACCAACAGAATTTCTTTCCTGGCTCTGGCGTGGGTGATGAGGGCTCTGAGCGAAGAAATCCAACAGCAAACATCACTCCCCCCACCAATGCGATCGGAAGTCCAAAGACTGAAACACCCAACGGAACGTACAGATCCATAACTACAAGGAATATTCCGAAAATGGCTAGGATCGCTCCAGAAGCGACTAGGCCTCTGTACATTTGGATCAGGAAGGTTGATTGGCCTGATAGATAATTGCCTTTTCGACTACCCAAATTGAGACGCTAGAAGTATAGATCAGGCTTTGAACCAGCGAAAGACCAAGTAGTCCACTTTCTTTCCCCGGTCCTTCGGAACCGCTATTGTGAACTGTTTTCGCACGGTGGTCGCCAATCGCCCGGCCAAGACAACTTCGAACGGCCCCATCGTGTCCCTCTCCTTCTTGACTGTTACAATGAATGGGGCGTGATCTATCCCCGGACCATGTTCGTAAATCGCGAAGTCGGAACCGAATCGTATTCCCGGAGTTACGATTAATCCCTTTTCGCGAAGGTTTTCATAGGCTGCATATCCTAATTCGAATTGCTTGTAAATCCGATTAGCAAGCCCTAAAAGTCTTGTTCGGCTAACTGTCCTTGAAGACCTTACGTCAGTGACTTTGATAATCTTCCTATCTAGCAAATACAGCCCCTCCATCAGGTCTAGCATTAGTGGTGCCTTGAAATCTTGTTCGGGTTTAGGCTTGGGAATTCCGACAGGTTTGCCAAAGAATCCCATACGATAAAGGCTCATTCCATCCTTGTGATCCCACACAATTAACCTGGTTCCGATCAGTTCAGCGGTAAGAGCCTTCCCCATTAGTCATGACTCCTAAGCCGTGAGCGCCAAGACGCGTATATGATCGACGACATCGACACCTATGTCTGCAATCCGCTCAGCCCGATCGACCAGATCGCGGAAGAACAACAGTGTCTGCAGAGGCATTTTACTCGATAGCAATTCCATATCCAGGTTCCGTGACTCGATGTCGATCTGTCTCTCCAGATCTTCCACGACCTTCGCAGTTTCGACGGCTTTGTCGGCATCGAACGATAGCGAGTGAAGAGTTTCCCTGACTTTCGAGATCTCCTTCAGCACTGAACCCATCAAGTGCGACACTGCTTCCAGTCTTTTTGCGTCCAACTTCCACTTGAGGTCAACAGTGCCCATTAGCCTGAAGCCTATGGCCTCGCAATATTCGGCTACTTCTCCAAGCCTGAACAGGAGCCGGAGAAAATCCTCTCGGCTAATCAGTAGACTGCCTACAGATGCGACTTCATTAAGAAATGTATTCTTGTTCTTCTCGTTGTCTTCGAGTGTTTTGAGAATATTTTGGTAGCTTTCTTTCGCAAGTTTCGGTTTGTTTTCCGCCAGGTTATCCAGTAGGACTACCAATTGGCGAGTGATCTCAACCACGTTTCTGGCGTGGGTTTGGCATAGGTCAAGCATTCTGCGCCGAATGTTCGCTTCATTTTCGATTGGAAACGTCACGTGTTGCAACAACGCCTTTGGAACTATTATTGCAGAACAGAACTTAAACCATAGCCCATTAACCGTCCAAATATCATTAGAATTACTCGTAGACGACTTTGACGGGGGCTCCAAGAGTGGAAAGAGCCACATCACCCTTTAGAAAGCGCCCCACCAATTCTGGAAGCGCTCTCCAATCGTTCCTAACCTGCAGCCAGGTGTCCCTATCTCGGAGGGTGACTGTTTGGTCCTTGATGGTTTGATAATCGACCGTGATAGAAAGGGGGACGCCTATTTCGTCAGCACGTGCGTAACGCTTACCGATTGTCCCAGCCTCGTCATATTCCACATCAAAGCCCCCAATTGCCAGAGAATCCGTTATGTCTCTAGCAATTTTCGGAAGTCCGTCTTTCGCCATCAGAGGGAAAACGGTCAGTTGCAATGGTGCCAACTGGCGTGGAATCTTCAGAACGATCCTGTCCTTGGCGCGAGAATAGGAATATTCCAACGTTGAATAGACTATTCTCTCCGCTCCGAAGCTCGGTTCAACGACGTGTGGAATGAAACGTCTACCAGTTTCTCGAATCGTACGATCTTCCAAACGTACATGGGATGGGAGAATCTTAAACCCTTGAATTTCGAAGTACCCCACCTCGTTGAAGGCCGTTCTCAATTCTTCAGGACTTGTCAAGGCCAATTCCTGAAGCACAGGGGTAGTCTTTTCTCGCAAAAGGGGTCCCAAGAGGGATCCGATTGGGACGACCACGGTTGCCTTTCTCTCGACGGGGGTGGAAAACGGTTCGAACACGGATAAATCGACGCCTGAACCCTTCATGTGCGCTGAAAGATCGAAATCTGTTCGACACGCGTGTCCGGCTATCTCAACCCAACCCCACCGGTCGAGCCAAATCTGATGGTCGAAGGTCTGTGCAGAATAGTGCGATCGCTCCGTAGGAAGCTTCTCTTCGAATCGTTGTTTGTCAGCCGGTATGCCCAGCGAATTGGCAAACTTGACGGACAGTGCCATGAAATAGGCCAACCAATCATATTTCACAAATCCTCGACTGGATGCTTCCACTGCAGGGACCATCGTAAGCTGGATGTGATTCTGCTCCCGATCCTTCGCGAGAATTAGTGGCAACCGAATATCTTTGACCCACTCCATGTATTCACATTCTCGCTCCTTGGGGTCAAAGAAGAATTCCAATTCCATGATCGTGAATTCCCGAAGTCGGATAGGGCCTTGCCTGGGGGAGATCTCATTTCTCATGACTGTGCCAATTTGCGCTATCCCCAACGGGAGTTTCCCCCTGCTAGTATCGTAGACTCGCTTGAAGTCTACGAACATCCCCTGCGCCGCTTCCGGTCTGGCATAGCCGACAACATCACCATATGGCCCAATATTCGTCCTAAACATGGTTGAGAAGTACTCCGAACGGCTCAGCGGTCCTCCACACTCCGGGCAACGAATCCGATTCTCTTGGATGAACTTGTCAATTTCCAGATCCGACATAGCCTCGATCGCCAGATCAGTGCGACCCGGCATTGCCTCCGTTATCACATGGTCCGCTTTGAAATGGCGATGACATTGATCACACGTAACCATCAGATCCTTGAAGTGCTCAATGTGGCCTGATGCCATGAACACACGCTCAGGCGTAATCACAGGGCTAGATATTGCCGCGAACCCGTGTTGATAGACAAAGAGTTGCAACCAACGATCTTCAATACGTCTCTTCATCCTCGTGCCCAGTGGACCAAGGTCCATGTAACCGCTGACGCCTCCATAGATCTCAAATGAAGGCCAAAAGAAGCCTCGCCGCTTGGCTAGATCCGATAGCAATTCGTACTTGTCTATGCCGCTCAAATTCACAGGTCCTCAGTTTGCGCTGGTGAAAGCGAGACTTGACGAGTCGAATAAAATAGTCTTACCTTTTGCATGAACCTGACATTGGGTGTAGTTTCTGACCTCGAATTCGCAGTAGGCCATTTTCACCGGACTTGCTTTTCTGCGCTCACTTTCGGAACGCTGTCACTTTTTTCCCATCTCTTCCCTAGAGAGTTCAGTACTGTATCATAAGCAAAGCTGAATCGACACCTATGAATTGTCACCTTCCCTTTGAAGGATCTCTGATCCTCAACGGTGCTCCCTTTCTCTTCGGAGGAGCAACAACCATTCTCCTTAGCCTCTGAATCGCAAGTGCTGGGTCCACCCCCTTTGGACATACAAACGAACATGCTCCAGCGAAATGACACCTCCAAATCCCATGCGTATCATCAAGAACGCCTAGTCTCTCATGAACTCCCTCATCGCGCGAATCTGACATGTACCTGTAGGCCTGTCCCAATGCCTGGGGCCCGATGAACTTCGCATCGCTCGCGACCGTGGGACAGGCTGCATTGCAGAGCCCGCACTTTATGCAATATGAGAACTGAAGAAAATCATCCAGTTCTCGCGGGCTTTGAACATATTCCGTTTCAGTTGACTGCTGCTCTGCCTCGTCTCTCCTAAATATGTACGGTTTCACGGATTGGTGTTTCTCGAAGAAACCCTGAAAGCGGGTTACCAAGTCTCGTATGAGTGGGTAATGAGCTAGTGGTTCTACGGTTACGGTCCCGGAGCAGAGCTCTGTGACTTGCGTGTAGCAAGCGAGCCGAGGCAGCCCGTTGATTCTCATTCCACATGAGCCGCATGACGCCATCCTGCAGGAGTACCGGATCGCAATTGAATGGTCGAGTTTCTCCTTGGCGTAGAGTAGGGCGCCCAGGACGGTCATACCTGGCTCCATGGGGATTTGAAAAGCCTGATAGCAGGTGCGATTGTTTTCTGCTGGATTTTCACGGAAAACCCTCAATGTGAATGATTTTTGCTGCGGTCCGGCTGAGTGAACGGTCTGCATGTCGGTCAACAACTTTCAGTAGTGCCGTTCTGTTGGAGTGTACTTAGTAATCGTTACGGGGGAGTATTCAAGACGGGGACCGGCGGGGGAGAGGTAAGCGAGTGTATGTTTGAGCCAATTCTGGTCGTCTCTTTTTGGAAAATCTATTCTAGCGTGAGCGCCTCTTGACTCGGTTCTCGCAAGAGCTCCGACCAGAACGATTTCCGCAACGTCGAACATCGTTTCAAGTTCGAGCACATTGATGAAATTGGTATTGTATTCCTTCGCTTGATCGTCCACATGCCTGTACGCTTTCTTGTGAAGCTCTCGCAACTCCTTTAGTCCGGTTGCTAGGCCTTCTCCAGAACGGTAAACGTAGGCAGACCTATCCATTATCGTCTGGATTTCGTTGTGTATCTCGTAGGGGTTTTCTGTTCCACTTCCGTGAAGTATTTCGTCGAAGAGGCGCTTCTCCTCCCTGGTCAAAGCCCCTTTTTCTATCGTAGGAGCGGGGCCTGAGAGTGCGTGCATTGCAGCATCTGCTCCGGCTTGCGCTCCGAACACTAAACATTCTGCGGTTGAATTTGCTCCAAGTCTGTTTGCGCCATTGATACTGACACATGCTGCTTCGCCTGCTGACCAGAGGCCTCCAATAGGAGTCTCAGCCTTCATGTTGGTTCTTATCCCTCCCATCGTGTAATGACATACAGGTCTGACAGGTAATGGTTCGTCGATGGGATCGATTCCCTTGAATTTAATCGCAATCTCTCTAATTGCCGAAAGTCGCTCTTTGATTTTTTCGGCGCCGAGATGGCGTAAATCGAGAAGAAGGTGAGCCATTCCAGTCTCGGGATCCTTTAGACCTCGACCTTCCTGGATTTCCGTAATCATGGCTCGGGAGACCACGTCTCGCGACGCTAGGTCCTGTTTCTCAGGCGCGTATTTTTTCATGAAACGCTCTCCCTCACTGTTAATCAATACAGCTCCGTCTCCTCTTGCCCCTTCAGTGATGAGAACGCCTGACGGGATCAAGCCGGTCGGATGAAATTGAACAAACTCCATGTCTTCTATGGGGGCTCCTGCTCGATAGGCCAGAGAGAGACCGTCGGGCGTTGATGAATACCCGTAGGTTGCAAATCGGTAAAGCCTTCCAGCACCACCAGTTGCAACTATCCCTGCTTTGGCGGTGAACGCGGAGACCTCTCCGTTCTTCAAGTCGATAGCGGTTACTCCCTGGAAGATTCCGTGGTCAACTAACAGTGAAGTCTGCGTAGTATTCTTGGAAGAAGTGAATATTATCATACTTGCGGGTTGTGTCGTATAGTGTCTGCATCTCGAAGAACCCCACTCTGTCTGCTGCGAAGGTAGCTCGCGGATAGCTGTAGCCGCCGAAGTTTCGTTGCGCTATTCGACAATCTTCTGTTCTAGACCATGGCATTCCCCAGTGTTCAAGAAGGTAGATCTCAGCGGGCATCGCGTTTGCGAAGAATTCAACCGCATCTTGATCAGCTAAGAAGTCGCTTCCCTTGATCGTGTCGAAGATATGGGACTCGATAGAGTCTCCTTTATCTGGGTAAAGGACTGCTGCAGTGCCGCCTTCCGCTGAAACTGAATGGGAACGCATCGCCTGCACTTTCGTAATGACCGCAATGTCACACTTTCCTTTCGAAACGCGAGCGGCTTCGATGGCTGCGCGCAGACCAGCTATGCCTGACCCAACTATTACAAGATCATGCGATGAAATCTCAGTCAAGCCGAGCAACCTCACTTCCAGTGTCCTATTTTTGTCATGCCCAACATTCCGCGCATATAAGCATGAATCCTGCGCCGTAACTAGAAACCCAGAAAAAGTAACTAACATAACGATAGTGGCTAGGCGCCACGGTGGAGAGAGTCGTAGATGATAAGGCCAACTCTTTACAGGATTTCCACCCTGGCCATTGGTGTAACGGCGCTAGGGTTGTTCATCTACGTAATCGGCTTAGACGAGTTGAGGAAAGTCATACTCCAAGTGGACCCCGCTGTCATGATTCTCATGACCGGAATCCAGCTGCTCGGTCTAATTTTCTACGCTTCCGCATGGTTCATGCTAATCCAAGCGACCGGGCACAGAATTCGATTTCTGACGTGCCAAGGAATCTCGTTTGCCAGTATCTTCGCGAGCTACACCTTACCCAGCGGCATCTTCCTTGAGGCAATGCGTGTCGTTCTTGGGTCGAAAGAGTCTGGCATGAAACTCGGAGAGTCAACGGCCACAGTGATCTTTCACAGGATTCTCTACATATTGGGCTTTCTGGGAAGTACCTCTATTGCACTGCTCGCACTCATCATCGGGCGTCAGATCATTTCCTCCGCAGTCATCGACCTATCCATCTTGCCTGCACTTGCAATTGGAGGACTGACCATAGTCCTCTACCTATCGCTTCGACCCAAACGATTGCAACCACTCCTCGAACGTGTTCTCAAACTGGCCCAGCCCCTGATCAAAGTTATCCAAAGTGAAACAAGCCCAGATGAAAAAGCCGACCAATTCCTTAGCGACTATCAACAAGGCTTTCGTAAAATGCTCTCATCGAAAAAATACACTGCCGCGTCCTTCCTAGCAAGCTTAGGTGATTGGGGATGCTCGGTACTGACCCTCTGGGTAGTGCTCGCCTCCCTCGGGGTTAATCTTACTTTTTTGGTGGTGGTCATCAGTATGGGCGTGGGAAAGATGATTCAAATGACCCCCATCGCCGTTCCCGGAATGCTTGGAATTTACGAAGCTGCGATAACCACGTCACTCGTTTTGTTCGGAGTACCCGTTGCGATCGGGGCCTCAGCCGCAATTCTAATGAGAATCATCACTTTCTGGCTGGACCTACCCGTCACAGGCTTGCCGGCGTACCACTATGGCTTCAAATGGCTCGGCAAGCGAACGCTGCTCCCCCGCTCATGAACTAGTTTCAAGAGCTGCGCCAGTTAAATGCAGAGCCGGTTACGGCGCTGCTCACAGCTGGAACAGAACATGGAACTGAAGTTTCATGGAAGGCGGTTAACTGTTTCTAGAGATCTAGATTAGAGCTTCCGAGCCTAGAACTAAGGCGAGGTCTAACGTGCTTTGACACGCTTCACTATCGGAGGTCGGATTTCCGTAGCACGCGGTATCCGCAATAGGGGCATTTGATTTCAGGAGTCATTGACAATTGATCAGCCGTAAGGTGCTGCCCGCAACTGATGCACTCGTACATTATCCCTGCAGGACGTTGTTCGGACTCCTCAGACATTTTGCAAACCGCCTCCAGACATTCTGGGACTCCAATTAAACCTTTGCAGAGTCAACAGCTAGGTATGTCGTCTGATGAAATCATCAATCGCATCGTATGCCTCATTCAGCATGCTCTCTTCTGGCAGGAAGACTGCTCTGAAGTGGTCCTTTCCATAGGTGGAATCAAACCCCGAACCGTGAACAACCAAAACCCCAGTCTCTTTCAGCAGATCGCTAACGAACTCCGCGTCATCGTTCCACTTCGTCCCAAGGCAGTTGATTTTGGGAAAAATGTAGAATGCACCCTCAGGTTTCGCCGCACTGAGCCCTGAGATTTCATTGACTCGTTTCAATGAAAAGTCTCGACGGCGTTTCAGTTTTGATACCATATCGCCGATGTGATCCTGCGGACCTCGTAACGCCTCCACGGCGGCAATCTGTGCCGGAGTGCTCGCACAAAGCCTTACTCGAGAAAGCCGCTGGATACCATCCCAAACGTCCGCCAGCCTTCCTGCCGGGTCCTGAATGTAGAGATATCCAAGCCGCCATCCTGTCATCAAGTACGCCTTCGAGAACCCGTTCAACCCTATCAGCGGGACGTCTCTTGCCAACGAAGCGACACTGGAGAACTTTGCGTCATAGAGGATCCTGTCATATATTTCGTCGGCAGCGACTGGAATGTTGTGGGCGGCAGCCAATTCCAGAATCCTGAACGATATCGTCTCTTGAGTATACAGAGCCCGTAGGATTGCTTGGATTGATTATAACGATAAGCTGCGTTCGCTCGGTGATCTTGCTTTCCAAGTCGACCAGGTCAGGCGCCCACCCCCTTTCTTCAATTGTACTATACGTTACAGGGGTACCTTCGAAGAACTTGGCATACGCTAAGTAGGGAGGGTAAGAGGGGCCGGGCATCAGAACATCATCTCCAGGGTTCACAATAGCAGCCATCAGGAAGAGTATGGCCTCCGAAATCCCGCTGGTGATTATGACCTTGTCCGCATCAATTTGCGCTCCATTCACGCGCCTCTCTTTCTCAGCAACCGCTTCGCGAAGTTCCTTAATTCCTTCAGAAGGGGAGTAGTAATTCGAACCGTTCTCGACCGCCGTCTCCAATGCGTGTCTTATGTGTGGAGGAGTCTCGAAACCGTATTTGACTGGGTCGCCAATATTCAAGTATAGGATTCTCTTGCCGCTTCGCCTAAGCTCTTCCGCCTTCACCATCACATCGCGAATTGCGTACTCGACCCCCCGCGCTCTCTTCGAGGCTTGGGAACCAAGCTGCAAAACCTGCACCCGAGTCCCGTATTGCAGACGTGTTTAATATGGTTCTCACTCATTCCACGAATCAAAATCATCGGAGCCGCGACTTCTGAGCCGAGCCTCTAATCGTTCAGCTATTTGACCTGACTCATCGGGTTAGGCAGCTGCTGTTCCGTTTCTTCCTTTGGGGCTATTTCGCGCTGGCTCCTTCTGTAAGCCCAGCCTACCAACGCGATCAGCAGCACCGCCACAAACCAAGGCGCCCAGCCAGGCTTCGCAGCGACAAGGATTGGTGCTATGATCAGCGAGATTAGGTTAACCACCTTGACCATCGGATTCAGAGCAGGACCCGCAGTATCCTTCAGGGGATCGCCGACGGTGTCTCCGACGACGCTAGCCTTGTGGCGGTCGCTGCCTTTGCCTGTGTTGGCCGCCAGGTTGCGAGGCTCGTCTTCGATAGTTTTCTTCGCATTGTCCCAAGCCCCTCCAGCATTAGCCATGAAAACAGCCAGCAACTGTCCGGACACTATGATCCCGGCCAGGAAACCGCCTAATGCTTCCACCTGCAGCGTCAGACCCACAATGATTGGTACGACCATTGCAATTACTGCAAGTGGCACAAGCTCCTTCTGTGCGGATAGCGTGGAAATGGTCACCACATTCCTGTAATCAGGCGCCACCGTGCCTTCCATCACGCCTGGAATTCGGAATTGACGGCGTACTTCATCCACAATTAGGTTTGCAGCGCGCGATACGGCCCTTATAGATAAGGAGCTGAACATCCAAGGCAAGGCTCCACCAAGTAATAGACCGATGAAGACTGGGATTTCAGATACGCTGATACTCTTCAGGCCTACCGCCGTGATATATGAGGCGAACAGTGACACTGCTGCGATTACTGCCGACGCGATGGCGATGCCCTTCGTGATGGCCTTAGTCGTATTGCCTACTGCATCGAGGTCGGCCATTATTTGGCGACCCTTCTTCGTCTCATCGTCAACTAGGTCATGCCAGGCCATTTCGCCGATGCCGTTGGCGTTGTCACTGATTGGGCCGAAGGAGTCCATGGCCAGATTGTTGCCTGTTTGACTTAGCATGCCGATCCCGATCATAGCGATAGCGTAGAGCGTGAACACTCCAGTTGACGGAGGATAGAGTATCATTGCTAGGATTATAGCTACGACAATTAACACGACCGCCCATACGGAAGACTCCAAACCGCTCGCAAGGCCTGTCAAGATAGTTGTCGCTGGTCCTGCTCTCGTGGATTTGACAATCCCTTTCACTGGTGCTTTGTCCGTGGCCGTGAAGTAGGATGTGAGCGGGTTAAAGCCCACAGCCAATCCAACTCCGATTGCTATCAGTGCTCCGAGCCGCCAGTCACCCGCGTAGAGAATGGCGACTACAAATGACCAGAAGATCGAGTTGACGCTGGACACTTCGTAGGATCGAAACATTGCGTCTTCGGCGTTTCGAGCCCGTAAGAATTTGATCGGGAATTTTGCCCAAATCGGCACTGAGAAGGTGCCAATAATCGATGAGATTACTCCAATGCCACGAATAATGAGAGGGAATAAAATCCATTTCAGACTGTGCGTTGGATCAAGTGTCATCAATGCCAAACCAAGTATCAGGGCTGAGACAATGGTGACTTCATAGGATTCGAAGATGTCGGCCGCCATTCCAGCGCAGTCTCCCACGTTGTCACCTACTAGATCTGCGACTACAGCGGCGTTACGCGGATCGTCTTCAGGGATGTCTTTTTCAACCTTCCCAACTAGGTCTGCCCCTACATCGGCAGCCTTTGTGAATATGCCTCCCCCAACTCGCATGAACAGTGCAAGGAGTGTTCCCCCAAAACCGAATCCCAGCAGTGCGTCGGGTGCAGCTCGACCGAATATAATGAATATTGAAGTACCCCCGAGCAGGCCTAGACCGTCGGTCAGCATTCCTGTTATTGTGCCTGCGTAGTAGGCAATGGATAGCGCTTCATTGAAACCCCGTCGTGAGGCAGAGGCGACGCGCACATTTGCCTGAACGGCCATGCGCATGCCGAATTGACCGACGATGAGACTGAATGATGCACCTAGTACGAAAGCAAGCCATGCGGCCGACGGCGATGACTATTTGAGCATTGTTTCCGAATACGTCGACTGCTTCTGGAGTTGGGTGAACAACGTACACGCTGAGGAAGAGCCCGACGGCCAAAACGCCGATCAGCGGCAAGATGGTTCGCAGCTGGCGTGCTCAGATAGGCGTCGGCCCCAACCCTAATGGCGTTCCATACCTCTTGCATCTTGGCGGTGCCCATGTCCTTCTTGATGACTCCTGATCGCAGCCAGAGTGCATACAGTAGGCTGATTATCGCGATTCCGATTATTCCCCAAGGAGCTACGGTTTCAAAGGTCCCTAATCCTGTGCCGCTGATAATTGGTCTCCACTCCGTATTCCCGCAGTTGACTTGAATTGTCCGTTGGCGAAGAGTACATATTATTTAAGGATGTAGGTGCCGAGGCGAACGTCAAGTGACAAGAAACGAAGAGAGTGCATCAGAATTGGCGAGAACAATTTCGATCTACGGATTAGAGAAGATTCCCCTGATCAATCCTGGTGATGATGCGGCTCAATTGATCATGGACGCGATGAAAGTTGAGGGTTTAGAGTTGATGGATGGACGATATCGTGGTTGTCTCGCAAAAGATAGTTTCGAAAGCGGAGGACCTCCTCGTCGATATCTCAGACATCAAACCACGCCGAAGATCCAAGTTTCATTTCGAAACGAACTAAGAAGGATGCAAGATTGATTGAACTGATTATGAGAGATTCGGTGAAAGTAATCCGTGCCGACCGACAGGCCCTAGTGGTACGAAGAAAAGATGGATTTGTCTGCCTCAATGCCGGAGTAGACAAATCGAACGTCGACTGGGCGAACGGTTTACACGCGACTTCCGGAAGACGCGGATACTTCCGCGAGAAGCTGAGAAAGCGACTTGAAGAGCTTTCGGGAAAGGAGACTTGGTGTCATAGTTGCCGACACCTATAGTCGCCCCTTGAGAGTGGGGCAGGTTGAGTTTGCCATAGGAGTTTCAGGGATCGAGCCGATTACGGATTATAGAGGTCAGAAGGATCTCTTCGGATATGAATTGAAGTACAAGTTCGTAGCGATCGCTGATGAGGTGGCGGCTGCTGCTGAGCTCGTTATGGGACAGGGAACTGAGAAGGTGCCAGTTGCGGTGGTCAGAGGTCTCAATCGCATGGAAAGAACGCAAGCTCATGGTCTTTCAAGAAAGTTGCTTCTAGGAAGACAAGCTGACTTATTTACCAAAACCAAATGAAACCATAACCTTGGTGGCGAAGAGTTTCAAGTTCCGACTGTTGTCAGGTCTGCGAGCTGTTTCGGTCCGCAGCCCTAGTCGCTGACTGTAATTGCTAGAAGATTGTTGGAAACAAGAGAGATTGATGCCACTTTCAAATCCGGCAGTAGTTCATGTTCTTCAGAAACCAACATGATTGGGAAAGACATTTATCGGTTTAACATGATGCTTCATTTTGAAGTTGAGATGAGCACGAACGCTCCCGCTAATGGCGATTCCACGCCTGTCCAGAAGGGTGAAGATGACAAGTACCTCGTAGACATATTCACGCCGCCCAAAGCCCTCCCGTCGCCTAAGGAATCATTGGAGGCAGTCAAGGGCTCAGTCAAAGGCAAGATGCTAGCCCGCATGAAGAAGGACGGGTAGACTGCCCTGTCAAGCTGAAGGCCGTGTCCTTCCTTGAATGTTTCACCTGTCCGAATTTCAATCGGAGGGTCAGGGGAAAGGTTGGCTGCAGAGGTCTTCCTCTTGCGCCCAAGCAGTAATCTTGACTACGGTGAGAAAATATACGACCTCTGAGGGGTGGGCTGCGCCTACTCTCGCAACTCTTGCTAATGATAGCGATAGTTGGAGGATTAGTGTGGTATGTGGGCATCAATACGTTGGTCACGGTAATCACCAGGACCAACCCGCTATATTTCGTGTTCGCGATTCTTGCATATTTCCTGATCAACGTATTGTTCACCGTAAGAATAATCAGAGTTCTAAGAAAGCAAGGAATCAAGGCGACCTTCGGTAGAACACTCCTAGCACACTACAGTGGCATGCTGACTAGCGATGTTACCCCCGGAAGATCTGGATATGTCCTCACGCCGATTTATCTGAAGAATCAGAGCATTGAGACGTCAGCGAGCCTTTCGTGCGTTCTCGGCATCCAGTCGATTGAGTTTCTCGTAAAGGTTATTGGCGGAGCCTTGGCCTTGATCTACCTCTTCACTCAAACAACCTTCACGCGGCAGCTTTTGTGGATCGGCGGCATAGGGGTTGGGCTGATGATGCTCGGAGGTTTTGCACTGGCGGCAATAATTTGGTCACCCAGCGCAGCGGCAATAATCCGCAAGATCGCTTCTTGGAAATTTCTCGCTCGGTTCACGGGTGGCGTGATGGGGAAGTTGGAGGAGTTTGGAGAGAACCGTGATGAAGGCTCGGAGTATGATTCCTGAGATTGCGTTGGTTTCCACATTTTCTTGGATTCTGAAGGGTTTCGAATGGTACTTCCTAGGCTTGGCCATCGGAATAACTAACATTGGTTGGCTGGGCTTTTTCCTAATGCATCCTCTCATAACCGCGTTTGGGTTTGTCCCCCTCACGCCCTCCGGCATAGGCTTCCAGGAGGGTGCGATCGTGGGAATCTTTCTGCTGCTGGGAGTCGATATCCGGTTGGCGCTGGCGTTTGCAATTCTTTCGCGAGGATTACTGATAATAGAGGACCTGATTGGAGTGCCCCAAATTGCGAGATCTGTTCAACTTGGACTCTTCGCTACGACGAAGCTAGTGGCCCGTGACGGCCAATAGTTCCAGGCCGCACCTAGCGTGGCTGGCTGAGTTCGGGCGGTCCTGAACGGAAGGCCCCACGAACTAACCGGTGTTGACGCCGTATTACAAAACCCAGTAACCGCAACGCACGTCAATTTCGTTGGCTCAGCAAATCTCCGTGACGCGACATCGTAAGCTCCCGCGCTATGGTCACGTCGTTTGTTTCTCATGCAGCGTGCATGATCGGTACTTACGAGTGAGCACTTTTGAGCATTACCCAAACAGAGTTATTCTTGAAATGATGAACAAGGCAGAGGCAAGAGAATCCCAATGCAACGAATCGCAGGCCTTTGTAACAGTTATCGCAAGATCAGGACATTTCTAGAAGAGGACTATGATCTCGTGAAGGCGCTACTAGACAACAATTATGAGGCCCATGAGAGATTTCAGCGGAGAGAGTTTTTTCGAAGAGCCTTTGTTGCATTGTCTTTCAACGGGATAGATGGAGATTACGCTGAATTTGGTGTCGGACCTACCTCATTTCCTTTGGCTTTTAGTGAATCGCGCAGAGCAAACTACCGTTGTCATCTATGGGCGTTTGATTCCTTTCAAGGTCTTCCTCGCCCTCAGGGTCTGGAAGATGAGCACCCCAAATGGAGAGAGGGCTGGTTGAGGACACCACTCGACCAGTTCAAAGACATATGCCTTCGGAACGGAATTCCAGAAAGAGACTACGATATTGTTCCAGGTTTCTTTCAAGATACGATAAGCATTGAGAAGCCTAGCAGCGTTCTTCCGACAAACATATCATTGGCATACATTGATTGTGATCTTTACAGTTCTACCAAAGCTGTTCTCAAGTTTCTCTCCAGTAGACTCAAGCAGGGGATGATTATTGCCTTCGACGATTACTATTGCTGGACTAAGTTAACAATTTCTGGGGAACGCAGAGCATCAACAGAATTCTTCGACGGAAACGAAAAGTTTGCCTTGATTCCATACTGCCAGTACGGCTGGGGGTCAATGTCATTTGTAGTTGAAGACAAGACGCCTCTAGGCAAGAGAGCAGCTGATTTGAATTGAGCAAGACCTCGATTATGCGAGATTTCTTTTACACTGGTTTGTTGCATCCAGCTGATAGTCTAAAATTTTTGTTCGGTGACAAAATGGCGAGAAATCAGATCATTTCAAAACACAGCAAGAAGCGCCAATACACTCGCATAGCCAAGATATGTGCAACAACCGAGTCCGTGGTCCGCGAATACTTCAATGAAGCAGAGGCTGACACAGTATGCCTGAGCACGAAGAAGGTGGCCGGTTCCTTAGGTCGATGTTTGGGCCAGGTAGGCTCACCAGAAGTGCTATACACTCTATGCAGAATCATCAAACCCTTACGGGTTGTCGAGACCGGCGTGGCATCGGGACTATCTTCTGCCTTTATTCTGGAAGCAATTCGCAAGAACAGAAAAGGGAGACTCTATTCGATTGACATGCCAGACTATGAAGAGACATTGGCACAATACAATGTCAAACCGTATTATCACAACTCGCCAGGAATTTTACCTCCGGGACTTAAAACTGGTTGGATTGTTCCAGAAGAACTGCGATCAAACTGGACTCTTGAGATAGGCTTAACCTCTGAAAAACTACCGATCGTCCTAGACGACTTAAAAGAAATTGATATTTTTCTTCACGACAGTGAACACACATACGAAAACATGTATTGGGAATACTTCACTGCTTGGAAGCATTTGGGTATCGACGGGATTTTGCTTTCACATGATGTCACCACATATAAATGGAACAGAGCATTCGCAGATTTCGCTAAGAAAGTCAAACAAAAACAGGTAATCATAGGGGAGCTTGGCGCGTTGAAGAAGAGCCAGTAGGCTCACCCAGCGATATCAGATAAACAATCCGCGAACCTCTTCCGGAACTCCGCAGTTTCGAATCTTTGTATATGGTGTTTCAGCTTCTGGTAAAGATGATCGAATTCTCCACTGAGGGCTTCACGTATTTTTTCTTGAGCTTCCTGAATTGTATCAAAACGAAGTTCATCATACGGGACAATCTCTGAAACACCCCCCTCATTTCGCACAACAGGAATGCAGCCAGCAGCTATGGCCTCCACAACGGAAATCCCGAACGGCTCTGCATCCGCAGTATGTAGGAAAACCTTGCTCGATGCGAGGATTTTCTTTGCCTCTATTTGTGACACGTTCGGAAAGAACTCTGTGCGATCATTTCCTCGGACGGCTGCTCTCAATTGTGCGAGATGAGCAATTTCTCTGTATGTGACCGAGCGGCCAATCATCCTCAATCTTTCATCTAAACCACGAGCGATTTTCAACTGTAGATCATGCCTCTTCCACGTCTCAAATCTACTTAGGCTGGCAACTCCAGTACGCAGTTCGGAATTGGAGCCAATTGACCAAATCGGTATGTCGACCGGCGGGTAGATGACGATTGGATTCAAGTCCGCAGACAGTCGTTCAATGATCCTATTCCTTGTGTAATTGCTGTTAGCGATATGGACCTGCACTCGTTTCCATCTATGAACAAATGTGCGAGCAAGCACTCTGATTGGAGCAAGGTAAATCTCTTCTAGGTTACTGTGCTTGTTCCTCAACCACGAAAGGTCACTGGGAAGAAGGTTCCAATACACTATGTCGGGCAGTCTCAGGTATGGCGCAAGATGACTGCTAAGAAACGGCACCATGTCAACGAAAAGATCACACGGTCCGATTCGTTTGTCCAAGACACTCCTAGCCAAGTCCAAGTAAATCCCCCCTCTTCTAAGGCCATACGCTCTGCCTGTAAGATGGGACCCTGGTAACCCGCAATCGACATCGAGCACTGACTGTGTGGCCAAGACCCGCGGCAAGGTCTATCGGCTTGAAATCGGCGACCAAGTAAAGATCAACCGTCCAGCCAAGATCTGCCAGAACCTCAATCGTTTCAAGCGTTACCCTTTCGCTGCCGCCCATCGGAAGCATATGTGAATTGTAAATCGCAGCAATCATAGCGTTACCTGAAATTATTGCCTTTGAAACTGTTACAAAGAGCCTGGGAGGTTAAAGCTGTTCCGAGAATCTTACTGTCTTAGGGAAGCAGGAACTCATTCTTAGTTCAAGAGTTATAGAAAGTTATAGCATCCGTGACGCCCATATTTTGACAGAGTTAGAGACCAAGTCATTTGGTTCACAACTGAAACAAAGATTAAAATGAGGATTCCTTTCCCATGGCAAAAAGCTCCTAGATCGAGTGGGACGCTAAGGCTGCAAAGCTATCTGCCCCTAATGCTTGCTATCCACGCATTCTTGACCAAATCTATCGACGGTGGAAAGCCTGTCCCAATGACATCGCCCTTTTCATTGTTAATATATCATGATATGTTGCCTCAGCGCTGCTACGATTGGTAGAAACTCTACACTAAGAAGCTATAATCGGGCAACACTCATCGAGGGAGCCTGATGAGGCTCAGAAGAAGCCATCGGTCAAGAAGGCCCACCATCCTACGAAGCACAGTGCCAGAAATGTGATGACTGCACAATAAAATAGCCACTTTCTCTTTGTGCCAAGGGCCAATGCTATTGGAAAAATGAAGGCGAGGTAGCGTGGAGATGATCCGAAACTAGGAAAGAAACCGAAGTAGAGTATTACCGAAAGAGATACCACTGAATAGAGCCCAAGGGCAGGCTCCATCTTCCACACTACGAGCGAAAATAGAGCAACGAGTAAAACAGATACCAGTGCAGCAAGCGCATTCGGAAAATACTTCCACAGAAAAGAGAGCAATACTTGGAGTGAGTCAAGCCTACTCTGAGCAAGTTCGATTAGTGCAGTGCGGAAGATAATTGAATTCTGGCTGCTCCAAAAAATGCGAGCAGCGAACACAGCTAACGAACCCGTCTTAGAATATGCATAGATTAGCCAACCCGTCAGCGCGCTTGTTGGGATGGCTAAGCATGCTAGCTTCCTAAATTCCCGGCGGCGCAGAAAGTTGTAGGCAAGGGGGAGCGCTATGAGAATCCCATACGACCTGGTAAGTGTACAGAAGCCGGCGGCAAGACATGCCCTTACCTCTTTGCCCTGCAAATGATAATTCCAAGATAGAAGAGATAGAAGAAGAAATACCGATTCCGAATAGCTCACGCCTGAGAACACAAAGACCGGGGGAAATAGAAAGTAAAGCAACGCGGCCTCGAAGGCTTGTTCGGGCGGAAGGTATTTGCCTGCGATTTTCAGAAGCAACGGGATACTCACCAATCCGGCAATCGTAGCAACAACAAACGCCCCCACTGGCACGTCGATTCCGACGAGGTAGAGCGCCCTGACGATGGATGGATAGAGCGGAAAGAAAGCCCATTGTGGTGACAATGACGAAGGATACCAGTATTGGGCTATTGAATAGTAGTACGCCGAATCCCATGCAGAAAAAAGGTAGAGCCAATCGAAGGGAAGTTTCACCGCCCCCATGAACGGCACGTTGAATATGCCCTTCGTTCTGAGCGCATTGTAAAGAAATGAAACACAAATAATTCGTATGGATATTACAAATCCAATGCAAAAGGAGGCACTGCGCTTGTATGCTGCGGAAATGTTCAATGCCCAACGCACCAGCAATTGTCCTCGCGGTTGTACCTCAAAGGGCTCACACTTCCGACCATTTTACAAGCGAGTTTGACACTTAAGTCCACTCGAGCACCCAGTCATGCGAGACAGCTAAGATCACAGAAAATGAATGACAGATTCGAGTTAAGTATCTTGACTTCATAGCAATTAGTGAGTCGTCAATTATGACGACTGTGATGTGACCATGAAAGTAAGGTTGCATAACTTAGTTGGCATGTTTCTCGGTTAATTAGTTGAAATGCTTAGAGGCTATCAAAGACGTCCATACGGACGGATAAGATCATGAATATCGCAGTGGTAAACAGCTTCTTTCCGCCTTGGCGCGGAGGCGCAGAGACCTACGCGTACAACCTTTCCAAGGCATTGGCAAGGCGCAGGCATAATGTTACTGTTTTGTGTGGAAGCGATCCACTCCCACCTGGAACAGGCAACCAAGATGGTATACGAATCAGACGCCTAAGGATTCTTGGGAGGCTCTACGGGACACCAATAATGCCAGGCTTGGCGATGGAGTTGTATCATCTTGACGTGGATATCTTTCACGCAAATTTCCCCAGTCCTTACATAGCCTTCAATGTGGCACTCGCATCCGGATGCAAATCCGTCCCGGCAGTGCTAACTTGGCACAATGACTTACCCCCCGTGACGGCGGGGGCGAGATTTCTTATCGAGGCTCATGATAGGTTCGTCCTCCCAAACTATCTTCGGCCTTATCGAAGAATCATCTCCACCTCCCAAACCTACGCCAAACGTTCACGAATCCTGAAATCGCTTCACGGCTTAGTCACAGTTGTCCCGAATGGCGTCGACTGCGAACGTTACAATCCAAAAGTCAGTGGCAAGGAGATCAGGAAAAGCCTGAGTTTAGGCCAGAAGTTCACCTTTCTCTTTGTCGGGGCCTTGACAAAGTGGCATGGCTACAAAGGATTGGATGTCCTCATGGAGGCGTTGAGGATCACTGGCAAGACTTGCCCTGACATGAGGCTCATTGTGGTTGGCGATGGAGATCTAAAGGAGTCCTATCGAGCACTTTGCGTGAGGTACGGCCTTTCGAGAATGATGATTTTCGCAGGGAACATCCCAGACGATAAGTTGGCTCAGTATTATGCTGCTGCGGATGCGTTGGTCCTACCGAGCAAGGATATGTCGGAAGGCTTCGGGCTTACGCTCCTCGAAGCCAATGCAACTGGAAAACCAGTAGTCGCCAGCACTGTTGGAGGAATTCCCAGCGTAGTAAAAGATGGATATAATGGGCTGTTGGTCCAACCCAACGACCCCAAGCAACTCGCCCAAGCCCTCTTGAAACTCGAAAAGGACCGCGCCTGGACACGAGTGCTGGGAAGGAATGGTAGGATATTCGCTGAATCGCACGATTGGAGCACCACCGCGGCTCAAACAGAAGAAATTTACAAGGAAATTCTCTCGAATCGTTCTTGACTCGGTTTCCGCGACTAATGCTTCTCGGACTACTGTGATTAGTGTGAATAGGATTATGCCGGTAAAGAGAGCGAGTAATCCTATGATGCCGGATGCGACAGCAATGAGCGCGAGGTTCGTTATCACTCGCCCCCAATGTTGATAGTAGTCAATTGTCATGAAACCAAATATGGAAGATACGATCAGACTAGCCGCAGCGAATCCGCCGTAGAAGAGCAAGGGGTGCCTAATTGAGACAAATTTCACTAGGCTGAAGAGTACGTCCAGCCAGTGCATAATAGGATTATGTGATGACGATTTGAGGTCAGCATATTTTGCGGTGATGGGCACCTCGACAATTTTCATGCCCGCTCGATGCGCACGCATTATTATCTCCGAGTCGATGCCCATCCCGAACTCGGTTGCCATCAATTCTTCGATCGCCTTTCTGGAGTAGGCTCTGAAGCCGCTCTGTGTGTCCACGATCCGTTCATCTGCTCTTACCTGCGTGGACATGTCGAGCATCCTCCCTCCAAGCCATCTATGTCTAGGCATGTCGGCGGGTCTGGTTGTTCGAGCCCCTATAGCTACGTCTGCTCCGGTCGTTCGCAAGCTATCTAGTAATGCGGGTATGCTGGATGGGTCATGTTGACCATCCCCATCCAAAGTTACTAGGACGTCTGCACCAATTTGCCGACGCCCACTGGAAACAATCGCGGATTGCGGCTCCCTTTCCCAGATTCTTCCCATGTCTCATAACAACGGCGCCAAGTTTTTCCGCAATTAGCGCGGTGTCGTCTTTGCTTCCGTCATCGACCACAAGAACTCGATCTGCAAGCATCTTTGAGCGTACAATGAGTTTTGCAATTGTTCGTTCTTCGTTTAGAGCTGGGATCCCAACAACTACTTCCAAACTGGACGCCAACTACTCGCCTTGAAGTTCTCCGTCGTGTATCAGGAGGATACTTAGGCTTAAAGGGCTATGCCGCTTAGTTGGCGGATGAGTGTCTTTGAAGGCGGCGATTCTCGCTGGGGGCGCCGGGACCAGGCTCTATCCAATAACGGCATACGTGCCTAAAGCGTTGATTCCGATAGGCAACCGATACGTAATCGAGTACATTATCGATTATCTGAAACATCATGGAATCAACGATATTGTGATGTTGATCTCTGAAAACGAGTTCGAATTGATCCGGAATCATTTGGGAGATGGCGAAAGGTTCGGGGTAGGGATTGAGTATTCGGTCGCAGAGCGAATTGGCACAGCAGGAGCAATAGGCGCGGCTGCTGATCTGCTCGGCGATACATTCGTTCTCTACTATGGCGACGTTCTCACGGATATGGACTTGAAGGCGATGATGGATTTTCACATTAAGAAGACATCGACCTGCACGCTCGCTATGAGTACAACTGTCCCGATGGACTATGGTGTGGCTCGGGTCGCGGACGATGGGAGAGTGACGTTTTTCGAGGAGAAACCGATCCTGAAGGAGTACCCGGTCAGCATGGGCATCGACATTGTGGAAAAGGACGAGGTTCTGTCTTACTGCAGACCGAAGATAGACTTTGCGCAGCACGTAGTCCCAAGCCTCCTTAGTGCCCGAAAGGCCGTATTTGCTTACCTCACGGATAAGCGGCATTATGATATCGGCACTTTCAAGAACCTAGAGGAAGTGCGTGATCTCCTAGAAAGGAACAAAACCCTATTTTGAATCGCATGGAGAGAAGGCATAGAGAACCATGTGGTCCTTTCACATTTTGGGCGAATCGTGATCAGGGAGGGAAACTTCACCTACTCTGAAGCGCTGCAGGAGCCAAACCGTTCTTGTCGAGACACCCGGGGCTACATTGTAAAGTGCGGGGAATGACCAATGTTAGATCGTAGCACCAGACAGATAAGCAGAATCGCCAACGTACTTTCTCACGAACTGTCAGTTTTCGTTGAGAATCGCAGTGCGTTCCTGCTGCTAATGATCGTTACAGCAGTCCTGAAACTCTTACTCTCAGCGGCAGCTCCAGCGAGTCAGGATCTACAAGACATTACTGCCCCCATAGCTTTTCAATCTGGGGGGAACGACGCTGGGATCGCTTTGTACGTCGCTGATCTTCCGATTTTGGAGTTCAATATCGAACGCTAACCTGCAGGTGACAGACTTGCAACTAGCACTGATGAATTGGTGGTCAACCCCTCCATTTCCAATCTTAAACGAATATCACCTCTTGTCTTTGCTTCTCCGCCTACCGATGTTCGTCTTCGATGTCGCTATTACAGTCACATTGTACCTCATGGTTTCTAGACTTGCCTCGTTGCGGAAGGCGAGAGCAACCAGCATACTTTGGTTTTTGAATCCGTTCGCGATGTTCGCAATCGAGTTGCTTGGGGTTCCAGACGTGATCGCTACGCTTCTGACTCTGTTAGCCGTCAGTTTCCTAGTTCGCAAACATGAGATCGTGGCGGGTACACTTCTTGCAGGCGGTATCTGGATCAAGTTATTTCCTATACTTCTGATTCCGCCAGTATTCCTCTATGCCAAAGAGAGATTGAAGACAAGCGTCAAGTCACTATCTATAATGGGGGGGATAACGTTGTCTGGATTAGCGGCATATCTCAGCTGGGTTTTTCCGACGGGCGAATTCAGTCTGGCTCCCTTCACATCCTATTCGCCTATTACGCAGCCAATGAGTGCGATGTTCGTGTTCGCTCCACCTAGCTATATCAGCGCGGCGTCGGTTGCGCTTGTTATTCTCTACTTCACCATGTGGCTCTTCGCCAAGAGAATCAGCGGGATCACTGACACAATCTTGCCCGTGCTGCTCGTTTACTATACGTTCTCTAACCCCTATCCACAGTACTTTCTTTGGGTCTTGCCATTTCTAACTCTAGATGTAATTTTGGTGAAGCGTGAACGGCTGAAGTTTCTCGTCATAACCCTCTGTTTGGCGCTTGGAGCGTGGTTCATCGAGAATAGTGGGTACCTGACACCGAGCGGTTACAGTCTCTTTCTGATACCGCTTGAAGGAAAAAACCTGCCCTGGTACACACAGCTGATTGACTCTTTCCTAAAGAGCCCCGCGGCAGGACTTGTGGAGCCCCTTCTTTTCTCGGCGCTATATGCATCGATTTTCATATACGCATTGGAAGTTGCTCGCGGCTGGTTTGTCTCGAGACCATAATGACGGTGGGAGAAACGAGCGTTGCTGGGACTCTCACGAAGGTGGATGATGGTAGTCACTGTTGTGGGATTTCTGAAAGTGATGATTGTACTCGTGTCACAAATAATGCCTGGAACAGATTTGGTCAATTGGATTATTGGGGCAAGTTTAGTTCTTGCAGATTTCGAGAAGGGCAGATTGCCTTCCGGATCATTATACGGGGCCTACACTGGACTTTTCGTTTTCCTTGCACCCTTCTACTGGTTGTGGACACTTCTCCCCCTTCAACATCCGCCCTTGGCAAAAATGATTGCCTCTTCTTCGTCGCCAGCATTCGCATTGAACTTCCTGATGAGATTTCCAATTCTCCTATTCGATCTCATCATAGGGATTCTCCTTTTCCACCTCGTTCGACAACAAACTGGATCAAGCCGAAACGGAGGCATTGCACTCTGCGCCTGGTACCTAAATCCATACAACATTTACTGGACATTGTGGGCGGGGTACTTCGATGGCATTCCAGCCGCTGTTCTCATTCTCGCCGTGCTGTGCGGCACTAAGAAGCAGTGGGTCTACAGCGGACTTTTCTTGACATTGGCAGGCATACTTAGGCTCTTTCCGTTTCTAGCTTTACCCTTCTTTCTAGTCTATGCGCTCAGAGACAGTATTCGTTCGGCGCTGAAGCTGTTCCTCGCCTTCCTCGTGCCGTTGGTAACGTTGTTTCTTATGGAGGTCCACTTGATGGGATCTCTCAACGTTGCAGTTGCGGGACTGATTGCAGTGCCTTTGAAGGAGTATTGGCTTCTCTACTTCTACGGAATACCAGTAGGGAGCGCCCTGTTTAGGCTGACTCCGTTTCTTCTTCTTGTTCAACTCTACTTGGCCAAAGAGCATTGGAGGAAAGCATCGCTTACTCATTTGACCACCGCGTGTTTGCTGGTCGTTATGGTTAGTTCATTTGGCGGGATTGAACATATCATTTGGGTTATGCCATTCCTAGCCGCCTACTTCGCGATAAGTCTCGACGGGCTAGGACTTTTCGCATTGACCGTCATAGCGGCACTTCTATTTTCTCAGCTCACTCTGGAACTGAGTGAACTCCTACCTTTATTCGCAGGATGGCTCTATGGCCTCGAGGCGGCCTACCTAATCAAATTGAACCTTGAAGGAAGCGAGATTCACACACGGTTGCAATCGCTCAAGACGAAGTTCCTCGCAACGAACCTGGGATGAGGTAGATCAGATTATTCATGCCCAGGAAGCAACATTTTCGGAGCAGTATCCCGGTTTCCTAGAAACCTGTTGCATTTGTTAGCGCCGTTGATGTGACCATGTTTCGACCAAATTGCTTAACTCCCCTTACGCCTGGATCTGCGGGAAAGGTTATGGCTTACAAAGGTGCGTCACGTGTCGGATTGCCAATTGGTAAACTTTCGACCGCTGAAGGCACATATGTTCTACTGTCTGGATAAGCTCATTGCAGGGTACAATCTGACACCGCCCTTTCTTGATGTGGGCTGTGGAACGGGTGATCTGAGCAGCTATCTCGCCAAGAAAGGGTGGGAAGGTAAAGCCATAGATTTTTCTGATACCGCTATCGCGACCGCACGCGACAAACTGAGGCGGTTTCCGAGAGTTGTCGTTGAAAAGAATTCCCTCACGGGTGTAAGTGGGTTCTACTCCACGGTCTTCTTGTGGGACGTACTCGAGCACATAGCTGACGATGAGGCGGCGCTCCTCAAAGTGTCATTGCTTCTACGTTCGGGCGGGTACGTTCTTGCATCCGTCCCAAGTAATCCGAGGGAGTGGCGTTGGGACGACACATGTTATGGACATTACAGGCGGTACACGGTAGATGAGATTAGAGTGAAAATGACTAGTCAAGGATTGGAGGTCGTAATGCTATGGGACTTCACTTATCCATTCTTCTGGATGATGCGCAGAGCATACACGAGAATAATGCCACCGCCGGAGATCAATAGTGTGGACAAAGAGGTTCTTACGAAAGACAGCTGCAAGCTCAACGCATGGGATATTTCCATTCTGTCGGGTTTTCTTGATGGATTGGCGATATTATGGTGGCCGTTCAGTAGACTACAGTTTTTGCTTTTCAGGAACAGAACTACACAGGGCCACGAGATGTTCGTGCTCGCGCGAAAAAGCGGCGCTGCCCAATGATTGCAATTGTAGGTCTCGATGAAGTCTGTTTGGTGTAAGAGATGATAAACGGAAAGAAGGTAGTGGTTGTAATGCCAGCATACAACGCTGCTAAGACACTTGAGGTCACTCACGGTTGCGTTCCTCGGGATTTCGTCGATGAGATTCTGTTAGTGGATGATGCAAGTAGTGACAACACACTTCGAATCGCTAGGAAACTTGGATTGAAAGTGGTCGCACACGAAAGAAATATTGGATATGGAGGGAACCAAAAGACCTGTTATCACACGGCTCTGGAGATGGGCGCGGACATAATTGTAATGCTTCACCCCGATTATCAATATCCTCCAGAGCTGATACCTGCAATGGTGTGCATGATCGCGTACGGTCCATATGATATTGTGCTGGGGTCAAGAATCTTGGTCCGTGAGGCTTTGAACGGGGGTATGCCACTGTGGAAGTATATTTCTAATAGAGCTCTGACATCAATCCAGAACATCTTGTGGCATACGAACATCTCAGAGTATCATACAGGTTTTAGGGCATTTAGAAGGAGACTGCTTGAGACAATCCCCTTCGATCTGGACTCGGACGATTTCGCATTTGACAACCAAATTATCGCACAAGCAGTTTGGCATGGGTTTAGGATAGGTGAGATCTCGTGTCCTACTAGATATTTCCCCGAGGCATCATCCATCAATTTTCGACGGTCCCTAAAGTATGCGGTGGACGTTTGCTTAACGTCTCTTGAATTGCTATTGGCACGAACGGGAGTTTTTGTGCCACCCTACCTAAGTAAAAACAGTTACAAGGCGAAGGATCCTCCGAAATTTATACGATCTGCTTCATTGGAGACCCCTTAGTTTAATTAGTTCAAGCAGTACGTTCTTCAGGCCTTTCCTTTTCCTAGCCTAGTCTTGAAATCCATATGAGTTATCCTTGGATCTCAAAGACCCAATCTTCGTGCAATTCTATCGGAACCGTCAGCATTTCACACTCCTTCCAGCCAACAGGTATCTCCGCAATTTCGAAAATGAAACTCAATAAAGGCGCGACATAATGTTATATTCAGAAATCGTTTCCCCAACTCACGGCGGCACGAATTGGTAACCAAATCGTCATACACAAGATTTCTTCGGGGGGATATCGCGTTTGTCGGGGCTCTGCTTTTGGTCAGCCTCGTTGAATCTTCATTTCATTTCGGAAGAATCTCATCTGATTCACCCGATTACGTGAACGTTGCCTACTGGTTGGAGGGGAAGGCTCCGCTGTCGTATCCCTACAGGCTTATTCGAATCCTTGTGCCCTTCCTTGCTGCTGTGATTGACAGTCACACACCTATTGGCATTGTGACAAGTTTTGCCATAGTCAACTGTTGCTTCTGGTACGCGAGCGCAGTAATCACGTTCTATTTTTGGAAACGGTTTCTGGGCCTTGACAATAAGGCAGCCTTCGTCGCCTCATTGATCGTGGTTACCTCGTACAACTATCTAGTATACGGTTCCGCAGTGATGACCGATATGGGACTGTACTTCTTCTTGATTTCGGGACTCTTCGCGTGGATGTCATTTTGCAGGGCTGAGAAACACGTAGCTGTCAAATTCCTGTGCGCATTATTGGTTAGCAACCTCGCCATATTGACGCGGGAAATAGCGATCTTTCTGCCGCTTTTTGCAATCATCTTTGCTTTGTTGAACAAAAAGTGGTACAAGGCCTCGCTCGTGTTCGCGCTGTGCTCTTTTGCACTCCCCTCTGCCTGGTTCATGGCTTCAGGGGCATTGAAGTATTATGTCAGTTGGTACTTCAGCGCCAGCACCAGGACGTCCGCGTCGCAAGGTCTTGCAATTTCCACTATCCTCTCTCTTCCTCATTCATTTCTGCGTGCGTATTGGCGTTCAACCCTAACTTCCTTTCTACAAGCATTTTCGCTCTCGTTGCCGTTCGCAGTCTTAGGATTCTTGGAAGATGACTCACCTACGAATCTAAGATTCTACGTAGCAGAGATTCTCGCTGCAGCAATAATTCTCTTTCTTACATTCCCCAATCCGGACCCCCGAAATTCCTTCATCGCTTTCGCAGCATTAGCGCCACTCGCCTCTAGAGGAATCAACTGGTTCGCCATGAAAATGTCTCAGAAAGAGTATTTCCACGCGATCCCAGCTTCGGCCTACCTTTGGTTGATTGTCTTAACCTACATACTCGCTGAGAACTTCGTCACTAGAACGCCCACAGTCTACAATTTGCCCTAGTCATGTGTTTGAGGAGTAAATAGGATCATGCACGGAGCCGACTAAGAAGCCGTGGTCATAAATGTCCGAAGCAATCATCAATACTCCATTAAACCTGCCAAGGAAGGCTCTTATCATCTCAAGTGTCGCTCCGCATAGGATTGGGGGCCCAATCAACCTGTACAGCTTCCTTTCCCAGCTCTCGAGAGAGTCGTACTGCGTCCTCACCACATATGAGTCGATACGCCACCTGCCCACAAATCCCCGCCTGCCAGGTGAGCACATTTTCTGTGATCATTCGGATCCTATTGAAAACCAGGTCTCCTCTCCAAACACTACCAATGGTCCCACTCACACAGCTTCAAAAAGTCGTTCCTGACGAAAAAGATTCCGGGCTTGGTCCCACTGTATCGGGAGATGAAATCCACGCTGCATTTTCTCACGACTATCGTCAGAATGATTGGAGTCGGTGCACGCGCTTGCCGGGAGAGAAACGTCGAATTCATTTTGGGCTTCTCCGATTCGGGGCCGGGACTGATTTCGAGTTATATTATTTCAACCTTGACCGGAATCCCATATGCACTCTACTTCTTTGATATTTACAGAGGCAATTACGCCGGACTAGTACAGTCGCTGTTCGCTTCGATTTTCGAACCGATTCTGTTCAAAACTGCGTCTATAGTCGTGTTGACGAATGAGGGAACTGAACAGCTCTACCGGAGGAGGTATGGAGATTCATTCAAATGTATCGTTATTCATAATTCGGTTTTTCCAAAGCCGTACGAATCCAACAGGACCGAATACCATCCCTCCCCCCCTTACAGTATCCTCTACAGCGGGGGAGTGTATTACCCTCAAGAAAGGAGCCTCATCAATCTGATTCACGCACTGGACGAGCTGCCAGAGCTACCAATACGACTTGAGCTCTACGTGCCCTACATGTCGGATAGCTTTAGGCAACAGATCCAGTCTCGCAGTAACGTGACTCTGAGAACTGCCGTTCAGTCAGAGATACCGCGGATACAATGCGCGGCAACCATACTCTTCCTACCGCTCAGCTGGCATACTCACAGCCCCGATGTTATTGCGACGGCGACTCCCGGCAAGATGACAGATTATTTGGTCTCCGGTCGACCGATACTGATCCACGCTCCACCCTATGCTTGGTTGAATCAGTATGCTAGAGAGAACGGTTTCGGTCTCGTTGTCGACGAAGAGGACAAGGACAAGTTGACGGCTTCAATTCGAAAATTAATAACTGACCAGGATTTCTCGAAACAGTTGATACGGAACGCGCTCCGAACTTTCTACGCGAACCACGATGCCACAGTCAACTTGCAGAAATTCCTGGCTATATTCGAGCCCTGAGTGCTGCTCAACATTGCTGGTGCCAGTTCAACAGAGACTAATATCTAATTTCGTGAAATTCGAAAAACCGTCAACAATTGGATATTCAATAAACCGAAAAAGTCAGAGCGCATCTCGTCTCAAAATCTGTCGTAGGCGTCTGTAGATCGGACTTGGAAGATGTCTGGCCATTTTCCTTGCGTTTCCGCGTGCTGTTCTTGCGAACATTTTGAGCCACACATGTAGAAACAGGAATCGTGGAGTCGTTGTGTTTTCACGTACTTCCACTCGGAATTTCTCTACGTATGCGAGTGCTTCGTCCGTTGTCAACTGTTTGGGCGACGGATCATCCACATACAATCCTTCAGGAAATAGAGCGGCTGGGATCTTTTCCAGTTTCATGGTTGTTTCATCAATCAACCGATTCAATGGGTATCCTCGTTGCCCGTAAGCCCGGTAAACGAGGTACTTGTGTGCCAGAAGGCGTTCAGAAGAGAACCCGTAGTGAAGAATCTGGACGTCCGATACGCGCTCAATTTTCTTAATGCTCGGCGGATATGGGTTCTGGTGCAGCCCCTGGCGAGTTTTTCCATAGGATATATTCGGTGTCACTCGCCACAGGTGTACGAACCATCCTTCGTCGTAAAGATTGTCGATGCGCCGCCAAGACTTGCTTCGCCAGAGGTTAAGCTTGTGAAAGCTCAGACCATCAAGCTCCTTCTTCTCGCAATAGGCGCATAACTCCTGTAGCCTAGTGGCAGTGTTTGCGGTGAATACTTCGTCGGCGTCGAGATACATTATGAAGTCGGGGCCGAGCTTCAGCGTGTTCTCCAATAGGACTTTTTTGATCTGCATTTCCTTCGCAAAATTCGTCCTTTTGCCTCGGAGCACGTGGGACGTGTGCCTGATTAGATAGTCGAAGCTACCGTCCGTGCTTGCGTCATCCCAAGCAACGATATCGTCCACAAGCGGAGTCAAGTATTCGATAAAGCGCTCTAGGTTTCCTTTCAGCAGCTCATTGTAAATTTGACAGATACAGACGATCTTGTATCGTTTGAAATCTTGGCTCATTGGCCCTCAGCGTTGTCTTGATAGTTGAACTGAGAGAGTTCGGTAATCATGGAGTTTATGGTTGGAGGATCGGAATATCCGGCTGCTTGCCAAAGTTTACGATTCAAATCAGCGTCAATAGTGGAGAGTGTTCGATCAATTGATGACTTGGCTTCAGATCTCCTGATTTCTAAGTCTGTTCGGTCAAAGTTTACAGCGAAACTCTTGAGAAGTTCATATTTGCTTAGGATATCCTTGGGCAAGAGGTGCTGAACGTGTGGCAGTTGCAGCTCATCTTCCATGATTGCTTTGCATATTTTGGCGAAATGCAGCGTCGTCACGCCGTTCCAATAATGATTTGTGAAACCGTTTATCTCGGAGTTCGCACTTTGCCCTAGAAACCAGTTCAACAACGATACACCCCGAGCCTTCTCAGGCCCGATTATGGAGCATCGTAGATGGTGGACGTTAGGTGAGAAGACCTCGCCGAGGCTCTTTGACTTTCCATAGACGTCGAAGGGATCCTGCGGATCCGTTTCTAAATAGCGTCCTTTTTGGCCTGAAAAGACGCAGTCGGTTGCGATCTGAATTACCCGGCAATGCTCTTTTTCGGCTGCTTTCGCTATAAGATGTGGGAATAGTGAGTTCACGCGAATTGCTTTTTCGGCCTCAAGAGGGTTATCGTCGTGAATATATGGTTTGATGACACCGATCGCGTTTATCGCCCAAGAACATCCTCTGATGGCATTGAGGATGTCATCTGTGCTCGATGCCTCCGCATCTAGAAATCCCCCTTCTGAGTTTCCATTTGTATTCAACTTGGTACGAGAAATGGCGACGATATCATTCTCTGAATTAAGTGTGAGATAGGACAGGAGCATCGACCCAAGCATGCCGGTGCAACCCAGAATCGCGATCTTCACTGGACGCTCCTCTCAGCGCTCCTGAACATGCCAAATATCCCAATATCTTGAGTCATATCGTACGTCATCATTCTTGCTCTCCTCAACTGAGGAAGTTGAGAAGAAGACAACCTTAGAGTCATCAGTCAATGACATGAACCCATTGGCATAGCCAGGTGGAATGCAGAGGATCAAAGGGTCCTTCGCTGACAAAACGAAACGAGAGACCGAAAGATCCTTTGCAGGAGTGGCCCAATTATCGATTCGCACAGCGCCAACGAGGGCCGCACCTTGAATCACGAACACGCACTTCGCTTCGTGCCGGTGAGCATGCCACGCACGGACGAAACCGGCCTTGTGGTTTGAGACGACATAGAACCGTTTGACGCCGTCAAGTTTGAAATCATTAACAAAGGCTACTTCGCCGCGATCGTCAACAGAGAGCGAACCTTTGATAAGCTTCGGGGAAGCTGAGTCTCTAAGCATTTTTCGTCACAACCGGTTCGTATAGGTGCGAATTGAACATCGAAAGAAACTGCCGATTAGTGTATCGGGGGTTCTCGACGTCCTTCAATCTGTTTGAATCTAACAGTTCCTTCACTTCCTCGATTCCATCGTGCACAGACCTCTTCGGGTTGAAGCCCCATGTACTCGCAGCTTTCTCGCTTGTCACCTGATAATTCCGAGCGTCCTCGAATTTCATACTGGTCTGTTCTATTGTAAGGCCGGGGAAGTGTTCTCGAATTGCATTTGCGAGATCGATTATTCTAATGTTTTTCCAGTGGAGGTTGAAGATCCCGCGGTGCGATGTTGATAGGTTACCCACGATCGCTTGAGCCGCATCTTTCACGTGCAGCAGCGGTCTGTACTGGTCGCCTCCGAACACACTCACCTTCTTCTGTTGGTGAGCCCGAACCGTCATCGTATTGACGACTAAATCAAGGCGCACTCTTGAGAACAAGTCACTCACTCCGAAGAGTGTGCCGAAACGGAAGATGATTGCGTCCTTCTTTTCCAGATGATGCTCTGCTCCCAGCTTTGTTGCAGCATATACAGATAATGGGTTGGTTGCGCCCGACTCATTTACGATCGCGTCATGAACCCCGTATACTGAGCATGTGGATGTGAAAATGATGCGTCCATCGTAATTTTCAGCGAGCCACCTAACTTGATCTTGATTGATCTTCGTAGCAATTTCCGGGTTAAGAGCACATGCACCATCGCCGACGAGTGCGGCCAGCCATATCATCGCATCTGCCCATTTGAGCTGCCGTTTCAGTCGTTCCGTATCGCGCACATCGCCATAGATGAAACTGATGGGTTTCCGGTAAGACTCCTCGTAGAGCAATGCGTCATAAACGCGAACTTCATGTCCAGAATTCATCAAAGCGTCCGTTACGGCGCCACCAACATACCCCGCCCCGCCCACAACAAGCACTTTCATTATCCGAATTCCAACTTTGCAGCGCTCATCACAACATCAAGCGGCTATATGTAACCTACTACGCCTCATGTCGCTTCCTGCGAATTGCGGCCTTTAATGCTCCATAGATTGAGTCAGGAAGGTGATCACGAGCAATAGTCTTAGTAGTCCTCTTCCATCGTGCAAAATCGCCTTGCATCATTCTAAAGATTGCCGAGACCTCGGCTCGTCTGGATTCACTGTCCATTTCACCCATCTGGAAATGATACACGATGCTGTTGAAAACCGTCCGGTGCACCACTCCCTTAACCCTCAACTTATCCATTAGGACCTTGTCTCCGGACACGCATGACTCACCCCGTCTGGCGATAGTTGGCGCGAAAATGTCACTGTAAGGTACGATATTCCCTTCAGGATATCCGCCAACAGACAGGAAATCGGTTTTCTTAATCAACAGCGGCATGTACAGTCCTCCCTTTTCTGTTCGGGCTGCACGAATCGATTCAGCATACTTGTGGAACTCAGATTCTCTAAACTCGCGGTAGTGCCGACCGAAGTTCTTCTCAATTCCGTACTCTCCGCTTGGAAGCTTTCCGGATTCAACTAGTCTGGACGCTAGACAGCTAGACCCATTGTACGCGTTGTAGAGGTTGTCCAGCCAGTTCGGGGTGAGCGCCATGTCAGAATTAATGAAGACAACAAATTGTCCTTTAGCACTGCGCCCGGCAAAGTTCCACGCGCGGTAGACGCTATTGATATACCACTCCTTACGCTGCTCGGGTGAATTGTTCCAAATATAATGAGGAATATTCTCCTCCTTCAAGTACTGTAATACCTGGCGGGTCGCATCATTTGCTACGAAGAAAAATTCTGCGTCTTCCAGGTCGGTATATTTCTGGACTTGCTCATACGTGAATTTGAGCCATCCAACGCTCTTGTAGATCAAGCAAGCGATCGAGAGGCGAGTCAAGATATGATCCTATTGAGATTTACCGCATAGCTACGGATGAATTGAGTCAGTAGCTGTACTCACGACTACCCCAGCAAGATCGTAGGTTCTCGTTTCCTCAACTGACTCATAGGAGCCTTTCCTGCTGATTTCCTGCAGTTTGAGATCCAGATATCTGCAAACGCGGTTACTCCATTTGAGCGACAACTGAATCTTGTTGCCCATATCGTGTTTCGATTTCTCCGTCATGTTCTGTTGGTAGTCTTCTATTTTGATTCGTTCAATCGTGAGCCGATCGAGCATTTCCCCAACACTGTACACGATATCGTCGGTCATCCAGTTTTCAGGCTCCTGTCGTTCTGTGCTATGGTACATGTCTGTAAGTAGTGCGTTTATTGCAGCTTTTGCGTGCACTCGTCGCTCTCCAACGACTCGTGCTCGGAGTTCCATTTCCGAGATAAGCGTAGTTTCCGGATGGGACTTCTTCCGTTCCGCGATTATTGACATGTTTGCGTGGTAACATTTTAGGTTGGCATCAGCGAGAAATCTGAGATATTTTGTGAGTTGTGGCTGGATTCTTTGATGCTTTTCATGCGCGAGGTTTTCGGAAAAAGACCTTTCGATAGATTCGAGCAGTTCGGAGAAATCCAAGCTCTCAACTATCAACGCGTTGCTCTCCTCCAGACGTAAATGGACCTGGTGTGACTTGGTCTCTCTTGCCATGATCCGACTTCGCTGAAGTGTTGAGCTGCCATGAACTCTCTTGTGATGAGACATCTTTGTGTTTGATATGGATTGTTCTCATTCGCTACTGTTGTCAGGTCATGCTCAAAGTAGTTTGGGGTTTCCACGATTATTCGACTGGCGCTCTCTTTGATGTTGTCTATTGATCGAATTGCGCTCTTTCTGTTCATTCGTTCCAATACGTTGAGGAGAGTTGCGGCTTCGTATTTTTGATCGACTTTGTCCTTGCTAACGTCTTCGCAGAGAAACTGCAGCCCTTTGTCATTAGGAAATTGTTGGTTGCGCTCCTCAATGTTGGGCGCGTGTATGTCAACTCCGGTTATCTTTTCGAAGCCTAGAGGCATTAGGAGGTTATGCAGCGTTGCGCTGCTCGAACCTCCGCAACCTATGTCGATCAGGGTCCGATAACCCTTCAACAGCTCGGAAATTAGGCGGTTGCGGTCAGCTGGTCGAGGGCCATTAAGATTTCTAACTAGTCCTTGAAATTTCCTCGCATGCGATAGACCTTTCTTGACAATATGGCTTATGCCTCGCTTAACTTGAGTGGCAGGGGTGGGATCATATGGTAAGTCTTTCGCAAAGTCTGGGACCGATTTACCTGTCGCTCCTCTTTCGGCCCCGCCCATATGATAGGCAAGAGAGTCCGCGCTTACGACAAATTCGAATCCCGCTGCGTGCGCTCTATCAAAGAAGTTTACATCAGGTGTTCCGTTCGCCAGCGTAAGCTCCCATGGACCTACCTTTTCCCACATCGATCGATGGAAAACGTGGGGAAGACTGACCATGTTCTTGTAACCTGTGTCACCCCAGAGCCCTTCTAGATCCTCGTCAATCATCAGTTCTCCAGGCTTCGACAGAAGGCCGCAGAGCTTGTTGAAGGTTGTAGTATCAAAACGTGAGTATTCAGTTGTGCCTAGATCGAAACGATAATGGCGAGTTGACCCTGCCTCGATTAAGGTGGAGCCTACCATCCGGTTAGGTTTCGAATGCTTCACCAAGTTTAGTAGCCAATTCTTGTAAAATGCTTGGTCTGTGTTTACCAGACCAGCATAGTCGTCAAGTTCGAAAGCCTTCTCATATCCATCGTTGATCATGGCGCGCAGATTTGGAACATACCCGATATGGTCAATCGATTGATGATCGACTCGCACAACTCTGGTCTCTGAAGCCTCCAATTTTTTCTCGAGATTGGCGATGTAGTCTTCCACAGCTCTCGATGGGTTCCAACACACGATGACATAGTCGAAGGAATTCGTGCCAGCATTTGTGATTAGATGGTCACTGCTGAATCTCAGCATCTCATAGGCTTCGCTCACGCAATTTACAATTCCTGTACGAAAGAATTCAGTCACAAGTTTCATCTCGGGCTGTTGAACGCCAGATTCAAAGGATAGCTATTTTATCCCTTTCATGTCTTGTTATGGAGAATTTGTTGCAAGCCGTCGTTCCTGAAGGCGTGTTGAATGCCTATGTGGTATTGGCTTGGCTTATGTGATGCCAAAGTGTTGCTTTCCAGGCGTGTAAGAAGATCTGCTGCAATTCTCTCTGAGGCGTGTCCGTCACCCAGTGGATTCGACCAAGTTTTGCCGCGGAGGCACTCAAGTTTGGCCATCACCGATTCAGGTAGATACCCTTCAGGACACGTTGGGTCGAATTTCACGGAGGCTCCCACATCATACAGCTGGGGGCGCTCGGTTGACATGCGCATCTGAACGGCTGGGATGTGAAGCACGCAAGCTTCCTCCGCGACTGTTCCCGAATCTGTAAAAACACCGCACGCGTTACACATCAGTCTAAGAAACTCTTCATACCCCACCGGATCCACTTCGATTATGTTCGCGGGAAGCCTGATTTTGAATCGACGCAGCATTCTCTGAGTACGGTAGCTTGCCGGAAAATAGACACACCTGTCCGTGGCGCGAATCAGGTTAAAGATGTTTCTTAGTGAGAGTTCATCTTCCACGTTTTCCCTTCGATGGCATGTCATCAAGTAATATTCATCCTTGCGCAGCCCTCTCCTCTTGAAGAATGAATCGTCGGCTTTCAATTGGTAGTGTTCGAGGTGCGCATAGTAGAATTTGTCCAAGACATCGACGATTGGGTTTCCTGTAACAATTATGCGACTGGGGTTAAGGCCTTCGCGGATTCCTTGCTGCTTATACTCGTCCAGATACGCGTAAATCACGTCGGAAAGATGGTCCGCAACAATACGATACTTTTCCTCGGGCATCCTCCAATCGTAGGAGCGCATGCAGCCTTCGATGTGAATAATCGGTATGCCCCTTTGAGCTGCTGCGAGGCAGCCCATCACGGTGTTCGTGTCTCCCAGGAAAACGGCTCCGTCAGGGCGAACCTTCTCAAGAGCGAGGCCCAGTCTGCGGATCAATGACGACACGAAAATTGTATCATCCTTTCCTCTAATGTTGAGTTCAACATCAGGTCTCCTCGCTTTCAATTCCCGAAAGAACGCCTCTTTGAGGTTCTCGGAGTAATGTTGGCCCGTCCAGATCAGAACAATTCGGAATTGTGACCGTCGCAGGATTTCAAGAATGATACTGGCCCGTATGATGTCGGGCCTTATCCCGAGCACAATCGCGAGACTTTTCACCATCTAGACCATCTGACCTATTGTTGGAGAATTATCGCGTGGTCGGAGTCTTCATACTGGATACGAGCCTTGTTAGGTCTTGGGATTGACCAAAAGCTTGTACGTGCCAGCCCTTTCTCAATAGGAGACTCCGCCTAGGAACTACAGGTTTTCCGTTCCTGTCATATGCTAGGTCAAATGCAACACTTCTATGCCTGTCTTGGAGCCGGCCCAATTTCAGATCGGCCCGGATCGGCAGAAGACAGAAGTATGCTGAACCCCCTTCCAAGTGCTCGCTTGAGTCTAGACGCAGCCGACTTTCTGACATGCTGCTGCTGATGCTCGCAATTCTCTTGCTAGCCCTTCCATCTCCCAGGGGGTTTTCTATCTTCGCCAGTTTTTCCCTCCATTCGCGATCCAGTAGAGCGTGACGAGCTCCAACGACGATCATTTGTGTTTCAGCTCCCACTAGGATAGTTCCTCCGATCTCAACTGTTTCCGGACGTTCCGTGTTATATCTAAGCGCTAGACAAGGAACGCCGAGAGTGAGCGCCTCCTCTTGGACTCCCCCCGAATCTGTCAACACCACGTCTGAACTCGCAAGGATCTTCAAAAAATCCCAGTATGAAAGCGGTCTCGTAATGAGCAGGTTCCTGGACTTCTTGAGAACTCTGCCAAGGCCAAAGCTCTCGATTCTCTTCTTTGTCCTAGGATGAATAGGGAAGACTATTCTAAACTCCTTCAGGGCTCGGATGGCTTTTAGAATATTTTCGAGGCGATGGGGATCGTCTACGTTCTCCTGCCGGTGCGCTGTGAGCAGGATTAAGGGAACATTTCTGTCGATGTTCAAATCGCCGAGAATCTTTGACTTCCTACGTGCCAATAGTAGTTGAGACTTGCAGACCTCAACAATCGTATTCCCCGTCACGTGCACTTTGTTTGAACCAACGCCTTCTCGCAACAAATTGTGAGCAGATCTAGTTGTTGGTGCGAAACATAGCTGCGCACAACCATCCGCTATTGAACGGTTGATCTCCTCAGGCATTCTGCGATCATAAGATCGAAGACCAGCCTCGATATGGCCGAATGGAACATGCAGCTTTATGGAGGCTAAACCTGCGCCTAGCACGGTGTTAGTGTCGCCTTCAGCCAGCACGAGATCTGGACGTGATTCGGAGACGAGCTTCTCAATTCCCATAAGCAGCTCAGCGGTCTGGTGTGCATTCGTGCTTGATCCAATGTTCAAATTGACGTCTGGATGAGGCAGATCCAGTTTTTCGAAAAGATCTTGAGACATTTCGTAGTCATAGTGTTGCCCGCTGTGTACTAGATTGACTTTCACGTTGCGCTTGCAACGTAGTTCATGAACTACCGGAGCCATTTTGATAATCTCCGGCCTAGTACCCACTACACACATCACATTGCGCAAGTACTGCTCAGCCTATGTTGATTGGTGGATTAGACCACGAAATCATTGCCCGCGTTACTTAATCTTAGTTGCTGAATGATTCCTTCCATCACCGAGTGCTCTGAAAATGAACCCCGCCTTCCTAGCATTTTTCGAGCTAACAAATTCAATAGCATCTATTAGGACGGGGTTTGGTGTCATCTGCGAAGCCATCTGTTTTAGATTTAGATGCCTAAATTCATCATGCTCTACAAGGACGGCAGCGCAATTCATACTTCGTAACGCCTCATGGAGTGTCTCGGCTCGCTTCACTCCGAAGCTCTCCTTGACATGAGGGTCGAAAGTCACCACTCGAACTCCTTCCCCAATAAGGAGTTTGACGATCTCCTTTGCGGGACTCTCGCGTGTATCGCTGATGTTTCCTTTGTAGGCCATTCCCAAGATTGCCACCTTGGCACCCTGCATATTCGTTCCCGCCTCGGTTAACCCCTCACGGATTAGTTCCACAACATGCCTTGGCATAGAATCGTTAACTGCGCGAGCCGCTCGCATGATTCTAGAATCGAAACCTCCGCGAGCTGAAGAGATGAGCAAATATGGATCCTTAGGTAGGCATGGTCCTCCGACTCCCGGACCCGGTTTGAGAATTTTGACTCGCGGATGTGAGTTCGCAAACTCTATCACGTCTTGAGCACTGACACCTATACGCTCGCAGATCATGGCCAGTTCGTTGGCAAAGGCAATCTCTACGTCGCGAGACGCGTTCTCAGCGAGCTTTACAACTTCGGCGGTCCTTGAGTCAGTCAAGATGAGTTGCCCCTTCGTTATTCGCTCATAGAACTTAGAGGCTACTTCTCGACTTGTTTCGTCATATCCGCCGATAATTCTGCTGTTACGCGCGAATTCTCTCAATGCCTGACCAGGAATAAGACGCTCAGGGCAATGAGCAAGCCAAAAGTCCAGACCGCACCTTAGCCCTGATGAGTCTCGAAGTAGAGGCGCAACGATGTCTTCAATTGTGCCTGGAGGTATGGAGCTCTCTATAGAAACCAGTTTTCCTGGAGTCAGTGTTTTTCCAACGGTTGCGCATGATTCTCGTAGGAACGAGAGATTCGGATGACCTTCAACGAGTGGCGTTTGAACACATACCACAACGATATTCGACCCTCGCGTTGCTTCATCGCCCGCAGTCGTCGGAACAAGTCTACCTGACCTCACCTCTCGCTGAAGTGCTTGCTCAATCCCTGGCTCAAGCATTTCCGTCTTCCCTTCCTTAAGGCGTCGAACCAGGCTTTCGTTGATCTCTGCTCCGAAAGTCTTGAAACCACTTGAGGAGATCATGATTGCCGTGATTAGACCAATCTGACCTAGACCTACAACACACACAGTAGCCTGTCGTCTAGCGATGCTGCGAGCGAGCTTTCGTAACTCAGGGAGGGCTTTTGGCATAGGCTTGCTTCATCCACTCGATAGTCTTCGGGATACCTTCGATAAGCCTCGTGCGGGGATTATGCCCAAGGTCTCTCTTCGCTTTACTTATGTCAGGACGTTTGCTGACCACGTTGTGCCTGTCTTCAGGAAGATATTCTACTTGAGAGTCATCTTTACGTAGGTATTGCAGAATCTGATCTGAAACCGTTTTGACTTCAACGAACTCCTCTCCTCCTATATTGTAGACTTCTCCTGGCTTGAAGCGATCAACTATGTTAGCGAGTGTCGAGATCGCGTCATCAACGTACATGAAGACTCGTTTGTAGTTCGAGAAAACCTGGTATGAAAGATTGTGCAGTGCACGATAGATGAAAAGGCAGACAACACTCCGATATGGGGTATAGTATTCGCCCGGGCCGTAGGCATTGAATAACCTGACCGTGAGAGTTTCCGTTCCAAACCGGTTAATCGAATTCTCGATTTGAAGTTCGTTCACCCACTTCGAAATGGCGTAATCGTTCTTTTGCTTCAGAGGTATGCGTTCGGAAAGGTCTTCAGATAGCAGCGTCCCAGGTGTGAGGAGGGGTTCACCGTAGATCTCAGAAGAGGAGAAGTGAATCAGCCTGAACCGTTTTGATTCTTGGAGTCTTAGGATGTTCTTCAGGCCGATCACATTAGTCTTCCAGAGTTGCTCATAATAGTCCTCACCATTCAGCCTGCCGAACTCAGCAGCAAGATTGTACACATAGTCAAATCCCGATTCCAGGGCGGCTGCAACTTGCCTGTACTCGGAAACATCGCATCTTTGATGTTTGTAACCATAATCATGACTTGAATCACACGTGAACACATCATGCCCCTTATGCGTTAGCTCTTTGACCAACGGACGTCCGATTGTGCCTTTGCTTCCGAACACAAGTATCTTCGACAATACGTATCGCCATGTTCCTAAGTCACATAGTTCTTCGCGGAGTTCCTATGTAACCTCCTTCGATGAGGGTTCTCAGTTTCTTCTGGAGGTCTTCCATTCTTCCTCTATCTGTCTCTGAGAGCAAACCTTGAGCCTCCAGCATTCGCTCAGACTGTACTAGAAGTTCCAAGTAGAGCGGCGTGAAGACTTCCTTCCAGTAACCTGGCTGCATTTTGTAGTTGTATGGATTCGCTTCAACTCCCACGTCGAGTTCGCTACTATACAGTTTGCTACGTTTGAGATGTATCCAGCCTGTGGCGATCGATAGTGGGACACCTATCAATGTGGATATTACAGCAAAAGGTCCGAAGTTGGGAAAGATCTGCAGAATAGACTGTATGTTCTTGACGGCCAAATAGTAAACAGTAATCATGGTGGAAACGAAACCGAGCAGGAAGGTCAGATACGTCGCGTAGCCAATTCTAAAGTAATACCATGCGCGGTAGGCAAGCTTATTGAGCTTATTGAGTTTCAGTCTCGTCACATCCAGATCGATATTTGAAAGTGACGGGAAGGGTGATAATTAAGCAATTACCAGCTACCCTTCTATGCCCGGAATACTGTAACCGCATAATTCTTGAAGTTGTCAGAGTGCCGAAGAACCACGAGCCTGGTAGTCTCTTTCCTGTGACAGGAAGACTGGTGAAAGGTACCCGTAGTCAAAGGTTGTTGTCAAAAGCTGAGCTGCGTGTTTCCGTTGAAATTGTTGGAAGCTGCTTTTGTCAAAGTTCGAAAACTGCTGCTCGACTGGATTTCCTTGACGGTTATGGTTAAAGACCCTACTCAACCATCAGGTATACCATCCCCTATACCTACTCAACCATCAGATGCACCATCGTTGTCATCTACTATACCTACTCAACCATCAAAATTCAGCTTCAAATACAGGATACAAGCAATGTGCCTAGTCAACCATCAGGTATACCATCTACTATACCTACTCAACCATCAGATGCACCATCGTTGTCATCTACTATCCTATCTAGTCAACCGTTAGGTAGATCAGTTGAACTAGAGTTAACACCTATCACTAAGAGCGTGAAGATCGATCCAGTACCGTTATTGCTGTATGACTATGCTAGGAAACGTGGGTATGATAGTGATCTTAGTACATTCATCAATGAAGCGGTAGTTGACTTCTATAAGAGGCGTAGATTAGAGATAGGTCAAGGGGTGAATGCTGGGTTACGTATTAATCCATCCAACTCAATCATCTAAACAGATTCGATATGTCGCAGACGGTAACCGAATGTTGTTGAAATGTCGCAACATTTCTTCTGGCTTAGGTGCCTCCTATGACGACCCCTGTCAAGGTCGTCCGGACTTTGTCGAGCCTTCTTATCTTCCAAGTGATCGTCTCTTTCAGCTGGCCCATGAACTTAGCCTCGACCTTTGATGTTGAATACTCCCTCGCTACTCATTAATCATGATCTTAGCTTGGTCCCACACTTGTCACAGTAACGAGCATTATAGGCTGAATCTCTTCCACAGACTGGACAAAACGTTCTTTGATGGTCTTCTATCCATAATTGAATTTGTTGCTCTTCAGTTAGTTCCATTCTAGTTACCTCCAACCGGTCGGTTTAGAGAAGCAAAACTGGAATACTTGAGTGTTATAGTCCCTAACCTGGCTCTCCTGTCCCGAAATCACTATCCCTGTATAGTGGTAATAGTAGTTTTCTTGACAAAGTAGGTTAGTAGTAGTCTATTACAGAGAATGCGACGTATGCTTACCATTTCTGTTAATGGTTTCTAGTATTGCATGAGTTCTTCAGTATTTTCGAAGTGAACTATTTTCTTGACCAGCTGTTCCTGACCTTTGTTGATTTCGTAAAAGGCTGGATTCGTGTTATATGCAGTTTTCTCAGTATTCCGAGAACAGTAAGTTTTCTGAGCCTTCGGCAGATTGTCATCTTTGAGATCTTGATACCTTTCATGGTGAACAGCTGCCATATCGACGAGTGCAACGACGGGGTTATGGTTAAAAAACCCTAAATTCATTCTTCTTACTCATAGAGACATGAGCCCAGTTGGCATACCTCCACTTGCGAGCAGCCCACCGAGATAAGCTCGTCATTTTTGTCTTCGCAAGCTGGTATCCAAACAGGATCGACCCGCTGAACGGAATTTTCATAAGACGCCACGTGGAAGCCATCTCGAAATCCTTCCGGCCGTTGCAGTTATCTGCGCAATTCCTGACTTGAACTTGAAGTCGAAAACGTATGATCTAGACTGCGCGGAGGCGACTGACCTGGGGCAACTAACAGTGAGAGCTTATTACAAACCTACACTCGCAAATCGCAGAATCCCCGGACTGAACCTCTTCAGATACGTTCGTGCCTGTCATCTCGGTTTTAAACTGGCAATGAGAGTGGTGGGCGACCCTGACATTTTCCATGTAAACGTAGGATTCCCTTCAGGCATTTTACCCCTCCTAATAAGAAAATCCGGAGGTCCAAAGTATGTGATTAGCGAGCATTCGAGCGCATATACTCGCGAAGACGGCAGATACGACAAGGCGCCATTACACGTCCGCCTGATAACGCGTGTGATCTTCAGAAACGCAGAAGCGATCACCGCACCATCACAGTACCTGCTGAACGCTTTGGAGAATCAAGGCCTGACTAAAGAGGAATCAGTCATCGTGCCGAACATAGTGGACGTACCCGACGAACCCCCATTAGCTCCAGAACAGACCGGTTCAGTGAAAGCACTCACAGTTTCTTCTCTGACAGACCGAGACAAGAATCTTTCCGGACTTGTCAGAGCATTCGCCAAGGTATCGAACGAAGAGCATCGACTCCAACTACACGTTGTTGGTGGCGGACCCGACAGGGAACAACTCGAACATCTCGCCATGGATCTTGGCAAACTCAATAAAATTGTTTTTTTCGAGGGCATTGTTCCACCTGAGAAACTCCACAGGTTCTATCTTGAAGCCAGCTTTTTTGCGTTGAATAGTAACTACGAGACTTTCTCGGTGGCGACTGCTGAAGCATTGGCGCACGGGGTTCCGGTGATCATTACGGACTGTGGAGGCCCAGAGGAGTACGTGACCCCGGACGACGGCGTAGTCGTGGAGAAGCAAAACGACGAAAAACTAATTCAAGGGCTCAGGTTCATGTGCAGGAACTGGGCGAGTTATGATCGGCGTTTGATACGAGAACGGGCAGAGAGGCTATTCGATGCCGACAACGTCCGAAAGACTTTTTCTGAGCTATATTTCCGAGTTCTTGACGTGTCAAAAACGCGAAGTTAAAAGAGCTTAACCGTACCTTTCAAGCCCTGGCTTTCGGTTTTCGGGTTGAACCTTTGCCAACACGATGTAGAAAGGCTTGAGCATACCGTCCGTTCGGATAATCTGGTAGCCTTCCTTGCGGATCATCCGCCGCTGTAAATAGAATGAAAATCCGGTATGCTTTCGAGCCTCTTCACTTCCACCGCGCACGATAAGATGAAGTTTCACCCGTAACCAGAACCGACTCACTAGATTGGGCATCGAGAAGACAGCAAGACCTCCATTACTTAGAACGTACCGCATATCTTGTAACACCTTCCTAGGCCTCAGAACTTCTTCCAGCACCTCTGAACATATTGCTAAATCGAACGCATGTTCTCGAAAGGGGAGGTTTTGGGCATCTCCAACTATACAATGAGCGTTTTCGCTCAATTGGTTTTGTTTCAAGAACTCGTGTAGTCTCCGCAAGTGATCTCTTGCTAGGTCCAATCCAAAAACATGATTTCGTTCGGCGAGTGTTAGGACGTAAGCTCCCGCTCCACATCCTACATCGATGATATCTCTGCCATTCATATCAAATTGCTTCAACATCATGAGTATTCTTTCAATTCGTTCTCTATGAAACTTTCTTGTCACTGGACCCCTTGTTGGCCCATAATCATAGAGATAGTCCAGTGTGGACTGAGAAGGGATGCTGAGCGTACCGCGATCCATTCCGCCTAGAGACACACGAATAAAAACTGTGGGGCGCTTCACACCGCTTTACACACAAAGAGACCTGGCGGGTCTTTGGTGTTTTGCTCTCTCGTATTAGTTACTGTTAGAGAGTACCTCAGTATGTTTGCTTCCTGAGATGGCTCAATCGAGCCAAGTCTGGTTCCTCTGATTTCCCTTATAGCACTCTCCGCACTAATGCGGTGGCTTTTCAGGAGGTAGCAGGCTAGGACTGTTCCGGTGCGGCCTAAGCCGCCTAGACAATGAACTAGGACGGGGTTTCCCAAGGAAAGTTGTGTTGAAATGAAGCCGACGGCAAGTCTAAGCTGAGCCAGGGTTGGGGGAGAGTGGTCTCGCATGGCGACCTTCAGATAGTTTGCTCCCATGGCGCGCCATGTATCCTCGAGATCATTGGGTGTTTCAGTCAAATCCAGAACTGCCCCTATTCCATGTTTTCTTAGCCATCTCAGCTGCATGGCGGTCTTAGGTTTGGCCGAAGCAGCAAGCTTGCCAGCAATGACCCAACTAAATCGAATGGGCTCGGATGGAAAACGAGATTGGAAAAGCTCCATTATCGACCGCCTCATGGAGGCTCTTGCCAAAAGCGCAACGCTGGACAAATGAGGGCCCGGATCTCTCAGCCAAGCGTTTTTCTTCGTTAACGGGTCAGCCCAGTCGCAAACGAACTCGGGAGAGAGGAGGGTGTTTCGATGGCGCGATACAGGTCGTCAGGGAACCAACAATACTTTAGAGATTTGTAAGTCTGACGGGCGGGTAGCTCGCGAGAAGTGACCAAACATACTGCAAGGTAAGGGAAATTGACTCCAGAGGCAACAGCTAGATCCAGTGAGCCCCAGAACTTTGGATTTATTTCCATCAGTTTGAATTCTCCCGTTTCAATGTCGCGCTTGAACTCTACCATGGCAACACCATGCCAAGCGAGCGTATCCAAAATCTTCGAACCGAGCTCGAGAAGCTTTGGTTCGTAGACTGACTTTGCGGCTGTGCTGGGACCTCCAGTTGGGGGTATCTCGCGAATCCTCTTATGCATGAAGTAGGTCTGCAGTTCTCCTCGTTTGTATAATGCGAAGAATCCGTACCCATCTCCCCGTATACGTTCTTGAATTACGAGCTCCGCCGCATTGTGCAGGCCATATTTGAGATAGGCCTGCACTTCTTTGTCACTGTAGAACATTCTTACATTCCCAGAGCCTAGAGCAGGTTTCACTACGACTGGGAAAGGCAAGTTGGCTTCGAAGTTCGTGCGAGTAGGAAACGTTGTCTTGGGAATTGGGATGCCCAGCTTCTTCGCTAAGCCAAGCGTTTTGGCTTTGTTACAGGCTATCAGGTATGAATCTGCAGGCGGCAGGGGGATCTTTTTTCTCACCAACTCTGGCGCAACGGTCACTGCATCGAACCAAGTGTCGTTTCCTATGGGGAGAAGCGCAGTCGTAGTTTTCCTGACGATCTATGGTTTCAAGGAAACCTACGAACATATTTTTTTTAGTCGGATTCGGGTACAGAAACCTTTTCTGAACATATTTGGAGTAGAACGAAAGCGCATGCCTGTAAGGGGCACCTACGTGAACTTCGACACCTTCCACGGAGAGTGCTCGAACAGCCGCCAAGGACTGCTTATAGTGTCCGTCCATAACGAAGACTTTCAACAGCCATCACCCGGCCCGAAGTCCTGAGAATCCGCATTACAGGTTTTTCCCCATACACTAGTCATGATTTGGCATCAACTGAAAGCGCGAGCTGTCGTTAAGAGCGGAATCAGGAGTGAGTACGTGATTTTCTCGAATAAAGACTTGCGGGCGAAGTAGCAGCCGCTCCTTTCTTAGTATCAGACAGCTGTAAGTAGTCAAACATATGAGTCCAACTGATTTCACTCGTGTAAGAAGACCATGAGCCTCAGCAAGCATTTTGGAGTTGTGCTTGAGCCGTCGCCTGGAACATTCGATGCAGGCGGAACTACTTTCGGATGTGTTTTCAAGGATCCAGGCGATGAAGTCTACTACCTTTACTATACCGCGGCGAGTGACAAGGCTTGGACTAGAGCTACGATCGGCGTGGCGAAGAGTTCAGACGGTCGGAATTTTACCAAGTATGCTGGCAACCCCGTGCTTTCTGTTGGGTCACAATGTGTAACCCCTGCCGTCTTCAAGGCCGCAAATCAATACTGGATGGTGTTTGCCGTTGAACCTAGACCCAGTGCTGGTAGAAGATTGTGCCTAGCGAACTCGAAGAACGCGATTGGGCCGTGGATGTTCATAAAGGAGCTAATAATGGCGCAAGCCAAGTGGGAAGGGAGTAGCATAGATCTCGGACCGTCGGTCGCCACCGTGAATGGAGAACATTTTGTTTTCTATAGTAGCGTGTCTATCCAGAGGCCTAGCCTTTCAAGAAAATTGTTTCGTCTGCCGCTCAAGCCTCTCTCGCGTCAGATAGGTATTTTGAGGATCAAAAATCCAGCTGGAGAAATAATCCAATTTTCTAGGTGGGACAAGAATCCTTTGTCGCATCTAAATGGCCCCTCAGGCTCTTGGAACGAGTCACTGTTCTGCCCGGGCTATTTCGAACTGGGTGGGGTGCATTATTTGCTGCCGGCTGGTTCAACGTATTCCGTGGGTTACCCATACAGCCAATACGTTGGCTTAGTGGAAGCATCTACCCCTTTCTTTGAGACTCCTGTCAGTGCTAGGCCTCTAATCGACGGCCCTAGAGAGAAGAACAATCTATTGCCGGGCCTCAAAGGCGAGATTGCTCTTGATACGCCTTGCCCTGTCCTAGTGGGGGATGAGGTTTGGGTTTATTATTCTGCAATGGATCGAGCAGATGGAATCTGGAAGATGGTACTTTCATCTTTCAAAATCCTCTGACTCGGGTCTCGAAGTATCCAGGATGCCCCAGGCGAGGTTGACTTTATTGCCTCAGCCGTCATCAGATTTTCAATTTCCACATTTTCTCTATCGATGAACTGTCTAAACCAATATTCTACACAGAGCATCATCAAGATGGTGTAGGCCTGCCTTCTGGACCCTCCCTCAAACTTTTCAATGATCTCTGCGACAGACTCTTGATCGAATACGCCACGATTTTTCGCTCGTTCAGAGAGTAGGGTTTCGCGGACAAGCGACAGTTGCTCACGCAGCCAAACATCAAAAGGTGTCGGAAAGCCTTTCTTGTCTTTCCTTTCGTAGATTTCATTGGGCATTAGGTCTTTCGAAGCCTCTCGAAGCAGTCGCTTGAATTCAGCCCCGCTCGCTCTCATGGATGGCGCTATAGTAGCAGCGAATTCCACCAAGTTGTGATCGCAGCAAAGTGGCACCCTAGATTCCAATGAGGCAGCCATACTCAGTCTGTCCTCCACATGAAGGAGTGCGCGAAGGTACGTTTTGATGTAATAGTACTGAGATCTGTCCATGAATGAGTCACTCTCTTGCGTCTTCAGAATCTTCATGAATGATTCCTTTGGGGAATAGTCTCCGATCGCAGCAAGGAACTCACTTGTAAAGAGCCGCGAGAGATCTTCTGGTGTCTGGAGTGAACGGTCTCGGTAGAATCGCTCTTCGATATTGAATTTGCGCCATTGAATGAGCCGAGTGAGAAGGTGTTTAGATTCGACGAGGAGTCTATTGTTCTGTTTTCCTATCTTTAGGTAGGCAAAAGCGGCTCTGACCTTCGTCATCGGGTTCATACTATGTGACACGATATCCTCCAGTTCGACATTTGTGAACCATGGGTAGCCCGCGAAGATTTCGTCCCCACCTTGACCGCCGAGTATGACTTTCACAAAGCGTCTTGCGAGGTCGTTCACGCAATACTGAGGATACATTCCGGGGCCGACAGTCTCAGGATAGTCCATGAACCACATGATTTTCTCCAAAACTTCGAAGAAGTCACTACCATCTGGTCTAACCTCGTGATATTCCGTATGGGCCCTTTGAGAGACTAGCTTTGCGTAGAAACTCTCGTCATAATCTGGGCCCTGATTGAAAGCAGCTGTAAAACTCTGAACCGATCTGCCCAGCAACTCACCCGCAATGCAAGCGATAACGGATGAGTCGATGCCACCGGAGAGATAACACCCAAGCGGGACATCGCTTCGGAGTCGGATTCGTACTGCTTCCGTCAGTAACTTTCTGAGAAGTTGAACAGTCTCCTCCTCCGACCTCGAAACTTCTCTGTAGCTGAGATCCCAGTATTGCTGCACCTTCAATTGGCCTTCCCTGAAAACACCATAATGTCCAGGGGGGAGTTCTCTTACTCCCTCGAAGAATGTCTTACCGTCCAAGACATACCCCAATGTCACGAAATCAACTATCGCTTGTTTGTCAGGTTTAGGTTCAATTCCAGCTTTCAGAATCGATTTAGTTTCAGACGCAAATACAAGCTTTCCATCCTCCTCGAAATAGTAAAGCGGCTTAACACCAAGCCGATCCCTAGCCAAGAACAATTTATGCGCTTTATCGTCCCAAAGTGTGAAAGCAAACATGCCGTTCAGTTTCTCAACACATCGTTCTCCCATCTCTTCGTACAGGTGAACAATGACTTCAGTATCAGACTTAGTATGGAACTTGTGACCTCTGGACTCGAGGCCCGCACGAAGCTCTATGTAATTGAATATTTCGCCGTTGAAGACTAGCCAAAGCGTTTCGTCTTCATTATGAATTGGTTGCCCTCCAGTCTCAAGATCAATTATGCTCAGTCTCCGCACTCCCAGCGCAACACCATCTCTCAAGTAGTATCCTTCATCATCTGGGCCTCGATACGCAATGGTATCGCACATCCGTTTCAGCATGGCTCTATCAATTTGCGCTCCACAGCCTCCAGCAATTCCGCACACCTTAACAACCTTCCATTGCTGAACGAAACGGCAGTCGATCGCGACGCATAAAGCTCTTACGAATGTAAACGCAATACCCGGAACAAAGGACCCCGATGCGTAGCTGCCAAGGTCGTGTGCAGGAGAATGAAAAAGCCAACTGTGCTGTTAGTCATTGGCGCTCGACCGCAATTCATCAAATCTGCACCGATCATCAAGGAAATTCTCATTAGACATCGCGACATTGAGCTACGAGTCGTCCACAGTGGACAGCACTACGACCCGGAAATGTCGGAAATATTCTTCCATGAACTCGATCTTCCGAAGCCTACTCTGAACCTTCAAGTCGGTTCAGGAAGCCATGCAACACAGACGGCAGCCATAATGCAGCGCTTGGAGCGAGAGATGCTCAGGAACAGGCCTGACATGGTGATGGTACCCGGCGATACTAACACTACTCTAGCAGGTGCGTTGGCTTCCGCGAAACTGAACATCAAGTTGGCGCATGTTGAAGCGGGTCTTAGATCTGGAGACTTTACGATGCCTGAAGAGGTTAACCGAAAGCTTACAGATCACTGCTGCAGTCTACTCTTTGCTCCAACTCAGAGAGCTGTACAAAATCTCCGCGACGAAGGCCTTCGAGAACAGGTTCACTTCACGGGCGACACGATGGTGGACGCATTACGTGCCATAATGCCGATCGTTGAGAAAAGTCAGAACGCCACGTTAGACTCATTTAGCGCAACACGTAGCAACTTTGCGTTAGTAACGTTGCACCGCCCATCGAACGTTGATGAACCAGGCAGGTTGAGACAAATCAATTTTGCACTGTCCAAGATTGCGGAGAAACTGCCGGTAATCTTCCTGGTACATCCGCGAACTCGATCGCAGCTGACACGCCTCAGCATTTTGAAACGATCGAAGCGAAAAGGCGTCAATTATCAGAGCCCGCAGGGCTATGTCACGTCTCTGGCATTGCTGAAAAACGCGAGCTGCTTGCTCACCGATTCGGGGGGAATGCAAAAGGAGGCGTTTCTACTCGGAGTGCCTTGTATTACGCTTAGGAAGGAAACCGAGTGGCCCGAGACCCTGCGAGGAAGAGCTAACGCTCTCATAGCCGACCCTCGACGCCTAGTCGAAACGGTAACATCGATAGCACATGACAAAGCGCTTCGGAGCAGGATTTCCAAGCTCAGAAATCCCTTCGGGGATGGCCGCGCCGCAATCAAGATCGTGCAAATTGTCGAAACCAATCTGCATCAAAGAACGGCACAACAATAGGAACATTGGCTTCCAGAACCGCTCGTGTTCTAACACCATTCTTTTGCACCATGAGAGACGACCCGACCAGTATCAAGCTGAGGAAAGACCGAACCAAGTCAGCCCCTGTGCCACTCCATCGTGAACGGTCACGACCGGCCTGCATTAGCTCATCATCAGTTTCTGCTCAGCCTAGAGGCGATCGTTCTTGTCATTCTCTTCCGCTGTTCCATGTTTATGAACGCTCTGAGCGGTTCCTCGAATTGGCCGAAATAGAAGTCAGAGGACCCCAACGCACCTTGCAAATATCCCCGAACCATGTTTAGCGAACCTTCTAATCCAAAATTCTGATTCACGAGATTCTTGGCCAGTCTGCCTATCACGAACAAAGGATGGTATCCTAGGTTGTGCATTGATGCGCCCCAGTCGACATACTTGTGTTGTGAACCCTGTGGTCTCAAATGATCGAACCTCAAATCCTCGTAGACTCGCACTTTGAGTCCGGAAGCCAATGCTTTGTACACTATCCACGTTTCTCCCCCTGCGCGGACTGGATATCTATTTCCGATCTCGCTCCAGAACTGATATCGTATCATGCGACCGCTTCCCGAAGGAAACTTGTCAAGTGAGTTGTCCAGTTGACCTGCGGCTCTCCCACTAGCGATCGCAATTCGTGTGTCGTTCGCCATTCGCTTGAGAAGTACTTCTGCGTAGTTCTCCGGGTAGGCACAGTCGTCTCCACTTACCATAAAGAACTCGGTGTTTGGTTCTCGCTTCGATGCAGCGGCGCAGGCCATGTTGATATTGTGTTGGACTCTCCTTATGTCATACCCTCTGTCCGGAAGAGTCAACACCTCCATACGATCACCTTGTCTGCTCTTGAAACTATCAAGAATACCGACTGTTCCGTCAGTCGACCCGTCATCAACTACTACGACGCACTTTGGAGGAACGGTTTGAAGGAATAGTGAGTCCAACGTTCGGGGGAGTGAGTCTTCCGCGTTTCTAGCCACAACACAAACCCAATAATCCATAACCTCAATCTACCTAGTCCAGTGGACGGTCCCGACGATGGCAAAACTTGTTCAGATGCATCTTAAGACTTTCGAGGTTGACTTAAGTGAAAATCCTGCACATCTCCAGTGATCCACTACCCGACGCTAGGGTTGAGAAGGCTGCTTCGTCCTCGCGAAAGCTCGGGCATGAGATTTACTTCGCTGGCCCAGGCGTTGAGGGATTCCACCTTGCGACCAACCCCTTCGCGGGCTCCTTCACAGTTAGCTGGGAAAGGAAAAGTCGAATGGGCTTCGAACCTGCGTGGAGAAGCGTGAGAGGACAACTAGCACAGGCCATTAAAGAGACGAGGCCCGATGTGGTGCATGCGCACAATATCTTCTCCGCTGAGCTAGCGCACGAAATGAACCTACCCATGGTGTACGACGACCATGAGTATTGGTCAATGATTAGGAAAGCGGAGTTAGAGGGATGGGCGGGGGATTCTGTTCGACACCCTGCGCGGCTACCGCGCAACCTCATTCGAAGATACGGAGAATGGCTATGGAAGCGATGGGAGTCCCGAGTTATTCCTGATGTTCCCATAATTACTGTGAGCGAGGAAATTGCGAGAGCGCACGGTCAAAGAGGAGCTCGGAACGTGTTCGTTGTTCCCAACCTGCCTAGTCAAGAGGAGATTGAAAAAGTAGCTCCACCAACAAGGAGAGACTACCCCCTATCAGCGGTGTCGATTGGCAAAGACTTCACAACTCCAATGCGGATTCGCGATTCGAGATTTCTGCTCCAGATCTTTTCCTCCGCACCTTGGGGTCAGTTGACGGTGATCGGTGATCCGGAGCTAGATTCACGCGTGAACGTAAGATCTGTCAAGTCGATGGTACACCTGGAAATGTTGCGTGAATTGTCAAATCATCACGTTGGGATAATTGGATGGGCCCCCCACTGGTTTCATAGATTCTGCAATCCCAACAAGGCATTTGAGTACATGCACGCGGGTTTAATTCCAATTATCCCCAGCACTCTGACAACGGTTCTGCAAATGAGCCAAGGTTTCGCGAAGACTTTCTCGAACTACGAGGAACTCACTCAGATCCTACATACCCTGTCCATGGACCTAGAACAAGTCAATAAATCAAGAGCTGAGATCTTCAAGTTTTCCAAGGATACACTTCTGTGGGAACAGTACGAGAGGAGGATTCTAGAGGCGTACGCCAAGGTTTCCTGAAACTGAACCCAATCAGAATCCCTTCCGAAAGAACATAAAAAGAAGGCTTTTTTCAGCCCAAACCCACTAGTTGAAACGATTCGATTTGCGCATCCGCGTAGCAATGGCCCAGGTCAATCCTACCGTAGGAGACCTGGAGGGGAACGCGGCGCCTTGTCGAAGCATATGCAAGGAAAGCGACCCGAGCCCAATCTGAAATAGTTGTCTTTCCTGAAATGACCATAACAGGCTACCCACCCCTTGATTTGCTCCCTCCCCGTGAAACACAACCGCCAGCCGGAAACCGAAAACCAGACCAAGAGGAATTTGTGCGCCTAAACAAGCAAGCAATATTCCAGCTGGCGCCCAGCATAACACAAATCACCGCCATAGTTGGTTTTGTTGACTACGACGAGCAGCACCTGTTTAACGCGGCCGCAATCATTGCCAGCGGAAAAATCGCGGGAGTGGTCCACAAGACGCTTCTCCCGACCTACGATGTCTTCGACGAGCTACGCTATTTCACGCCGTCCAAGTCCAACAGTCCGATCGATCTCAATGTGGGAGGCAAGGCTATCAGGCTAGGAGCTTCAATCTGTGAGGATATTTGGGACGAGCAGATCGGTTATGGTGAGAGAGTGGTTGACGGGCTTTGTGAGCGTGGTGCTCAGCTAATTGTGAACCTGAACGCATCCCCATTCCACGACAAGATTCGAGAGATCCGGATGGAGATCTTGAAACGGAAAGTCAACAGACTACGTGTTCCAATATTCTACGTGAACATGGTCGGGGGTCAAGACGAGCTGGTCTTCGACGGTGAAAGTCTGGCAATGGATTCTGAAGGTCGAATGATCGCGGTGGGGAAACAATTCGAAGAAGACCTCGTCATTGCCGACATTGAATTGCCTCCCGGAACTGGATTAGGAAATGAAGTGCCCACACCGACATACAATCGTGAGGGTGAGATGTTCGGTGCTCTGGTACTGGGTGTGCAAGATTACTTCCGGAAGACAGGATTCAAGTCAGCCCTAGTGGGGGTGAGTGGTGGAATCGACTCTTCTCTGGTTGCGGCAATAGCTGCAGATGCGCTTGGGAGAGAAAACGTTACAGGCGTTTCAATGCCGTCACGATACTCGAGCGAACACAGCAAGAACGATGCGAAAATACTGGCAGCAAATTTGGGAATCGAGTTCCTTTCGATTCCAATAGAATCCATATTCTCGAGCTACGAGACCCAGTTGACGCCTCTTTTCAAAGGGAAACCACCAGATGTAGCCGAAGAAAACCTGCAGTCCCGCATTCGTGGGAACATACTGATGGCACTGTCAAACAAGTTTGGCTATTTGGTTCTGTCGACAGGAAACAAAACAGAACTCGCATTAGGGTACGCGACTCTCTATGGAGACATGAGTGGCGGTCTTGAGGTAATCGGAGATGTTAGCAAGACCGAGGTTTACGCTCTTGCACGATACTACAATAGGAAATGCAAATCGTCAGTGATTCCGGAGAACTGCTTCAACAAAACACCATCAGCCGAACTGCGTCCCGAGCAATTTGACCCGTTTGATTACGCGATGGTCTCTCCATTAATTGATGACATCATAGAGAACCGTCTGACGAGAAAAGAGTTGATCAAGAAAGGTTTTCCCGAGCAAGTCGTTGAAGAGATCATCACTCGAGTAAGAAACGCAGAGTACAAGCGTCGACAAGCTCCGCCGACCATCAAGATAACAAGAAAGGCGTTTGGACTGGGATGGAAGATGCCTCTAGTGAACAAGTTCAGGCAAGAGACCTGAGATCCTCGTCTCTTTGTCGGAAAGGGCATTGCTAGCATTAATTGCAAACGGGCAAAATACGTCTAGAAATCGTTTAAAACCGTGTTTTCAAACAGTCCGTGTCGCAGGTTCGACTGAGACATTGATGTATCATTATCGGTACATTCATATACCGCGAAGATATAGTCTACTGGCGTGATCAAAGTGAGCGTGATCTGCAAGCTACTCGGTCACAAATTCCAAGACACTATCGTAATTAACCGAGAGGGCGACTTTTACGAGGTTAAAGATGCACGGTACTGCCGCCAGTGCGGCAGCCTACATCCCGACCACTTAGTGAGCTAGGATCGTCTTTGCTTCAGCCTGTTTCAGTAAGGCTTTGGTACGGAAAGCGGGCCTGTACGTTGGCCCGTATATTATCAACCCGCTTCTCCCCTCGTCATCGATCCGTCGGATCATAGATTCAAGTTCCATTCCCGGAACAAGGTCGGACATATGCGCGTCCACTATCAAGACTCTCCCCTGCTTTAGAACGTCGAAGTTAGATGTCAAGTCGGTCCCTTAGCGTGAGTTTCTTCGTGGAGAGAATCCTAGCGTTAACCGGCATCGTGCGTTGTTCGACTGGACCTGGACAATCAAACTCAAGACATCTGTCTCGGGCAGGGAAGAATACGCGTTGGCAACCGTTGCAGAGTGTGAACGTAAAAGTATGGCCATTGTAGGGTTCGATCTTTGCAACGATTCTCGGCGCGGCCAACTTCATTCGCACTGAACCATTCTTGAACTTCTTGAGTTTCTCGTAGGCATCCATCTTCAGATCACGGCGTCGATTCACATATTCCATAACGGTTGGAACTCTACCTTTTCGCTTGAGAATCGCATCCTCAACATGCAACCATGTCGCGATGGTATACGCCCCCGATCCATAGGAAACAGCCAGAACATCGTCGCCAGGCTTGGCATGATCAAGTATGTCGCTTGTGGCCACCAGTGTTGCGGCGGCATAGGTGTTGCCTGTATCGAGAACCCGCAACCACGGCTTCACTCTCTGCTCTATGATTTCCGGAGTGATTCGTATCCTGTTTTCCAATTCGGGGTTGTCAAGTGTGTCGATGTGTTCCTGAGCTAGAGTTTTGCAGGTCTTCATGGGCATATAACCCGATGGTTGATGGAAAGTAATGTGATCGAAATCTTTCAGCGAGATTTCGGGATGTTTGAGAAGTAGCCCTTCAATTGCGCCGATAACGTGTTTTATGTACGCTTCCACGGTTGTTCGTCCGAAATGGCTTGGAACGGGCTGACCATCCCTTCGCCAAAAGTCCATTGTGAGACTTGAATAGGCAGCGGTATCGACGATCGTCGCCACTGGATCATCTCGTCCCAACAAGAATGCTCCGGAAGCGGCGCCACATGCATATTCGAGTGGATCTCCTGGCGGCGCTTGCGCCACATCAGTTCCAATCGCCAAGCCATACTTGATCCTACCACTTAGAATCTGGCTTTCTACGAAAGCGGTGGACTGCATCCCAGAGTTGCAGGCACCTTCCAAGTCTGCGACGTATACATTGTTTCCTAGGCCTAGGAACGAGGCGACATGTCGGGCGATCGTGCCTACGGCGTATGGTTTTGATTCGGACCCCGCCGCAACGGTCTCAATCTTCCGCGGATCTACTCCCGCCATCTCGACCGCATTAAGAGCCGCCTCGGTAGCAATCGTTATCGAGTCCTCTGACAACGACGCAACGGACTTGTCGCGAAGCAGCAGGCCATTCCTGACCTTATCTAGAAACTCAGGAAGGTCCTTTCGTTTTCCTTCCCTGGCCTTTACGATGAGTTCAGTTTTGATTCGGTTGATTGGAATGTATACTCCATAGCCGATGATTCCGACTTTGTCCGTTGCCATGAAAATGATCTCTGTTTGTGACGATTAAAAGTATGATAGCCGCCCAGGGACAGTATTTAAGATGAGATTGCTTACGTCAACCTGAAGTGCAACATCGGCCTACTACTGGATGTCGCCACAAAGATCGCAGTAGACAGCCTCGAATGGTATTTCGGCACCGCAATCTCTACATCGCCTTATCTTCGTGGCGATTGATGGTTCCGCTTCCTGGATGCCCTGGGTGGGCATTGGTCGCGACTTTTCTGGCATGCCTCTAAGATTGTTGTTCGTGATGTACCTGGTCAGTCCCTTTGAAATGTCCGCATAACTGACCAGATCTCCCTCACTGACGCCTAGAATCGTGGAGAGCAGCCTATCGGCATAGACAGATTTCTTGGTGAGTCCGCTCAACCTAGAGTCAGTATTTGGTTAGGTTGCAACTCTATTTAGAGGTTATCCAAATGCTAATTCCAAGAAACGGGCGGCTTTCTCGTTAGACCGTACACTAGAACTAACCCGCCCAGCGCGAGGAGCACCCAGGCAACGTATGTGACCCGTATCTGGAGCTTGACTTGTAATGATCTCGTTGTAGGCTACAGTTAGAACCACGTATTTCTTGAACAAGGACGCCCTATTGTCGAAAACGAAGTGGTACACTCCACTCTTGTCCGTTGTGAAGGTGAAGTTAATCTGTCCTTGTTTCTCGGCGGAGTATGCGGAGTTGGCTTGTGTTCCGGAGCTCCATCGCTGATAGTTGTCCGAATCGAACACAATGAAATGAATATCGCCCGTCTGATTTGACGGAGCCTGTGCTACCGTTACGCTGCCGAATACTCCTGATTCCCCGGGGAGAGTGTATGACTTGTCTACCATGTCTCCGACCAGGAATTGCGTGTGAGGTTCCACGTCGTGTCTATGAACCTCTTGGACCTGAACTGTCACATATTGGCCGATCATGGTCAACAGTAGCACGCCAAGTACTAGAACGACAAAACCGGCTGTAGTGGGTTTTAGTAGGACCATTCTGCAATCGCTTAGAGTTAGCCCTGCGGGTCACGGTTATTGAGTTTGAGGGCGCTGTTACGTCCAACATTCGGCCCCACCGCAAATCAGATTTATGCGTACATGTGAGGAGTTGCAATACCGATGCCAAAATCATGCTAGAATCTCAGTTGGAAAATTTCAACCCCACCTACCAAAGCAATGCACCAGCATAAATCAAATTCACGCCACTATGGTTCCGTTGGCTTGTCGTTTCCTGCTTCCTGCTATCTTAGTTTCAGCAGCCTCTTACTCATAATAGAAACAGAAGAGAGACAGGGGATTATGGCAGCTGTCAAGGTGGTTCAACAACACTACCCACCTGACTCAGATATCCTCTGCATGCTTGAACAGTTTCGGCAGATGATAAATCATTGTGTCCAAATCGGCCTGACTGAAAACCTGACAAGCCTCAAGACATTGTCCCTGAGAGCGTACAGACAACTTGCAGGGTACGATATCATGACCTATTACAAACTATGTGCCATAAGTGCTGCCACTGGAATCCTGCGGAACCATCGCAGGATGGTCCGGCAGGGCGAGAAACCTAGGGGGCTGCATGTGCGTGCTTTGCGGTTGACTACGTGCTATGGTTTCAAGATTCAACATGGATGCTTGCTACTTCCGAATCGCCGCCGAGAACCGATCAAAATCCATCTAACCTCACATGTTCAAGCAACTATTGGGGGTCGTCCGGTTCGCTCGGTCACATTGACTTCAGACAAGCTGTCCCTAACGTATGCTAAGCGGGTCACCGAGATCAGGCCACCAGGCTTTATCGGCATCGACAGGAACCTGAATAATGTCACATTGGTAGCTTCGGACGGTTCAATCGCCAAACACGACCTATCAGAGGCGACAAGAATCAAGGCTACCTACCGGGAGGTTCGCTCCACATGAGGCGCAACGATGTGCGCATCCGTCGCGAAATCACGAGCAAATACGGACGAAAGCAACGTGAGAAGGTGAAGCAGGTCCTCCACCAAGCATCCAAGCAGATCGTCCAGCAGGCCAAACAGAAACAGTTTGGCATCGTGATGGAGGAGCTTACTGGCATACGTAAGCTGCATAGGCGTGGGAACGGACAGGGCCGCTGGATTCGCGGCCGCATGAACTCATGGTCCTACGCGGAGCTGCAACGTCAAATTGAGTATAAAGCCCGCTGGGAAGGCCTGCCAGTCACCTACGTTCATCCGTATGGGACATCAGCAAAGTGTTCGATATGTGGGTCTCGCATGGCGAGAATACCCGAAGAGAACCGACAGCTGAAATGTCCAACATGCGGTGTCACAGTGGATCGTGACTTGAACGCCGCCAGAAACATTCTAGCGAGAGGCGTGAGGTTCGCACCAATCGCGCTTCCGGTTGAAGCGATGGTACAGGAACCCGCAGCTGGCGGTAATCCCGAAAGTCGACGGGAGCGAGTTAACTTAAAAGCATATGACAAGGTAAGTTAACAGAACCCGTACATGCCTTTTGGACCTCGGTGCGTTGGATTGTCGAAAGAATTGCCGAAGTTTGTTTCCTCGCAGCGCTTTGCTGGGATGCAGGTTATCGATAGTAGAGGGTCGTTGGTGGGAAACGTGAAGGACGTCTCTGTTGACTTTCGGAATAGGAACCTTGCTTTTCGTGTGACAACAAAGGCGCGATCGGAAATTGACGTGTCGTGGGATGATGTGCTCTCGGTGGAGGATGTGGTGCTCCTCAAGAAGGAGGTTGAATTGGCTGTGACAGCTGCAGCTGCACCTCCGCCGCCGACGGTCCAGGCGGTGGTGATCTGCCCGAGTTGCGGAACCTCAGCTCCGGGTCATGCAAAGTTCTGCCCAAAGTGCGGAGCAGCCCTCACGTAACCTCTGGAAATACGATTATGCACTCGTGCCTTCAATATCATGCAGTTTCTGGAGCTCATTTATTCCTTTGAGTTTGTGGCGGATGATCGTGTTCTCAAGTTCCTCCTTGAGCAGATGAAGTATGTCCTTGTGCAAGTGGATGAATGAAGAATGCGTACTATCTCGCGGACGTTCGAGCTCTACGGAGAATATCTTCTTCACCTTGGCGGGGCGCGAAGACAATACAACCACCTTATCCGAAAGCTCCAACGCCTCGGATAGGTTGTGGGTCACCAACACGAAGGTCTTTCCAAGTTCCTTATGAATTCCAGAAACCTCTTCACGAAGGACCTCCCCCGTTACCTCATCTATGGCACTGAACGCTTCATCCATCAACACTACTTCTGGGTCGACTGCCAGGGCGCGAGCTATGCCAACTCTTTGTCTCATGCCGCCCGAAAGTTGCTTGGGGTACATGTGCTCACAACCTCCAAGTCCCATCATTTCCAAGTACTGCTCTGAAATCTCTACTCGATCCTTCTTCGGGGTTTTCCGCATCTCGAGTCCGTACTCGACGTTCTCGAGGACGGTTCTCCAAGGGAAGAGACCGAACGCTTGGAAGACCATGCTAATCTTCGAGTGTGGTCCCGAACAAGTCCGCCCTGAAGACGCACTTCCCCTGAGCTCGGAGTGTCAAGCCCAGCTATGATTTTCAGGAGCGTCGATTTTCCACACCCGCTCGGTCCAACAATGCTGACGAATTCTCCGCGATCAATGTCGAAGCTCACCTCGTGAAGCGCATGCAATCGTTCTTGCGCATCGTAGAATTTCGTAACGCTATCTAATTCCACCTGTGGCCCCATCATGCCCACTTCCTAGACCAAGATTCTAGAGTTCCGAAAAACACACGGTCCACGACGACCGCCACCAGGCCGATCGCTAGAATTGCGGCGAATCCGCTCTCGAGCGAGCCACCGGTCACGGTTCCCTGGATGAAACTTCCTATTCCGGCAGCGCTAGTTGCGATCTCTATCGCGATTATTATTTCCCAGTCGAAATCATATGCTAATCTCAACCCACTAAACATGCATGGAGATATGGCTGGGAGAACCATCTTTGTGAACGTTGAGATGCGGTTGGATCCGAAGATGGTTGTCACGTGAAATAGCTCTCGAGGAATATTCTTCGTTCCTTCCCTCACTGTGAAATAGATCGGGAAGAAGGCTGCAACTGAAGCCATTATCACTGCCGCTGCGCTTCCAGGTCCAAACCATAACACGAGAAGCGGAAGGAATGAGAGATCAGGAAGAGCTCCCACCAACATTACCAGGGGAGTGAGAGTCAAGTCGAACCGGTTCTTGCTACCAGCCACGAAGGCCATTGGCAGCGCAAAGCTGAACGCGAGCACAAGCCCGCATATTAGGGCTAGAAAGCTATGGGCGATGCGAAGCAGAAATACCGGATCCTGTATCGACGAGAAAAACACGACAAGTACACCTGAGAAAGTGGGTAAGTAGGTATGTGGAATTAGATTGAATCGCGTAACCGTTTCCCAAGCTGCGAAGCCAACCCCCAGAGGCAATAGCCAGAGGTAGTTCGCCAGCTTGCTCGGGGTAAGGACTCTGCTGGTGAGAGATAACGGGAGGACTTTCTGATTTTCAACAGACACTTGAAAATAACCTCATGATGCGATAAGCAACTACATGTCATGCCGCCTGTCAAATTAAGATTCGAGGCGATCCGTAGTTCAGATTGCGCCAATAATGCGATCGCATTGCCCGTTTGTCCTCCACAATCCATCCGTGAACCGTTCATTGAAACTTGTGAGCCCAACATCTGATTTACAGTTGGATGTTAAGAGAAGTGACAACTAAATTCGGGCCGCGTGAATTGGAATTCCAAACGATGAATCGGCATCGCCTAGTTTTGATGTGGATAGTCGATGATTTTAATAGCAAACCAACAGCATTACGGTGTGCGGTATGTGGAAACACAAACCCGATTCATGAATCTAATCAATCCCTAAGGTCTCGGTTGAGTTAATTGGTTGAGTTTGTGAGTTTCAACGACTTCGCCACTGAAATCAAACGAATCATATCAGAAGCAGATAAGAGGAAAATCCCCCTCAGGATTATGGGTGGAGCCGCCATCAGGATGCACTGCCCGAAACACGAGACGCTCTATGAAAGACTCAAACGTACGCCTAAGCACGATATGGATTTCGTCACTTACGGCAAGTTCCGCCCTTTGACCAGACAACTCTTCATAGATTTGGGTTACGAACCGTACGTTTCCCTCATGCTTACAGGCGCAACTGGCAGACACAGACAGATCTTCAATGACAAGGAAGGAAACAAAGCGATCGACGTCTTCCTAGGGAAACTGGAAATGTGCCACGTCATAGATTTCGAAGGCAGACTCGAAGTCGACTCCCCCACCGTTCCACTTGCCGAACTTTTTCTTCAGAAGCTTCAAGTCGTGCAGCTGAACGAAAAAGACATCCAAGACACGATAATTCTCTTCATGGAATATGACGTAGGGGATTCTGATAAGGAGGAAATCAATGGCAGTTATGTTGGGTCGATCCTCGCCAAAGAATGGGGCTTCTACTACACCGTAACAACGAACCTAGAAAAAGTCAAAGAGTTCATGCAGAATTACAAAGCCCTTACCGACGCGGATAAGTCGCTCGTTACAGAAAGAATAGACAAGATCACTAAGATAATTGAGGCCGCTCCCAAGACGATGAGCTGGAGGATGCGAGCCAAAGTAGGCCCTTCCCACCGATGGTACAACACGGTCGAAGAAGTGCAACGCGATTAGTGGCAAACTTGAAATAGACTGCCACAGGCATTCTCGCGGGAATCAATCTTTGGCAAAGGTCAGAATCCTTTTCGCTTCGGACTTTCACGGCAGCGAAATGGTTTGGAGAAAATTCCTAAACTCCGCGAGCATTTTCAAATGCAACTGGCTAATAATGGGCGGGGACCTCACTGGAAAGATTCTCATCCCGATCGTACTTCAAACTGACGGCTCTTATACGGCCGACTTTCTGGGCCAGCCCCGTTCGATCCAAGCTGCAAATTTGGAGAATTTCCGTAAGGAAGTCAAAGAGCACTGCTACATACCGTACGTGTGCGACCAAGCCCAATTCAACTTGTTGAAAGAAGCACTGCAGGATGAAATAGAGAGAATATTCGCGGATTTGGAATGCAAGACGCTTAAGGAATGGCTTGACTTGATTCCAAAAAAGATACCCAGCGACGTGAAAGTCCTGATTCATCCCGGTAACGATGACAAGTTCGAGCTCGATGATGTCATCAAGGCAAGCCCTTACGCCACTTACGCTGAAGAAACCGTTGTAGACTTGGACGGTGAGCACGAGGCAGCCTGTTTAGGATGGTCCAATCCGACTCCCTGGCATAGTCCTCGTGAGTGTTCAGAGGAGGAATTGATGGTGAAACTTGAAAAGCTAGTACCACAAGTGCACAATGTGGATAGATCGCTGTTCTGCTTACACTGCCCACCCTACGAATCGCAGATCGATCAGGCTCCTCAACTGGATAAGAATTTCAGGCTGGTAATGGAGGGGGGAAGACCGAAAATTATCCCTGTGGGATCGAAATCTGTTCGAGCCATAATCGAAAAGTATCAACCATTACTGGGATTGCATGGCCATATTCACGAATGTAGAGGGTTCATGAACATTGGTCGAACTCGATGCATGAATCCTGGCTCAGAATATACAGAAGGGATTCTAAGCGCGTACTTGATTGAAATTGATGGTGAGAAGATCAAGCGTTTACAACGAGTCGAGGGCTGACCATAACTCACGATGCAGACTGCCTTTTCTTCTTTAGATCTCTGATGAGCTTGTCGAAGCGCATCCGATTGCCAAGGCTCCTGCCCAACTGATTGGGGCTGGTGATCATTCGACCAGTATCAAGTTCTATGCACCCAATTCCAACATCCTTGTTCCCGAAACCCTCGATTGTCTTTGCAAGTGACTCTGGTGCCTCGTGCTCGCTAAAGAGGAGCAGCCATGACCATTTGATATCCTTTTGATCACGCTGTGTCTCAATTATTCGAACCAGTCTCATGAGATTAGATTTCGCTTCCCCTCCGGAGCCCTTCGAGTTGCTTGCGTAGAGGCAGACATGATAGTCCGGCATCACGGTGAAAGCAACAAATCTGGATAATAGAAAGCCTTTTGGCCGTGTGTTGCCCTTCGCGACAAGCGGAAAGGACTCCCCGGAGATCTCATACCTCCTCGAAGTCTCATTGAGATCCGCTACCCAATTCGCCCGTCCCCTCTGTATCTCCTTCTCCAAACCATCGAAAAGGTAACCCCCTGGACTAGAATAATCTCGAACGGTAGCCCCCGTTTCATTCGTGCTTCCATGAAGTCTCTAAACAAATATGGATCGACTCCGGAGGCTGAGCAGTCGATATCCACATGATTTCCATCCCTCTCCATGTAGGCCCTCACTCGTGTCTTGCCATAGCTGTCTCTAATGATTGAGCATTCTTTGAACTCGGACCAGCCATGTTCCTCGAGACTTGTTTTTCCCCGGGTAACTACGATATCCGTTCTCATCGTATTCTAGCACCTGATGATCATGCAGTCGATAAAGGACAAATGCTAGGATCCCCCCAAAGGCGACCGGAACGGCGAAACTAAGGGCGGCAATTGATCCGCTGAGCTGCAACAGGTTTAGAATGATTGTCCAAAGAAGTGTGAGAGCAAATGTGAACACCGCCCAGTAGAGTGCGAGCTTCGAAATCTGTAGCTTTGAACCACGATTCTGCTGTGCGCTCTGCGAATTCATGCTTAACCAGCACAGGTATACTTTTGAACTATTTCAGATCTTACCAAGCACCTTTCTCACATAAGACCCGACTTCTTGCGTTAATAGATGCTCTTTGAAGGTGTGTCCTCGATCGCGACCCAGCCCCGGACAGAAGGGGTCAACTTTCAACGAGTTTCCGACGGGTATCAGCGGATAGAGCCGACAAGCAACGGGCCGAATTGAATATATTGAACAACGAGGCAAATTCCCGAAGTGTGTAAGAAACACACAGGCCCCATCGGGCCTTCTCTTTAGCCAAAGCCTGCTCCCTCTCTTCTCGATAACGGTCTCGTTGATCTTGGACTCCGTCGCGTAATTCAAGATTCTTTCGGCGTCGTCCTTTCCTAGGTTAACTCTAAGATGACATGAGGCGCCGCATGCAATACACTGGTGGAGAACCTTACCCGAGGCGAAATCTGTGAAAGTCTTGAACGCTAGGAAACGTTCAAAATACAGGTAGACTCCCAACCGAGTGAGAAGGAGGCAGCTGACCATTCCGCCAATGGAGACAGGGAGACCGAACCCGCGAATGTACGACACAACGCCGATAACCACACTAGCGACGTAGCCGCTTCTCAAAACAGTACGATCAAATCTCATTTCCCAGCGCCACAACCTGAGTACTTGCTCGTGTTTGGGTATGATTAGCTCCTTAGTAGCTGTGGTTCATTTACCTTCAGCTTCGAGCAGAGGAGACAGTACGTAGCTTGCGCTAGAGCACACAGCAAAAAAAGAAGAAAAAGAAAGGAAGGGAAAAAGGCAGCTTATTCGGGTGGAATCTCGGTGAAGATAGTTGTGTAGTCGACGTCTTTCTTGCCGTACTTGTAGTAGAAGTAGACAATGGCGCCTATCACACCAAGCACCACCGTCAGCGATAGGGTCTCATACTCCCCTGAGATAATCAAGTAGTCCAAGTATAGATTGGCGATGACACCAGCCATTCCGATTGCTGCGATCCCTGCCTTTCCTCCAATCTTAATCGGGGACTTCTCGTAGATTTGAGGGCGTCTGTACGGGAGGACCACCAGTGCCAATGCGAAGAGGGTGAAGAAGACTGCGTCGAAGAGATCTGTATTTTGAACTCCCGCCGAGAAGATCCAATCCAACCCGGATCCCAGCCATCCGCTTGGACTCCAGCTGCCACCCATACTTACTATTCCGGATTCGGATAAGCAGCCCAGTATACCGAATATACCTGTCACGATTGTTGCGTTGACTGGAGAGTGGAATCTTTCGTTGACACTTGCCATCGACGCTGGTAGCACTCTGTCGAAAGCCATGGCGAAAAGAATTCTGGACGCTGTGAGAATGAATGGAGGTATGTCATTGGCGACCCATAGCACACCGAAAATGAAGAGCAACCAGTTCAGGCTGCTGAGTCCCATGCCGATCCCTGTAAAGGCAGCGACTGTTGTTGTCCAAGCCCTGGGGAGACCCGTCGGTGCGAGATTTCCTGCGCCGTATGAAAGCCATGCATATGCTTCAAAAAGCGACCAGGTGTGTCCGTTGGGCAATGTGATCCTGCCCACTGCCGCAGTCGCGAATGCACCGAATGATGATACGATCACGTACATGACCATTATCACAATTGATGATAGTATCAGGACCTTGGGTAGACTCTTGTTAGCTTCTTTGACTTCTCCCGCAACGAAAGTGGAGGCAGCATATCCGATATATGCAAAGTACGCACCTCCCATCGCCACACTTACGGCTGCCCAGTAGTCGGTTACACTGACTTTATCCATCCCTTGTTTGAGTGCTTCCGCAACAACTCCTTGCGGCGTTGCCATGCCGAACGTGTGCATTCCCGCCATCAATGCCGCTGGGTTAGCTACTGAACTGCCGAGGAGGTATAGGACGTAGACAGTGAGAATTGCTGGGATCCAGAACATCACTTGCAGCAAATACCCTGCCATTCTTACTCCGAGACTGCCGATGGCTGTGAAGAGAATTAGCAATACCATACCAGCGCCGAACAGTACAACGTCGCTCACCCCAACTGCTGAGATTCCGACTAATGGACCGAAGATGTAATAGACGCCTTCAAAGACAGCGACGCAGATGATCCCGAAGGACCATGCGATGCTAAGGAACTCGAACCAAGAGCCGACGAACGCCCAACCTGGGCTTATGAGTCTGGAGATTGCGACGTAGCCTCCTCCTGAACGAGGCATTGCTGCAATGAGCACCGAGAATGCGAGTACTGAAAGCAGTATTACGATCCCACCGATAATGAAGGCCATGACCATTGGCGGTATTCCTGCAACCCAAAAGTTCTCAGGCAGCGGCGCTTTCCCTGTAAATTGGAAGACACGCTTCTGCCATCCGAGACCCATAGTATTGGCGAGTATGATGATCGCTGCTGTTAGCGGACCGATTTCCCTGACAAGCCCTGTTGCTTTACGTGCGAAAAGTTTCTTTTCCGACAATTTTCATCAGACGTATGTGGGCTGGCTGATGTGCATTTAAAGGTTGACTATGGAAAAGCCGATCAAAAGAGCTTAAAAAGGCATCAAAAATATCCATTTTACATATTGGAGTGTTGCAGAGGAGTATTTTCCGTACGATCCTACGTCAACCTCCATTTCCATTAGATTGACAGAGTCGACAACCTAGGTGCATAATTCAGTATTTCTCGAATCAGGCCCGGGCGCGAAGCGTATTTCGGCCGTATTCCGGCCGGAACGGAAAACGTTCGAGTCAAATGACATATGAACGATTTGGGTAGACTATCTCTATCCTCCGGTTTTGTCCTCACTTAGATTCTGCCGGGATGAGCTGCATATCATTTTCCATGATTGCGAAGAATTAACTAATGACGCTCTACAATTGCGGCAGGGACAAGGAGATTACATATACGTTGAGTTTTTCATCGTCGGAGCTGACAGAGTGTTGCAGCGCTCACAAGACTTAACGTCGTAGGGGTTCTTGTATGCGGGTCGGTCTACGGAGCGCCTGCACTGATGGATAGCGACCGCCCTTCGTCGTCTGGGGAGACTTCTGCCCAGGGCATACCTGTCCACAGGCGCGTGAGCAAGTTACAGGGTTTGGCCGCTTTCTCGCCTGATGCATTGGCGTCGATTGGGTACGCTGACCAAGAAATCTACCTTGGCCTAGTCATTGCTGGAAGAGTAGGATTAGCATTCGCCGTTCCAATCGCCTTGGTCATCAGCGGATTACTTGCAGTGTTGGCAATGTCATATTATCAAGTCGTCCAGAAATTTCCGAGCGGCGGAGGCTCCTATGAAGTTGCGCGCACCACATTGGGCACTGTACCGGGCTTGATTGCAGCAGCGGCTTTGATAGTGAACTATTTACTGAACGTGTCGGTGAGTCTTACGACCGGCGTGGACGCAATCGCGTCAGCCCTCCCCGAACTTTGGCCGCATACCGTTGAGCTTTCACTTCTGCTACTGGGAGCGATAACCATTCTGAACTTGAGGGGGATGCGGGAGAGCGGAATAGTGATGGCGATTCCTGTCTACGTATTCCTTTTCGCCTACTTGCCTATGCTTGGGTTAGGAGGGGTGCGCCTATCTATAACCGGCCCGATTTCGCTTAGCTCAGCTCCGCCAGCCATTCAACCCCTAACCACAGCTCTACTGTTGCACACCTTCTCGACCGTTTCACAGCAATGACTGGGATTGAAGCAATCAGTAACGGTATACCATCCTTTCGACCTCCGGAAACGAAGAACGCCGGCCAAACCATGATTGCCATGGCACTTCTAATGGGCATATTGTTTCTGGGGAGTATTGGACTGATCCAATACCTTGCAATTGTCGCGGGCCCCAATGAAACGATTCTATCCGCACTCGCGCGTCGTTTACTGGGCAGCGGCTTGGCATACTTCTTCATTCAAGCCAGTACGATGATTCTTTTGACCGTTGGAGCGAACACTAGTTTTGCAGGCTTACCGCGGCTTATGAGCGTAATGGCAAACGATGGCTATCTTCCAAAGCGACTAGCCAAGGCGAATTCACGATCGGTCTTTGCCGACGGAATCCTTCTTCTAGCAGTTTCGTCAGGATTGTTAATCGTGTTCTTTTCTGGGAGTAGTCACGCGTTAATTCCCCTCTTTGCAGTGGGGGTTTTCCTAGCTTGGACGCTCTCACAGACTGGAATGGTGATGATTTGGCGGCGCGAGCGGAGCAAAGGCTGGAGACTCAAGGCGTTGTTGAATGGTACAGGAGCACTGGCAACTGGGGTCACATTTGTCATCGTGGGATCAAGCAAGTTCTTTGATGGAGCCTGGATCGCTGTTCTGCTGATCCCAATTCTAGTTGCTCTATTTCTCCAAATTCACGGCCGGGGCAGAGAGGAGAACGCGCAATCGCAGATCGATGAGAATCTGTCGAAAGCTACTTGACCAGGGCAATCTACCGTAGCGGACACACAGAATGGCGTCCTACTTCTGCGGCAGATCACGTACCGAACACTACAGATCAGCCTGTGTCATGTTCTGGTTCACTTAGGGCGTAGCAGTGTAAGCACCAAGAACAAGACTGGGAACATTAGCAGTATCAGAATGAAAGTGTACTTTTTCTTTCGTTCAGCGCGTTTGAATTGGTCCTCGCAGTTTGGTCCACAGAATTCCTTCTCCATTGAGATTGGAGTTGCGCAGACGATACAGTGCCTGTGCTTAGGAACGCTGGATTTCTGCTGCTCTGGTTTGAGGTACTTGGACATTTGAGTCATTTGTAGCTTCGTTCTGTTGCTAATAAATGTGCTAAATCGGCGGTGTTAGAATTTGGTTTGAAACAACAAATTCCCGCGGCTGCACGATTTTGCAGAGCGAATGTTTAGTGAGAAATGAACGAATAATCCGAGCTCCTTGATGGCTATTCAACTACAATGCACAGTAATTGCACGTTGGTATTGTCGAAATCGTTAAAAAGGCACCTCGACTCATGCTCGGCGATTCGTTATGACCATTGTGGGATATTTCAAGGCGCACCCGAACCGGATTGGAATGACCATCGGATTCTTCTTGCTGCTGGTTATCGCCATATTTATCGCGCTACATCAGCAAGCACCTCCACCTCCCTGAACCGATCGGTCGTTACATGCCTTCAATTTACCTGAATTTTTCAATAGGCCTTTGTTGATAAATCACGTACCCTTTTTTGCCGGAGCCAGCGCGATCACTCATCACGAAGAAGAGGACGCCGATAAAGTCGAGCCTGTTTTACGCCATCATATGATAAGGTAACAGCGCCGCCCAAGCAGGGTACTGACGGGTTGAATTTTCGGAAGCTATGAGGGGGCTTCCTTTCGCTCACGCCAGAATTTGCCCTCTTCCTCAGCCAACCCCTCGTGACGTCGCTCCCACGTCATATGAGTCAGATAATCCTCTTTACAGAACAGTTTCCCGCAGTACTCGCATTTCTCAAGTTCGCTGAATTCTTTTCCGCACGTTGTGCACTCGGCCAACTTACAGCGCCCAACCAATTATGCATCGTTCCAACATTAAAGGTATCACGCTTCGAGCACATCCCGAATATTCGACCGATTACGACCGCTAGAGTCCAGGGTGAGAGTTCATTCCGCATCATTCCGCTTGATTTTCATGTAAACGGTGAGGTTGGAATAAGGATCCTCATACATCGCTCACATTTCTTGGCCTCAATTCTTTCTGGGACCATCTTGCCTAGGTTCAAGATTATCGGGATGTCCGTGTGGCCCAAGAAGAAGCATTGAAGCCTCTTGGAAAGCTGTTGTAAGTTCATCATCTCCCCATCGTTATGAGGACGAAATATATCATTGTGGAGTTTTTGTTCAATTATTTTTCGCACTGCATATGAGCATTACGGGCAGCGTCTTGGATAGGGTTACGCCAGTTCCGAGGCCTCGTGGAGCATTTATGTTAAAAGTAGGTAGTGGGCAGATACTTCTAGCAAATGGGGCCTCTGCGTTTGAAGTGCGAGAGGTGTGGTGTCGAAGTTGATCTTCCTTTCAGGTGCAACTATTGCGAAAACTACTATTGCCCTGAGCACAGGCTCCCCGAGAATCATGATTGCGCCGAATCTTGGCTAGTGAAAGCTGTCAGATCAGCTAGGACTGGGACTTCGCCAGTGCAACTGGCGTCGAAAGCTGGGAACGTGCTATCTCGTCCCCAACTACCCGCGATGCGATTTAGTCAAACAGAGATCCGGCACCTGGTGGTCGGAACGATACTGGTCACTCTGGCGGGAATCTCTTTCTTTTTGGGAAGCCCTTCGTCGGTCGGCATTTTCGGACTGGTTCTCTCTTCAATCTTCTTCGCTATGGGTTTCATCTTGCACGAGCTCGCTCACAAGTACGTAGCTCAAGGTTACGGGCTGTGGGCTGAATTTCGACTAAACATGACGGGATTATTGCTTACCGCGATATCGATTGTTTCACCGATCAAATTCATCGCCCCGGGCGCGATGATGATAGGCGGTTTCGCTGATCGGGAGCGTATGGGTCGAACTGCTTTTGCTGGACCGTTGGTCAACGTGATAATAGCGAGCGCTCTTTTGATCGTGTTGCCGGCTGTTAGAACAACGGGTTTCTACAACGCGGTGATTGCAGGTGCAGCTATCAACGCCTTTCTTGCGCTTTTCAACTTGATCCCATTTGCAGTGTTTGATGGGCGAAAAGTCTACGCGTGGAACCGCGTCTATTGGGCCGCTCTGCTCCTCGTTTCGCTGGGCTTAACGATTTATGCGTATTTCGTTTTGGGGCCTTTCTCTTAGCCGCAGCGTCAGTCTCTCAGCAGTCGGATTAGCAAGAAGATGCCAACAAGAAAAACGGCAAGTGCAATTATGGCAGCAGCTGAGATCGGTATTTTCAGCCTACTCATCATTATATCTGCCAAATAACTCGGAGACATTATCATGACTACTGACACAAGCGCGACCATGAAGTCTCGGGGTCCTCGTTTTCTCGGTTGCACTTGAGATTTTTCTGCCAACCATGTTCACCTGTGAAACTGACTAGGTCCCTGGTTCCGTCAAATAAAAACTTCCCATAGGCTTTATACAGAGTTATGTTTTGCACTATCTTCAATCCAATTTAGTTGGTGAAAAGGAATGGATGATTATGTCTCAAAACTTATGGCCGAAGTAAAGGCCAAGAACGCTGGCGAACCTGAGTTCTATCAAACTGTTCAGGAAGTAGCTGAGTCACTCACTCTCGTGTTTGAGCGTCGCCCCGCATACCGGGAAGCCAAAATTCTCGAACGTATCATCGAGCCGGAACGCGTGATCATGTTCCGAGTACCATGGCAGGATGACCGCGGCCATTTTCAATTGAACCGCGGGTTCCGGATTGAAATGAACAGCGCGCTCGGCCCCTACAAGGGTGGTTTGAGATTCCACCCCTCCGTTTACCTTGGGATTCTCAAGTTCCTGGCCTTTGAGCAAGTTCTCAAGAACTCACTGACCACCCTTCCCATGGGAGGCGGCAAGGGGGGCTCGGACTTTGACCCGAAGGGGAAGAGCGACAACGAGGTTATGCGTTTCTGCCAGAGCTTTATGAACGAACTGTTCCGCCATATCGGTCCAAACACCGACGTTCCCGCGGGCGATATTGGAGTTGGCGGTCGCGAGATCGGCTTTTTGTTCGGCCAGTACAAGCGGCTCAAGAATGAGTTTACCGGAGTTTTGACTGGCAAAGGGCTCAACTGGGGCGGTTCCCTAATTCGACCGGAGGCTACCGGCTACGGCTCAGTTTACTTCGCACAGGAGATGCTCAGGACTCGCGGTGAGACACTTAAGGACAAGATCGCACTGGTCTCCGGCAGCGGCAACGTTGCCCAATACACAGTCGAAAAGCTACTTGATTTGGGAGCCAAGCCTGTAACATTATCGGACTCAAACGGCTTCATCTACGACCAAGACGGAATTAACCGCGAAAAACTCGACTTCGTGATGGAACTGAAAAACGTTCGTCGCGGTAGAATCAAAGAGTACGCGGACAAGTTCAAGTCCGCTAAGTACACACCCATTAACACGAGCTTGGATTACAACCCGATCTGGGATATCAAAGCGCAGTGTGCGTTCCCTAGCGCGACCCAGAACGAGATCAACATAAAGGATGCTGCCAATCTATTGAAGAACGGAGTCTACGTTGTTTGCGAAGGGGCAAACATGCCTTCAACCTTGGAAGCAACGAGGATGTTTCTAGAGCGCAAAATCCTCTACGGGCCCGCTAAGGCGGCGAACGCGGGGGGCGTAGCCACATCCGGCCTCGAAATGTCGCAGAACAGCTTGCGAATGAATTGGACTCGCGAGGAGGTTGATTCCAAGCTACATGACATCATGGTTAAGATCCACAAGAACTGCTTCGAAACTGCCGCCCTCTTCGGCACGCCGGGCAATCTTGTCAACGGCGCCAACATCGCAGGCTTCATAAAAGTTGCCGACGCCATGATGGACCAAGGTCTCGTTTAACCACCAGCAAGAACGAGGCAACCTAGCCTGACCTCATCTCGCTCCTAGGTGACAATAAGTGAAAATCCTGCATACCTGTCTAAACGTCTCCGACATCAATCGTTCTGTGGATTTCTACACAAACGAACTTGGCCTGAAGCTAACGGGTAGGCGCGAGGTGAAACAGAACGATGCCGAAATCGCTTTCCTGAAAGATGAAAGCGGAACGGCCATAGAGTTGACTCACTGGCGCTACAAGAAAGCCTTGACCGAAGGCGACAATTTTGACCACATAGCGTTCGGAGTGGGGGATGTCCGATCGGTAGTCGAACAGCTTAGGGGAAGAGGGGTTACAATAGCAATGGAACCCTTCTCCCTCCAGGGTTCTTCCTCAAAGATTGCGTTCATCAAGGACCCTGACGGGAACTGGCTGGAACTCATTGAGGCAGAGCAGTCCCATCAATAATTGATTCAGGCCTGTTGAACCGTTCATCATGGAGCTCCTTGGTCTGCTCCACGGTCCGAATAATTTTCTGTGCGAAAGTCATGTATCCCGTATGTCCGACCATGATGGTCGCAGGCCTGGTTTTCCCGGTGTCTGCTCGGATATCTCTTATGAAACATTCAATCGTGTGAACGTTCACGAATCCTCCATGTGCGAAGGCTTCTGTGGTCTTCTCCACTTGATTGACCGTTGGGCTGAACGAGACAACGGCCGCTCCGCCCAACAGAGCTTTGTGTACGTGGGGGATTATTGGCCAGGGGTCGCCTACATCAATTACGGCCGCGTGGAATTCTGACCCTTCGATGCCGTCACGTGCGTCAGCATTGTGGATTGTAACGTGTTCCAGAACCGATGCTCTCTTCAAGTTTCGCTCAGCTATTTCAGCGAACTCCTTTCGAGCCTCATAGGTGTGTACGTGACCACTCGGCCTGACTGACATGGCTGCTGCAACTGTCATTGCACCGCTTCCAGTACCTATCTCCAATACTTTCAATCCAGATGTCAGTCCCAGCTTGAGAATAATGAGACCGATATCCTTGGGGTACATGATCTGAGTCTTGCGAGCGCTGTGCATTACGAGATCATGCGTTGTAGGTCTTAGAGCCCAGAAGGCGTACCCGAGGGAGCTCTTAACTTCGCTTCCAAACGGTTTCTCCAACAGTTCAGCTAGGTTGACGAAGCCCTTGTGTGTGTGAAATTGCCTGTCTTTGTCAACGCGTAGAAGCCACTGGCGCCTCAAGTCAAAGTATAGAAGTATGATCGATCCTTCCGCAATCGAGTTGCTGCTGTCTGACATGTTAAATCCCCGTGGATGCTCCGTGAAATCGCCTCGCTAGACTTCTGCCTTGTTGGGCAGGTACGAAATGGATAAGAAAGGACTTGGGCGTGTCCCCCCAGGTTATTGCGACGTCAACAAACAGCGCGTAGCCAACAGTAGGGATCGCGAACAGAACTGTAGCGAGCAGGGCAACGGTACCGAATGTTTCCCTTTGCCATGTCGAAAGATTGAACAAGAACCAGAGAGCGTTGTATCTGACTAGAATGGTTGCGATAGCTGCCAAAGCCGTGAATCCCGCGAATGGAACGATGCTTCTGCGTCGAACAATTACCGCGGCTACTTTTTGGATCGGGAGTTCGTAAAAGTCCGCCTTCCCAGACAGTGCCTTCTTGATAATCATCTTGTCAGATCGCAGAGTCACTGTATAGTTGACGCCCTTGCACGTGAATTCCTTGACCTCAGACAATTGTGAAACCTTGGCTGTTTGCGCATTCAGGCTCACTCGTAGATATCAGATGAGGTATTGAAGAATTCTGGTCAGGTTGTCCTCATCAATTATGACGTTTGCCTGTTGCCTAGCGATGTCATTTTTTGGTTTGAAAGCAATTCTGAGACACTCCGGTTGCGCTAGGTCAAAAGCTTGATCCCCTATCAATGCGACTTCATCCAATGGGATACCTAGATCTGTTGCGATTTGTTCTACGATTTGCTTCTTTTCGTTGACAGCGACCTTTACCGTGATTTTGCCGGTAAGATGGCCATCGTTGGTCTGAAGCTCGTTGGAAAGCGTGAGGTCGGCGCCTAGTTCTCTTGCAGCCTTGTCCGCTAGGAAAGATAGACCAGCGCTGACTATGGCGGTTTTCACTTTCCTCTTCTTTAGAGACTGGAAAACCTCTCGAACTCCCTGACGGTACGGTATCTGTTCTAGCACTTTCATTATTCTAGAAATTGGAGCGCCAGTCCAACACTTGGCATCGGTCTCTGCCCACTCTTTGTAGGAAATCTCTCCCCGTTTGTATTTCTGTGCCGCGATCTTCCCCTGATCCCAGGTTCCAAACTCTTCGTGAAGATATTCCCACAAGCTTTCCACTGTGGTCAATGTCCCGTCCAAATCGAAAACAGCCAATCTAATTCTTCGGCCCATTGAATGTTGCCCCTCAATTGGACTCTCTAAGCATTTTGGCGATTTCTAGGAGGATCGGTGCGGGCGTCCATATCGAAAAGACTCGAAGGTATCTGATGCTGGCGGCTCGTTTCAGTCTCGTTCCATCGCCTTTTCTTAGGTATCCTTGCATGAACGCCTGAACCATTTCTTTCAGTCCCCCGGTCGGTGTGGAGCTCGTGCTGTAGTGGCCGGCATAGAAAAGTAGCTCTGCGAGGTCCCACGAGTAATCTTCTCTTTTTCCAGCCTGCTCGAGATCCACAACATACAGTTCCCCATCCTTTGAAATGAAGTTCTCAGGTTTTGAGTCACCCATGGAGACATTTACCGCATGGATTCGTGCAATGGTTTCGCCGAGCGATTCCATAAGTTGATACTGCGGCTTTGAGAGGGCTCTTTGAGTCATGTTTTGTGTTACGATTTCGATCAGTGGAGTTCCGGCGATGTAGGTTTCGAGAAGAATTCTCGCTTTTAGGTTAATGTGTACGATCTGAGGAACATTAAGCCCTTTTTTGGCCAGATAACGGTTGATTCCGTACTCGTTGCTGATCCTAGTCTTGCCTGATACGGCAAAGAACTTGCTGCCCAGTGAGACGAGATTCAGCGTGAACCATTTGAATCCATCCCAGTCGGTGAACTTCTTGGCCACAAAACGTTCCTTGCCTGTCGTTACAAGGAAGACCTCGTTGAGTGCTCCTGCAAGTGGGGATATTGTGATGGGGCGGCCGCGGTTGAGCTCGGAAACAAGATCTTCAAGGGAGGCTCGTTCGTTGAGAGACGTCGACCCTCCCGCAGTCCGGAGGTACAAGAAGTTCTTGGGATCTTCAGGCTCTCTGCCTTTAACTTCGATTTCCAATCCGATTCTAATGGGACTGTAGAATTCCCTTGCAAGCAGGTCCAGATCCGGGTAAATGGCACGGCCCCTAGTCAAGTAGGAGTAAAACGTCTGTCGACTCTGTCGCAGAACGTTCACGACCTGCTCAGAGGACCTTTTGACCAGCCATCTGTCGATATTAGAATCGAGAATTGTTACGTCGTCTCCATGCAACTCGACGACACCGCCCTGCATCGTCAGGATGGCGTTTTTGAATGACTCTCGTAGTGCGGAAAGGTTCTTTTCACGAACATCGGTTTCGAGAAGTTTCAAGTACTGATCCAAGCTAGGGACGAAGACACGCGCACGCTTCCTCATTCGCGACAGACCGAAGAATTCTGGTTTGGCCACTAGCCCTCGGCACATTTCGCCGTATTCGATAACGAGATCCTTGGCCTCTTCCTTTATGATTCGAGCTTTTGCTTCGAGCTCCAAGTTTTTCAGATATGTTTGGTTTGCGATTGGCCGATACGGATAGATGAATATCTCCGTTAGAAAATCCCCCAACGTTCCTTTTTGAACGTCTGATTCGATCAGGGTTCGGTCTGCGACGAGAAATCTTGTCTCTTCACCGTTCGCAATTCTCCGTTGAGAGCGGAGCGCGTTCGCATATTCTTCGGAGATTATGAGTATGTCTTGGCCCGGGTGGTGCGCGTATGCTGAGGGGCCGTAGGCGCACACGGCCACTCTCTGTGCAGACGGAGCAAGCTCCTCAAGTTGCTTTAGGTCTCTCTCGAGCCCCGTCCTTCCGGACATGTTGTAGCCAACTGAGCTCATCTGTTTGGGTTGCAGGCTTAAAGCTCTTGGAGTTTCTTAGGTCGATTACCTGGATTTAGATGGTTTTCCTTAATCGGTGATCGAATTGGGGAGGTTAGGGTGCTCAGAAATCTTTTGATTTGCTTCTGCCACGCTGGGTTGAAGTAGGCAAAATATGCCCCTAAAACAATGAGCTGTCTCAACGCCGCGACTGTATTGATTAGCCCGAATGGGGTAAGTTGATCTTTGAGGTAACTGGGAAGTTGCGGGTTGCTGCCACCGATGAAGTAGAACAAGATTATGGATGCATTGAACAAGTCTGCAAGTCGGTAGAGGATGAAGTTGAAGTTCGGTGTGAGGATCATGATTGGGAAGAGCTGAATCCACATTTGCGGGTCAAAGAGGTAGATTGCTCCGAACCATGCGTACCATGAGAGAATTATCTTCTCAATGGGTTTCTTGTCAGAGGCTAATGCTCGGATGATTAGGTACCCGATGATTCCAAGGCTGATCAAATGACCTGCGGTGCGTCCTGAAATCACATCGCCCAAGCCTAGAGATAGGGTTAGCATCGATATCCAAGTATTCTGAAGTTGATGGTTGGAAGTATGCGTGAACTGTTGCAACCATAACCAGAAGTTGGCTATTGCGAAGGGGGCATTGACCGCTACCCAGATAACTGAAGCGATTGCGATGAATCTCAGCCTAGCCTTGTTGTTTGGGAGCCCCAGCACCATCGCGGGCGCCATGCAGATTGGAATAAACTTGCTGAGTATTCCTCCAGCCAAAGCGATAGAGCTAGCGTCGTATCTCTTCTTAAGATAGAACAGTATTGAGAGACTGACGAAATAGGCGACTATGAAGTCCCAATTATAAAAGCCGTAGATTATGAACGTTAGAGTCGTGAGCAGATACAAGTAGATTCGTTTTTTGTCGATTCGGAGTGTGTTGCAAAGCAGGTAGATGTTGTAGATCGTGCCGATCATGAATGGATATTGCAGAAGAGATTCAGTAACCATGTACGTGTTATATTGGTCTAGGATGACTGGCAGGTACGTTCCTACGGCCTGACCGATCCATATGATTGCCCCTATCATTGGAGGGTATTCAAGATTGTAATCCACATATGGGATACCCATATTGTGTTGGCCCTGGTACACGTCTCGAAACCAGAGGTAACCCACATCACTGTAATTGCTGGGACTCATGAAAGGAAGTTTGGTCAGTGAAGTGTAGATCCATAGGCTGGTGGCAATGATAAGCATAAGCTTGAACTCTCGGTTGCGTCTTGTGAGGTTAACGAAACCGCCCAAGCTTTCTCTCAGCAAGAGGAGCCGCCTAGATCATTCTGCGAGCTTACTAGTCTTTAGAAGCTTTCTACGCGAGGGGTGAGCCGATTACTCGGTCGATGGGGAAAAGCGCGCCTGCCAGAAGATGTGCATTAGCTCCCTGAACATACCCATGATGTCTCTGGACAGTCTCATTGAGGAATCGGGGTTGTAGTGCCATTGCACTGGAAGTTCTACGACCTTGGCGCCCAGGCGCTTAGCCTGTATCAGAAACTCCACGTCATAGGCGAATCCTGGGTTCGCAATTTGAGCAAAGGCACGCTGCCCCACACTCGTCTTGACAGCCTTAAATCCGCACTGAGAATCCCAACGCATCCCCAGCAAAACCCTTGCAAGCACGTGGAATCCCTTGCTCAAAGCCCTCCTGCGGAATGGCTCGTCTCTGCTGCTTCCTTTCATCACGCGACTTCCAGCGACAACATCCGCGCCTCCCTGAAGGAGTTCTACAGCACGAGTAATGGTTTCAAGTGGGACGGGGAGATCCGTGTCGGTAAACACCGTATAGACACCCCGCGCTCCATCCACACCCCGCTTGAGTCCGCCGCCCTTTCCCAGCCGCGTAGCCGAATGAAGCAAAGTGATCGGGACCCCGCTGGGATTCTGTTTTCTGAACTCGTTAACGATATCAACTGTCCTATCCTTGCTTCCATCCTCGCTGGCCACAATTTCCGACGAAGGATGATTGGCGCTCAGGAAAGCATTCAGCAGTCTTAGACACGATTCCATTCGCTTCTCTTCATTATGCGCCGGGATCAAAACCGTAAGTTCGAAGTTCGATTCAGAGATCAACTGATTTCAGCTTCAGTGTTATGTTATTGCCTTTCTCAAAGATTTCGCCCAGAGTAATAAGATTGCAAGATGAGCTTCCTCAGTATCTTTTAAGTAACTCTGGACAATTCAAAGTCCGGTTTCAGCTTGAAGGTCAAAACTCTCGTCACCGTCTTCTTCGCGGTCTACATCATCTCACTAAGCTTCATTCCCCTAGTACATGAGACCCTTTTGGCTCAAGATGCGTGGCTTGGTTACGGAACCGGTGCCTATTCCTTTCAAAGCGCAAATTACTTCATCCTGTTCAATGATCCATATGATGGCAGCAGCAAACCGAACGTGCTCATAAACCCCTATTTCGCTCCGAACGATCGAATCAGCCTGATTGAGTTCAGCGATTGGACTTCCTATGTCAACAACTATAACCTGTTCAATGACTTTAACACGACCATGAGAGCTAGCCAGCAGGCTCTCAAAGTCACCTATGCGCGTCCTGAAATTACACTTTACAAATATGTACTCGTTTCTCCGAACCAGGTCACGATCAAGTTCAATTCGACTAGGGAATTCACAGCCCATTTAGAACTTTGGAATTGGGTGATGACTTCGGTGAACGGTTTGACTATCAAACAAACACCTAAACCTGCACAGATTCCCACGACCACACAAATTGACTTCACATTCCAAGATCAGCGGTTGAAAAGTCATGGAGCAGGTAGGATCGTGCTATCCCGTACGCCGGTTCAAATCATGATTTGGCCCTTCGAGAACGGATTTAACAAAATAACGATAGATTTTGTTAACAGCGAGATGGCGCTGACCGTTTCAGGTTCCATGACAGCTCCAGGAGAATCATATCCAACTTTGACTTACGCAGAACTCCCCTATATTTTACCCGTAGTAGCGGTACTAGTTGTTTCCATTTACCTGCTGGTTGACAAGTATGGAGAAACGCTCAAAAATCGTTTTTCTCGCTCTCGCCGTTAGACTGGCTATCGCACCGTTCTTCATGCATGCCGGCGATGTTGGAACAATTTACGAATCCAGCGCCATGACCCTACAAGGCGCAAACCTCTTCGATTTTGTCTACGGAAAAACACTCCAGATACAACAGGCGACAGGTCTCCCAATCTTCTTCGAGGGTTACGCCTACCATCCATTACTGATCTACTTCTTCACACCGTTCTACTGGCTGTTCACATTGATCGCTGGACCGAATCCTGTCATGATTGATGGACACTACCCCTCTCTACCCGTACTGGTATACCCATGGACGCCAATTCTGCTGCTGCTACTCAAAATGCCCATAATACTCGCAGACGTTGCGGTAGTTTACATCCTCTCTGGAATGGATATTCGGAAGGCCGAGATCTATGCCTTATGCCCCTACATAGTTTTCATATCAGTTGTTTGGGGGATGTTCGATGCCATGGTTGCCGTTTTCCTGCTGGCATCCTATCTCACTTTCTCACGTAACTCGTTTCTCTCTGGAGTTCTATACGGACTAAGCTTGATGAAGCTCTACACGATCGTGCTGTTGCCGCTGTTCGTGGTAAGACTTTTCGGAAAATGGAAAGCGCTCTTCCAGTTCCTCGCCGGCCTCACTCTAACATTGCTTCCGGTGGCCTACTACCTTATCGTCAGCCCTACCTCGATTTGGAATGTTCTCGTCACATTTCAAGGAACGAGAGTGATGGGGGGGGTGAACCTCTACAACTTCATCTGGGTAGTTCAGGATCTGCCGTTCGACCTCAGTGTTTCAATAATCCCGAACATCCTGCTCGTGGTTAGCCTTCTGTTGCTGTTATGGAGGTTCGGGAGAAAAGGCCCAATGCTAGAATCCATACTCGCCTTCATGCTGGCCAGCTTCCTATTTGGCAGGGTACTCAACGAACAATTTCTAGTTTCTATCTTCCCGCTAATTCTGCTCTGCAAAGAATGTGACTATCGACTGTGGGTCGCTCCGTTCGCATTCATTTTTCTACGATCACCATTTTACTACTTTGCCCTGCCGATCCTTTGGGCCAGCCCCATCTTCTACTCATACTACCTCCAGGCGGATAACGTATGGAGGGGACTTCAAGCTGCGGGTTATCTTCAGATACCTCTCTATGCGGTTGGAGTGGCGTTTTCCTTGCTGTTGCTGTGGAACCTGCTTAGAATTCTAGATGCGACTTCTCTCGAGTCCAACAGTAGATTACAGTGGGCAAACTTCATGCGTATATTGACGCGCGTTTTGAATGCTGCTAGGTAGGCCTCTGCGGCCTTTTCGGCAGGTTTCGCATCCTTTTCAGGTAGTCAACCGAGAAGCATGACATGGCGAAAATCAAGACGACCAACTTGGCTGCGAAGACGACGTTGATCGCATATGGATTGGCGGGCCACCAGTTCACAATTATGTCCGGGTTCTGGAGCCCTTGAACAGACAGCCCAGCCGACCACAATACGATATGATACATGACCTCAAAACCACTCATCATCACGAAGAACCATGCAAGCACGTATAGCGATTCGAATAGGCGATCACCAATTTTTAGGAATCTCTCCTTCGAGACTGACGAGTTTAGGCCGAAGCCGTAAGATAGAAAGAAGAGGTAGGTGAACAGTGTGATCGGTTTGATCTGTATGAGAATTAGGTTTACTTCGGCTAAGACGAGATTTTCGCCGATAACGTATGGCGCCGTTGCCTTGAAGGAATAGGCCAGCAGCACACCTATGGCAACGATTCCAAGAATGATCGATAGAACGTTGTTTATCTCTATTGGAAAGCTCAGAGTGGAAATGGTTTTGCTGGGAACTGGGTGAGCACCGATCTTCGAACCCGGTTCCATGGTTCTTGTGAGCTTCTTTTGCATCGCGACCACAATTATCCTGTCTCGAAACAGCCCATGTTAAACCTTTACTGCCAGATGCGAAATTCCGGTCTTACGAAAATTGAGGTTAGGCGCTTAGCATCGCAAAATGAGAGCTCGGAGTGTGTTGCGTCTGAGGATCCATCTTGTCTAGAATTGGCTTGGGAATTCGCCACGTGAATGCTATTCACGTAGGCACTGTGCAGCCCGATAGCGTACGCGCCGGCTTCGAATACTAGGCTGAAAGTGAGATGGTCTGGAGGAGCCCATTGCGCGAGTGCGTATTGCCTGGTCACGTTGAAGTGCTGATACGTCCACGCCCCTAATTGCGTCCTAAGGTACACGAACCGATGAGCTAGGAGCGTCCTAGCCTCGCTCGCCTCGTCCGAGAATATGAAAGTGATTGTGTGAATGCCGTCGTTTAACTCGACGCCGAAAATCAAAGACCGTGTTGTAGATGAGCCATTACACGAACATGGCTCCGCGAGAACCCAAATGCCGACGTCATCCTCAAGCAGTTCTGCCAATCGTGCACCGTCGATTGTTTGTTTCAAGTAGAGGTAAACAGGTGCATTATCAGTGCCGCTCTGCCCGATGAGCATCTGAGCTGCGCTCTTACCGTCCACTACGGTTTCGTGTATTGAAACGTTGTCCGCGGGCCCCTTCACGTACTCCATATCCCAGAGCATGAGCCTCCTCGCTCCCGGGTCCCCGACCCAAAGTTGAAAGTTCGGATCCAGAATTGGAGGTGGACCGACGAAGTTAGGCTGCAAATCGAGGAACGCTAGTCCAGCTATTATGAGTAATAGAGTCACAGATATTGGCGCAATGAGCTTCTTGTAGGATCTCACGTTACTATCGCACCACTCTTCCCACTTCATCTTTGTACCAGAGCACTAAGCTAAGCAAGAGTAGAGGCATCCAGTAGATCACGTAGTTGGTTAGGGCGCGATAAGAGAACCACAGAATGATCCCCGGGAACACCCAGAAAACGTACTTCAACTTATCAAAATACGCACAGAAGTTGACCAGGAGCGTGACTAGAACTGCGATGGCGAGAATTGTGTAGAAAGTTCTCCCAACTTCAACCAAGCCAACCTGAGTCAGGACTGATGGCCCTTGACTGAGAATAACCAGATCCGAAGCGATAGGCGTCAACACATCGCCAAACCAAGTTCCCGCAGCACCGATCATGAAAGGAACGTTCACGGCAAGGAAAACCGCAGCGGCCGCGCCGGCGAACTTCAGGGTTCGCCCAAGTCTGACCCGGTTTGAAGCTTTCCGATCAATTTGCAGCATGTAGATCAGCAGAAAAGGAGCGAGCAGCCATGGAATCTGTTTGAATGCGCACGATATACCGTAGAAGATTCCGGAAAGCATCGGTTTCTTCAGGCTGAAGGCGGCGAACATCAAAGGCAGTACCCATAACATGTCTGTCACGCTGGCAGCTGTGAAATTAATCATGAGATCAGAGCCGGCAAAGAGTGGCAGTAGGATCATGGGCCTGAGATTCTGCGGACACAAAAAGTATAGCGCAAACATAACGCCGATTTCAAATGCGACAAGAACCCAACGCATGTCTGAGAGCCCGAGCCAGACGAATGGGACAAAAATGAGGAAGTGTAACGCGGGGTATTGAAACGTCGTCAGATAATTTCCTGACGTCAAAGGAGTTAGGTCGCCTGGTTGAACGCGAAACATGTCCAGTGCCCTGGACATGTCCTGCAGGTATGGGTTCGCGCCGTGATTGACGAACATGATTGCCGCGTATTGACTATATGCCAGCACATCTGTCCGGTAGGAGCCCCTGTACGCTATCTCCGCCACAACATAGACCCCTCCTAGAGTGGCAATTACGAACGGGACCAAAGGTAGATGCCGAAACCTAAGGACAACTTTAGGGGGCATTAGTGCGAGTGCCAGTACCAGGATTGAAACGCCGTAGATTATCAACGTAAGAACTGCTACTTCCGGGTTCAAGTCCGCCCTTCCCCGATTCCAATCTTGAAATCCTTCGTAGATTGCGAATTGGGCGGAGAACAGAAAGGTTACTCTAAGGATGAATAGGTTGTCGATTGGACTGAGGTTGGGACTTGTGGATTTCACTCCTTTTCGACCGCCCCTTTCTCGCGTCGACGTTGTGAATTGGCTCCACGCCTCTTGCGAACGTAGCGGGTTAGCAGTTCCACCAGCGGGAAGTTCAGAATGATTATTGCAACGATCCCAACCGAGAGCCAAGCGACTACCACTGCACTCTCAGCACGGCCGGCGTGCAAGAATGGTTGAGCAGTCATCACTCGCCTGAGCTGCTCAGTCTCACCTGTTCCAACTATCACGTCACGCCAAATAGTGCCTCCATTGGTCGTGCTCACGATGTCGAAGGTTGTGGTACCAATGCCTCCCGTCATTAGCCAGATGTAGATTTGGGGAGCATCGATGTCAACCTCTAAGACCAATTCCGCGTAGGCTTCGGTGTAGTTAAAGTTACGAATTCCTTTGAAGAAGGCCACCATGTCACCATTTCGGGTCACGATATGCTCGTATTCTGTGTCCGGCCAAGGTATCTTTCGTCCCGCGTCGAGCACGTTGTTCTCACCGTTTCCCACCAGCCATCCACTATTTAGCACAGTTTTGATTCTGATTCCATTGGTGTTTGTGCCGTTGAGGTCGTCGAACATGATTCTCCCCCAATCGGCAGTTGAATCAATAAGCACCTTCACAGGGTCAACCTGACGCCACTGATCACCCTCGTTCTGGGCTGCTACGAAGGGCGAATAGAAAGTTGAAAGAATCACCAGGGCAATGATAAGGGATGTGACCACCCTATTGGACAAGCGTCATCAGCTCCTTGCCTTTACCGGAGTGTTGCCCCTAGCTCGGGTTACTTTACCTCTGGGTTTCTGCCGCGCTATGGCTCTGCGAGGAGACGCACGGGTTTTTCGTGACTTCGTGGTCCGCCGCTCATTATTAGCTAGTCTTCCTTCAATATGAAGCACAAGAGCGAGGAAAGCAACTATCCAGATTGGGAACAGGATCTCGCCTATCGAATTATGAAAGGCGTCCAGTTCCTGTCCGGTGTATGCGTAGGCGAAGCCATAGTATGCAATTGTGAAAATCCGGATAACGTTTAGGAAAATCGTTCCGAGTACGCCAATTGTCGCATAGATAACTTTCCTCTTGAGCGGCGAGTCCAGCTTTGCAGCGAGCAGTATCATGACTAGCGAGTAAATGAGCATGCTCTGAACTCCCACGCTGGGCCAGTAGACTGCGAGTCTAAAGAAGCCGTGAACTCCGTTGATGGTGAGGAGATTGCTAAAACCGTAGATTGGGAGTCCGACAAGCCATGCGAGAAAGCCGACCGAGGCCACAATGGAATTAGCCCAGAACTGTAATGGCCCGATGCTTCCGTATGGGAAGAAGGCATCGAGTAGGTAGAAGATGAGCATTCCGATCGACAGGATTATTGGAGTGATAACGCCGCGAACCGCTTTCACACCGAAGAGTACTATTGAGAGCACAAGTAGATACAACGCCATTACGAAGTAATCACTAGCCATTAGCCAACTGTTGCTAACCTGCCCTGACGCACCTAATGTCTTGCCGACCGAATAGATCATCGCCGTGAACACGGGCAATACGCCAAGCCCTCCAAAATAGACTAGACCCAGCCCCAGAACTATGATGGCCGCGATTAGGTAGGGTCGGTTGAGACGTGGCTTGTGGTCTTTTCGAAAGTCCCATAGTTCGAACGCCAAGAAAAACAGCACGAAAAAAAGCCCTCCCCGGCCGAGCTTGCCGAACCCTGCCCAGCTGAGTTCGAAAGTGTCCGGCGCTAGAGCGAATAACACTAGGACTGGAATTGCGGCCAAGATGAGCAGTAAGTCCGCGGATCTGAGGCGGCTAATCAGGGCTGCTTTGAACTGCTTCCTCGAGTACTGCATGTGCTGCCGCCAGAGATGAGCCTGTCAGAAGATTCTGTCTTTCGGGAACACTTCTACGCCAGATTCGGAGATTTGATAGGGCCGGAGCTGAGTATCATGCGCGACCCCTCTCATCTTCTCAATTTGTATTCCTCGAATCACGTTTCCGTCATGAACCATAGTATGCAAAAGCACAACACCTTCAGAGAGAAATTCCTCAAGCTGAAATCTACGCTCAAGGACTGATGTTCGAAGCTCACTTATCATCAGACACGAGCATCCTGTTGACTCAAGTGCATCAAAAAAGAGCAGCAGCGCCTTTCTCCGCTTAACTTCCTCCGGGTATCGAAGCATGAGCGAAGTTATGGGGTCAACAATAATCCTCTGCGTTCCCTCCTCCGCGGCGATGCGCCTAATCGTTCTCAACAATGAGCCTAACGTCACTTCCGGTAGTGTCAAGGTGATTCGATCTTCTGGGCTAACCATACCCTGACCAATTCTGTTCGACGGCTTCCGCAGCTCGGTCGCGTCTATGAACGTAATCTTGCCATCATGCTCCAAAGCATCCAAATTCCAGCCAAACGAGGACAGGTTTGCTTTCATTCGTTCCGGCTTTTCTTCCAGCGATATATACAGCCCAGGTTCACCCAAGTTTCCCCCGCCGACCAGGAACTGCATACCAAACGTAGTTTTTCCGGATCCTGGGCTCCCAACAACCAGAATCGTCCGCCCCTTCAGAAGACCACCGTGGAGCATCTCGTCGAGCCCTTTGATTCCTGTAGTGACACGGTCCAATGTAATCTGACTCAGTTTAATTCAACAACCTTACAGAGGTCAGTATTAATTCATTCTTTCTAACGGCGCCAACTGAACACAATCACATTCTTCGAGCCATCCTCAAAAGTCGACGCGCATGGCGCGGACTGTCGTCTTGTTTTCGTGAATAAAAAAAGACGGAAAAAGGGAGGGTACGCTCGCAGTGCCTATTGGCGTCTGCGGCGTAGTAGGTATAGTGATGCTGCAAGCGCTGATAGTGCTACGACTGCTATTCCGCTGAACTCTGGGACTGGAATGTTGCTTTGCGGCAATCCAACGTTATTACCAGAGCCTGGAACGGACGACTGCCCGCTCGTGACACTGATAGTGCCCATTGGTGTTGATCTGTATCCTGGACCTGACATGCTCATACTGTACGTGCCTGGAACCAAGTAGAATTCGTAGATGCCATCCTCCGTGTACGATGCGAACGAGGGACCTGTTGCGTTCCCTACCGCCGCGCCTTGCACGGTTACTGTGTACCAGCTGATGGATCTGAACTCATTGCTCCAGGTGAACGCTAGCGCTGTTCCTGAAATGTATCCGTTCAGGTCGACTTCCCAGATTGCACTGCTCTCTCCGCTCAGTGGTGCGTTGGTGAAAGTCCACACGCCCTGCTGGCTGTATGGGCCTAGATGGTTGGCGACCATTGAGTGGCCGAGGAAGTACTTGTCCAGTGCCCCGTCTTCAGTTAAGCTGATGTGGCTTGTTGCTGCTGTGCCTGGAATGATGTGGAACGATTCTCCCATTAGGAGACCTGGAACCACTGGATAGAAGTTGTTGAAGTAGCTATTGGCTTTGATTAGCTCGTGCTGGCTTATTGGACTGACTGCGGATGGGTCTTGTGGGACCATTGAGTCGTTGAGGTACCAGTTGACGAAGTCTGACTCGGCAGTCCAACCCGTACCAGTATAGTCGGGTTGTCCGAGTATGCCTTGGTTGGCGAAGTGTGCTTTGGCAACGGACCAGTAATCGGCTGGCCAATTGTCAATTTCGAAGTCGCTGCCTGTGCCTGGTGTGAAGACTGGGTCGCCGTACGAAGCGTAAGGAGGAAGACCTGCTGTCTGGATGTGAAGCTGAGTCACTCCGCCTGGCACGTAGTTCAAGCCACCACCGATTGGGTAGCTAGCGGCCGTCAGTTGAGTGTTGTCCGCTGCTCTAGCTCTACCGTTGCTTGATCCTGGACTGCCAGTGATGACTGCATTACCGTTGATGTATGTAGTACCGTAGGTGTAGACGCCTTCGCTTGACATCCATTCTGCGACTAGTCTGCCTGAGTCGTCGAAGAAGCGTACTCTCGCTGACATGTTGTAAGGTGTTCCAGTGACCAAATGCTCCTTCTTGAAGATTATGTCCAATGTCAGGTTTACGCCGATTAGAAGGTTAATTTTCATGTCGGCGATTTGGCCCTTGTTAACGTAGATCGCGTAATCTTTGTCTTGTATGTAGCCGTAGGTTTGGCCTTGGAAGAAGTATTGACCGGAATCGAGTGCTCCTGGGTATAGGTGGCTATCGGTGAACAGGCCCCAAGCGTTCTTGGCGCTGCCGACGGTGAACACGTCATAACTCCACATGTATCCACCAACGTCACTACCTGTACCTGCAGGACAGCTTAGGCTGGTGCAGGCATTACCTGTCTTCGTTACGGGTATAGCCTCATCGTTGTCTCCAGCGAAGTAGGCGACTTCTTTTCCGAACCAGACATATTTCGCGTTGCCTGTTCCTCTGCCTTCTATCTCGCTAAAGTATGTTGAGCGGTTCTGGAAGTAACCTATAGTCCCGAAAGCGTTGCCCGCTTTGTTTAGCCCTGCTTCATCTCCTGTACAAACGTAACATGCGGCTGCGACGAAGCTGTATTTGCTGTCGTAGACTCCGATGCTGATGTCCTTGCCGTTCCAGACCCAGTTACGATTAACTCTAGGTCTTTCCCAGTCAATGCTGTACACGGTGAAGTTGAAACCAACACCACGATACAAATGATTACTGACTAGAATTGGAGTTCCACTGAGTGTGACTGAGACTAGGTCCTGGGTTTGTTGTAGGTAACCTAACGCTTGCACCTTCGGTCTATAGGTGCCAGCTGGGATACCGTAATTTTGTCCAAGCCAAGTGCTGTTGAACCCGTAGAAGGTAACATACGAGTTACCGTACTGGTTCATGTAATTGATATTCGCTTGCTGCTGCGCTAATAGATTGTTCGTGTACGTCGTGCCGTACGCTAGACCGGTGAAATCCGTGAATACAGGTTGAGCAGTTGCGCATGGGTATTGAGTGGTACCGCAGAGCAATGTTTGGTTGTAAGAGTACAATACGCCTGATCGGGAATCCAGTAGACTACCAACCAGAACATTTGCGCCCGTATCGATTGGACTTGTAACTAATGTTCCTGCGTTGTCGTGGAAGTGAACTGTCTTGTTAACCCAACTGCTAATCCTGAGGTCGAGTGGAATCGAAATGTCACCAGCCCACTCGTTCGGAGTGACCTGGAACGAATATTCTTGGAATGTTGCGCCGTCAATGGCGGTTTGAACGTATCGGAAGACCCACGCGCGAACGTAGTATCTTCCAGCCGTCAACCCGTTAACCCATGTGGCGTAGCGTTGTGGAACGTGTCCATCAAGGTCTCTGGGAGCACCGAACATGCCTTTCTCTCCGAACTCATAATGGAACTTGTCGTTAACACCGTCAGCGACAACATACCAATTCTGAGCCGGACCAACACCCTCTGGATCAGTGGATGGCGTTGCTCCGGTGAACACTCCACCAGGGCCGCCAAGAACTTGGTTCCAGTAGGTATCGGGGGCGCCGATGCCGCTAATAGGGGCACCTCCCCATGGGAAGGCGATTTTCTGAGCTGTTCGTGGATCTCCACAAGCATTTGCGTCATCTCCTGGGTAGTAGTTTGTTTGACCGCCCGCGACGCATGGTAGCGGGGACCAGGAGACTAGGCTAGCGTTTGAGCTGGGTACGTTGTTGACTGTGGGTTTATCGTAAAGTTCAATCTTAATGTACTCTCTTCCCGGACCGTTGGTACCAGTGAACTGTCCTATTCCATTAAAGCAGGCGCTAACACTAGCACAGTATCCGTCAGCAGTGTAGGGTCCTGTATCACCGTAGAAAGGCCATGGTTCTGATCCGAAAGCGTGTTTACTGAACACGTCTCCGTGAATTACTGGACCAGGGTTCAAGTATCCATCAAAGTGCAACGATTGCCCCTTGAGAACCTGAACGTTAGTGGCGATTGGTGTAAGCGGATATCCAGCAGCCTCAGCGTAGAGGGTGTAAACGCCTGGCGCAACACCTTCCACCTCATAATGGCCGTCAGATGTTTCGTTGAAGTAGCCGACTGCATCAGCACAACCAACCGCAGAAGGATTGCTCGCCTTAGTGCAGTCAACCACACTCTTGCCAGTGTACGGATCAAACTTGGTCTGCATTTGAGCCCAAACTTTACCCGCCAATTCAACTGGTTGACCGTAGAGTGTTGAGTTGTAACCACCGTACTTGATTGTTCCAGTAATGATGGATGGATCAAGCTCACCCTTCACAAGCAGCACAGGCCAGTTAGGAGTAGGAACCCAACCTGATGGGTCAGCTGTGCCTGTCTGGGCATTTAGTGGACCGGTAAGGGTACTGGGTATAATTCCAGCGCCGTTCGGTCCAACGCTTTGGGACGTCACTGGTTAGCGTCTTCCAGGAACATTTTGAAGAAGTATCTGCCAGCGATCGTTGGTGCAGTTACACCGTTGACTCTAACATAATACCATTCATCTTGTCCCGTGTAGAAGTGAATTGGGTTATTCCCGCCGTTGCATGCCCCGTCCGCACACGTTCCTGTATCAGCGAGGATTCTGATTAGAGTCCAGCCTGGAACGTATCGGTCGTATGCATTAGCAGTGAAAGTCCAAATGTTCGCGTAATTGTTTGTGATGGTTGTAACGACTTGTTCAGGTGTGTTTGGAACTTTGAACTCAGGAGGGATAGCGATCCAGAGTGCGCTGTACTGGCACGTAGGTCCCGGGCAACTGGCCCATGTTCCGGTGCGGTTGATTGCGAAGATCAAGTCACCCGTCGAACCGACCACAATAGCGCCGAAAGGCGCGTACTCATCACCGTCAGATTGGGCATAGTTCTGAGACCAAATGGTTGGGTAGAGACCTGCTTTCGTTAAGGCGTTGACTGGATATGGTGCGACATATCCGGGTCCTACAATCTTCAAAGTGTTAGGTACACTTCCAGTTGGAGAACCGTCGTATGTGTCTTCACCACCACCAGGCCAAACATACCCAATTACGCCTGGGATGTGCGGATCAAAGTTCGTCACTGTGTATGGGTAAGCGCCTTCGTTGTTCAACCCAAGCGTAAAGTGCGCTTGGACTGGAGCGAGGATTGCGATTGTACTTAGTAGGAATATTGCTATAGTTAGACTTGCAGCTAATTTCTTATTCAAATTTTCATTTACTCCTTTAATTCATTTGGAATGCGCACATTCTGCGCGCACAAAAGGCTCCTAGCTCCCCAATGCGTATATAAGAGCGATAGTTGGGTTCCGACACATACGCCGATTCAATCTGAACCGTCTTTGTTCCAGGCCGGCAGACGTTTCACCACATTTTTCTACGAGCGCCCAAAATTTGGATTTTGTGCTTGAAAGCCAACCGCGCTGGCTCGTCTCTTTGCGACGCTGCGCGATCGGGTTTTGACTTTCGCTCTAGGTTTAGAGCGTTTCGCTCTCAGAGTCAAGGCGCCCGCAAGGAGAACGATTGCGATGATCGCGATTATTCCGTATATGAAATCTGAGCGTTGTTCCACTGGGGGTTGAGTTAATGTGGTTATTTCTACGGTTTCTTGCGTTGTTTGTTCCATGGTTGTGGAAGGCGTTCGACGCCGTAACTGTTGCGAACGAGACTGGGTATTCTCCTGGAATGCTTACGTACGCGGCCCTTACCAAAGCGTACAGTGCTAGTGCATCAACGCCAAGATCAGCGTACCCGATGGTACCGTTACGATCAATTCCTGCATAGAACCCTCCACCGCCAGCGGGGCCCGTTGCACTCTGCAGGTCCGTGGAAAGTTCATTTTTCCCAGTTATCCAATCATACAATCTTGACGAATCATTCCAGTAAACCTCGGGACCGAGGTTGATCCAAACATCCACCGTCGCTTGAAGTACCGACGTCACACCCATGGTTGTCTTCGGGTATGAGATCACACCTCCAGTTCCCCTTCCGTATGCTATGCCACCCCAAGAGTCGAAGAGTCTCTCCACGAAACCAACCATCCAGTCAATCATCACCTGCTTGAGATCTGTGATGGATGGTTGGAAGTCTTGAAGGAGCAGTGAGGCTGCCTTGTAGTAGCTGTTCAACCCGAACATGATGAGTCCATTCTCGAAGGAAGGTTGAAGTGTCCTGCTTTGGTCGGAGTAGAATCCCCCAAAGCCCCAAACGGAACTGTTTTTCTCCTGAAATGAAAACAGCCAGCTCGCGATGTTCTGGGCCAACTTGGCATATTTAGTTGCGAGATTTCCGTCTCCCCAGCTATGTTCGAACAGCGCGATATAGGTGAGGCTCACGAGGAGCGCTGCGTTCGCTGCAATATCAGCTCTGGTCGTCCCATCGGAAAAAGAGAACACTACCGCACCATCGTTATTCTGAGCGGAGACAACCCATGAGTCTACGCATTTCCTGAGGATGTCGATCACACCCGCCCAATATGTTTTCTCAGCTTGGTCTTGACTTGTGATTACAAATGCCGCGTATGCTGGTCCCATCATTGCATACGAATTCCAAGAATAGAGCCGTCCTCCGTTGCTCCAGCTTTGGTTGTTGAGATCGAAATACTCATAGAAATCTCCGGAAGCAGTTTGCGCTCTTCCAATGAAATCCGCTGAAGTTTTGATATACGAATAGGAATCTTGGGAGTAATGCGTTTCCTGATAAGCTGAAAGAGCCAAAGCTACTAGACTGGCGTCTTCCGAGTACATTCTTCCAGGCTCCCCTGTACCGGGTGCATGTAAGAAACCTCGCGCCTGAGAAGTGGCGTGCAGCTGGTCCTCGATGAATCCTATCTCTGATCTGAGCCTATCCTCAATCCCGCGAGTGGCAGCACCGTGAGCAGAACTAAAGGAACTTACGAACAAGAGTAGGATTGCAAAGAGGGCGAAAAATCGTTTGATGTTCGTCTCGCGCTCCCTCCTCAGTCGCCTATGTACCTCTCAGAATTGCAGGTTATAATTTCCTTTCCGTCTGGAACCCGGTTGCACATGAGCAGACCCAACGAGCATTCTAGAGCGGCGAAAAGCTACGCGAACTACGCGAATCTCCAATAACCCTAAATTGGGACGAAGAAGTACCGCCCGTGGATGTCGTTGACGCGGCCACGCTTCTTGTTCATGGTCCTCGCGCTTCTAATCATTATAACGCCGAGCGCGAGCGTTTGGCCCCAAGCGTCACCCATCAATTACATCGTACTCTATGCGCACACTTCCAACAATTCTCGCATCCTAAACGCAGTCCCAAACTGGGGCGGCATCAGAATCGAGAACGTGAACGGGACACTGAGTTTCAAACTGACCCCCACACTTGGAGAGAATTTGCGAATCACCGGTGCAATAGCTGTAACGCTCTACATGCGAGCTACTTCTGGAGTTCTGAGCAATTTGAATTTCAGCTTGACTGAGCTCAAAAGCACCGGAGTGCAGGTGCCCGTTCCCGGAGCGAAAATTCAATCACTCACAGTATTAGACACGCGATTTCTCCCATTCACGGTGGGCGTTGGCGTAATTGACTATGAATTTCAAAAGGGTTCTGCGATCGTGCTCTCGGTCCGAGTAGACGCCAACAGCGCCACGCCTTATCTCGCATGGGATGACCCCTCGGCGCCCACTAGCATCACACTTCCAGCCGTGAGCCCACTGCATGTTGCAATCACATTTCTAGATTATCAATCCCATCGAGCAAATCTGATTCAAACCGAGAATCAGACCAGTTTAGTTCAAGTGCACTTCAGAGCAAACGTGACGGATCCAATAGGAATCTACCGATTGAACAACGCCATAGCAATTATCAATGCACCAAACGGAACTTCTTCAAGAATTCAACCAGCACAGCAATTCATCTCGCAATATGCCAACGATTACTCTTTTGATCTTGCGCTGGGTGCGGGATCATGGCACGTGACTCTTGAAGTCAATGACAAGTCGGGTGGCGTTTACGATTTCTTAGGCGAAATCTTAGTGACTCCATTCTATCACGTCGAAGTAAACGTCGTCGATTCGTCAGGAAGAGGTCTGGCGAATGCCTCGGTAAGCGTCTTCTACCAACAGCTTCAGGCTTGGAGTGGTGTTACAAATTCCACTGGGTGGGTACCGCTCGAATTGCCCGACACGGGAATAGTTGGCCCATTGAATCTAACGGTGAGTTGGTCGGGGGTGCAATCGTTTTCAGAGCTGAAGGTGGTGGGGAGAACCATGAGCGTTGTGAGGGTTCCTGTGTTTGATAAGACTGTGCGCCTGACTGTGGGCGGAATCCCCCTGCCGGGGGCAACAGTTCGGTTGCTCAAGAACAGCAGGACGCTGACCCAAACCTTCAGTGGGTACGATGGCACGGTAACCTTCCACGGTCTGCCGATGAACAATTACACTCTGAGTGCCCAGTATCTATTCAGTCAATTCAATATGACTTTGAATGTGAACTCGAGCGAAATTTCAACCATCAATCTCCCCGTCCCGCATCAACCTGAACTGGTAACCTTAGTGCTGGTAGCTGGAGTTGTAGCGGTGACAGCGCTCGAAAGGAGAAGAAGAAAATCATACCCGCAGAGTTTCGGTTACTTTAATCAGCTAACTTCTGGCGGGCTACCTCAAACCTGTTTCGCGTTAGTGACCGGTAACTCTGGAGCGGGCAAGAGCGTTCTCTTGGAAACTCTTGCGATCGAACACTCGACCATAGGGCAGAGCGTATTCATCACTAACACCGAGTCCCCTCGGAAGATCCGCGAAAGCATGAGAAGTATCGGAATGAAGGGGGAATTTGAAAATGCGCGAATTGTCTTCGTGGATGCCTATTCGGCGATTGGCGGTGCGAACTCTGAAGAGAAATTTGCAGTGTCCTCGCACACTGACCTCACGGGTCTGGGATTGGTGATCTCGAAATGTCTTTCTGAAACAGGTCCTGGAACGGACGTGTACATAGATTCCATCAGTCCACTATTAGCTGATCTTCGAGTCAACTTCGTAATCAATTTCCTGAACTCCGTCGCGGTCAAGGTAAAATCCAACAATGGCAAACTCTGCGTTACGACAGGCACGGGCATAGAGAAATCTGACCTTAGCAAAATAGAGGAGGTAGCGGACTGCGTAATTGAAACGCAACTCCAAGAATCTCGGCGCGGCCAAACAAGAAGACTGCGAATAAAGAAGCTGCGCGGCAAAGCCTACGTCGACAAGTGGGTTAGCTTCCACATAGAAGCAGACAAGGGCATAGTTTTCTTTTCGAGGACCAAGCCGATCAAAGACTAAGCGCGAGCTGCCCCTTTTATTCATCGATTGATTCGACGCAAGCACTCCCGCTTTCCCAGTCGGCCTTGGCCAGTTCCAGGCCAATATTCCAGCACCTGTTAACATACGGCTCAAATTACGACTTCGTCAATCACCAATTGACGATTGTTACACGGTGGCATTAGAATTCAAGGATCTCGTGATCAGTTGGAGAGTACGTGGTGGGATAACTGGCCATTCTAGTTAGCGACGGCCCTGGCCACTAACACGCTGAACCCTAGCGGTACGAGCAGGGCGTTGCTTGCTACCAAAAGAAGCGTTGAAGCCGTAAGCAGCGACTGGGGGACCGTTAGAAAGGACCCGCTTGCGATCAGAATGGCTAGCGTAGCGATCCACATGGTAAACAGTGGGATAAGCCATATAACGCTCGGCGACCGCCGATTCTTTGATGCGCGGTAGGAAAATATTACTGCGCTTATTGGGAAAACGAACACGAATCCAAGCAAGAGGCTTCCTATGAAATAGCCAACCACTGGAGCACCTCCTGAAACTAGCAATGCGGCGAGTAGAGCCCCAAGTGCCAAGAATGCCCGAGCCAGAGCGATGGGTGTGGAGGCAAACAGCCAACCATTTGTCACCTTCGGCAATTCTTGAGAAATGTTTGGCAAATTAACTGGGCCGCCCAGATTTGCAGGAGCCGTGGTTTGTACCTTCACGGGCACCATGTCCCAGGATGAGACATGTCTTGCGTCACCTTGCCAGTACGCTCTTACAGTGTAGGATCCGGGCGCGTCTGGGGTCCAGGCGTAGGAGAAGAGCCCCCCCTGCCCTGTAGAGACATTCGCAATAGGTTGCCAATTCTCTCGGTCCGCACTGAACGACAAATGCACCGTTGAAAAATTGTCATCCACCGATAGCGATCCAGATATGGTCACCGGGTCCCCGGATATAGCGGAGACAGGGTTCACCTGAACGGTAATTGATGAAGGAGCTTTTTGTTGACTCGTGAAAACGACATTTATCGTAGTGGGTTTCGTCACGTTAACGATAGAAGTGGAAACCTGACCGTTAACTTGAAGGTCTATGAAGTTGTAGTTAACAGATGTTGCATGAATCTGTGTCGTGGGTACTTCGACGTCTAGTTGAGTATTATTGTCGGCCCAAAGTTCAGCTGCCTCGGTTCCATTGACTACTGTTGGTTTGCCGTTCACGTTGACCACAACAGTAGAATTCTTGGGGACGCCTGATAATTGGAGTTTAACGTCGTACTGTGTTTTCCAATTGGCGGTTACGTGTTTCGCCGAGTTCATAAGGACGTATCCTGTGCTTGAAGCGGAATTGTAGTCTCCGCTGAAACCTAGGAAAACCCGACGAGTACCATTTTGCGAACTCAAAATACTAGGAACACTAAAGGTCGCGTTAGTTCCGGCCTGATACCAACCCGCCCCTTTGCCATTGGAGTATTTGTTTTCGATCGTCAACGAGTATTCCGTACGGTAGTTTGCCACGAGTTGAATGAGGGAATTCACACTCATATTGAGTGGGTTTGCTGTGCCATAATTGTCCCATGAGGAGAAACGCATTCTCATGCCGTTTGTCGACGAAGTCTCATTTGGCACTTCGACCGATGCCCAATCGCCTGGGACGCCCACTGATAGTACGCCATTACTGTTCGTTTGAAATGGGAAACCATCGACTTTAACGATTGAACTTGATGTTGGAAGCCTTATCTCTAGAGTGGAGGCAAAATGGCCGTTGACCCATTGCGCATCGAATGCCCTACCTCCGGGGGTTCGGAAATCGTTGAGCCTAAGTTGATGTTCAAGAATCGTGTGATGCAGGTCGCTGTTTTGCATGTAGAGTATGGCGAAGTAGTAATTTCCAAGGTCGTCCGATAGAAGTGACCAGAGTTCGTTGTAGTCGTCGGGGCCGTTAAAGACTTGGGTCTGGAGAGAGGCTAGCTTCAAGCTAATTGAACCATTCAACACCGTACCATAATTCCCATCCACGAATATCTCACGCCCTAATACTGTGAAGCTGTTGGGAGCCTGGGATTTGACGTCAAAGTGTGGAGTTGGGGATGTTTACCGAACCTGTGTTCACCAGTTTGCGGGAGATCTGTTGGGTGCCTTCTACGACTATTGTGTTGTAACTTCCACCCTGATATTCGAAAATTCTAAGCACGATTTGGCTCGAGGAATTGGTCAAATAGAGGAAGGCGATGTAGAAGTCGTTCTGCGTTACATTCGCCAAGAAAATGATGTTGACTGGTCCACTGTCCCAATTCGCCGTCACATAACTCCATGGTATCAGTGTTATCTTTGAACTGTCAGTTGAAAGATAGCCTCCTTGGGGAGAGAGGTTCAGTGAGTAACCACTGCCAACTCCTTTGGCCGAGAAGTCTGGAACCTGATGAATTGCAGATCCGGGGGTTAGGAGTGGCGAGCTAATCGGTCGAGCGTCTGCGGCTCCAGTTCCATGGACCACAATAGCGCGATCGTCAAGAGTACGAGAGAAAACGCCGTGGTCTTCCGACTGGTTTGGGTCACAGAGCTGCCGTCCTAATTGCGTTGGCTAGACTCCGTTCAGAGATGTACGTTCCCCACTATGGTTGTTAAATTCTGGAAGTGAACGGGTCCTATTGATTGCACTATTCATGTTCAGTTAAGCCAGGCATCATGTGAACATGAAGCGAACTTTACGTTCAGGACCTTTTGCTACTCGTGTACATATCGCCGTGCGGACTTGTCGGAATCCATACGAATTTGAGAAAACATTGGAGAATACATGAAAACGTTTATTGCCCTTCTTGAGGCCGTCCTGAAGTGAGTTAATATGAGGCTAGCCCCTTACGCGGTTGGCATTGGGAATGTTACTAGCGTCTTTGTCCTCACGGCGCCCGCCATTTCAGCGCTATCCCCGCAGGGCGGCGGCCTAATTTTCGGCTGGGTTTACGGGTTCACTTGGGATAATCAGCTTGTTCCGCTTGCGTGGGTCCAAGTGACCGCATCAAATCCTAATGCCCTATCCAAATGCGCTATTCACTATCTCGACTGGGGGAAATGGAGTATTTGAAATGAACGTGCCCGCGGGAACTTACAATCTGACAGTTTCACCGCCCGGATTCCAAGCGCATAGCTCAATGGTGTCGGTGTCTGACGGCTCCTCATCATCAACCGCTTTCTACTTGGAACAGTCCCACGTCCCAATTCCCGAATTCCCCACCCAGTGGGTCGCCTTGATACTCACCATTGCCCTAGCAACGACACTGCTCACTAGGAAGAACACAAGACGCAAGCGCCAGCCGTGAGTTTTCTGCTTAGTTCCTACAGGTTCCCATGGTTTCACCAGGGTCAGTTTGTTCGAGAATTGCGAATTTCACTCAAATCGGCTCTGGGCCAAGAGAACCTTCAGAGACATCAGTGCATCTCTTCAGGCCAGCAACATTGATAATGCCCCTGCCTGCACTCAATAGCCATGGACGATCAACGCAGCGAACGCCGGCACCAAGTCTACCTGCTCATGCGTTTTGCTGGAATTGCCTCAATTATCGCCATCGTTCTGTATTACGTGCCTAATTATTTCTTTCTTGAAAAGATCACAGCTGAGCACTCCGCCACGTTAATGGAGCTTATGGGAATCAAAGCTACCGTATGGACTCAGGGGAACTCGGTATTCCTGAACCAGTTCGAAGTTGAGCGAATGTGCACCGGCGTCCAGGTGGTTACAATATTCCTCGGGATTCTCGTAGCCCTCCCTAAGGCTGATGTCAAGCGAAGGATTCTGGCCTTTGGCGTCATCGCCATAAGCGTCTACTTCGCTAACGTTGCTCGCATAGCGTTTGAGATTTGGCTACTCTACACCGGGACCCTACCTTGGTCTCTCGCACACTATCCCACGGGACTAATACTTGGGGTCTTTTCCGTAGCCTTCCTCGTGGTGGTTGCCGACCACTTCCTACCCGAAGTGGGAGACTTGGCATTCTCAGCCCTGGACGGTTTCCGAAGGGCGTAATGTCTTTCCGCAGTGAACACAGTGTGTCCAGTCCTCCTCGACTGGTTCACCGCAACTCTCACAGAACTTTGGCGGGGCTACCTGAACAGTTTCCTGGTCTTCCGTTGGAGTCGACTTGGCTCTTTTTCTCCTAAGAAGGGCTAAGGCGACGCCTCCAAGTATTCCAATGGCAAGAACTGAAGGTAAGACCAAGGGGGTGTAATTCACCGCAAAATTCGCGTTCAGCACCTTGGGGCGGTCCATAGTGAAATTAATCGAGGGTGACCCTGAGTCTAAATCTCCAGACCAATCCTTGAATTCGTATTTAAGCCCAAGAAATTCGAGAGGCCCTCCCAGTGGGAGCGAACTCGCAACACGCAGGCTGACATTTGCACCAATATTGTACCAGGCTGTTTGCGAATAAGTTGGAACAATGGAATCCACGTGTAGCAAGTATTGCGTCACGTAAAAGCCGACAAGTTTCGAGTTCCCGTTCAGCATCAGGATTCTATCTGTGCTGTTCATTCTGTCTTTCCAGCCCGCGAAGACCAATCTCGTTGAGTTTTCGAAAGTCAACAAACTGGGCACGCTGATCTCATGAGCGATTCCGACGGGGAGCTGAAGAGCAACGGTTCCTGCGTTTGACGTTTTTCCTGTAGAATTATCAACTTTCACTGTGACATTGGGAATTCCCAGGTCCACCTCAAGGCTCGCAAGCTTAGCGACTTTGATCGTCAGCTCAGCAAAGCCCGGGCCTTGATAGTTGTCAGCATAGTACTGCCAGGTGCCGTTCTTGAAATAGTACGCGATAGCGGTTAGCACTAGATCTTGTTCGGTGTTGGGCGCTGTGAGGTTTACCGTCCAGAATTTGTCGCCACCTCTGCTCACATCGATCTGGTCGCTGTGCCACAGCTCTGAGCCAAGATTCTTTAACGAACCTTGAAACAAGGTTGATTTGATTGTAGCGTTCGTATGTATTGCGTATTCGACATCGACCACTAATGAGTATTGGCTCGAAGGGGCAACCTGTCGCGGGTATTGCGTCACAGCGACTCTCAGTAGGCCAACATTGGGTTCGTCGGCGGTGGCGAGTGACACGCCGAAGATAGATAGGGCGACCAGCAACACTAGGAGCGACCCGATGAGTCTCCAGTATCTGATGCATTTCACGGAAGATCACTCGCCCCTGCGCATTGTTTTCTTTCTGATTGCCCATTCCGTTGCTCTGCTGATTGCTTCACTGGAATTCTTTACCACAGAGAGTGGAAATGTTGCTCCGTCAGGTAGTCCTGGAGCTACGGGTATGATTTCAAATTGCAGTTTGAAACCGCCCCGTTCTATTTCTTCCCGCAGCCCCCGCAGTTGTCCGTCTACGTCTTCGCGCGCAAGTAGTGGAATTACTAAGTCGGCACCCAATTCTTCTGAATTGCGAAGAAGATCCAGCGGAGTCTGAGTCTTGCCTAGGTTCAGGGCGTTGAAGCCTATGGACCTTAGAGCAGCACAGAGAGTGAGTGAGAGGAGATTACCTGCCTTCAAGCCGAGAGGGCCAACGGTTGCCTTAACATTGAATCTGCCTTGGGAGGCTGTGAGTCTATCTTCGATAACTTGCAGGGCTGAGCTAACTGCAGTCTCCACAGAGATCAATTTTTCGGAATCATATTCTCCCACGTCGTGTAGGTCGACGACGATATTGACGGCTTCAGTAATCGCATCCAAAATATCGTTACTCGTGGCTCCATGGCCTAGGGCGCCGTATGCATTCTGTCTGGCTTCATCGGTTTTTCCAGCCAAGACAGCATTGGTCAATTTCTGGAGCCGTTGCTCTATCTCACTCAAGGTTGAGTTCGAGTTCTGCCGGTTGCTGTCAAATTAGTGCTTCGGTCTAGGATCGAGGTTCACATGAGCTTTGACTGCCCAGTCTGGGGGTTGACTGGAATACTTTTGAGGTTTTCGTCGAAAGGGGAGGCCCCGTATAGAAAACTGATTAACTTTGAGACGGCGACAATTGGAACGCCGTCCACTAGTCCTTCGCGGCTCACACAGACTCAGGATCGTGGGCATCAGCAAACGGTTCTCAGGATTACTTACCCCAAGCTTCTTCAACAAATCATATCGCTCCGCCAGCGCTTCAGCTCTTTCAACTTGAGCTTGTGTAACATGACGGGCGCATGAATGAGAAAGGCCGCGCAACCAGTGCTTACAGTCGATTACCAGAAGCAAACTGTCGTTCCAAGCGAGGAGATCAATTTCACGTCTCCCAATTCTGCTTTTGAAGACGACGTGCTTCACTGTTCGAAACCCATTCCGTTCTAAGGATTCTCCAGCAAACTCTTCGAATTCCTTCCAGTCAAGGGTCCGTGAAACTTTTTGTGGGTCACGCCCTTCATGGACAAGTCGCTCTGCCAGTCTCATGCGTTGGGCGGTGTCCATCTCCAAAAGCCCTTCATGAGAATTAACGAATTTTCCTGCGGCGAGCTTCTCCATTCTCTCAGCTAACATTTCCGAACGGGTATGCAGGTTCTGGGCGAGTTCGTCAATGGTGATTCTGTTTTTCTTTCTAGTCAATTCCAGAAGTTTGATCTCTGGATCGGTTTGCAAAGTTCTTCGACTTGTTCCAGATTGTCAGAGGATAACGAACGAGAGAGCGAGGATTACCAGAGATGTGGCGAAGAGCGCCTTTCGTGAGTTTGACAGCGGTGAAACGTCGTCCAACGGTATGACGCCGTGGAGTGGACTTCGGCTGGCGAACATGAATGCGATGAGGAGGATTGCGAATGGCCAGAAGCCTGCTGCAATAAGAGTTGCGAAGCCAAGAAATGCTCCAAGCTTGTGACCTTGGTCGCCTAAAGTCGCCCGGGAGATGTGACCGCCATCGAGCTGCCAGATAGGGAGTAAGTTCAGGAAGGTGATTAGTGCACCGACCTGGACGGCAAAGAATACGCTCGGTAGGACCATATCATAGCCTGTAGGCGGGTTTCGTAATCCTGCCTGCTGAATTAACTCTACGAGTAGGGGCACGTTAGGCCAAGCAGTTGACACGAGAAGTTTTTCGGTCATTAAGGTCTCAAGCTGCTGAGCGCCTATTATGGGGGCGGTCATTATCATGAAAATTCCCACAGTGAGAGTTGCTAGGAATCCGGCAACGGGGCCGCTAAATCCAAGGTCGAATAGTTGGTCGCGATTTGCAGGTGCACCCCGGAGGGAGATCATCGCGCCGAATGTTCCGATTGGTGGGGGAGCTGGCACGAAGTATGGCAAGGTCGCGTCCATTTTATGATGACGAACGGCCATAAGATGCCCGGTCTCGTGGAGCCCCACTATTCCCAGTATTGAGATGGAGAACACTAACATTTGTTGACCCGACCCGGAGCCGGCAAATAGGATAGTACTCACTCTTGGGTCGATCGTGGAGATGTAAAAGTAGCTTGCCAGGCTAACAGTGGCCACAGTAGCCAGGAAGAGAATCAGGTTGATTATTTTGCGAGGTTGAGTGAGCTTTGGTTTTGGGAATACTGAGATCACGAGTTTGCCAGCGACCTTCTGGATCCTGGCCATTAGGTTGTGATTTGCGAGGTCACGCAAGAGCTCTTGGAACTTATCTTTGATCGGCTCCTGCGCAGCCGCGAAGGTGGCCATGCCATAGGTATCTACGTAGGCATCTAGCAGGTTGAAGCGATATTCGACCATGCTCTTGATCGATCCAAAATCCAGAGGATAAACTGGCAGAGTTAAGGTTGCAGATTGTGACGGTTTAGATGACACCGGAAGGCCTTCCGAGGTTCTCCGCATACCAAGAAAACGTCATTTAAACGTATTCTAATACGGTTTGGGACGGTTGGTAGATAGAATCATATATCAGAAATCTAATTGCGAAAATTCCGATCCATCTTTGTTAGTCCAGAAGAACTATGCATTGCGCCAGTTCACTCCCGCAGATCTCGAGGCAGTGATGAACATTAATCGAGTCTGTCTTCCGGAGAATTATGCCCCATACTTCTTTATGGACACGTTCACCACGTTACCGGAAACATTCGTCGTTGCGGAATCCCAGGGGCGCGTTGCGGGGTACATTATGTGCAGAATCGAGCATGGTTTTTCCGACCTGAAGAAACTCCGGTTTGCCAAGAAGGGGCATATTATCTCTGTCGCCGTCATGCCCGACTATCGAAAGCAAGGTATCGCCTACTCGCTTGTTGAACAAGCGCTCTCGGCCCTCACTGCTTTGCGTACGGATGAATGTTACCTCGAGGTAAGAGTGTCTAATGATGCAGCCATCAAGCTTTACAGCAAGATGGGTTTTGACACTACCAGAACAATCCCTCGTTACTATTTTGATGGCTCCGACGCCTTCGTAATGACGAAAACGCTTACTTGACCTTTCAAGTTGCCATTACAAGCGCAACTAATTCTCACCTAGGGCATTGAAAGGACAAGGATTATCTCCCCAGAACTCCATAGTACCCATGTGTTCTCGTTGACCAAAAGATGCGGAAATTGTGGCGCCGAGAATAGGGAGGAAGCAAACTACTGCTTGAAATGCGGCCGATCGGTGTTGATCCCACCAATAGCAGTGATGGCTGTTGCTCCACCACTAGCTTCTCCTTTTGTGATGGTGCGACCTCCGCCTCGCCGAGTGTGCCTCTTTCACACGACTCTGCCTTCCAACTATAACTGTGCGGGTTGCGGAGCGCCAATTTGCTTCTCTTGTGCTGGGTCTTACTATGGTGCTATGTTCTGTCCGATATGTTATTCGAGTCGCTCCAGAACCTGGGGGCCCAAAACATCTCTCATATATTTGGACTCGTTCGCCCCAAGATTTGTTTACGGTGTGGGCTCAGCGCGCTGGTTTACGAATTTGTAGGATTTGCGAAGCTTCTTTGTTGCTAGCCTTTCATGGTGACGTAGGCCGCGATGATTCCGGAAAGGGCGGTCGGGAAATAGATGAGAGTAACTTCGAACTCGAGAACCAAGAACTGTCTTCCCGTTAAGCGCAACGCAATCATTGCTAATGATATTAGAAGTAGTATAAGGAAAGCACAGATCCAGGCAGTCTTCTCATCAGAGTTGGTTGCAGAATCAGCCATTCTTCTATCTACTGTTCCGCTTCTTCCCGTTCTCCCTCGAGCAAAGTCTTCAAAGGAATGTTCATGCTCGTGCCATCAGGAAGGGCCCGCCGAATACTGATTGGAAGAACACCCTCTCGCAACTCCAACTCTCCCAGTTCTATGGGAGATTTAATCAAATCCGGCACGTCCAGAAGAACTGGAGCTCCCATGGAAATCTGCAGCGCCCTCGCACCGACAATCCGAGCCCGTTCGAAACGTGTAAGCTTCTTCGGCCCAATCAGCGCTACCGAAACCCTTCTAGTACTCGCCTTCTCCTTCTTCTTTGGCACTTTCATCTGGCCCCTTGGGCGCTCCTCCGCCCCCTTCCTTCGACTTTGAAGCCGCAATCACGTCATCGATCTTCAAGATCATGCAGGCGGCTTCACCAGCGGATTTCAGAGCCTGCACTTTGACGGCAAGGGGCTCGTAAACTTCGAGTTTCGACAAATCAGTAACTCTACCCCTCATCGGATCGATACCGGCCCAAATCTGCTTGGCCTGGTGCTTAGATCGGACTTCCATTAACGCGTTAATGGGATCCATTCCCGCATTCTCAGCCAAAGTCAAAGGAATAGCTTCGAGAGCATCAGCATACGCTTGAATCGCCAACTGCTCCTTGCCCGATAGTTTCTGTGATCGTACTCTTAGCAATTTGGATAACTCGGCTTCAACAGCTCCTCCGCCCGCCACCACATAGGGCTCAATAACGACATCCCTAACAACACTCAACGCGTCATGAATTGCTCGCTCCGCTTCGTCTACAACACACTCAGTTCCACCGCGCACAAGAACACTGACGGCTTTCGGGTCCTTGCAGCCTTCAACGAACGTCATCTTATCATCCGAAACTTTGCGTTCATCCACCAATTTCGCGTGACCCAGATCGGCGGATTTTATCTCCTCCAAATTTGAGAGAATCCTAGCACCCGTGGCCTTTGCAAGCTTCTCCATATCTGACTGTTTAACTCTTCGAACCGCCAGAATGCCCTTGTTGGCCATGAAGTGCTGTGCCACGTCGTCGATTCCTTTCTCACAGATTACGACGTTCGCGCCACTGGAAGCAATCTTGTCAACCATGTTTCTCATGATCTTCTCTTCTCCATCCAAGAATCCTTTCATCTGCCCAGGGTTTTGGATGTTCAGCTTTGCATCGAACTCAGTTTTCTCAACCTCCAGCGCACAGTTGAGAAGCGCGATCTTTGCGGTCTCAACACGCTTTGGCATACCCGGATGAACGACTTCCTTGTCGAGTAGAACCCCCTTGATTAGCACAGTATCGGTGAGTGAGCCTCCTGGCTTCTTCTCGACTTTTACGTCGTCAATGTCCGCTTTGTAGCCGGTCCCCGATTTTTCAGCGACTTGTAGAACGGCGTCGACAGCAAGATCGGCAACGTATTCTTTGTGCTCCGCAAGGAGCTTGCTTGCGAGCGCTACTTTGGCGACTTTTCTGAGCATGACTCTGTCGGTTGGATTGACCTTGATAGCCATTTTCTGAAGGAGTTCCAAAGCCTTTTCGCCTGCAGACTGGTAACCATCGACCACTACCGTGGGATGAACATCCTTGTCGATCAACGCTTCAGCCTTGCTGAGCAGTTCACCTGCCAATATGACTGCGCTCGTCGTTCCATCGCCAACCTCATCATCCTGAGTCTTTGCAACTTCAACCATCATCTTGGCGGCAGGGTTTTGGACATCCATTTCGTCGAGGATGGTTGCACCATCATTGCTGATCGTGACGTCTCCAAACCCGTCCACCAGCATTTTATCCATACCTTTAGGACCTAACGAAGAACGGACGGATTCTGCGATGACCAGTGCAGCTGTAATGTTGGAATGTTGAGCTTCGCACCCTGAGACCGTGAAGTTCCTTCTTTGAGAATTATTGCCGACTGACCCGCAAAATTACTTGACAATTCTGAAAGCCTCCGCTAAACGCAGTCAACCCACAACAAAAAGCAATTTCATAAATACTTTGCGTTTTGGACAACAATGCTGTGTCGAATAGCTGTGATGTTCGGTGAGCTTCCGATATTGTTTCGCTCAGGTTTTGTCAGAGGTTGGTTGTTAACGCGATGAACGTGTTGTACGGGTTGGCTTTAACAATCAGTTTCCCAGTCATGTTTTCCGGTTTCTTGGCGGAAACGTATTCTCCAAAGGTTCGTTTGTAGGATGAGAAGACGGTTTCAGCCATCCATGGCTGGCCGTAGTCATGTTTGCGTTTCCACGCTTGAGGATCGCTGAGGTACTCTACCACAACCCTCTTTCTAGGCATACATCCCCCAGCTTTCCTTGAACTGTTCCGCCTCACCCGTATCACAGGTCCAATCCCTTTCCCGGCCAGATAGCGAAAGTTGCTCTTCGTGTCGTATGCACCGTCTCCCAGCATCTCAACGATCTTAGCCTTCTTGGAAGCCTCTTCAACCAGTGGCTGGAGCATCCGCCCATCTCCCACCTTCTCACTGGTCACCTCCAACGCCAGAATCTTCTTCCTCTTCACATCCACAGCGATATGGATCTTCAAATAGCCACGTCTCACCTTCCATTTGTGCCGCATCCAGTCACCCCGATTCGCCACCTTGATGCCTGACACATCCAAGGCTATGATTACATCCTCATTCGAATCCGCAAGCATCTTCTCAAGCCTGACCGGAAGCTTCTCAGCCCTCCACTGAATGCTCGAACGGTCTGGCGCCTTCAACCCCTTCACGTATCTGGCTAAGGCTTTCGTGAACCCTTCCAGTTGACGGTAAGGAAGATGCAGGTAGACACGCATGAAGAGGAGAAGGCGAACGAAGCTGTCCGGGTAACGGAACACGGCGCCTTCCTTCCCCTTATTCACAGCTTCAAGCTCATCCTCCCAGCCCTTCACGAAATCCAGGTCGAACAGAAGCTCCCCACGCCTCACCAAATCCTCATTGATACGCTTCCAGTCACGCTTAGACATAACCTGGCTGAAGGCTAAGAACCACGTAAGAAGATAATCTAAAAGAATACCACAAAAACGCTCAGAATCCAAACACAAAATATGCAGTTATTCGACACAGCATTTTTGGATCATTGGAATCATAGTACACTTGGTGGAAGTTCATCCTAGGGGCTGCTCCACGATGCAGCCAACTCCTCTCGTGCGGTCCTCCAATAGAATCATCTCGGGCAACCAAGAATCTGGCTTGGCTCATGGATGGTCGACTATGCCGCTCTGTTTTGATCAGAGATTCTTCCCAATCTGGGAAAAACGCCAGTTTCCGGATCGGTGACTTGGACTTGATCAGAAACGACTGCTAGGCCTTACTCTGGAGTGTCTTTCTGCAAATTCGAAAAACGGTGCCAACGCACTTGATTTGGGTTTAGTATGCAATTCGCAACCTTCTCGCCAGAAATACTTTTAGAGCGACGTTCGCCTAGACACGGGTTAATTACGAGACGGTAATTGTGCGCGACATAATTCGAATAAATCAGCCAATTATTGGGAAAGAGGAAATTGACGCGGCCACCGAGGTTCTGAAGAGCGGCATTCTGACCGAAAAGAGTGGCATGGGCCCTCGAGTCTTGGATTTCGAGAAGGAATTTGCCCGTTATGTCGGGGCTAGACAGGCGGTTGCCGTAACGAGTGGTACTGCGGCACTCCACGCTTCCTTGCTCGTCGCGGGTGTTAAGCAAGGGGACGAAGTGGTCGTGCCCTCATTTACCTTTCACTCAACCGCTGAAGCCGTTCTTCTCTGTGGTGCACAGCCAGTGTTCGCTGACATCGAGCCGGATAGTTACACAGTTAGTGCAGATACAATTGAAAGCGTCCTCACCCGGAACACTAAGGTGATCATGCCTGTTCACCTGTACGGCCTTCCGGCTGACCTTGATCCGCTCAGAAAGCTCGCGAGGGAGAGAGGGATAACGCTGATTGAAGATGCAGCCCAGGCTCATGGTGCAGAGTACAAGGGGCCAAAGATAGGTTCGATCGGCGACATGACGTGCTTCAGTTTCTATGCTGGAAAGAATATGACGACTGGGGAAGGAGGCATGGTCACTACGAACGATGATGATTATGCCGAGAAACTTCGAATGGTAAGAACACACGGGGAACAACGACCCTACTGGCCTATTTCAATTGGCAACAACTATAGAATGAATGAAATCCTCGCCGCCATTGGACTCGCTCAATTGAAGAAGCTGCCCCTCTTTCTTGAACGGCGAAGAAAAAACAGCAGTTCCTAAGTGAAAAGCTGGGAGTTTTGGGGAAAGTAATTTCACCAAAAGAACCTGACGGAAGGAAACACGCCTGGTACGTTTACACTCTCAGATTACCGGCGCAAACGCGGGGAAACGTAATAAAGCGATAGAGAAACTTAGGTCTAAGAACATCGAGGCAGCGGTTTACTACGAGTCTCCGTTGCACATGTTACCTTTGTACCGTGAATCCTCGACAACCCGTCGACCGTTACCGGAGACTGAGAAGGCGTGCCGACAAGTGTTCTCTATTCCAGTGCATCCCAAGCTTGACGAGTCGGACCTGGGATACATTTTCGAAACGCTCAAACGTGTGCTAACGTGAAGGTCTGGGTAGGTCAATCTACATGGCGCGAAGTATTTCTTCGAGTGTTGGTTTGGTGACCTCACGCATCTCGTAGCGAACTCTGACAGCTGGCTTCGGGACTTTCATTATCCTCCGCAAGTCTATCGGAGTTCCAAGTACGAACGTGTCGCAATCAATGGCAGCGATCGTTTGTTCTAGTTCCTTGATTTGTTTCTCTCCGTAACCCATTGCTGGAAGCACCTTTCCGAGGTGTGGGTATCTTTCGTAGATACGTTTGATTGATCCAACTGCATATTTCCTGGGATCTATCAGTTGTTTCGCTCTAAACTTTCTAGCAGCTATGGCGCCGACGCCCTCCTTCATACCGCCGTGAGTGACTGTAGGTCCGTCCTCCACTGCGACGACTTTCTTGCCTCGAATTAGTGTCTTGTCGTCTACATAGATATCCGACGCTGTCTCAACGATTTTTGCTTCTGGCCTTATTCGTTTGACGTTGTTGCGGACGGTTTTGACATTTTTGGCTGGGGCAGTGTCCACTTTGTTAATCACGACCACATCTGCCATTCTCAAATTTGTTTCTCCCGGATAGTAGCTGAGCTCATCTCCTGGTCGGAGAGGATCCACGACAACTATCTGTAGGTCTGGTTTGTAAAATGGTAGATCATTGTTTCCGCCGTCCCATAGGATCACATCAGCCTCTTTCTCCGCTTCGCTCAAGATCTTGCCATAGTCCACGCCTGCGTAGACTACGTTTCCCATGTCGATATGAGGTTCATATTCTTCACGTTCCTCAATCGTGCACTTGAAGTGATTCATGTCGTCGTACGTTGCGAATCGTTCACACACCTCTTCGGCCAAATTGCCGTAGGGCATTGGGTGTCGAACAACAACAACTCGACCAAGGAGTTTCTTGAGAGACTTTGAAACACTCCGGGAGACTGTGCTCTTACCCGCTCCGGTTCTCACGGCGCAGACAGAGACTACGGGTAGTTTCGACTTGAGCATCGTTGTTTTCGGCCCCATGAGTCGAAAGTCAGCTCCGCACGCTAATACTATCGAAGCTTTGTGCATGACATCCGCGTCTGAGAGATCGCTGTAGGCCAATACAACGAGATCTACGTCCCTCTCTTTGATGGCCCTGGGCAAATCTTCCTCTCGCAGGATTGGAATGCCCTTTGGATACCGAGGTCCCGAAAGAGTCGGGGGATAGGTTCTCCCTTCGATACCAGGGATTTGCGTGGCTGTAAAGGCAACAATTTCATAATCGGATCGATTTTTGAAATAGACGTTGAAATTGTGGAAGTCTCTGCCTGCAGCGCCCATAATCACCGTGCGAACAGGGTCGTTCAATGGTTCATTCAACTCTATGTCCGCAACAGCAAGAAGAGTGGTAGTTATCTGTTTCCCACAAAACTCTCAAGACCAGCAATTTCATATGAAATCGATAGCAACACATCGTTTAAACATAACTTCACACTCGGCAGAACCTAAGAGTCCGCGGGGAAATTGATTGAGCACAGAGTCTTCAACACCTCCCACGCAACCCAGCGACAAAGCCCTCTGAGACCGATGTTACGGGTACAAGATCCGTTTGATTGCTGAAGGCCATGGAGAGGCTGAAGGGGAGCTCGTACGATTTCAGAGTCCAATGACCGTTGATAGCTTAGCGAAAGCGTTGCCCTTCGAAGGGCGGGCTGCCAAGTGGAGGGAGGAGATCTATTTTGAAACACCTGTCAGGTTGGGTGCTGAGAAACCGAAACCCAAAGTTGAGGTGGGCACAGTTGCTTACTGGCCAATGGGCTCCGCCTTGTGCATTTTCTACGGACCGACGGACCCCTACAGCCCAGTAAACGTTGTGGGAAAAATCCTGTCGAACCTAGAGATGTTCCGGACAGTGAAAAGCGGAACAAAAGTGCGCGTTGAAAAGATCTAGGCTCCGGCCAGCTTGAAGAGCTTGATCCTAGTATTCCCGCCCACAGAGGTTACTAGCCTTCTTCGCTCGAGTTCTTCAAGTATGTCTCTGGCGACGCTCAAGCGAACGTTGTATTGAGACGCAATTGAATAAGGAGTTAGGGCGCCCATCTTTGATAATTCACCAACGATCTTCTCATTGTCGAAGTTTGGCATGGCTATACCTGCCGTCTTCTTCTCCGCAGGTCTTGCCCTTAGTCTTCTTGGCAGGTTCGGGTTTCTTATCCTGTTGGTCCTGCTGCTTTTCCATTTGCGCCATGCTCTTCTTCTTAGATCCACCCATGAGAAATCACTACCGCCCCGCTACAATATTTGCTAGATAAAAATCTTGGTCTTGAACCTGACATAGCGTAATCATTTGCATTCGTTCAAGTAGGTCTAGTTGCATCCATTCTGTACGTGACTCGAAGTTAGATGGCCAATTCGCGATAACGACTGGCGGCTCCTGACGGATCTGAAGCTGCATAGATGGACCGGCCCACGATAAGATAGTCTGCCCCAGCAGCAATCGCCTTCCGAGCATCGCCACCCTGAACACCGACCCCAGGGCTGAATATGCCCATGTCTGGACCGACAAGCTTCCGCACTCTGGATATTATGTCGGGTTTCGTCGCTCCAACGATGACGCCACTTGCATTCCATTGAACGGCCATTTCAGCAAAGATCTCGAACACGGCTCTCGACTTTCCATCTGGACGTTCTGTCTTCAACGAATATAGGGGCTCAGCTCCTGGATTGCTCATGTACACGAGCAAGATCACACCCTTTCCTAGGGAATCTGTGAGTTTAAACACTGAATCCAAGCCTCCTTCCCATCCAGCGACTGGGCTCGCGATGATCCCATCAAAACCAGTGTCAATGTATGAGCGTCATGAACTCATTCGTGTGACCCACATCGTTCAGTTTTGCGTCCATGATTGCGGGCAATGATTGCTCGTGAATCAGTTTTACAATAGTGTCTACGCCATCCAGTAATCCTAGAGCGAGCACAAGTTGACGATTGATTTTCACGGCACATATGAATTTGCCAACATCCTTGACCATCTCGCAGCTCCTTCGAATGAGGCTGTTGCGGTCTGGATCCTCCAGATCGAGCGCGAGAACAATTTTGCTCTTGTTTACTCTGGATGACTCACGAAGTTTATCCTGGAAGGACACTTGCTTGCCTCAGTGTACATCCGGCACGTGGTCTAATAAGAATCTCGAAAGGTGAGAGGCTAGAATCTGAGAAAGTTGATAGTCGTTTTGTCGGTCACTTCGGGAAGACTGGCATATTCTCGACTCTTATGATTTTCGTAGAAGTATTTGCCGTCGTTGGTGTTATTTGAATATTCAATCTTTTCGCCGAGCGGTTTCACAGCTATGTACTTGACGAACCCGTCGGGAGGAGGATCGTCGGATGAAACGTAGAAGAACACGGGCAGGGCGTCCGCCTCATAGTAGTGTTCGAACGGTATGCATGTGCCGACGATATGTTTCTTTCCCCGCGCGAATTGCCACAGCGGAAACAAGGTTCCCTCGCGAAGTGAGAGAGGAAGGAGAATTCTAGCTATTGATCGGATATCCTCAACTTCGGCAAGCAACGGGGGCGCCACATCGGGAAACCTTCCCTCCAAGCTCTCAGCGAAGGCTTCTGGAACAGCCTTTAGCTCGACAAATGAGGCGTATCGAAAGCGCGTATCCCCCGCCTCATCTGAAAACATCCATTCCTCTCCTTTCGGAGAATCACTTCGGTACGCTAGGAAAGCTTTGGGTGGAGCATCTGAGAACGCATATGCCAGTATCGGTAGATCTCCGTCCCAGTACATGTATGCGGTGAAGAGCCCCAAGACGTGCTTGCCTTTGTACTTCAGATGCCAAAGGATCTGTGAACCTTCAGTCAACCCTAATGCCAATCTGGCGAAACTCAACATATCGGAAACATGTACAGGCACGGGGGGTTTTAGAGACTCCACTTAGAACACCGGTTCAGCTACAGACGAACCATAGCACAAATTAACTTTGCGAACGTCTCTTAGTATGAGTTCAGCGGAACAAGTCCTCTTCTTCAGGTCTGATCAAGTCCTTCGCTGACCCCTTTCCACGCGGATACTCGAATCCTCTAACGATCGCAACTGGGACGCCGTCACTCTTGTTCATGGCAAGTTCTGCGGCCGAGGCCAGTTCGTCCGCGATTGCTATTTGAGTTACATTGAGAACGTGGCCAAACATGTCCTTCTTGCCGCGGTAGTCTTGGACCGGTCGCAAGCCGTCCACGCCAATTGCGACATCAACTTGACCTATTCGCCAGGCTCGTCCGAATGTGTCTGACACTATAACGCCAACGTCGGCTCCTGTCAAGTCTTTGATTCTCTTCCTTATTTCAAAAGCTGATTTGTCCGGATCGGCAGGTAGGAGGGTTACCGAATCATCGTTCTCGACATTTGACCTATCTACGCCCGCATTTGCGCACACAAAACCATGGCGAGTCTGGACAATAAGGTGACCTTGCCGCATTCTCACAATACTATCGGTTTCTCTCAGGACCGTCTCGATGTGTCTAGGATCCTTTCCCGTAGTTTTGCAGATTGCCTTTGCAAAAGCTGAAGGTGTTATCGATTTCAAGTCGACAATCATACTCTCAGCCTTCGAGATTATTTTCTGTGCGATAACCACGATATCGCGATTTTGAATTTGTAGACCTTCTGCCTTTGCGGCCTTCACGATCTCGTCTCCAAGGTTATCCCCTTGCTTTATGAGGGGAATCTTCGTTAGGCCGTATATCTGGATCATACATCACATTCTCCGGCAGAGGCCAAGAGTAATCTAACCCGAAAAGAATGATTCAAGCTTCTTCACTCCAGTCAGGTCCTCGAATTCGAGACCTAGAGAGTCGAGAACCTGATCAAAGGTGCCTCTGATGTATTCAATGTACTTCTCGCTGTCCACTTCGTCTATTCTTGCGAGCTGTACCGGTTTCACTCCAGGTTCTCCCGCACTTTCACGAACGACACGATGTCTCCAGGTTTCATCTCTGTACCAGCCTGCTGCAACTGTCTGGCAGCCTTCACGTGCTGAGGAGTTGTCTTGGTGTATCCGTCTGGGCTTCGGCTCATCATCATTGAGAACGCCAAATCTGCGAGAGTGTACTCCTTGTTGCGCAGTTTGAGGTAGCAGTCCTTCACGATGTTTGCGGTCTTGGCCTTCGCGACTTCAATATCCTCCGGTGATTTGACCTCACTGAGGACGGAGACCATGTCGTAGAAAGCACTATGGAGGAATCCTGGGATGTGCCGTTTTTTCCCTGTCAACCCCTTTATGTCCACCTGTCCATCTGGCAGTACACCGAAGTAGTTCTTTTTCCTCGAGCTGAGGGCCAAGTAGCGGTAGTTCTTGTCGATTTCAAGTTCCATTTTGAGTTGATCCCGTGACCATTCGATCAATTTGCTCAGGGAGTCTGCATATTGGCCTTCCAGGAAAATTGAGTCGGTGTCTCCATAGAATACTTCTAGACCCAGATCTCGCGATTTTTGAATCGCCTGGGTTATGACATGTCGCCCAATGGCTGCAGTGGCCTCCGCAACTGGTGGGCAATACAGGGCAAAATTATCGGCGCCGAAGACGCCGTAACTCGCGTTCAAAACCACTTTCAGTGCGTCAGAGACGACTTTGTACCAACTTTGCGCCGGCTTGGGTATGGTGCGATCCTTCGATCTAACTTTGTACCACTTGACGCGAAGGTCTCTCAAGGAACCTATCAAGAGACTCTCAAGGCCTCGCTTCTTAGTGCAAGCCCAGTGGGGGGTTCCGGGTATCAGGTTCGTCTTGCACTCCTCATGAGGGCATCGTACTGTTTCGTATCCCAAGTTCCAAATCTTGATTATGGATGGGTATAGGGAGGCGAAGTCGAGGACTGCGACGTTAAAATGGACACCTGGCTTTGGCTCCACTACGATCGCGCCCTTGTACTTCTTTCCCTTGATGATGGCCTCGGTCGCTGTTTGGCCCTTGACTTCTAGGATTTCGTCCCTTCGCGGTATGAGGTAACCTCGCTTTCTGTGGTGGCAGAACATTATGCTCCGAATCCACCCCGACACACCTTGCCTTGAAACATCATCCAAAGTCATGTAGCTGATCCGCGACAGAGCGGTCATCAACTTCATGACAAGATCATCGTTGAACGACGTCAACGTTAGAACGATCTCAGAATCTCGATAGCAGTAGGCCGCAAGCTCTCTATACGGAGAATTTGAAACAGATTCTATATCGATTTTGGCCGTACCAACCAGCGCTTCGCCGACGGCATCAAGTGTGTTCTCACGGTACTTCTGACCGAAAGCATAGATTTGGATTGATCGGTTGAAGAAGAACTTGTAGAGGTCTATATGCACACCATATTTCAGGTTAGCGACGTCCCGCCCTAGGTCAATCGGAATTTCTTCGTTCTTGAATCCCAGTCTCTGGGCGCGGTGGTATAGATATTTGAGATCGAAATCGTCTCCGTTGAACGTAATCACGAACGGAAACTCGAGAAACGCTTGAAAAATCGCGGCCAGGAGGTCGAGTTCATTTTCGAAGAACTCAAGCTGTGTGTTTAGTGGAAGTGGGGCGTTCCCGTCCGAAATTCCCTCTCGCTTGAGCAACAGCACCCTCTTCGTACCATCCGAGCCAACCAAGCTGGCACAGATTACGGCTTGTTCAGCAATTTCGGGATCGGGCACGCGAGTTTCAACCTGTTGAGCTACCTCGATGTCAAATGCAATTCGGCGATACTGGGGCACGGGGCACTCGAGAAGTCGCGCCCATTCATTTGCAAGCGCTTTGTAGTCAGGAACTTCCCCCGACAGAAGTCGGTCAATTTCGTTGAGTGTCTGCCCGGGCAGCTCAAAGTTGACCTGGGAGAGCTGTTTGTCCCTGTACTCGTACATCATTCCAGGTTCGAGGCCGCGATCATAGATGTAATTCTCTACATATTTTATGTCTGCTTCCCAGGCCGTGATCGATTCTCTGATCGACCCAGTTGGTTTCCCGCCAATAGTAAGGGGATCCTTGGCAATGATCTTAGTTACATTGACCGGTTGGCTTCGCAGAGCGTCGAACCTCGAACCTTGTTCGAAGTGATCGAACCCGGGGTTTCTCGCTATCGCATCAATTTTCTGGAGTTCTGCGGGTGTCTGCTTGCTGTAGCAGTATGGTTTGTGTTCCGAATCGTCATACCAGAAACAGATTTTGTGTGTGGTCGGATCGTAGAATCGCAGAAAACACTTTTTTCGATCGCCGTCGTAACCGATCGACACTAGGTACGATGGAGGAATAGTTGTGGGAGTCTGGGGCGTGAAAACGAGACTGTTCCGATTTATCGGCGGCTTTGAAATGGTTATCAATGCCTCATCCCTGAAGTAGCTTTCGAGCGTTTTCGCCGTATTCCAGCCCCCGCAAAACTGAGTAACATCAATCAGTATGCTCAGAATCTAATCGTATTTCTTCTTTAAACTGACTTAAAGAAGCGACGGCTTCGGCCTAGAGCTTCGGAGAGAGCAACAAAACAGTCACAATTTGGCTGAGCAGAAGAGAAGGGAAGAAAGAAGCGTTGTCGCTTCTTTTCCTGTTCTAGAGCGGTATATCTCCCAGGTCCTTGTTCGTATCTAGTGAGACGGAGATGGTTTTGGTTCTGCCGGCACCGTTGATTGTGACTTCGTAGGTCTTCTTTGCGTCTAGGCCGTCGAGCCAGAAGTCTCCGAAGACATCAGACTTGGCCGTGGAGGTGGTGCCTGCGGTTGTGTCTTTGCATGTGATATCTGCGCCTATGAGGCATTCGCCTGTTGAGCTGTCTATTAGTGCGCCCACGATGAACGTTTTGGGCACGCCTGCATAGTAGACTCTAGGTTTCGCGTTGTATTCCGGATTGAGGATAACGGCATTCTTCTGGTCGATCATCGTCTTGAGCTGATCGTACTCTCCGAAGGATAGCGCCTCGGACGGGCATGCGCCGACGCATCTTGGTAATGTTCGTCCTTGGTCAAGTAGGTGCCGCAGAAGGTGCACTTCTGAGGTATGTTCAAAGCGTCGTTCCAGTATATGGCTCCGTATGGGCATGATGCGACCAGTTGCTTCTGACCGACGCTCTTGATGGGGTCGATGATGACGATGCCGTCGGTTCTCTTGTATATCGCTCCGCTCTGGGCTGCTTTCATGCAGGGTGGATCTTCGCATTGCATGCAGGGTTGAGCAACCCAGGAGGCTCTGACTTTCGGTTGTGTACCTCTTTCGATCTCCTGCACTTTCATCCAGAAGGTATTTTCATTGGGTTGGGGTTTGGTGTAGGGTAGCCATTCGTTTTCGACATGTTCGTCTTTGCATGCGATGACGCAGGTGTAGCATCCAATGCATTTTGTAACGTCCATAATCATTGCTTTGGTCATTTCACGTCCCCCACTTCTCGATCTGAACGAGGGCGTTGAAGGCCACTATCAACGCGTGTGTGGACATAGGCCTGTTTGATGTCAGTAAGTTAGCGCTGCCACCTTTGTCAAGCGAACTCGGGTCTTTAGGATTCGCTAGGTCAGACCATGAGCCGTAACTGACCTGTACGACCCCTGGCTTGATTTTTTCAGTCACTTTCGCGCCGCAGAGGATTTGACCTCTGTCATTGAATACCCTTACTATGTCTCCCTGCTTGATGCCTCTCGCGTTGGCATCCGTGGAACTAATCCAAACAGGTTCGTACTCATAACCATCTTTTCCTTTAATCTTGTACAACTCTCGAAGCCATGAGTTCTCACCAAATTGTTCATGAAGCCTGAACTTTGGGTGTGAAGTAAGAAGTTGCAGAGGATACTTGTTTGTGAGTGGGTCATACCTGCCTTCCCATTGAGTGATGTACTTGGGTACCGGTGGGATCTCGGGATTGTTGGCGCCGTATTGGCCGAATATCGTTTGTGAGAAGATCTCAATCTTCCCTGATGGTGTATCGAGGCCTGAGCCTTGAGGTTGATCGTGGTACCATCTAAAGGCGGTGGCTGGTTGGAAGTTGTCCGGTAACTCGAAGACGTAGTAGCCTTTCTCCTTGAAAACGTCGTATGCTAGGGGAATGGTGGTCGTGTTATACAGTTTCTTAAGCCAATCGTCTTCAGTGTTCCCTTCTGTGAAAGTGTCTGCAAAGCCCAGTTTCTTGGCGAGGGCAGAATATATGTCAAGGTCGTTCATTGATTCGAAAAGAGGAGGAATCCCGTGACTGTAGATCGCAATCAGGTCGTTGCCTGTATTCGCAACGAGATCGTTTCGCTCATAGCCCGTGCATGCGGGTAATATGATATCGGCATATTTGGTCGCGGGGTCCCAGCGAAAGTTCACCGAAGATATGAACTCGATCTTCGGATTTAGCATTACTCTTATGAACCTGCCAGCTTCGGGGGGTATGGTTGCTGTGCTTCCGCCCTGGAAATGAAAGGCCTTGACCTCAGAGTAGCCTTGCATCGGATAGGTGTACTCGGTCCAAGCGTCTCTTCCGAAATGGTCTGAAAGGCTAGCTCCCCCTTTCCAAGTAACCGGGGGTGAAACTATTGATTGTTCGAACAGTGTGTAGTTTATTACTTGCTTAATGGGGTTCGGAGGTTTCGCTTTTGAGACAGCCTCCATCCCTCCTGCGCTGTAGAATGGTGGGGGTATCTGACTCAGGTCTCTCGGCAGCGACTCCTTGCCTGGGATTGTGTACCACGATAACAATCCGACTCCGGGTTTGCCGATTCCCTGCATAGCTTGAAGCGTAACCATCATTCTGGTCCATTCGTTACCGTAGGCGGTTCGATTTATTCCTGAGTAATAACACTCGAGCATTGTTGGGTTTGATCCCCACACTCTGGCCAGGGCTCTAATCGTTCTAGCTGGGACTCCGCAAATCTTCTCGGCCCATTCCGGAGTCTTAGGAACACTGTCCCCTAGGCCTAGTATGTAACTCTCGAATGATGTGTTTGGGGGGGCTCCTTTCGGGAGGTGGTCTTCGTCGAAGCCGATAGTATGGGTATCTAGGTAATTCTTGTCGTAGGTTCCTTCTTTGATCCATGTATAAGCAATGCCCGCAGCCAGTGCGCAATCGGTGCCTGGGTAGACCGCTATCCACTTGTCAGCCATGCATGCAGCTGTATCATGGAAATTAGGAGAAATAGCAACTGTTACTTTTCCTAACTCTTTGAACCACTGACCCGCCGGCAGTTCCGGCTCATAACCCTCATAAAACGAGGTTGTAAGTTTGTCAGTACCCCAATATACGACCACTTTGCTGTTTTGCAGCGCATCCCAAACGAGGTTATCGCCGTCACCACAACCTCCTCTCCAGACGAAACCCCACTCGTAAATCGCCCCGTACATCCAACCAACCCAGCTATGGCCCGCACTCTGCTTTGTGGTATTGCCTCCTAAGCAGTTGAAGAATCTTTGAATTTCTCTTGTATAGTGCAGGGAACCAAATTCGCCGTGGGAAGGTGCCCAATCACAAAACGCAGAGTTTCCGTACTTCTCCTTTATCCTCTTAAACTCGTTGGCAACCAGGTCTAGTGCCTCAGCCCAACCAATCCTGACGAACTCTCCCTTTGCCCTGTCACCACTGTTCTCCCCGCCATGTCCAGGGGTGAAACTCACCCTCTTCATGGGATAGCCGATTCTGAGCGGACTGTATATGTACCGCCTATATGCGAGATAATTACTCCTCACGAGCGATTTGCGAGGTGGTGATAGGGTGCGACCATTAACGGTAAGTGTCCATGTTTTGGCGTCCTCGTATGTAAATGGTTCAATCCTTATGATCCTGCCATTCCGAGTATAGTAGAAGAAAGCTCCGCCATCAGTCTTGACGATCGACCTTATCTCCTCTGCCTGCGTGACAGTCTGCATCTCTGTTACTGTGGTTACGGGCCGTAGGAGTTGGTTTGCTTCGTAGCCTGCTCCTATGCCCACAGCCGCGGTTACGGCTAGTGCTCCTGTCCATTTGAGCATTGAACGTCTACTGACTTTCTTATCTGTGATTGGTTCCTTCTTTTCTTCAGACAATTTTGATTAATTCCTTTTCTGTTTGTTTGCTGCTTGAACACAACTCGGCCCTATCCGTCGTTATTGTCGCTTCGAACTAGACTTCGAGGTATTCAGGCAGACAAAGGTGCGCCTATGGTGGTCTGAGAATATACAGGTTCGCAAATTACTGTCCTTACATGCATTTACTTCATTGGTTAATCTACCAACACCGCAAATACTTCGTGCTGAACTCCTTCGAGACTGAGTGTGGCACTTCAAATAAGCAGGCTAAAAATATTGGTTGGTTAGAAGGAAGAATTGGGAGATGAAAGCGCCTTGAAGTATGGGAAGCGATTGCCCAACACAGCCATATGTTCGCTCGAATCGATATGTCGATATACCGTCCACGCATAGACGGATGGTGATGGTTACATCCGTTCGGAGTGGACCTTCACGAGAAACATGAAAGACCCGAAAACCACTCTTTTCATGGCGTTTCAGCCCAGGTCAGAAGTTACGTTCAATACGAAAATAGCGTTAAACATCAATTACTGTTCTTACTAAATAGTTGCGCAGGAGAAACTGCGGTTAAGGAGCGGGTCCGGATTTGACTGAGAATTCTCTCGCAGTTGCCATTGAAGCGATGAGCTGGGTAGCATACACTGGTGTCGGTGAGAGAACCGCGCTTTTCAAGGCCGCCGGGCAGTTGGAGGTCGGGCGTTCCAATGAACTTCGACAAGCCCACAAGCTCGTGATGGAAACAGCGAGATACCAGAACCGCCTCGAAAGCTTGATACGAGTATTGACATCGGGAAACAAAGTCGAGCGTAGCGCACACGGCGTAACGAGTTTCCTGAAGATACTCGCTTACCTCAAATACGTGGAGAACGTTTCATCAAAAGACTTTGAACAAAATGTAAAATGGGGAAGACAGGTTCTTGGGTGGAGAGAACTTCTTCCCTACGAGAACCAGATCGCAATGATCGCATCTGGGACTCTGGAAGTACATAGCCCCGATCTTCCAGAGTTCGAGAGACTTGCCTTTCAGACATGTAATCCAGTCTGGTTTGTTGAGAAAACAATCCGAGTCTTCGGTAGACCTTTTGCACTCAAGATTCTACATCGAAATCTCAGTCTATTGCCCGCCTACATACGTCTCAACATGTTGAAGATCCGCAGCCAAGACAACGCCGATGCTATCGCGAATAAGATACAAGGTGGCACAGTGCAGGGGCTACGAAACGTACTGAGAACAGAGAGAGCGCCTAGTGCCTCGGCTAGATCTGATTCCTTTCGTTCTGGAAAGATTGTAACGCAGGATTTGGCCAGCATCGTTGCTAGCCTCGTGGCTTCTCCCAAGCGGGGTTCAGTGGTTCTTGACGTTTGCGCGGCTCCTGGCAATAAGACGAGCCACTTGGCCGATATCATGGATAACACAGGTGAGATTTTTTCAATAGAGCTCTCCGAGAAAAGGCTCTCACATTGGAAGATGGAAATGGAGAGAACAGGTGTAACGGTGGCGTACCCTATCCGAGCAGAGGCCAGAAACATACCAATCCGCAAAAGAGCAGACGTGGTACTAGTTGATCCCCCATGTTCCAATACGGGAGTATTCGCCAGAAACCCCAGCATCAAATGGAAAACTTCGGCCGCAAACATCAAGGAGTTCGCATTGAGACAATACTGGATTCTGAGGGCGGCGGCGGCCAATCTGATTCCAAACGGTACCCTTGTTTATTGCACTTGTAGCTTGTTGCCAGACGAGAACGAGCTTGTGGTTGAAGAGTTTTTGAGAAGAGAGCAGGATTTCAAACTCGCACGCCAGACGCCTTTCATAGGATCCCCTGGGCTTAGAGGCTTAGATCTTTGCCAGCGATTCTATCCACACGTTCACGATTGCAATGGCTACTTTATCGCTAAATTACAACGGACCAATTAGCCTAATCTAGCCTTCTCAGCCTGAGCGATAATTTCAAAAATTATGCGGGCAGCGGCGGTGACACCGGTGTCGCAGAGTGGACAAACCTCCATAAGGTCGAAGCCAATCATTCGTTCGCGAGCAACGGCGGGCGGCGATCTGTATCAGCTCATTCCGTGTTACTCCATCGAACTCGGGATTGGCAACACCCGAGGCAAATGCAGAGTCCAACACGTCCGTCTCGATGGTGAGGAATATGTGGCTGAATTTCCTTGTAAACTCCACCACTCGTTTGTTAGTCCTCTGAAGCTTTCGATCATTGAGGTGTGGAAGGTCAGGTTTTCCAACCAGTATGACTCCGGTGGGGAACTGGTAAGGTTTTATGGCAGGTCCTTAGCCGTAATAGGGCCTCCCGAATTTGCGGTGGCGCGAGATTGACAGAGAAATTCACTGAAAGAACGGCGGGAATCTGGCTTCCCTTGATATTCTACGTTGCGGGTGGCGTGTACATGTTGGCCTTTTGGGGAGTCTTCGACAGAACCGCCTTTCACCTTACCGTGCTCGGCGCGGTGTCAATAGTCATAGCTGTAGCGCTATTCGCAACATCTCGCTGGGCCTTCTTCCTTGGCCTCTTCACATTTCCGTTACTCTTCATTGAATTCCTTTACTCCCTACTGACCTCGGTGAATTTGGTGGGATGGAATCCGAACCTTCAGACTGCTGCCTTCCAAGCGTCCATGATAGTCTACTTGGTGTTTTTGACGCTTTCATTGATCCTGTTGATCGACAAGAGAAACACCCTGAAGAGCGACAGAATACTCGACCTCCTGAACAGGCCTGCCGCAGCTCCCGAGAGTTCTAAATCGAAGTAGGCCGGATTAACCCTTTTTTCTGCGTGATCGAAATAGTCGTCACTAGACTTCTCGACCCGGTAACTCTCGGTTGGCTCATCTGAGAATAGCCTGTTGTAGGTAACAGACCTGACTTGGGGGTTCTGTGGAAGTAGGGTGCCCGAGAGAATAAGCCTTCAATCGCGGCTTTGGTGTTGCTGAATAGGGTTCCCCAGAGCACTACGCCCAGGTATCCCAAATGCAGCATTCGTCGGAGTTTGGACACGCCAGATTGGGAAAATGCGGACAGAGTGACCACTGAAGCCATGAATGGAGCGGTATAGATGACGAGCGAGAACAGCAATGTCAACCATGCGACTTGGTATCTCCAATATCCTTCGAGCCAGAACGACGGTGGAAAAATCGAATAGTAGAGGAGACCCACAACAATTCCGATTATGGTTAAGGGAGACATGAAATAGGTAGCTAGATGCATTATTGCTTCTAACTTCTGGAAAAAACCCAGGTTCTTGCTGCGAACTATTGCACCGGCATATCGCCTCAGGCATTCGGAGAATCCTTGCGCCCAGCGAAATTGCTGGAGTTTTAGCCCGTCAAAGCTTCTTGGGATTTCTCCAGGACAGGCGACGGTTGGTACGTATATGTAGCGCCAGCCTCTCAAGTGAAGCCTGATGGAGAGATCAAGGTCCTCCGTGAGGCTGTCACTCGTCCAGCCGCCAACGTCCTCGATGGCTTCTCTCCTGAAGACGCCGCACGTTCCGCTGAAGTGTGCAAGCAGATTGCCGACGGAACGGGCTCTCTGGTCCACGAAGGCGTAAATGTCTATTGCGAGGGAGATAGCTTTGGCAAACCAAGAAAACTGCCCGTCCAGGTATGTCCATCTGGCTTGGGCGAAGGCCGCCCCCTTGTCTAGATACATATAGGGGATCATCTGCTTCAGGAAACTACGGGGAGGTACGTAGTCGGCGTCAAATAGTGAAATGAATTCCCCGTGGCTATGTTGCATTGCGACCGTGAGTGCTCCCGCTTTGAACCCAGTTCGATCGTCTCTGTGATACAGCTTAACGAGATTTGGATACTTTGTTTCAAATTCGCGTGCTACATCCGTCGTTCGGTCGGTTGAATCGTCCACTATGATTATCTCGAGTTTGTCCGAGGGTAGTCGAAGTTCACGCAAGCATCGATCAGTCTCCCGGCTACGTTTTCTTCATTGTAGAATGGCAGGTGGACCGAGACCAGCGGCCACGAGTCCCTTTCCGGTGGCTTGGGAAGCTTTCTTCCCCTGATTGAAAGCAGGCTGAGAAACCACATGTTGCATCCATATATGGCGACTATGCCAGTCACCATGGTTGCCAGTGTAAGGACTAGTTGCTGCACGGTGGTTAGATCGGCTGGGAACCAATTCATGAACATCAACGTGGAAATCGATAAACCACAATGGTAACTTGGCGATGCTCCTGCAGCACACGTTCTATCTCTGAAAATCCAGACTAGGACTTATAGAGCTTTGTCTAATGGTTGTCTTTGTGGTGGGCAATGCCAATCGGGCGCATCGAAAATCGAACAATGTTAGTGCTGGGTGTGATCTGCGTGGCTCTCGCTTGTTCGATAGTTGCGTATTATGCGATTGCGATTCCGTTTGAGAAATCTTTTGGCGAGCGGTATGTGAAGACTGAGATTCCATTGATCTTTCCCTTCTTCGTATTAATGTCGTTCAAGCCGGTGACCATCATTACATATTTGAGCTTCGCCGGCGTGGTGCTCATTTTAGAGGCGAGCACGGATCGGTTGAGGATGCTCGAAACGCGCGGGGCGAAAATCCTGCTGCTACTCGTAACGTTCGCCTCTGGATATGAAGTGATTTGGAATTTCTTCGCATGGTTTACAGCCTGGGAGGCAAGGGGCGGGACTCTCGACGTCATACCTAACGTGACCCATGAATACGCTTTTCTGCCGGCCAACTTCGATTTCGCGACGAAGATCACTTTCCTCATTTTCGCCTCGTCTCTTTACGCGAGCCTCTTTTTGCAAAACCTCGAACAAACCACAAGGATCAATCACAGCACTTGACGAGCTGTGGTCGTGTCCTATATCTCGACCGAGTGGTTTCTTCCCGAAGCTGATGGCGTCCTATTTTGTGACCTTGCGCGAAGTGCAACCTTTCCGGGTTCTTGAGAATTAGATTTGTTGACGAAGCAGTTCGAACACGAGATCATCGGGCGTCGCCCTTTGGATCGGACTTGGACCATTTGAAATCCGCACTCTGGACAACCTTTTCCTAGAAGATTCAAGGTGCCGAGCTGTGGTAAGGGGAGGGAGAATCCGCATTTCTTCTCCCATTTTCCTGAACATCCAATAAAGCGCTTCTTGGTCTTCGAATTCTTTACCACTCTAAGTTTTGACCCGCATCTGGGGCATGGAACGGTGAGGGTGGTCGAAGCTTGCCAGGTTTCTCGAATTATATGCGTTAGCTCTTTTCCGATCTCCTCTTCGTTTGTTTTGAGGTCTTCGATGATGGGTTTCAGATAGTTAATCGTCTCGAGAACTACATGCTCACGGGTCTGTTTCCCCTGCTCAATCTGAGCCATCATCGATTCGAGTTCACGTGTGAATGTCACGTCAATAACTCTGGGGCAGAATTTCGTTAAGATTTCCGTGACTCTGAATGCAAGTTGGGTCGGGGCCATCCTTTGATCCTTGACGTAGCCGCGGCGGAGAAGCGTTTCTATTATGTCGGCACGTGTTGCTTTCGTTCCGATTTCAGCGTCCTCCATGGTCTTGAGCAGGCTGCTCGGGTTGTATCTGGGAGAAGGCTGGGTATACTTCTCTTCCAAAGCAATCTTCTGGACGGTCACTTCTTGACTCTCTCTCAGCGGAGGCAAGTTGATGTCCTCGAATCTTGCGTACGGCGTGTAGAGAGAGATCCAGCCTTTCTTCAAAGTTCGAGATCCGTGTAAGAAGAACGTGTAATCACCCACTTTGATGGTCGCTTTATTGCTCTGCTTGGTCGCGGCCTCACCGAATGTTGCGAGGAAGCGTCGAACAATCAGGTCGAAGATCTTCTTTTCGCTAGGGTCGAGGCCTCTCTTCGGAGTTGATCCAGTTGGATAGATTGCTGGATGCGCCGGGTCTTCCTTTTGTCCTTCATTTGGGAGAAGAGATTTAGAAACCATCAGCCTGGTCGTCGCCGATCGGTATTCTTCCATTTGGCTAAGGTTCTGCAGAATTTCCACGTAGCCGATTGAAGGCGGGAGTTTCTGGCTGGAAGTTCTTGGATAGGAGATGAGCTGATCTAGGTACAGCCTCTCCGCTATGCTCAAGGCAAATCGTGGTGTGAGCAGGAAATGCCTGTACGCTTCCGTTTGCAAGGCTGTGAGATCGAAGGGTGTTGGAGGGGATAAACGATAGGTCCGTGATTCGAGTTTTTCGATTGCCCCCTTCTTCCCTGCGCAGTCCTTGATTGTTGATTCAGCTTTGGCTTTCACTTCGAAACGTTCGACCTCGCTTTCGGCTTCGATCGCTTGGCCGTCCACATCCATGATAGTCTTAATGGTCCAATACGGGGTGGGAACGAAAGTGGTAATCTCTTTCTCCCGGTCTACGACAAACCGGAGTGTCGGACCTTGGACTCTGCCGGTGCTGAGCGTGGAATAACGTTTACTGGCATTGTACGCGGCTTGAGTGAGTGCTCGGGATAGATTTATCCCGTAAAGCCAGTCCACCTCATGACGACACATACCGGCATAGGCTAACTGGAAGTCAAGTTCCAACGAGATCTTCGAGTATGCATCCTGCAATTCCTTGGCGGTAAGGGTGGAGAATTTCATTCGTTGGGCTTTCTTGTCGGCACCGTGACAGGCGTACTTCAAGATCGTGTAGCCGATCAGCGATCCTTCAACATCGTAGTCGCAGGCGTTAATGAAACGGTCGACACGTTCGGAAACTTTCGCGATCGATTCGATGAATTTCCGTTGCCTTTCCTGCCCACGCTCGACAAGATGTTTGGGCTTCCATTCAAAGTCCCAGACAGGATACTTTGTCCTTGCTTCGCCTCCTTTGGAGGCAACTGCATATAAGTGCCCGAGCGCGGAACAGACAACAATCCGGTCCTCTCCATCTTCAACCTCATAGAAAGGAACACCTCCAACACTGATTTTCTTTGGTGCATGTTTTGCTCCAAGGGCTTCCGCGACATGCAGTGCTGCGTCAGGTTTTTCAGTGACAATGAGAGTCGTCACCATCTAGTTTGCCGCTCCCTTTCCGCGGATGCAGTAAATCACGTCTTTGACCGATTGGCCGGTCTCCGGCAAGACCTTGATTTTATCGAAGCATTCCTCTTTGCTGATTCTTCCTTCGTAGGCTTTGTTCCATGAAGAGAATGCGCTTTCAAGATTTCTCATGGCGGCGTTGTGGAGGCTGCAGAATTCCGAAGGAGATTCTCTTGGCCTTTCACATAGAGGACACTGATCGGCCATGCCATCTACCAGAGATGAGCCTTCCCTCTGAAAGGAAACTGGGGACCTTTTAGCCGTTATTGGCAGACTTAGCCTAGAACACGTGCGAGTTACTGTTTCCGAACTCTTCGAGTGGCTCTGCCCAAGGCCCACACGCCCAACACCAAGGCCGCAGGCGCCAGAGTCTGAGAGAGCGAGTACTGCCACAGCAAATTCATAGTCATCCATGATTGAACGCTGCTGAGAAGGGAGTTACCGAAACCTAGAACCTGCGTGCTACCCTTTTCAGCTGCGCTTAGACTGCTCCAAAACCAATTAGATCGAATCAGGGCGGGAATAAATAAAACAAGAATGAATAGAGTCGTGGAGAAGGCTATCGCTCTCACAAGTCGCATTCGGCCCATGGGATCAATCTCGATCCCCCTTCGAGGGAAGATCCGGTAGTAAGCTTCGTACCAAGTGACAAGAGAGAGCAATACTACGCCGAACACGGGCAACCATAGAAGTGGCACTGACACATTGATGCTGTTCAGCATGAGCGTTTGGGTCTTTAGTTCAAGTCCTTTTGCGACTACATAGGTAAGGTAGAACCAATCAAGCAGGGAAATCAATACACTGACTCCCAAGATCGAGGACATCTTTATTGTGAATGAGCTTATTGCCAACAGCTAAACTTCCAGTTTCCGTCCTTCAAGACTTGTTTCGCTACCCGTAATCCATTGATCTATAAGAATATCTCAGTCTAAACCTTTAGTATCATTGAAGAAACATTTGGAGTTCACAGGAGAGGACGCGTGAAAGCCGACATTATTGGACGTGGAACCTGGCTCGACATGGTTGCCCACCGCGTCCTCGAACGTGAAAAACAACTTGGAAGGAAAGTTGACGCGCTCCGAACCGAGAGCGGCCTCGGGGCATCTGGGATTCCCCACATCGGAAGCCTGGGAGACGTAATCCGTGCCTACGGCATCAAACTCGCATCTAGAGACCCAAGGGCACAAGTCGGAATTCATCGCCTTCTCTGACGACTTGGACGGATTGAGGAAGGTTCCCTCGGGGATGCCTGAATCGCTCCAGAAATTCATTGGCCATCCGGTGTCGGCAATTCCGGACCCTTACAATTGTCATGAAAGCTACGGCTTGCACATGAATTCGCTTCTCCGAGAGGCCATGGATAAGTGCTGTGTTGAATATGCGTTCCACTCGGCCAGTGAAGATTATCGGAAGGGGCTCTTCACGGAACAAATACGAAAAATACTCTCCGCAGCTGATCGGGTGGGGAAGATCGTCAAGGATGAGGTGGGTCAAGAGAAGTACACGACCATGTTGCCCTACTTCCCGATATGCGGATCGTGCGGAAGAATCTACACGACCCGAAGCTTAGAGTTCGAACCATCCACGGACAAAGTACAATACGCTTGCGAAGGCGAGGCTGAAATCAAAGGCCAAACTTTGGAGGGTTGCGGATTCAAAGGCGAGGCTGACATAAAAGACGGGCGTGGCAAAGTGCCGTGGAAGGCGGAATTCGCGACCCGCTGGGATGCGCTAAAGATAAACTTCGAAGCACACGGCAAAGAACTCACCGATTCAGTCCGAATCAACGACAGAGTGTGCGAAGAGATCTTGGGCTATCCCGCACCCTACCATGTGCGCTACGAGCTTTTCCTTGACAAGGGTGGAAAGAAGATTTCCAAATCGAAGTCAGCATTGGACGTGATTACCCCGCAGACTTGGTTCAAGTACGCCCCCCCACCGTCGCTGAATTTGCTAATGTTCAAACGCATCACGGGAGCTCGAAACCTTGGCGTCGAGGACATTCCCACGTACGTTAACGAACTTGATCAATTGGAAGAGACGTACTTCAACCAACGGACGGTTGCTGATGAGAAAGAGCTGGCTAAGCTGAAGAGGTTTGTACGAGTATTCATGGTTTCTAAAACCTCCATCTACTCCAGGAATTCACATCCCATACAGCCTACTCGTCTATCTAGTCACCGTAGCACCGCCCGACAAGATGAAGGAATATGTTGAATCCAAGCTTCGCGAGTACGGTCACCTGAAAGAATGCACCGACCTTGGACATTCAGGATCGACTTGAATACGCCAAGAATTGGGCTAAGGACTTCAAAGAGATACCTGAAACACAGATTGAGATTACGAACCCACAAAAGCTGGCCGTGGAAGACCTCGTTGTCAATTGTGAGATCTGAAACAGACGAGAGGGTGATTCAGAATGCGATCTTCAATTTGGCGCAGAAATATGCTCTCGAACCACGAGATTTCTTCAAGCTACTATACATGATACTCTTGGGTTCGCCGTGGTCCCAGGCTCGGACCTTACATTAAGGTGATGGGCAACGAGAACGTTGCCCGCGCCCTGGAGAGGGCGATCGGCAATACGGCACCCGCCTAGTTCCCAACAATTCTTTAACCACAATTCGCAATCAGCAGCCGGGGCCCGTAGTCTAGTCCGGATTAGGACGCTGAGAGATTGGAGTCGTCTCACGTAAGCCTGCGGAGCCGGAGGTCGAGGGTTCAAATCCCTCCGGGCCCGCCAACCTACAATTTCGCATAAGCCCACTGTTTTCCGAACGCTCCATCACCCAGATACGTAACCACTCTCGGATTGATGGGGCAAAACATAGGTTAAGCCTCCAAACCAAGCCCGCGGCTTGGTTGGGGCGTGTAACGTTATTGGGACAACACGTTGCCGACAGGTCAAGGGAATACTCATTCTGGGCTTGACGAGTGAAATCAACTTGAAGTCAGGTCAATACGGTCTATTCCACGGCAAACCCAGAGGCCAGAGTCCATAGCGAAGAGGTTCAAAGAACACCTTTTAGAATACTGAGCGCAAAGCTGACTGGACAAACTCTCGAATGACGAAACAAGCCCATTCGCAGGAATTCAAAGTCTATCGCGGGTTACGAAGTTCGACAGGTCGAGTGGCTGAATAACCCCCTTTAAGCTGATTGGCATCTCTACGAATGGATATGAGGAATCGTGAGTACATTCGACGAGCTCGAGGACATAATGTCCGTCGGGTCATACCGGAAGAAGATCTCTAGATTCAAGAAGCTCATGAGCTTCCTGTTCTAGGAATTCCGCCCAACCAGCCTTTGACGGTGACTTTTCCATAAACCCTCATGAATTCTTTAGGCGCCTCTACGTAGCACAACGACCTCTCGTGACAGGCCTCAATTCGGACATCGCTTCATAGAATTCTTTAGAACACCGCTTTGTGTTCTATTAGCAATCAAATTCAACAATCCTCTGACTCGCCTCAGCGACAGTATCTTGACGTCTCGCCTAATGTGGAGCCTTGCGACTTGAACGACGCGAATCTCGTTTTTACGAAGACTTGAGCCGTACTACGTGTACTCGGAGTACTCATAGCACTTATCGTACTAATAGTATACAGTGTACTACTAGTTTAGAAAAAAAGACGAGTCCGGGCGAAAACCGGACTAGGTTCGCATGTAATTTTGGCCGGCCTTGCGTCCCAGGTCGAAACGTTTCTCCGAGTTCCGCCTAACCCTGATCTTAGGTATTGGCGAGTGTCGTTCACGCGCTTGCACCTTCGGAGTTTGGGAACGTACCTTACCTGCCTTCGTTAGTGATCCGTGAGTTGGTAACCCTCAACACCTCCGATTTTCCGAGTAGTACACGTGGCCGATTGTATTTAGTCTTTGCACGACGAATGCCCCAGTTTGCTTGGAGTTCAATCAACTCAGAATACCCACGCCTTCAATCCTGAAAAGATGGAAACCAATCGTTTCGTAGATCTCATGATGAACAAGATCATTCTTAGCAGGGTGAGTTCTTGGGTGCGTAAAATTCCGACAATTAAGAGAATGCTTATATCGAATTCAGAGCTTTCAAAATTGAACGTTGGCGATTTGATGAGCCGCTGCGCTTCATTCATGTGTATCAGCTCCGGAAACTGGACATGCTTTGAATGCGGACATCCATACTGCTTCTTTCACGCCACAGTTCACGGCCACGCACGCCAGTAACCGCCGAACCGGAATTGACAGCAAACCCACAGCCACACGTGACATAAATCAACTGGCTGGGATTTGGTTCTCGAAAAAATATCGTGTCTTCCCGAGTGTTTGAACTTCCAGTGGCCGCACATTCACGACTAACGGGAAATTAGCAACCACATCTCCAATCGCTAGACAACGACGAGGGGGGAGATCCCGAACGATCATTCTGATCGTATCAGCATCTACTTTCGCTACCTTAGATACTATATCCAAATCATGATCGTTGCTGAAATTGAAAAGGAACACGTTGTCTGCCTGGCGGTAGATACTGCTCTGAATTGTGTCAGGCTGGTTCGTGACGAAGGTCGTGAACAAGCCCAAATGTCGCATACGGGTAACTGCGTCGTCCCAGTAAGTTTCGTTGAGGTAAAGGTGAGCTTCCTCCGCGAACAGGAAGAGGGCACGCAGCTTCTGTGAAGCGAGGATATCTGTAAGTTTGCTGATGAACAGTTCCACGGTAATCCTACGGAGAGTTGAGTATTGATTTTTCATATTGACAATCAGGGCGCAGCCTGTGGGATGATTTTGGAAAACGGTTTCCAGGTTGAGAGCGGTTCTTGGATCGTCTGTGAAGATATCTGAATCATCGAGGGTGTTGAACCTTGCTTGAAGGGCGTCTTTGATGCTATCATGGCAGTCAAAGCTTCCGATCGCTGAACCCAGGGCGCTCATCGTGAGTTCGTTCCGTTCTTCAAGTTCTTTCCAAATTCTGGCGAATACTCTCGATGAGTTTTCTGGAAGTGAAAGGGCATGAATCAGGATACCTAGCAGTGTGCTTAGACCCACTTGGCAGAGGCTGAAGCGTAAATTCAAGCCAGGGATCAATGAGAGTATCTTAGGAGAAAGGTGCATCTCTCTCCCATCGGATGCTCGTCCAAGATTCACGTACTCTCCGTTCACGTCCAAGACAACAACCGGTGCACCTTCCTTGACCAAACTTGTTACCAGAAGTTTTGTGAGATGTGATTTTCCTGTTCCTTTTCTTCCGGTCACTATGCTCAGTCGTCCGTCGAGCGCGGTCAGGTCTGAAGCTATGTGAGGGAAGCGCCGTGTTGAACCCAGTTCGAAGGAGTGTTTTGCGGCGAGGGCGTTTGTGAGGAAGGAGGGCGGCATCACTTCCACCTGGGAATGATTTCTTGATGGCAACCAAGCGACGTCTCGACTGAGGCCCCCTTGCTCAATTGCGCCTCGGATTTTTCCTAGTAGGAGTCGGGTATCCTTCAGAATGGTGATTTGTGATGAGACCTTGAATGGGTCCACTTCATCGCCTGTAAGTGATCCTTCGGATAGGCCGTCGCAAAGTAGATCCTCGAGGATTCCTGGAATGTTCGCGTACTGTATGTCTATGACTTGAACAATCAGTGAACGATCTTTGAGTCGGTCGGTGACTAGAAGGTAATCACCTTTGTCAACCTCTTCATCGGGGAAGCAAAGCAGGCGTATGCTGTTCCCTTCTTTGCTTAGGATCTTCAATGCCACTCCTCCCATGCTGTACCGAATGGTCCGAAGAGGGAACGCCGCAAGGCGAGTTTTGGGATTAATTGAACACCATAGTGGGCAGCAGCGAACGCTTGCATGGCTAGCACGTCTCCCGCCGTGAAGGTCGCCATTATGTGGGCGAGCCTGAGAGTTTCCGGATAGCCCTGGTCCACAATGTCAGTTCCCATGAGTTGACAGATTTCCTTAGCGGCCTCGTGGATCGGTATTTTTCGGTCAACATCTATTCTGAAAGTAAAAGCAGTACTTGCAAGTTTCCCCACGAAAACTCGTCCAAGAAACCGGACCGGGAATGCTGGGAATTGTTCAGTGATCTCTTGATCGACATTAAAGAGACATGGCTCGGTTGTAGGCTCGACAAGGTTAGTTATTGATTGGTCGCGGATCCGCAACTTGGTCTTCTTTGAGATGGCAATGACAACGTTGCGGTTTCGTTGCGCGATTTCAAGGATTCGTTCCAATTCCTTGGTGGGATTGTCTGGAGTCCCCGCAATCAGGGAACCGTCTATCAAAATGAAACCATTCACTATGGATGAGCTAGCGTTGAGCTGAATCCACCGTTCGAAAGCATTTCTAATTCGCTTGAGGAGGCCGTCAACGTTGGGGGCACCAGGGAATTGTGTGATTAAACCTAGATCGGCAAAGTGATGCAGGGCGTCGTAACTTTTGCTCCCGATAGAGAATACCAGCGGTCCATACTTGACATATTTGTATTGTTTCTTGTCGAGTAGTACAGTCGCTCCACGCAAAGCGCAGAGCGAACCATCTTCCAATTCGCCCAGCTTGATGGTTGAAGTGTCAATGGCTATGACCTGTCGATTTGAAGAAACTGCTTGAAGTGGAATGATCTGCCCCTCATCCAATCTGCTCACATTGAGAAGACTACTTTCAGCGCCATCAAATTCCGTGTTGCCCAACTCAGGCTGACCGAAGGGTTCCGTGTATAGCTGGTTCCCTCGTACGCCTACTGTGGATTGTTGGCAGAATTCTAGAAATCGTTCGGGAATCGCGCACAAGCCTAGCGAGTCGATTGGGTTCAGAAAGTTACTTATCCTCTGCTGCGCAGTTGAAGTCTGGTGGGTGCGGTGGGTCAGTTCACTCGTCCCTCCTTTGCGGGAACATTCCCCAGAATTTCCCGCAGCCGCCGCACCCTCTCAATATAAGCCGCATTAGTTGCTAGTGCACCTCGGACCGCTACTCGGTCGCCCCTCCATTCTTCGAGCCATTCAGAAGAGTAGATTCAAGTTGCATCAGGCCTTTCGGCGTTACCCTATACTTGCCTCTGTCGGCCCTTTCGATGAGACCGGACCTCTGCAATTCGACGATTACGTTTCGAATGGTCTTCGACGGCTTTCCGACGCCATTTGCAATTTCCTCAATGCTTGAGGAGTCCGACCCACGTTTGGCGGTCTTGCTCGCTAAATGTGCCATGAACAAAAGAACCAAGATGGACTTTCTCGGCGGAAGATCATTTCTCAGAGAAGCAGTTGACCTGTGCTAGTCATTTTCGCGTAGTCAGAGATCTTATCGGTTAAACTTGCAAGATCGGACACGTAAAGCAGTTTTCTTGCCAAGTCGAATGTCGGCACTGCTTGCGAAAGAAATTGCATAACCTGTGGGATCATCTCTTCGGCAGTTCCGCTCGCTTCGTATCGAAGTCCATTCGCATCAATCAGAACTTTGATTTGTTTAGTTTCAGCTTCTGTCAGATTCGCACCCGCTAGGTTTTCGGTTTCAGTTTGGGAAGGATCTGTTCACGAAAAACATGTAGGCCCAAGGTAGTTGCTCGATACTCGCCTTTCCCTTTTCTTTCAGCGAGGCTCTCACCGCATAGTTCGCTTAGTCGGCCGGCAACGGTGCCGGACGTTTTCTTTGTTGCTGCGATTAGTTCTGCTGATTGAACCAAGATCTTTGTCTGATTTTCCAAGCATTTGTGCGATCCAGCTTTTGCTAGGTGGAGGAGTACGAGTTCGCGGTCCGCTAGGTTCTCAATGGGCACGGTGATTACAATCCCTTCAGGAGTCACGGCTAGCACGCCTTGACATGCTTGGGCTAGGTCCTTGACATCGACCGACAATGCGAGTTGCGAAGCGAGATCGAGTTCTGGGATCGTTTTCAGTAGAAATGTGTAGACTTCTTTTGCGACTTCGTTTGGCGGCCCTACAATTTTCTTTTCAAGAGTTCCGTATCTTATCGTAACTTCTAGAGGCTGTCCTATCGGTTGAGAGCTGCTGTTGGCCTTCTGGCAATTACTTTCATTTCACATTCATTCATACACTGTATAAAAGCTTTGAAGTGCAATTTGGTCCTGCAAGATGTTACTCTGACATGGTTACGTAATTGTGCAAGTCAGAGCTGGAGGATGTTTGAATTGAGAGTTCTGCTAGGTGTTACTTATATTCAACTCAAATCATATCCAATGTGCCGAAGCTCAATTTCATAATTGGAACGTCACAAATTGAACTATAACAAGCTAAAATTAACAATTCTCCAGCTCTTGTCCGCCAACATTCCTATGGACAGCGGAGTGCTCAACAATAAGCTCGTCGAATCAAAAGGGATCACGCTCGATATCCATGCGCTACGCATGGCCCTAATGCGCTACTACAAACAAGGATTACTCAAACGCGAAAGATCGGGTGGAACGTTCACGTACACAATTTCTGAACGCGGAGTTCAACGCTTGCGATGGCTTGAAGAGCAGGTCAAGAATTCGAAAGATTCGCTTTCAAACATCTGAACCGTTGCGTGTTTTCTTTATGGGAGCAATTCAGAAGGGAGTGTTTAGGAATTCACACGGTGCTTGAGATAGTGCATAGACCTGATTTGTTGAGTTTTCTGGCGGCTCAAAAGTTCGGAACATAACAGAAACGTCAGGTAAAAGCTGTGAAGATCACAAAGTCTGGTTGTTGGCTGGCCGAAGCTTGGGCAGGACATCCTGGCCAATCCATTGCAATCCTGCGCCTGAAAGGCTGTAGCGCCCCTGTTCGACGATGAGCTTGCCCTCTTTCCGTAGCTCGCTTACACGCGCACGAACTACGTTATCCTTCACAGCCTTCCAACTCGTCCCGAGCAATTCAATCAATCTAGCATCCTCGATGGGTGTGGGGTTGTTACTATAAATGATCAGGCCAATCGCCTCCTTGGCCGATATTCGGTCAAATGGAATTGTGAAATGTAACTTCCCGTCAGGTGTAGTTTCGAGGATCCCTGCGACCTCCTCGGAGGGAATGAATCCTTCTAGCGATTGATCTCCAACTGTCACCAATGAACCAGGCTGCATTGCTGGTTGAGACTGGAGCAACTCTTCAAATTTACCGCGCACATAGTCAAAATCTCCCTCGAGCTCGACCTCGAAATTCCCGCGTCGAAGCCTGAACCTTAGCCGCCTTTCTGACAAATGAGCCGCCAGCACTCACTTTCAGAGCAGTTATTTCATGTTTGCGAGCAGCGATGGAAACATCTAATATTCTACGAATCGGGCTTATCAGTAGACCCAACCTTGCCGTTTCTTGCAGGTTGCGTCTTGAACGCTTGAGCATAGTCCAATTTCCATTTCTTATCGACCTTGGCGGCGCATCATTGAATCTGGACAAATGTTTCCATATTCCTGGGCTGCTAGTTCTTGATTGAATACTCCACGGCCGTTTAGAGCGCCATTTATAGCCGGGCAAGTTCCCTGCTGGATAAGACTGATACTGATGCGTCCGGCTACATTCTCGTGCGTAATTGCTTTCTTGCTACTGATGAGCAGCCTGCCAGCAGTAACCTTTGTCCAGGCAACACCTCGAGCTATTGTGAATGGATTCTCTCCCGCGCCAACGACCCTCAGGTTCCTGGCTTGGTAGGAACTGTTTGGCCGAATGACATTCTCGCGGGTTCCAGTGGGGATCTCATGTTCGCACTTTCCGCTCCGGGATACTCGAATGTTCATGGTTGGGACACGTTATCAATCTTGATTCCGCCAGAATTTCACAACATACTCCCAGAACAGGTCGTCTCGACCTTAACGAACAATTACGCGAACATTATCGTGAGGTCACTTTCAGGAAACGACAGATACGCTCCCGGATGGACAATTGTCTCGGTGACTGCTGATGGAAACACGCCCAGCCAGTTCATCAATTTCACGACGATCACGACGACGACGCTAAACGAAACGTATTACGTGAGGATAAACGGTGTCGTAGCGCCGTTAATTGCTGGCGAGTACTTTTTCAAAATGCAGTTGTTCTCCAGTTACGGTCCGCCAGGCGAACTGCCAAGCAGTTGGGTTCCAGTTCAGAATTGGCCTTCGATGCTTGTTAGGGGGGAGATTGATACGGCTTCAATGGGGGGAACGGTCCTGTACGGCGGTTACTCTAGCTTCTCGGGTACGCCAGTTCAAGAGGCGGGTAAGGTGCTGGCGCATATGACTGTTAAGCTGGATCCGAGCACTGGCGTGGCACTGTACTCTTGCCCACAGATTAATGCGCCTCCTAGACCGGGTTGCATTGACGCGGCAGGATATTTCAACGCCACCGCTCACGGCCAATTTGATATCGAAGGCGTCGCGGCTGGAGTTTATGATGTTTACGCTGGAGGCTGCAGGTTACCCAGCTCAACTGGTCAGTGCAGGCGTCAGGGTGGCTACTGGACAATCACTGCGCTTGGGACTGAATTTGAATCCCGGTGTCGTTATACGAGGTTATGTATACAGTAAGCATCAGTTCGGTCATCAGCCATGGCTTGAAAGCTCCTACATTAAGATTGAACTTTATGATCAACCATCGAACGACCTCTTGCCAAGTCCTGGACCGGCCCCGATTTCATGGTCTCCCTTACCATGCGTCGCCGGAGGTCAGAACCTGTACGTGGGAGGCTCTCACGCTGGTTCGTGTGGCAACCCGCGCTTGGGCAGCGCGATAGCTTTCCCTGGCAGGCCACGGAACTAGGCGGGCTTCAAAGTAGCGGAGTTTCAGATTCCATCTCCACAGACCTCACAACAGACCCGCAAGGAGTGGGACCGGGCAACATTGGTTCGTGGTCGGAGGCTCAACGTGACCGTTTACTTCCAATTTGGTTCCGAGGGCGAATATGGTGCACCGAGCGACTTGGACGGTCACGTTCCGCAGGTTTACTCCACTTGGGTCAATGGCTTGACGCCGGGCAGTATTATCTCCGTGCATGGGTCTTCAGATACGTCCAGTCCGACCTCGACGGATACACGTTTCTTCCGTACACATTCAATGTTGGAGTTAACCAATGGGCGGAGATATCTCGGTCCCAGTCGATCTACAGTTGAGCAGTTCAGTTGACGAGACCGTGTACTTCCATAACCTGCAGAATACGGCTGACAACGAGCACGATCAACACTGGCGCAGGTTACCTCTACGGAGCCCTGATGGATTCGAACAACCAACTGTGGTCGTTTAACGTGACCTCACTAGGATTCACCAACAGTTCCGGAACCTACCGCCATAACGGTTACTCTACGGTGCTGAACAAGCAACCCACCTTTCGCGACCCCAACGACCCAGCCGGCGTGAACCGAAACGCCATCCAGACAGGCAACGCCATGATTCAGTTTTATGGAATAAACGACACATGGAACGGGCAAAACTACGGCGTTCCAGCAGGAACCTACAGCACAAAACTGTTTGCCACAGGCTACCTTCAAGCCACCCCAGCCAAGTCTCATTAAGCCTGAGCGGCAGTCAATTGAGATCAGCGACCACCTGTTCCGAGGCGCTGGATTCCAACTCTCCGTCACAGTACGGATTCGGAGACCCCAGCCGTTTCTAGAAATTGGGCGTGGAACGGGCAAGAGATCGACATAGGATTCTACCAGAACAACCACTACGTGACCGCTTTGGGAGAAGAGCCCGCGTTCCTGGCCAACGTGGCTCCGGGCGGATCGAACCTGTTCCAGAACAGCGCCACAAACTCCGCGAACGCAAACGGGGGAGGACAGAACTTTGCTTCAGGCGACGGAGCCAGGGAGCGTTCTTCGGAGAGGAGGGAGAATTTCAGAACATTGGAGGGTTCACAGACTTCGTACTCGGCCCCTTCACCACAACCTTCAACCCCTCATTCAGCTATCTGCCCACAGCTTTCAACTCCGGGACAGTACGATCTGAGAGCCTGGACCTACGGCTATGTTCAAGCCATTCCTGTCTCTCTATGCACAACCTGGCCAAGTGGCCAATACTAGAATCGCACTCGTTATCGGAGTATCACTGAGCCTCGATATCACGTTCGCAAAGGAACAGGTAGCCACCCAACTGGGCACAGACGCCTCAACCCGGATCAGAGTTCTTCGACGAGAATGGAAGGTTAGTGGCGGAATGGATGTCAAGCGAAGGAGTTTATTCTGCTGGAGAGGGAAAGTGACGGCGGCGGACGGAACGAGCAAGCACCCTTTCGGCGCGGGGGATGGTAACGCATTATTGACTTCGACAAATTACGTACCCGCAGGGACGACAGTTCTGCACATTACATGGCCGGCCTACCCTTCGTCCCCCCTACAGGATCCAAGCTCACGCACGTGTACTATGGTGACCCGGTCTTCAGAACCCCAACGAAACAGTGTATGAAGAATGTGGTGCTCCAGCTTCGACGTGAACCAAATGGTCGTATCCATATTTCGCGAATGCAGGAATACCCGGTAGCCCCACCTACCAGGGTGGATGGACCGTGAAGTGGATGTAGTGAACTGGCATACTAACAATGTAACCTACTATCCACCTCCCAATGGACTACTTCTCGGAGAATCATTCCATGTTATTCCTGGTACCATTGCGAAATCCGGGGTGAGCTACACGGAAGACGCTGCCTTAAGCGGCCTCTTCGTAGATCACACAATGGCGCCCAATCATCTCGGACCATACTCGCAGAAAGGTAGCATGGTGATCTCTAGTCCCCCTGCCGGCGGCTCAAGCAGCGGAATGTTCCAAATCTACATCGGCCAGAGCGGCAACCCGATTCCTGAATTTCCAACTGTGCCGGTTGTCACATTAGTTGTGTTAGCAGCCTCCATTGTGCTGCTGCGACGCAAGAAGCGAAACCTTGGAAATCAGGGGAGCCAAACACTCCGAAGAGATTGCCTCGGTCGACGTCGTACGATCGAGTCGATTAGAAGCCTGGCACTATTCCTTTGATCGCCGCGGCTCCGGCGGCAAGCCCAATCATAGCTAGCACTGCCACGATTATGATCGCTATTATCACCGCCAGAACAGCAATCACGACTGCCTTCAGCCATCCGACTCCGAAGAAGTGTTTGATCAGTAATAGAACCACGACTATCTCAATTATGGTCGTAAGCCAACCGAATCCGCTTAGGAAGTAAGTGATGACGTCAGTGATGATGATCGCTGAGATGACGGTCAGGATTCCATGCCAGTATGTGGCTCTGGGTCCTCCAAGTGCCTTCGCTGCCAACCAAACGAAAATACCGCCAATTATTCCAGCTATGACAAGGTGAATTATAGTGCCAATGATGTCCACCAATCACCTTTCACCTTATAATTACGCAGACGTGATTGAAATATAAAACCTAGTGATGCAGGCTCTTTCACTGTGCGGATCTGAGCCTGATTTAGTTCACATTGGAACGTTGGAACCCAACGAGGATGGGGACTTTTGCTATGTAGTTGGAGGTGCAGGAGGATACTGTGGGTGAGCATTGTTGATAGAGGTTGACGTTGAGCGGAAACGCCCCTGATCGAACGCAGATGCCCTGATTCGCCGTATCCTCTGGATTGAACGCACTGCTCAAGCCGAACATCCCCTTGATATGATGAATAATTACCCTGAATACTCAGACTGATTAGAGATGGAAGTGTAGATGAAAATAAATTTGATCTAAGTCCGCTAATGATTACGGTGAGTTTCTGCCCTGGCCCTGCGATAAACCGCAGGGCTGTAGGGCGAAGCATTTTGTGAACCAGTCTCCAGGTAGACTGGGTTGGCACCATTATTGTATTGAGGTTGTGGGCAGATGGAAATTTTGGGCATTATGGGACCAGCGACATTGACTGTTGGGTTTAAAATGGCTGGATTGTCATGAGCCACGAAGCATAGGACCTCTGTGTTAGTGACCTCGACGATCAAACTGTTCACTACTCTGGAGAGTAGTGGAAGTGAGCTTGGGATGTGTGCGTTTTGATCCCAGAACGCTGCTACAGGAGTAAGTTCGATCGCCTGGGTTCCACCATAAAGGAGACCGTACTGAGCTATTGCGGGCCAAGACGACATTTCGGAGGCAAGTTCATTGGCGAACTGAATCGCTTGCCCATCTGTAAAATCGCTTGGCGTAGTCGTCACAACGATGGCGCCAATTCCTCCGTGCGCATTCAGGCCATACTGCTGAAGCGAGGCCAGAACGCTGTTTACAAAAACCTGTTCTTGCGCAGTGTCTAACATGACATACGTGTTGACCATTGAATTCGTGAGGTTCTGAGGAGAAGTAGCTAGAGTGGCTATTAGATTATACATTCCGCTACTGTTTGTCATGCTAAATTCCAAGGTTCCAGCCAAGACCGACGGCGAAGGAGAGATCGATGGGTAAGGGGCAGTTGTGCTGTTAGGGTTCATCATAGACGGCAACGCTGTTGCGACTGTGACGGATGACAAAAGAATGGCGACGATAAGAACACGCATGGCTATAGTTCGCATTAACATGAGAAACGCCTGAATTCTAATCCTAAGAAGTCGAGGCTTGCCACCAGATAAGCCTAAGAAGCATCATTCGGTGCAAATCACGTTGAACGAAAGCATTGCTTTGAGACATACCTGACGAGATGACTCGTATCGAAACTTTCGTCGTACTGACATGGAAGTTCCCCCAGTGCTCTATGTGAACCATGGTTGACTGGGTTAATTAGTGCGAATTGAAATGAGCATGTAGACATGGACGATCGACATATCGACGTTAGATTCAAGAAGATCCATGATCGGTGATTGATCGATCATTCGACAAGCGAGTTAGGAAATTGGGAATATGCGCAAACAGAATGAAATCACACATCGAAACCAACAGGACGACAGCTACTCGACGAATTCTTTCAAGATTCACAAGCCTTGAAGACCATACAGAGCGCTCAAAAGTCTACGCCCAGGAGGAAACTAAGTGAATAATTCAAATTATACACTTACATCAATCCCAGTCGAGATTACTAGAGACTCTGCGTCATCAAGAAAGATACCGGCTAGAAACACAACAAGATCTAGTTGAGATTAGGGTGCCCGATTTCAACCCTCGCAGATTACCACGCTATCCGAAAGCAGTAGGACCGCTCACTAACGAAGCAGATCAGGAATTAACTTTCATACCCATGGTCTTCAACATAATTCTGCTTTTGGATATTGTATACAGTAGTATCAGAAGCTAGACGCGAAACATCTCGTCAAGGTCCTAGGAGTATTCCTTTCGCTCGAATTGGAAGCAAGGCTATTTGATAGCCGCCAAAGGGCAGAAATCCCATCTCGGATATGGTAAAGAACACAAGACATCAGGAGAGTACACGTTGCTTCGGTAATCCGTTCTGGCGGCCCATCACCATACGGACTCCACAACAGGCAACCATATTACTAAAGGACTCGAGACAGGCGAAGAGCACTGGACTAATGCGGCCGTAGTCTAGCCTGGTCTAGGACATTGCGCTTTCGCGTCCATTGGCCTTCCAAGCCAACGACCCGGGTCCGAATCCCGGCGGCCGCACCATCTATCCATTAATGGATAGACATTAGCAAGCTGCAGTGTTGAGAACTAGTTCCGTTCTATAGCGCTTGGCGGATTGGAGCAACTCAGTTGAATAGAGATGCTTGCAGATGAACTTCCAGTTCAAAAATTGACTGGATCCGGTGCGACTTGATTGCAATTCTCGGCCATATGCCATAATGGACGTTGTTATCTTTTCTTGATACTAGTGACTGACTCGCGCCCTAATTTCTCTATATACTCTTCTCACCAAGAGGGCATATACGAGTGCTCGTAGTTCTAACTACGAGCGGATTGTGACGACAGAAGGCACTCAAGTTCAGGCTGAAAGATCCGAGCCCGCTGAAATGTACCTTGAGACAATCTATCGCCTGAAAGAGATTGAAGGCAGCGCGAGAACAAGCTCCATAGCCAAATCCTTGGGCGTGTCGTTGGGAGCAGTAACGAACACCCTTGCAAGCCTTGAGAGGCAGGGTTTGGTCCGTAGAAGGGCGTACAGAGGTGTAGAACTCACTCCAAAGGGCAAAACTGTCGCACTGAAAGTTCTGCGCCGACATCGACTCGCCGAACAACTCTTGACAAAAGTTGTGGGAATGAAATGGAGCGAAGTACATGAGATCGCGTGCAGGCTTGAACACGCAATGACCGATGACCTTACGGCCGCCCTTGGGAAGATGCTTGGGAATCCCAAGACCTGCCCGCACGGCAACCCCATCCCGGACGAATCAGGTCGCCTCCACGAAAAGAAATCAGAGCCGCTTTCCAGCCTCAAGCCGAGGGAGAAGGCTGTACTCGTGAAGATTACGGAGGAGAAATCGGAAATGCTGCGGTACCTCGCATCTCTGGGGTTAATGCCGGGCGCGATTGTGGAGGTTCAGGAGAAGGCGCCATTCGAAGGCCCGATGATTGTGAAAGTCATGGGCGCAACATATGCAATTGGCAGAAATGTTGCTTCCGTTGTAGAAGCTCGCAGAGTGTGAGACAGCAGGACCGGGAACACATGTCCTGCCATGCTGTTATCCAGAAAACCCTGAAGAAAGTTGAGATAACAGTAGCGCTGGCAGGAAACCCAAACGTCGGCAAAAGTACACTGTTTAACAGACTTACGGGACTCCAGGCAGATACCGCGAACTATCCAGGTAAGACCGTTGACCTGAACCTTGGAGTAGTAAAACACAACGGGAAGACGATCGGTCTCATAGACCTCCCTGGAACATACAGCCTCGATCCCACCTCCGAGGATCAATGGGTTGCCCGCAGAGTAATCCTTGAAGAAAAACCAGATCTTGTCTTAGTTGTTATGGATGCGTCGAACCTACAAAGAAACTTGTACCAGACACTCCAACTCATTGAGCTAGAATTTCCTCTCGTGATTGCCCTCAATCTTGTAGACCACGCGCAGAAGATGGGGATAAGAACTGACATCCAGAAGCTATCGAAGCTACTAGGCGTGCAAGTCATTCCAATGGTAGCCACTAAGGGCGAAGGTATCGAAGAACTGCTGGAATACATCACGAACAAAGCAACCACAATCCCTGCCAAAGAACAGATCGTTCTAGACACCCCCCTATTGGATGCAATCAACATAATGAAACAAGCAATCAAGCGCAGCTATCAAGAGAAGGCATTTGGACTAAGCGCTCGGGCGCTAGCCATTAGGTTGCTTGAGAATGACCCAGAGTTTACTGAGCTGGCAGCCTCGCAGAATCCCGCCCTCGTCGAGACAGCCCAGAAATTAGGGAAATCGATTGAAATTGAATATCACGAGCCAGCCAATTTAGCCATTGCTCGCGAAAGACATGAACTGGCAAGACAGATAGCAGAGACCGCCCAGGTCCAGACTGGAGCACCGCCCCTTCTCTCTCAAACGTTGATGCATTACGCGCTCTCACCATACACTGGCGTTCCCCTCGCATTCGGCGTAATCGCTGGAATCTTCGTCGTCATGCTTAATGTCGGAGGATTTATTGGCAACGTCACAAGCCTCCTATGGGCCGACTACGCTTCACCCTCTATCACCTTTCTCATCACGTCTGTAGTTCGAAATCGTTTACTATCACAAGTTCTCTTGTGGGGTTTTGATGCAGGGATACTCGGCGCATTATCTGTTGGGATACCGTATGTGCTCACATTCTATCTTGTATTGTCGCTCCTTGAGGATAGCGGCTACCTGGGCTGTCTGGCATACCTGACCGACACGGTAATGCATAAAATCGGTCTTCACGGACGAACGATAATACCGATCATTATGGGGTTCGGATGCAACGTTCCCGCAGTCATGGGAACACGTGTCCTCACAACCAGACGAGAAAGGATACTTGCAAGCACACTGATCACGTTGACACCTTGCAGCGCCAGAACCGCAGTGATCATAGCTGCCGTCGGGTACTTCGCAGGATGGCAGTACGCTGCAGCCATCTTCGGAATAGACCTCGCCGTCATAGGCATGGTCGGCGTATTTCTCAGCAAGATGCTTCCCGGGAAGACTTCGGAACTCGTAATGGAAATGTTCACGTTCAGGCGACCAAGAGCGTCGACCATCCTGAAGCGCACATGGTTCCGGTTCAAGGCCTTCATGTTGATGGCGCTCCCAATGATAGTGGTTGGCAGCCTTGTCCTCGGCGCGTTCTACGAGACAGGTTGGCTCCAGATTCTTCTTGCTCCGGTCAACTCGATCATGTTCACTTTACTGGGCCTGCCAGCAGTGGCGAGCGTATGCCTAGTTCTTGGGATTCTTCGCAAAGAACTGACTTTACAGCTACTAATTGCCATGGCAGTAATGCAGTACGGGCCGTCAGCCAGTAACCTTCTGCTATTCATGACTCCCCTCCAACTCTTCGTGTTCGGGCTCGTCGTAACACTGTACTTCCCCTGCATCGCAACGATGACCGTTCTCGGAAGGGAACTTGGCTGGAAGAGCGCGGCCACGATAATGACATCAACCATAACCATTGCCCTTGTGATTGGCGCGGTTTCTTACAGGGCGATGCCTGCGCTCGGCATTCTTCACTAGAACGGACCGGGTTCTCGTGGATGGTCTCTTTGCGTAGAGTGGGTAAGATAACGTGAAAACAAGTGTTGCATTCAACAGGATCGCTTCCGCCATAATGCTCTGGTCTATGTGCGTGTGGGTCTGCTAGTGTGACTGAATCGTAGCGTGTTAGGGTTTTCTCGTGGCGACTCCTTGTCAGGCGGAGGAGTCGCCTTGACAAGACCGAGTACGTTACAATTCAGTCACACCAGCTGACCCGCACACACATCAAAAGCGGTAAATGGTCGTCGTCTTTGTTCGTTTGCTTGACTGCTCGATGTTCATTTTTCCGTTTTTTTGATATATTGTGATCAACGCTCCTTCTTTTCCCATCCACATTTTAAGAAATTTTGTCTTTTTAGAAGACGGAGGGGAAGTACGTATTACTTCGCACCAAGCGAATCGAAAACCGTATTTCCTGGATTTTCGTGGTGGTACTAGAAGAAAGTCTGGTCGATAGTCTTTTTCGGATGTTCGGTATCCCTTTTTGAACAGCAATTCTTTGCAATGCTGCACACCCAAGATCCCCTTGTTATGTATCTCGACGCTTCTCGGTCCTTTGGTGAAGTCTTTAACACTCATACTCTAGACCATCAATGACTGGCGGTATGAGACCAATTTAGGTTTTTCCACGGAAGGTTAAGCGGGCAACTGAATTTGAATCATCGTTCGTTTTGTGTGTGCATGCACTATCCACTAATCCACTAAACCACTAACAACAAACCACAACCCACAACCCGTCTTTATTTCGTCGTCGTCGCACACCAGCATACCCACACACACACTTTTCAAACGACGAAAACTACGGTTCAAATTCTGGTACTCGTACTGCCTCCATGCGCTGCCCAATTCACCTATAGAATTGCAATCCTTTCTCCGTGAGAGATGAAAATCAATCAATAGTATTATTTCCTAACCTTCCCGTTTCTATCCGTGAGAATGTCGGGTGAAGCTTGAAAACAGCGGATCAGTACCTGGAAAGCCTGCGAAAACTGAGGCTCAGAGTCTACTTCCTGGGGGAAAAGATTGAGAACCCCGCAGATTTCGTGCTCACAAAACCTTCACAGAACTCTGTGGCTTTGACGTACACGCTCGCTCACGATCGTAGGTACGCGGACATTATGACTGCGAAATCCCACCTTACTGGAGAGAGGATTAACAGGTTTACACACGTACCGCAGAACAGCGATGACCTTGTCAAGAAAGTGAAGATGCTCAGGCTGCTTGGTCAGAAGACGGGCGCATGCTTTCAGAGGTGCGTGGGAATGGACGCACTCATAACGTTGTCGAGTCTGACCTACGACCTGGATAAGAAACTAGGAACGCATTACAATACACGGTTCGACGAGTTTCTGAAATATGTTCAGAACGAGGACTTGATGTGTAATGGGGCTATGACTGATGTCAAGGGAGATAGAGGGCTGAGGCCCAGCCAACAAGCGGACCGCGACATGTACGTGAGAGTCGTGGAGGAGAAGAAAGATGGAATCGTCGTGAGAGGCGCAAAAGCACATCAGACGGGGGCGATCAATTCGCATGAAATAATTGTCATGCCCACACTCGCTATGCGCGAGGATGACAAAGACTATGCGGTTTCCTTCTCGACTCCGTCCGACGCTGAGGGGATTCTTCACATAATTGGCCGACAGCCTAGTGATACGAGGAGATTGGAGCGCGGAGAGATAGATGTTGGAAATGCGAAGTACGGGGTGGCGGGACATGAGGCATTGGTGGTTTTTGAGGATGTTTTCGTGCCTTGGGAGAGAGTCTTCATGTGCGGCGAATATGAGTTCTCAGGCTCGTTTGTAGAGAGATTCGCTTCATACCATAGACAGAACTATGGAGGTTGCAAGACGGGTGTAGGTGACGTTTTGATTGGCGCCGCAGCAACAATGGCCGAGTACAATGGTGTCCAAGACGCTTCTCACATTAAGGAAAAGATTACTGAAATGGTGTACCTTAACGAAACGATGTACGCTTGTGGGCTAGCTTGCTCGTACGAAGGGTATAAGCTGCCATCTGGGACATACTTCGTCAATCCGTTGCTGGCAAACGCCACGAAGCAGAATGTCACTAGGTTCCCGTTTGAGATGGCCAGATTAGCGATGGATATTGCTGGTGGACTTGTAGCCACGCTTCCATCAGAGAGAGATCTCAGGCATCCTGAAATTGGAAAGTACGTTGAAAAGTACCTGAAGGGGAACGCCAGCATACCCACTGAAGATAGGATGCGCATGATGAGGTTGATCGAGAACATGGCCCTAGGTGTAGGTATGGTCGAGTCATTGCACGGCGCAGGCTCATCCCAAGCGCAGAGGATCACAATCCTCAGACACACTGACTTGGAAGCGAAGAAGAAGCTTTCCAAAGACTTGGCGGGCATCGAAGAAAAGAGACAGTAATTGGACTCGCAAAGATGGCCCAAGCTGCCTAGTCAGCCACATCCAATAGTTCGATAAGCCCTGTCAGTTAGCCAAATGAACCATGGCCGATTCTCGGCATAGTCTATTCGATTGAATTGAGTGCGGGTCAGCGCAGGTTTTTGCAAATTAATTATGACTGGGTCGGCATATAGGCAAGGTATCTCATGGTACTGGGTTCCAATATTTTGTTCGGACGCTCCATGTTGAGCTGTTGCTGCATTTTCAACATTAATCTTCTTTGGATAACTGGTCTAGCTTCTTGCCATGAACGGTATTTTGGGTTCTGATATTTGGCGACGATTGAGTAGTCGATGAGGTGGTCCACATCCTCCACTGCCCAATCTTGTAGTAAGAATGGATATTCGCACAGAATGTGAGCTACGAATTTTCTGGCCAGATTCTCAATGTTCGAGGAGATGTTGCTTCCTTTGTTTATGCCGAAGCAGGGTGCTAGTCCCTTGGAGGGCTTGAGGAAGGGTTCGAGTACTATGGTAATGCGGTTCTTTTCAATTAGGGGAAGGTATGGGTATAGACGGCACCGGAGTGGTCTATGTGGAAATATGCCACAGTGGGTGTCCCGGTTCTTCTTGAAGAATGTGCAGGTTCCTTCGATATTTTCTAGATGCTTGGGCATTGTGACATGAGGGTCACCTTTGTAGACGAGGGCGTTCTTGATTGTATCAGGTAAGTGATTCACTTCGCTTGGAAAGTAGAACGGCTGCAGGCAGCAGTGAATGCATCCTGATTCGCACTGAAATCTTCTGATAGTAGTTGGATGCCAGTAGATGGCGGCATGTTCTGCGAAGTATTTGAACGAGGCGACTCTCGTACTGCCTGCCGCGGTCTGATCTGGGGCTTCTTCTTGACGGTTAGGCAAGTTGCTGACACCTGAGTGGTTGTGGGGCAACTCTGCCTTAACTCCGTTTAGAAAAGAAACGTTGTGAGCGCCGATGTTTGTCGGCGCTCTCTCTAGGTTGAAGTTGTTGTTGCCGGGAGTCCTGCATAGTACACTTTGGGTACGGCTCCGAGTTCTGGGCTGAGTACAGTGGCTTTGTTGTCTGCTATGGTCGAAGCCAACGCGGTTTCGTCGCCGATCGTGATCGCTTGAGTGGGACATGCGTTCACGCATGCCGGTTGCAAACCTTGGTCTAGTCTATGGAGGCATAGGTTGCATTTCTGTGGGATCTGGAGCTGCTGGTTCCAGTAGATTCGCCCGTATGGACATGCGTCTACGATTTGCTTCTGCCCCTTGCTCTTAATCAGGTCGAAGATTACGATTCCGTCGGGGCGTTTGTATGCTGCTCCGTTCTGGGCGGCTGCAACGCAAGGAGGTTTGTCGCATAACATGCATGGTTGAGGGATGTAGCGAACTTTGACCGAAGCATCGGCGGCCTTGCCCCACACTTTCTCGGCAACCATTATCCAGAAGTGCCCCGTGTCAGGTTGTGCGAGTGAGTAGGGTGGCCAATCGTTTAAGACGAATTGGTCCTTGCATGCGACTGCGCAGTTGTTGCATCCGATGCACTTGGTTGTGTCTATTAGGAGTGCGTATCGTGTCATCTGTCTATCCCTTCCACTTCTCCACTTGCATCATAACTGAGCCTTCATACGTATCGTAGACGTATGACCCCGGCTCCCTCGAAACAAGGGTATTCCCATTGCCACCTATATCAATGGAGTCTGGGTTTCCGGGCTCGGCTGCTTTGTACCATGCGCCCCAAGGTACCCAAACCGCTCCCTGAACTACTCTTTCTGTTACGTGGGCGTAGCCAAGTATCTGGCCTGTATCATTGAATAGCCTCATGATGTCACTTTCGTTGATCCCTCGCACTTGCGCGTCTGCAGGGTTGATCCAGAATGGCACATACCCTTTGTACTCGTAGAGATCTTTGAGGAACGATGCGTTCCGCCATTTCGAATGGTCTCGGTATGGGAATTTGGAGATAATTGCCGCTAGCGGATACTTCTTTGCTCGGTCTCCCCACGGCCCGAAGGGGCTCTGGAAGTACTTTGGCACATCGGGATCTGTCGGGCCCTCGCCGTAATGGCTGGTTAGCAACTTAGATTGAAACTCGATCTTCCCTGAGGGCGTGTCGAGGCCGTTAGTGGGGCCAGTAATCTGTGATCCAGGCTTGGTGTAGTACCATCTCAGTCCCGGGTTTGACTTGTAGTCTTTGGGAAACGGTGGCTGGTAGTAACCTTTTGCTTTGAAGTCTTCCCAAGTAGGGAGCCCGGGGATTGTAGATTTCTGGTATAACTTCCTCAGCCAGTCATCTTCGCTGTTGCCTTCTGTGAATGCTGCTTTGAAGCCTAGACGCTCCGCGAGCCCGGTGAGAATATCATAGTCCGACATCGATTCTCCGAGTGAATCGACTAGTTTGCGCCAGTATAACATCAGGTAACCTGACACTGTCATATCCCCAACATCGTTTCTTTCCGCTGTTACGTTCGTTGGCAGAACTATGTCAGCGAACATCACCTCTGTTTCCATTCGAGGCGCTTGGATCACGAAGAATTCGATCTTTGGGCTCTTGCGCCATCTGGCCTGATCCGCTGCGTCAATATCCATTACCCCAGTTCCGCCTCCGCTGCCAAATCTCCAAACCATATGTATCTCTGAGTATCCAGCCATCGGATACGTGAAGCTGTTGAAAGCATCTTCGTTCTTTAACCAACCAGCCGCATCACCGCTGCCGCCTATCATAGACGGGGGTGGAAAGACTATTGGGGGATTCTTCGTGAAATCGGTGAGTATTGCGTCGGGCAAATTAAGTCGGTGGACAGCCTGCGCTACAGGATTCGATGAGGGTGTTGTCACAACGCCGGCCATAAGGGCTTCATTAGGACCGCCAACGCCTTTGTAGAGGTTGATAATCTCTGGCTCGGCCTTGCCTTTAATGCAGAAGTTGTGCAAGTTGACCCCCGGTTTGCCCACGCCTTGCATCGCTTGTAGGAGTATCATCATTCGACCCCATTCCTGACCGTAGCTAATTCGACATAGGCCGCCATCGTAACATGCCAGAGTTGTTGGTTTTGATGCCCATTCTCTAGCTAGGGTGGTTATGGTAGCGACGGGTAGGCCCGTGATTTTCGATGCCCAGTCTGGCGTTCGTGGAGCTTTACCGTCAGGTCCATCCTTCTTGCCAAGAACATAATCGCTGAACTTATCGAACGCAACTGTGTGCGTGGCAACATAGTCCTTGTCGTATGTGCCTTCTGTAATCCAAATGTATGCGATCGCTAGCGCCATCGCGGTATCTGTTTGAGGCTTGATTGGTATCCACTGATCAGAAAGGGCGGCGGTGTCTGTGCAGATTGGGTCTATACACACCATCCGGATGCCTAATTGCTTCAACCACAGGAACCAGGGGGCAGTCTCGTTCCCTCCGTATGCCTTTCCTACGGTTATGGGGTTCGTGCCCCAGAAGACCACCAGCTTGCTGTTCTGCAGTGTATCTTCGAGCAGGTCGGTTACGTCAGCCTCTCCGTGTGCCCAATGGAACCCCCATGTGAAGGGTCCTGCATATGACCAATATCCCCAGCTATCTCCGAAACTTATTTTTCTAGTGTATCCGCCGAGGAAGGGCGCATTCATGAATCTGGCCCACTGCTCTCTGTGATGCAAGTAGCCTCCTTCTGGGTGAGCGGCATACCATGCGCTTATGGCTGAGTTTCCGTACTTGGTTTTGATTCGTTTGACCTCGTTCGCAACGGTGTCGAGTGCTTCTTGCCATGTGATGCGTACAAATTCGCCTTTGCCCCTGTTGGAGACATCGCCCGTTCCTCCAGGCTGGAAGCCTACCCGCTTCAACGGGTACTTCAGACGGTCCGTGCAATACCACCTACTCCTGTAGGCTAATCCCTGTGGGCTATTAGCGGAGATACGTGGTGGCTTGAAGCTCTTGCCTCCCGCAGTGATTGTCCAAGTGGAATTGTATTCATCATCTGTAAGCTGAAGTGGTTCCACCCATGCGATCCTGCCACCTCTTACGTGAGCCCTGATTGGTTCCCCGCGGCCCGTCGAATGACCCGTAGCGGAGGTTGGGAATACTTGCTCCTCGATAAGAGGTTGCGTCAATGTGGCCGTTTGGGTCATCGTGGTTACTGGTCTGAGGAGTTGATTTGTTTCGTAGCCGGCGCCCACGCCTACTGCTACTGCCGCGGCGAGCGCTCCGGTCCATTTTAGCAGTGAACGTCTGCTAACTTTCTTTTCGGTAATCGGTTCGTTTTTGCCTTCAGGCAATTCACATTATTCCTATTCTGGTTTTGAGCTGCGACTCGTTTGAATCGTAGACGAGTTAAAACAGTGGATGAATCGATATATACTCTTAGAATATAGTAGAAAGCCTTGTAAATTCATTAACTAACAATAGGAAAAAAACGAAAAGTAATTACTTGACAGACGCTTTGACCTTTTCAGTAATTACAATTTGATAATATTCACGCCGATCGCTCAAACCAGACAGGGCGCATGAAGGCACCTGTAGAAGCACTCCATTGGCCGTCTACACTACCCTATCCTACCTCCTTAACCGACCTATCTCTAAACCACAATTTCTACACTCACAAAACGATTATACAGACCAATGCTCCCATAGAGTTAACCCAAATTAACGAGAGAGTAATCTTACTAGATGTCGCCAATCAAAGATGAGATACTGTAGTGAAGTGTGCTACAGGGCAGTGATCGTTGAATCTCTTGATAATTTTCTCGATTTCTTCACTGTCAAGGTAAATTGTGTTGTATGAGTTTTCCATTCCATAGTTTGGACAAGTAAAAGAGAGCGCGAGCAGTTTTTGCTAGTTCGATATGCTACCTGCATGGCTCACGTGGGTATGGGTCTGCCTATGGGATACGCCTTGTCTTCGATTGGGGGTTTATGCCCTTATTGCCAGGGTTGCTCTGCAGCCAGCGTTCTTTCCAGCTATTCGCCCATAGCAAACTTCGGTGGCGATGGAAGAGCCCATTGAGTAGAGTCCGAAGACTCCACCCGCCACAGTGCCCGCGGCGTAGAGCCGGGGGATGATCTTGCCGGTCGTGTCAATTGCCTGTGCGTTGGTATTGATCTTGACTCCGCCTTCGGTGCCATGATTGGTATCAAGAATCTGCGTAGCGTAAAAGGACGGCGTGCTTATCGGTTTCAGTGCAACCGTTTTGTGGAACAGAGTATCAGCACCTGCTGCAACGTCTTTGTTCCATTTGTCAACTGTGGCTTGGAGCTGGTCAGCGTTCACTTTGATTGCGTTAGCCAGCGCTGCTATGGTTGCTCCTGTCTTGACTTTGCCGCTAGTGATCTCTTGACTGAAATCGTCACTCCAGCCGAGACTCTTGCCGCCTATCTTCCTCGTATTCTCGTCGAAGATTGCCCAGGCCACATGTTCTTCCTGGTTGAAGACAGTTTCCATTACAAACGTGCCTAGGCCATTCTCGTTGACAAAACGTTGGCCGTAATTGTTCACCCAGATCCCAGGCATAGCGTCCGAGTTTCCGATCCCTGGGAAGACTGTGCTAATCGCTCCCCCTATTCCGTTCAAGTCGGCGCCAATTGCCATGGCCATCTTGATTCCGTCCCCCGTATTAGTCGGCGAGGTTACAACGTTGCCAGTTGTCAACGCCCACAATTGTCTAGGGGAAAATGCACGGCACATGTCCTTGTTGAAGTCAAAACCCCCACTAGTTAGAATAACCGCTTTCTTGGCGCGGACAGTGATGCTTTTGCCACCGCTCTGCGCCTGAACGCCAACCACTCCGTTCGTCGCATCTTTGAAGAGAGCGGTTACGGGAGAGCTGACGAGAAAGGTGGCGCCTTTCTTCTGAGCGTTATCCAGAAGCACTTTGACAAAGAGCGCACCGCCAGCTAACCCCTGGTCCGCCACCGGTCGAAAACAGTTAACCGTCAAAGCGGGGTCAATGTATGGAACGGGACCCGTAACTGGGCTGACAGTGTATTTGAGACCTTGAGATTTCAACCAGTCGACGTTGGGGCCCGAATTGTTTGCTAGGGTTCTGACGAGGTCGGGGTCAACTAAGCCTTCGCCCGTTGCAATCCAATAGTTGTAGTGAACGTCCGCGGTGTCAGCGCCACCTGTCGCTCCCTGCACATTGCAGCCTGAAAGTGTCGTCGTTCCACCAACCTTGCTTCCTTTCTCCAACACGGTTACACTCGCGCCCGCGTCCCTAGCCTCAATGGAAGCAACTAAACCTGCACCGCCCGCACCCACGATAACCACATCAGCCTCCTGATCCCACGTCTCAGGCAGCAGAAGCTTCCTAGTGGTCGCTGTCGTCGTTACGGTTTCCGTAACCGTGCGCGGAAATCCCAGCGCTCCCGGCTGCGCCGACAACCAGGCCGCCTACACCTGCAACAATGACCTTAACGGTCGAACGTTTCGACTCGTCAACTCTTTTTTCCGTCATGAGACCTCCCCCATTTTCATGTTATTTAATCATAGCTATGCCATAAGTAATATTAAAAGCCGTCCGCAGAAACTCAAACAATCCAACCTGCAACTTGACGTTCAGCTCGTGCTAGAATTGACGGTCGCAAATAGCCTGGATACACCTTCCGTCTCTGATAGTTCCACAGAAAATCTCATCGAAGATTGATGTGTGTCGAAGTCTAGCTAATAGCAGATGCGAGAAGATTGGATTCGATTGGTTCTAAGAAGAATCACTAGAAAAGTGCACGCATGAGGAGAACCGCTCCTATGCGAACACACAATACGTTCACGAACGACGTTTCAAATTTGTGTCTCTTTCAGTTGCAACTAAGTCATTGTTTGTCCAACGTTGGACATGGTCGGAGCTCGATCATGTTCGCTGAGAGAGTTAATTTTCTTCGTAGACAGATAGCGAAATGGAAGAAAATGTCACTGTCTTATGTCGATGAGGAGTGACGTTTAGATGATGTAGACGCCAATCTAGCCTTAGACGTACGCCGATTGAAACAGTGTATCTCCTGCTTCTTTCAATCTTTCGAAGCCCTTCAATTCGTGGGGAAACATTGGTAGCTCTGTAATCTTCAGGTAACCAAACTTCTCGTGGATGTACTTGAGATACTTGCTCTGCTCCTTTGCTCTGGTCGCTAGAAAGTTTGAATCAGGAGCATTAACCACATTGTTCACTATGAGTTGTTTCACCGGTAGTCTGAACTTGGCCAATTCAGAGAAAACTCCGTCAAGCTGCTGAACTGCGAGTGCCTCAGGTATCGTGACCATTGTGAAGTTTACCTGCTGGCGGAGAAAATCCATGTTAACTTCCGACAATTTTTGCCACCGGTTAATGATATCCATCAGCGACGCTTTCTTCTCTTGGCCGTGTTTGAGTTTAGAATAGATTCGTGGGGCCATGCGCAGATGCCTCATAAGCAACGCTGGGGTCTGAAGAAGGGCGAGCGTCTGACCAAGTGGAGCCGTATCCCAAATGATAGTTTCATACTGACTCTCAAGATACAATTCTCTAATGTAATTGACAATGAATTCGTCAAACAACCCCGGCAGAAGCGAAACCATGAACTCAAGAAAGTCTTCGTATTGGATGGAAACAAATGAGGAAAATACCTCGTAGACCTCTCTGCCAAACTTCCCCTCCCACATTTCTTCGACCTCCTGAATGCCTAACTCGTTTACGTACAGGTATTCCTGGACCTTCGAAGGCTTGGCATTGTCGGATATTTCGAAGATATGCGAAAGCGAAGGAGTGGCATCTGTGGAAATCACAAGTGTCCGCTGACCAAGAAGGGCCTGATGGAGAGCAGTAGTCGCTGCGCAAGTTGTCTTTCCCACGCCGCCTTTCCCGGCGAAAAGCGATATCATGCGGTACAATCAACTCATTGTCTGTCGATGAGGGCGACGCTCGTCGTAGGTTATTTTGTGTTATGCCTCCGACTGTTGAAACATCTTCGTTCGCCGTCGTTCAGTCAACTTTTGTGGGTGGACCGGTAGTGCTACAGATATCGCGTGTGATCGCTTGGTCCGCAGAACATTTCTTTTGTTGTGTTGTTTAGGCTTTAGTTTTCTTCAAGCCTCGCCGTGAATCCATTCATCCTCTTCCAAAACTCGTCCAAGAGTCAGCCTAGACAGCTGAAATTTCGAATTGCCTAGTTTCCTAGAATCTGGCTACGCTCAATTGCCTTTGAGCTTGTTACCGCAATTTGCACAGAAGTCATTGGTTGCTGAGTTCTCTGTCCCGCACTTGCTACAGAAACTTGTCGACGGCGTTTTTTGCTGTGGGGCGGTCTGTTTACCCCGTCCTTTCATCGCGAGTACGCCGAACAGGATCACCAGGAGAACCAATGCGGCCATCAAGATTAGGCTATTTTGCTGTAGTGTTTGCAGCAACCCACCGGTGGAAACAGGCCCACTTTGGCTTGTGGTCGATTGGATCTGTGAGGGATTGACGGCCAGAATCACGTTTGCGACTCTCGTGATACCTCCACCCGATCCGGTTATGGTTAAAGTGAATGAACCGGTTGGTGCGTTAGTTGGAATGGTTAGGCTAAGCGTTGAGGAGAAGTCTGGAGTAGATGAGGGCACGCTGAAAACGCCTCCGACTCCGGAGGGAAGTCCAGCCAGTGTCAAAGAAACCTGTGAGTTGAAGCCATTGAGGCCTGAAACTTGCACCGAGTACGATGTGGTCTGACCCTGAATCAAAGTTTGAGATGGTGGACTCACGTCAATTCTAAAGTCAGGTGGCTGCGCAATCGTCAATGTAATCGTTGTGGTATGCGTTATTGCTCCGGCGCTGCCGGTGATCGTTATCGCGTATTGTCCTGGGGCAATGGAAGAGGTTGTTGAGATGGATAGAATAGAGTTGAAACTAGGCGTTCCAGATATTGGATTCAGCGACGTGGATACACCGCTGGGTGGTGGACTAGAAACAGTAAGAGCGACGTTTTGAGAAGCACCAGATACCAGCCCTACGGCGATCGAATAGGTTGTGCTCGCTCCAGGGGTTATGCTCTGCTGCGTCGGTGAAGAGGATAACGAGAAGTCAAATGGAGACGGTTCCGCCTGCACTACCAGGACAGCGCTTGTATGCCGCACGACTCCTAGTGCAGATCCAGTTAATGTGATGAGGTAGTTTCCGAGAGGAGTTGACTGCGAGGTAAAGATACTTAGGCTAGGTGGGCTGGGAACGAGCTGTTCATCCATCCCGGGGCCTAGCCCGCTTATCTGGACATTGATATTCGTTCCACTGTACGAAGGGTCGCTGTAGGTTATGAAGATCTGATAGCTCGCCGTGTCGCCCTGCTTCACCGAAATACTCGGCGGAGACAGTGCGAGGTTAAAATCGAAAGAAGCCCCAACAATCACGTGAACTCCAAAAGCCAAGTTGCCCGGTCCTGGAAAAAGCACGTTAGACGGATGAGCCCAAACCGGAATATCGTAGTATCCCGGAGCTTTCGAACCAGCGACTGTTACAGTCATTGTTGAAGTGAATGGAGCTGGGACATTGTTTACGCTGAAACTTGGCGTTATTCCCAGTGTCGGCGGCGATACGAGAAGCATGACGTTCGGGTTTCCAGGGATTGTTCCAGTTACACTGACTGTGAAGAAAACGGTCCCGCCAGGAGATGTATTTCTAGACACGGGGGCCACATCCAAGCCCCATGCGGCATATGCCTCAGGAAGCACGTTAGCCATCGTGAGAAACGAGAGCAGGGCCAGAATGATCAAAATAGTCCTAATGTTCTTCAAGAAGAATCTTGAAATTTGCTCGTGTTCTGATTAATATGATTAACTTCGATCAAATGGTAGTTACGGACAATACGTCGAGTAGGTCCGGGTTTTCAATCAACTTTACTGTAACCTGATTGCTTAAAGCATCACGCCCCTTCTACAACTCGGTTCCCCATGCCCCGTTTAGAGACTGGTAAGATTCCATCCGATATCCTAGTGCACAGCGTCTTTGGGTACAGAGGGACCAGGGATCCATCGGTAATTCTCGGATCTTCGATTGGCGAAGACGCTGCGCTGGTCAGTCTCGGCAGAAAAATTTTGGTTTTGAAGACAGACCCAGTAACCGGTGCGTCCTTCGATATGGGATGGCTTGCGGTTCACATCAACGCTAACGACATTGCCTGCAGGGGAGCCAAACCGAAATGGTTTCTCTGCGACCTGCTCCTACCAGAAAAAGCCGATTCCGCTTTAGTCGATAAGATAATGAGACAAGTCGACAAGGCCGCGAAGCAGCTCAGTGTTTCGATCGTAGGAGGTCATACCGAAGTTACTCCAGGTCTCAGGCGACCGATTGTTGTTGGGTACATGGTGGGCATAGTTGAGAATGGAAAGTTCGTTACGTCCAGTCATGCGAGACCTGACGATCATCTCATAATGACGAAGTCCGCTGGTTTAGAGGGAACAGCAGTTCTTGCATCAGATTACGGTCAGAAGATCCGAAAGGAAGTCGGTGCTGACCTCGTTGCAAGAGCATCTGCGCTAGTTCGGAAGATTAGCGTTGTCGATGACGCGCTTACCGCCGTGAAGATGGGGGGAGTGCGAGCCATGCATGACCCCACCGAGGGGGGATTACTGCAAGGCATATGGGAGCTCGCCGAGGCATCCAAAGTGGGTTTCCTGACCTACGAGTCCATGATCCCAATTCTTCCCGAAACGAAGCGCATATGCTCCATATTCGGCGTGAACCCGCTCAGATTGATGAGCTCAGGCTGCCTTCTGATAGCAGCGGACAGACGCAAAAGCAACAAGATTGTTCAGCGCCTAAGTGGAAAAGGAATTCCAGCCCAGATCATCGGCAGATTCACTCCTCGCAGAGGAGGACGAATATTGGTGCGGGAAGACGGGGTGAAAGTGAAGATTGGCCCGCAGGAACACGACGAACTCTACAGGATTATGGAATCCCACCGAGCTCCTTGAGGACCTCTATGGCCTTTAAGAGGCAACCCTGAATGGTCTGAGAGAAATTCATGAGAGCGTAACGGACTAGTCAATCAGTTTCACTCGGGTCTCTTGTTTTTATCGCATAGGACAGCAAAAGCACATAAGATCGGAGCAGTGGAGCATGTCGAGAGTAGGGGCTCTCGTTCAATTGTCTTCTGACATAGTGAAGGAAACCTTAGCGAGGCCTACGGTTTTCAAAGACGAAGCGCCCCTCTCATTGGAATACATACCAACCAACCTTCCTCACCGCGACGAGCAAATGCGTTTCCTCACCCAACTCTTCCGTTTCTCTCTTGAGAACCCATTCTCCACCAGCCAACGAGTCCTCATCACGGGCGACATTGGAACAGGCAAAACCGTCCTGGCCCAACGTTTTGGAACTGATCTGGTGAGGGCTGCGAAAAGTCGCAAGGTAAACCTTCAGTACGTGCACGTGAACTGCCGCGAAGCCAAAGGCAGTCTCTTCATGATCATAAAACGGGTCCTAACCCAGTTCGAACCAGAATTTCCAAAACGCGGCTTCGCATCCAGAAGAACTGCTCCACACCCTGATGGACATGCTGGACGACAAGAACATGCACCTCATCCTTGCACTCGATGAAGTCGAACATCTCATCAGAACAGAGGAATCGACACCGATCTACAACCTGACCCGTATCCAAGAAGAACGAATCGGCAAACCAATTCGGCTCTCGGTCATCTTCATCCTCCGTGAACTCGAATACCTCCAAAAGCTCGATAGGAGCACGACCGACACCCTACAACGGAACATTGTCAAACTCGACAAGTACAGTTCCGGTGAACTGATCGACATTCTGGAAGAGCGAGTTACCCTAGCCTTCAAAGAGAACACCATCGCAGACGAAGCACTCCAACTTGTCGCAGACGTAGGAGGGCAGAGTGGAGATGCTCGATATTCAATTGAACTTCTCTGGCGCGCTGGCAAGTATGCTGACTCTGAAAGCGCAAAACGTGTTTCCGCCGACCACGTCCGAAAAGCTGCTGGAAGCGTCTACCCGATGTTGCGGGGCGAATACATCGCCGCCTTATCACCTCACGAAAAATACATGATGCTTGCATTGGCAAGAGTTCTCGAAGAATCACAGGAAGCCTACGCTAACATAGGCGCTGTTGAACGCGAGTACAAAGCGGTTTGTGAAGAGTACAATGATAAACCTAGAAAACACACTCAAATCTGGAAATATGCTCGCGGCTTGGGAGCTATAGGCGTGATAACGGCGTCTAAATCAGGCGAAGGAGTCCGGGGCAAAACGACACTACTCGGGCTTCAGAACATACCGGCCTCGACCATGCGTGAACAGCTGGAAAACGCACTAACCCTTGCGCGCAAGAAGCACATACGATAGCGCTCGGCCGAGCCACCCGCTAATTCCGCTTTAGGTTCAAGCTTTCTTTTTGCGACGCGTCGGCTTGGGTGAGCTGGGGCCTGGAGCCTTCTTAGCCACATATTTGTCGTAGCTGTTGGGGTCTGCGAGAGTTTCATCGCAGAGGCAGAAGTTCAGCGTGGTGATAGTGTGGGTGGGGCAATCATCCACAAATTCACATTTGGAGCATATGACCTGCTTTGAATCGACGTAGCACTCCTTAGAGATACTATCCCCTTCATTTTCCGTCACGATTTGTTCTGCACGCTTGAATTTCACACGTTTCGAGATAATCTCGGATACTCTTTGTTCGACCGAGTCTAGATTGTCGAGCCGTCTGAATAACAAATTGGCCAGCTTTGCGATCGTAGCTGAGCCCCGCACGCATGAGTTGAATGAATTTGTCCTTTCCCATGTAGGGTAGCTTGAAACCTGTTGGATCGAGGATCTGTGCCTCTCCCGTTGGCACATTCACTACCTTTCCTTCAGAAACCAAGAACGCCACGTCCTGCTCATCCAGATCGAGACCAAACGCGGCCTCTCTGCCCTTTTCTGCATCTGATTGAAAGATGGACACCAAGAACGGGACAACGTCTGACAACGCCGTGCGCTTAGATGTGTGGATAGCTCGAGCAATTCTGCTGCAAAGTCGATCAAGTTGCCAGAGACGGTACTGGTATCGCTCGGGAATCTTCGCTGAAACACGGGGTGCAATTTGCATTACGTGCTCGATATCACTATCTGCTTTCATGATTCCTACTGTCGCAAATTCATTCAGAACGAAGGGCAGGATGCTCCAGTCTGGGACAGCATCTCGACGTGGAATATTGAATGGCGGAGGCATCATGCCTCGCGATCGACTTGCGCCGATCCGTCCGTATCCGACATCAACCCTCGAAAGTGCATCATAGGCTTGGGCTAACTTGGTGGGGGATGTGTAAACGTATGGCAGTATATCGTGAACCAAGAGCAAAAGTTCGTCACGATAAAGTGGAATCTCCGTCTCGTCGAGGACCCGCCGAGCCTGCCTGACATCATTTGCGCCAAAGAACTTTCTGATCGTCTCCTTTTCATCAAGTTCGCGCGTCCGCCTCGATCCCAGTTCATCAACTCGGCCGACTTCTAGATTCTGAGCGTCGTTTATCGCTGATCGGAGATCGCCATGGCTGTTCCGAGCAACTTCCTGCACAGATTTTGCGGACACACTTCTGCCTTCATTTAACAAAATGTGCTTCAACAGCGAAACTAGAAGCCGAGGGCGTATCTCAGCGAGTTGAATCACTAGACAGGCTTTCATTAGATCCATGAAGCGGTCGTTTTCTGTGTTGTTTGCAGTAAGTACTACTGGAACTGGGGACTCTTCAATTATCGTTAGTATTGCGCCGAGTCCACCTCGATCTTCACGTCCGAAGACTCCATCCACTTCATCTATGAGGATCAGGTTGCTCCGCATGTTGCCTGAAAAACTGTCCAACGTGACAGACGTTTGTGCAGGAGTTAGCGCTGCTTCGATAGCCTTCTCAGTGCGGACGTCGCTGGCATTCATCTCTATTGGTCTGAAATGGAGATCGTTCGCTGCAGCTCTCGCTAGCGAAGTCTTTCCCACGCCGGGTGGGCCAAAAAGCAGACATGCAGACTTCGACGTCTTTCGCTTTTTCGTCCAGTCTTTAAGCCAAGCCGTGAATTGCGTTATTGCTTCCTCATTACCAAGCAGCATAGCGACTGTCGTGGGACGATATTTCTCCGTCCAGGAGACAGTCTGATCCATGGTGAATCTACTTTCTATTGATCAGGCTCATCTGTGCTAGCATCGCGCTTATCTGGATGTCATCGTTGGCCCCTTGCGTAAGTCTGAAGTCGCATTCTCCTAGCGCGCGGACAACTTCTACGCGTTTTTCGTTAGGCAAGTCCGAAATTTGGGTGACTTCGCGGTTCGCCATTCTAACGATTTCTCGCCCGCTAAGTCCATGCTTACCCATCAAATCGTACATTGCGTCGCGCGATTTCACGAACTCTCCTTGAAACGCTAATCTCAACATTTCCCGTATCAGTTCGTTCTCGGCAGCTGGAACAACTTTGCTCACTGCTGCCAGGTCAAGGGTCGAACCTTTTGCACGAATCGCCGCAACTTGCAAATAGTTGATCGCGCTTCGGAGGTCGCCTTCCGATAATTCGAAGATTCGGGCAACCGCTTTTGGTTCTGCGTTCACGTTTTCCGCTTTGCAGATTCGTGTCAGGTACTGTACCGCTTCTTTCTCTTCGAGGTTTCTGAATCGGAAGACTAGACATCTACTTTGGATCGGTTCTATGATTCCGCTCTGATAGTTGCAGATGAGGATGAACCTGCAAGTTCTCGATGAGGTCTCCATTATCCTTCGAAGTGCAGTCTGAGCGTCCTTGGTCATCTCATCAGACTCATCAAGAATAACTAAACCGAACTGTACTCCTGAAGGAGCGGATTGGATAATCTGGGAGAAGCCTTTGATCCGCTGACGCACAACGCCAATACCACGCTCGTCTGAAGCGTTGAGTTCGAGCACCAGCTTCCTGAAATTGTCTCCCATGAGTTGACGCGCAATGCAGAGCGCAACGGTACTCTTGCCAGTTCCTGGGGGGCCCGAGAGTAAGAGGTGTGGCATGGTAGAAGGGGTATTCAGTAGCGCTTTGATTCCGGCAATTGCCTCCTTCTGGTTTACAACATCACTGAGGTTCTTCGGTCGATACTTCTCGATCCACATTAATCCATTTTCACTCAATCAATCAGCGCGCTCCATCAAATTGCACTTCAATTTCCAGTGCAGTTCAAGTGCTTATGCGTCATTCAAAAGTCTTGGCCCAGTTTTTGCGAGTTGCTTTTCCGTCCCGTAAACGGCGTTCTGTACTTTCACTGGCCTCTCCTGTGACGATCGTGGCTCCACAGGAAATCTCGACTTCGTACAATGAAGAACTCGATAAATCACTTAAATGATGATCCAAGGAGTTGCTGGAGAGTTGGTGTTTCATTCTTGGCTGAAGCAATGACGACAGTTGACGATATAGACTTCGACTTTGAAAATTCACAGACTAGAGTCATCGTTACTCGAGAGATTCCTGAAACATCCAGATTAGCTAAACTGTCTTCAGCCAAGGTCGGTCAGGAGGTAGATGTCCCGTATTGGATGGCTAAGGAACTTGTTCAACTGGGTTTTGCAAGATTCAGAGATGAAGATACACTAGATTACAATTCGCTTTCGAAGATTCATTGGCGTGAAACTATTCCTGCATCTAGACAGTTGCCTTCCCTCCAACCCAACTTCTACTGCGTTCTAAGGCGCCATCTATCCGAACTTCGTCAGTTGAGCAAACAAGATCAGGTGAAATTGCGGGAACTTGAGAAGACAGAAACGCTGCTCCGCGACATCGTCAACGTTAGGATTCGCAAAATAGTCTCGCTAGCCGCTTCACCAACGCCATCTGAAGACCTACTCCAAGGACTGACTCTCGAAGAACGTGCGCTCTATTCCATTCTCAACAAGACGATCGAAGAGTGGAAAGCAAAACTTCTGGAATTGGAGAGGAAGACATGACGACACTTGAGAAGCCCGATGAGCGTTTCCAGGACTTCCTCAGATCATACGTTGCTGATGGCGATCACAAATACAGGAAACGGCTTGGACATGTAGCTCTTTCGGGCGCAAGATCACTGGTTGTCGATTTTGACGACCTCATCGCATTTGACCCAGACCTCGCGCGCTCAGTCCTTGACAAACCTGACGAGTACTTGGAATACCTTGACCGAAGTGCTTGGGCACAGCTAAAGATCGAGGATCCCGAATACGCGGAGATGATCAAACGTATTCGAATAAGGTTCAGAAAACTTCCTGAACGAAATTCACTCCGCAAGATCGGCTCAGAGAACATAGCCAGGCTATTGCTCATCGATGGTATCATCGTTCGATCAACTTCAGTAAAGCCACTTCTGATCAAAGCAGCCTTTCAGTGCCGCAAATGCAACGCGATGAGCTACGTCGAACAAGCCGGCACGTTGATGCGCGGTCCAGGAGTATGTGCTCACTGTCGTTCCAAAATATTTGAGTTCATGGAAAAACAGTCGACGTTCATGAACTCCCAAGAAATCCGCATCCAGGAACGTCCGGAAGACCTTCCCCCCGGGCAGCTGCCGCGTGCGATGGACATCAAACTCTCAGAAGACCTCGTGGACATTGCGCGTCCAGGCGACCGTGTCTCCATAACTGGGATAGCAAGAGCCCTACAAGAGTACGCTGGACGCAAAGCAAGACTGAGGACATTTGAACTCCTCCTTGACGCAAACTATGTTGATGTGGTAGGAAAAGAAGTCGAGGTCGTGGACATAACTCCGGAAGATGAACGACAGATCCGGGAGCTAGCGAAGGATCCGTTTATCCACCGCAAGCTCATAGCTTCACTCGCCCCGTCCATCTATGGATATGGCGATCTCAAGGAATCGGTCCTTTACCTCCTGTTCGGAGGAGTTCAAAAACGATTGACCGACGGAGTCACAATACGAGGCGAAATTAACGTCTTGCTCGTAGGAGACCCAGGAACCGCCAAAAGCCAATTGCTACAATATGTCGCGAGAATTGCTCCTCGCGGTCTCTACACTAGCGGGCGCGGAACAACCGCAGCCGGTCTGACTGCCGCTGTAGTTCGTGAGAAGTCGGGTGGGATGGTGTTGGAGGCGGGCGCCCTAGTGCTGGCCGACAAAGGAATAGCTTGCATAGACGAAATGGACAAGATGCGTCCAGAAGACAGAGTGGCCATACACGAGGCCCTGGAACAGCACACTGTAAGCGTTGCCAAAGGCGGCATAGTCGCAACACTAAACGCAAGAGCAGCCGTTCTCGCGGCCGCAAACCCAAGTTTAGGCAGATACGACCCATACAGAAACATCACGGACAACATCAATCTCCCTGTAACCCTCCTGTCACGTTTTGACCTCCTATTCATCATGAAAGACACCCCTGACCCTGACGCGGACAAAAGAATGTCAGACCACATCCTAGCACTGCATAGGCTCAAGTCCCCACCTGAGGAACCCCCAATGACGCCTGAGCTTCTGCGGAAGTACATAGCCTACGCCAAACGGGTCGAACCGATCCTAACCGAAGAAGCCGTGAACGAGATCCGGCAGTACTACTTGAAGATGCGATCCCTATCCGCCTCAACCGAGTCACCAGTAGCCATAACCCCAAGACAACTAGAAGCATTGGTCAGATTGGCCGAAGCCAGAGCGCGGAGTTTTCTCCGTGATAAAGTAGAACCCGAAGACTCCCACGCAATAATCCGACTGATGACACTGTCCCTCCAAGACGTAGGCATCGACACCGCTACGGGCAAGGTCGACATTGATGTAATCATGACGGGGAAGCCCAAGAGCCTCAGAGACAAAATGCAAGTCATCCTGAGCACGTTCGTCGACCTGGAAAGACAGCTCGGGATCGTCGAGGAACCCACCCTCTTCCAAGCCCTGTCACGCAAAGTCGACATAACGGATGAAGAGGCACGGAGACTAGTCGGACAGCTTGTTAGGGAGGGAATACTCTACTCTCCAAAACCTGGCCATTTAAAGCGAGCAGCAGCATAAGAAAACCGCAGAAGTTCCTCCACCATGCGTGTCGAAGAGCTTTCCATCCCTGACGCAGTCAAGGCAGTCTTGGTGAAAGCGGGATACGATGTTTTGTATCCGCCGCAGCAGGATGCGATTGAAGCAGGGGTTCTTGAAGGGAGAAACCTCGTCCTCGCAAGCCCAACCGCCTCGGGCAAGACACTCGTGGCTGAACTCGCAATTCTAAAATCAATTCTGGAGAAAGGTGGAAAGGCGCTCTACCTTACCCCTCTTCGTGCCTTAACAAGTGAAAAGTACGAAGACTTCCTCAAATATTCGACTTTAGAGAAGTCGCCCGGCCAGAGAATTAGAGTGGCACTCACGAGCGGAGACTACGACAGCTCCGACATACACCTCTCAAACTTTGACATCATAATCTCAACCAACGAAAAAGCCGATTCGCTTCTCCGACACCGCACGCCGTGGATAGCGGATATTTCAATTGTAATAGCGGATGAAATCCACTTATTAACCGAGGCGAACCGAGGACCCACCCTCGAAGTGGTTCTAACACGACTCCTCAAGATCAACCCGAAAATACAAGTAGTGGCTCTCAGCGCCACAATAAAAAACGCCGCCGAGATCGGTGAATGGTTGAACGCCACCCAAATCACCACAGACTGGCGCCCGGTCCCGCTCCGTGAAGGTGTCTATTGTGACGGGCAAGTGCAATTCAAAGACGGATCGTCACGATTCGTCCCGCACACCGATGCAAATCCGATTTTTGACGCTGCAATTAACGTAGTTAGAGACGGCGGACAGGTGCTGATCTTCGCTGAGACTCGTCGCTCAGCTGTTGAACTCGGGAGAAAAGCCTCCGCACTGCTCAGGAGGCAATTGCCGAGACCAGACCGAAGAGGTTTGGAGACTATCGCTCAACGCCTTCTGTCCACTGGTGAAAGGACGCGATTGGGAGAGACGCTCGCGGAACAAGTTCTGAACGGGGTTGCATTCCACCACGCTGGTTTGGCGGGTGGACACAGAAGAATTATTGAAGACGCCTTTAAATTGGGAAAACTCAAGATTCTTTCAGCCACACCCACTCTAGCGGCTGGCGTCAATCTCCCCGCTCGAACAGTAATCATCAGTAGTTACGAGCGTTATGAACCAGGCTATGGTCGTTATCCCATCTCTGTTCTTGAATACAAGCAATTCTGCGGACGTGCCGGTCGTCCGAAATACGACAAGTTCGGCGAAGCCATTCTAATCGCGCGAACACATGATGAGCAGGACTACTTGATGAAGAACTATGTTGTCGCTGAGCCTGAGAGAATATGGTCAAAACTCGGAGCTGAAAAAGTTCTACGCCCTCACGTACTTGCGACCATAGCCACCCGCTTTGCCACAAGTGAGAAAGGCCTTATCCAATTCTTCGCTAAGACATTCTACGCATTCCAGTACGACCCGAAGATGATTCGATCAAAACTCGGCGACATACTCCGCTTTCTAAGCCGAGAGCAGATGGTGGAGTTCGAAGGAGAGAATTTGAGTGCTACGAGGTTCGGGCGTCGAGTTTCTGAACTCTACATCGATCCAGTATCAGCAGTTGTCCTTAGAGATGGACTCTACACCCGTGCCAAGCACCTGACCGAAATCAGCTTCCTACACTTGATTTCGAGGACCCCTGACATCGCACCCAAACTTTACCCACGTCGCGGTGAAGATGAGATGCTGGAACTATTCGCTAAAGAGCACGAGCAGGAGTTCATGTGTGAAGTCCCAGAGTACTATGGCGATACAAGCGGAATAACTTACGAAGAATTCTTATCAGAGGTAAAATGCGCAAGAGTGCTTTACGAATGGATCAACGAGACAAGCGAAGACGGAATTCTCGAAGTCCACAAAGTGGAACCCGGCGACATCCTCAGAATGATAGACACGACAAAATGGCTACTACACGCGAGCTACGAACTCGCAGAGCTCTTCGGGCATAAAGACCTGCTTAAACCCACCTATGAACTTCAGATTCGATGCGCCAAAGGGGTCAAACCTGAACTGGTACCACTTGTAGAACTTGAGGGAATCGGCTGCGCCAGAGCACGAGGTTTATTCAACGCTGGTTTCACAGGTCTAGACGAGTTGAAGCGCGCGTCCGTAACTGACCTCATGAAAGTCCCACTCATCGGTCCGTCATTGGCCAAGAAAATAAAAGAACAGGTCGGCGGCCTGATCAAGGCTGAAGAATGGGAGAAGTTGAAATTCAAAACCTCCGACTCAACTGAGCAGAGCTTGCTAACAGACTATCGCGGCACTGACACTGTCTAATCCTTCAACCCCCGCGCTCGCCTCTCAGCCGCGGTCTTCTTCACCACAGCATCGACAAGCACAGGTGACATCCCGATGTACGATTTGGGTTCAAGGGCAGCGCTCACCTCTTCTTTCGTCAAGTTCTTGACCACACTCGGATCACTGTTCAGAGTTTCGCTAAAGCTCCTCTTCTGCTCTTGGCTCTTGAAGACCAATTGTTGGAGCAGTCTGTGAGCTTCTTGGCGTGGCATGCCCTTGTTCACGAGAGCGATCATCACAGATTCTGACATCATGGGATCTTTGTATTTCATCAGGTTCTCGTGGATGCGAACCTCATTGATTTGTAGTCCGCTTAGAATTCGAATTATCGAGCTTAACATGTGATCAAGGAGAATAAAGGCTTCAGGAATGATGAATCGCTCGGAGGCGGATTGTGACAAGTCTCGCTCATGCCATGTGACGATACCTTCTAGAGCTGGGGCAACTAAGCTGCGTTCGATCTTGGCCAAGCTCGAAATATTCTCACTTCTCCAAGGGTTCTTCTTCTGAGGCATTGCGGAGCTGCCAACCTGCTTTCCGACTTCGAATGGTTCGGAGAGCTCATCGATCTCAGGCCTCTGCAGGTTTCTGATTTCCGTAGCGAACTTATCCAACGAACCTGCCACAATTGCGAACAGACAAATCAGTTCCGCATACCTGTCCCGTTGCACAATTTGACTTGTAACTTCTGCCGCCCTTAGTTCCAGGCGTTTCATCACTAGCTCCTGTATATCCAGTGCGTTCTTGCCCAAACCTGCCATCGTTCCTATAGCTCCACTCATCTTTCCCACGAGTACACGTTGCCTACATTGTGACAGACGCTCGATATGTCTAGCAGTCTCGCGCAGCCATACGGCGAATTTCAGTCCGAGAGTCATTGGAAGGGCATGTTGAGCATGAGTTCTGCCGATCATCAACGTGTCTCGGTACCGTCTTGTAAGGTCCAAGAGCACCTGCTCAAGTTTATCCAACTTTATCGTGATAATGTCCAACGCATCCTTCATCTGCAGTGCAAGTGCAGTGTCCAAGATGTCAGCTGAGGTAGCACCAAGATGTACGTACGCTCCGCTCTTGCCGGAAACTTCTGACAGAGCCTCGACGAGCGCCATTACTTCATGATCAACGACCCTCTCAATTTCGTGAATGTGATGGATTGTGACAACCTTTGTTGATGCTTGACGGATGATCTCTTGAGCGGCATCAGTAGGAATATCGTTGACCTGCGCCCGTGCCCACGCCAGTGCCGCTTCAACGTCGAGCATTTTCTGAAATCTAGTGTCTTCCTCGAATGCTTTCCGGATCTCTGGACTTCCGTAACGACCAGTGTCTATGGGGAGAATGGGCATCACGATGACCTGAAGTTCCTAACATTAACAGTTAGTATAAAACAGGGTGGGTTCGAGCGCTGTTAGAAGTGTTTTCGATTCACTCTAGGAAAGGCTATGATGATAATGTTCCGGCTACTGACGAGGAGCATAGTCGTTGATTCACTTACAATAATATGACCAGTCACTCTTTGGAAATCTGTCAGGAAGGGTAGTTAAGTTTCATCTGCGTTTTAATATGAAACCAGCAGACCAAGCCGAAGCGATGATCGTTGGGGGCTATCGCAGGGGTTTACGGAAGCTCTGAGGACGCGGGAAGAGATGTTGAGAAGTTGCTTTTGGCCCTCAGACATCGCGGAACAAATGCGGACTCTCGATCCATGAAAGATGACCGCGCGGGTTGGGCGATCGGATATGCATCAAATAATGGTCTTGAAACGCACTTTCTAGAATCCGATGGATGTGCACTCGCACTCGATGGATCCTTCTTCCAGCGATTGAACCCCGTGGGGTTCGCCCACAAACGTCTCGTAAAATGCACAACTCGCGAGGCGGTAAGCGGTCTCATGTCTGAGCCCGGGGAATTCGCGGCGTTATGGGGTAGTGGCAGTAGGATGTTTGCGTTCAGAGACCCAAATGGTTTCAAGCCATTGTACTACGCTGAACGTCGCCAATTGTCGGCCTTTGCTTCTGAACGAAAAGCCCTGTGGGCAATGGGGCTCAGAGACATCAAACGTACTCCCCCCGGACACCTACTTTCATTCAGCAAGCGCGGAATCAGAAAGACTCAGTTATTCCGCTTCGAGAAAAGCCGTGAAAGGCCGATGACTTCTGAGGAAGCGAGGTCGAAACTGACACATCATTTGAAAAGGGCCATTCGGAGAATCACGAGAACTATTGACAAAGCGGCTGTGGCATTCTCTGGAGGCCTGGACAGCGCGGTGACGGCGGCACTCGCGAAGAGCAATTGTGAGGTTGAACTCGTAAGCGTGGGACTCAGAGACTCGACCGAGCTTTCGACTGTTGAAAAGTACGCTCGCGAGATTGACCTGCCACTCATCATTGAGCAAGTTGATCCGGATTCGCTTGAAGAATATGTGCGGCGCGTGGTCTGGCTTATCGAGGAGCCGAATTTGATGAAGGTGAGCGTTGCTGTGCCGCTGCACTGGGTGGCTAAGGTGGCTGCTCGACGTGGATACAATGTAATTCTGTGCGGTCAAGGGAGTGATGAACTCTTTGGAGGATATTACAAGTACGCGAGAATTCTCGACGCGGAGGGCAGGAGAGCGCTTGTCGAGGCATTGTATCAGAGTGTAGTCGATGCTTCCCAAGTTAATTATGAGAGAGACGAACAGGCCACTGCTCCGTTCGGCGTCGAGCTCAGAACGCCCTACGCCGACTTGGATTTGATTCATTTCGCACTAACGATTCCATCGGAATACAAGGTCAGGCCCGGCCACGATGTGACGAGGAAATGGGTTCTGAGATCCGTTGCACAGGGTCTTGGACTGCCCGAAGATATTGTAAGTAGGCGAAAGAAAGCCATTCAGCATGGGACTGGCGTGGAAAAAGGAATTCGCAAGCTAGCCAAGACGAGAAGCTTGTCTGTTGAGTCATATCTTGCTCGGATACATGAGGAGGTTAGAAACTTGGAATCGATGCCTTGACCCCATCAGGCAGGGAGCAATGGATAATACACCTGGCAACGTCGTATTCGTATTGGCTACGCTTTGCAAAGTTCAGGACGGTGTCCTCGATGCGGTTACGTGCTCAGATTCGATGGACGCAACTACAGCTGCGATTTCTGCGGCTACCCGCGCACGAACGACAATCTGCCTGACGCCATTCTGGGAATAGGAAGAGAACTGAAGGCCAAAGCTCAAGGTGTACTCGATAGAATGAAAGGGCCCTCATCTCGACGGGTCTATGTCTACTACCCCCCCGCCCTCCATGCTTGTGCTTCGTGTGGCTTCAACATGCACAGTCGGAACCATGCATTGCCCAAATTGCGGAACACAACAAGAAACCCCCCAACAATTACCCCCACCATCGAGAGAGACCGCACCGCAAGTAGGCATTGAACGAAATGTTCTCGACTACATCGTTTCTCACAATGGGACTATATCCATTTCGCAGGCAGCTCGAGACCTCGCACTCCCCCAGCAGGTTCTGCAGTCGACTATCGAACAGTTGAAAGCTGCCGGATTTCTCAATCAAGAGTAGTGAAAGAACAGTTTCTGGTGATCGCGGTGTTCATTGGATCCCGCAGGGGATAGATCGGGATGCGTCTCGCAGTAGACTTGGATGGTGTGTTGGCGGACACAATGGTGTCCGTTTGTCAGAGCCTAAACTCACGCCGAAGTACTCCACTTACCGTGGAGTCTTTTGTTCGCTGGCGAGCTTGGGAAATCGCTGGAATCACGAAAGATGAGTTTTTCAGGGCTCTCGACGAGGCTTGGTTTTCTTGGGAGAGCCTTCCTCCAACCGAGGAAGGACTTGACGTAAAAGTAGGCGGGCTAGGGAAATTCGGCACAGTTGACATAGTGACTGGCCGAAGTTCTGTAACAGTACCACAAGCAAACTCTTGGCTCAAGCACCATAGGATTCCTTTCGACTCCTTCGTTCGAACTGACAACAGTACAACAGCAAAACTCGAACTGCACTACGACGTGTACATCGATGATTCTTCAGAACTCATGGCGCTTCTGGCATCCAAGTTGCATGGTTCAGGCGTTCTCTACCTGCGGCCTTGGAACAGAAACACCCTCGAGATGCCTCGGATTTTCAAAGTTGACCGGTGGGATAGAGTTCCGCATGCTATCGAACAGGCAGCGGGTAACGACATTACCTGAATTGGGAGAGGAACAGTAGAGTTTTCTCCCAAGCATCTTTTGCTGCCTCTGCGTCGTGACCTTCCCAATTGGGACGGTGAAACGCGTGACGAACGTTTGGATAGAGATGCACGTCCACTCTTTTCTTGTGTCTAGTTGCCGCTGGGAGTAGGTGCTCAAAGGCCCAAGGTGTGACACGCTCGTCCTCCGACGCTAGCATTAGCACAAGCGGTCCTTTCAGGCCCGCCACCATTTCCGCGTCTTCAATTAGTCCATAGTAATCCACGCAGAATTGAAGGCTGAGATTACATGCTCCGAGCAACGCTACACCTCCCCCCATGCAGAACCCCATCGAACCAACCCTCGCACCTTCACCGATCTTTTCACGTAGCAAGTCAAATCCAGATCTAAGTGCATCCAAGACTTGATCTTCTTTTAGCGCTGCCCGAAATTTGAAACCATCCTCAAGGCTGGAGGCATGTTTGCCGCGGAAGAGGTCCACCGCTGCCACCCAATAGCCTTCTTGAGATAAATGCTCGGCAACAGAATCGACATACTCGTCGAATCCGAAAATCTCGTGAACCAAGACCACACCTACCTTCGAGCTCCCTCCATGCAAGCGATAGTCCCATTCGCCCCTCTTCGTTTTGACACCTTTTACCAACCTAAGAGCCTCCAAGCGTAGGTGAGCGTTGTCAAAGGTCCAAGTATATAGAGAAGACACCTAACACATCAGACATTCGTGGAAAGATGAATTACGACGAAGTCATTGGCCGCTTGAATACTCATTTAAACGCCGACTCAGTCAAAGGGATGGCCAGGTTTGGCATCAACCCCACAAACACTCTTGGAGTATCGATCCCCGTCATTAGAGAAATTGCGAAAGAAATAGGACCAGACCATCTTCTAGCCCAGAAACTATGGGCATCCAAAATTCATGAGGCAAGGATACTTGCTACGATGATCGATGATCCGAAAAAAGTGACGAAAACGCAAATGGAAAAGTGGGTAAAAGATTTTGATTCATGGGACGTGTGCGATCAATGCTGCAGCAATCTCTTTGACAAAACTGCCCATGCATTTCAGATGGCACGTAAATGGAGTTCAAGAAATGAAGAGTTTGTGAAACGCGCAGCATTCGCACTCATGGCGGCTTTAGCCGTGCACGACAAGAACTCCACCAACGCACAATTTCTAAGCTTTCTTCCAATAATCGAGCGACAGTCCACTGATGAGAGGAACTTCGTCAGAAAAGCTACTAACTGGGCGCTTAGACAGATCGGGAAAAGAAACATGCGCCTAAACTTCCTCGCCCTGAAAACAGCAAGGCAGATTCAGAAGAAGAATTCAAAATCTGCTCGATGGATAGCGTCCGATGCTATCAGAGAATTGACAAGCGATAGCGTTCAGAAGAAGCTTCGTGAGAACGATTAGAAGAGAATTGGATAAAACCAAGTGAATACGGAATGGGACTACTTCCATTTTATTGAACAGCCTACAGGTGGGGTCTCAGCGGTTGAAATTGAGTTCCTCGCGAGCCCAGCGTCGAGAGCCATTCGAAGGTAATGTAGTTTTACAGCTTTCGGATTATCATAGTTATCGTCGATAGTTCCGTGGTACTGCAGGATGCCATTTTTGTTGAATAAAAATACTTCAGGAGTTCTCTGTGCGCCGTAGGCACGAGCTACACTCTGCGCTGTCGTCACGCAAATATGGAAAGTTGAATTTTTTCATGCGCGCTCGCTCTTTCATGTTTTTGAAGTTGTCTTCCGGATACTTGGAGGCGTCGTTGGCGTTGATTGCTATGAGCTGCACTCCTTTGCTCGCGTAGTCAGCCTGTATCTGGACCATGCGATCTTCCCACGCTCGAACATATGGACAGTGGTTGCAACTGAAAATCACTACAAGAGCATTCTTGTCCTTGTATTCGTCGAGGGAGTGTTCCATGCCATCGACCCCAGGAAGTTTGAATGCTACGGCTTTGTCTCCTATTTTGAGATGTGACATTGCCTCATTCTGCGCTCCCAGGCCAATTGAACCCCAATGAGGGTTTCGTGCTCTTTTATGACTCCTTCGTTTTGGCCTTGCGTAGGGCGTTTCGAATCATCGGCTCTGATGGTAGGGCAGATATACGCCCATCCTCAACACGGTAAGCGCGACACGTTGCCGCGTAGTGGTGTGTTTCAGGCGGGTCGATATCACGTCCGTTCACGATGATCGTCGGAGATCCAACATATTTCAGTTTCTCAGCGTCCTTATCGGTGTCCACCCTAAGGATTTTGACATGAGCATTGATTCCTTCGGCCTCCATGCTTCTTAGGAGGCGTTGGAGAGCTTCACTGTGTGACGGACAGTCTTCCGAGTAAAGGAATGTAATTTTCAAGGATAGGGTCATCCCACCTGCCCCGATTTTCCCCACGACCGATTATTGGAGACGGGCATGTCTTCCTCTATGCTCACGTGACCACCAATCGGAACTAAGACTCATTAAGCTCAATATACCGCACATTTGGAGAACCTGATAACAACATCAACTACCTATTCTTGTCACTTGTGCGTTCAAGTTTTTTACCCCTAAGAGAGTATGGCCATGGGACCGCAATGAGTACTCTAATTGCATTAGCGGGCCTCTTCCTTGCAGCCACGGCAGCAGGCGTAATTAACTCGGTAGCAGGGGGCGGTACGCTGATCTCCTTTCCCTCGCTTGTGGCGTTCGGTGAACCGGAAATCGTCTCTAACGCGACTAACACAGCCGCACTGTGGCCCGGCTCTCTGAGTAGCGCGTTCGGTTACCGAAGGGATACGACGATTCGAAGAGGGCTGCTCGCTACGCTCGCCATCCCAAGCCTCCTCGGCGGTCTACTGGGCGCTGTGATTCTGGTGATCACTCCTGCGGAGACCTTCAAACATATCGTCCCATTCTTGGTTCTCTTTGCGACATTGGTATTCGCGTCACGCGACATTCTAGTCCGTCGATTTGGCGGCGTCCCTGCTCTTGACGGACATGTGACGACTGTTGGACGAATCTGGGGCTCTCTGTTCCAACTGTTCGTCGCGACCTATGGCGGCTACTTTGGAGCAGGCATAGGGATCTTGATGTTGGGATCTTTGCGCCTTATAGGAATGCGGAACATCCATGAAATGAACGCGATCAAAACACCTCTGACAACCATTATCAACCTCACGGCGTTCACCTTTTTCGCGATCAAAGGCTTAGTCGCCTGGCCGTTGGCTATTCTCATGGCTGCGGGCGCCATTATTGGTGGCTACGCCGGGGCACGTATGGCGAAGCGAGCAAACCCCCGCTTTGTAAATTTCGCCGTCGTCGCCATTGGCCTGCTCGTTTCATCGTGGTTCTTTATCACATTACTCTAGCAAATTGCAAAGTTACGAAGTGGATATCACTAGAGGAAAACAAATCTTCTAAGACTGATGTTCTGGCCCGCTTCTTGACCTGATAGCTGCATTATTGTTATTCGAATCTTCATTATTCGTTTTTGGAATTGCATTCTCATGTCATACTGGATTGATCGTGCCTTGAGGATAGCGACATCGAGGTACCATATGAAGACAACGGCGAAATGGCACGTTAAGCTGACTCATAGTACTTCTTCAGAGAGGTTCAGATCGTGTCAATATGATCTGCGGCGAATCCCAGCTTTACTAGTTCTTCTTTGACGTGATTCCGATGATCTCCCTGAAGAAGAAGCTCAGCGCCTTTGGTGGTTCCTCCGGCGCCAAACCTTCGCTTCAGCTCACGCGCAATGTCCGCCAGGCGTGTGTTAGGAAGGCCCTGTATTATTGTCACGTGTTTCCGAAAACGTCTGAACTCCAGCTTGATAACGATGCGAGCTTCACTCCGATCAAGCTCCTCCAAAGGGTTAAAGCCAATATTATCAGACTTCTCCATGCTTCTTCAACCAACGACACGACTCATCTTAGAATAAGTAGATTTCTCCCCAGCTCACAATCGCCGAAACCTATTGCCCCTAAGGAAACACCCGTCGTTCCTAATCGCGACTAGGTTGCTCCATCCAGTCGCTTTCGTTCAATAGCGCCTGTGACTAGTTTTCCACTCTGCCTCGTCACCAAATAGGTCCATAGCATATCCATAGGTGTGAATCGAATTATGAGCAAGGGTATTGCTTCTTTGGAAATATTGCAATCGCTTTCCGACGCAATGACAGGATTAGCAGACAAAGTGGCTCCGACCGTAGTCAGAGTTAGATCTGGAAGAGGCTTCGGTTCAGGCGTAGTCTTGAGCAAAGAAGGTCACGTACTAACTTGCAGCCACGTCGTAGGTAGAGCTAGCACAGTTGAAGTCGGACTTGGAAAGGGTCAGAGAGTTGAGGCTAAAGTCGTAGGGCATGATCCGTACTCCGACATTACCCTGCTAAAGGTCGCACAAAGTGGGTTGAAACCGATCGAGCTCGGCGACTCCGAGCAGGTCAAAGTTGGTCAACTCGTCTTCGCGTTCGCCAACCCGTTTGGTCGGCGTCCAAGCACTACTTCAGGAATCGTCACAACCGCGAAAACTGCCTTGGGATGGGGCCATGGAGCCATGGAGAACATGATCGTTACCGATGCACCGCTGAACCCAGGTTATTCAGGTGGACCTCTTGTTGACGCTTCGGGGAGAATGATAGGCCTCAATGTGGCTTACGCCAACTCCCGTGGCATCGCAATTCCAATCAACGCCACGAAGGAGATCGTCGACAGCCTCATCCTTGATGGCAGAATCAGGAGGGCGCATCTTGGAATTTACACAGATACGATAGGCTTTTCGAAGGATATCGCCGGGCAAGCGAAGATGAATCAAGAAGGACTAATGATAGTCGAGGTCGAACCAGCCAGTCCCGCTAGGAAGGCAGGCCTGCTTCTGGGAGACATTCTCGTGAGTTTCAACAAGAGACCAATTACGAACCACCAAGACCTGTACAGATTACTAACGAAAGATGCAATCGGGCAATCAGTGGAAATCGGTATCCTCAGAGCAGAGAAACTCGTCACGTTGACAATCGCGCCATCGGAAGACGAAACTAATTGAGAGGACTCTAGAAGCAAGCCATTGGTCCGTCTTACTCCAGCCATACGATTGAGTAATAAGTAAGTGACATGTCGCCATTGGGCCATGTCCGATTCGACGGCGATCGCCAAAGGGCTCGAGGGCGTTGTCATCGATACAAGCAACATTTGCCTGATTGACGGTAATGCTGGGCGCCTCATTTACAGAGGATACGACATACACGACCTAGCCGCCCACACAACATTCGAGGAAGTAGCACACCTACTATGGAAAGGTGACCTCCCGTCCAGGTCCCAGTTGGAGGAGTTGCAGCGCCAGTTTGGCGGTGCGCGTTCGATCCCTGAATCGATAATATCGCTGATGCGGAGCTTCCCCCGAGGATCGAGCACCCTTGACATACTCCGCACCATCGTGTCGGCCCTAGGAGTTGGTCAGCCTCTTGAGAAACCGGAAATTCCTCAGGCGATCACGTTAACCGCTAAGATTCCAACAATTGTCGCTGCATTCGAACGATTAAGACGAGGAGAAAAGCCTGTGCCACCGCGTCCCGATTTGGGGCACGCTGCGAATTACTTGTACATGCTTACTGGCGAAGTTCCGGTGAAAGAGAAAGTTGACGCGATGAACACGTACTTCGTGTGCCTGGCAGATCATGGATTGAATGCTTCAACGTTCACTGCGAGGGTTGTCGCGTCAACTTGGTCTGATATGTATTCGGCGGTGACCGCTGCAATCGGAGCGCTAAAGGGTCCACTTCATGGAGGCGCACCCGGACCGGTTTTGGAGATGCTGCAGGAGATTGGAAAACCAGAGAAAGCGCGGGAATGGATGAGCGCCCAACTTTCCCAAGGAAAGCGTTTGATGGGTTTCGGACATAGAGTCTATAGAACAATGGACCCGAGAGCAGCCATACTGCGCGACCTCGCCAGCAAGATTACTGACAAAGACTTGTTCCAGCTTGCACAGGAAGTAGAAAAGACCGGCCTCGAGCTGCTTCGCAAGAAGAACCCTGACCATGCCAACACTAATGTAGAGTTTTACTCGTGCGTGGTGATGCACTCAATCGGTTTGCCTGCGGACATGTTTACTCCTTCCTTCCGTGCGGTCGAATGGCAGGTTGGACAGCGCATGTGATCGAACAAGCCGCAAACAACCGCTTGATTCGCCCCCGAACCGACTATTCAGGCCCACGCGATAAGATCGTCGTCCCCATCGACAAAAGATAGACTGCCCGATCAGACTTGCAGCGCGAACCCGCACAACTCGATTCGAAAAGCAAAGCCTAAGCCTTCATCGACCAGTTCTCGAACACAAACGTCGCCTAGGATAGACAAGAACCACCTTCATCTCTACCATTAATTGCAAAGCATGGAAGCACATAGACCCAGAAGCCGGGTCAACATGAGGGCCAAGAGGGCTCTAGAGTGGCTCTTGCAGGAGAAACAACCCTCAATCAAATATCTTGCCCTAACGAAGTTGCTTGACAAGCCAGAGACCGATCCGGAAGTCCAATCAGCAAAAGAGATGATACCTGCCACGGGCTGGGCGGCGGACATTCTCGCCAAACAGCAGCCAGGCGGACGGTGGGAGGACAAGGAGAAATTCTGCACTCCAAAATACCTGTCCACGAATTGGATGCTCCTCATCTTATCCGATCTGGGATTAACAAGAGATGACGCTCGAATCGCCAGCGCATGCGATTTGTGGATTTCACATTTCGCAAAGAAGGACGGCGGATTCGGCGCCGAAGGATGGAGTAAGAGCCACCTCTGCATCGCAGGCAACACGGCGCGGGCATTGATCTTGTTCGGTTACGCTGACCACCCCAAAGTAAGATGCGCATTCGAATGGTTAGTGAAGAATCAGGCGAAGAAGGGAGGCTGGTCCTGCTTCGGGTCTGGCCGAAGCTCGGATTCATGGGAAGCAATGAGCGCATTCGCAGCTTATCCGAAACAGAAATGGACCCGAAGCACTAAACGCTCCGTCGAAACGGGAGCAGAGTTCTACCTGGAAAAGAAGTTGCACAGACGAGGATCAAGCTACAAGCCATGGTACAGGTTCCACTATCCAATTCACTACTACGATATTCTCGTGGGCCTCGATTTCATCACCGCCCCAGGCTACGGCGACGACCCGAGACTAAAGGAAGCACTCTCTTTACTGAGAAAGAAAATGCGAAGCGATGACAAATGAACCCTCGACGCGATTAACCCAGACCTAGAAGGATCAATGAAAGAATGGTATGAGAAGAATCCGAAACGGAAACCAATTCCATTCGCCCTCGAAAAGATTGGCGAACCAAGCAAAATGATTACTCTAAGAGCTATGCAAGTGTTGCACAGATTGAACAAATCAACCTAATGCGCTTTGCGAACAACGACATTGCGGCTATGACCCGCCTTGAAAACATCCGCTATGAATGGAAGTCCCGGCGCCTTCTGCGTTCAGTCGGCTGGCAGTATCTCATCTTTCGAGTTTTTCGCGAGGCCTCAGCTTGCGGAAGATAACGAAAATCGCTGCGGCAGCAATAGGTACCAGTAGGATAATGTATTGTACTCCGAGGTTCGCGATTACTAGCGTAGTACCTCCAGTGATCATGAACTCAAAATGAAAGATGGGAAGCGGTTGAGGTAGCTCGTTCGGGGTGAGTAGTGGGAATCGGTATATGTCCGGTTCTTCGCCTCCAATTGAGCGGTAATTGACTGTAGGGGGTCCTCTGAAGATTGAAGGATAAAGATCGATTATGTGCAGCCCTGGTGAGCCAACCGCTTTCAGGAGAATAGTTATGTTCCCAGGCTGCGAACCGAGCGCACAAGCATATCCCGTGTAGCCATTGTCATAGTCAACTGCGACTATATTTTCCCAACTCTTCCATCCTACGCCGTAAACATGGATTGAAACCTGAGTGCCAGGTGGGCCACTCGTCTGGGAGATTTCGGCGCTGCGAGCAACATAGAAGGTGGAATTAGCAGAACTTCCAGCCGATCCTTTCACTTGAATCACATGGAGCCCCCCGACATCGTAAGGAACCTTGAATGTGGCTGCAAAGTGTCCACTTGCATCAGATTTTGATGAAGAAATCGGAACACTCGTATTCATGAATCCCGTGGGGCTTATGTACGCTCCGACAACGCTTGTCCAATTGACATAAACGCTTTCGCCTGACCTGAAGCCCGATCCCGAAATCTTCAACGTTGTCCCAACTGTACCGGCACCAGGATCGATTGATACGAAAGGCGCCGAGTTGGTCTGAGCTAGCTGAGTATTCGGTCTTGAGTCGTAACTTACCTCAGATGTTGGTTGCGCGGGTGGGCCTTGGATCAAATCGAAATCGAAATGGAACCGTGGAAGCCGCGCGAACTCGGGAAAGGCTTCCTGCAGGTTTAGGTATGTAGGACCGTAAGGGTTAGTTTGAACATCTATGGAGTGAATCCCAGTGTCGCCTGAGGAATGAATACTAAATGTTACGTTTCCTTTGCTTTCGATTCCGGTGAAATATCCCAAGTACTTGTTGTCATAGTTCACCTGCCATGCGTCGTCCAAGCCAACCGTCCAACCGAAACCGCTACCTGTAAAGACCACTTTCGTGCCCGCAGCTCCGCTCGAGGGAGTCATCGACAGAGAAGGCAGCAGGTAGAAGGTGAAACCTGCAGTGCTCCCGTCTGATCCTTTAGCCACTACCTGGTGATAACCTCCAAAATCGTACGGTATCACTAGAGTCATAATGATGGCCCCCTGATTGTCTGCCACTCCCGTATTCAAGAGCTTAGTTACGTTTCGAAATTCATGACCGCCGTACATGTAGCCGCGGTCAACAGTAACGGTACCCTCGACTGTTTCCCATAGCAACGTTACTTTCTCGCCAACTCGGAATCCCGAACCTTGCAAGCTGACTCTGGCATCCGCAATTCCTTGATTAGGCGTCAGCGAGATTGTAGGCTGACCCACAGCTGCCTGATCCACCGTTAGCTGTGGAGTTGCAGCATATGCTGGCAAGATCAGAAAAGTCGAAACGAGTATCAGCCATACTACAAGCACGGTTGAACGGGAGTTCATGCTCGACATGTTAGTGCGCATTTCGTACACGCCCTTCACTGCACAGTGACGGCAAACAATAGTAGCAGAGCAACGATCGCACATCCGATCAATATCCAAGACCTTCGAAGATCTTCGAAAGTGGGTTTCGTTGCGACATATATCAGCATGGAGAAGGTTACCAATTCCGCGCTGAGAATCATGGCGAACGTTCTCTGTTTTTCGAGCAAATCTACGAACCACAGATATGATGTCAGGGTTGCCAGAAACGAAAGGAGAGATCCAGTCATCAGTGACCGGATGCCCTCAGATTCAAGTCTCATACATTGTTCACGCTCTCGCCAAGAAGACTCTGAGAGTGTTTTGGCCTGCTTGGAGATAACATATTTCGCGTCTTACCATAGCTGACTTCGCGGCGCTCCACTGAAATTCTGCGATGGAATCTTCTTCTTGCCCCAAAAGTGATCAATGACAAGACGACAATAATTAGCGCGATTCCCACAGTGAACGTGAAAGCTTCCCAGTTGGGGATCACCCGTCCAGGCGTGAGATATCCCCATACAGTCAACGCCACTACCTCCGCCACAACCACAATGCCCGAGATAACAAATACCGGTCGGTGGGCCGGGTCTGTCTCGCTCCCTCTATCAAGTAGAGGCAGGAGGAACAAGACAATCACGAAGACTGTAACGCCTGTCAGTGCGTACTTGATTCCGGCCCCCTCGAAGGCCGATACCTTCAGCACCTGATACAACCACAGAAAGTACCATTCGGGTTGCGGAACAAAAGTGGCTGCGGTTTGAGGTTTGAATTGAGGTGCGAGTGTAATTGGAAACAATGCGGATACGGCGAGCATTAAGCCTAAGAAAGCGCTTCCAACCATAGCTAAGTACAGGAAAACGTTCGGGAACCATGACAGTTGCCGAGCTTGGCTCTTGGCTTGGGAGACCGGTACGGAGGCTCCATGAACCTCAAACATGTAGATCTTTACTGCAAGAAGAACAAGAAGCGCTCCAGGAAGCACAACTACGTGTAGGTCGAAGAACCTTCGGAGTTCGTCGGCATCACTCCCGGTTCCTGCCATCAGAAACTTCATGAGGGGCCCGAGCTGCGCGGGCAAGAAGCTCAACATTCCTATCGTGACATCGGTTGCTGATTTTGACACGACAGTCCAAGGGAGAAGGTAGCCAGTCAGTCCGAGGCCCATAACCACTAGTCCCATGAACATGCCGACAACCCACATTAATTCTCTGGGTTTCTTATGCACATTGGCGAAGTATCCGCGGAAAAGGTGCAAAAATACTAGCATTACCATAGCGTACGCTCCATACAAATGAAACGTTTCGAGTATCTGCCCCAATGGGACCGACCCGAGAATGTAAACAGTGGAAGCGTAGGCCCCGTCGACCGTCGGGACATAATAGAGTAGCATCAAAGCCCCAGTTAGTGCTTGCATGAGAAAGGCGGTGACCGCCAAGGCGCCAAGCCAATACCAAGGGTTCAGACTGTACTCCGGCGCGGGCCTAAGTACCGTGTTGGTTAAGCCCATTCGAGAATTGATCCAGCTAAACAGCTTGGTGTAGAGCGATTCCTTACTCATTCCGATTACTCCGAAAATACGGTTTTGTCTGTTACGACTTCCCCGCCCTGAAGATCATACTTCAGCACCGAAGCCTCGTCTGTGCTTCCAGCTGGGCCATGCCCGAAAATCGTGGGAGGGCCCATGCCTACAGCGTATATGTCACCGGTCGGCTCATCGTAGTCAAGTAGAACTTTCGGTACAGACCTAGGAGGCGGACCACCTATTACCTGGCCGCTGTGAACGAAATCGTATTCTCCTCCATGACAACAGCAGTAACCTTCAGCGGTTGGGGCCTTGTATGAAGTGTCGCAGGGTGGAGATGAACCGCTGCTTTGAAACCCGAGATAGCAGCCTAGATGTTGGCAGATCGTACTGTAGGCAACTATGTCCGCGTCCGGACCGACCCCAAAGTCGGCTTTTGCGCCAAGTTTTACGAGTATGTTTGGAGTGTTTACAAGAGGATAGTTGAAGTTAATTGGTTTCAGAGGACTCAGAGATTTTACGTTCACCAGCTTCACTCGCGGCCACGATGATCCTTGAACGGCTTCACCTCCGACTGTAGGGGAGGGAATAAACATCAGAAACCTGAGGAAACTCCCAAGAGCGCCCAGCGTGACTACTGTTGCAGTTGTGAGAGCCACACGAAGGAAATCTCTTCTGTTCGTGTTTTCGTGACTGCCCTGATCTTTGGCGGACGACATCGCGCCTAGTCGCCCTGGTGCTTAGGCAATGCAAATTTGTAGATTATTGCAAGGCCGGCCACAAAGCCGACGATGATCATTCCAAAGCTGGTGATGAATACTGTACCGGTGTCGATTCCTCCGCTTTTGCCTCCTAACGTTATCGTATTTGCAACGGAGAAGTTGGTGTTTGGAGGACTCGCTCGATCAGCGGCCACAACAATGATTTCGTATTGACCTGACGGAGCACTCTGCGCGAAAGTGTACGAACCTACCCACTTCGAGGAGGCGACATCGTATGAGAGGGTAATACTAGGAGACGTGAAATCCGAGAATCGATCAGTGGTTGAGTTGAAGGTGCCCTGGCCTACAATTGCTTCCACCTTGGACGCAGTCGTCGCGTTTAACAGTCTACCAGCCCCGTCAACTGGAGCCGGCTCAGAGGTTACCTGTGTTGGGAAGCCTTCTCCGGGAAGTGGTAGAGCTACGGTGGCCATGATTTCAATCGTTGTGCCACCGGAAACGCTATCAATTGTTTGATTAGTCTTTTCATCAACAACACTGGCTGCAACATGGAGGTTTGCGGGAACGATAGTGATGAAGCCATAAGGAGAAATTGGTTTCCAAGTCCCGTAAGACCCATCGACCGAACTCGCGGTTACGTAATAGTTCAATGGGCCAGTTGGATTGTTCCAGGGAATGAGGTATACGGCTGCCCACAGTTTGGTCGCACCGCTGTACCTAGCCTGCAACAACCGTCCATCGAACACGTGCACCTGCACAGTCCCAGTAGTCATGGGCAACCCTGTGGAAGCATAAGTTACGTTGATCAAGAATGGAATTGAATCACCTCTTGCAGCCACACTCATCTGAACGCAACCACTTAGGTGGCTCACAGCCTGCACTACAATGTCAAGTTGTTGTCCGGCTTGAGGCATTTCAGTCGAAGACTTGACGCTGACCACTGCCGAGCTAGTTATCGTAAGAAGGACCAAGACAAGCAATAATTGCTCGAGATGTTTCATAAATTGACTCCAAGGTCACGGGTGCATGAAGTATATTTAAGGCGGACCTCCAACACCATAGAATAATTTCTGCAACTCTCAGAAAGCCAAATTCGCAGTGGCATATGCTGTACGTGGAAATGACCAAGTGGACAGCTAGTGCTGTCAGGCGGAGGTAGTTTATTTGGAACCTCGTAACAGGAACCGAGGTTTCCTAGTCCAGAAACATCGGTGAGATGAAATGGAGTACAAGTGGAAAGCTTTCTCGGTAACGGCCATTGGTTCCCTCATGTCGGCAGTTGACAGCACAATCGTTCTCTTGGCCTTGCTTCCCATTGCTGAAGAGATCCACTCAGATTACGTAACGATGGTCTGGGTCGTCATCGCATACATTCTGGCCAACACGGCACTAGTTCTAAGTCTCGGCCGTTTGGCGGACATGTATGGAAGAAAACGAATGTACAATGTTGGCTTCGTAGTTTTCATAGTGGGTTCAACGCTCTGCGGTTTCGCGGCCAGTGGGCTCACACTAGTAGGGTTTAGGGCGTTGCAGGGCATCGGCGCCGCACTCCTTGCGGCAAACTCCTTCGCGATACTGTCCGAAGCCTTCCCTAGAAATGAGAGGGGAAGAGCGTTCGGCGCGAACTCCATTGTGTGGGGTTCAGGAACGATTCTGGGAATAATTCTCGGCGGTCTAATCATTACCTATACAAGCTGGCGTATCATTTTCCTAATCAACGTCCCAATAGGAACATTCGGAACGCTCTGGGCGTACCGAACGCTGAGAGAAGCAAAAAACAATGTGGGGAAGCAGTCATTCGACCTCCCAGCAACCACGGCATTCACGGTGGGGCTACTTGCCCTCCTGCTTGGGGTTAGTTGGGGGCTCGTCTACTCGTGGACAGATCTGATAACGATCGTTTCGATCATCGCTTCACCGTGTTTCTTCTTGTTCTTTGTTTACTGGGAGGTAAGACGCAGCAAAGATCCGGTGATAGATTTCTCTCTCTTCAAGAACAGAGTTTTCGCGTTATCCATTGTCACAGCCATGCTTCAGTCGTTGGCGTTGTTCAGCGTCAACTTTCTGTTGATCTTTTACCTTGAAGGCATAGCTGGGCTTTCCGTACTCACCGCGTCTTACCTGATAATTCCGATGGCCGTCATTTCCTCCATTGTGGGGCCTTTCGCTGGTTCGCTTTCCGACAAGTATGGTGCGAGGGTCATTGCTTCAATGGGTTTGCTTATCCAGATGGCGGTCTTATTCCTGTTAAGTCGACTAACGGCTACCACGACGTTATTGCAGGTTGGGATGATCGAAGGTGTCTACGGTCTGGGTGGCGGTCTGTTCTGGCCTGCAAATACGAGTGCGATAATGGCTTCCTCTCCTCCCGCAAGATACGGTGTGACGTCAGGTATTATGAACACTTTCAGGAATACGGGCATGGTGATGAGCTTCGCGCTATCGCTCACAGCCGTAACGGGCGTCATACCAGCGTACCTAGTCTACCAGCTTTTCATAGGAAACTTCTCTGGAACCTTGGCACCGAACTATGCGGCAGCATATCTTTCGGGCCAAAGCTTCGCTTTCGAACTGTCCGCAATCCTGTTGATATTAGCGACGCTCTTCTCATTAGTTAGGGGTAAGGAGACTAGGCATGTTGCATTAGCCACTAAGATGTGAGTCAGCGAGATTGGATCAAGAATTCGAATGCAGGCTTCGCAACTACGTTGCTAGCTTACTTTGTGGGTTCCCTTTGAGACGTAATCGAAGAACCTTTCTATTGTGTTGCCTGAGGTCCATTCTGCGCGGATTCTGGTTCTCTTCTCCGCTTTGCGCATCTCTGACAATAGCATGCGATTGAGGTCTCGCGCGCTCTCACCTTCGAGATTTGCTTCAACCTCGAATCCTTTGTCGATCGGTTTCATTGTTCCCTTGCCAGCGATGAACCTCTCGAGGATTGGCTTAATAGCGGAGGCATTATCACTGCTTATACTTGCCAATAGCCTGAACTTCTTCTGCGTCATTATGATGCTCCCGACTGGTCGCCCGACACGGGTCATCTTCGTAAGTGGATTAGGCTCCATTAAAGCAGTTTTCCACCCACGAAACGTACAATCATGAAAAAAGGTATCAGAAATACGACCGTAGAAGCAGCTGATTGGCCATGTGGAAATTTAGGAGCCGAATAACCAGGTTAACGTCCGACTCTTGTTGGACTTTTTGCCCATCAATGTGAGTATTAATGACGTTCTAACAGGTATTTCTGCGGCAGTAGCTAGCATTTAGAAGTCTTACGAAAAACGTTGCTTTAACCGTCTTCTAACACACCTACCTATTGTGACAAACTAATAGTGAGCCGAGAATGGATTTGCCGCTACTTGAAGCTAGGTAATACTTCTTCTCCGAACAATCTTATCCCACTTAAATCAGTAGCCGATTCCGGAAATGACAGCATATACCTGTCCACCCCGAGATCAACGTATTCGCAAATCCGTTGAACACATTGTTCGGGTGTTCCCGTTATACTGTGCGCCTCTAGGTCTTCAGCTCCAGTATATCCGCTGCGAACAGCTAGCTCCATCTTGCTCTTCACTTCAGCACTGGTTCTTCCAATTATAACTGGTCCTTGCCAAGATTTTCTCACGTCGCTGAGCTTTCTCCCAACGGAGTCACAATGTTTAGCGAGTATCTCGATCTTGTGCTTGTACTCGTCTAGACTTAGACTTATGAAATTGCATCCGTCAGCAAGTTTTGCAACTATCCTTAATGTCAGCTTCTCGCCGCCGCCTATCCATATCGGTGGCCTCGGTTTTTGCACCGGTTTTGGTTCGCAGACAGCTTCAGTTACGGTGTAGTATTTTCCTCGGTATGATGCGCTGTCTTCGGTCCACATCTTCTTTACGATCGTAACTGCTTCTTCGAGTCTCCGAACTCTTTCTCGCGGCCCTCCGAAAGGTATGCCATAGCTTTCATGCTCTGTCTTAGCCCACCCCGCTCCAATGCCGAGTTCGAATCTTCCCCCACTAATTACATCCAATGTGCTTGACATTTTGGCCAAAATGGCGGGGGTTCGATAGGTAACGCAGAGGCAGGTTACACCTAGCCTCAACTGTTTTGTTTCCCTGGAGAGCGCAGACAGAACAGTCCACCCCTCCAAACAGGGCTCCCGTGACGGCCCTAAGAGTGGAAGTTCGAAGAGATGGTCAAACAGCCACCCCGAATGGAAACCTAGCCTATCGGCTTCAACCCAAACATTCTTGAGATTCTCATAACGCCCAAGCAGCCTACCCTGCGAGGTTTTAACTCCAATCTCAGCCCTCAATGCGCATACCTCAAACAGACAAGGGAGTGACTTGCAAGTAAGATATTTACATTCAAGCAACATCCCGTATTCGTGGGTGCAGCATAAATATACCGTGTAAGAGTAGGGGGTGGAGAAGATAATGGATTACGGCAAGACCCGATCTGCTAGTACGGAATATAAATAATCTGGATTCTTTGTTACAAAATCAACCAGTAAATCTAACTCAGCGCGTTGTCTGCATGGGGCTGTAGCGTTCAGAAAGGACAGGTGAGTTTGGTGCTTGAAAAGCATGTGATTGAGGTCAAAGGCTTGACCAAGACATTTGGGTCCTTGGTGGCCGTAAACGCTTTGAGTTTTTCAGTCAACCCTGGCGAAGTTTTTGGACTTCTAGGCCCTAACGGAGCTGGCAAGACAACTCTTCTCTCCATGCTTTGCACGATCTTGAAACCGACATCCGGTACCGCACGCATTAACGGGTTTGACGTGACGAAACACGCCTCGGATGTTCGTCACTCCATCGGCATTGTATTCCAGGAGCCGAGCATCGACGATCGACTGACGGGCAGAGAAAATTTGGAGATGCACGCAAACCTGTATGGGATTCCAGGCTCAATCCAGAAGAAGCGCATTGACGAAGTGTTGGAGCTGGTTGAGCTACAGGATCGGGCCGACTCTCTAATGAGAACCTATTCTGGCGGCATGCGGAGACGCCTCGAAATTGCGAGAGGCCTACTCCACTACCCCAAAGCTCTCTTCTTGGACGAACCAACCATTGGTCTTGACCCTCAGACTAGAGAACACATTTGGCACTATGTGTCAGAGTTGAGCAAACGCGAGAACATAACGATGATTCTCACAACTCACTACATGGAAGAAGCGGACAAACTCTGTGATCGGGTCGCCATCATTGACCATGGAGAAATAGTGGCTTTGGATAAACCGGAGCAGCTGAAAGCAGAGTTTGAAGGGGACGTCATCTCAGTCAAGACGGTAGCAGTTGGAGAGCTGGCCGAGAAACTACGCGGGTCAAATTTGGTGAGAGAGGTACGGGAGCATGATGGGGAGCTGAAGCTTATTGTTGGCGATGGAAGCAAAGTGCTTCCTCGCGTGATGGAAGCAGCAGCGGAGATCGGAGTTTACATCGAGGCAGTGTCAATTCACAAACCAACTCTGGAGGACGTCTTCATGCATTATACTGGGCGGGAGATACGTGAGGAAGCTGCAGACGAGTATCATGGGTTGGCGGCCATAAAGCGGAGGGGGATTAAGTGAGCGAGCTTCGCGGAATCTACACCCTGTGGTTGAGGGAGGTTAAGCGGTACGTTAGAGAAAAGACGAGGCTGATCAGCTCGTTCATACAGCCCCTTCTCTGGCTAGTGATATTCGGTTCCGGAATGCGCCTCACCTCGTTAGGAGCCACGAGCGTAAGCTACCAGCAATTCATTTTCCCAGGAATCGTTGGGCAAACACTTCTCTTCACGTCAATGTTCATGGGAATATCGGTGATTTGGGATCGCGAGTTCGGATTTCTGAAGGAAATTTTAGTAGCCCCAATCTCCAGGCTTTCAGTTTTCATCGGCAAGATGATCGGCGGCAGCACCGACGCCGTCATTCAAGGAAGCTTCGTGTTCGTGTTCAGTTTTATCGTTGGGGTTAGAGTAAGTGTTGAAACTTTTCTGTTATCACTGCCGGTCATGATCTTGATAACGTTCGGGATGGTAAGCATCGGCCTAACCCTCGCGTCGCTCATGGAGAGCTTGGAAAGCTTCGGTGTCATACAAACGTTTGTCAACCTTCCACTGTTCTTTCTGAGTGGCGCCCTGTTTCCGCTAACATACGTTCCTGACTGGCTCAGGTGGGTGAGCGGGGTTAACCCGCTGACCTACGGGGTCGACGCTCTGAGGACCATAATTCTTGGAAGAGCGTGGACGCCGATCGCCCCCCTGTACTACGACCTCCTAGCACTAGTAATCTTTGACTTGGCCATGGTTGTTGTTAGTACTGAAATCTTCGGGCGCAGAAAGTAGAGATGCCAGTTTGAATAACCTGTCAAGCGCCGTTGAAGATTATCTTGCTACCGCACTTTCCACTAAGGATAAACATATGAAGATCGAACATGCGCGACAGAACAAGGCCAGTGAGATATGTTGCCACGTTAAGGTGGGAACATTGATCTTGCCCCGTATGTTCCAAAGCGGTTTCTGAAACAAGCTGGCTAAGCTGTACTGATCCGGTTCATGAACGTCATTGTGAAGGTCCAAGGGAGAGACTTACATCAGAAATTAATGTGCGGTTGTTTGTCATGGCTTGGTATTGCCCCAATTGTAAGACCGATTACACTGGATACTAGCCAATGTGCCCATTCTGCAACATCAAACTGAGAAAATCGAGTTCGTCCCTCGAGTAACAGTTCATTTCGCATTGAGTCTGAACTCAGAGATAGGGAAGAGGATTTTGACCTCAGTTTACTTTGCCAAACATCTTAACTTTGCTCACTGGAAAAACATGTGCCGCTTTTTGTTCGACGTTATCGAGTAGTCCTAGACTTTGACGCTCAACAACCCGACGACGACTTAGAATGAAGCGATTCGCAAGGTGCCCTCGCAATAATACTTGTAACAGTTCGCATAGGAATGGGAAAAATTTGAGAAAATAGAGAGGGAAAAGAAGGGGAAAGCAAAGGTTCGTGTTTTTGTTTTAGATTTTCTTGGTTGTGGTTGTTAGTTTGGTTGTGGGTATGATGTTGGCTGCGACGAAGTAGGCGGCGACTAGGATTAGGAAGAAGACGCCGACCACCATGTAGTCGAAGGACTGTGGAGCAACGGTTGGGAAGTAGGTTTGAGGGGTTAAATCCGCCGCCTCAGGAACACCCACGGACACCATGAGGTATCTTAGCACGAGTGCACCCGTTAGGAGGAGTAGGCTGCTGAAGGCTGCGAGCAACGGAAGCCCACCACGCCCCCTCAAACCCAAACCTAGCAGCACTATTGGAATTACTAGACCTGCAACAATCAATCCTCCCCAGAACAATACTGAGAATGAGCCTGACGTGAGGAGCATTGTGGATTCTAGGGCGGTGGGCGCCATGGTCGCCGTCACAGTGTAGATGAAGAGCACAGCCAACACAAACACCCCCAACCCAAGCAACCCAACACCCAAGGTCTTGATTGAGCCAGCCGCGTTCAGCTTCGCTTCGTCAACACTACGCGCGTGGTACACCGCTAAGACCATGACTGTTGCTGCTGTGCCGGACAGTAGGGCGACTCCGATGAAGAGCAGCGGAAGCAGACCGGTCTCCCAGAATGGGACATGGGCAAGACTCATCGCCACACCCGGATACGTCATAACCCCAAGCGCTAGAACTGCTCCAATGATGCCTAACGCTCTGCGAAGCAGAGTGGCCTTCTCTAAGAGTTTGAAGGGCCAAATCCAGAATCCGATGTGTATGACTGAAACGACTAGGAATGCTGTGATGAACACTGAACCTATGGCGATCAGGGAGCCGAAGTTGCTGAAGACGAACAGGAACCGCCCCGGCCGACCTAGGTCGAGCATGAGAAACAGCACACCACCAATCACTAGCGGTGCGCTCAGGAATGTACCGATCTTCGCCGCAACCCTATTCCGCCCACCCAAATATTCAGCTATGACGCCTGCAATGTACGCCCCCGCCCCTGCACCCGCTAGGAAAAAGTCCCAGATCAGCAGCCAACCCCATTCGGTCTGAACAGGAATCATGTTCTACATCTCCACCTTGTAGCCCGCATAGTATACTGAAGGCTTTGTGCCAAGCGCCGGCTTCAATGGCATCGCTCTAAGATTAGTGATCTCCTGCGATACCTGACTATTCGGATCATCCAAATCACCGAAAATCCGCGCACGCCCCACGCAAGTGTTCACGCAGGCTGGAGTTGCGTCCCTATCCACACCTGGCGTAAGACCATTCTTCACACCCGCGTCGACTCGTTGAACGCAGAAGGTACACTTCTCCACCACGCCCACTTGGTGCTGCGCGTACGCACGGCTCTCCCAAGCGATTAACCCAGACTGGTAGTAGCCGTCTATGCTGGCCATGAAGTGTCGTGCAGCGTATGGGCAGGCTTGCATGCAATACTTGCATCCTATGCACTTGTTATAGTCCACTAGCACAATCCCATCAGCTCGCTTATGGCTTGCGCCAGTTGGGCAGACCGCGACGCATGGCGCATTCTCACAGTGCATACACAATGTTGGAATATAGTACCTCCTAGCGTTCGGAAACTCTCCTGTTTCACCTTCCTTCGCTGCGGCCCAGTATATGCCCTTAGGCGTCTTGTTCTCAGCTTTGCAGGCAGCTGCGCATCCGTAGCATGAAACGCAATGCGAGAGCTTGATCAACATGCCATAATGAACCATCGCATCTCACCTAAGCCTTGTACACCCGCACCTTGATCGAATCCTCAAGCGTAGCATTGAGTGTGTCAATGTACTCGAGCTTATCAGGTCTCAAGACTTGGTGCGGAAGCCCCATGTGTCTGTCGTTGAGATCCTTGACTATTGAGTTCCCTGCGTATCGGCCGAAGCTGCGGGCTACTGCGATTACCTTTGGATGAATCACTTGTGTAAGCTTTGCGTATGCTTGGCGTTTGGCTTGCTCCGACTCAACCCAGATTAGATCCCCATCCTGAATTCCCTTGGCCTTCGCCGTTTTCGCGTTTATCATTACGTAGAGCGCGTATGGATCAATTTTCTGAGCAATCTCCACAATCCAAGGATTGACGGGTGTGCTTAGAAAACCGCCAGTGTTTTGGAGGTAGGCGATCTGTATGAGATCGTAGGGCGGTGTGTCAGTGTTGATGTGGCTTGGAATCCATTTGGGCAAGGTGAAATAGTCATCATACTTCCATGCCACCCCGTTCTTCTCCAAGTTCGCTCGGAGTTGATCCGCGATGCGTTTATGCAACTCTATGTACATGGGGAGTCTCAGCTTTCGATTCTTGTACCATTCGATGATATTGCGCTGAATGGCGATGTCTGTCGTTGGGGTATGGCTTATGGCTGGCAGCCCTCCGTTTGCCTTCCACCAATCTAAACCTTGACCGTTGTTGCTCTTACAGATCGAGTCGAATAGGTGCTCGGTTGTATATTTCGTGTTCAAGTCCAGTAAATAGGGGGCTTTGAGGTTGCCATTTGCCAAATCGTTGAAGCCGCCCTTGCCATAAAGTACGCCCGTCCTGTCCGCTATCTCGATTAGAACGTCGTATAGGTGTGGTATAGGATTTAGGGGTTCGACGACGGGTTGCTGAAGCCACCCTGAGTTTAATTGGTATTCTTCTAAGTAGCATCGGTCAGGTAGGATGATGTCTGCGAAATCTGATGCTTCTTCAAGGAAGATAGATGACAGTGTCACGAACTTTATGGTGCTCAAGACGCCCGCGAGGTCGTCTATGGCGTACATCGACATAAGGCCGTAGGCATGTCCGAAGCCGAACTCGATTCGATGGGCGTTGCCAACACCCCAGTAGTCATTGGGGTGCCCCATTGTTAAAACCGAAACTACACCGCGGTGATCCGCGAAGGGTAGGAGCTCTTTGAGTTCCGGTGTTTGGGGAGGGAAAACAAACTGATACGGGGTGGTCCGAATTAGGGTGTAGGAGGAATCTGGGTGGGGGATCAGACCGTCCTTACTGGCTTTCCATGTAATATCCGCAGCAGGGGTTGTCCATACTCCCGCATTCTGGTCACGGGTGTATTTTGATCCGGGCACATCGAATGCTCCTAGAATCATGAGCAACAAGTGCATACTCCAACCATTGGCTGATCCATGGACATGATTTGGTGGGCTTGAGAAGTAAGTCGTGGCAACAGGTCTCAATGGATACTCTTTTCCTGATACTACGATTTTGCTGCCAACCTGTGCTGCTTGTCCGAACTCATTTGCTATGCGGCGGATCGTTCCGGCTTGCACAGTGGTTATTGGTGCAGCCCATTCGGGTGTCATCGGCTTGACCGTGTTCTTGAGCAGTTGCCATCCTGGATTTGTGTCCACACCGTCAACTGTGAACGTGCCCTCGATCGCGTAATCTTTGACCGTTGGGTCGTCGAAGGTTTTCGCCTTATTGTCAACCGGGTCCCAGATTAGTGGCTTGTTTGTTGCTTTGTCTCGTGCGAAATAGCCATTGTCTGATCTTACGAGGTAGGGGCCGCTTGTCCACTTCTTTATGAAATCCACATCATAGATGCCCAACTCGTGAATGAGCACGTTGAGCATTGCAGATGAAAAAGCACCATCGGTGGAAGGAAGAATCGAAATCCACTCATCAACCGTGTTCACTCCACTGGACATCATCGGATTAATGTAGACGATTTTCATGCCTCGGTCATGGGCGTTCGTTACGTACTCTGCGAGTTGAGTTGAGTCGTAAACGAAGGCTGGTTCAGATCCGAACATTATCAAGTAGTTGCAGTACTGCATGTCTGGATTGTCAGCAAATGCGCCGTGCGCCAATCTGTGCGAGTAGTGCATAACGTGGCCGCACCAGTTCATTCCCATCTCTACGGCGTAGCAACCAGCCGACATGGAGCCACTAAAGGCGCCAGAGTAAATTCCACTTTGGCTGTAGCTTAGCCGCGAGTAATCGCTAAACCACATGTTGCCATTATTGCCCTTTGCTCTGACCGTCTTCGCTTGGGCCGCTACGGTATTGTAGGCTTCGTCCCAGCTGATCTCGACCCATTTAGGATCTACACCTATGCCTTTCTGCGGATTCGTCCTCTTCAGCGGGGCCTTCACGGGTAGGGGTCGTAGACCCACCAGAAGCCTGATTTCCCTTTTGAACAGAGCTTGCCCTTTGTTCTATTCGGATCTGGGTATCCCTCGATCTTGTCAATAACTCCGTCCACAACGTGAACGTTGATGTAATCGACTGTCGCGCACACTCTGCATTCGCTTTTGATCCATTGGTCTTGTTGAACTGCTGCGGGCGCTGCTCCCGCCACCAGCATCTTCAACGGATCCTTCAACGCGAAATCAGTGACCGCCGCCACTGTTCCAAAAGTTGCGGATAGCTTCAGAAAGTCCCTTCTAGAAATCGACGCTTTACCTCTCTCCGAACTCGTACCTATTACTTCTTGTTTAGACAATTTCTTAATTCCTATTCCTATCATGTTCGTTGCCCGAGCCCAACTCCATTAAGCCCTTCACAGCCTTCGCTCACGAAGGACTCACAGAGTTGCAACAAGCAACACACAGGAACTGGTGCGCTGAGAATAAGTTCCTTTGCCACATATTCTATTCACTAAGACTGCCGAGCAATAGGTCTACGTGTTGTAATTACCTCGCGATGTTACCATTCAGCAATATATATACCGCATATCGAAAATCGTTTCAATTCTCTACAGATTTCAATTCTTGCATCAGATAGCCACACGATATAGGTAGGTTGCGACGGCAAAGCCCAGAACGCAGAAGCCGACTTCAGTCATGGGGAAACTGGGCGAGCCAACGGACTGGAGAAACACAGAATACGCGAGAATAGACAACTGAAAAACTAGCACCACAGCAAGCACTACTATCGCAACGATACGCGGAATCTTATGCGCTATCTTCAGGGAATTCTGAGATAAGCGCAACTTCGAAAAGACATTTCTGCTTATGAGCAAGCGAACGATACCAAAGATAAGGAGAGCAGTCACGACCAGCGAACCGTAGAATGTTATTGGGTTAATCGCTAGATCGTTTAAGGAGGTTATGGGGTCAACAAGATTTCCCGCACGGTAGCCCCACAGAGTAACAAGGACTATGTCTAGCATTGCCGTTATACCCACGGTTACCTGAAGAGCACGACCCGTAGCACCAAGACCGCGCTGCATATCATGAAAAGGAATCAGAGTGAAGACGAGAATGAAGGTGAATGGAAGAAGAACAGTAACCAAAAAGACTTCCAATCCCGTCCGAAGCAGAGCGTAGATGCCGGTAAGATACCATTCTGGGATAATTATCATTGAAGGCTGACCTGGAATGAACTTCGAGCCAAGTTCCACGGGCGCCAAGCCGCCCACAAGAAAGGATACACCTATCATTGCTAGAACGACAGGCGTGTCAAAGGCTAGCTTGCGTGGGAAATGGATGGCGAACAGAACCACCATTAGCCCCGGTAGAAGGACGATATGATATGCGTACATTCTCAGGATAGTATCACTGTACGAGAATCCCTGAAATCCATAGATCGCGAGATTAGGGCCAATGCTGGTGACAATTCCAGCGCCAATATCAAGGGCAAGCATAGCTCTCAAATTCATTATCAGAACATAACCAGTGTAGGTCACGCCTACTGTAAGGACCCCAAGGACTATGCCAGTAACCCATAAGATCTCATCGTACAGCTTGTACTTACGAGTGAAGTAAAGATAGAAAAGATGCAGGATAGATAGGACTATCATGAAATTCGCGAGCCAATAATGGAGGTTCCTCACCTCAGAGCCGTATGGAATCAGATTACTGATCGCAGCTACGCTGTCGTAACTTGTAGTCAATCCCGGGACATAGTAAAACATTAGCAGCACGCCGGTTACGCCGAGCAGTATGAAACAAATGAAAGCAAGCATGCCCAAGTAGGATAATGGATTGGCGGGTTCAAAGGAAAGAAACGCTGGCACGAGATATGTTCTAGCCAGACGCGACTTAATCCACTTGAGAACACCTTTTCCAGTAATCTCTTCTTCTCTATCGCCCATAGCCGATAACCCCTACTATGTCGTATGCATAGATGTCCCCGTTCTCGTCCTCATCCAGCTTTATGGTGGGCAGAGCTCTAGGTGCAGGGCCTGAGATATTGGTTCCATCGGTGGCATTGTACGCGCTTCCGTGACAGGGGCAGACGATTTGATTGGTCGTCGGATCATAGTTCACGATACACTGCAAATGTGTGCAGACCCTATTGAAAGCGTACAAATTGGAGTGACGACCCATTCCGGCACCCTCGCGTCCTCTAATCAGCAGGTTCGTGTGGTAGGGGTGCGATTCAGTCGGCCACTGAAAGATTATGGCCGAGTATGGTTTCAGCTCGGCTATGTTTCCAATCTTCTTCCTCTCGATCTTAGGATTGCTGCCATACGATAAGAAGCCTCCAGAAGGTACGAGGGAGGCGAGCGCTGACAATCCAGATACCGCGACAATGAGTTTAACGAAGTCTCTTCTAGCCAACTGCAACTCTGTCACCTAAGTAAGACTCTCATGCGCAGGTCTTGAGAATCGATATACGTAGAACATTAGGATGCAGAAAATGAGGTACCCTATTGTAATCGCTAGAACACTTTGCTGAGCGGTCACCAATGGGTAAGTCTTCGATAGCGGTTCTAGATTTACGTAATTTTGATAGGCCCACGAATTCACAGTGTCCTGCGAAGCGGGGTCTATCGTCACTATACCTCCTCCTCTAAGAAAAGCTACGTCCATGAACTTCGCCAACACGCCCAACGGGGCGATTGAAGCAGCAATCGGAATGAGAATATATCGCCCCATCTTCATCTTTCTTGCAAGCAAGAATGCCACTGGAATGGCGACAACGAACGAAACAGGCGGCCATGGAACCCCACCATATTGTGCTGCGAGGTACCATTGGTTATGTGGCCCAACATAGAGCAGAATACCAATGCACGCCAAGGCAAAGAGGAGCACAGGTATTCGAAGCCTCATCTGGCCTTTCGAGTATCGCCAGAGAGTAACCGAGATCAAGTAGCCTCCTAGAAGCACATATGCGGCCAGAACCCCCTGTGTTGGATAAGAAATGCTAGCGTCCAACGCTCCGAAGACGGCGAGCGTCCACAGAACAAGACTGAGCAAGATCATCAATTGGATTACACGCCCCCGATTGTACTGCGGCCGACTATTCCTTGTGTCAAGATCGAGATAGTAAGCGACAGCAGCTGCTCCCATGAGCATCGCTCCAATCACACCGAGATGCCAGAGTGGGCTCACAGTTGAGGTTAAACTGGCGGCCAAGCCTCCACCAGTGCTTCCCATTAGGCCGAGCGCGATTGTCGGCGTGAGTGTGTGGAAGATTGCAGCGTTCCAATACCCTATGATAGGTATCGGCGCTCCAAAAAATAATCCAGTTTTGAAACACCACGTGGCCTGAAATCTTAACCGATGCCCTGCTTCACCGTCGACCACATTCCGGTAACGCAGCACGGCAACTGCTGAGAGGATAAGCGATGCGGTGAGAGAACCAGCCAGAAACATTTTCAAAGTCAGAGGCAACCAGGCTCGATTCACCATCAATGACAACTGCCCACCCCAACCCAGACTATCAGGCCTCAAAACGGCGATGACACCTTGGGGCAGTTGTGGTGCGAGCGTGTACGTATGAATTAGCATGAAGGCAAGAATGGCCCCCGCAGCGAATACACAGACCAGAGAAGCAAGAAACAAATGCGCCCTCTTATTCTCATTAAGGGCGCTCCACGTCCTCGTGTAGAATGTAACCAGCAGTAGTTCAATGATAAACAGGCTGGTCATTAGGATTAAGGGCTTACTGAAGACAGCCGGGTCGAAGAAAGATGATAATGCTGTTGGCTGCATAATCGCGGAAAAAATCAATCCCATTGAGAAGATGAGCGCAACCGCGAGGGATACTTGTCCCAGCTTCGCGAACAAGTAGCCGCACTCGTCGTATTCCCGCACTCGCGCGTAAACACCTATCACTTCACTCAATGTCGCGAGGTATGCGGAACCCACGCCGACTATCAGGAAAAAGAAGAAGACCAGATATAGAACGGTATCAAGCAACGCCTTGTCGAAAAGAAAAGTGAAGATTGATGTTTCTATGCCCGTATTGTCTTCCGCTCCATGCCTATTGGTTATGGTTTGCCGAAAGAGTCAAGAGTTCTTAGCATTTACAGTATGAAGTAAGTCCATCAGTACATACAAATGCCAAATCCAATTTCAAGCTTCGTATTGACTCAATACTGGAGTGGAGAAGGGTCCACACCAATGAGTTGAACAGAAGCGTTCTCCGCCTAGAATAGTAACTGCAAAGAAAGGAAATAAATGAAAAAGGGAAAGTTTTCTGTGGTCAGGTTCGTATTTTTTGTTTTAGGTTTTCTTGGTTGCGGTTGTTAGTTTGGTTGTTGGGATGATTTTCGCAGCGACCACGTAGGCGGCGACTAGGATTACGAAGAAGACGCCTACCACCATGTAATCGAAGCCTTGTGGAATCATGGCTGGGAAATAGGTTTGAGGAGTCAAATCAGCCGCCTCAGGAACGCCCACAGAGACCACCAGGTACCGCACCAGCAGTCCGCCCGTTAATAGTAGGAGGCTGCTGATGGCTGCGAGCAACGGAAGCCTGCCACCATTCTTCACACCCAACCCTAGCAGAGCTATGGGAAGTATGAGACCTGCAACAATCAAACCACCCCAGAACAACACCGAGAACGAACCCGACGTCAGGAGCATTCTAGATTCTAGTGCTGAAGGCACCATACCAGCCGTCACAGTGTAAAAGAACAACACAGCCAACACGAAGACACCAAGCGCAAGCAAAGGCGCAACCAAACTTCTGATCATACCAGTTACCTGTTCATTCGCTTCACCAACACTACGCGCCTGGTAGACTCCGAGAACCATCACCGTCGCGGCAGTGCCCGTCATCAAAGCCACACCAATGAACAGCAACGGAAGCAACCCATTCTCCCAGAATGGGACATGGGCAAGACTCATGGCAACGCCTGGGTAGGTCATGACGCCAAGCGCTAGCACTGCACCGATGATCCCCAGCGCCCTTCGAAGCACAGTAGCCTTCTCTAATAGTTTGAACGGCCAAATCCACAACCCAATGTGTACCACTGACACGACCAAGAATGCTGTGATGAACACTGAACCAATCGCAATTAGGGAACCGAAGTTGCCGAAGACAGACATGAACCGTTCCGGACGCCCAAGATCCAACATCAGAAACAGCACGCCCCCAATCACCAGAGGAGCGCTAAGGAAGACACCGACCTTCGACGTGATCCTATTCCTCTCACCAAGATAGTCAGCTAAGACGCCTACAATGTACGCTCCGGCTCCAGCTCCGGCTAGGAAGAAGTCCCAGATCAGCAACCAACCCCACTCAGTCTGAACAGGAATCATGTTCTACAACTCCCCCTTGAAACCCACATAGTACACTGAAGGCCTCGTGCCAAGCGCCGGCTTCAACGGCATCGCCCGCAGTTTGATGATCTCCTGTGAGATTTGACTATTCGGATCATCCAGATCACCGAAAACCCGCGCACGTCCTAGGCAAGTGTTCACGCAGGATGGGGTCGCGTCCCGGTCCACACCGGGTTTAAGGCCGTTCTTCACGCCCGCATCAACACGTTGAACACAGAACGTACACTTCTCCACGACGCCTACTTGGTGTTGCGCGTATGCTCGGTTCTCCCAAGCCGTTAGGCCTGATGGATAATAGCCCTCAATGCTAGCCATGAAGTGACGTGCTGCGTATGGACATGCTTGCATGCAATACTTGCATCCGATGCACTTGTCATAGTCCACCAGCACAATCCCGTCAGCCCGCTTGTGACTCGCACCTGTTGGGCAGACCGCGACGCATGGCGCATTCTCACAGTGCATACACAACGTCGGAATATAGAACCTCCCGGTGTTGGGGTACTTTCCGGTCTCACCTTCAATTGCTGCAGCCCAAAATATGCCTTTAGTAGTCTTGTTCTCAGCTTTGCAGGCGGATGTGCACCCATAGCATCCGATGCAACGGGACAGTTTAATCAACATGCCATAATGTGTCATTGCATCTCACCTAAGCCTTGTATACCCTCACTTTGACATCGTTCTCAAGCGCGTCGGTGAGCTTGTCAGTGTATTCAAGCTTGTCAGGCCTCATGGCTTGGTGTGGAAGTCCAAGATGTCTATTGTTGAGGTCCTTGACTACAGAGTTTCCAGCCCAGCGGCCGAAGTGACGACTTACCGCGATAACCTTTGGGTGAATCGCCTGTGAAAGCTTCGCATATCCTTGGCGCTTGTCTTGCTCTGACTCAACCCAGATGAGGTCTCCATTCGTGATTCCTTTGTTCTTCGCTGTGTTGTCGTTCATCCAAACGTACAGTCCGTACGGATCAAGCTTCTCCCCTATATCAGCAAGCCATGGGATGACCTCTGTGCACATGTAGCCACCAGTGTTCTGCAGGTAGGCGATCTCGATCAGATCGTAAGGCGGGGTGTCCGTGTGGATGTGGCTTGGGATCCATGTCGGAAGTGTGGCGTAATCCGCATAATCCCAGGCCACACCGTTCTTCTCCAATGTCTGCCGCAACTGGTCGGCGACTCGCTTGTGCACCTCCACGTAAATCGGTAGCCGCTGCTTCTTGGTCTTATACCACTCATACACAGCATCGCAGCTTGTCTTGTCTGCTGCACTCACGCCTCCGTTCTGCTTCCACCAGTCTAGACCTTTGCCGTTGGTGCTCTTGCAGATCGTGCTCGAAGATTTGCTCGGTTGTGTACTTCGTGTTCAAGTCCAGTTTATAGGGGTCTTTGAGGCTGCCGTTAGCCAAGTCGTTGAAGCCACCTTTACCGTATAGAACACCTGTCCTGTCGCATATTTCGACAAAGACATCGTAAATGTGCGGTATTGGGTTGAGCGGCTCGACGACCGGCTGCTCCAACCAGTTGTTGAGTTGATATTCTTCTAGGTAGCATCTGTCAGGTAGAACTATGTCTGCAAGGTCGGTGGGTTCCTCAAGCCAGATGCATGACAGAGCGAGGAACGGGACTGTGCTTAGGACCTCGGCCATCGTGCTGACGGCGTACATGGATAACATGCCGTAGGCATGGCCGAAACCGAATTCGATGCGGTGCGCTTTCCCAACGTTCCAGTAGTCGTTGGGGTTCGCCATTGTCAAGAGTGACAGTGCGCCTTTGTGGTCTCCGAATGGGAACAACTCATCCAGTTCGACTGTCTTAGGTGGAAAAACATTGTTCCATGTTTTTTCTCGTGTTACACTGTAGGCAGCCGCTGGATGGGGAATCAGGCCGTCCTGAGTGGTCTTCCACTGAACATCCGCCTGAGGATTCGTCGCATATGTCGGTAGATAGGAATTTGGCATCATACAGCTAGATCCAGGTGTGTCCCACGCGCCCACGATCGTAAGCAGCATCATTATGCTCCATGAGTTGGCAAATCCATGCACATGGTTTGATGGGTTTGACCCAAAACTCGCTGCCACAGGCCTGTAGGCGCGTTCGACGCCGTTAACGATTATCGTGCTTCCTATTTGAGCCGCTTGAGCCCACTCGTTCGCTATGCGGCGTATGGTTGCTGCGGGCACGGTGGTTATGGGCGCAGCCCATTCCGGCGTCATGGGTTTGACCGAGTCTTTCAGAAGTTGCCACGATGGACTTGTGTTCACGCCACCAACTGTGAAGCTGCCCTCAATCGCATAGTCCTTGATTGTCTTATCATCGAATGTCTTAGCCTTATTATCAACTGGATCCCAAACTAGTGGTTTGTTGGTCACAGTATCTCGGGCGTAGTAGCCGTTGTCAGCTCGGACAAGGTAGGGGCCGTCTGTCCACTTCTTTATGAAATCCACGTCATAGATACCAAGCTCATGAATGAGCACGTTTAGCATTCCCGACGCGAAGGCCCCGTCGGTCGCGGGATGGATGGGGACCCATTCGTCAACGATGTTCCCCCCATACGATCGGTTGGGAGTTAATACAACATTCCTGGCGCCCTTGTCGTGTGCGTTTGCCAATAGTTCACCGAACGCGATAGAGTCATAGACGAAACCGTTCTCCCTTCCGAAGATGATCTGGTATTTGTTGTGTAGGTAGTCGGTGTTGCCAACAAATCCGCCATGCGCCACCCTATGGATATAGTGTAGGATGTGGCCGCACCAGTTCATCCCCATGTCTACTGAATAGCAATTCCCCGTCATGGCGGTGTTGAAAGCTGACCGAAGTGAACTCTGGCTGTAGTTCATTCGCCCAGCGGTGTTGAACCACACCGTGCCGTCTTTGCCTTTTGCCATGACCTTCTTTGCTTGTTCAGCGATAGTGTTGTATGCTTCGTCCCAGCTGATCTCAACCCATTTCGGATCAACGCCAATCCCTTTCTGCGGATTCGTCCTCTTCACTGGAGTCTTGACTCGGTAAGGATCGTAAACGTAAAAGTGCCCTGCACTCCCTCGAGCACAGAGCTTTCCATTGGTCGCGGACGGACTTCCAGTACTCATCGACGGGTCTCCGTCAATCTTGTCGATGATTCCGTTCACAACGTGGACTTGTATGCAATCAAGCGTCGAGCAGACTCTGCACATGCTTTTGATCCATTGGTCCTGTTGAGCTGCTGTGGGGGTTGCTCCAGCCACCAGCACCTTCAACGGTTCGTTCAGCGCAAAGTCAGTGACTGCTGCGACTGTTCCAAAAGTTGCTGATAATTTTAGAAAGTCTCTTCTGGAAATTGATGCTTTATCTCGCTCCGAATTCCTACTGACTATCTCTTGTTTAGACAATTTCTTATTTCCTATTCCTATCATGTTTGTTGCCCGCTCTAAACTCCATTAAGCCCTCCACAGCCTTCACTCAAGACGGCTTCACAGAGCTGCAACAAGCAACACAAAGGAACGGACTCGCAGAGAATAAGTTCCTTTGCCACATATTCTATTCACTAAGACTGCCCAACAATAGGTCTACGTGTTGTAATTACACCGCGATGTTACCGTTCAGTAACATATATACCGCATCAACAACGGAAATCGTATCAAAGCCAGTCTAGAAGCTGCATTTACGAATGCACCGTTCACCCAACAGGCAGATGTAGGTTGCTCTCGGCCAACTTGATGTACGAGCTGACATTTTCCGCTTCGAGCGAAAGGAAGCCTTTCGTGAATCGAGCAACACCTCGATAGAAATCAGTGCGTGCATCTTGAAGGACGGCATCACAGAATTTTGGAACCCATTGGGACAAGTGTTCAAGAAGAAAAGCCTCCTCTGATCGGAGGCACTTGATAGCGTCTATGTGGTTAGATTTCTTCCATAATTCCGTCTCATTCTCAGTCAAGTGCCTCATGAAGTCAAGCTCAACTCCGACGTAGTCAACTCGTTGTCCGGCCTTTTCGTCCATACCTACTCCTGCCTCTCTGTATATCTTCATCACATCTCCAATACCCTGTCTCGAATCCTGACCCGACCCCTCCTTGTAGACAGACTCGTAGGGTGGAGGAGGCCCATAGCCACGTTTCAATCCTCGGAAAAGCCTTGTCCATTCTACAGCGAGTTCTTCTGCCAGCTTGTTTCGCGGACGATCCTTCGTTTCTTCTACGAATCTTTCCATCGTCCTCAGTCCTTCCTTCATCTCGCTAGAGACTTCATCAGACGCGGCTATTGACCTAAGTGACAGAAACTTTTCTCCGAGAAGGGTTGTAGCAAACTCATTGTTTGGAATTCGAACGTAGAGCGCACTCAAGAAGCCATATAATTTGCTTCTAGATTGAGCGAGTTGGCCAAATTCGTCCGCAGAGATTGAGTCATCCATTAGAAAACATCACAGCTGAAAGTCATCTTCGTGATCATCTTAACGAGTACTAACATTGCTTTGTCCTTCGATCCTAGAAAAAGATCTCAAGTAGGCACCACAGGACGAACAAAACTTTGGATCTTGCATGAGTTCGCTTCCACAAATTGGGCAAGTTGACAAGCGTTCCACATCGGGACCAAATCCGTAGGCCATCCTAATATGTGCACCCCAAACATTGGACGTATCCCACACATGACAAGACCGGAGGCCGAAGACCGAGCATAGTTTGAGATGCTTTGGCGCATTACCGGATAAGTTTGGCAAAAAAAGAAGAACAGAAAAAGTGGAAAGAAAGGTTAATGTTTTTTTTGTTTTAGGTTTTCTTGGTTGCGGTTGTTAGTTTGGTTGTTGGGATGATTTTCGCAGCGACCACGTAGGCGGCGACTAGGATTACGAAGAAGACGCCTACCACCATGTAATCGAAGCCTTGTGGAATCATGGCTGGGAAATAGGTTTGAGGAGTCAAATCAGCCGCCTCAGGAACGCCCACAGAGACCACCAGGTACCGCACCAGCAGTCCGCCCGTTAATAGTAGGAGGCTGCTGATGGCTGCGAGCAACGGAAGCCTGCCACCATTCTTCACACCCAACCCTAGCAGAGCTATGGGAAGTATGAGACCTGCAACAATCAAACCACCCCAGAACAACACCGAGAACGAACCCGACGTCAGGAGCATTCTAGATTCTAGTGCTGAAGGCACCATACCAGCCGTCACAGTGTAAAAGAACAACACAGCCAACACGAAGACACCAAGCGCAAGCAAAGGCGCAACCAAACTTCTGATCATACCAGTTACCTGTTCATTCGCTTCACCAACACTACGCGCCTGGTAGACTCCGAGAACCATCACCGTCGCGGCAGTGCCCGTCATCAAAGCCACACCAATGAACAGCAACGGAAGCAACCCATTCTCCCAGAATGGGACATGGGCAAGACTCATGGCAACGCCTGGGTAGGTCATGACGCCAAGCGCTAGCACTGCACCGATGATCCCCAGCGCCCTTCGAAGCACAGTAGCCTTCTCTAATAGTTTGAACGGCCAAATCCACAACCCAATGTGTACCACTGACACGACCAAGAATGCTGTGATGAACACTGAACCAATCGCAATTAGGGAACCGAAGTTGCCGAAGACAGACATGAACCGTTCCGGACGCCCAAGATCCAACATCAGAAACAGCACGCCCCCAATCACCAGAGGAGCGCTAAGGAAGACACCGACCTTCGACGTGATCCTATTCCTCTCACCAAGATAGTCAGCTAAGACGCCTACAATGTACGCTCCGGCTCCAGCTCCGGCTAGGAAGAAGTCCCAGATCAGCAACCAACCCCACTCAGTCTGAACAGGAATCATGTTCTACAACTCCCCCTTGAAACCCACATAGTACACTGAAGGCCTCGTGCCAAGCCAACTCCAAGTCGACTGTAAAGGCGTCAACTCAAAAACTCCTGATGTAGTATACGGATGGCTTCGTGCCAAGCTCCGACTTAAGCTGCTGGCCTTGATATGTTCGTATGAGCCGTGACACTCCGCTGTTAGGATCGTCGAGGTCGCCGAAGGTCCTTGAGAAGGTTATGCATGTTCCTACGCATGCGGGTGAGGCTTCAGGATCTACTCCCGGTTTGAAGCCTTTCGTGATTCCAGAGTGGATCCTATCGACGCAGAAGGTGCATTTCTCGACGACGCCGACCATATGCTTAGCGTAACCGGCCTGCTCAAGAGTCGTCAGTCCCTTCTGGGGGTAGTATCCTTCAATCTTGTCGTTAAAGTGTCTCGCCCCGTAGGGACATGCTTGGATGCAGTAGCGGCAGCCGATGCACTTGTTGTACTCGACGAGCACCATGCCTTCGTTGGTCTTATAGGATGCGCCTGTCGGACAGACTGAGACACATGGAGCTTTCTCACAATGCATGCAGAGAACGGGGAGTAGGGTTCTCGTACTGCTGGGCCACTTTCCAGATTCACTCTGCACAATATGCGTCCACAAAACCCCTTTCGCCGTGGAATTCTCCATCTTGCAGGCTAACGTGCATGCCTGGCATGCGATGCACCCGGCCATATCGATTACCATTCCATATCTTACCATCCTCAATCACCTATGCCTTGTACACCTTCACCTTGATGGCGTTCTCGAGGTTTGCGACCTGCTTGTCGCAGTAGTCGAAGCCCCAGGGGCGCAGCCGCATGTACTGGACGCCAAGGTGCTGCAGATTGTAACTCTTCACGACCTCATTCACCGCGTAGCCTCCTGGGTTTATGCAAATCCCCACAGCCTTCGGGTGTATACCCTGGGAGAGTTTAGCTATTCCTTGCACCTTGTCTTGGACTGATTCCACCCAGAGAAGGTCTCCGTCGCTTATGCCCTTCGCTTTCGCCGTGTTTTCATTCATCCATAGGTAGAATGTATAGGGGTCTGTCTCTTGTGCTTCCATTAAGTAGGGAAGCGCCCGAGAATTTGTGGCCGAGAATCCGATCTTTCGATACGGCGCTGTTATGAGGTCGTACGGTGGCGTATCTTTGTGTATGAAGCTTGGGATCCAGCGCGGTAGCGGATCGTAGCTGGCGTAATCCCATTGAATACCTGCTTTGTCCATGTTCACCTTCAACGCATCTCCAACTTCCTTTTGCCACTCCATGTAGATTGGAAGTCTGACCCCGAGCGTTTTGTACGGCTGGTACTGTGCCATCATATCCTCGGGCCCCTGTACGCCCCCGTTTTGCATTGCCCATTGGAGATCCTTGCCAGTGATGGACGCGGCTATGTGACTTACAACATCCTTTGAGGTATACTTCGTATTGAGATCGAGTTTCTGATCTGCGGTCGGTATCTGTCCATTCAACCTGTCGTTGAGGCCACCCTTGCCGTAAAGGAAACCGGTTCTATCAGCGATTTCTATGTAGTTGTCGAGCACGTTAGGCAGGTTGTAGAGTGGGGTTACGACTGGCTGCGTGATCCATCCCTTCACTTCGATGCCAAGGTCGTAGCTCTGCATTGCAAACTGCCAGCCCTCGTGCATCGTGCTTTCGGGAATTATAATGTCCGAGTAAAGACCAGTCTCATCAATCAGATCGCTTATGGAGATTATGGTCATAGTGGCGTAAAGTTCCTCCAAGTCACTGGATGCGTAATTCATGATAAGCGGGTTCGCCTTTCGCAAGAAGACAAGATCAGCCTTTTGGCCTCCGTAGTACTTGTCGGGGTGTGCCATCTTCAAGGAAGGAATCCAAGTCGTGCAAAACCCAATCGGAAAGAATTCACTGAGATCATTTGACGTGGGAGGATACACCCAAGGCGTCGCGGTCGGTGTAAGCGGGGCGTTTAGACCGTCAATCCATTTATTGAAGTTCCTGCCTCCGATTGCTGCGTTTTTACAATACCAGGCTCCGGGAACGCTTTGTGCACCTACAAGAGTAGGTAAGAGGTTCAAGGGCATACCCATGCTCTGGATTGCGGAAAGGTGACCTGACCCACTTCCAGCTCCGTGCGCAATAACGACTGGTCGGTATGGCAATACCACACCATTTATTGTAACGGTGCTTCCTATGCTGGCGGTATTACCCCACTCCGTTGCTAACCGTCGAATATCTTGAGCTGAAGCACCGGTAACGGTAGCAGCCCATTCTGGCGTGTACCCCTCCGTCCTAATTCGGTCCTTTAGGAGAGCAAACGCGGGGCTACACGGCTTGCCAGCCACTGTGTATGTTCCTTCCAGCGCATAGTCCTTGACCGCCTTGTCGTCATAGGTCTTAGCAACCTTGTCGACCGCATCCCAGACCATGGGCTTCTTCGTTGTCGGATCTCTCACGTAGTACCCATCGCTGCTGCCAATGAGGTACGGTGCGTTCGTCCATTGCTTAAGGAACTGAGCATCATAAACTCCCTGTTCAAGAAGCAGAACGTAGACCATTCCAAGCGCTAATGCACCGTCAGTTGCTGGATGACAAGGAATCCACTCATTAGCCTTTGAAGCAGCAACAGTACCCAGGGGCATAAGGTTAACCACTTTCAGTCCCGCGCGTCTGGCGATCGCCAGACGACCAGATGACGCGTTTGAATGCGTACTTGTCTCACCTCCCCGGAGTAAGTCGCTTGAATCAAGAGTTTCGTCATATGTTTCGTATCGTAGTCCATGTCCATGACCCATCCTCCGGACATGGCAACATCGGTGTAATGGCCTGTTTCACACCAACTCATTCCCATGCCAATATTGGTACATGGACCCCTCATTGCTGAAGAAAACGAGCTACCGAACTGGCTGTTGTGCCCGCTCTGGTTGATGGAGAAAACACCATTTACACCCTTCGCTCGAACCTTCTTAATCATGTCCGCAACTGTGTTGTAGGCTTCGTCCCAGCTTATCTCAACCCACTTAGGATCTACACCTGGACCCTTCTCCGGGTTGGTTCTCTTCATCGGTGCCTTAACACGCCAAGGGTCGTAGATTCTCGTTATGCCTGCATTCCCATTTGCACAGATAGGGTGAAATCTTCCCACCTGCCCTCCAGACTCCCAGAGCCCATCGGGGTCGCCCTCTACCTTAATCGCTACACCGTTGACTCGGTGAACAATTACTTGATCCCATTCCTGACATTGATTACAAGTAGTCTTTATCCACACATCTTCGTTTGGAACGGGAGCTTGGGCGGCAGCAGACGCCTTTTCGACAAGGCCGTTAATTCCACCGCCAATCAAGAAATTGCTGAGAGTCGCTACAGCACCTGTTGCAGCGGTCAGTTTTAGAAAGTCACGTCTGTCCAATTACAAAACACTGAAACGTCGCATTCTTGTAGATGAGCTCTTAATATCTCGCCATTTACCACTATATACCCTACAACAGACATCCAAACCATATACTTGGCTGCCTTGAAACTGCCGACGGTGTTTACACATGTAATTGGTCCATTGGAAAACATTTACCAAACGAATATGCGATAAAGTCTGTGCACTATTTCAGTTGAATCTTCCCGACATGGTGATCGTAAAATATTCCGAGAACCACGAGAACGTAGACGTTCATTCGAATTTGGTTAGATCGCGCATTACAAAATGGCACGTCTCGCTGGTGACTAAAGCGGAAAGTGACGTTTGATGCTGAAATAGAGCGGGAAAGGTTATAGACGCGCGCTAGATTGTCTTGCAAGTGGATTTTTGTCAGCAGATAGAACTTCTTCGACAACAGTAACGACCAAAGACTTTCACGAACTTGCCTCAGCACGGAGTAGGACCTATAGTTTCCTAGCCTCCATGTATCTGAACGTACCGACCGATGAACTTGCCAATAGACTCCAACGTGGAGAAGTCGCAAATCTGAAAACGAAAGCCATCCCCGATGAGAAGCCCTCTGAAATCACAAGTGGGTTCGAACTTCTGAGTCAATACGCAGCCGATATTCATGAGAAGCCAGTTCACGCGCTGGCTGAAGAGCTTGCTGTGGAGTGGACTCGTCTCTTCCGAGGATTGAAACGTGGCTATGGGCCTCCTCCACCCTACGAATCTGTCTACGGCGGAACAGAACGAACTATGGGACCTGCAGCGATTGACGTTTCAAGAATCTACGCTGAAGCAGGTGCAGGTCTTTCAAAAGAGCTGCATCAGCTGCCTGACTACATAGGCGTCGAACTAGACTCGATGCGATTCATGTGCGCCAAGGAAGCGGAGGCCTGGAGCCAAGGCAAGGTTGAGGACGCGAGACGGATGCTGCAGCTTGAAGGAACATTGCTCAAGGACCATCTTGCGGCGTGGATTCCGAAGTTCTGCGATACCGCCATGGAAGAAGCGAAGAACGAATTTTACACAGCTGTACTGAAGATCACGAAAGGCGTAGTAATTTCAGAAACTGATCAAGTAGACGACCTGATAGCCACAGCTAATTCTGCACAGGCTACCTAGAGAACCGCCAATAAGAGAGGTACATTATGTCTCTCGTCGTCAACAGTCCAGGCGAACGCTTTGAACCATGCTGACGTCTTAGAGCGTTCATTCTGAGCATCTGTCCCTGAACGACTGATGCGGCCTCCTGCCATGAACGGTATTCGGGAAGCTGATACTTAGTGACCACCCAGTTTTCTATTTCAGAATCGACATCATCGATCGCATAGGCGTGCAACATGAACGGATATTCCGAGAGGACGTGCTCCATGAATGTTCTGGAGAGGCTCTCGACGCGTTCGGAGATGTCACTCCCTCGGCCGACGCCGTAGCAGCGGAACCAAGGCGCTTTCTCGCCGCTGCTATAACGTTTGAGGAAGGGCTCAAGTACGATAGTGATGTGGTCCCTTTCGATTATCGGTAGAAATGGGTACAGGCGACAGCGAAGTGGCCTGTGCCCAAAAATGCTACAGTGGTTCTGTTGATCCCTGTCGTAGAATGTGCAGGTTCCTCCGACGCCATGCATAGGTTTAGGCACAATGAGTTTCTGGTTGCCCTTGCGCTTCTGAGTAAGGTTTTTCCTTATCGCGTCAGGGAGTTCGGGAAGTTCGCTTGGAAAGTAGAATGGATGAAGGCAGCAGTTCATGCAAGCCAGTTCACATTCAAATTTACTGATAGTGGTCGGATGCCAAATGATGGGCGCATGCTCAGCAAAATATGCGTATGCGTCGGTCTGCAAGTTGCTTCTTGCCGTCAAATCTCTATACCAAGCATTTCAAAGTTCTGGCTTGAAACCTCATGTGAAGCCTACAACACACTGGACGCCTATCGTGACAACGATTCCTAGCATTTCAGTTCTGCAGCCCAACTGAAAATCCACAAAGAATCTCGACCCCCCCCAGTTTCGAGTCCCTCGCGTCGTAAATGGAAATTCGTGAAAATCCATCAGGTGTCTAGACGACAGGAGCTCTCTTTGAGGAGAACCTAGAAGAGAAAAATGGAAAGAGAGCGGTTGTTTATTTCTGGAGTCGAATTTGTGTTTGCTGTTGCTCTCTACAATTCTTCTTTGAAACCCGCATAGTATACTGAAGGTTTCGTGCCAAGCGCCGGCTTCAACGGCATCGCCCGCAGTTTGATGATCTCCTGTGAGATTTGACTATTCGGATCATCCAGATCACCGAAAACCCGCGCACGTCCTAGGCAAGTGTTCACGCAGGATGGGGTCAGCGTCCCGGTCCACACCGGGTTTAAGGCCGTTCTTCACGCCCGCATCAACACGTTGAACACAGAACGTACACTTCTCCACGACGCCTACTTGGTGTTGCGCGTATGCTCGGTTCTCCCAAGCCGTTAGGCCTGATGGATAATAGCCCTCAATGCTAGCCATGAAGTGACGTGCTGCGTATGGACATGCTTGCATGCAATACTTGCATCCGATGCACTTGTCATAGTCCACCAGCACAATCCCGTCAGCCCGCTTGTGACTCGCACCTGTTGGGCAGACCGCGACGCATGGCGCATTCTCACAGTGCATACACAACGTCGGAATATAGAACCTCCTAGCGTTGGGATACTTTCCAGTTTCACCTTCAATTGCTGCAGCCCAAAATATGCCTTTAGTAGTCTTGTTCTCAGCTTTGCAGGCGGATGTGCACCCATAGCATGCGGCGCAACGGGACACTTTGATTAGCATACCATAATGTGTCATTGCAATTCACCTAAGCCTTGTACACCTTCACTTTGACGCAGTTCTCAAGTGTCGCATTGAGTGTGTCGATGTACTCGAGCTTGTCAGGTCTCAAAGCTTGGTGCGCAAGTCCCAGGTGTCTGTCGCTGAGGCTTTTGGTTACTGAGTTTGCAGCCCATTTGCCAAAGTGGCGGCTTACCGCGATCACCCTCGGGTGAATTGTTTGCGAAACCTTCGCTCTAGCTTGGTTTTTGCTGTTTTCTGACTCAACCCAGATTAGATCTCCATTTGCTATTCCCCGAGCCTTCGCCGTGTCCTCGTTGATCCAGACGTAGAGTCCATACGGGTCTAGTTTTTCGCTTATGTCACCGATCCATGGGTTAGCCTCAGTGCTCATGAAACCTCCAGTGTTTTGTAGATAGGCAACCTCGACGAGGTCGTATGGCGGTGTGTCAGTGTTGATGTGGCTTGGGATCCACTTGGGTAGGGTGAAGTAGTCATCATACTTCCACGTCACCCCGTTCTTCTCGTTGTTCTGCCGCAACTGGTCGGCGATTCGCTTGTGCAACTCCACGTACATGGGAAGCCTCAGCTTCCGGTTCTTGTACCACTCCATGACGCCCAAGCTGATTGCCGTCGCAGGTGCGATGCATTGGCCCGAGTTAGCCAGAGCCGGATCCAATCCCGGAATGGTGGCTATGGGGCCACCGTTTTCCTTCCACCAGTCGAGACCCTTTCCGTTGGTGCTGTAAGAGATCGCGTCGAACATTTGTTCGGTTGTGTACTTCTTGTTCAGGTCGAGTTTGTACTGGGCGCCGAGGCCGGCGTTGACTAGGTCATTGAAACCACCGGGCCCATATAGGGCGCCTGTCCTGTCGCATAATTCTACGAAGACGTCGTAAATGTGCGGTATTGGGTTGAGCGGTTCCACGACCGGCTGCTGCAACCAGCCTGCGGTTTGTAGGTACTCTTCAAGGTAGCATCTATCGGGTAGAATTATGTCTGCAGCGTCTGTGGGTTCCTCCAGGAAGATGCAGGAAAGCGCCACGAATGGAGTTGTGCTCAGAATGTCTAGAATCGTGTCTATGGCGTACATGGACATGAGGCCGTAGGCGTGGCCGAACGCCGAACTCAATGTGATTTGCGCCAGCCCCCCACAGGTCTTTCGGATTCGACATTGTCAAAACCGAGACGGCGCCGAGGTGGTCTCCAAAGGGTAGCAACTCCTTGAGTTCCGGCGTCTTAGGTGGAAACGCGTACTTCCATGGCGCGCGGTGCATAGTGTAGGCTGCGTCCGGATGCGGTATGAGACCGTCCTTGCTGGCCTGCCATGTCAGTTCGGCCGCTCCGCCTACGTAGCCCATCCCTGAAGAATAGACTCCTCCGGGTACGTCCAGTCCTCCGATTATCATGGGCAGGAGGTGGGTGCTCCATTCGTTGGCTGATCCATGGACGTGATTTGTCGGGCCTGAGTGGTAAAAGGTTCCAGCAGGTCTCAGCGGGTAGACTTTTCCTCCGATGGTGACCGTGCTGCCCACCTGGGCTGCTTGGCCGAACTCGTTGGCTATGCGGCGAATCGTCCCGGCAGGGACGGTGGTTATTGGTGCAGCCCATTCCGGTGTCATCTGCTTGACAGTGTCCTTGAGCAGTTGCCAACCTGGATTCGTGGTTACTCCGCCAACTGTGAACGTGCCCTCAATCGCGTAGTCTTTGAATGTTGGATCGTCAAAGGTCTTCGCCTTATTATCGACCGGATCCCAGATCAGAGGCTTGTTCGTCGCTGCGTCTCGGGCGTAGTAGCCGTTGTCGGCTCTAACAAGGTAGGAGCCGGTCGTCCACTTCTTAATGTAATCCGGATCGTACACGCCCATCTCGTGGATGAGCACGTTGAGCATCGCAGACGCGAAGGCGCCGTCGGTTGAGGGAAGAATCGGAATCCACTCGTCAATCGTGTTTACGCCAGTCGACATTACTGGGTTTACATAGACTATTTTCATACCTCTCTCATGCGCGTTTGTTAGAGGCTCCATCATCGTTATTGCCTCGTTGACAAAGCCCCGTTCGGATCCGAACATTATGACGTAGTTGCCGTATTGGAAATCTGGGCTTTGTTGGAATGCGCCGTGAAGCAACCTTCCGAGGTAGTGCGTAACGTGACCGCACCAGTTCATTCCCATGTCGACTGAATAGCTGTTGCCGGCCATGGCTTGTTTGAAGGCTGTGTAGAGTGCTCCCTGAGAGTAGCTTGTTCGCGAGTAGTCGTTGAACCACATTACGCCGTTGGCTCCTTTTGCTCTGACTTGCTTCGCCTGCGCGGCGATTGTGTTGTAGGCTTCGTCCCAGCTGATCTCAACCCACTTCGGATCTATGCCTCGACCCTTCTGAGGATTGGTCCTCTTGAGTGGAACCTTGACGCGGTAAGGGTCGTAGACGTACCAGAAACCCGCATGGCCTCTCGCGCACAACTTGCCCCTGTTTCTCGTATCAGGGAACCCTTCGATCTTGCTGATCATTCCATCTACAACGTGAACGTTGATGTAGTCAATCACCGAACAGATTCTGCACTCGCTCTTGATCCATTGGTCTTGTGTGGGTGCAGTTACAGATGGCGCTCCTGCTACCAGTGTCTTTATCGGTCCGACTAATGTGAAGTCGCTGAGAGCCGCAACTGCTCCAAGACTTCCTGAAAGTTTTAGAAAGTCCCTCCTTGAAACTAGATTTTTAATTTCTGAAGTTTTGTTAATGGTTTCACCGATCACTTCTTGCTTCAACTTTCTACTTCCTTTTCGGTTTGTGCGTAACAACGCCTGTCCGTAGAACCTTTTACGATGTGACTAACGATTCTATATGTGACATCGTACTTTCGGAATTCTATAAATTATGACTGGTCAGTAATATTATCAACCAGTCATATCGCGAAACCGCTTTTGCATAGACCTCTGATTGAAGGTGTTCCTAGACCACCGGCGCAAACAAAGACAACTGTAAGCTTGTTCCATTATGTGATGCGAATGTTGCCTTGCCATCTGGCCAGTAGGAGAGCCAAAACAACGACGATCACGGCTAGGGGTAGAAGCCAATCGGTGTTAGCTTGCAGGAATTGCAAGTACGTAGGTACCACTACCGTCATGACGTTGAGACTGGTCAACGTAGCGGTTGTTGTGACCTGAGTGGTTCCTCCTAAGCTGGTTGATGTGATCTGTCTTGTGGAAGTATTGGTTTGGACTATTAGGACCGTAGTGTTGTGGACCGAATACTCGGTGGTAACGGAGATACTTACGAATGTGGTAGTCAAGTAGCCTACAGTACTAGTCACCGTAGCAAGCTGTTGACTACTAACCGTCTGCGACCCCAATGCAAGGAATAGTGAAAGAAAAAGAAGAATGTAGATCAGACAATTATGCTTAGTCTGCAAAATGACCTATCACCAGACAAGAATTGCCCAATGCCATGAAAGCTAAACCCAGTCTTTAATGAGATAATTCTCCATATTACAGTTTGCAAAGGTCAAGCCATATAATTGGCAATTCCTCACAAATCTTTCCTTTGCGGTTTATTGAGCAATCGGCTTGGATTAGACGCCCCGTTCACCGTTTCAGGTCTTAAGAGATTGCTTCTGTGAGATATTGGCTTGGGTGCGAACGGTTACTCCAATCGTGGAATCTCGGTCGCTACTTGGCCACGTTAATGTTATCGGCGAGCGTAATCAAAACACCAGTTGGCAAACATTGAATGGCATCTCTAAGAGTACCTTGCCCTCTCGGCACCTGTTAGGTCGAATATGCTCGCTGTGAAGTGGTCGGTATCCTCGCCTTCCATCAGGCCGAAAGATGAACGAATTGCATCCCTCATGCGCCGCCTATACCCGTAGGGGTCAGTCTCCGTTGAAGGCGCTTCTGGCGAGAAGTATTCGTCAAGAGCGCTTCTCAGCGACCTTAGCCTTGTCGCCCGCTCGCTCTCACCGAGCGTTAGAATTCGATCGTTTTCTTCAATCGCTATTCTTTCTGCTGCTACTTTGAATCGGTTTACCGAGGTTTCAGTTTTGCCATATATTCCGAATTTCTCTCTCTCATAGATGGGGTTCTCGATGGATTCTAAGATGAAGTTGGCAAGAGCCTGTCTATCGAGATGTTCCGTTTCATAGCTGATCCATTGATGCCAAGAAGGTAATGAGACACCTTTGATATACTCCTCTAGGTTTCTGAAGATGAGCCGGTATCCGTACTTGGCAGGAAAATCAAAGGCTAAGGATCCAGGATCAAGAAGAATCATTTGACCGAACATCGGTCCACCTATAGGGAAGTACCGCTCCAGGTTTCTGAACGTGCCTTTCAGACGCGCCCTCTGATCTAGGAAGCAGAGTTCTTCCCACATCTTCCATGTTTCCCGAATGGTTTCTGAGTTTTCTTCAGCCAGGCCCACCATGAAGAAGAAGGTGATTGGAACCCCGAACCTCGAACAGGCATTAGCTGTTCTCATGTAATCCTCATTCGTCCAGGAACGTCCATGTGACCTTCGCACTTGGTATGATCCAGACTCTGGAGAAATATTCAGAATTGTTCGAATCCCGGTTCTAGATAGGGCTTCCACAAATCCCTCGTCGGCTGGGCTAAGTAGGTCTATCGCGAGTCTAACACAATCTATCTTTTCCCGGGCCAATCCTGCTATCAGCTCTTGGCAATACGCCTTCCCTCCCATCCTAGGATCCTGTGAAAGTTCAATGTACTGAACATGCCGCTCGGCGAGCTCCTGCATGTCCTCTATTATCTTTCCAGGGCTCCTCAGAGAAAGACTTTGCATGCCAAAATAGGTCCTGTAGCTATAGGAAGAACCTCCGCAAGCTGCGCAATTGTATATGCAGCCCCGACAGACAGGTATCTTCCAAAAGACGGGCATAGATCGCTTGGGCTCAAGGAGATCGGGCTTAGTGAACTCGAATTCATCGAGGGTCACGCTCGGTCTCATAAGCGGAGCGACAGAGATACTGCCATTCTCGTTACGGCAGGTTACGTTCGGACTTACGCTGAGGGGCTTGTTTCCCATCACGTTCTTAACGAGTTGTAGGAGAGGTTTTTCCGCCTCTCCTCTGATTACCGCGTCTACGAAACTGAATTTTCGAATAATTTCATCGTGAAAGCAGGTGGCGGTAAGTCCACCCAGAATCACAAGCGAGTTCGGATGAAGAGCCTTGCATAGTTTTGCTAATTCTATCGCACCTTGACAGTGAACAATCCAGTGCAGGTCAATGGCGTAGATGCGGGCGGACGTGTTCCTGATGTGACTTTCAACATCGAAGTCGCTACTGCTCACCATTCTAAAACCGATGTTATCCACCAGGGTATTGTATCCGTTTCTGGCCAGATAATTCGCGATACTCAACATTCCGAACGGAACGATTATGAATTGCTCTGTGCTCTCAGCTAGTGTCTGAGCGATAGGCCCTGGAAATGTTACTCGCTTACGGAAATCGTGGATTGCAGGCGGATGCAACATTAGGACATCGTACTGCATTTCTGTTGAGGCTCGAGTTTAGCGGGCTCTAACTGCTATATATACATGTGATATGACTCTCTCGTTAAGTTACTTGCCGAAGCATATTCAGCAATCTCTGAAACTTCCATCCATTATTGACCGACAATTTAACGATGGTATCGAATGATACTTCAACCGGAAGGAGAATTCTTGGTCAAGCTTGCCAGGAACACCTTCGTCAGATCACTCACCGAACCTGAGTACATTTCATTACCTAGCGTTGTCCACAACTTGCAAGAGAAACGCGGTGTCTTCGTAAGGGTCGCGAGATCACCGGACGCATCTTGGACGAAGAAGACGGAAATATTAGGTTGTCTTGGGTACCCTTTTCCTTCAAAAGAGCTCACTCAAGCCACGATCGACTCTACAGTGGCCTCCGCTGTTCGCATCGCAGAATCTAACGGCTTCAAGATTGGTCGCCTTGACAATTTGCTTTTTGAGGTGAGTGTGCTTACGAAACCCGAATTACTGAGCGTGAAGAAGCCCACCGAGTATGAGGATAGAATCGAATTGGGCAAAGACGGCTTGTTTGTTCAGTATGGTTTTGCCAGCGGCCTGATCCTTCCTCAAGTCGCAATCGAACGCAACTACGACGAGAAGGATCTTTTGAGCGAGTGCTGTTCAAAGGCCGGGCTTCCAAATGATTCTTGGCTGACTTTGCATGACGTTGACGTGTACAAGTTCCAAGCTGAAATTTTCAGAGAAACATGTACCGACGGGAAAGTGGTGAAGTTTGATCTCGATACCCACGAGACCTGAGACAAGCTAAGAATAACAGCGAGTCCTGAACGACTTCGACTAGGTCCACTTGCTTACTCGACTGGTCTTTTGAATTATGATTTTCGACTCGAAAAGAATGGGAGAGACGCCGAATTGTCTCGGCGCCTTCTTTAGGTTGAAGTGGTTGTTGCGGTTGTCAGTCCTGCGTAGTAGGCTTTAGGTACTGTTCCAAGTTCTGGGCTGAGCACCGTAGCTTTCTTGTCAGCTATAGCCGATGCTAAGGCTGTGTCGTCTCCGAGTGTGAGGACTTGGGTTGGGCATGCGCTTACGCATGCTGGCTGTAAGCCTTGATCGAGTCTGTGGAGGCAGAGGTTGCATTTCTGGGGAATCTGAAGTTGGTCATTCCAGAAAATTTTCCCGTATGGGCATGCGCCAACGATCTGTTTCTGGCCCCTGCTCTTAACTGGGTCGAAGAGTACGATCCCGTCAGGGCGTTTGTATGCGGCTCCGCCTGTGGCAGCAGCGACGCATGGAGGCTTGTCACATAACATGCAAGGCTCAGCTATGTATTGGACCTTCACGTTAGGAAACTTGCCCGACTCCTTCTCGGCTATAGACATCCACAGGTGTCCCGAGTCTGGCTGCGCCAACGAGTACGGTGGCCAGTCATTGTCTACGAATTGGTCCTTGCAGGCGATTGTGCAGACGTTGCATCCGATGCATCGCGTTGTGTCAATTAACCACGCGTAGCGAGTCATGTCTCTATCCCGTCCATTTCTCCACCTGTGCCATAATAGAGTTGTAACGTTCTGCGTAGGCGTGCGGTGACATTCCGTCCCGTGAGCTAAGCGTGTTTGCGTCGGCACCCGCGTCAACGGAGTCTGAGTTTCCAGGTTGGGATGGCTTGTACCAAGACCCTTCGGCCACCCAAACTACTCCTGGCGTTATTCTTTCAGTTATGTGGGTGTAGCAAAGGATTGCGCCTCTATCGTTGAACACTCTGACCAGGTCTTTCTCCTTGATTCCCCGAGAGTTAGCGTCAATTGAGTTGATCCACATGGGTTCGTATCCTTGGTACTTGTAAAGATCTGTTAGCCATGACACGTTGTTCTGCGTACCATGGTTGCGGTACTTGGGGTGGGCAGTAGTGACCTGTAATGGGTACTTTTTGCGAGTGGGCTCGATCTGCCCTCTGGGTCAGGGAAGTATTTCGGTACGGTTCCGATTGCGTTGCTGTTCTCACCGTAAAAGTCAGCTAACATCTGCGAGTAGAATTCGATCTTGCCGGACGGCGTCTTCAGGCCATTATTCACGAAGTCTGCGTTCGCAGGCATGTTGTAGAACCATCTGAACGCGTTGCTTCGAGGCCAGTCTTTACGCAACGGGAATACATAGTAGCCCTTCGCCTTAAACGCCTCCCAAGAAAGCGGCGTAGATGATAGTTCGTACAGTTTTCTCAGCCAATCATCCTCGCTGTTGCCTTCGGTGTATTTGTCTGCGAAGCCCAGACGATCCGCTATTCCCGTAAATACCTGCCAATCAGTCTTTGATTCGTAGAGTGGTTCGATGCATTGATGCTGGTACACCGAGATTCTACTGCTTACCGATACTGGGGTTCGCGCGGAACCTGAACCACGCGCCGCTTCAGAGACGTCATTATGTTCAAGGTTTGTGTTGATCGGCAGGACAATGTCCGCCCACATCGCATCTTGCTCCATGAAAATGTTCTGGACGACGAAGAACTCGATCTTGGGATTCTTGTAGGCTTTGGCATACGCACCCCAACCGCTCGCGCCCAAGCTGGAAGCGCCGTTCAGGTAAATCATCTTGATCTCAGAGTTTCCGGGCGATGGGTATGTCCATTGTTTGAAGGCATCTTGCGGCACGTTTAACGTCTGGCCGCCGTGCCACTTCAGCGGTGGGTTTGCTTTGAAATCGGTCAAGATGGCTTCTGGGAAGTTGAGCCAGTCTACAACCTGAGTGATAGGATTGGTTGTTACTGTTTTTGCCACCAAGTTGATGCCGCCCGCGTAGCCTGGGATGCACTTTTGCGCAGGATCGAAAGGTACACTCTGATCGTCACATATGTTTACCCCAGGTTTGCCGATACCTTGCATAGTCGTCAGTAGCGCCATTAATCTGGTCCATTCATGGGCGTAGGATATTCGACAGGCACCGGCATTATAGGCTAATAGGAACGTTGGTTTTGATGCCCATTCTCTGGCCAAGTTGGTTGTGGTTTGCGCGTCTACACCTGTGATGGTCTGAGCCCATGCAGGGGTTCTGTCGATTCCTCCGTCCACGCCGGGTGCCTTGCCTAAAACATAGTCGCTGAACTTATCAAACCCAACTGTGTGGGTAGCAACAAATTGCTTATCGTATGTTCCCTCTTTTATCCAAACATTTGCGATGGCCAAAGCAAGAGCGGTATCCGTTCCCTGATAGATGGGTATCCACTGGTCGCAATAAACTGCTGCGGTGTCCGTGTAAATTGGATTAATCGAGACCTGACGGATGCCCAACTCTTTGTACCAAAAACGCCGAACATCAGCATCATGGCCTCTGTACATCGAGTTCGTCACCGCTGCGTCAGTCGACCAATGAATTATCAGCTTGCTGTTTAGCATCGTATCTTCAACAATGTCGCCCTTCTCGCCCAGCCCCTGTGACCACAAGTAATTCCAAACGTAACCAGTTCCGTAAATCCAGCCAGTCCAGCTGACACCGTCCGTGATTCTCTGAGTGTAGCCGCCATACATACCGAAGAACCGATCCCAGTGAGTTCCCATCCCATGCAGCGTTCCCTGTTCCCTATGAGTTGAACTCCATGCTGTGAAGGCTGAGTTTCCGTACTTCGACTTTATCCGTTGCAATTCCTTAGCGATAGTATCCAACGCTTCGTCCCACGTGATGCGTACAAATTCGCCTTTGCCCCTGTTGGAGACATCTCCAACACCACCGGGCTGGAAGCCAACGCGCTTCATCGGGTATTGCATACGGGTCGGCACGTAGACCCTCCTTCTGGTTGCCATTGCAACTTGACTAGGGTATAGCTTCCTGCCTTGGCTGAAATTCTTCCCTGCCGCAGTTATGGTCCAAGGTGTCGCCTCGTCTTGTCCATAGTATATTGGTTCCACCCAACTAATTCTGCCATTCCGTACGTGAATGAAGAGGCTTCCCGTTGTTGTTATTGCCGGGTAGACCTGTTCCTCGACGAGTGGTACTGTTTGTGTGGCGGTCTGCGTGACCGTGGTTATGGGCCGTAATAGTTGGTTTGCCTCGTAGCCTGCACCTACTCCCACAACTACGGCTGCGGCGAGAATTCCAGACCATTTCAGCATTGAACGTCTACTGATCTTCTGATCTGTAACTGATTCGTTCTTCTTTTCTTCAGACATATTTCTCTAATTTCCTATTCAGATTTGTTTGTTGCGTGACCGCAACTCGGCCTGCTCCTTCAGAGCAAGCCTGAAGGAGAGAACACTATCGTTGTTGATCAGGCAACATTAAGGAAAAGAGACCGACAGACAATATACGACTATGCTATGTACAAATTTTGCTTCTACATGTTGTAGTGACACGATATTACTAACTGGCAAGTATTTACCTCTTCACGCATAGTCGCGTGCTCGCAATGTTCTTCGATCACGTGGCAGCATGAGAAACCCTACACAGAGCAACGATCACGCGAGTCGACCAGGTGATCAGCGTAACTCTCCATCTGGACGAGAAGGACTTGGAGAAATGGACCAAGTTGATTGAAGAACTCACCCAACACGAAGCAGCCGTGCTTTGATCTCTAGAACAGCATGCGACCACGCCATTAGTCAGACTGAGAGTGACCGCCCCCTCAATTCAGCCACGCTCAAAATCTGACAACTATCAAGAAAAAGTCATGGTATAGGAATGCGGTTTGTACTGTTAAGATTCTGTTGTTGTAGTGTAGTGCTGCAGATCCTCAACGCTAGTGGCTTTCAGCACGAGCTTATTCCGTGTCATTAATCCGTCAGGGATGCCCGTTACGTCGCTGGGCGATGCGTAGAATTGCGTTCCAGTCGGGGTTCTCGCGTTGATTTGTAACGCTTTGTTCGGGTCGAATGTCACCAGTGATTTTTTCGCTGCAACCTTCGGTTTGAAAATTACTGCTGGGTTGGTCTGGGCGGAGTTGGGTAGTCCCTCAAGATCTCTGTTCGTTCCATACTTGTTCTGGAGGGTCTCCAGCGTGTCAAAGTCCAATGCTCTGGTCACGCATGACATGACGCAAATTGGTTTGAGTCCTTGTTCGAGACGGTCGATGCACATGTTGCACTTTGACGCATTCGCTATGGGTGCATCCGAGTCGAATACAATCGCTCCGTAGGGGCATGCTTGCCAAGCTTGCCTCATGCTTGGGCTTGAAGCCTTGTCAGGGTCGACCAGCACCGCGCCGTACTTATCTTCCTTGAACATGGCTCCGTTCGCAGCGTCAACGCACAGCGGGTTCTCACAGTGATAGCATGGAGCAAATACGACGTTAATTCGTGGTGTGGGCCAAGTTCCTGTCTCCCATTGATATATCCGGGCCCATTTGACAGGACCTGGTGGCAGGTTGTTCCAGTCCTTACATGTTACTGCACAGGATCCGCAATGGGTGCATCGAGATTGATCGAAGAAGAATCCGTATTGTGGCATTCAGATCACCTTATACTTTAACCACTTCTACTCGGCTCATCGTCCCTCGAAGCCTCGAGGGTGTTGTTTGGTCTGTCGTGAGTACGTTGAAGCATCCTCCTTTGTCGATACCGGTGTATGGATCTGGGTCCCAGTATTGTCCAACATAGATGTGTACGTGTCCCGGGGTCAGTTTCGCAGTCACCGAGGCCGTAAGCTGGACAGTGTTGGATTGACTTGTGAAGCCTTGCACTCTCACGAGATCACCGTCTTTAATCCCTCTCGCCTTGGCATCTGGGACACTTAACTCCACCACATGTTCATACAGTTCGCCTTTCAGCTGCGGGTTCTGTGACATCCAAGAGTGGGTGGTCCATCTCGATTTCGTAGCCATTACTACAAGCGGGTACTTCGCCACGTTCGGGCCTGGGTCATTGAATCCTCCAAACTGTTTCTCCGGGTGATATGCAGGGTACGGATCAAGGAACCCTCCCCACCTCGTGGTCTTCAGGAACGCTTCACCTTGGGCGATATAGTCAGAGTAGGCGTTGATCTTCCCTGTCGCAGTTGGGAACGGAACTCCTTTCTGGATTTCATTGTAGAAGCCGTACTTCGATGTCGTAGGCATCTTCCAACGAAAGACCGGTTTCTTTCTGAATTCGGCCCAGCTTGGTGGATCAAGTGGTTTAATAGTTTCAGTTGCAGCCCATTGCTCGTAAGCAGCCTGAGCCATATCCTCCCACATCTGGTCCCATTTTGCATCTCCGTAATCATTGTACTTAGAGAAGTAGTCGTTCAGCACACCGAGTCTCTGAGCCAGTTGGACGTCACGCCATTCTTGGCTCTTGCACTCACCAGGAGCGTTCACGATCTTAGCGCAGTATACGAACCCGTTGTTAATGGCGGTAAAGGAACCAGATCCGTACTCTGAAGGTCGCTCCATCTCTTCCGTCATCGGCAGAATGAGGTCTGCAACCCGGTTGTGTGAGTCGTTCATCGCCACGCGATATGAGACCATGAAGTCAAGTTTCTTTATCACGGCGTCTATGTTGTTGACATTCTCATACATTTGAAGGCACCAGTGTGTAGAATACCACATGTGAATGTTGGGTGTAGGTGCATCTATTGCGGATCCAATCGCGTTATGATAGTCTTGCTTGGTCATTTGACCACTGTCTAGTTGATCTCTTAGACGTACTGCGTTGAACCATCCTTGCGGAGCCAAGCTGCTATAGACGGGTGTCTTGGCACGTTTTCTGCCGGTCTGAGCAGCGAGGTTCGGAAGCGGGTAAGTCATAAAGGCTGCAGGACCCCTGCCGGAGCCGTCGGCGCTAAGAAAACCTCCGGGGATGCCGATGTTGCCCATCATCGCTTGCAGGATATATCCTCCCCAGGAGTAGCCCTCTGTGTGCGTACCTCGGCCCGGGCCATAGTTTATGATTAGCATGGCCGGCTTGGTCTTTCCGTAGAGTTCTGCGAATGCTCTGATCGTCTCAGCGGGTACGCCTGTTATGGGTTCTGCCCATTCCGGTGTCTTCGCCACATTGTCCGTTACGCCCATGACGTACCCTTTCCACTTATCGAAGCCGTAAACGAACTTGTCAACGAACGCAGTGTCATACAAATTCTCTTTAATCAGAACATTGGCAACAGCCAGCACCATTGCACCGTCAGTGCCTTTCCTTATCGGTATCCATTGATCAGCAATGATCTCGTCAGTGAGGTTGTACTTGCAACCGATGGATACGATCGGGATTCCCTTTTCATGCGCCAGCAGCGCGTAGTAGAGCTGCGTTGCGTCTCCGTTATCAGCTAGAGTGAGACCCCAGAATACCATCAGCTTTGTGTTGAACATGTCAGATACTTGAGAGCCTGAGCCGTAGGATTGGAGATCGGAGGTCGAAGGGAGTTTCGAGGGGTCACTAAGGGCAAAGTGGGTTGCGAATTGTAGGCCAGGGTTTGACCACGTCATGTAGTGTGATATTCCAATTCCAGCCCAAGTGGGAACTGGGTTGGAGCTGTCTACGTCAAAGATCGAGTACGGCCCATACTTCTCGTTCATTTGCTTGACATTCGCTGCAAGTATGTCGAGTGCTTCAGTCCAGGTGATCCTAACGAATTGGCCGTTCGGATCTCCTCTTGCTCCAACTCTTTTCATTGGGTAGATGAGATGTCTTGGATCGTAGAGCATTTGTCGGTAAGCCAACCACCTGCCACTTTCTCGACTCTGTAGGGTACCTTCCAGTACGTTGTTCCAATTCTCATCCTCTCGGGGAATGTTCGGGCTCACCGTGTCATCAGGCTCAATCGCCGTTATGACACCGTTCTTGACGTGTACTTTCAGAACTCCTAGGCAGCACCCACCCCTCCTGTAGGTGTTAGGAGTGTAGTATGTGATGGTTTCACCTGTGTGTCTGTTAATTAGGTCTTGTACGATGGCGTCTCTTCGTGCTTGCACGCTTGCTGATAGTGGGGGCTTGAAGCTGAGTGGTGGAGGCTTCATGAGTTCGGTGGCTCCGTACCCTGCGACAGCGCCTGCCGCGGCGGCTGCTGTGAGTGCTCCTGTCCATTTGAGGATTGAACGTCTACTGACTTTCTTTTCAGTACCAGTTTCCGTATCTTCTTCAGGCATTTTCTTAATTCCTATTCAGCTTGCTTGTTGCGCTATCGCAACTCGGTCTGTTCTACATAGCCGAAGCTCGGGAGAAAAACTCCGCACTCTATCTTTCCGCCCAGAAAGTTTTCCCAGTTTCCCTTTCACTCGGGTGAGGAGACCATCGCTCAACTTGAACCCTTCAAGAGTGAACTTCCGATTCACAACTCCAAAGGGTACCACCAAGATCCCCGGAGTCTAGGCAGGCAAGAAAGGAGAGAAAAAAGAAAGAAGGGTGAGAGGCTTGAGTGAACCCCTCGTCTTATGTTTTCTTTGCTGTGGTTAGTTTTGTTGTAGGTATGATTCTTGCTGTGACGAAGTATGCTGCGACGAGTATCAGGAAGAAAACACCCACGACCGCGTAGTCGAAGGCTCCTGGCCCATAGGATTCGATGAATCTGGAGACGAACGGGGCCGGGTAGGCTTGGAAGTAAACCTCCTGACCCGAAGTGTAAGGTAGAGGCGCAACGGAGATACCTACTGAAACCACCAAATACCGCAACACCAATCCACCCGTCAGGAAGAGGAAGCTGCTGACCGCTGCGAGCAACGGAAGCGTCCCCTTCCCTCTAATCCCCACTCCTAACAGCACTATGGGCAGCAGTAAACCTACCACGATCAGGCCGCCCCAGAACAACGCTGAGAACGGTCCAGACGTGAGAAGCATAGTGGATTCCTGAGCTGTTGGCGCCAAGGTTCCCGTAAACACAGTGTAGAATAAGACTGCGACCAGCACGAACGCTCCCAGCCCAATCACTGCAACCCCCAACGCCTTAATCGAACCCACCGCCCTCTCCTTCGCATCACCCACACTCCGACTGTAATAGACCGACAAAACCATCAAATTCGCTGCGACCCCGGACAATGTGGCAACCCCGATGAAAAGCAATGGAAGCAGACTCGTCTCCCAGAAAGAGACATGCGTAAGACTCATCGCCACACCCGGATAAATCATCACGCCTAGAGCGAGCACTGCTCCGATCACGCCTAGTACTCTGCGAGCCACCGTGGCCTTCTCTAATAGTTTGAAGGGCCAAATCCATAATCCGATGTGTATGACTGAGACGATTAGGAATGCTGTGATGAACATTGAACCGAAAGTTATGAGCGAAGTGGCGCTGGTGAACACGTACATGAACCGTTCAGGATGCCCCAGATCAAACATAAGGAATATCACGCCACCAATCACCAGTGGAGCGCTAAGGAATACCCCGATCTTCGCCGCAACCCTATTCTCATCGCCTAGGTATTCCGCTATGATGCCTGAGAGGTATGCGCCTGCGCCTGTGCCTGCTAGGAAGAAGTCCCAGATCAGCAACCAACCCCAACTAGTCTGCGTGAGAACCACCATCCCCCGGGTCACCAGCCCTCCGTCAACCCAACGTAGTACACTTTCGGCTTCGTATCCAGTTCAGGATGTATTGGTCTAGCATGCTTCAACGCTATCTGCTTCGAAACCTCGCTGTTCGGATCGTCAAGGTTACCGAAGACACGTGCGCCTGAGATGCAGGTAATCACGCAAGCAGGCGTAGCATCCCTATCTACGCCTGGCACTAGCCCCTTGCTTACGGCTGGATCGATCCTGTGGGAGCAGAAGGTACACTTCTCCACAACCCCAACCTGATGCTTCTGGTACGCGTAAAGCTCGTAGGGGTTTAACCCCTTACCAGGGAAGTACCCTCCAATCTCATTCATGAAAGTCCTCGCACCGTACGGGCATGCTTGAATGCAGTACTTGCAACCAATGCACCTAGCGTAGTCAACCATCACAATCCCATCAGCCCGCTTATAGCTTGCACCCGTAGGGCAGACCGAAACGCAAGGCGTATTCTCACAGTGCATACACAACAGCGGTGTATAGTTGATTTTCGCAGTGGGATAAGTTCCAACCTCTTCAGTCAAAACCTTAGACCAGAACACACCACGAGGCGTACCATTCTCAGCCTTACAAGCCACAGCGCAGGCGTGACAGCCCACGCATAGGTCTCGGTCAATCAACATACCATACCTAGTCATGCTCAATCACCTACCCCTTGTACACCTTCACCTTAGCACGGCCTTCCATGCCACCGCACACCGGGTTCATGACGGTCTCGTCGAATGCTACTAGATCGTTTATGTTTGAGCCGCTCCTTGCTTGCGGGTTGTAGTCGACTGATCTTGATCCGTAGCATCCGCCCATGCCGATAACTTCTGGATGCACAGCCTCCGATGTCCTTACTTGGCCTCTGGTCTTTCCGTGTTGGGATTCTACCCAGACCCAGTCACCGTCCTTGAAACCCTTCGCAGTAGCAGTTGCACGGTTCATCCACACGTTCATTGGGTACGGGTCGAAGAGCTCCGTTAGTTCGGCGATCCATGGGTTGTCCATGACCGTGGCCATTGTGGCCAGCATCGTCTTGTAGTGAATTGCCCACATGTCAAACTCGGCAGGAGCTTGGAAGTTTGGTTCTGCAAACCACTGGGGTAGCGGCCTGTAGTGGCTAAACACGAAATCGTTCGAGGGCTTCAGTTGGGCTCCGGCTTTGTCGAGTTCGCTTTTAAGCTGCTTTCCAGCCCAGACGAGATATTCGACGTAAAGAGGGAGTCGCGTGTTCGGCCATCGGGTTATTCCATAATACTGGTCAACCGTAGGAGCTGTTGCAGGTTGGTCGATTGACCAACCATTCTTGGAGAACCAATCAAGACCAAATTGGTCTCCGTGGGCTGATTTGAGTGCCAGGTCGATGATTTCAGAGTAGCTATACTTGCGATTGAGGTCGATGCTATACGGATTCTTAATGCCGAATTTAGATGCGAGCGTGCCGTTGAGCCCCTTTGCACCGTAGAGTATCCCAACTTTTTCGGCCAAGTCCATCAACACGTCAGGTACTTCTCGGGTGTTGTAGACGGTTTTTACAACTGGCTGCCTGAGGACATCGGCCGCGACGAAGTATGGTTTGGCTGGGTCACCGGGGAAGACACCACGGTTGTAGTGGCCTAGGTCGGCTATGCGATGTCGTTCCAAGTACGAGCTTTCGGGCAACACAATGTCTGCCATTTCAGTGGGCTCGTCAAAATTGTACGAGAAGGTAACGAAGAATGGTACCTTCGCTATTGCTTCCGCCACGGAATCGCCCTTACCCATGCCGTTTATCGCGTTGAGGGCACAATGGAGTACCATTTCGACCTTATACGGCACTGGATATTGATCGGGCGTTGCTATGACATTGTACACTAGGGGGGCCGTCTTGTACGCAAGAGGGTACATGTCCGAAAGGTCAGCCACTTGCGGAGGATACTTGACAGATGCGTATTTGCTGGTGGGTTGTCCGGTGCCGGGTAGCACCACTCCGTCAGCTGGATCCGGAGGAGCATTTGGTACACCATCAGCTTTGGAGCCTCCCGGTACATCTATGTTGCCGAGGAGACAGTTCACCATATACATAGCAAGCCGAGCGTCAAGTCCGCCCAGATGAACCTCACCGCCTTTACCAGTGTCAACAGCAGCCGGTCTGTACGGAAAGGTTACTCCGTTGATTGTGATTGTACTTCCTATCTGAGCTGCGTTTACGAGTTCGTTCGTTATCCTCCTGATCGTATCTGTTGGCACAGTAGTGATGTTCGAAGCCCATTCAGGCGTGTAATCCTTGACTTGAGTTTTCAGGAGTTGAAAAGCTGGCTGACAGGTCACGCCATCAACATTGTACGTGCCATCAAGCGCATAGTCCTTGATCGTCTTATCGTCGAAGGACTTGGCCTTTTGGTCAACAGGATCCCATACGTATGGCTTCCCGAGCCTCTGATTCAATCGACCAGGGTCTGCGACGAGCGGATCCTTACCCCTAACGTAAAGCCCGTCAGCACCAATCAGGTAAGGTCCATTTGTTCTTTTCTTTATGAATCCCATGTCAAAGGTGTTAAGCTCATAGAGCATAGTGTGTACGATAGCCAGCAAAAAGGCCCCATCAGTGCTCGGTCTAACTGGAATCCATTCATCGGCCTTCCTTACTGAAGGAGCCATTACAGCATCGACTGCAACGCTCTTGAAGCCTCTCTCGCGGGCCTCCGTGAGGAGTAGGTTGCTGTAAGGCATCGCCTTGTTTGAAAGATACATTCCGCCGCCGAATGTGACGGTGTAGTTTGAGTATTTTACATTCGGCCCCGAGGTGAATGATCCATTGAACCAAGAACTCGTTGTGTGAAGCGTGCAACCACTGCAGAATATGCCACCGCCTGATGCGGGAATTCCAGTGTTGGGAGTGCCGTATACCACGCCGAAATTGCCGGTAAGTATCATGTCCCCGCCTCTGTGACCTGCACCAAGTATGGCAAGCTTTCTGGGATCATCTTGTCGAATCTTGCTCATACGATCAGCCACTGTACTAATGGCTTCGTCCCAGCTTATCTCAACCCACTTGGGGTCGACCCCTCTGCCCTTCACCGGATTAGTCCTCTTCAAGGGACTCTTCACACGATAAAGATTATACAACGACATTATTCCAGAATTCGACCGCCCACAGATTCTACCTTTACTGTCAGGACTTGTTGGATCTCCCTCGATCTTCACTGCGACTCCGTTCACCACATGGACGTGCATTGCACATTGCGCATCGCACATGAAGCAACTCGAAGGAATCCATTCATCTTGGACAGCCTGAGTCTGCTGAGCAAACCCCTTTTCAATCAGAGAGGTCAGCTGATTGCCGATTGTCAGCTCACCGAGCGTGGCTACCGAGGCAATGGTTCCAGATAGTTTCAGAAAGTCTCGTCTTGAAAGTGAATTATTCTTCTCTGAGTGGTTCTTAGTTTCATAGGTTACTACTTCTTGTTCGGACATCATTCATTAACCCTATTTCATTAATTCATTACAACTCAAGATCCGAGTTGTAACAGGACCCGCATTCCTCAACGAGCAGCATTTAGATGATTCGAAACAACTTTACCGAATATACGATGAATAGTATGTAAAGTATCGATATGACCGACCAGTCATATCGCTCAGTAAATAGAAGATACCGAAAAAGCCGCTTAAGTCACGCTCGCTCTTCTTTCGACTTGTTTTGGATCAAAATCATACTTTTGTCTTATACCTCAACTTAATTCCAGTAGCTTCTGGACGTAGTCTCGGAGGGTTCGTGTTAGACTTGTGGGCAATTCTTTTTGTGAAGCGGAAATAAGTTGGGAGAGAGAGGAGCGTTAGGCGAACAAGACTTCGGTTCTGAGAGAACTTACGATACTGCGTAGTGGCGGAATAGCTTCCAGATCAGGGTCATCTTCGTCAGGAAAGACTGAAAAAAGGTTGGTTGGCGCTGACATCAAATCAGCGCCTTTCAGGTTCTAAGCGGTTGTGGTTGTTGGCGGTAGTCCTGCGTAGTAGACTTTTGGAGCAGCTCCGAGTTCTGGGGAGAGTACTGTTGCTTTCATGTTGGCCACGGTTGATGCGAGTGCAGTGTCGTCTCCGATTGTTATGGCCTGGGTGGGGCATGCGTCGACGCATGCGGGCTGTAAGCCTTGGTCGAGTCTGTGGGCGCACAGGGTGCATTTCTGCGGGATCTGAAGTTGATCGTTCCAGAAGATCTTGCCGTACGGGCACGCGTCCACGATTTGCTTCTGGCCCTTGCTCTTAGCTGGGTCGAGGATGACGATGCCGTCAGGGCGTTTGTACGCTGCGCCGTTCGTGGCTGCTGTGACGCATGGGGGCTTATCACACAGCATACAGGACTCTGGAATGTATCGGACTTTGACATTGACGCCTTTACCCCATTCTTTCTCTGCGACCGAGATCCAGAACTGCCCCGAGTCGGGCTGGGCGAGGGAGTATGGCGGCCAATCGTTTTCTACGAACTGGTCTTTGCATGTGGCTGTGCAGACGTTGCATGCGATGCATCTAGTAGTATCGATTACGAGTGCGTATCGTGTCATTGCTCTATTTCACCCACTTCTCCACTTGGACTAGGGCAGGGGTGTATTTCTCGCCGTAGCAATGCGGTGACGCAGCACCCCCGATTAGGACGTTTATGTTGCCGCCTGTATCTATGGACTTGAGGTTTCCAGGCTCGGCTCGTTTGCTCCATGAGCCCTCAGCCACCCAAATCACTCCGGGCATTAGTCTTTCGGTGATGTGGACGTAGCAGAGGATTTGGTCTCTGTCGTTGAAAATTCTAATAATATCCTTCTCTTTGATTCCTCGCGGTCCGGAGTCTGCAGCGTTCATCCACACCGGCTCGTATCCCTGGTACTTGTAAATGTCCGCCAACCATGATACGTTATTCCACTGTCCGTGGAAGCGAAACTTCTGGTGAGCGCTAACCGCCAACAATGGGTAGTTCTTCACGCGCGGGGCGTCTCTGCCATCGTCTGGGTCAGGGAAGTATTTTGGTACGGTTCCAATTGCGTTGCTGTTCTCACCATAGTAGTCAGCTAGCATCTTCGAGTAGAACTCTATCTTGCCCGATGGTGTGCTTACTCCAGTGGTGGGCGTTATCGAGTCTCCTGACTTCTGGTAGTACCATCGGAACGCTGTTTGTGGCTGGTAGTCTTTGGGCAATTCGAAGATGTAGTAACCCTTTGCCTTGAACGCCTCCCAAGAAAGCGGCACAGTGCCTGTGTTGTACATCTTCTCCAGCCACATGTCCTCAGTATTGCCTTCAGTGAACTTATCCGCGATGCCGAACCGGTCTGCGAGAGCCGCATAAACGTCGTAATCAACTTTCGATTCGTAGAGCGGTTCGATGCACTTGCGTTGGTAGATTACAACTCTTGTGCTAATCCCAGTCGCTATTCGCCCTGTATAACCAGCTTCTGTGACGTCACTTCGTTCAAGAAGCGTGCAGGCGGGTAGTACGATGTCGGCGTACATTACTTCTGGTTCATTCCATGGCGTTTGGGCTACTATGAACTCGATTGCCGGGCTCTTGTACGCGCCTGCTGCCCCTCTGGCTGTTCCCTGTTGGGGCGTTCCGTTGAACTTACTGCCGCCAACTCTGTACACCATGAGGATTGTGGAGTTCCCTGGCATGGGGTAACTGTAGTCTTGGAGATACGTTGTCGGTGGCGATCCGAGACCAGTGCCGCCGTGCCATTTGAATGGCAGTGAGCTCGGATCCATGGTGAGCCGTGCCCAGTCTAGGGATGGTACTTGCTGCTTGATCGGATTGGGTGGAACCACTTTGCAGGGGGGTGACATAGCAAAGGCATTGCGTGACGGCCCATACTGTCGCGGATCGTTTGGTGCGCCAGCGCCGCCTCCCGGTGAGCCTCCTCCGCCCCAAATGTTTACGCCGGGTTTACCTAGACCTTGCATCGCTTGGAGGGCTACCATCGCCCGCGCCCATTCGTGGCCATAGGATCCTCGATTTGCGCCAGAGGCGTAGCACATTAGCATGGTGGGTTTTGATGCCCACTCCCTGGCTAGGGTGCTTATGGTTTGGGCATCTATGCCTGTGATCTTTGAGGCCCAGTCGGGGGTTCTATCGATCGCTCCGTCCACCCCGGGTGCCTTGCCTAGAACATAGTCGCTGAACTTGTCAAACCCGATTGAATGCGTGGCAACGTACTGCTTGTCGTAGGTACCGTCTTTGATCCAAACGTTCGCTATAGCCAACGCAAGAGCCGTGTCACTGCCAGGACTGATTGGGATCCATTGATCGCAGTAAACGGCAGCCGTGTCTGTGTAGATTGGATTGATTGAGATCATCCTGATGCCCAACTCTCTCATCCAAAATCGGAAGTAACTTGGGTCATGTCCAGAGTGCATCTCTTCGACAGATACTGGATCTGTGCCCCACCACACGGCCAACTTACTGTTCTGCATCGTATCTTGGAGCAAGTCGAATTGGTCGCCTAACCCCATTTGCCAGTAGTATCCCCAGATGAATGGGCTCCCGTACATGTATCCCATCCAGCTAGCGGTAGGAGCGATTACGGATGTCTGACCGCCGAAAAAGTTGAGCAACCTATTGAATCCATTCGTATAGTGGAGTGTGCCCCATTCCCAGTGGGCACCCTCTCCTCCACTGAAAGCCGAGGCTCCGTACTTTTGTTTTATTCGCTGCATCTCTTTCGCGATAGTGTCAAGCGCTTCATCCCAAGTGATGCGCACGAATTCACCCTTTCCTCTGTTGGAGACGTCACTTGTTCCTCCGGGTTGGAAGCCTACACGCTTCATTGGATATCTCAAACGGTCGGGTGAGTAGACCTTTCTTCGATGAGCCAGCGCGATTTGAGATGGTGGAAACCTCGTTGGTGCAGTGTAAGACTTGCCTCCGGCGGTAATGGTCCACGGTTTGGCTTCGCTCTCACTATAGCGGAACGATTCGTACCGGCGGGCCACACCATTCGAGACGTGTACGAGGATAGGCCCCCCAGTTGTGCATTGCTGAAATACCTGTTCCTCGACGAGCGGTACAGCCTGCGTTGCGGTTTGTGTTACCGTGGTTATGGGTCGTAGGAGTTGGTTTGTCTCGTAACCTGCTCCTATCCCTACAGCCGCGACCGCAGCCAATGCTCCCGTCCATTTGAGCATTGAACGCCTACTAATTTTGTTCTCGGAAATTGATTCTTTTTTCGTTTCGGACAATTCACATAATCTCTATTCTGTTTCTTTCGTTGCACGAATACAGTTCGGCTCGGTCCTTCACAGCGTGGGCTTGGGAGAGAGCTTCATCTTTGTTTTCCATGCAACTACGAAAACGACTGTCATCTGAGAATCGATAAATAGAGATAGTACTTGCTTTTCTTACGCTACATGCTTTACTGCGATAAATTCATCGACGCGATTTAGACCAGAGATCAGATGATCCTGTGGGCAGCCGTAACCAATTCGCAGGTAGCCCTTCATTCTAAACTGTTCGCCAGGTACGATTAGAACACTCTTCTCTTTTAGAAGTCTCTTAGCTAGTTCGGTTGATGAAATTTTCAGTGTGTGTTTGACGTAGGTCACTGCGCCTGCCTTCGGGGGGATGAATGAGAAGTGTTCTTGGTTACGCTTGATCCAATCTTTGAGGATTGGAAGATTTGTGTTGAGTATGTTGCGAGTTCTCTCTAGTATCTTCGATCGTCTTTCGGTCTGGAAGACTTGTCTTGCGAGATAGTCGCTCAGAGCTGATGGGCATATCGTGGTGTAGTCGTGGTAGGACCAAAGCTTGTCAGCAAGCTCGGGTTTGGTGATTATCCATCCTATGCGAAGACCTGGAAGCCCATAGGCCTTCGACAAGCCACCTGTTACAATGACCTTATCATATTTCCCCCAAAAGGTCGGTGTCTCTTGCCCGTCTAGTTCTGCGCCACGGTAGACCTCGTCTGAAAGAATCCATGACCCATTCTTTCTGGCAATTTGACAGATCTCATCTATCGTCTCGTCATCCAAAACTGCTCCAGTCGGATTGTTCGGATTGCAGACAGCGATCAGCTTGGTTCGTCTATTTACGATCCGCTTCAGAGAACGAACATCCATGCCCCACCTATCACCATCATCTCGTAACCAGAATGCTTTCATTTCTCCATGCATGGTCTTCGCCAACCCCCATATCTGCATGTAGTTTGGAAGCACCATAACTATCTGAGCGCCGCGTTCAAGGAATGACCAAAGAGAAACAAAGTTAGCCTCCGAAGATCCATTAGTGACTAGAATGTTCCCTGCATTTGCATTAGGATAATAGAGGGCTATGCTTCTTCTCAACTCCGGCGTCCCGTTCGTTTGCACATAACCAAGAGGTTGGGTCGACAGTTCAGAGAACGGTTCATCAAGGATCTCCCTCAGTAGAAGTGGATGAACTCCACTCTCAGCGAGATTGAATTGCACTTGGTTCTCCCACGTTGATTGCCAACGTTCCAACTCGAATGGGTACAGCTTCACGGTTATCAACAGCAACAGATGTAACGCGGCCAGCGTTAACAAGCTTTGCAGGTCAGACCGGACATGACTATTGCGTCAGACGATTTTCTTTTTGAGTTTGGTCTCTAGGATGGCGCGGTTCACTCTTCGCGCCTCAACGGGGTCGTAATGTCTGTAGAAGCGGTCGAGGTCTTCGGTTATCTTCTCTTTGCGGTTGATTGAACATTCAGCTCTCCCTAGGTATGCCTTCACCTGCTCAGGGTTCGACAGGTTGGCTTGATGGATGATAGCCTTCAGGGTGTTAACTGTTCCCCTAATCGTGGAATCTCGATATCCATTTTTCCGCAAGTGGAATGCGAACGCTGCAATTTCGCTGAGGGGGGTGGGTCAGTTGATGGTGGGGCCGGTGTACAGTTGACTATAAGAACCCAATGACACGCTTACTCAAAACACTAACGGAGATTTGGCATTTAACTCGGATGAAAAATCAGCCTTAGTTGATCTTCTTGATTCAGGCGAAAGCCGGAACCTAGCCGCCGCGGTAGCTTCCGACAGTATCCGAGAGGAAAAGAGTTACGATCTCTGCTCTATGCTCGCAACAATGTTTTGGACGTATGCCACGCTCCTACTGAAGCATACAAAGATTAATCTAAAGCAGTCGAAGACGCTTCCGAAGTATGCAGCAGAATATCCGCGAATTGTGGGAGCGATAACAAAGATAGCTAAGGCGGTTCCGAAAGTGTTTGGGACTAGTCTATCAGAGTATGCGGAAACACGCCTCTCTCAGAGAGAGACTCTTACAAGTTTGTTTTTCTTTAACGTAAAATTTCGCAATTTTATGGCTAGACGCTCTCCTGACTTCACGGAGAAGCTTCGCTAGTGCAGCCAACCTGCACCGTCCATGACCTACAATTTCTCCAAGCTTTCGAGCGAAATGCCCTCGATAGTACGCGACGTAGAAGAAGGACTCAAAGCCGGGAAGGTTTGATTGGATATGAATCCGCTTTATCTCTCAGGTTTCAACGTGTCACTCAACGTAGATCGAGCAAGACTCGTTATTCGGGATGGCATTCACGAACCAGACATTGAACCAGAACAACTTGACGTTCAACCACGCCATGCGCATTTCGACTCAGTCATAATTGACGGACATTCAGGTACGATTAGCCTTGATGCGATCAAGTGGCTAATGCGCCACGGCATCCCGCTGTTTGTTCTCGATTATAATGGAACACTCCTATCTTCGACATTGCCAAGGGACCCTGTTAATGGTCCATTGAAAATTGCTCAGATATCAGCCTACAATGATCCTGAAACAAGAATGAACATCGCCAAGAAATTCATTGAAGCAAAATCGCAAAGGACAGTAGAAGAGCTCAGCTGGCTATCTGACAAGCACGAAGATCTAGACACACACGAGGTTGAATCTGAAATCGCACGAATAGCTGAATGCGACAGCTTGCCGAAACTAATGCAAGTTGAGGGGCACATTGCAGACCTGTACTCGCGACAGTTGCAACGGATTCTCCCACAGAAGCTGGGATTCAATTCAAGAGTGCACGAGTCACGTCAAATGAACGCATCCGACCCAATCAACTGCTTACTCAACTACGGATACGCGGTTCTAGAATCAGAATGCCGCAAGGCCATTAACAGCGTTGGGCTAGAGTCTACAATTGGTTTTCTGCACGAAGCTCAGCAATCCAAGTATCCACTCGTTTATGATCTGCAGGAGCCGTTCAGATGGCTCATCGACATTACTCTGATCGAATGCTTAGAGTACAAACGTTTCAGCAAGAAAGACTTCTACAGGCTCGACAACTATGTCCTTCGATTGAAACCTGAAACAGCAAAGAAGCTACTAGCCGCGTTACAAATCAAATTCAACTCAACAACCCGCTATAGGGGCAAGTTGTACGGTTGGGATACCGTGATGAGGCTGAAATGTCAGGAACTGGCGAGTTACATTCTCGGTAGACGAAGCGAACTCGATTTCGATAATCCGCGGCCAGAATTGCCGAGAGACGATTCCGAAGCTGTAAGGAGTAGAATATTGTCCATGTCTTGCGCCGAAGCTAGAGAGCTTGGGATAAGGAAGAACACGCTCTGGTACATGCAACAGCGAGCCCGAACCGGCAAACCCATCAAAATCTACAACCAAGTCAGAAAGAAGCTGCCATGCGCATCTGTCTGAAATAACGGAATTCTGTTGCTCGGTTATGGCCTGGAATCCCGGCCGCCATTTGATCTGTCAGGAATTGATTGGGTGATTATTGGTGGCGAATCAGGATCGAACCGTAGACAAGTCAAGGCTGAAACATTTGATTTCTCAAATATGAACGTCAAACACCTCATTTATTCAGTTGCGCTGACCTTTTCTTTCTATGAGTTAGGCGATTTTTGTGAATGTGGGGCAAAGAAGCCGAGTCCGAAAATTCCTCCGCAACACCACAACAATGACAGCTTCCGGGAAAGCGAAACCCAAACGTGGCAGACATACTCCCCCCTGCTCCGACGTCAGGGCGCAAGCAGATGCAATCGAGCGTCTGGCTTCCTTTCCTGAGCTGAATCCGAACCCAGTCATTGAGGTGGATTCTGCTGGCAAAATCACCTACCGAAACCCTGCAACCGTTGAGACGCTGATAACGCTAGGCCTAGAGGATAACCCGAAGGCATTCTTGCCCAGAGACATGAACGAGATATTGGATGATCTAAAGCAGAAGAAGAAGAAGAAGAGCGAGTTCTACCGCGAGGTGCGGTTAGGGAATGCAATATTCGGCGAGACTTTTCACTTCACTCCGGACTACGGTGCTGTGCGCATCTACGCAACCGACATGACCGAACGCAAGAGGGCAGAGGTTGAGCTTCGAAGACAACGAGAAGAACTACAGACCATATTCGACTCAGTGCCGGCGATGATATTCCAAGTGGACGGGAAGCATAGGCTTGTCCACGTCAATAGAGCGTACGTTGACGCGGTCGGCTTACCCAAGGAGAAACTGGAAGGCAAGTCAACCCGTGAGCTCTTCCCTAATCAGGCGAACAGGTATTGGAGAGACGACGAGGAAGTAATGACGTCAGGACGACCGAAAAAAGAGATAGTTGAGCCGTTCGAGACGCCCACAGGAACAAGATGGGCCCAGACAGACAAGACCCCATACAGAGACGCGACAGGTAATATCACTGGCGTATTGGCGTTTGCACTCGACATCACCGAACGCAAGCGGGCGGAAGGGAAGCTGCGGGAAAGTGAGCAGCTCTATCGTACTCTGGCCGAGTCATCCCCAGACGATATCATCATTGTCAGACGGGACTCCAGTCTCCAGTACATGAATAGAAGCGGATTGAAACACTTTGGACTCACCCTAGAAGAGATAATTGGAAAGAAGGCGTCAGATCTCTTCCCACCGGAAGCGGCTAAGAGAGTGGGTGTTCCGGTATCAACAGTCCTTCAAACGGATGAACCAATCCATACTGAAGAGGAAGTGTCGTTTCCAGACGCCGTTTCCTGGAGGGATGAGCATTGGCTCCCCCTAAAAACAGGAAGCGAAACGACTGCTGTTCTCGTAATATCGCGCGACGTCACCGAACGCAAACGCTTGCTGGACGAGGTGCAGGAGAGAGAGAAGAAGTATCGCACTCTGATAGAGCAGTCGCTGCAAGGAATACTGGTAGCACAGGGGATTCCTCCTCGCTTGGTCTTCGCTAACCCCGCTATCGCGAAGTTCCTCGGGTATACTCCAGATGAGTTAACATCCCTCTCGCCTAAGCAAGTTGAGGAACTGGTGCACCGTGAAGACCGCGAGACCTTCTTCAGCCGTTTCAGAGAACGACTGCAAGGCAAACCTGTACTGTCGTCCTACGAGTTCCGCGCTATACGAAAAGGAGGTGAAGTACGCTGGCTGGAGGTCTCCGCAAATAGGATAGAGTACCAGGGACAGCCAGCCGTGCAAGCAACATTCGTAGACATCACCGAACGCGTCAGGCATGAAACTAGGCTGCAGACGTTACACGATCACGCGTCGCAACTCGGCTCAGCGAATGACATTGACGCTATCGTCAAGTGCACTCTTGATGCAATGGGGCTTACGCTTGGATTCGAACACGCCGACTTTCTGTTAGTGGAGAACGCTGCTCTACAAATGAAGGGGAGGAGAGGTCTTCCAGTAGTTTTCTCAGCGCAGCCATTGAATGGGCGCGGGTTAACAGTCAAAGCCACGAACACGAAATCGACGCTCAGAATATCCGACACCCGAAAAGAACCCGCCTACGTTGACCCTAAAGGGTACGATTGGACTGGACCTCCCACCGTGCTTTCGGAACTGATCGTGCCCGTGTTTACATACAGTCAAGTGGTTGCAGTTCTATGTGTTGACAGCACGCGAACAGACAACTTCAACGACGATGATCAGAACCTTCTCGAAACATTAGCAACACATGTAGGGGCAGCGCTTGGCCGCCTGAGAGATGTGGAGAGTCTCAGGAAAAGCGAGGCGATGTATCGTCGGCTCTTTGAGTCAAGTCAAGAGGGCATAATCATTCTCGACGCGGATACGCTGAGGATCCTTGATTCTAACCCCTTCTTGCAGAGGCTGTCCGGCCTTTCCCTCGACCAGCTTCTGGGGAGGGAACTCCGGAAAATTGAAGCATTCAACGATGTTAAGGGCCTGATTGATGTGGAGGAGTTGCGGCAGAAGCCTTTCCTCCGCCTAGAGCCAACTCCCATCGAGGCCAAGGAAAGGGGAAGTGTGGACGTAGAATTCGTCAGCACCGTCTACGAAGCTGACGGTAGAAAAGTGATTCAATGCAACATCCGCGATGTCACCGAGCGAACGAAGCTGCAGAAGGAGCTTCAACACCACGTAGAACATTTAGAAGAGGCAGTTCAAGAACGGACTCGAGAGTTGCGAGATAACGAGGAACGGTATCATCTGCTCGTAGACAATACCGAGACTGGTTTCGTGGTGGTTGATGACAAGGGCATTGTGATTGAAGCGAATGAGCCCTACTTACGCTTGGTTGGTGCAGGGACCATGAAGGAGATCATCGGTCATTCGGTGATTGAGTGGACTGCGCCTGAGGAAAAAAGTCACAACGCCGAAGCGGTTGCCTTATGCGCTCGGCAGGGATACATACAAGACCTCGAAACTACCTATCTGCAGAGCAACGGGACGCACGTTCAACCTTCTTATCAACGCTACTTTGCAGGAGACATCGAACGGAAAAATGCTCACCGCGCTCTGCCGCAATGTGACTGAGCGTAAACGGCTGGAGAAGATGAGGGACCAGTTCATCTCCACGGTCACACATGAGCTACGTACTCCCTTAATCTCCATCAAAGGCTACGTGGATCTTACTCTTTCAGCTGAGCCGGGACAGATATCCAAGGAGGTGGAGTCCGACCTGCAAGTGGTTAAACGCAACACGGACCGGCTCCTCAGCTTGGTTAGTGATCTGTTGGATGTTCAGCGGATGCAGGCTGGAAGACTCCAACTGAATTCTCAACCAACAGACCTCAAGAAAGTTACGGACAGCTGCATTAGAGAGATTAAACCTCTTCTGACGGACAGGCGGCTAAACCTTAGAGTAATAGTTCCAGAAGGCGAGCTTCTGATTCAAGGAGATGAGGTGAGACTTGCCCAGATCCTTGTGAATCTGCTCAGTAACGCCGCCAAGTACTCTCCCGAAGGCGGAGAAGTGAACCTTCGTGTAGAAGAGGAAGACGAAACGGTCAAGGTTTCGATCTCGGACAACGGTATCGGCGTTAGAAAGGAGGATCTGCCGAGAGTTTTTGAGCCGTTCGCAGCCATCCAAAAACCGTCATACATCAAGGGTACAGGTTTAGGTCTCAGTGTATCAAAAGCCCTAGTTGAAGCTCACGGTGGCAAGATCTGGGCCGAATCACAGGGGGAAGGAAAAGGGGCCACGTTCACGTTCACTCTCCCTAAACCCAAGAGGGCAGACTAGCTTGCCGGACCGGATTCTGGTTGTGGATGATGAGGAGGACAACCTCAACCTGACTAGAAGGATACTGGAGAAGAATGGATTCCAAGTGGTCACTGCTTCTAACTCTGAGGAGACCTTACTGAAGGCGGAGGCTGAGATACCTAACCGGGTATTGTTAGATGTGGTCATGTCACGGAAGACCGGGTTAGAAGTCTGCAAAATTCTGAAAAGCCAAACCAAAACTAAACACGTCCCAATTGTAATGTTCACTGCTCTCGGACGAGATGTTGACCGAAAGATGGCTGCTGACGCTGGAGCGGATGGCTACTTCACCAAACCCTTCACCCCTGAAGCACTCATAGCAGAAGTGAAGCAACAATTGGAGAAGGCTAGGGGTGAGAAGTTCTCCGAACAATTAGGAGTTACCCACGAGACGCTGCAGGGAAGAAAGATCCTCTTAGAATTCGATCCGTCCACACCTTTCGAGAGATTCGTGAGAGATTTCGTCATGGAAAGCATCGCCCATACTGAATCGAGCCTTGTCTTGACTAAGAGAGACAGCACTATTCGAAAGGTTGTTGGTGACGAGAAAAGAGTTGAGTTCGTTGAGATGATGCCTGGTTTGATGCTGTCACCCCTGTTGGAGAAGCACCGTGAGGGGCCTCTCAGCTTGGTCTACGATAACCTCACAGACCTCGCATTGTCCACAGACTTCAAAACGGCCTACGCATTCGCCAGCAACGCAATCGAACAACTCTCCAACCCCAGAATAACTGCTCTCATACTCCTGAACCCATTAGCCCACGAACAGAAAGACATCTACGGCATACAAGGACTCTTCAGCAACCAAATCACCTACGGAAAAGAAGGCATCACCAAAACCAAGACCTCTTAACTTGTCAAAAACATGAAATTTTAACAGCCATTAGCGAGCGCAAGTTACCAGAATCACATTCTTTTGTCGAACCACAACAAACGTACAATCCTTCACAATCTCACAGCCAAATGCGTACTCTTCCGTTTCGTCAACCGACATCCTAGCACAATAAGTTCTGAGTATAATTTTTCACGATTCATGCTATGCAGGCAGAGTCACATTTGTCAACGTTCGAGCATACTATGAATGCCTAACGAACCTGTCCAAGAAATACACCATAACCGTACTGCCTCGAGGTATCTCTTGGAAGACTCCACGCGGCATCACTAACGCACAATTCGATCAACTTCGTCTCGAATTTGAACGAGTGCCACAAATCTCTTCTGAAAATGTAGATTCAAAACATGGATTTGCGTAAATTCCCCGCCTTTGTCACTGCCGCGGTCTTTCTCTCTTTTATCAAGGAATGGGAATTGCAGTCATGAAACAGGAAAATACAGCATAGGCATTTTATCTGTACAGTAATACCTGTAGTAAGAAAAGGTAGCGATCATGGAACTTACACTAAGAAAACTGAGGACTCATGGGACCGGCAAGCACGATATCAACCTTCGAGTTGGTAACATCGGCAAGCGTTCGAGCCAAGCAAAACGTGTATTTCCCAACAGCGTCATCTAGCCTAGCAGAACTCGAAAGCAACGCCACCCTCATGAGCTTATCCTCTGTAGCAAACTCCATCAGTTAGCATGCCACAATTTTAGCTCCGACAATGAATAATCATTACTTAGAACAATTGGGGTCAAAACCTAAGTCAGTTAAGGCGCGGTAATTGTCTCGGAACTTCGTGGGGACGAACGCATTTCCAAGAGTGGTCCAGAAGCTAACCCAATTTAAGGTTCGCAGCGGTGCTTACAGCAGTTCGCAATTGGATTGAATATGCCTCGGCTAGCATTATTTGACATTCGATGAGGTCATCGGGTTGGCTAGATGTTGTCCTTCCAGGTTTTCAATACAGGAACCACTTGGCTACCTGTGACGCCGTTTATGGTTTTGATTCTTGACGTTATGAAGTCTGAAAGTTCTGAGTTTGTTGAAGTTCGAACCCACAGTAGAAGGTCGCCGTAGGTGTGGGTTTCGTAGACTCCAAGAACATTTTCGAGATTGGTGAGCGCAGCTGCAACATGAGGCATTAACGATGGCATTACTGTGATGGCTACGAGAGCAGCCGTCCCTAATCCCAGGTGAACAGGGTCTATTACCGCACGAAAACCGTGGAGAATACCTTTCTTCTGAAGTCGACGTACGCGGTAACGTATTGTGCCTTCGGTAACATGCAACGTCCTAGATATCCTCACGAACGGAGTTAGACAATTCTTGGAAAGAATCTTCAGTATTTTCTCGTCTAGTTCGTCCAAGGTTATTCTACTGTAGCGTCACCGTGCTTTATGTAAAAAACCTTGTTCTGTTTTACGTAATCCGTAAATATTATCCAGGACTTTCCTGTACTAGCAATTGTGTGGGAGGCGAGAAAGAAAATGGATTCACGATACGCATACCTTGGAGCGATAACAGCAATCCTCGCATTCATCGGCCTGATCATGAGATATTTCATGCCTTTGCATGAACCCTACCAGTCAATCTCAATCATTGTATTATTCATCATAGGCTTCATCGTCTTCGGTTACGGCTACGGCGACGGATGGAAATGGCCTGTATGGTTAGGATCAATCCTAGTTATGGCAGGATTCATTCTACTAGCCAACCTACCAATACTCTGGTTCGTCTTCGCAATCGGACTTGGAACAATTAGCTACTCATCACAAAGACAAACGATCCACGGCCACCATTAGGCGTGACCGAATCAGCCCAGACGGTCTCCATCACCTCTTTCTTTTTCCTACTTGACTCCGTCAATTTCATTCTTGGGCGCTAACCCGGAAATGTCTCTTCACTCTGACGCTGACATGAATCAAAGGGGCATATGCGGGCACAGGACAATCTGATCCAGCAGCGAGCCTCTGCAGCATTCGCTCCGACACTAGCTAAGGTTTGATGATTAAGGGTAAGAGGTTAAGCTGGCTTCCTCATAGCGTGCATGAGGCATACGTTGGCATGACGGCTCTCTTGTATCGAACCAGCAAACTGGCAATTGGAGGCTCAACTTGACCGGAGCATCTGGACAAGATACCTCGAAGGCCCAGGGCCCGGTAAGTGTCATGATTCCACTTTCAGAGCCAGATAAAACAGTCGTTAGAGTCAGAGACTTGATGACTCAAGCACTAATTTCTATTGACTTAGAGAGAAACGTTATGGAAGCTGCCAGATTGATGACTGAAAAACATGTGTCTTCCATTCTCGCCTCCCAGAGAGGAAAACTATTGGGCATAATCACAGATCACGACATAATCAGCAGAGTTGTAGCGAAAGGACTGAACCCGAACGAAGTTAGCGTTGCTAGAGTGATGAGTTCTCCGCTGATAACAGTCAGCGATGAAGAGACAATTGACGAGGCCGCGAAAGGAATGGCTGCCCAGAAAGCAGGCCACGAACTTCCTGCTTGACATGGTAACTGAACTTGAAAAACAGAACCGAAGTGGGAGCTACATTTCGAATTGTGTTAAGCCGGTGAAAAGCTGGCTAGAATTCAATGGGATTCAGGTACAGCAGCGGATCAAGATCGCTAGACGTGATGAACTCGTAAGGACTGCGGACGAACGGCCACCAACACCCGAAGAGCTGAAACGCATCTTTGACATGGCAGATTTTCGAACACGTGTCGCCTGCGCACTAGTCGCCTTCAGCGGAGTCAGAATAGAAGTCATAGGTAACTATCTGGGAAAGGATGGGCTTCAGTTACGTGACTTTCCTGAACTCAGCATCAAGGACCGCAACGTGGAGTTCTCGAAGATACCCACTCTGATACTTGTTCGGAAGAGCCTTTCCAAAACTAGGAACCAGTTCTTCACATTTCTGAGCGAAGAAGGTTGTGAATACCTGAAAGAATACTTGGAATTTAGACTGATGACAGAAACGCTAACGCCCAACTCGCCGGTAATCACCCCATCTAAGCATGCCCTTTCAGGAAAACATATTCGCACAGTGAATGTCAGCGACTTGATCCGAAAACCAATCCGTGCAGCAGCATTCAAATGGAGACCATACGTGCTAAGGAGATACTTCGACACACGACTGATGATGGCAGAATCTGATGCCCTACTCATCAGAGATTACCGCATTTTCTGGATGGGGCACAAGGGCGACATGGAGCACACTTACACGGTAAACAAAGGCCTTTCACAAGATGTAGTGGAGAAGATGCGAGAGTCCTACGCAAAGGCTGCGGCGAAATATCTCCAAACCAAGAAATCCGAAGCTGGCGAAGACAAGATCAAGGAAGCGGTCAAGAAGCATCTGTTGGAAGTCGTGGGCTTCACTGAGAAAGACTTCGCCAAGCGGGACCTAAACAAGATGTCGAACGATGAAATCTTGGACTTGATGAAGCAGAAGTTAACTGGCACTAGTGCGACAGATGGTACGAATGGGTCGAAAAATGGAGCAAAGCAGAAGGTGATCCCCAACGGTCAACTGGAACAGTACGTTGAGGGCGGCTGGGAATATGTTGCAACCGCAGGCGAAAAGATCGTAGTAAAAATGCCAGCTTAAGTTCTCAAGAACTCTCAAAACCTGCTTGAAAATGAATCAATCGTCCGGTAAACAGGGGCGGGGGAGGGGATTTCAGCCCCAATTTACCGGTACATATAGGCCAGCAGTGAAGCATCACGGAACGACGTCAGTTCAGATTACAGTGCCAGTACCATTAGGACCGCATGCACAATTGAAGGATAACTACTCTGTCCTGCCTTCCTTGACTCCTTCTTTCAGGCCTTCCTCGGATTTTTCCATTGCTTTTCCAGCGTATTTTGCTATAAAGAAAACCACGACAGCAACGATCAGGAAATCTACAATAACTCCCACGAAATCTCCTATTGCGAAATTCATGCCCGCCCCGATGGGTAAACTTACCACGGCTTTCCTCCAGTCTCCACCAGGGATTAACGCACCTGGGATGGGCATGATTATGTCCTGAACGAGAGCTGAAACCACCTTGCCGATGTACGTGCCCATAATGAATCCTACGGCCAGTCCGATTACTCCCGCCTTGCCAATGAAATCCATAAACTCAGCGATCAGTCCCTTTGGTTTCGGTTCGGGTGGCGCCGACTTCGGAGTGACTGCCTCTCGGATCTTCCTTAGCTCGTCCAACATTTCATTTTCAAATGACATTCAAGATCAATCCAAGCGTGCCCGTTTGTGCGTATATATGAGTTTTCGAAGGTCGCTATCCATTCGAAGAGAAAGATCGTCATTGATAATCGATTCAAAATGGCAAAATAAGTGAACGATTGGGAATTATCCATTCAGTTTGTGTGTGGGCACGGCTAGACCGCACATCACAAAAGAAAGCAACGGCAAAAATAGGGGGTAACCTCTGGTGGACAGAGGTTCTATTCGGTGATGTCGACGATCTTAGCTTTGGAAGCGTTGGCCTTCACCGATTTGATTCCTCTCTTGCAGCCTTCTTTTGATTCGTACCCTTGACCTGACGCCATCTCTTCGTCGTTCGAAGCTTTCAATCTCCATCTGAACTTTTCAGCATGGTCTTTGTAGACTTCGAATTTTGATTCTGCTGGCATTAACATTCACCTCATTATTTTGCTCAATTTTCCTTTTTTTCGAATTTCAATTCCCTGCTTAGTCTTCGTCTTTCCTCTTCCTTTCCAAGGCTCTTCCTCTTCATCTTTCTCTGACAATCTCACTCAAGTGGTCCACTTTCCTTTTCGTGGTCGTAGACGTTGGTGAGTTTGAATGGGAAAAATGGGGTGGTTCCTGCTCTGTGCAGAGCGGGAGTTTACTCTTTCTTTCCGAACATGCTACCCAGTTTACCGGCAACTCCGGCAGCTCCTCCACTGGAGGCTCCGCCAGCTAGCACGGCGTCAATCTGACTCGCAACTGGAGCTGGAAGTTTACTCTTGAGCACGCCCACGACTGCATCAACTGCACCCTGAGCTTGCTGCTGCGACAAACCAGTTTTCTGAGCAACAGTAGCAACAATATTACTTGACATAAATTCACCTCCAGCGTCTATGCGCATATGAAGGAGCAAATGCTATTTAACAATATGTACGTAAACATATTTATATGTCCATTCTTATCTACTTAGTTCACGATAGGATTGATGCTGTACACTTGGGTAAACTGTACATAGTGCTCTCAGACGATATTGAGCGGCGACTGCGATTAGAGGCAGTAAAGAGACTCGGTGGAAAGAAAGGCGCTCTCAGCGCCGCCATAGAAACGGCCGTCAAAGACTGGCTGAACAAAAAGACTTGAAATCAATCCCTACAGGGTCCGGACACTAAGCTCCTCATTCCCATTCCTCTTCCTCATCATTGACATCATCATCAACATCGTCGTCTTCCACATCGTCATCAACATCGTTCATCATCATTCATCATCATTCATCATCCATTGCCGAGCCGTGAACTATGTTGTTGTTCCCCTAATGATTCTTATCAGTTCAAGTGCGTGGCTTTGAATCGAAGGCTCTAGAGCCTCGTCGCCTATTTCAATGAGCGCAGGTATTGCCACAACGCCGTACGCTGCAATTGCATCAAGTGCCTTCAATATTGGGTCCAACGAGTCGTTCGATGAGGATGATGGTTTGAGTGCGATTTGCTTGAGTTTGTCTATTTGCAGGTTTTCTGACAAAACTAAGTCATCTTCTATTCCGTTGCCGTTAGTGTGGCCCTATTGGCACACTTTCACAGTTCAGATTGTGAAATACTTGAAGACAGTTCTTACAGAACATAACTGCGCAAGTTTCACATCTGCCCCAGTTTGGAACTGGTCTATTGATTAGATCTTTGCCACATTCTCGACAGTTACTCTGAACTGCCGCTTTGTTCACCATGAGATGCTCACACCCCACGTTACGAAGCGAGCTACTTAATGCATTACCGCAGAGTAAGATTCGAGTTTACTGCAAACGTCAGCCCTGAGCTCAGGAACAAGAAGAGCACTATCGCTGGTTTAGAGTGTATTGCGCATTCTCAATCACAATGGGCAGGGAGATTGCGGAGTCATGAGGCTGAGAAATGAAGCAGGTCGTTGTGGTCAAACTCGTTTATCCGGGTTGAAGAATCCCAGGGAAACTGTCACTGTAAAACCTGCTGCAGAAGCGTCACGTTGAATTTTAGCATCAAAGTATGGTTTGGCAAGAGTGGCGATAGATTTCTCCTGCAAAATAGTCAACGCTTGATTGCGAAGACGTGAGATGATCCCGCTCCGATTAGCGGGTATGTCAGCAATCGTAAGATCCACGTCGGCAAACTGTTCTGTGAAGTCAACGAAACCGTTAGCCTGTTGTTTTGGCTCGCAAAATATCGAATTACCGGAAAGATGTTCAAGCACGTTGTTCTCTACCTGCCTACGAAACACGCCTAGCAGCTCATTCTTATCGTTGAACAAGTCGAGCAAACTGGATTGACTGGACATGCACTGAACCATTCAAGCTTCTTTATTTCAACTTTCTAATCAACTTCAAGCATCAGATGAGTTGATCTGCGGGCCTTGCTATAATCGACATCCAGAATTGTAAAGCAGAATTGTTATGTGGCCGGCGTGAGAAAATTCCACGCCAGCCGCCCCAAAGGGACAAGCCACATTGGGACAACATCGCCTAAACTAGGCTTGAACGTGAAATCGCTTCAGGTGAGATTAGAATGTACCCCTGAACTAAGCCACGTTGAATCAAGCACAACTTCGGTTAGGAAAAAAGTATTCTCGATAGGAAATAGGACTGGAAGAACTCAAGTCCAAGTTGAAACCAGCACAATTTTATTCTATCTCTTGATTTGGGGGTGTTACGTGAATCTAAGAACCCAGTTCTAATTTGCCGCTGCATGCAAGTCTTCACCGAACTCCATTCCTCAAGTACGCCTGTTTGCGAGAAATGCGGTCACAACGTGCGCAATCACTTCTCACAGAATGCACCTTTGCGAAAGCGTTGCTGTGAGCATCAGTGCAAGTGCGATTGGGCTTGGGATGGAAACGGTGGGACGAAACCTATGACGCGACCTGACTGAAACGGAAGACGGGTCGCTCGGAAAATATTCCTGATGTCCGCGCTGCCGCTTAACCTTTGACCCTTATCCGCCGAATAGTCGTGGGGCGACGAAACCGATAAGATATCCGATTGCGGCGGAGCCGCTTCCAATGCATAGGACTTGAATTGCGCTTCGAAGTAGTGTCATCCTAGCGACCTTCCCCTTTACTACTCCCAGCGCGAACAGAGCGATGGCAGTCGTTACGAGTGAGACGGGTAGTGCGAGAGCCAAAGGCAACATAAGGTAGGGCCATAGAGGTATGAGGGCGGCTCCGGCGTAGGATGAACCTACAACAATTGCGTCTTTACGTGCTGCTCCGGTTTCTCCGTATGATAAGCCTAATTCCTTCTCTATCATTGTCTTGTTCAGCGAAATAGGTGACCGCGCGATGATCTCGCTGGCTAATCTTGAATCTTCGGGGCTGAGTTTCTCTTCTCTGAGTAGCATTTCGAGTTCCAGACGTTTCACTTCCGGATGTTCTCTAATCTGGGACTCTTCATCCTGAATCTCTGATTCGAACAATTGGTTCTCAGCTTGACTTGCTAGGAAGCTCGCGGACCCCATTGCGAGTGCTCCTGCTGCGGCTTCTGCTAGTCCACCGACTATGACTGCGATCGGTCTAAAGCCTGCAGCAGCCAAGCCTGTAACAACGGCTAAGGGTACAAGCAAGCCGTCTTGGAATCCGAGAACAAGTTCGCGAACGCGTGAGAGACGTGAGATTCTTCCCCTTTCGCTGAGGGCTCTAACCCGCAATTCCTCTCCTGAAGTCGGATGCGGGGATCGTGGACTACGGGATCTCCGTTTGTGCGGCAGCAAAATCCTTCTCGGTTTCTTGACTTATTGGTTCTCTATATGAACACTGTAAACCCATGGTGTCGGGCTCAAGGGGGTAGTCCGATCGACTGCCTAATTTCTCGAATCTTTTCTGGCAGAAACGGGTTTTGATTCCAAGTTTTCGTCATGTCTGCTATGGCGAAGGGTTCGCGCTGAATAGACTCAACCTTCTCAACGACCATATCTTGCGTATCACATTTTAGGAGAGCGACGAAAACGTAGTTTGGTGAACCACTCTCCACAAGGAGACTGGCAATAACGTGGTTCTCGTATCGGTATACGTGTGGAGTGTACTGTTTTTGGAGTAGCTCTATTACTCTGTCTAGGTCGAGAGCCATGTACCGTATTGCTGGCGGCTGACTATTTTCGACTTGCGTTCCGAATTAGCGTTAACCATTCGTTGCTACTCCCAAACTGGTGTGAGTAGATTCGAACCCTGCTTTTCCACGTCCGTTGTGACTGCCACGATCTTCATCTATGGTACTCGCTCAAGAAAATGGGGTAGGGGATTTCAGCCCCAGTTTACCGGTAGACCACGGGTACAATGCTTCTCAGATAATAACAGAATGTACTTGAGATGCAGAGAGAACTCTACTGGCTTAGCTGCCTTCTATCACTAACATTGTCAAGGTCGACCGGACTTTCTCGAGCTTTCTTATCCTCCAAGTAATTATCTCTTTCAGTTTGTCTAGCGATTCAGCCTCGACCTTAGCAACTACATCGTATACACCATAAACAGCATACGACTCCTTGACGTTTCCGATCTTACGCAACTCAGCCACCACCTCGTCTTCTGAGCCCACCTCTGCATTTACAAGGACGATAACTACAGGCATCGCAGAAACACGCGTAGGCTATTGCTTTTCAGCCGATTCTAAAGGTTCCTCCTTCGAGTGATTGTTCATTTGCGCTTAGCCAGACTTCAGAGATGGTTAGGGGATTCCAACCCTACTGTAACCTTAGGCTGAGAAGATCGAGTTGGTCCTTCGAGTGACTGTCCAGAGTTCGGAACAGTTTTAGTTAATTGATGCCCAGAGGATTATAGGAGCCAACAAGTAGTCAAATCCCAACATGCGGAGTGGCCAGTATGCCTTCATTGCAGCGCGAATAATCTTCTGCTTGAACAATCCTAGATGGGTCTTTCTACGTATTGATGGAAACATGTGCGCCATGATTCTCTGCTCGTAGGATCCCTTGGCTCTGACGCTCATAAGCGGTGTTCAAGAGATCGCACTATTTCGAGAAACAGATTATGTCGAAAACAGAATATTCACAAACTCGACACATGCACTCAACACATGCAGAATAATAGAAACACCGCTCGAAGAAAGGAACACTTCACCTAGGGCACCATCCAGCTGGATCGGCGCGGATATGCGTTTGATGACCAAGTCGGAACCATGAACGCAGCTGAATGTGTCGGAATTTGTAACGCGAACTTATATCGAATCAACCACAAGTCGAGCGAATGTTCGACTCAATCAAACGGTTCATTGTGGGCTTGAAAGTGCCTTTCCTCGTATCAATAATCACCAGCGCCATATCGATAATGGCAATCTATTTTCTCCACCCCTAGATGCGAGGTAAAATGTCATCCGCAGGGCTAGCCGAACGAATGACACATGATAGTGTTTGTCTGTTCACGTGTCAGGTCAACGTCATTAATTGTCGTCTTTCTCTCTCGTGAATTCTTCGCCTTCCGGTTTCAGTAGCGTCTATGTCGTTCGAGTGGGACACGTATTCAACTTGCCCGATAACGCCACCAGAACCCTACATTAAGGAACATTGCCAGCAACTCAATCGCTGTAACTAACACTGCAAACGCCCAAGTCACTGCTTTGGGATTATTGATTAGGTGGTAAAACACAACTGCATTTGTAAGTAGAACGACCAATAGCGTCCTTGCCATCAAGTGGCTGTATCCATACTTTCTCAATATTGCTCCCACCTCCCAAAGTACAGTCCAAACCTGTAGGAACGATTTCAGCTGGCTAAACGAGCCGACACCCAACGCTCTTCAATGAAGATGAAATACGGCAATACTCCAAGAGCTTGACGTCGTAGCTACTGTTTTCGTTTGAAGGGCCAGCATTTTCTTGAGTGCAGGTAATAGAGTTCCAGAATGCCAACTAGGTTCACGAAAATGAATACTATGAACCATGCTTTTTCGCCATTCCTCGCAGAAAACCAGAGACCGATGATTTTCCAAAAAGTGCTCCATACGGCCACCGGAACTAGCAAGACCAGCAAGAGAGAGTTATCGAAAGGAAACAAAGTTCTATTCACATCTCATCGTTGAGAAGTGTGTCGGCCTTTAAAGCGTAATTATCGGAATTCACGTACGTGGGTTTCAACCCCAATCTACCGGCGCGTTGGAGACCAGATTTGCAGGTCGATTGGATATGGATCAGTCGTCATTGCCAGTATTCTGAGCGAAGGGCTTTTGAAGTCAATCATCCAGCATCTAATCAGGTGGAATGAGTCAGAGCAGGCGTTGAGGTGGGTGCGAGTCCCACCTCCCGGCGCCAAGAGACCAACTGTGACTTTCACAGGACTTTTTGCCCATCAATGTGAGTATTAATGACGTTCTAAGTGGTATTTCTGTGGCAGTAGACGTCATGCATGACTGCTTCCACTTGTTATTGCCCTTGACACTGCCACCGCTAGCCTACTGGATTGATCGTATTCCGTCTGGTCCGTTGTCCCATCTTCTGCCGCACTCCTCACAGGCGTAACTGAGGATAGTAACATAGTTGGCTCCCTTCCACATCTCGGTTCTGGCGGTACAGGGCATCCACTCATGGCAATATGGACAATCCAGCTAAGCCACCTGCGTTGCGAAGATTAGTCCGAAGTCACAGACAGGTTTGTTTTCTGAATCTAGGTCGTGGCTGATTATCCGCTTTTTGTGGATTGATCCATATCGTTTGTTCGTCGAACGAGCATGATGCGGAGGGGATTCAGCCGATCGTGCAGTATCTCAACCTTGTCACCGGATCTGAGACCGAGAGTTCTCATCATAGCCTCGCCAAGAGCTTCTGAGTCAAAATCCTGAGACATTCTTGGATCACGAGACCAGACAACCAACACTGCGGTAATAACCGCCATCGACCATTGCAGGAGGTGGGGTAACTGAAAGTATTCTCTGCTGCGAGAATCAAACTCAAGCCACCTGTGGTGCGTTAGGACGGGTTTGCTTGGGAAGTGGAGCGATTGATGATGACTTCGACTTGGTCGCCCTCGACACTGACTTTGAAGGCTTCTTCCGTCTTCGGGGATGGCTGTCTCGGTACGCTTTCTCTCGCCATCTGATGAGCCCTTTGCCGTAGGAGTCTTCTGGATCTCGGGACCAGTTGTATGGAATGCTGCTCAACGCCCAAGCGTCAGAAATCAGTTCAAGTGGACTGAGCAGGAAATCTCGAATGTGCCTGAGAGACTCGTGGATATTCAATTTGGTTTTCACCTCAAAAGAATAGGGTCAGGTAATGTGAATAGACGAGACAAAGCGTTTTTTGTTTCTATCTTGAATGGCCAATGAACTTGAGGGCCGTTTCTCGCGGGACAGCGTAGAATTCAAAATATTCCAATAGCTCACGTATTGACAGAATTCTCTCCCTGAGTTATCAGTTCACGAATTTCTGGAGTCTCAAGTCCCCATGCCGCGAGCCTAATTCGAACGATGTCTTCATCAATACTGAGATAGTCTGGGACGTAGTCTTCTTCAGTCCATGTGAGTACGTGAGCAAGTTCATGTGCCAACGCATAGGTTCTGAAGCCCTTGTCTGCTTTCATAAAGGGCGGAAATAATTCGATTAAGTAATTGTTATCCCCGACTCGGCTTGGCCGTGCGCTTCTTTTTCGGCTGCGGCCTACCTTCACGACGATATTCACCTCACGGAGCACCTTCCTATCGTATTCGTGCATTCGCGGCAAGATTTCTGTAATCGCGCCGTTTACATCGGTTCCAAGCTTACCGCGTACTGCAATTCTAAGCTGCGGCAAATCGACATCTTTGTTCTGAACGAAATCGACCAAAGCGCTTTTCGTACGCTTACCATCCATATGGCTTTCACTTCCCTACCTGCCATGGTACGTAATGTGAATTTTCAAGTAGAATGCAAGAATTCCTGAATAAGAATCAGTCAAAGGGCACCGGATTTAGAGTTCCAACTCCGTTTCAATCTCGGCAACGTGAAGGCCTTCAACCCTCGACTTTGATGACGCTCTTCAGCGAGTAATGGCCTTCTTCAGCAAACCCCTAGGAGGGCGGAGCACGCATTTGGCGCCTTACTGAACCGCAAACGATCAACAAACCGAACCCAAACCCGCCAACAAACCCAGAACAAACCGCCCCGCATCCCGTCCGCAAACCGCCATATTCAGCGTAACCTCGAAGCCAAACTCGAATTCCCACCTTGAAGAGAAGAAATCCCATTCCGGGACGGCATTGCGTCGCGTTTGCGCCGCTTTTGCGGAATGGTTTGGGGTAGGTTTGGGGGCCGTTTGCGGGAGCTTTGCGGCCTCTTTGTTGCTGAAAAAGTGGAAGATAAGCGGCTTGGCCGGCTGGCGTCGTTCGGCTAGTGCTGTGGCCGGTCGCACTCGTAGTAGGGACAGCCTTGTACGGTGCACTTGGCGCCTGTGAGGGGCTGCTGCTAGTAGTAGACGACGTTAGGTGTTGTTAGCTGTTGTTTGTTCATGTTTGCTGTCGTTCGGGTTTGTTCTTGTTTGTTAGTAATGTTCCGATTCGTTCCTTTCTGTGCTCATTTTCTGGGCTTTGGTGTGTTGACATGCAGTGATCATTCATGCTTTAACACGATGAAACTGGGATTGCAAGTGGTAAGTGTTCTAGTTTGGGGAGCTTGCATGGTGTTGTGGGTGGAATAGGGTGTGTTAGGTGAAGGTTTTCTGGAAGATTCAGGCGCATCTTCGAGGAGGAGATCCAATACGAACTTGGGAGTGCGTTGCCCATCCGCCAGTAACTGGCTGGTTGACTGTGGACAGGCTGCTCGGCTGCTCTCTTTTGCCGTCTACTTGACTGGGACACTTGGTTGGAGGTGTTTGATGGCGCAGTGTGGTTGTCATATTGTCCTTGTGTATGCTATTCTGTGTAGTTGCAGTTGGCCTCTGTGCATCGCCATCCTAACGCCCCTGGGAAGGCGGCTAAGGGGCCAAATTTCAGGTCCGTACTGTGTTGGGGGCATTTTCTCCATGAGATTTCTGTTTGGTTCTTGAACTCTTGGAAGTTGTCTTTGGTTAGTCCAGCTTCGATGAAGCCGCTGAGTAGTGCTCGTCTCTGGTCCTGGTTTAGCTTTTTCGGGTTCTTGAGGAAGGGTAGGATGGATTCTTTGTTTCTTTGTTTTAGTGAGTCGGCTATGTATTCTGCGGTGCTTAGTCGTATTCGAGGTACGAGGGCTCCGTGCTTCTTCAGTTCTACGATCACTAGGTCTACGATTGTCTGCTCGATTATTTCGGAGTAGGGTTGTTCGGTGGGGTCGTTTGACAGCATGTTAGCTATGTGCTGCTGGTGTTGTCGTAGTAGGTGTTTGTCTCGTCCCAGTACTCCAAGAACCCAATAGGCTGGAGTCAGATATTTCTCAATCTTTTTCCGCTCTTGCATGTCTTTGGCTAACTGCTCGGTGATGCTGAGACGTCGTTTCTGCAGGTCGTGCACGTCGTCTATGAGGTGATCACGCTCTGCCTGGATCGCGTTCCTTAGCCCTGCAGCAATGTTGATTTCGTCTATGATCTGGAGCTTTCTTCTTGTCTGAAATGATACTCCCTCTTCCAATTCATTCTTCCTCTGCAGCAGTGTTACGTTGCTGCTCAGCTGCAATGCGACTTGCGCGGGGTCGCCTCCTCTGGCTTTAACCTCCGCGAGAACCCTTCTGATCATTTCCACATCCGTGTCCATTCAGATCCCTCCCACTCATGCTAGCATCCTAGTGCTGGTCAAGTTTTGATCCCTGCTTGACGCAGCTCAATTCGGAACAACTTCGTATCCTCGATATCTTGCAACGTCATCTCTTCCTCTGCAAGCTTCTTCTCGACCCGCTTGTTCGATTCTTCAATTCTTGCATTTGCGTCTGCTTCGGCGCGTTGGACCAGATCCTTGGATGCTTGAATTCGAGCGGCCGCTTCCGCCTCAGCTACGCGTGCTCGTCGTTCCGCCTCCTCCTCGTCCCTTTCGGCCTGCGCACGTTTGCTTTCTAAGTCGATGATCGTTTTGTTGAGGCCGTCAGCTTTCTCTGCGCGGCTCTGGAGTTCGTCGCCCAGATTTTGAACCATGGTTGACAGAGTTGGCGTGTTCAGAATTAGGCCCGCCACAAAACGAGGGTCATAGCCGAGTTTCAGCATTTCTTCAAAGAAGGCTCGTGCTTTGCCGACGTTTGACAAATCGACTCCAACAACGCCATGCATGTAGTTGCGGTCAAGTTCGTAGCGTCTGAGCGCCTCATCCGTCTGCCCTGCCTTCGCTAGCCGGTCTTCGATGGCATCGAGCTGTAGCTGTTTGCTTTGGATCGTTTGATTGAGTTGGAGTTCCTGGCTCTTCAAAGGAGCGATTCGACTTTGCAATTCCGTTTCTTCTACTCGGCGCCTCTGCACCTCCACCGTCAAGTTGTTGTACGTTGCTTCAATGCTCTCAATGCCTAATCCGCTCTCCTTCTCGCGCCGGTAAATCCTCGCAATCGCATCGGCGTATTCTTCAACTGGAAATTCGGGAGTTTTCAGTTTGACTGCAGCATCCACAATATCCCAGATCTTCTCCGGGTCCAGCTTCAAGCCCTTGAATTTGCCCGCTAGTGGCAGGGCCCGAAAGCAATCAGTCGGAGTGATGCCAGTCTTCTTCATGGCTTTCGCAAGTTTGGCCAGTTCGACCGCATCCAGCAGATCGTCCTTCTCGAGCGTCTGCGAGAGCCCGTCCGCCTGGGTCTTCGCCACAAACCCCTGCCAGATGGTATTCACGGTGGGAAGCGAAATGTGCTCTTTCTCCGCGGTCTCCCTCTGGGTTAACCCCTCGTACAAAATGTCGACGATCACACGTCGCCTGGCCACTTCAGATATCTCGTTGCCAGTCATCGTGTCTCATCCTGCCTCAGTTGTTTCTCTTCCCGACTGATCAGAAACAGCCATACCCGTATCTTTACCACGAATTCCGAAGCTTGAAGCTCGTCCCCTTCGTTTAGGATCAGGCCCAGTTTGTCGAAGACTTTAGAGTCAATATCCTTTGCAGTGCGTAAGGTTGTAACCATCGCCACTTGGTTGTATCCGTAGGCTAATGCTTCGGATAGTTGTCCTATCCCGCGTGTGATATCATCTTGAGGTGTTTTCAACTCTAATGCCATCTTCCAGCCTTTCCCTAGAACTTCACCATCTATCGCCACATTGCCCAACTTTATCGAGCGCATGTGAACCTGTAATCCTTTGTCTCGGAAAGGTTTGGCAGTAGCCCATTTGAGCCAGCGGAGATTGGTCATGTCACTTGCGCTTCCTGAAGAGCATATAGCCCTCTGGTGTCGTTACGACATACTGATATCCGGCTTCGATTAGTGGTTCTGCTTCGGCTTTGGTTTTGGCTGCTTTAGAGACAAATGCGTCTTCAGCTTCGAAATTAACCATCCTTGTGTATCTGACCGTGTTCGATAGGCTTCTATGCCCAATTTGTCTTTGAACGAATAGAATGTCTTTGGTCTGTTCGTACAATCTACATGCGAAGTGATGGCGTAAGCTCTTGAACGAAACTAAATTGAGTCTAGGTTGATTCAGCTTTGTTGAGGCTCTGCGTCTCTGAAACATGAATTCGTTTCTGAATCGCCTAGATGATTTCCACGGGTCGATCTTTGGATTCCTGAAGACGTAGGTGGGCCACTTCTTTGGTAGGCTGTTAAGTAGTCCGGTAAGTTTGCCGCTCACTTTCATTTGTCTCGCGTAGGAGCCTTTCAACGGAGTGATTGTTACAGTATTAGATTCTGGGTTTAGGTCCTGCCATCTAATGTTAAAGCCCTCATTGAAACGGCAGCCGGTCTCCTTCAGTAGCAGAGCGAACACGGACATCTTAGGGCCTAGGCAAGCTATCAGGTCGTTAACTTCTTGTGTGGTGGGGACGAATGGTAGAACATCTACCCGTTGATAATTGGGCTTAACCCACTGAACGCCCTTGTACTTGTAGAAGCGGTCTAGGTCTTCGACTATCTTTCCCTTACGATTAATGGAACATTCGGTATTCGCTAGGTAGGCTTTCACTGCTTCAGGGTCGTGGAGGTTTACATGATGAGTTAATGCTTTGAGAGCTGTCACGGTTCCCCTAATCGTGGAATCTCGATAGCCATTCTTCTTGAGGTAGAATGCGAAGGCTGCTATCTCGCTCACTGGGGTGGGTTCGGTAAATGGTGGGGCCGGTGGGATTTGAACCCACGACCTCTGGCCCCAAGACCTTTCCATTTCTTGGAGTCGCCAGCGCCCCAGGTTCACCGCGCGCAAATGCGCTCTGGTATCCTGTTGGCGGAATCGTGTTCCCAGACCAAGCTGTCCAGAGTTTTCAGCAACTGATCTCTTCTAGACGACGGCCCCACTTAGCGCAAAAACGAACGAGCACTCATAATAAGCTTTCATCCCGCAAGCCGAGCGCTGTGAGAATCCTGTTGAAATTCTCCACTGAAGGCTCTTGTTTGTATTGAGTTAAAGTTTTCAGTATCACCGGTTTTCTTGGAAAGATTCTTGGCGCATGGATTGTTCTCGATATGCGGCCGAATAAGAAATACTGGAGCAGAGAAGTTACGTTTGCAACACGCCTGATGGTACTCGCACTTTCGAAATCCACTATGCACCCTTCCCCTCTCGGACCCACGAGCACATTCTTTGGTGCGTGGCTCAGCTCGCCATGATCCAGCCCCATGGCGTCCAACCTGAAACATGAGTGGAGAAGCTTTTCGAGGACTTTTTTCACGCTTTTCCCGTCACTTGCAGTCTGTGTTTCGGCCCACTTGCAGAGCGGTAGTCCGTTGATGAATTCCATTGCAAGGAAGTTTCTTGTTGCAGCCATCAAACGGGGCCCCACGTTCACGCTGTTCGCGAGGCGCAGCAGCTTCCCCTCGTTAATCATTGATGGTCGATCGGCATCGTCTCGTCTGATCTTCAACGCCACCGTAATTCCGTCCAGTTCCGCTAGGGCCACGATGCCAACACACCCCTTCCCAAGAACCGGAATCCCATCTATGAGGGTTGAACCACGGAAGCGCAGCGAAGTGACTCCTGCGGCGGAGAGCTCTCTTACTCTGTCGCTCAACTCCGCCTCATTGGCGATGGGGTAGGTGAGGATTCTCGAGTAACGGGTTCCCGGGAGTTTTGTTACGGGAATTTTTTGGTTACCGAGCAAGCCATGCAGGCCTTCCAGCAAGAAATACCTTCATGAACTTCGCGAACTCGTGATTCGTTGAAAGCAGACGCCCAATGTCGTGGCCCTCTAGGAGTCTCGCGTTCCTTTTGAAGGGTTCAATGATTAGCGAGGCTACTCCGACGTTGGCTCCGCCGCTACGTAGAGTCGAGTTAAGAGGGCTTTAGCTGAGGCGACGGTTCTAGTTTTCTGAACGAACCATCGATCCGTCCTCGATCCACGGACCAGAAACCGTATCCATCTCTCCCAGATGCTTGGAGAGGAAAGAGGAACTTTCAGTAGTTCTGTAGACCGGGGGTCCTCGATGCTCTTTCGAGTTCGGAAGTTGGCTTAGCTCCAGTTCGAACAGTATAACGCTCAACGTTTCTCTCGTCGGTCCAGGATGATGATCGAATGATCTCAAAATCGTTATTTTGAAGCAGATGAGCCAGAGCTCTTTGCGTTCTGAAGAGTCTGACTCCACGCCATATCCACTACAGCGTCAATATTTCCCATTGCAATGCATATGAGGCTGGAACCACGACGCTTGACGAGTCTGTGGAATTCTGGTTTTGTGATAGGTTTGATCTCTCGGTTCGGCGAAGAATGCTGTGGATGGTTTGTGGAGGAAACATTCTTGATGCGGCGACAAAGTTCCAGAGTTGAGTTGAACGTACTGCTGCGCCTAGGTTTCGGCCTTTGTCCACTGGATCGATTACGACGAATGGCTCGATGAAGATGCGATGAGCCTCTTCGGTTCTTCCCTCATAGTAATTCTCCACGTCGACGAACCGATCTTCCTTCCAATCGCTGAACTCCTCTAAGCACTTTCGGAAGGTTCCAGTGCGAAATGATGAGAGTTTCGCAGATCATTCCGCTAAATCCGCCTGTCTTTATGTCAGCGCCGTAGGCTCCGATGCCCCTCATGAACGCCTTGAGCAACCGAACTTCGTCTCGCTGCCCCTCACCTAGGTGTGCACGAACATACTCTGTGTGGTAGGGGGTTCTGTCGGTTGCGCTGAGCCAGTTGCCCTTTCTCCACGTTGTAACATGGCACAACGTTTACTCGCAGACTTCCCCTGGGAAATTTGACGACAGATTCGACGTATGGATGCTCTGCGAATCGCTCAACGAACTTGTGAGGTCGAAGAGCCCTCTTAGCGATTGGGAGGCAGACTGTCTTGGAGTTGCTTTTTTGTCAGCTCTGGGGAAACTCGCATGAAGATGTCAGCGTCAACGTAGTCCCGAATCCAAGTGTCCTTTGCAACGGATCCGTGCAAGCGGACCTCTGCGGAGAGCCCTGCTTTCTTGCACTCTCGTTCAACCGCTATTCTGATTGCTTCAGCTCTCGGCGTGGACGGAGTGCTTGATTCGTTCTGATGGAACTATCCTCTTCTTGACTGCATCACAAACCTGGGCGACATTGTTCAAGAGACGAACACTTGCAGTATAGTGTCAGCTGGAAGCGGCCACTTCATGGATTGTGGTGTAAATTGGTCCCTTGGGGGTCAAGGTGCTCTTCTTCAGCCGTACACGGTCCTTACGGGCATTTTGCCAAAATCTTGTTCCCGCATGCTCGTCACATACTCTGCCAACGCGTTCTGTTGAGGCCGGATCTGACACGGGCGATGGTGAGGTGAGGGCTGAATCCCTTGTCGTCAGGAGGGCAGGCCGATCTGCCTGAGTTTGGGTTCAAGTTGGTGAAAGATTTCATTCAGCTGTTCTTGACCGTGCGTTATTCCAACCCAGACCACATTCATCCGGTTTGGACTTGGGAAGGCGCCGAGGCCGAAGAATTCAACTTCGAACGGCGAGAACCGAAGACCCTGCATAGCCTCTTTGACTCGTTCGACGGTTGTTTGAGGTATTTCTCCGAGAAAGCGAAGCGTCAGATGCATTATCTGTGGATCCACAAGTTTCAGTTGTGCCCGAGTCTGTTCCAGTCCCTTTTGTGCGTTGACTATGCGCTCTCGGACTGTCGGGCTCCTCTAGATCGACTGCCACAAAACTTCTGATTCGTTCCTGGGACACTCTAGTTGCCAGCTGAAGCCTAATATTGAATGAGTGAATTTAACGGTTCACGACAGACACAGTCAGATGCGAGGACGTTTGCCGGCTAGATGCAAGCAAAGAAGAAAGTGATCGCCATTTCTGGCATGCCGGGAGCCGGCAAAGGAGTTGCAGCTGAAGCTGCCAAGCAACTTGGCTTGGAGGTTTTGGTGCTCGGAGAACGTAATACGCGAAGAGACCGAGCGGAGAGGATTGGAGCCGACACCGAAGAACGTGGGAAACGTCATGCTCCAATTGAGAGCCGAGGAGGGTCTCGCAGCGGTCGCGAAGAGACTGCTACCCAAAGGTCGAAGCTGTCAGCGTCCACTACTGTTGTTGTTGAAGGAATCAGGAGCCTGCATGAGCTTGCTGAGCTCAGGTCGAGGTTTGAGGTTGTCACGGTTGCGATCCACGCATCCCCTGAGAGCAGATTCCAACGCCTTCTCTCGCGAAATAGAAGTGATGATCCCAAGACATTGGGAGGTGTTCCAGGAACGTGATAACCGGGAACTAGAAGTAGGCTTGGGTCACGTGATAGCCCTCGCCGAAACGATTCTGTGCAACGATGGAACAATTATCCGAACTCCAGTCCAAGTTCAAGGACGCATTTCGCAAGGTTGAACTGAGTAATGAGCGCAATCGTTAGCGCCGAATCTTTAGTGAACCCAACCGAAGACCCAATCGAAAGTCGAGCGTGCATTGCACAACATATTCCCATCTGCACACATCGCGAGAACAAGTCTGGGGAAGATGTGATCAGGCTTGAAGTTCGCGGAGATGGGTTGGAATTTCTCAGCACCCTCCGGAGCCTGATCAGGCAGGAAAGAATTCGAAGTGCCGCCCGCTCCATTCTTCTGAGCGGAACCACTGGAACCCATATACGATTCTACCTGAACAAGCAAGCAGCTTTCGCTGGCCGCGTCTCTTTCTGTGCACCTGAAGGAGAATCACCATCTGGGCCCGATATCGATCGGGTCGAAACAGCTGACGTTGACCGAGTCGATAGACTACTTGGCTGCGATACCAGCCAGAACATCCGCCAGCCAGATCACTGTGAGATATGAATCGTTTCCATATCTTTGCAGATAATCGATTGCCTGAAATACTCTTCTCGCCTGTCTTAGGAGAGGCGTCGGATCTTCGTACATTGCACTGATATGGAATAGCGCGAGTCTGCGCACTTTGCTTCTTCTTAGCGACGGAGGCCGCCTCGGTTGCTGTCGAGTGTCCGTAGCTTTTCGCCTTTACTGCGACAGATTCGTCGAAGCAGCTGTCGTGGATCAACAGGTCAGACCCCTTGGCCAGCTCTGCGACAGCCTCGACAGGGCGCGTGTCCACGGCGTACGTAATCTTCACGCCTCGCCTAGGCGGTCCGACAACAGTCGCGTGAGAGGATTTTCTTTCCTTTGAAGGTGATCGCTGGAGAGTTTGGAGCTTCTTCCACAATGGGTCCCTCTGGGATGCCGAGCTTTCGAGCTTTCGCTGGGTCAAACCTTCCACTCTTAGGCTTTTCCTGAAACGCGTAGGCAAGACATGGGATACCATGTTTGCCCCCACGCAGCGTGCACTTCGTATTCAGGATCGTTGACAACTCGTCCCAGCGAAACATCTCGAACCGGAAATTGGAAATCGCGGGTACAGCTTCACGACTCGGTTGACCGATCTTACGAATTGTACGATTCCTTTTGGTCCAATTATCTCCAACTCTCTGAGTTCTGCCCATGAATGAAAGTGAATGCAGCATGCCTGGGAGACCGAACACGTGGTCGCCGTGCAGATGGCTGATGAATATGCGCATTTTCCGGTTGATCCCAGCCCTTGCTTGCAGAAACTGTTTCTGCGTTCCTTCACCGCAGTCGAAAAGCAAGTAGTTCAGGGCCTCTGCGCACCAGCACGCTCGGCAGGTTGCGGAATTTGTTCGGTACGCTTCCGCCAGTTCCAAGAAAAGTTACTGATACAGGCATGGTTCAACGCCCCATCAGGCGTTTTGCAGAACGACGAATTGTCTGGTTAGGCTTCGGTGCACTCTGGCGAGATGCTTTTCTCTCATTCTCAGTCCAGATTCTCTTGCGTAGTCATCAACTTGAATCTCTTCTGGTGATGATATGCACAAGTGTGCTCCTTTTTTCAAAGAGCTGCTTGCCACGGCGAGAAAATCTCTAAAGAGATTTGCGGCCGTTTGCCCCCATCGTTGAAGAGCCCCGGCCATATGGTGGGTCGGTTGCGATAGCATCCAAATTATGAAGAGGGGTGTGGCGTGCGTCGCCATGGATGAAATCCAAGAGCGTCTAAACCAAAATGCTTAAGATTCCTTCGAGCACCTCGAAGCATTCTGGGACTAGCATCCATTCCGACCACGTTGCAGCCTATTACTGCTGCCTCGATCGAGATGCCTCCGACTCCTGAAAACGGATCCAGGAATGTCTCCGCCTGGATCTGGCGCGTGCCAGGTTGACCATACATCGAGCGATCTTCGGAGGCATCGTCGAAGGGTGGAATACAGGCCGCTTACGAGGTCTTCTGGGCGCGATCAGGCCGGAAGCTTTAGAAGAACTTGAGATTCCGAATCAAGAACGAATTGTCAAAGAGTACGCAAGCAAATTTCAAATCAGGATTGCTCAAGTTTGCCCTTAGCGTTGGAAACCGTTGCTTCACGAGTGTCCCCACATCTCTCTCAAGACCTTCTTGACGAAGAATCTTGTTGACTCCACCCAAGCGCACAGCCCGCACGGCGAAAGTGTTCGTATCCTTGGTCAGATCCCTTAGAGGAAGATTTCTCACGAGATTGGTTATCTGTTTCTCTTCCGCCTCACATTCCCCCAATACAATGCCGCACAGATTGTACATTAGACTCCTTTCGGAGACCACCTTCAATGCTTTCGGTGCGGTTTCGAGGAAAAGTAATCTGTAGCTCTCCGTTAGGACAGTGAACTCCAACTTCGCAGAATCCAATATCGCCTCTACTTCTGCAGCGGGAAGCGATGCGTGCTCACCTGAGAGTACGAAGAAAAGTCTGCTTCTTTCAGCCGACTCCTTCATCGACTCTGCTTTTAATTCCATGACCACTCGCAGAGTATGAATGCGCTTCCGTGATTAAGCTTGATGCGAGTGCAGCTATCCAATTTTCAAGCCGCAGTTCTGACAGTAAGCTTGCCCGGCCGCAACATCAGCGCCGCAGGAAGTACATTTTACCGCTTCGCCTCCCGGCTCGGGGGGTGGTTGGCCGCCTTCCCCGGTGGTGGGAGGAATTGGTTTCGTCTCAGCAGGTTCCATGGTCTGTCGTCGTCTCGTGAGGAGTAGCGCAACGATGACAACCACCGCTGCCACCAGGCCAACGAGGATGTAAAGTTGGAAATAGCTCGTGGTCCAGTTGGCGTGAATCGTATGAGGCTTATCCATTGTGATCAACCCTGAAGGCGAGGTACCGGTGAAGTCGCCGTCCCACTTGACGAAGACTTGCTGTATGAGAAAACCAACCGGCGTGGTGACGGAAAAAGCTGCTATCGACCCGTTGGCATAGTACCCAGCTCCCTTAGCATCACCGTACTGAGATTCCACCTGGAGTTTATATTGAGTCTCATATGTAGCAACGACTTTGTGTGGTTTATCCATCGTAATTGAGACCGGGTTGCCGGTTTGAAGCACTCCGTCGACTGTCCAACCTTTGAAAACATACTTCGTCTCCGAGGGGCCCGTCAGCGTGTCAGGAGCCTGACTTGTCTGCACGCTAGATCCAGCTTTCATCCAACCGCCCCCCGTTACCTGAGCAACGCCGTCAGGATTCGTTGCAAGTGTCAGCATGTACTCGGTACTGTACGAGAAGGTGTGGCTACCCGTCGAGCCAACTGTCCAGCTATTCTGTGCAGAGAAATACCGCACGCCTGCATTGCCAGAAACGTACTGTGCGACCATAATGGTGTGCGTAGTGTCAAGTCTGAAAGTGAGCGTCTTGATCTCAGTTCCTCCAATAGTGCCTTGGCTTTGACCGTCAACTGTTAGTGGAGTTGACGCTGTACTGGGAACTCCGTCCAACGACATGGAAACATCGTAGGTATTCGGCGTAACATCAAAGTACACAACGGAACTGCTGAAACCGCTGCAGAAGTCGTCCGCCTCGAGAGTGACGGTATACCGGCCGATCGTGTTGACGGGCATAGTTCTTGCGGTAGATAAGGTTCCCACGAGAGTAATGGGAACTACTGTGGGCGATCCTGACGGTCCTGAAATCGTTAAACGCACGTTAGCTGGTCTGCTCACGGTCAGCTGGATAGTGACCGTGTCTCCGATTTTGTAAGTTGATTTGTCCGTGGTGACGGCGACTGAGAGCGAAGGACCCACCTGCACAACCGTGAGGGTTCCACTCGCGCTGCCGGAATCGGGCGGGGCAGTAGAATTTGTCGCAGTGACCGTATACGGATAGATACCTGGGCAATAGAGCGGAGGGCTGCTTGCGTCCAGTCGCAAAGTACTGCTGCCAGAGCCTGTGGGGGTAGCTACAGTTGAAGGCGAGAACGTAAACAAACCAGAATAAAGACCACTGAGGCTCAGTCTGTAGGCACCATGAATGCTAGCGGCAGACAGCCCCACTGCGACGCTCGCAATTGAACCTTGAGGAACCACCTGGGAATTGGGTGATAGACTAACCGTAACCGGAGTTGCGTGAACACTTGGAGTCAACAGAAGCGAGAGGAGAATAACTGATAAAACAAACGCAAGTTTCACGTGTCTCAAATATTATCGAGACCTTTCAAAGTATGCGATGTTGGAATCTATTTAAACTAGGCGTCGCTTCTTCCCACCGGTAAATCTTGAAACTATGCGCATTTCACCAGCCTACTCTAACTCAGCTCAGAAATTGTAATGGCGAACGTGCACGACAGAACGCTTAAGCTCACACTCAATGCTAAGTCTTCTTGCGACGATGAGGGAATCAGAGTTAACCTGAACCAAATGTGTTGAGAAGGCATTTACCCCGAGTCGCAAAATGCGTTCCATGTAGTCACGCTGGTCGAAGAGGGGGATTCAGCTTACCTAGGAATTTCAAGTGTGTCCGAGTTCACTGTCTCGTCGATGGTCAAGGTTGCGCTGGACATGAATTCTCGTTATCAATTATCGGCACGAGGTCGTCGCCTTCTTCGGGAGCGCGGTTCTAGCACTCTAATTGCGACCTAGCACCTGACATTGAACCACACTCTCAAGTCTACACGACACTTGACGCGGCAATTGACAAATGCGGACGAATCGTAAATCAAGTTCCGCTATATCGAGAATCCATCTGCTCGTCTTATAATGTAGCAATGCACTACAGAGATACAGGTGCTGAGAATTGCCGTATGAATATGATGGTTTAGGAGAATTGTTCAATCGCGGTGCTTATCACAAGTCGCGTATGTTTGACCTGAGAAGAATCATCGCGTCGTTTCTCTTCTGAGCTCAGCGCCCCAATTTCCGACGAGCGATATCCAATCTACACTCCTATGCGCATCTCTATCGTGAATCTGCTTCACAACGAACCAACGCAATTTTGTACGTCTATAACAAGTAACCGTCAAAATCTGGATTACCCAATCACGCATCACCACGACCAACATTCAGGTTAAGTCGAATTAGTGCGTTTCGCGAATGATCGAGACGAGCATCTGCGTAGGGGATATTCACCGTGGGGCGGGTTTGATACTAACCCGCTGCATTCGTGAGTGGCAGATTGACCAAGAATGGAAATCAGCCTGTCTTGAAGTAATACTATTGAAGATTTCATTTTCCCAAGAGGTCTTACTAAGGTTCATCATGATCACTGTACAGGACTAACTGTGCTGAACCGTGCGAAACGATCGACAACCTCGTCACTTCTCTAGAAGCATAAATACTGCATTTCCAAAATACCGAAGCTCAAGTGTCGGCAATGCCCTTCTACCTGTGCGAAAACTGCGCTCGCGACAAGGTGAAGTTAGACCTCACTCTTGCCGGAATCAATCAGCTTTGGCTTAGGACTTCACCGAACCCGGAAGGCTTCGGCCCCCCATGCGAGTTCTGCAATGCCCCCAAGACCATATACCAAGTTCAACTGATAGGAACGAAGTTCGATACCGAAGGACAACATGTTGAGAAGATGAAAGCAGAAACAAAGCCCATCGAATGAACAGGAACTCCCAGGCTAGAGTCGGAGCAACCAATCGAGAAAACGCCATCCACTTGACCGGCACTTCACACCTAGAAAGAAGACGGAACTTTAACCACACCCAGTGGTGAAATTATATATTCGCTCCAATACAAGAAAAGCCGCTAAACGATTCCCGGACTGAGCACATTTGACGATTAGCGACAAAGCCAGACGATCTCTGCAAGAATTCGGCTTGACCGACTACGAGATACGGTCGTATACGTCGCTCTTGGAAATCGGGCCTGCGACAGCGAGTGAACTTAGCGAGGCCTGCGACGTGCCCTACTCGAAGATCTACGAGGTTCTGGGTACACTTGAGAAAAAGGGTTGGGTGGAAATGGAACATGGACGGCCGAGTAAGTACTATCCAAAACCACCTTCCGTAGCGATGGAGATCGCGAAATCTCAGCTTGAGAACGCGCTCAAGAAGAATGAAGCCTTGGTATTAAGCGAACTTCAACCCATCTACGAGAAGAAAGGCGTGAGAGAACGACCTGACATTTGGATAGTTCGCGGAGATTTCAACGTCCTAGCTAGGATTAGGGAAACCGTGGAACATGTCCAGAAGGAGATACTGGCCGCGGTGCCCGCTCTGCCTGATTCCGTCGCTGGAGCGCTTGTTCCGCTTGTGAGGGCGATTGTAGAAAGAGGTGTGAAAGTGCAACTGATGACCATGAACGTACCAATGACTGATACGATGACAAGACTTGCCAAACTTTGCGATGTTCGAGTGAGGGAGCAGATGTTCGGTGGAGGACTCATTGCTGACGGCCGTGAGGTCATCCTGCTTCTAGGTCAAGAACGCGACGAGGCAATCAGCCTAGGTATCTGGTCGGACCACATCGGCCTCGCGAAATTTGCGAAGACCTACTTCGAATACCTCTGGGCAGATTCTAAACCCACCAAAGATAGCATAAACGCCTAGAAGCTACCTGAAAACAGGCAGCGCCACAAACCTGAACGGTGTTCTCCACTCCTACTTTCGCATTAGCGTGCTAACCGTGCAATTGTACCGCAACGCTTCAGCTAGCAACCCAGCGCGTAGAACCAGTGTCATCCGTACGATTAGGTTTCCAAGACCTGACAGTTGCAATGCACCCTACTCAGGGTGCAATGCTCTCTGGTTACTTTGGCGAGGGTCTTGAAAGGATTCGAAGACCTATTTCGAATATCTTTTTCTAGAGAGCGCACCTGCCGAAAGCCAACGGGAAGCTGAGCGAGTCAGATCACGTGCATGATTCTAATCGAAGCTGGAAAAATCATACGGTAAAGCAGTAGGGACTAAGCGATCAAAACCGAATGTCTAAGTCGCAGAAGAGGAATGACTTGATCGAGCTGCTCTGCTGACCGAATTTGCAGGGTTGCGTATTTGACATCACCCATTTCTTCAGCTTCCTTGATCCGCTCGACTATCTGGCTGTCCAGATTCTCGTCTTGAAACACTTTTTTCTCGAATGTCGGCTCCACTGGAACACTCAGCCACAATTGATCATCAAAGTGAACCCATGCGAGATCTGAACCCCTAACTCGGTAGGCGGGACACCAGTCTCCCCGCAACTCGTCGATTTCAATTGACTCCTCAATCTCGGGAAGCGCTACGAGTGCTGTTCTCAGTTCAGTGAAGTACTTCTTCTGTTTGGGTTTGACTCTCGCCAGGAATTCCCGCAATTCTGTTCCTAACTCTCCGATCAGATTTGAAGCGCGTCAGGAGACATATTTGAAGGTGACGCGCGCCTATTGACCACGGTGAAGATTGAATGCCCAACGAGTGTTTCCTATGTGAATCTCGCGTAGGCCTCTTGAAGTTCGAGTAGGAATTTTCCATGCCAATCTTCAAAACCATCTGGTGAGGATGGATAGTTCGTGTAGTGCGTGATCAGTTTTCTGCTCTTCTCCGCAGCGTACCTTAGACCGCGTGCGAGCGGTAGACGTCCAAGAGCCCAGATTATCCTTCCCGGGTTTCCATAGCCGACGCGTTTGAACTCAGGATGCTCTCTTCGCGTTATGCTTTCAATATCATCTTGGCCCAAGAAGTGTTTTATGCCATAGTTAAGATCGTCATTATTTATGATTTGTAGGAACCTCCTAAGAATCTCGAAACTGGCCATTCGATAACCGTAGGTCCTCACATATTCCGTGTTGAACTTCCAAAGGCCGCGCTCGGACAAGTCATTTCGCTGTAAGGCTTCAGCAACGACACGTCCGGCAATGGTGCTGGCGTATATTGCTGGACCTATTCCTCCAGCATCTATGGGGCGGGGCATCCAAGCCGCGTCTCCAACTATCATGTACCCATTCCCTACTAGGCAATCGTTCTGCCGTCTAACCGGAACCTGCCAGCTACCCTTCGTATTCCCTTGATCCTCTGAACCTTCGGCCAATTTCCATCTCTTTATCACCGGGTTCGTTCGAACATACTCATCTATCAGTGACTGCAACGTGTCCTCCCTTCCGAGCTTCTTGTTTCTTTTTTCGAGAAGCCGTTTCTGGACGCCCAGACCAACGTTCATCTTGTCCTTCCCTTTCGGAAAAACCCAGGCGTACCCTCCGGGCGCGATTTCTTGGTCAAGGTGGATTATGCAGTAATCTGGGTCGAAAAATGTAATGTCTTCCGCTCCGTGCTCGAACTCGAGGATGTATCTTCCGGTTGACTCCATGTCGTTCTCTTTGTCGATCTCTTTCTCAATGTAGCTCTTGATGGGTAGTCCTGTTCTCAGTCTGGACGCAGATCCAGTGGCGTCGACAACAAGTTTGGCGGTTTTCTTTGACATCGAGTTGTCTTTGGCGGATCTGCATTGCACGCCCTTGATGAAACCATCTTCGGCAATTAGTCCATCAGCGTAGGTGTCAAACTGGAACTCGACTCCCATCTTCTCCGCATCGTTAATCTGTCTTTCCGGGAGGAGTCTACGGTTCAGCAGGAAACCTTCGCCGTCGAACATTGCCTTTGACGAGTGGTCTGGAGAAAAAGCAACGACTCCTTTTACAGAGTGTTCAACTTCCGGTTTGCCGTATCTAATTCCAACCTCTTTTGCAAGGAAGTCGAGGCTATTCTTGCTTACAGCGTCCCCGCAAACCCACCCGCTTCCTGTCTTCTTTCCGACTTCTTGACGGGAATTTCTATCAATAACAAGGATTTTGAAGTTCTGACGCGAGTGTTTCGCCGTCGAGACCGCTGTGACCATGCCAGCGATTCCAGCGCCAGCAATTATCACGTCATAATCATTGTTCATTATTGATGACACTCCGTTTGACGATGGTTCGCTGTAACAATAAGGATCTGCACAAAAATCTTCACTTTTCAACGGCGAATCCGGTTAAGAAACCTGAAGGTACCTAGAGCTTGCTGATTCGACGGCGCTGGTTTCCACGAGCATTGAAAATTGGTTGTCTTGCGATCGCGCTGCAGCTTAGTCTAGAAGGCCCAGCGCTTCGAAGTTGAATGTTAGAAGAAAAGTTAGTGTGAGGGCAATGTAGCCTAATCGTTCTTTATCATGCCGTTCTCGATTGGTAATAGTTCTGAACTTGGAGTGTTTAGTGCGCCAAGCGGGCATCCGCATCCTGCTGCATGAGCTTTACCCTTTCTGAGCGTGCCCTTGTACAATCCCTGCTCTATGGTCGTTCCATGGTCACGCTCCCATTGCTCAATTGAGATTCCGTATTTTGGTTGGATCGCATCTCTATACCATTCAGGTATGGCGTTGAAGGCGCAGAATGGAATGATTCTCATGTCCGGGCTGAGGTAGTGTATTTCGCATCTTCGCAAACGCTCTTCGTCGTGGTTGTACTTGTCCATGAAATGCATCATCCCGAGGAACATTGACTTGTGGTGAAAGACCCCGAGGGCGCTGTAGTCGTTCTTAACGAGAGCGTGGCCGGGAGGATCGTATTGCATTCTGGGCAGACGCTGCGTGTTTCTCTGATCTGCTTGGGTTCAATTCTCTCTATCTGAACGGTTTCCAGTTTTACCGCCGTGATTGGCGAGTTTCGCGGCGGGTTGTCCACCTCGTATATTAATGCTTTCCAAACCAAAACTAAGGTGAAAAGTGGGTACCTTGCAAGTCTCAAAACAAAAACCGAGACCCATGACGACGTGTACCACGGAGTTTTATGATCACTCCCAACAATATTGCTCAGCGGTTGAGTTCCCTTGCCCCCAGTGCGAACTGTTATCCTATGGGATGCTGCTTGTCGAAATGCAGAGGGTATTTGAGCGAACAGGGAAGGACTCCGAGCGTATCGATGACGACCGCGACGAAGTTAATGATGCCGATGGATGCCAACGTTTCCGGCAATGTTTTCGGAGGAACGATACTCAAGCTCATCGATGAGGTGGGTTCGATAGCTGCGTTTAGACACGCCCGCAGAAATGTTGTGACAGCATCCGTAGATCAAATGAATTTCCTCGCACCAGTCTATATCGGAGATCTCCTCCGTGTGATCGCCTCAGTCAACTACGTTCACAAAACTTCGATGGAGATCGGTGTTCGAGTCGAGGCTGAAGACCCACTAACGGGTAGGATTAGACATACAGGCACGTGTTACCTCACATGCGTTGCTCTCGACGAAAATGGGCAACCCACACCTGTGCCCCCTTTGATCCCCAAAACGGAGGAAGAAAAACGTCGCTGGGCGGAGGCAGAAGTGAGGCGAGATCATAGACTGCAGCATCTAGGTAAGCCTTAATGTGAGCTCGCGATCGCTCTTGCAAAACGTCCAGAACAAAACAGTGGCAAGTAGACTCTCACGAGCGGAATTGAAGTGATCGAAGTGGTGATTACGTTCGACGAGGCAGAGAACGAGGCATGGTTGACCGTCCCCGAACCAGATTCGGAGTGCTTCGTTGGTCATGCGAAAACGTCTAGAAAGCGATTCTAAAGCGCAGGATGAATTTCAATCAGTATTTTGAGTGGCACTTATAATGAGGGGCGCACTGGCTGTAGACTTGACTTAACGGTATGCTGACATACGTGAGCTAGGGGATGGGGCTGTGATCAGAAACATCGAAAAAGAGTGGCGCGAACGAGTTGTCAAGAACAACCTCGACCTTATCATACTTAGGCTACTACGCTCCAAACCCAGGTGGGGATATGAAGTCAATATCGCCATACGAGACAAGTACAAAGTATACCTTAGCGCTGGCACTCTCTACCCGCTTCTTCACTCACTTGAAGAGGACGGCCACATTCAGGGCGAGTGGGAATCCGAGAAAGGAAGAGGGAGGAGAATCTACAAGATCACAGAAAGCGGCGAAGCCTTCCTCGAAGCCGGAGAACATGCAACTCTAGAATTGGCTCGACTCATTCAAAGTGAAGTCACACAAAGCAAGAACCAAGCATGAGTAAGCAATATCTATAACAAAACAGCTCCCAAGCGGGAATCAATTTGGAGAAAAAAAGCGCAATCTCGAAGACCGTTAGACTGGTTAGAAAGAACCCTACTGCCCGAGTCATACTACTAGTAATCATACTGTTTGTTGTGACGTATGGAAGCGTCGCGGCTTTGCGGTTGGCCCTGAATACAGAATCTCCGTTGATGGTGGTTTCTTCGGGAAGTATGATTCCTAAGTTGAACGTGGGGGACATAATCATAGTCCCGGAATTGACCCCCGAGCAGTAACGATTGGAACGATCATAATCTTCCATAGTCCAAATGAATATGATATGCCAATCGTGCATCGAGTGATCGCTATCGACAATCAAGATAACTCACCGTCCTTCGAGACGAAAGGTGATAATAACCCTGGACCTGATGGCTGGAGAGTTCCAGCTAAGAACCTCATGGGGGTCTACGTTACAAAGATTCCATATGTGGGTCTCCTGAGTCTTGAACTCCGCGGCCCCTTGGGAATCACGGTGATCATCCTGCTAGTGGCGCTGATAATCGCGATTGAGTACAGTGAATCGCAGACCTAGATCGAAGATAGCTTAATGGATAAACGGAAGTCCCTCTCTGGGACCGTCAGGCTTTCTCCTCGTATGAAATGAGAGCTTTCTCTTCAAGAGTGCTCTGGAGTATATTGACCGCCCTGTGAACTTCGGTTTCCTTCTTTGCTCCAGTGCAGACAAGTTTGCCGCTAGCGAACAGGAGTATGACAACCTTCGGATCATCCATTCTGTAGATCAAGCCTGGAAACTGCTCGGGTTCGTACATTGTGCGTTTGAGCGAGTAGGTTGATTTCTCCAGATCTATGTAACCGCCCAAACCGGCCGATGCAACGATGTTCTGAATTTGAATCTCGGGCTTGCCTAGAATAACGATGCCGTTCCGTTTCAGCTCGTCGACAACCCTCATAACAGCCTTGCGCGCTTGCCGCTCTGACTTGGCTCCCGTGCATACCATCTTCCCCGAGCTGAAGATCAAAGTGGCTGTCTTGGGCTTCTTGAGCCGGTAGACAAGACCTGGAAACTGCTCCGGGCGATATTCAACACCTGGGAAGACACGAACGATAGAGTTCAGGTCGATATTCTGATGAAGGGTTGCTGACGCAACAACGTTCTCAATGTTGATGAAAGCTTTCTTTCCAGGCAGATTGGTCACCCTATATAAGGGAGTCTGAACACTCGTAATGCCCATCCATATATAAGCACTATTAAGTGAAAAATCGATTATACGGCCTCTTGATCGACGCCGTATTGAAGGGGCTACTCAGTCTCGTGAGGGAGTAGCGGCATGAGTCCATTCAAGGCTTAGATTAGAACTTCGATTGTCACATGGTATTGCTGTAGCGTGTTTGTTTGGCGAACGCTCATTTTTTTGGCGAGAGCAAGCTATCCAATTACAATTGAGTCTGTTGAGCGGTAAGAAACGTCTGCTGTGTACTTCTAACGAAATGGTGAGCCATCAGCGTAAATGTATCCGCCACAAGCGGTACATTCCTAGCGTTTCAGGAACTCGTTGTGCGTAATGATTCATGAAGTGTAATAGCTTACCCTGACCGCATCTCAGACACCGAACCGTTTTCTATTTCTTCGGTGCTCTGACGGAGTAGGAATTTAGGTACTAGAACGACCTGTTAGGTTCGTGACTTTTTTGCAGCCATCTTCCGCTTATGTTTTAGTGCCCGTCGATGGGTTCGTTTCACGTTCTCCCATACGCCGTCACTCATCGCTTTGAATTTCATCCCGCACTCGGGACAGTTTCGAGTCTTCATTTTAGTCAAAAAGTATCAGCAGAGCATAATCCATTTCGTGTAATAAGTCCTTTCCATTTTTCTTTCTACCCTCGTTTTCATCTGAAGATGCTCAGACTCTCGCTTTTCTCTAATACTTCTGTCGTGTACCACCACCCATAGGTCGCAGGGACTAGCTCAGCCTGTTTGCCTCTTCCCATGCTTGCTTGAGAGATGGCTTCCTCTCATGGAGCGGCTCAGTGTGACCGCATCCACACCACCATTTTCCAACGTAGATTGGGGGGTCGCTCGTTAGAACATTGGTCACGTCTTGTACCATAATCTTGCCGCATTTAGGACATTGTTTGCTCATTTCTTCTCGTCCAACATTCACGCCGGTAGGGTAGGATGGTTTGTGTCAGACTTTAGCGTAATTCTTCTTATGAAGCGTGAAGATTTCTGAATTGTTAGTTTCGAAGCCGCATTTCTCGCAAGTAAATCGTTGTAATTCTTTTTCAAGTATCGGTATTGCTTCCTACCCTTGCACGTGTGATAATTCATGCAATATGATTTCCCTGGGATGAGCATGTTCTTGCGAACCAGAATTAGGTAGCCTTCTGTACGCAGTATCGTGGATCCGTTCCTGACGGCGATTTCCATTGGAATCCGAGACGGTTTCTGAATCGTTAGCAGCTCAGGTATTTCTCAGCCCTTTCCGGACTGCGGTAACGCCGAATAGGGCGATGAAGAGGGAAGCAATGAGTGGAAACCCGTAGGCTGTGTATTCAGGCATGTGAATCGGGGTGCCCCAGTTAACCGTGACAACAGCATTCCCAAAGTTGCCTCCGCTGTCGAACACTACCACAACGACTGTGTAGTTGCCCGGTTGCGAGTAGGCGTGATATTGAACTTCGCTCACCTGGCTCTGACAACAATAGGGAACATTCATCCCCGCCCCATCCCCGAATTGCCAAAGTATGCTAGTTATCGAAAGACCAGGGGAGGTTTTCGCCGAAACACCGAAAGAGTACGCTTGGGGCGGAGATCCCGTGAGCTGAACTGAATTGAAATTGACCTGCAAGTTCCCTCCTGCGGTGACCTGATAATTGATCGTGGTCGTTACAGTATAGGAAAGGCTAGTGGCTGCTTGAAGGGCAGTGTTTGACGCATACGCCCCTATGAAAATCGAACTTAGAACAGAGACGAGTAAGATGACGGTGACGAATAGAGATTGGAATTTCAAGGCTCTCTATTCGAAAGTGCGGTAAAGTGCTTAGATAAACTTACCCGCAAAAAGGTACAAACCCATGTCATTTCCGGACACGGCTAGAGTTACGGGTTAACAGCCGTGTTGCATACATTACGTGAATGTTCCTCTCCAAACACAGGATAAAGAACACTGTGTGGGAGCGTGAAGTGGGAGTCGGCCGTCGAATGGCGAATTGGTGCTATTTGCTTTAGGTCTTCCGTCGCGCCCTTAGTACGACCAGGGCCGATAGACCGAGGACAATGCCCGCGACTATCGACTCCAACGGAAATCCGGGTATGGCGGGCACCACGAGAGGAGTCGTCACGCTTGTGGAAGAGGCGGTGACTGTTACGAGACTCAGAGACACTGATGTGCTGGTGGAGAGTTGAGTAGTGGTCGAAGTAGCTGTTTGGGAGATTGTGGTGCTCAGCTGGGCTAGAGTTGATGTTGTGGAGCCCGAGGACGTGGTAGATGTGCTTGTGCTGCTTGCAGAAGTGGTCGTAGTGCTGGTCGTTGTTATTGTATTATAAGGGATTGTTGTAACCGCGATCTGATGCGGATTGGGCGGGTCGAGGTGGTAGATCGCTGAAAGAATAGACACACCAACAGGTAGTCCAACAGCCCAGCCGTCTAGTGGTCCGGTTACGTAGACAGAGTTTAATCTTCCTGTTGGGCTGGCGGTTATCGCGGGTGAAATTGGGGTATTGGTCCAGGACTGTCCATCCCAATGGGCAAAGACAGAATTCCCGCTTCCGTCATCTCCCACAGCCCACCCATCACCGCTTCCCGAACCTGTACCATACGTGTCGATGAATACTGATTGGAGATTGGCGTTAGACGCGCCGATCACCTGGCCCGTTCCGCCGCTCCAAGTGTTTCCTCCGTCAGTTGTACTCTCGATGATTCCGAATGGTCCAACGACCCAGCCGTGATTGGAATCTTTGAAGTACACCGAGTTCAAGTTTTGTGTTGTTATTCCCGGCAGGCTGGCAAGGGTCCACGATGGTATTCCGCTGGAAATTGACAACCTCAAGAAGGTTCCGCTCGCCCCCACAGCCCAACCTGCGTTCGTGCTAGATCCTGGGTTGCTGATGAAGACACTATACAGATCATTACTAGTCGGAGTGGGGATGAGGCCCCAAGCTCCAGACTGATAGCGCCAAATATGACCTCCCGTCCCCACAGCATAACCGTCTCCACCGGTTCCACCGCTGATCATATAGACGGACCGCGGTTCACAGGATCCACCGCCACAGGCAACTATAGGTTGACCGGTCCAACTATTCCCATTCCATTTCAGAGCTTCAGGGGTTGATGAGCTTCCACCCATAGCCCACCCTTCACCAGAACCAAGCATAAAGATCGAGTAAATGTCAGGTTGACTTACAGAGATTGGAGCCGCGCTAGCTCTATGCCATTTGATGCCGTCCCAATGAGCCAGGGAGATCGTGGAACTGTAAGAATCGAAAGCGCCCCCCACCCAAGCATCACTCGAACCAACTTCGTATACAGTGGTCAGTGCTACAGGAGCCGGGGATTCAAGTATGTCTGAACTTCCCCCCCAACACGGACTTGGCACAGCAGATCCACAATTCGAGTTTCCCGTCTGAAGTATGACACCCTCACTACCAACCGCCCAGCCGTTCCCACTGCCAGTAAAGCTTACGCCAAGGAGACTGACTCCCGTTCCTGTACCTGTGAAGAGGGGGACAGTTAAAGCACTCCATACGTTCGACGAGCCTAACGAAGTTGAATGTAAAATCAAACTGCTCTGACCCACCACCCAACCTTCACTAGTACTGACTAAGAAAATTCCGGTCAAGTCGACGCCCGTTCCTGCTGGACTAGCCGGACCAGACCAGACTCCGTTTGAGAAATGCCACAGTTGTCCGCCTCGGCCAACGGCCCAAGCATCAGGTGCCCCCCCGTTGTTACCTGAATCAACGAATACTCCAAGCAGGGCAGTTGCACCTCCACCGATCGCGGATGCTGTCCATGTTCCTCCGTTTAGCCGAGCCACGACGCCGTTGTTTCCGCTATACCCAACCGCGAATCCTCCTAAGTTGCCAGCAGCATCAATAAACATGTAAACACTATTGAATTGGGTCGCTGTCGATGTGTCAAACTGAAGTGACCAGCCTCCGCCGGACTTTGGGTTTCCGTTGAATGCGTATATCGCCCCGCCTGTAGCATCCTTACCCACAGCATATGTGAGTCCAGCCGCCAGAGTGCCTGGGCAGCCTGAACCGTAAGCTGGGGAGTGACACGCCATAAAGACAGAGGTTATGTTAATAGCCGATCCGAGACCGCTGATAACTGGGGTTAGCGCCGCCCCATCCCAATATACGGCGTAGCCTGTACCGCCGGATGACCGACCGACAAGCCACCCATCAGAACCGTCCCCATTTGGACTGCAGAGTCCGACGCCTGGCGCACCGGGACTAGTGCAAAAGTTTACTCCGTAGTACTGTGCGCCGGGGTCTGGAGAGGCCATTATTTGCCAAGAGAAGCCATCGTAATGAGAGATTATTGCGCCGCTGGTTCCGCCAACCGCCCAGCCATCACCAGCTCCAATCGCCCCTGAACCGCCGTTGCGGACGTAGACTGATCGAAGTGGGTCGCGAACAGCTGTCGCGGTTGGTGCATACTGTGTCGGGTTTATGTTTCTCCATTTTCCATAAGCGATCTGTCCTTGAGCAGGAGCTAAACTGCAAAGTAATAGCAGCGTCACAGCCGCCAAAGAAACAATTCCAAACCTTCGGTTGATCAAGGAGATCAAGCTACCTCCACGGTTTCCCTGCAACTTATATAAGCGTTTATCAGTGGTGCACATCTACATTTGTCCAATTTCCAAGTCAACTTCATTTGTGATCGAACTCTTTCAGATATTTTCGCACTGCTTCCCTGATTACAAATGACCTTGAAGGAGCTTTGTCTTCGTCAACCATTTCGTCAATCCTGTCCAGAAGTTGGATTGGCAAGGTGGCGGTGATATTCGCCATGCGTTTCGATTTTCGGCCGGCCATAACGATCACGCCTTGAGTTTCCATCGCAACCTCGACCTTGTTGATTTCATCTAGAGTGAAGCTTCTAGTCTAACCATCACACTGCTCTGTCCGCATCGATCGACGATGTCTGACCACACTTAGGATAAACAGACCTGCGGCTAGTCCGCCGATTACTGATTCCACTGGGAAGCCTGGAATACCGGCGCCTCCCGCGGCAAATGTGAGCACCGATGTTTGACCGTTGCCCGTGGCGTTAATCGTTGTAGTTGTGGAACTCCCATTCTTGGCAATGGAGACTGAATATGTGCCCGGTGGAAGAGTGAAAGTCACGATGCCCTGTGCATTCGTTAAGCCGTGTAATCCCAAAGAGAGGACGGTAACATTTGCTCCCTGCTCTGGGGTCCCTTGATTGTCTACTACTTTGACAGAAGCTGTGACGGTAGCGGGCGGCATCGATGAAGTCGTCGTTGTTACCGTTGTCGTTGAAACGGTTGCAGCCGTATTAGTTGAAATTGTTGACACTGATGTAACCGTCATGGTTGAGAAAGCTCCTCCAAACGGTGCGAATCTCAGAATTGTAGAGAGAGGCTGTTTGAAGCCTGGGCCACTGTAGTAAGTGCCAATGGCGGCTTGGTTGGTTGGGGAGCCGTTTTGCGGGAAATCTGGTGAGGCTCCCACGATCCAACCACTGCTGGGCGATGTCATGTAGACAGATGTGAGTATTGGTGGAACCACACCCATTAGAGCTGGCGAGAGCGAAACGTAATTCCAAGAGTAGCCGTCCCAATGGAGTACGTTTGCCATGAGTATTCCCGGATAACCCACGGCCCAACCATCCTTCGGACCGGTTAAGAATACCGATTTCAGTACCCCGCTCGTGTGACCCGTTGCCGTAATTCCTCCAGGAATCGTTGGAGTGGAAACCGGTGTCCATTTCGTTCCATCCCAGTAGACTATAACTGGCCCGTCAGTGACTCCGGGAACTGAGATGCCCCCAACTGCCCAACCACTCGTTGGACTTAGCATGAAGATTGAGTTCAAGCTCGCATCGGTAGATAGACCATTCGCTGAGATTAAATTCCACGTCCCTACACCACCACTCACGGTGTAGTGAAGTATTGTCTCGTTTTTCCCAACCGCCCACCCTTCGCTCTGGCTTACCATGAAGACCGAATTGAGGCCTGGTATGGAATTTGGTGTGGATGGTGCTGGAAACGTGGCCCATGTCCCGACTCCTCCGGTATTCGTATAGTGCAGGATTATGCCCACATTGCCTGACTGTGTACCGACCGCCCAACCCTCATTGGAACTTATCATGTAGGTCGAATTCAGCGAATATGCTCCCGGCGGAGGAGTTATCGTGTTCCATGAACCTCCTGTGAAGTGCATGATCACAGGGCACGGGGGCGATGAACATGATCCAGTGGGTTGATTCCCTCCGCCAACGGTCCAAACATCTCCCGTATTAATCATGAAGACCGAGTTGAGATTATTCATAGTGCCTATCGCGACACCTTTAGTCCAAACAAACCCGTTCCAATGATAGATCGTCGGTTCAGATGTGGTACGGGAAGAGTTGCCGACGGCCCAACCGTCGTTCGGGTTCAGTGGCGTAAGCGGGGGACCAAAGGATACTGAGGTGAAGTTGTCTATTGTTGGACTTGTAACCCCGCCATAGATACTTCCGTCGAAGTGTAGTATTTCGCCGTCAGTTCCCACGGCCCAACCGTCGGTAGGACTGTTGAAGTATGCAGAGTCAAAACTGAAGGAAGAGACGGGTGAAGTTGGAACTAGATTGGAGGGTAACGCTGACCAGGCGCCACCGGAGTAGTGAAGTATGGCTCCATTTTTGCCATATGCCCATCCTTCAGTTGAAGAGACCATGTAGACGGAAAGTAGGTTGCTTGATGTTGTGCCTGGGCTGACTGGACCGGCCCAAAGTCCTGCACTGTAATGAATTATGACACCATTGTCTCCTACTGCCCAACCTTCAGTAGGACTTAGCATGTACAAGGATCTCAGGGTGCTAGTGACCGGTGATTGGAATGCGTCCCATTGGCCTCCAAAGTAGTGGTAGATCACACCCCCCGAACCAACGGCCCAGCCTTCAGTCGAACTCACCATGAATACGGAGTAGAAAATGACGTTCGGGATGGGTGCTTGTGGGGTATTCCATCCTCCTCCTAAGCCTGCTACACCAGACCAGTGCCAAAAAACGCCGCACACCGTGCTGCACGGTGGACCTTGTGATTGGGTCTGTCCAACAGCCCAGACATCTGTCGAACTATCCATGAACGCAGACCACAATTGTCCCGCGTTTTGTCCAGACAACCCGGCATTCTGCATTCGCCACGTTGTCCCATCCCAATGAATCGCAACAGAAGCGTTCGCAGTGGGAGGGGTCGCGGCAGCAGGATAAGTGTCGTTGAAACCAACTGCCCAACCGTCGTTCTTGCTGATTGGGTTATTAGGTGGACCAAACGTTACTGAAGTTAAATTGTAGGGATGTTGAACGAGAGAGGAACCGCTTAGGAATTTTGGTGCTGCAGCAAGATTCCAAGTAGTTCCATCGTAATGGAATATGGCGGGAAGGTGCGGTTTCCACCATATTGTGTGGATGGAAGTGAATCTCCAACGGCCCAACCTTCGCTTGATGAAAGCATGTAGATTGAATTCAGTTGAGGGTTCGCTGGAGGGCTAATGTAAGCGTCCGGATTAATGTCGCGCCAGACTCCCATCTGTGCGTTTACAGGAAGAGCAGAAACGGCCAGTACTGTGAAACAAATCGCCATAATCAGAATAGAGAATTTCCTTCTAGGCATGTACATCAACTACTACACGTGATTGATGAAAGCCGACTTTGATCAATAACTAATAACATTAAGTAAGCATTACATGCTAAAATCGCGCTGCCCAAGATGTCTCTTATAATACAAAAATGACTCTTTTGCGCGTTAGGCTACAGCACGCTGTTCTCTATAGAGGCTGACCGTCAGAAACCCCACGTTCACACACTAGGCTGAATTCTTAACGACCGAACACACCATCTCGTGATCCGATATGCAGACTTCGCACATAGTATTACCACAATACCTACATGGTTTCAACTGACCCTCCAGGGGACGCCCGCAGAAACCACAATAATCGCCAGCCAACACAGCCGACACCACCCAATACTGCCGCATTTCACGATTCCTATAAGCTACATCTCGACGGACTAAAGTATCAACAGGCGAGATATGTATCCATGAACGTCCACGTCAAACTGTTCGGTGTATTTCGCTCTGCAGCAAAAATTAGCGAGTTGACCCTCGAAGTCCCTGACGATTATGCCACAGTCAAAGCGGCAATTTCCAAACTTGTCGCCTCAGACTCATTCGCAAGTCTCAAACAGTTGCTGTTGAGCAGTGAAATGGGAGACCCTCGATCCAATGCCCTGATCATGATCTCAGGACGCGAAATAGGTACACTAGATGGTTTGGAAACGAAACTCACCGAAGATGATGAGCTATCATTGCTACCAGTGGCTCATGGTGGATAGGATTAGAATTTCGACTCCGACGTTTCCTGCTGGTCCAGATCGGAGTTTGCACGGGCAGTAAGGAGCTCGTTCATACTCCCACTCCTGAATCCCAGTAGGTCGAAGGTGACATATATGAAACCGAACTCGCGAAGTTTAGCAGTAATCCTGTCTAGCATTTCTTCATTGAAGAAAAGACGTCGCTCATCTCGTCCAGCCTCGATCCTCGCAAGGTTTCCGTGATCGCGTACCCGCAACTCCTTCGCACCTGTCAAAGATCGAATGTATGCCTCGGACCTTTCAATCCTCAACAATCTTTCTGGAGTTATTATTTGACCGTATTGAACGCGCGAGGACAGACATGGCATTGAGGGCTTGTCAAAGTTTGGCAACCCGAGCGATTTCGCAAGTTCCCTAACTTCAGCTTTGGTCATGCCGACCTCAGCTAGCGGTCTTCTCACGCCTTCTTCAGACAATGCGGCCGCTCCGGGGCGGTGTCCAGCAAGATCGTCCGCATTCGTTCCATCCAAGATAATTGGAATCTTCAACTCGAGGCCAATGTCTTTCAGCTTCTGACTCAACTCTTTCTTGCAGAAGTAGCAACGGTTCGAGGGATTCGATACGTAGTTCGGATCCTCAAGTTCCGTCCGTTCTGACAATAATCTGCCTTATCTCAATTTGTCTTGCGAGTTGCTTCGTTTCATCTAACTCAGAAGATGCGAGGCTTGGAGAATCGGCAGTTACAGCTACCGCCTCTTCGCCTATGGCAAGCTTCGCAAGGTAGGCAACAAGCGTACTGTCCACTCCACCAGAGAACGCCACGATGACCCGTCCGATAACTCTGAATCTCGTTGAGTACGAGTTCTACTTTTCTTCGCAGATTACTCTGACATCACGGGTAGAGCATGACTGCCCGCTGTCGAGGCGTTGCCAGACTTTGATGCTAACATTTTATGCAACATGCCATCGCTCATTGTACTTAGGCATTTCGAGGCGGCGAAGATTCCTGCGCGAAATATTGGAAAAACTCGCTAGTGGTGAAATCAACTGTCGAAGAAGCAGAAAAAGCGCTGCGGATCAATGTGGTTGAACAGGTTGCGAATGTCGCAAAACTCGACATCTCAAGAGAAAGTTCGACGCGGCGTGCCCGAGATTGTGTTGGCCGAAGGAAAATCAGATGACGACCTCGTCGGCATATGCTCTAAAATGATTGAAAGAACCGGAAATGTCATTGTCAGTCGATTAGATGATTCCCAGATTTCACGTTTAGATGAGAAATTCCGAGACGGCTATGAGACGAGAACAGTTCCAACATGCCAGATCAATCGTGATCAGAACAAAGAACTATCACAAATCGAAGACGGGCGGTAAAGTGGGAATCGTCACAGCCGGGACCGTGGATCTTGCAGTGGCTGAGGAGGCGATGATGATTGCGGAAGAGATGGGTTGCGACACGTTCATGGAAGCTGACGCGGGCGTCGCTGGAATTCACAGGATCGTTGAGCCGTTGCGCCGCATGATTGAGAACGAGGTTGATTGCTTGATTGTGGTGGCAGGTCGCGAAGGCGCACTACCAACCGTCGTTGCAGGCCTCGTGGACATTCCTCTGATAGCGGTGCCTTCATCATCAGGATACGGTTATGGTGGCCATGGGGAGGCTGCGTTGATGGCGATGCTTCAAGCCTGTTCCCTCGGTCTGGCCGTGGTGAACATTGATTCCGGAATCGCCGCTGGCGTTGTCGCGGCGCAAATCGCTAACCGTGTGGCTAGAGCAAGGCGGTCTGGCTGGCGGAACCGTCTAGGAAACATTAACTGTCTTGAGGTGAGCTGACGGCGGCCTTCACAACTTCAACAGACTTCAGAAACGCAGTTCTTTCTTCATCATTGAGTTTCAGTTCTATCACTCGTTCGACACCTTGCGCTCCCAACACTGCGGGAACATCCACGTAGACATCCTTCAGACCATATTCGCCATTCAAATGCGCAGTCAAGCATAACATCATTTTCTTGTCTTTGATGACGCTCTCTACCATCCGTGTAATTCCGTGTGCAGGGGCGTAGATCGTCGCTCCTTTGAGAGCGATGACTTCTGCTGCAATTTTTCGTGTTCGATCTATTGCTTCCGCGACTTGGGCGGGGGACATGAGTTCAGTTATCGGCACGCCGTTGACAGTTGAGAATCGCGGCAGAGGGACCATTGAATCTCCATGCTCCCCGATCACCACAGCCTGGACGGAACTTGTTGAGACTCCGAGGGCTCTTGAAATGAAATACTTGAAACGCATTGTGTCCAGCATTCCGCTTTGGCCGAAGACTCGTGAAGGTTCAAACCCCGTGACTTTCCAAGCCAAATAGGTCATGATGTCCAGTGGGTTGGTCACCATAAGGATAAGAGATTTGGGCGCATATTGGACGATCTTCTCGCAGATTCCATGAATTATGTTTTCGTTCTTTTCCTGCAGATCTAGTCTAGTCATGCCGGGCTTTCTTCCCAGCCCCCCGATCACGACAACGAGATCAGAACCTGCGATGTCTTTGTAATCGTTTGATCCCACTATGTCGACATCGGCACCTTGTTCCGCTGCCATTTGACCAAGGTCAAGCGCCTCGCCTTGAGGGAGACCTTGAATTACATCAATCAATCTGAGATCACCCAACTCCCTGCTGGCGACCTGAAGAGCCACGGCGCTTCCAAGTTTTCCTGTTCCTATGATCGAGATCAATTTGCGCTGCAGCAAAAACTGCACCAACGCAATTATCACCGATCACTTACATATGCGTTTTCATTGTTTCTGAAATGACGAGAATCCAGAGAATGATTCATATTGAACAATCAATTCTCAGTCGTTTCGCCAAGAATTGTTGCGAATTTCTCGTCACGTTACCAAAGCCTTTTATGGCTTCGCCATGGGCTACAAACAACTCGTTTCACAAAAGGGAGGGAATATTGATTGGCTGAAATGTTTTGCGTGAAATGCAAACAGAAGAGAACAGTTCCGGACGATAAGACGACCATGGAGAAAACAGTGAAGGGGCGCAACATGATGCGAGGGACCTGCCCTGTTTGTGGCACCAAGATGACGAAGTTCACAAAGTAGGTCGACGCACGGCGAACGCTTCCGATCGCCCGTTTTCGTTTCTCATTTACCTCCGGTCATTTTTGCCGCTTTCAAACCGAGCATTTGTAAGTAACCCTTAGAGGCTTACAGGAATTCAATCTTGGCATATGTTCGGGGCAACAGCGTATGGAGATCAGTTCCTCGAATCTGACTTTCCACATCTCTCTCGTCGACATAAACGCCTTGAAACCCCACGAAGAAGTAATCGATCCGCTTGTGAAGTCGCTTGCCGACGCGTTGAAAGATTCAAGGCATAGTTCGCGATCCACTAATCGTCGACCAAGACAAGTACGTGATACTTGACGGCATGCACCGCTACAGTTCACTGAAAGTCCTCGAATGCCGGTTCGCACCCTGCTGCCTTGTAGACTATGAGCAATCCACTGATCAAAGTCGGCTCTTGGTTCAGGCTATTCACTGTCAAAGAAGCGAATAACTCGCGAGGAAAGCACTGCCAGAAAGCGAACCGAGCTATGCTAAATTAGAACGAATATTGAACAATTGGACTTGGACTTTCACACCATCATCTTGACAAAGAACGGAACCCGCTACTCCCTGCAGCAGTCCGCAGACCCAATTGAATTCACAAGAACAGCAATCACATTGGAGAAAGCGATAGTGAAGTTAGGATATCATGTTGACTATCAGCCAGAGAGCGTTGCACTTCAGAACCTCAGATCAGGAAACATGAACTTCGTAATCAGAGTCCCAATCTTCACCAAGCAACAGATCACAGATTTCGGCAGTCCGTGGATTGCTTCTTCCCCATAAGGTGACTCGACATGTGATGCCATCACGCCCCTCAGAATCGATATCCCATTAGACATGCTGAGAAGACACGACGTATCCGAACAGGAAGCGAATCGAGAACTTCAGGAACTTCTTTCAGGCAGACGCGTGCAAGACAAAACCGCCTGGATCTGTTGTTGACGGAAGACGATATGAGGAAGAAACCTTAGTCTTCATGTCCTGACCAGATTTATATTGCCGCATTATTCTCTAGCCGCCAAGAGAACTGGGTAAGAGATGCCCTCAGAAATAGCAGACACAGAAGAGTTCGTCCGAATATCGGAGCGCGCCAGCGAATGCCGTGTGAAGAGGCTGAAGGATATTGTGAAGCTGAAACTTCGGACTCCGAGCAGACTCTACACGATTCGATTGGAACCAGACAAAGCCGCCGAAATACTCGAAACAAGTAAAATGCGAAGTAATCGAAGCATGACGAACTGCGAACTTCACGATAATCGAGGATCTTCCTGTCACTAATGGAGACTAGTTTTCGCTTTTCTCACATCATTGGGAATGCTCGCAATCCTGGCCTAACCCAACGCATTCCCCTGGAGGTCGTATTCGATCGAGAAACCACGGCGGCGCCGGATATTTACAGGCATGTTTCGGGGCCTGTCAGCTAGGCGACACAAAGTCGACATCCGCGATGTGTCCGGCTGCAGAACGCTGCCTCAGGGGCGAATTTAAGAATCAGTCTCATGTCTAATCTTTGGTCACAAGCTTGCAGAGTCTAGCGACTTTGTTGAGCATGAATTTTCTATCGGCCGTGACGAGGACTAGTCTCTTTCCTGAGCGGAAGATCATTGCGGCAATTTTCTCGTGAACTAGAATCGAGTATTCGGGTTTTCCGAAGAAATCAGCGAGGTCTTCCGCCTTCTCGAAAGCCACCAATTTCGCAATGAGATGAGGGGTCTTCTCAAGAGGTTCGATAGGCTCAACGCCTTCTCTCATGCCGCCCTTCCAATATTCGACCATTACCGTCAACCAAGGCAGCGAACCGAATTCGTTTATCAAACTTCATTATTCGATTGTAGAGCTGCGCCAATCCTACCAGCACATCTCATTGTCACCAATCCACACAAAGACTTTCCGATGTCCACAACGGCAGGTTAGAATTGATCTTCAAGTAGCATTCCTTCGATAAGACTGTTGCAGTTTCGGTCACCAACAAATGGACTTCCTCGAGCCTCGTCTGTCTTTCGTTGAAGATGTCGCGGATTAGGTTACCCTTGGAAAATTGACTTCCAGACCTCACCCTAGGCGGCGATAATCTTCTTCATCTTCTTCAAAGACGGCCCGAAACTCCTGTGCCATTTCCTGATTACTGCTCTCACAAACTGCACGTTGGAAATTGTGATATTGCTGGTCCATTTGGGAGCCTTTATTTCTTGGCAGTCCGCATTCACGCAGCGCTCTGGGCCGGTCGTCTAGTCTGGTTAGGATACCTGCCTGACAAACAAAGTGCAGAGCGCAGGTGGTCGCCGGTTCAATTCCGGCCCGGCCCACCAAGTCGCCTAACGCTTCACGATTGCAGCAAGTAACTTTCGGTCTACGCAGAAGAATTAGTATCCAGTTACTTTCTATTTGCTGACTTTCTCTTGCGTTGTTGACGTGATAAGACGATGAGTACTGCGATCATGCCGATTACCATCATCGGGGTTTTAGTGAATTCTGGAATAGGATAGATAGTGGCTTGACCTAGAAGCCCAGGAACCCCACCTACGATCAGACCGAAGCCATTCGGAAGAAGAAAGATGGATTGCAGGTCGGGGTTTCCAGATAACGGCAGCGGCCCTGTTTGCGGATACCAACTAATACCGGTCCAATGAAGAATCGTCGCTGAATTTCCAACAGCCCACGCTTCTTGCGAATTGACCTGTGATACAGACTTCAGATCTGTCGAAACGAATCCCGCAGACGGGCGTCCACAAGATGCCGTCGTAGTGAAGAATAGTTCCCGCTGCTCCCACTGCCCATCCATGGGTCGAGTCTAGGAGGTGGACTGAATTCAGACGAGCACTGGTCGAAGCGGCTATTCTGATCCATTGTCCGTTTGACCCCTGGTATCTGATTACAGTTCCAGCGTCACCTACTGCCCAGCCATCAGAGTCTCCCAGCATGAAGACGCTACGCAGGGCGTTAGTTGTTGGTGAAGTAATTAGTCCCCATGATCCGCCAGAATCGCGGAGTATGATACCACCGTCCCCCACGGCCCAACCGTGATTGGAATCAGTCATGAAGACCGAGTGAAGGACATAGCCTGTTGAGGGTACTGGCACTTGGGTCCAAGTCCCACCGGTATAATGCAATACCAAAGGCGTATTTCCCACTCCTCCAACTGCCCATCCATCTGTGGAACCCGTCATAAAAACTGAGTAGAGATCCGCTGCAGGCCCTGCTACAGTTGCCCGTGTGGATGACGTCCCGTCCCAATGTGCAACCACGGGCTCTCCAGTACCACTGTTACAGCCTCCGGTCGAACAGCCGACAACCCATCCGTCCGTACTACTAAGCAGATACACCGACTGTAAACTTGCTGCAGGAGTTGCTTGAGGTTGCAGACCGCCGACTTGAATTATCGTACCGGAATCTCCAACGGCCCAGCCTATACCTCCCGACACATAGACTCCGTTCAGATTCTGATTTGTTGGGAGGAGATTTTGGGGTTGAGCAGTCCAGACGCCATTCGAAAAGCGCACGATGGTACCTCCCGTACCAACTGCCCAACCATCAGTTTGACTAGTTAGATAGACGGATCTGAGGTCATTGTTTGTACTTGAGGGAGAGACACGGCCCGTCCATGAACCCGCAGAATAGTGGTACATACTTCCTCCGTTGCCTACAGCCCAACCTTCGGTCGGTGTGAGCATGAAAATAGAGTTCAACGTATTGCCCACCGTAGAGTACAGCGTCCATCCACCACCTAGGTAGTGGTAGATTATTCCTCCGACTCCAACTGCCCATCCCTCGTTAGTGCTAGTCATGAAAATTGATTTCAGCCCAGCAACCGCTGTCGAGACCTTGTTCCATCCCCCGCCTAGACCGGGGTTTCCGGCCCAGTGCCAAATGCCCCCAGAATCACCCTCAACAGCCCACGCGTCGCTTGAACTCATTTGAAAAACTGAAGCAAGTCTTCCTGCATTAGGCACGAGTCCAGAGGTTGCAACTGACCACCCGACTCCGTTCCAGAAGAGCGCAGCGGCGCTACCAGCACTCCCGCCTACAGCGAAACCTGCGTTGGAACTCAGCGCGTTAGGCAGACCGAAAGAGACTCCGTAAAGATTCGCGCCTGTGCCAGAGGGTATCTGACTCCAATACGAGCCATAGTAGTGCAGAATAACTCCGCCGTCTCCGACCGCCCAGCCTTCAGAACTATTCAACATGACTAGACCGTTGAGGTTGGAACTCGCAGAAACCACGGACAAGTTAGGACATTGAATCAATACCATTCCCAGCAGAACTATCGCCAAAAAAGCCGAGCGCAATTCTATCCTCGAACCTACCTGATCTTATAGCCTATGAGCCAGCTATCTCTTGTGGTTCTACAATTATCTTCAGAAGTAACTTTCTGGGCGCCCAATGAGGAGCCAAAAACTGCTGAGCACCTCAAAATCAACAATTTGGGGATGGTACTCTGGTTAGTAGTTCTTGCCATCAGCATTCCTGTAATAATCACGCACATTTGAAACCCTGGCAAGCTCAAAGGCCTCCGCCTCTCCCATGGTGCAAGGATGATTCGATGCTCGCAACACCCCTCTCCGATGGTATTTAGGATACGTACGCAAGTTTTACTTGCGATGCTCGTTGCATAGGAACATCGTACGCAATTAGAACGGATGCTGCAGAAATGAGATCTCTAATGCTATGGTTCGAACAGATAGGTAAGCATGATGTGCCGGTAGTCGGCGGCAAGTCAGCTAGCCTGGGCGAGATGACCTCCAAGACAAGAGTTCCCGTTCCATATGGATTCGCCCTCACCGCCGATGCGTACAGGCTCTTCCTCAAAGAGAGCGGATTAGAAAAGAGGATAGCCGAAGCACTGGACCATTTGAAGGATCCAAACGACACCGAAACCCTCCAAAAAGTAGGCGCAGGAATTCGTAAAATGATCAATTCAGCGCCTATGCCAAAGGAACTTGAGAAGACCATAATCAAAGGGTATGAAGAACTCAGCGCTCACGAAAAAGTCAAAGACCCTTTCGTTGCAATTAGAAGCTCCGCTACTGCGGAAGACCTGCCGGATGCAAGTTTCGCTGGGCAACAAGAAACATACTTGAACATACGCGGAGCGAGCAACGTGTTGGCGAGCGTGAGAGAATGCTACGCCAGCCTATTCACTGATCGTGCAATATTTTACAGAGTCCATAAAGAATTCGTCCACCTCGATGTCGCCCTGTCGGCCATAGTACAAATGATGTGCAATTCAGAATCCAGCGGTGTCATGTTCACGATGGACCCTACGACCGGCGACGAATCAATTGTGGTCATTGAAGCAGCTTACGGACTAGGAGAATATGTCGTCAAGGGGAGCGTAACACCGGATTGCTACTATGTAGACAAAGGAACACTCAAGATCATACGCAAAACCACAGCAGATAAGACCATAATGCTAGTTCAGAGGCCAGACGGCGGCACTGAGGAGAAAAATGTCGCGGAGGCTCAGAGAGAGCGTCAAGCAATCCCCGACGACAAAGTGCTACAACTTGCGAAATATGGACTTGCAATAGAAGAGCATTATAGGCAACCGATGGATATTGAATGGGGCCTCGACAAGCAAACCGGCAAGCTGCTAATACTTCAAGCGCGGCCTGAAACTGTGTGGTCACTCAAGAAAAGCCCCGTCGAACAGAAACAAGCTCTCGTTACAGAGAGGAAGATCTTGTTAAGAGGGTTGCCCGCTTCGCCTGGAGTCGGCGCAGGCAAAGCACACCTCATACCCACCTCTGACCGAGTGAACGAGTTCCAACGTGGGGAGATTTTGGTCACCGAAATGACTGCCCCTGATTGGGTTCCAGCCATGAAAAAAGCGAAAGCCATCGTCACCGACAGCGGAGGAATGACGTGCCACGCAGCAATAGTAAGCAGGGAGCTGGGAATACCTTGCATCGTAGCAACCAAGAACGGAACAAAGATCATGAAATCTGGAATGGATGTAACAGTGGATGCGAAGAGCGGAGTTGTCTATGCTGGAATCATCCAAGAGGATATAAACCCACAGCCCCAATCAAGTACGTCAGCGAGCGGATCAAGATTGGCTGAAGCACCCATAACAGGAACAAAGATCTACGTGAACCTTGGTGAACCAGAACTCGCTGAAAGAACTTCCCAATTGCCCGCCGACGGAGTCGGCCTCCTCCGCATGGAATTCATCGTTAGCGACCACATAAGAAAGCATCCAATGTGGCTTCTTGAGACAAAGCATCCAGAGGAATTTGTCGACCGCCTAGCCGAAGGACTCGCCACCTTCTGCACAGCATTCTACCCAAGGCCTGTGGTTCTTAGATTCAGCGATTTCAAGACGAACGAGTACGCCAAGTTGGAAGGCGGAGAAAAATACGAAACCTCAATAAAAGAAGCCAATCCTCTGCTAGGCTTCAGAGGCGCATGCCGTTACACCGACCCGAAATTCGAGCCCGCCTTCAAGCTCGAAATAGCAGCGGTAAAGAAAGTCCGAAACGAGATGGGCATGAAGAATCTGTGGTGCATGATTCCGTTCAATAGAACTGTGGACGAATTCGTCAAAGTACGAGATTTATTGCGACAGGAAGGGCTCAAGCAGGATGAAGATTTCAAGCTATGGATAATGGCGGAGATACCCAGTAACATAATCCTAGCTGACGAGTTCTGCAAGGCCGGCGTTGACGGTTTCTCGATAGGAAGCAACGATCTGACCATGTTGATACTCGGAGCTGACAGGGACAACGAAGTGCTCGCGCCATTGTTCGACGAACGGAACCTGGCAGTTAAGAGGGCAATAAAGAGCCTAATCGAAACGGCCCATCAATACGGAAAAACAGTGAGCATCTGCGGCCAGGCTCCGAGCGTGTATCAGGATTTCGCAAAATTCTTAGTTGAGTCAGGAATAGATAGCATGTCAGTCAACCCAGACGTCGTACTCCAGACCAAGAGACTCGTGGCCCAAGTTGAGCAGCGGATTCTCCTAGAGAGATTAACGGGAAAGAAATAGGAATTATCTCAAGAGACACCCGCAAGGCATACGAACTTGAGGATAAGAGCGACGGTGAGCTCAAACCGTAATACAGTTAAGGCATCTTCAGTATTACGTTCTAACCATGAAACAAAGGTACAGCATGACGCTCGACCCCGTGCTTATGCATAAGATCGACCTCCTCGTCGACGGAACCAGATTCACAAACCGTTCTGAAACCGCAGAGTTTCTGCTGAAACTTGGAATCGAGCAGTTTCGTCCTGAACGCACTGCGCTAATACTCTGCGGAGGACTCGAATCGCGAGTCCGCCCGAGTTCCTTCTCCACACCCAAGCCGCTGTTACCCATCGGTTATCAACCCCTCCTCGAATACCAAGCAGCATACTTGAAACACTACGAATTTGATAGAATCATCCTCGCGATTGGCTATCTTCAGGAACAAATCGTACGTTACCTTGATGAACGCAAACTCGGCGTCCGATTACACTACAGCTTCGAGAAAGAACCACTGGATACTGGAGGAGCGATCAAGAACGCTGAGGCACTGGTCGAATCTGACTTCCTCGCGCTTAACGGAGATGTGATATTCGCAGGCTTGGACCTTGACAAACTCATCTACGCACATAAGAAATCGAACGCAACAGCCACAGTTGTTTTAGCAAAATCAAGTAACCCTGGGAGGTTTGGAGCGGTGGAGCTTGACGCAGAGAACAGGGTGGTGAGTTTCATCGAGAAACCGCGCAAACAAGTAGCTGGGGAGTCTTGGGTAAACGCCGGTGTTTATGTGATACGCCCGTCTGTTTTTGCAAAAATTCCCAAAGGAAAACACGCGTCGCTCGAACTTGATGTCTTTCCTAAATTGATGCGCGAGGGAACAATTTCAGGCTATAAACATGAAGGGTATTGGGCTGATGTTGGTACGCCTGAAGATTACTTGCGCGTTCAGAAGGATCTGCTAACTGGCGTTTTCAAACCAGAGGAGGCGACCCAAAGAAACATTCCATAACATGAGTACTATGACAGAAGCGGTATCCTGCTCTTCAAATCTTGCAGAATGTCGGCCCCTTGGCTCGTAGGACTGTTTTGTAATAGTTGTGGCTTTGCCTCGTCGTCGCTATCCATTCTTTCAGGTGCCTTTTCTCCGACAAGTGCTTCGAACATTTTCCGCCAGTTGCTTGGTGTAGCTTGGGGCGGTTCATAGTTTGCGAGTACACATGCAGCCGCTGTCCAAGTGCGAGCAACGTTTGCCACGTTGTATCCGCCACCTCCGAAGACCACCAATCGCCCGTTTGCCACTTCATTCGCCAAGTCGTGGGCCGCTTGGACAACTTGCCGGTATGTTCTCGTTGTGATCTGAAGGTGAGCGAGAAGGTCGTTAGCATGAGAATCCGCTCCGCATTGAAGCAAGAGCATTTGAGGGCGATAGTTTCTGACCGCGGGTGGAACTATTTTCCTGAAAAGGTCGAGGTAGGTCGAGTCGTCAGCGAAAGGAGAAAGGGGTACATTTACCTTGAGACCTGCTGCCTTGCCTTCTCCAAGCTCTCGCGTATATCCTGTCCCTGGGAACAGGTGGCGACCATCCTCGTGAAAGTCGATGTCCAAAACCGCAGGGTCTGAGTAGAATCCGTACATCACACCGTCGCCGTGATGCGCATCCACGTCCAAGTACAGAATCCTCTCCAAGCCATACTTCTTCTTGAGGTGGGCGATTGAAATCGCAGGGTCGTTGAAGATACAGAAACCGGACGCACGATCAGGGCGTGCATGGTGCAATCCTCCAGAAATGTTCATGGCATGCGAGACCTTACCCGACATGACTGAGTCAACGGCGGTTAGCGAGGCGCCTGTCGCCAGGGCGGATGATTCATAACAGCCCTTGAAGACCGGCGTATCACCCATGTCGAGATAACCGGTCCCAACTGCGCTCATCTGTTTGACATGTTCAATGTAATCCTCATGATGGAAAAGCAAAAGGTCGTTACGACTAGCGTCTCGCGGTGAGAGGACTTCGACATTCTGAGCAGAGAGCAGTCCAATGGCTTTCATCAATTCGTAAGTGAGCTTCAACCTGGTCGGTTTGAGCGGGTGGGTTGGACCAAAATCGTACTGTTGAAATCTCTCACTGTAGACAATTCCCAACGTTTGGGTCATCGAAGAATCATCATCCTACAAGATTCCTTGGCTACGGTGTGACTACTCAGAGGGTGAGAGCTTCAGTGCTCCTAGGTATGATTTTCGCATACACCACGATTTGGGGCATCTTCGCCTGAGGTTATCGGAGTTTGTTTAATTTTCATTAACCTAAACTTAAATATTCCATAAGGAAATATGTAGAAAAATATCTTTTGGAATATTGAAACGTCAAGAAATGAGGCGTTTTCAGGTCTTTCACGTCTTTCATAGAGGCTCACTCAACCATCACCATTCCTCTATGCACGGACGGCATATCGACATATCGATTCAAGCGAGAGCATTGGATTCATTCAAAGGATTTCTTAGACCACGTAATCGAGGCATATGGTGTCAAAGTCTTGGTCGATGAAAAAAGTGCCCAATATGTTGATGGATCTGAGATCGACTATGTGGAATCAGTCATGGGTGAGGGGTTTATAGTCAACAATCCGAACACAGTTGAAACATGCGGCTGCGGACACTCTTTCAGGCCCAAGTGACCCACAAATTCCCTTGATTCATTCTGGATTCTATTGCTGTCTTTGAAGACTAAACTCAAGGATTCTAGCAAGGTTCGATTGTAGCCGGTGGTTTTGATGTCGTAGCGTAGCTAACCCAAGTTACTCCGGGCACTTCACCGGTAATCCGGTTGCTGATCTCCTCCAACACGTCCTCAGGGACTCGTGCCCAATCTGCGGTCATTCCATCAAGCGATTTGACTATCCGGACCGTGACGATGTGGCCGAGTTTCCTCTGATCTCCAAGGACGCCCACAGCCTCATCATCGCCTACTACAGCAAACGCTTGCCAGACACTATCGTAAAGGCCTCGTCGCTTCAATACTTCCTCGACTATGGCGCTCGCTACTCGACAGATTCTAAGCTTCTCCTCCGTCACTTCGCCTACGACACGCACACCAAGACCCGGACCTGGGAACGGGTGGGTTTTGGCAATGGAGTCAGGTAAGCCTAGCTCCTGTGCTATTCTCCGCACTTCGTCTTTGTATAGGAATTTTAGCGGCTCGATAATTCGAAATTTAGACCACTCCGGAATTCCACCCACATTATGATGGGTCTTGATGCGAGACGCTGGGCTACCTGTCCCGGCGCTTTCGATTACGTCAGGGTAAAGGGTGCCCTGAGCAAGCCATCGATAATCTCCGAGCTTCTTGCTCTCCTCATCAAAAACCCGAATGAACTCCTCACCGATCACCTTACGTTTCTTCTCCGGATCCTTAACGCCCTTCAAGCGTTCGAGGAACCGTTTCGATGCGTCTACGTAGATTACATCCAGTTTGAGATCTTCTCTGAGCGCGTTCAGGATAGTTTCGGCCTCTCCTTCTCTGAGAAGGCCATGGTTCACGAAGACACAGGACAATCTGGATCCCACAGCCTTTTGCATGAGCAGGGCCGTTGTGGTTGAGTCGACACCTCCACTGACAGCAGTAAGAACATTCTCGTCTCCGACTTCGGTTCGTATCTGCATTACCGCTGTTTCGATTATGGAATGAGGGTTCCAACTTGGTGAACAGCCGCAGATTCCCACAACGAAATTCCTAATGATCTCAGTCCCATTCTCGGTATGCGCCACCTCCGGGTGAAATTGCACTCCGTATAGGCGTCTTGAAGGCTCACGAACGGCCGCAGTTGCACAATTCTCCGAGCTTCCAATCACGTCGAAATGGTCCGGCAGTGTCTCTGCGTAGTCGCCGTGGCTCATCCATGAAATTATCTTGCTATTGATTCCTCGAAAGAGATCGGATCTATCCTTGATTTCCAGCAGCGTTTTTCCATATTCGTGGCGGTGGGTTGCTCTCACCTGTCCTCCAAGCATTTGGACCATCAGCTGCAAGCCGTAACATATGCCAAGCACTGGGATCTGCAGTCGAAATATTTCTGGGTCACATTTGGGTGCGCCCTCGTCGTACACGCTTGCAGGACCACCCGATAGAACAATGCCTTTTGCGCCTATCTTCAGCAGGTCCTTCGCAGATGTCGTGTACGGAACCAATTCTGAGTAGACCTCACATTCCCTTATCCGACGAGTTATGAGGTGAGAGTATTGTCCTCCGAAATCAAGAACGGCAATTAGTTCTTTCGGCATCGCCCATCGATAGGCAATATGTGGCTTTGCAGATTAAGATTGCCGCATAACATGTGGCACCTATCCGATCCATTTCAGACCGTTGGAGCTAACTCAGCTCGAGATCAGCGTACGCTTCGTTGTAATTGTTCCACAGTTGCTTGTCAGAGTCTGAAACATCTCTGATAAATTTCGCCGGGACTCACGGCAACCTTCCATACTCGCTAACATGTAGTGGAATCCTCACCCTTGCTCAAAAGAGCGGTTGCTCGTGAGACATTCGAAAGTCTGATCTCTACCATGCTGATTGCAACTGCTGCGGATTCTGAAAAAGTGTCGGTTCTGTTTCTAAGCGTAAGTGTTTATTCTGGACTCCAATTGGCTTTTGGGCAGAGCGCCAACGATTCTGTCAACTTCTTGACCTTTCTTGATGACGAGAAGAGTCGGGATCGCCTGGATGCCGAAGCGATGTTGTGTCTCGGGATTATCGTCAACATTTAGCTTGCCGAAAACTACCTTACCGCGGTAGGCTTTTGCGAGTTGTTCTATGACTGGTGCGATCGCACGGCAAGGCGCACACCACGCTGCCCAACAATCAACAACTACCAACGGATAATTCTTTACGGTTTGATCGAAATTCCTGTCGCTTACGACAATAGGTTTATCGATGTTTGGTGTCTCCATCTGACCCATTAGCTCCCGCATCTTCTTTTTCCGTATCTCCTCTAGTTCGTCCAAAGCCGGACCTCACAAGGGAGAACTCCCAGAAAGTTCCGACTCGTTATAAATATACCCTGCAACTCACTCGTTTGAAATCATCCAAAACAATGTTAACCGTTCGCAGAGACTGCATCGACCAATAATCGAAACCTCAAATCCGGTTCTTCACCGAACTGAGACCGCGCAAGCGTTCCAGCGCGAATGGTGAACACTGTAGATCCATACACGTCAAGCTTAAGAACGCAACCAACTTAAACCAAAGTGCTGTTTGTGATGTCTCATGCCGCTTGATTTTGAGTTCACAGGTGAACAGGAACTCTTCCGGCGAACGGTACGCGAATTCGCGAGCAAAGAAGTCACCCCAAAGATTAGAGAGTATGAACGCAAAGGGCAATTCCCCTGGGATATTTACCGAAAGATGGGTAAGGCTGGCCTCCTCGGGCTCCGATTGCCACAGAAGTATGGCGGTCAAGAAGCTGACGCACTCATGATGGGCATCCTTCAGGAAGAGTTGGCGCGTGCAGGTTGGCAGATTCCTCTAGGAGACATACTGGGCGAAATCCTTGCGCTCCACGGACCAGAGCATTTGAAGTCAGAATGGCTTCCTGCACTGGTGAAAGGCGAAAAGATGCTCGGGGTCGCTAATACTGAACCTTCAGCTGGCTCGGACGCAGCCACAATCGCGACGAGAGCGGTTCGGAAAAACGAGAACTACGTATTGAACGGCGAAAAGCAATTCATCACTGGTATAGAAGAGTGCGGGGCTTATTGTCTTCTGGCGAAGACTGCCCCTGACAAAGGCGCCAAGGGCGTAAGCATGTTTTTGGTCGAAACAAATAGGCCCGGAGTTGAGAAACACAAGCTTGACGCGCTCGGCTGGAAGCTATTCTCATTCGGAGGACTCGTGCTAAGAGAGGTCACCATTCCAGCCACGAACCTTATCGGAGAAGAAAACCAAGGTTTCGTGTACGTGATGGAAACATTCGATCTAATGCGAGCTCTGATAGCAATGTGGTGTGTTGGTATGGCGGAAGAATCTCTGGACGAAAACATTGAGTACGTTAAACAGCGAAAGGCCTTTGGACGCCCAATAGCGAAATTTGAATCCGTCCAATCCCGAATAGTTGAAGGCTACACGAAACTTGAGGCAGCCAGATTGCTCTGCTACAGGACCCTGTGGCTTAAAGACAGAGGGAAGAGAATAACAAAAGAGGCATCCATGATCAAATGGTACGTCCCAGTGCTCGCATTCAATATCGTTAATGACTGCCTTCAGAACCGGGGGGCTCTAGGCTTCACGACAGATTGCCTAGACGAATACAGATTGAGAGAGATCAGAGGCGCCTCGATCGGAGACGGCACAACTGACATCAACAAGATTGTGGTGGCGCGCGAGCTTCTAGGTCGCGAATTCCTCCCATACCGGTAAAAATCAGCCGGCACAACTACCATATAGACCGAAAAATAGCCTTCTTCGGTCACTGTTGAGCCTATTCAATCAAGAGCTGACACGGTAAGTTCCCGGGAAGTTATTTGCCTGGTGGAGAGACCGCCATTCGCCAGACTGCTTGGTAAATGTGGTTCTGGATTATTTTCCTTCGCTGACTATGGTTGTCAGAGTTGATCGTATCTTGTCAAGTCTGCGGACTTTCCACGTAATCACTTCTTTCAGGCGATCCATGGTGTCGGTCTCGATTTTAGCTACGACATCGTAGACGCCGTACACGAAGTACGATTCCTTGACCTCAGGTACATCACGAAGACTCTTCAGGATCTCGGTTTCTGACCCTGCGTCAATGTTCATGAAGACGAAAGCCTTTGGCATCCAACCAAACCTCTATAGACAATGATGCGGATGAGTATTATGAGACTACCGATTCATCCTAGCAGATGACGGTCTAAATACTCCTCCGGAGGGGGTCTGAGCAAGCAGCCTTGCCTAAGCAAATCCAGCTTTACATCTCCGTTTTCGTTTCAGGCTCAGTTGTAATGGCACTGGAACTTCTGGGGAGCAGGCTTCTTGCTCCTGTCTTCGGCAACTCGATCTTTGTGTGGGGCAGTCTGATAGGGGTAGTTCTTTCCTCTTTGAGCGCCGGCTATTACCTTGGCGGCAAACTCGCCGACAGAAGACCGAACCTGCAGACACTCTCAATAGCCGTATTTGCCGCGGGCCTCCTAATTTTATCACTCCCGACCCTTGGCCCACCAATCTTCAGCGCGATCATAGCCACTCGTCTGGACGAGAAATATTCACCGCTCTTGGCAACGGCGATCCTACTCGGACCTCCCAGTACCCTTCTCGGGATGGTTTCACCCTACGCTATTCGATTGGCTGCGAAAAGTTTTGAGAAACTGGGCAAAGCCTCTGGGAACCTTTACGCGCTATCAACCCTTGGAAGCATCGTGGGAACATTCGTTACTGTCTTTGTTCTCATTCCAGAATTCGGAGTAAACAAAATAATCTTTGCACTTGGCGCAACTCTTCTCGTTATCGCATTCCTCGGATTGGGAGTCCGGTCGAAAGTCTTCGTACTTCTAATCCTCATCATTCTTCCCTTTGCAGCTCCTTACATGGTAACTCACAGACTCACTGCGGCAACCTATTCGCTTGCACTCGGAGATACGATATATGAAACAGACACGCCCTACCACCATTTGCTGGTTGCAGACGGATACGACCCAACGCATCATTCCACAGTCCGATATCTCATCCTAGACGATAACTTGCACAGCGCGTTGGACTTAAGCGATCCAGATAGATCCGTCTTCGCCTACACGGAATACTTCCACCTGCCCTTTCTAGTAAATCCGAATATCACTAGAGTTCTCTTTGTTGGCGGCGGAGGATTCACAGGTCCAGAGAGTTTCCTGCGGCACTATCCAAGCGTCACCGTTGATGTGGCAGAGATAGATCCCGAAGTGATCAGTGTCGCTGAGCAATATTTCGGCGTAGACCCGACCAATCCGAGACTACACCTCTATAACGAAGACGGACGCATCTTCCTTCAACACACAGACCAAAGTTACGATTTGATCATACTCGACGCTTACTCAAAGAGCTACGTCCCATTTAATTTGATGACTTTGGAATTCTTCAAATTGGTGGCAAAGCACTTGAGACCGAACGGTTCAGTAGTTTCCAATCTTATCGCGCAGATTTCTGGGGGGAGTTCCCAATTGCTGGGCGCCGAGGTCAATACGATGCAGGCTGTGTTTCCGAATGTCTATACTTTCGCGACCAGTGGTAGCGAGTATCCGAGTCTTCAGAACATTATCATCTTTGCTTCGCTCCTTACTAGTCGTATAACTGGAACCGCTTTCCAGCGCTTAGCCAGTGAAGGGAACTTAGGTTTCCAGCTAGGGAGCGATGTTGACAACCTTTTCGTCCTTGCAACTACCAACCAGCTTATTCTAACAGATAATTTTGCACCAGTAGAGACGCTCCTCAACCCGGTAACAGGACAACCGCTCAGCGACCAGGAGACTGACACTTACACGCAGGAGGGAGAGAGGATCATTGCGATTGTGCTGATCGTCGCGGTCGTATTCCTAATTTTACGGAGAAAGAGGCTGTTGTGACATGAAAGTGATGAATAATAGGAAGGTCACTACCAAGCTCGCCTTCACACATCAGTGGGGATGAATCTGCCTAGTCAACTGGATATGTTGCTTCGACGAATCGAGGTCGAAATGCGAAGACGTTCTTCTACTGATCGAAGAATGGGGTACGTTTGGATAATTGTGCCCGTCCTGCCCATGCTGGCGGCGATCGTGCTCTTATCTGCGATCGCTGGAATAGTTGTTTCCTCTATTCCCTCCCTTCTGCAGTCGAGTAGCGCAGCTCCAATGATTGCCCAGATTGCAGCACTCTACATGCTTGTTCTGATCGTGATCTGGGTTGTGCTCATTGCGTACGGTCTGGCGTTCTACTTCCTCCTCGATCGGAGAAATCGCCACTTCAAGAGACAACAGGCGCTCTTCGCCGCAATCCCAACCTACCTGTTGGCAATGAATAGTCAAACAAGCAATGAAAAAACTGCTAGACTAGTAGAGATTTCGGATGATTCAATTTTCGAAGAACATGACAAACCGGCCGGTCTGTGGGCGATACTCAGCCTCATTGCTATGCCCGTCGTTGGCCTTGTTGTCGCCTGTAATCTGACGCGGGATATACAGAAACACGAAGAACGCCAAGCAGCGTATCAACAGACACTGCCACTGGCACTTCACGAGGCAGGCATCGCATCCTTACCCATCACTCCTTCGAAAACGCACCGGAGAGACCTGATTGTTTACCTGATCCTCACGGTTATTACAGCAGGCATCTTCTGGATATACTGGTTCTACACTTTACTGAAGGACTACAATGACCACTTCGCTGACCAAGCAGTTCTTGAGGACCAAATTCTCTCCTCCCTTCGGCTCGCGGTCACGTGCTCAACTTGCGGAGGCGCGATCCCTCAAAACGCCAAGTTCTGTCCACTATGCGGCGCAGCACAACCCGATGGAAGCGGAAACATCGACCGACCTTGATCGGAATGGCGAGTGTGAATGAGAATTTTCATAGAAATACGCTCAATTCTCAATCGTAATCGTCTTATGATTGGAATGGTAGCGCTTTCGTTCTTTGTCATTCTCATTGTCTCCGCTGTTGTAGCCTACGCACTTCTCGAGGTTTCCCCGAACTTAGAAGGATTGATTCGGAACATGATGGGGTCTGCCACAGGGTACGCTGCAATACCCCCGCCTTATACCAGCGGCTTTTATCGGGTGATCTTCCTCAACAATATCAGCCATTTCTGGAATCCGGCACGTGTATGGGTTTGGTTTCCGTTCGTTGGGTTGCTCAGCCTAGGTTTTGAACTGATGTTGAATGCGGTAGGGATAGGCGCAGTCATCTCTTTCGCCACTTTGACAAAAGGTGGCGCTTACACGATAGCTGGGCTGACGCCTCATGGAGTTTTCGAGTTACCAGCCTTCATACTAGAATTTGCGGGGCTTGGTCGCTGGCACGTTACCACGACACGTGCAATTTACGCAAAATTGAGCGGTCGAAAAATCGATCGACCGCTCTTTATTGAGGGGGTTAAAGATACCGTGTTCCTCTCGCTACTCTCCCTAACGTTGTTCGGTATTGCAGCTTATGTCGAAACCTTCGTTACACCACGCCTCCTTGGCCTCTAGCAAGTCTGCGTCAAGATATTTGATATGTGATTTGCACGTTGACTGTGACCTGCAGCGTTCCGGGTTGAATTGGCGTTTCCACAGCTGAAGCGGCTAGTCTCTGAGGGGCAGGTTGAGAAATGTATCCTGGGTTCACTGACACAGGACCGAGTAGCGTGACACCTAAGGTTGATGCCATGGCCTTCGCCTTGTTGCCACCATCTTGAAGCGCGAGTTGCAAGGCCTGTTGTTGGATGTTTGCATAGGTGGCTTGGGTCAATGTGAAGATCACTCCCTGCACGTCATTGACCCCTGCGCCAACGGCAGCATCCAGTGCTTTGCCGACTAGGCTGAAGTCGGATAGAGTGACCTGAATGGCATTCTGAGCCGTATAACCCACAATCTTCGCAGGTACTGTCTTGTCCTGATTGGTCTGATATACGGGCGTAAGAGAATAGGACACAGTCTGTATGGCGCTTTTACTTATTCCAACATTTACTAGCGCACCCATGACGTTCGACATTATGGCTGCGTTGTCGCTGCTTGCCTGATTTGCCGATGCCGATTGCGTCTGAACCGCGAGGAGTAGAAGGGCTTCATCAGGTGTCGCTGACACTGTTCCCTCCCCGGTTACCTGCAGTGTTTTTACTTGTGCAGGCGTGTTCGGCATTTGAAAGTTGACAGGGCGACTGGTAGCTACGACGCTGATCAAAACTATGGCTACGATGGCGACCGCTGCAAGGTAGTAAGTTCTTCTTGTGGCAATTTCACTCATTCGTTACATCTCCTTCACTTTACGGCATCACGATAGGACAACTTTCGCAATAACCCTATGCTTTTGAACACATTGTCCACGCTTTAGAACAGCCACGCCCTTTCCCCATTGCCACAAGATACTCTGAAGCCAACGGTTATTTGGCGAGAATCCTTCGGGCGTATCCATTGGATTATACAATTGAAGCCTTATCAGGAGATCCGATGGATACCAGTGAAGTTCGTGATGGTGGTTGTTCAAAGTCTTCATCACAAATCGAGTCATAGAACGGATATCTCGTGACGTTAATCGGCCAGTAGAGCGGATCGGGCTACTCATGGGTACGTTAGAGGATCAGTCGTTATGGATCAATGACACCATACCGGGAGAGGTTGAAATGAGTGAAGCCTCATGCGTCTTTCCGCCACATCGCCTGGCCCAAGTGGCAAATGATATTGTGGAGGGCAGGATTAGCGGACGAATAGTAGGTTGGTATCACTCTCATCCTAGTCAGGGCCTATTCCTATCGCAAACAGACGTCGCAACGCACATGCAATTCCACCAATTCTCTCCCTATGCGGTTTCGCTGGTCGCTGATCCAAGCTCCGGTGAATTCGGTATCTGGATTCACGAGAATGGCATCGGAGTAGTCCAAATGCCTTCGAACTATATACATATCATTTGATTTTTCTTTTTCCACTCAGCTTTCTCTCTTCGCGGATTATCAATTCCAGAATAATACGTGCAGATCGAACGCCACACCGCTTCATTATCTTGACGCGTTCGTTCCAGAAGTTTGACAGGAGAGCATGGGGATAGCCTCGCCGCTCATAATTCACGACCTGCAGCAGGATATCAATGCTATCGGCGGCATGCACGATCATAGCTTCCTTCGTCCTGCCTGCGACGTATTGGTTCTGAATTGACGCATATTTGCGCGCTAGGTGTGCATCTTCGATGCCTTTCGTAACGTGTTCCCATGCAGTTCTCTCGATCTCGCGTTTCATCGCCTCGCCCTTTGTCCCAATGTACTCGAGATACGCTCTGCTAATGTCGAAGGTCAACGATTCGGCCAAGTCATGCAGAATTGCCATTCGCAGAACGTTCTCCATGTTGACCGTTACTCCACGCTTGGCTTCAAGATCAGCCAACAGCATAGACAAAGCGCATGTAGAGAACGTGTGATCGGCGACGGATTCGACGTCTTGTATAGAGATACCATGACTTAGCCAGCCGCTTCTCGGAATCGCTTTCATCTTGCTCAGGTTCAGAAGGAAATCGTGGAAAGCAACCGCCTCCTTGAATTTTGACGGACCGTGGGATATAATAGTCCTTCTTGTAGGCGCGGCTCCCAATCATGTTTTGAGGCCGTGAACTTCAACGAAACGTCTCGTGATCTGAGATTATATGATGATGTGGTAGTAGTAGAGTAGTAGTTGAATGGTGAAGAGCGAGGCGAAGAGAATTATAACGATCTTCTTTTGGCCCTGGTAGCCTAAGCCCATTCCAGCCCAGACAGCGAGCGGTTGTGGGATGAAGTTTACCCAACGGAGCCCAGGCCACTGCACACCCAGCAAATAGGCGTAGGCGAGAAGAAACGGAACCACAAACCAGACCAAGAGAAGTCCCCTGCCCTGAAGAAGCTTCCCCCGAGCATGGGCGTAGAGAAACATGAAACCTATTACAGCAGACAGGAGCAGTAACGGGCCAACCTGATCAAGAAGGTAACGTGTAACCAGGAGACTCTGATTATACACGGGCGAAAAGTTCGAGTAATAATAGTAGATCGACTGCCAAGCGAACCTGTAAAAGGCAATCCAAGCCACAACAACTCCAACAACCACTCCAACCAAGCATCTTGGAACCCGCCTCTCCTTCAAGAGGAAAAACAGAAAGTAGGGCACAAGAACAGCCATAATGAAAAGCGTAGACAAATGATGAGTTAACGCGAGCGCTGCGCTAAAGACCGCGGACAAAACCAGCCTATCCGTCAAAATAACGTAAATGAGTGAGGCGGCCAGCAGAAAACCGGCAACATTCGCATAACCCCCCCAACTGAGCATCTCACAATCATTCCGAGTTGCCAGCAAAGCATAGGACCCCAGAAGCCCCCCAGCACTCGAACCGGACACACGTTTCACAATCAAATAAACCGGAACCATCTGCAAAGCCGCCGCCCCCGCAGCCAAGACCTTCATTATCACGTAAGGGTCTAGGCGTGGAAAAACCAGGAAAAAGATTAAGGAAACAAGATGGAAAAGCGGAGGGTAATAGAGCATTATCATACGACCAGTGTTCCCCGCCTCCACAGGCATACTCAACCTTCCATCCAGAAGCGCCATCGAATATTGGTAGTGCACAAGAGCATCCCCCGGAGGCTTAGGGTCCTGCAGAAGAGCCAAAAACCTGAGAAGAAAACTCACACTCATCAACAATAACAAGACCACCAACGGCCAATAGGAAAGAACCTTAACCCGCAACCCACGCAACCACCCAACACCCCCAGAACTCAAAGTAACCGTCTCACATACCCCAGCACTACTAATACGGCGACTCATCAGCCGGCAACTTACGTGCGCCTCCGAATAATTAGGATGAAGTCTCCTCGTCCGGAGTGTTTTGAGGCACGATGAGCAAGCCTTGAATCAAAATTCAGCTAACAAGAAGTTAGGATGAGAAAAAAGGATGGGAGGGGCGTGAACGCCGCCAAGTGGGGGCGGGCGTGTGCACCCTAGGCTTCATCGTTCTGTGTTAGCCTGTTCGCTTCCATGGAAGTTTTAGGTTTCATGTTCAGCCCGCTACGCCCAACCAGCCCTGGAGGCACAGTCGTAACATCGCTCGCACTGTTAAAGACTGGAGCTAAACCTGGCGTCACAGCATCCCTTCTCTGCCACAATTGAAGAGCTGCGTTCGCATCGTAGGGTACAATCTCCTTCTTGGCACGTTGGGGTTTGAAGATGATTGCTGGGCTGGTTATGCTGGGGTCGGGCATGTTCTCAAGCTGGCTTAATGTGCCGTACTTCTTCTGCAAATCCGCCAACGGACCGAAATCCAATGCACGTGGGATACAGGTTTCCGCGCAACGTGGCTGCAAGCCCTGCTCCAACCGGTCAATGCACATTGTACACTTCGAGGCTGAAGCATCCATCGCATCAGAATCGAATTGTATAGCTCCATAGGGACAGGCCTCGTTCGCTTTCCTCAGGTCGATGCTGTTCGCCTTATCCGGGTCTATTAGGACCGCTCCGTACTTGTCTTCCTTGAACATGGCGCCGTTGGCTGCGTCCACACAGACCGGGTTCTCGCAATGGTAACAGGGAGCCCAAACCGTGTTGAGTTTAATGTTCGGGAACGAACCCTGCTCGTACTGGAACATGCGCAGCCACTTCACTGGCCCCGCAGGAATATCATACCAATCCCTGCAGACCACAACGCAGGCGCGGCAATCGGTGCAACGGCTCTCATCAAAGAAGAAACCATACTGAACCATTATTGCATCAGCCTCCTAGAACTTCTGCACCTCAACCACATCCGAACAGTGAACAGGCGCAATAGTCCAACCCTCAGGATTCCAACGAGTCAATATATTTGTCCCGCCGTGTATCGAGTCCTTCCGGACTGAGTGGGGTTCTCATTGTGCTGAATTGTGGATACGCTCCGAAAGATATGTGGGTAATGCCTGGCATGATCCTTGTTGTCACATAGACAGGCACGATAGCCTCTCCATTGTCGTTGAAAGCTCTCACGATATCTCCGTCCTTGAGTCCACGAGCCTTAGCGTCCGCAACATTCATCCAAAGCGCATGGCGATACTCATCAAGCGCCCACTGATTGAAATCGCTAGCATGATGGGTGCGATAGACTCTTGGTCCACCATGCAAGAGCGTTAGCGGGTATTTGGCGCCGTCTCGGCCGTAGCTCTGGTTTATGGGTGTGACCCATTGGGCGATTGGAGGAATCTTGGGCGGGTTGCTTCCCCCGAAGCAAATGTTCTGATCGCCTCTTTTTGGTAGCATGAACGATTTGCTTGATACGTCTCCGCTTGCAATGAAATCACTGTAGAACTCTATCTTACCCGACTTTGTCTCAAAACCTTGACCTTGCTGAATTTGTTCCTTCCATGCAGGGTGAAGCGTTTCAGGGGGGCGTGGTGCGTAGAAGATAGGTGATTTCTTGAAGTCTGAGTAGCTTGGTGGATTCATTGGAGCGATAGTTTGGTTCTTCATCCATGTCTCGTATCCGGTTTGCATGATCTTGTCCATGGTCGCATCCCAGGTGTCCTCATTATCCAATGCATTGAGCAGAAGCGGGCTGAACTTGTCAGCTACACCAAATCTCTGAGCCAATTGTATGTTGATCCATTCGACATCCCTAGCCTCGCCAGCTCTCTTGACGGACTTGAACCCTGCCATCGCGTAGTTATTCGCACCTCCGAAAAGGCGCCAATAGCCGTCCATGTAGTCAGCCAGAGGAAGAAGTATCTGTGCGGCAACGTGAGGCTGTCTCATGTTCATTATGCCTGCGAATGCCCAGTCTAATTTCCTGAAGGCCCGAAAGACCCGGTTAGCATCTTGATCGCCAGCGTGTTGCCCCAGTTTAACCTCTGCCAGGCGAATGTTCAACAGCGGCCAAGATGCTGCCTCGCCAACGATCTGCCTGAACTGTGCTTCGCTCATTTTGCCACTGTCAACGTCGTCTCTGAGGAGAGGAACCATCTCCCAGTAGTGGGTGTTGGCATAGGACATCCTTGGATAAGTGGTCTTCGCTCGTTGCATATTCGTGAATGGAGTTGGAAGCCAGCCAGGAGGTCCCCAAACGTCACTACCTCCGTATTGTCCGGGGGAACCCATCTGGCCTATCATGGCAGCAACGTATACTCCTGCGCGGGCAGCGTTTTCTCCGTAGAGCTGTCGATTTATGCACCAGTGTGGTCTGAAGTAGCATGGTTTCGTCGTAGCAATCAGTCTTGTAAGCGCCCTAATGGTAGCCGCCGGAATACATGTAATCTTCTCAGCCCACTCAGGGGTTCGATCAATCTTACCATCAGGCCCAGCCGCATTACCTAGAATATAGTCCTGCCACATCTGGAACCCTTTAGGCTCAACCCATTTGTTAACGAAATCCTTGTCGTAAAGATTCTCCTTGAATAGTACATTAGCCATAGCCGCCAACAAAGCCATATCAGTACCAGGCCTCATCGGAATCCATTGATCAGCCTGACGAGCAGTCATAGAATACACAGGATCAAGAACAATCAACGGCACCCCCTTCTCCTGCGCTGCGGTAACCCAATAGTGCTTGCCAACAAATGATAGGGCTGGATTATAGGCCAGGAAGACCATGAGTTTGGTGTCTAGCATGAGGGCGTCATCCTGTCCGTTCGCGTCACCAAAGTAGGAGCCTCCTGGCATTACTCCCCAGGCCTGCTGCCCAAGGGTAACGAGGTCAGCAAGATGGCTGCCTGACCAAGAAGACATACCCCAGTCGGTAACGGCGTAGGCTCCAATGTAGTCGAGCCATGCAAGCCCGATCGATCCCAAGTGCATGGAGTACGGGCCGCGCTTGCCCATCACCTGCTTGATTTGTGCTGCGATCGTGTCGAGAGCCTCCTGCCAAGTTATTCGGACGTATTGGTCTTGACCAGCGCTGTTGGTACCTGGGACGAGTTTCATCGGATACATGGCATGGTTGGGGTCGTAGAAGGACTTGCGCCAAAGGAATGCTCTTTGGCAGGGGCGTTGGTTTATCATCCATTGCCTCTTTTGGGTTTCGGGCACGTTCTCTCTCAGCGGGTCGTTCTTGTTCAAGTAGGACGCTGTTGAAGTTAGGTTATCTAATGCTGTCACAACCCCATTCTTGACTCGCGCCATAGTCGTACAGGGACCGTAATTGCATCCGTTCGAGGCGCAGCAGAAGAAACTGTATGTTTCGTTCGCGTGCCTAGCGATGAGCTGTTGCTTTATTGCGTCTACACGTTGGGCGATTGCTGGGCTTAGGGGTGGTTTGAGGCTAATTGGTGGTGGAGGTGGTGGCTTCATGACTTCGCTGGCGCCGTACTCTGCGATTCCACCTACGACGGCGGCCGCGGCGAGTGCGCCTGTCCACTTCAGCATTGAACGTCTACTTACTTTCTTATCGGCAATCGGTTCTTTCTTCTCTTCAGACAATTCACATAATCTCTATTCTGTTTGTTCTGTTGCGTGAACACAGTTCAGCTCGGTCCTTCACAGCGTGAGCTTGGGAGAGAACCTCTTTTTGTTTTTCATGCAACTACGAAGACAACTGTCATCTGAGAATCGATAAAGGGTTATGCTACATGCTTTAATTATGCTACATGTTTTACTGTCACTGATACTGCTACTCCCTCCAGTAATTACTGCCCGATATTACCAACTGATAAGATATGTACCTGAAGACATGTGTCATCAGCGTTCTTCCTCTTTGACCGTTTGATCGACATTCAACTTCTTGACATGAGACCAGCGCAAGAAAGCAAAAAGCTCTATGCAGTTAGACGTATCCAGTTCGAACTTTAGAATGATCATTGAAACTTGATTCATGCGCGCCGATGAACTCATGAAGGTGCAGAAGGCAGGATTCAGGGGCGCTACCTAGGTTCATCCGAAACTCGGCCGAAAGACCGCAGAAAACTGGGAAAAATAGAGCAGAGAGAAAACGTTGGTCGGAGAGCCAGAGTCGCCATGAATAGGGTTGAGCGACGCACCAGCGTATTGCTCATCTGCACGATGTCCTCGACTAACGTCGATAGTTGACTGTTTGCGGGTACGTTGAGAGGGGCGATGCTCTGCCGCTTAACGGCGTCTTGCTTTCGGGTCTGCGATTTTTCTAACTCTTCTCTTGCCGCTGGGTTTGCTCATTCAATTCACCTCTTGTCAATTTCTGTTTTCAGTTTCTCTTTGGTATGGAAAAATGGGTGTGGACCCCTCTAGAATGAGAACACCTAGATTTGTACATCTGTTGGGAGGGGTGAATTATGACGCGTAGGCATTGGACGTCTGAAGAGAAGATACGGATAGTTCTTGAATCGTTGAATACGAACATAGGCGTGGCCGAGTTATGTAGAAAGTACGCTGTTACACCCACGCTCAACTATTGGAGAACAAGGTTCATCGAGGGAGGTGAACAGACGCTCTCCGGTTCTAGGCGAAACGGTGGGGGAGAGGTCCTCCAAGCAGAGAACCAACGCCTCAAACAGTTGATAGGCGAACTCACCATCGCTAACGATGCCTTCAAAAAAATTTTGGCAGGAGAGAAAAGAAGATGGTAGTGGATGTTCTTCGCGATAATGGATTGAGTCTCAGGAAGGCCCTACGCTATTCCGGATGCTCATGTAACGGTTACTATCATCAATCCGAGAAACGGCGTATCCCATCGGACCCATACATCGTAGAGAAGACTGAGGAAGTTGCTTTGCGGAGACAACTCTACGGAGTGCTGATCCCGTTCTGCTGCTACCTTTTCTTCGCGGCAACGTAAACATATTACTAGACAGGCCCAATTATGTTGTAATCGTTTAGGGGAAGTTTCGAATTTTGGCTATCTGGGAATGGATAGTTCTGCGATTATCGTTGTCATCGGGTGGTGGATATGGCGTTCTTTTGAGCGTAGGGAGGAGGTGGTCAAGACGCTTCAGGTTGGGCGTTACTGTACAAGCTGTGGAGCCGCCTTACCCAAGGGCTCGAAGTTCTGCAACAAATGCGGTTCCGCCCAGAGCTGAAGATTTCTCCCTTAACTCTTCCACTTCAAGAATGGCCTTCGTCTACGGATCACATAAACCCTTCGCGCTTAGCCTTTTCAACGATCAAGCCGTGAAAGGGTTCCAATTGTATCAACTTTCACCGAACTAGTTCGAGAGATTTCGACCACGCTGACGCTTTCAGTAATCATAACTATCGCATTTACATAGTGTTTATGGCTTTGACTTTGATTCTTTGCGCCAGTTCGGTGGGTTGCTTCGGTTGAAACTTCTTCCTCTGCTCATTCTTGGGCTGGTCCTTGTAACCGTAATCGGGTTCTGGGCAACCTCAGTCGCCACACTAACGCTCTTTCCGACAATGGATAATTATGCATGGCAATCAGTGCCATATGCAAACAATGGCCATTCGGACAATTTTCAAATCACATCGGCGACGGTGGACCCGAAAAATATGAGGGGATGGGTTGCTTTTGATGTGCAGGGCATTCCATCTGACGCGCTGGTGGTACATGCTGATTTGCGGCTCCGGGTATGGTCCAAGTCAAATAATGATCCATCGAAAGGGTTTGGAGATAGCACAGGTAGAGTTTACGGGGTTTATCGCGTAACACAACCTTGGAACGAGTCTGGGGAGAACTGGGTAAATCAGCCCACCTACACTGAGGAGAACTTCGCAAGTGCTAGAGTTCCGGCCGGGGATGCAGGATGGGATGGCCCGCTGCTCTACATGGATTGGGATGTTACCGCTATTGTTCATGATTGGCGGTCCGGAGCCTCGAACTATGGATTTGTTGTGCGTGATACCCAAGAGAACTCAACCATACTCTACTCAACTCAATTCTTCACTCACGATCAGGTTCCGAATCAAAGCTACTTCCCTAGACTGATAGTGATGTACATCCTCCCACAATCAATACTTCTGTTGGTCGGCATTCTGCTTGTAGAGGGATTGGTCATTGCAATTTTCTTTCGAGATGAGAAAGAATCGAACAAAGAATCCCGCCAAGTGATTCTTGCTTGGGAACTTTGCAGGAAGGAGCTCGAACCGCTGTCGAAGTCTGCATGTCAGTGAGGAAAGAGCGAGCATGTTCTCGTTCTAACTGATCGAAATACGTTTGAAGTGGGGAAGGCGATCTCTGATGCTGCTGAGAGGGTTTCCGAAGGAAACGTCAAACTTCTTGTGCTAGAGGATTACGTAGAACGTCCCGCCAAAGAACCTCCAAAGCAGATTTTCGATCTGATTCCTTGGGCGAACGTCACTTACTATGCGGCAGAAAGCAAACCCGGCGAGCTTGCAATTCGAGGGCCGTTCATTCGAACTGCAATAAAGTATGCGAGGCATGGTCACATGCCTGGCATTACGAAGGAACTCATGGAAACAGGAATGTGCGCAGATTACCACAAGATCTCTGACCTTACCAAGAAAGTTGAAGGCGTGGTCAGGGCTTGCAAGAGGGCACGTGTCGTTACAAGAGCTGGGACTGAACTGGAGGTCGAGTTCAATCCTTCTTGGCGGTGGAAAATCTGCGATGGTCTGTATCCGAACAAGGGCATGTGGGGAAATCTGCCGGAGGGAGAGATATTCACTGCAGCATACAGAGCCAACGGAAAGATGGTTATCGACGAACTGGGAGACTGGTTCAGCCCAAAGTACGGCGTTCTCACCGAGACACCCGTAACCCTACAAGTCAAAGATTCACGCGTGGACCTTTCTTCCGTAGACTGTTCGAATAGGCAGCTTCAACAAGAATTCGTTCAATATCTCACCACTGATCCGAACAGTAATAGGCTCGGCGAATTCGCGATCGGAACGAACATCTTCCTAGAAAGACTGACCGGAAACCTGTTGCAGGATGAAAAATTCCCGTCAGTCCACTGTGCCTTCGGTGATCCCTATCCTGACGAGACTGGTGCAGATTGGCAATCGAAAACGCACGTAGACGGGATAATGTTGAAGTGCAGCGTCTGGATTGACGGCAGACAAATAATGGACGAAGGCCACCATCTGACCAGCTAGTTCATGGCAATACGCTTATGACATCACCTATGATCGACCGGCCAGATTGCGGAAGTCGCCCTAACGAAAGCAATAAGTAAGGACTTTCGTTAACACAGCCGCCTCCCAGCAGGGAAGTTATCGTGTCTGAATTCAAACCCGGAAGAATAGAGCGAGTGGCCGGCCCAGTCGTGGTCGCCTCCCACATGCTAGGCGCTCGCATGTACGAACTCGTGAAGGTCGGCACCACAGGTCTAATTGGCGAGATCATCAGAGTTGAGGCCGACACAGCAACAATTCAAGTCTACGAAGAAACGACGGGAATCAAACCCGGCGAAATCGTCGAACGAACTGGACACCCGTTATCTGTCGAACTTGGGCCGGGCCTAGTCAACCAATTCTTCGACGGAACCCAACGACCATTACGAGTTCTTCTGGAAAAAGGCGGAGCCTTCATACATCGAGGCATTAGCGCACCACCTCTGGACAGGAAGAAGAAGTGGGAGTTCACCCCGCTCGCGAAGCAAGGCGACAAGGTGACCGGGGGTGATGTTCTCGGTGAGGTTCCTGAAACCGTACTTGTTCGACATAAGATCATGGTCCCACCCAACCTCAGCGGCACTTTGAAGTCGGTAGTATCGAAGGGCAGTTACACACTCGAAGATCCTATCGCTGAACTTGAAACGAGCCAGGGACCAGTTAAGCTGTATTTGGTTCATTCTTGGCCAGTTCGTATTCCCCGCCCCGCCCGAGAAAAAGTTCCTTCCGATACGCCTCTGATAACAGGCCAGAGGATCATTGACTTTTTCTTCCCAATTGCAAAGGGTGGAACTGCTGCGATCCCCGGAGACTTCGGGACGGGCAAGACGATTACGCAGCACCAGCTCGCGAAATGGGCTGACGCTCAAGTCATTGTATACGTTGGTTGCGGTGAACGAGGAAATGAAATGACCGAGGTTCTGGAAACGTTTCCCGAACTGAAAGACCCTCGATCAGGACAGCCTCTTATGGAAAGGACACTTCTTGTCGCTAATACATCAAACATGCCGATTGCAGCTCGAGAAGCGAGCATGTACACTGGTGTCACTCTGGCGGAGTATTTCCGCGACATGGGCTACAATGTCGCACTCATGGCTGACTCTACCTCGCGTTGGGCTGAGGCTCTGCGCGAAGTGTCCGGTCGATTAGAGGAAATGCCCGGCGAGGAAGGCTACCCCGCGTACTTGGCTTCGCGCCTGGCTGATATCTACGAAAGAGCGGGACGGGTTAAAGTCATCGGGAGCGACCAAAACAAGCTCGGTTCAGTTTCAATTGTCGGGGCAGTCTCACCCTCAGGAGGAGATTTCTCTGAACCAGTCACTCAGAACACACTTAGGATCGTGAAGGTCTTCTGGGCACTGAGCAAACCACTTGCCGAACGAAGACACTTCCCCGCAATCGACTGGTTGACCAGCTACTCATTGTACCTCGACTCGCTGGAGAACTGGTATAGAACACAGATCGGCCCCGAATGGTCGACTCTGCGAAAGGACGCCATGGCACTCCTCCAGCGCGACGAGGAGTTGCGGGAGATCGTGATGCTCGTAGGCCCTGACGCACTCTCTGAAAGCCAGAGAGTCATTCTGGAAGCAGCCCGCATGATCAAAGAAGACTTCCTCATTCAGAGTGCACTTCACCCGGTTGACAGTTATTGTTCACCCGAGAAGACGTTTCAGTTGATGTCACTCATCATGAGATTCTTTGAAAAGATGAAAACAGCTGTAGAGAATGGAATATCGCTTCAACGTGCATTAGATGTTCCAGCGAAAGATGAAATCGCTCGAGCCAAGATTCATCCCTCCGAAACCTTCGGAGACCTCGCCAAAGACCTTGAAAACAGGATGGAACAACAATTCAACGCTCTCTCTACGGAAGCTCTCGAAAAGGTAGCGGCCTGAGGATTCATCCATGTCGATAGTAGTTCGCGAATATTCAACGGTAAACGAGATTTCTGGCCCACTCCTCTTCGTTCGGAACGTGAGGGGAGTTGGATTCGGTGAACTCGTTCGGATCCGCACTCCGACTGGTGAGGAAAGAAGAGGACAAGTTCTAGAGGTCCGCAGCGACCTGGCGGTCGTACAGGTTTTCGAAGGCACATCTGGACTCGATGTGCCAACGACAAGCGTTCGCTTCATGGGCGAGACCGTGAAACTGCCGGTGTCAAGCGACCTGCTAGGCAGAATTCTCGATGGGAGCGGGAACCCGATAGACGGAGGCCCCCGCATCATACCCGAAGACTATATGGACGTCCATGGCGCCCCCATCAACCCGTATGCTAGAACCTACCCCCGTGAATTCATCCAGACCGGGGTTTCAGCAATTGATGGAATGAACACTCTTGTTCGAGGACAGAAGCTTCCCCTGTTTTCCGGCGCAGGACTGCCTCACAATCGAGTAGCAGCCCAAGTCGCGAGACAAGCCAGAGTCAGAGGAACAGGCGAACCATTCTCAACAGTCTTCGCAGCAATCGGAATAACCGCAGACGAAGCACGGTTCTTCAGAGAAGACTTCGAGAGACAAGGCGCATTTGAACATGTAACGATGTTCGTCAACTTGGCCGACGACCCAGCCATCGAGAGAATACTCACACCACGAATGGCTTTAACAGCAGCCGAGTATTTCGCGTTCAAGCTTGACATGCACGTTCTAGTCATATTAACCGACATGACGAACTACGCGGAGGCTTTGCGAGAAATCTCCGCGGCTCGGGAAGAGGTGCCGGGCAGAAGAGGATATCCCGGGTACCTGTACACCGACCTCTCAACGATCTACGAACGTGCCGGAAGAATACACGGAGCAAAGGGGTCGATCACACAGATGCCGATACTGACAATGCCTCATGATGACATAACGCACCCTATTCCCAACCTTACAGGCTACATCACGGAAGGCCAACTGATAGTTGACCGAGGCCTGCACAGAAAAGGCATCTACCCACCAATCGACGTCTCACCATCACTATCGCGACTTATGTGCGAAGGCATCGGAAAAGAGAGAACTAGACAAGACCACAGAGAAGTCTCCGACCAGCTCTACTACGCTTACGCTGAAGGGCGAGCTTTCAGAGACTTGGTAGCCGTCGTCGGAGAAGAAGCACTCTCATCCAGAGACAAGATATACCTAAAGTTCGCTGACGACTTCGAGAGGAAGTTCATCGGTCAAGGAGAATACGAGAACCGTGACATTGAGAAGACCCTCGACCTTGGTTGGAATCTCCTCGCAGCGCTTCCGGAAAGCGAACTGAAGCGGAGTTGACCCAGCCACAATAAAGCAGTTCCACCCGAAGTATCGATCTGGAACGGGGTAGTAGATGCCCGAACTGATTGCGGGTGTCCACCCAACCCGAATGGAACTGCTCACCCTTCGCAAGAGACGAAAGATAGCGGAGCGAGGAAGAGACCTTCTCAGAGAGAAACTCGACGCTCTGATGATAGAGTTCTTCCAATTCGTCCGTGACATAAGTACGCTCAGAGCAAAGGCACAGGACCTTCTCGCAGAGGCCTACGGAAGCTTCGTTGATGCACAAATGGCAATGGGGTATATGAGGCTCGAACAGACATCGATAGGAGTTGACGACAGGTTCTCAATTGATTCCAAGAGCAGAAACGTGATTGGTGTTACAATCCCGTACATCCAAGTGAACGTGAAACCTCTAACAGCCTTCCCATACAGCGTTTATGACACGTCAATAAGACTTGACGAAGCCACGCTTAAGATGGCTGATGCCATCAAGGCAATTGCTGAACTTTCGAGTGCCGAGGCCGCCGTTAAGAAGCTTGCCGAAGCCATCGCAGCCACGAAAAGGCGAGTCAATTCTCTGGAGTACGTGATTATTCCACGAATGCTGATAACTATCCGCTACATAGAAATGCATCTGGAAGAAGCGGAACGAGAGGATTTCTTCCGATTGAAAAGGATTAAGAGCAGAATGGCCAAAGCTGAGAGGGAGAACGAAGCAGCCATACCTGCATCGTAGTTCATGGATGACGGCGACTTCTAGGAGCTTCCTTTCAGCGAAAGTATCGCTTTTGCTAGGTCTCCGCCTGCTTCGATGAGAGCCTTCCTCGACTCTTCCACACTCTTCCCTGTTTGTTGAGCCACCAATTGCGCGTCAGCATCGGACGCAACGGGTTGAGTTGACTGCTGTGGCTGGGCTTCGGACACTCGTCCGCCCGCAATCTGGTACATCGTCTGCCCTTGCACATTGATGACCGTAACGCTTGGCTCATCGATCACTATATCCTTCGACGCAGTCTTTATGATGACTGCGGAAACATCAGAGATCTGATCCATCTTCATACCCATCTTCTGCATCATACGCATCGCGTCGCGTCCACCCGGGGCGCCCCGTGCAGCTTTCATCGCTTTATACGCCAATTTCACTCACGTCTGAATTGTGCCTGTCGAATACAATAAGAATATCGCAACGGCTTTGTCTCATCGGTTGAACCTGAAGACTCGACAGACTCTATGATAAAGCCGTCAGAAATCATTTTCGTGACAGCATCAATAGATGCGGATAGTGGCCGATCTTCCTTCGCCATGGATGCTTTTTCACGAATTTTCAGATGGGCGGCCCGTTGGAGATAATTTTAATCTGAACTTACAGGGCGAGTGCAAGAACGCTCATTGCTTGTCTTCGGCAGATTGCTCTGTACCGCTCCTCACTTTCACAGCTACTCCCCGCTTGAAGTGCCTCATGTCATTGCCACTCAATACGGCCTTCCCTACTCCGAGGAGTTTTCCCCCCACGTTGGTAACCACAACTTCCTCTGCAGGTCGCAGGCTTTCGTCCGCTCTAACGACGTGTTTCGCGAACACGTCACCGCCAGCTTTGATGAAATCGGCGACATCGTCCTGCACAACCACCAAGTTAGAGGGATGCTTCATTCCAGACAGGATTAGAAGAGCGCCTTCACTCGTGAGTGCTATGTAGCCGTCCTTGGGCCTTAGGGTGGCGATGAGCTTCCCGTTCTTGTAGATATGCCTCATTCTACCCGTCCGTCTCGACAAGGCTACTTGTATCCCGCTGGCAAAAAGGGCTATACCGGCATCATTCCCAAACTGGTAGTTCGCTATACCCATCAGTTTTCGAAGCTGGGACGCCGTAGGGGACATCAAAAGGATCACTCTCGCGATAGTTCGAGAAACCAATTTAAGCTTCGACCAAACGCAAGGCCATCTGGGAAGCCCGGCTCTTGAATTGCGACATATGCGGAAGGGAGATAACAAATCAGGCATTCAAGGTTATGGTCGAAGGGGCGAAGATGCTGGTCTGCGGCCGATGCCAGCGTCTGGGCAAACCCTACGTCGAAGAGCCAACATTCAAACGTCCCCTGCCCAGAGGAATTGTTGGCCCGAGAGTAACGCAGAGGAGAGCCCCAGATCTTCCTAGGGGCATGGATGAAACCGACATTGTCGAAGACTGCGCAGATCGAGTGCGCCGCCAAAGAATGAAGTTAGGGCTTTCTCAAGACCAGCTTGCCAAGACGCGTAAAGGAGAAGCTTTCCGTTATTCAAAAGATAGAAATTGGAAAAATGACCCCCGACACTAGACTATGTAGGGCACTTGAACACGAGCTGAAAATTAAGCTGCTGGTACCCCACAAGGAACTCGTCTGACGTACCCAAGACCGCTACGCCGACCGAAGTGACCCTCGGTGACATCATGAGGGTCAAGGGGAAATGGAAACCTCAACGTTGAGGATTAGGTCTCCTCTACCCTTTTTCCATGCTCTGTTGGAACAATCCTGAGCTTTGCGTTCGCGAACTCTTCCTGCAACCGGCGGTGTTCGAACAACCAGTCGAGAAAGATACCCAGTGCACTTACTTCACTGATCGGTTGACTCGTAACGGCAACATTCCAGTCGGCCAAGTGGAATAACTCCCCCGGCACTTTCTCGGCTCCAACCACGACCAGCTTGTCCGCGTTAGAGGCTCGAATTCGGTCTATGATATTTGGCAATGGAATTCCATAGGCAGTTAGGTGCACGATCTTCCCGTCCGCTTTCTTCCAGTCCGCGATTACTTGACGCCGTGACTTCCCTGTCTCAACAGTGAATGACCCACCGAACCGCGCCCTCACACGATCGATTGTTTCGGAAAGACGCCGGTCATTAACGTCTGAAATTATAATCCCGTCTGCGCCCAAGGCACGAGCCGTTAGACATACATGGGTGGTTACACGCACATCCCTTTGAATTCTGTGACCGATACGTAGGACTATGAGCCGAGAATTCCGTGCGGTATTGAGAGTCATGATCACCGAACTTAGCGAGTTTTGACGATCAAATAGATCCCAATAAGAAAGACCAGGCTTCCAACCAGTTCGATTACGCCCACGCTGAAGTAAACTGCCGGCGACACTCCGCCCTGGGTTACGAAGAGAGACCCTGAAATATCTATCATCGCCCCCGCGAAGAATAGCATGAACCCAAGGGTTGCCACAGTTTCTCTCATTTTCCGCCACCCGCGGACGCTAACACAAAGTCGGTTCGTATAAAAGACTTGCCTGCATTCGACGAAGCGGCCGTTTCACCGAGAAAGAATTAATCTAAAGAACTAGGTTTAGGGGATATGCATAGCTTTCCTGGTGACTTGAATCATGTCGGTGCTTGACGAGGAACTGATCAAAATCGCGAACCTCTTCGGAGGAGAAGAGGCGGTCACAGTAGTTAGAAGCCTGAAAAAACTCGGCGAAGCGACAGATGAAATAATTGCCAACGATTGCAAGGGGGAGAAAGAGGTGCGCTTGAACAGCGTCCGAAAGATCCTGTACAAGCTGTATGACCACGGCCTCGTCTCCTGCACCCGCGTCAGGGATGAGAAGACTGGCTGGTTCATCTTCTACTGGCGACTTCAGCCGGATCAGCTGGATGCCTTTATCCGGAGCCGTAAGAAGCGAGCCCTAGACAAATTGCAATTGCGATTGGACTATGAAAAGAACCATACCTTCTTCATCTGCAAGACGGACGCTGATGTGCGCTTGACTTTCGAGGAGGGCATGGAAAGCTCGTTCAAATGTGCCAAGTGTGGTAACCAACTCGAGAGTTCTGAGAATGATGAAATGATCTCTGTTCTTGAAATTAAAATTGAGCAGCTGGAGGCTGAACTCAGCAGGTAAGAAACGCTGAGCAGATCACGATTCACGCTCCTTCAGAAACCGGGAAAAGTTAACGCTGAGGATTTTCGCTCAACTGTGCAGGAATCCCTGTCGCATCTTAGGGGAGACCTGACGGCCTCCGCGGTGCTTGTCGGGTTTTCTGATACTGGTTGGGCGAAGATAGATATTGAGGGCGAGGATCGAGAAATCTTTCAGGAGATCATCTCCCGGGAGCTCGGTCTGGCGCAGACTGATCTCGCCCAAATAGAGAACCAGAGCTGCTACTTTGGAATCGTCAACACCGTCGGCACTGATCTTGTGGTGGATATTGGAATCGAGAAACCAGCTCCGCTGAATGTGGTCGTAGGCCCCACGGCTTTACGCGCGCAACTTTGTGACGGAAAGCTGCTCTCTTGTAAAGAGATCACTGAGCACTATTGCATTCATAACGGCAGCAAACTGGCGGTTCGCATTACTCGATCGGATCGAGATGGAAGAAGGCTTGAAGGGTGGTTGGCTGATTCACAGATAGAGCTCTTCTCGAATCAAATTGCATCCCGCCTGGAACGAGTCCAAGTCTTCGACTGCACTCGGCAGCGAGTCGAGTTTGCTCTGCGAAGCGCAAACCTAGAGCGGGATGTGATCTCGGTGGACCCCAATACGTTGACGATGCACTCGGTTGTGTGCAAGCTTGCGACGAACGCGATTGGGCTGATACCCAGGCTAGGATCGGGGTTAAGGAGGAGCGTGCTGATGCCGTTCCTCCCCAGTAGAATCATTACTAGATGCCGCCAATGGTGAGTTACTTTGAGCGGACACTGGAGACTTCTTGACCTCAGTTACCCGTCGGCATACCAGAACCTTGCTCTGGAAGAAGCTCTTGCGCGATCCATGGATTCACTGTCGATGCCCACGATTAGAACTTGGACCAACACACTAGCCGTAGTAGTGGGTCGCTTTCAGGAAGTCTCTGCAGAGGTCGACGTCGACCTCTGCCAATATAACAGTATTGAAATTGGCAGACGCTTTACTGGTGGCGGCACGGTTTTCCACGACAAGGGCAACCTGAACCTCACAATCATTACACCAAAACGAGAAGGCATGTCCCCTAGTAGATTCAATGCAACCAACTGCAACATGATTTTGCACCTGCTCGAGCACCTCGGGGTGAAGAGCGTGATCGTTTCACCCAATTCGATTGAAATTTCGGGGAGAAAGATTTCTGGAGCAGCAGCCGCGTTTGGCAACAACTTTGCATTCTGGCATGCGTCAATACTAGTCTCCACAGACACAGACCTACTGTACCAAGTCTTGCTGCCTGGAAAAGTGTCGAAACAGACAAAGTTCACTCCTAGCAAATGGCGACCCGTGGTCTCCTTGGAAAAAGCGCTGGGCAAACGAGTGAAGTTGGAAGATGTCAAGTGCCAGCTACTCCGCTCATGCGCGCGATTCTACGGGGTAGAAGTTGAGGGCGGAAAACTGTCTATGGATGAAGAACGCCTGATGGAATCACTTCACGCCCGAAAGTATCGCACCAATAAGTGGAACCTTCATGGGGTCTGCGGCTGAAACAGTTTTCAAATAAAAGTTGAGGGACTCATACAACGATCGCCGTGTGAGTCCTCTCAACGCCTTTCAAGGATTGGACCTTCTTAACGACTAGCTCAGATAAGGAGTCCATGTCGGGAAGCTCTAGGTAGACTATGACATCATACAAGCCTGTTACTGGATGAACCATTTTGACACCTCGAACATTGGCAATAGCTTTGGCGACCAAACGAGACTTGCCTAGTTGCGCCTGAACCAAAATGTACGCCTTGACAACCAATGCGAGCACCGCGCATTGTAGGTCACCAATCGACGACTAGAAAAAGCCTCGCTTTCGCGCGCCAAGCCCGGAGCGAAAGAGAAACGCCACCTTTGCGATATCAAATCTCAATGGAAGATTAATGAGTATACGGTTAGGGTCTTTCTAGGCAAGCCGTGTACGGAGGGCAATCCGGGAGAAGGAATGGACATGGCCTGGTTGAGTCTGGAGCTTATTTGTCGAATAGGACGCACTACTACGATTCAACGTGACGTATACTACGCGTTTCCTGAAGCCAATTCTTCATGCGTCTTCATGTGGAATTGCGTAAACCAAATATGTAGCGATAACAATTGCTAACCTGATACAAATGAGAGCGGCATGTATTCGAAACGTTGCAATTATCGTTCTTGTGTTGAGCGTTGGGCTAATTTTCCTATCAGGCCAGGCAGGTCAGGCATCAGCCTATCCGTACTACGACGGTTGCTACTACGGCTACCCGTCCTACTACTACGGGTATTACTACTCCTATCTCTATTCCTGTTACTACGGGTATCCTTACTACGGGTATCCTTACTACGGCTATCCCTCCTACCAGAGTACACCACAATATCAGTTGACTGTGACCACTGACCCAGCTAACCTGGGAACCGCCAGCGGTAATGGAACTTACACGTCGGGCAGTTCTGCAACTTTCACGATAAGCCAGAGCACCGTTCAAACATCACCGAATACGAGATACGTCTTCTCCCACTGGAGCGGAGATTACTCAGGCGTCGGCACTAGCGGCTCACTAACAATGAACAGCGCCATGAAAGTTACCGCAGTCTACCAGCTGCAATACCACCTCGACGTTAGCGTGCAACCTCAGAACGCACCCCTACCTGAAGGTGCTGGATGGTACAATGCAGGCGATGCCCTGACACTATCCGTGAGCGGACAAATGCTTGGAGGACAGGATGGAAGTAGACTAGTCTTCCAGGGCTGGACTGTTGACGGAAAGAACATTCAGGCAGGCGTTTCGCTTCCTTTGAAGATGGATTCCGCGCATACGGTGACAGCGCAGTACAAGCAGCAGTACTACCTAACGGTTAGAACCGACCAGGGAACCGGTTATGGCGAAGGCTGGTATGATGCTGGAAGTACCGCATCGTTCTCTGTTTCCACACCAGTGAGCACAAACTACGGGGTTAAGATAGTGTTCAACGGATGGCAGGGCGACATTCAAGCGGGCAGCCAATCGGCGACAGTTCTCATGGACCGACCGAAAACGGTGATCGCATCCTGGGGAACTGACCCCACCGTACTTAACCTCACGATAGCTCTGGGCATAATTGCTGCCTTCCTAATCGCCGGCGGGATACTAGCGTATGTGCTCATGAACAGGAGAGCCTACAGGCCCCAATCCGTATACCCCGTCCAACCGCAGAGCAATCCACCCGATTCTCCACCTACACCGAAAAGGAGAACAACAATCAGGAAGAAACCGCCACCAGCGGCGCCTACAGAGCCAACGACAACCGAACCGACGACAACCGAATAAGCTCCCCGCAAACACTACTGTCCGACTTGTCAGCACACGCTAAGCGTATGCGCTGTGGGATCAGTTTCCCAGGATTACTTAACAGGGATACCAGGATTGGCAGGTTGCTGGAGCGAGTATGGCCCCCTGGGGGGCATAATTTTGTGGGGCGAATTGCAACAGCCGCCTTGAGGCTGCTGGTTACGGTTTGTTCAGTTTGATCATTAGCGTTTCTGGAACTTCCGGCCGATGCCTCTGGCAGTAGTACTCAGGTTTGTGGAACAACTCAACACGCCAATAGGCCTCGTTTCCACAGAGCGAGATGCTACAAATCGGCTTCTGCTCAGAACTGCCAGCTTGGTCGGAGCTCAATGTTCAACCAGCCGTCAGAAGCGCGAGGTTTTTCTAAGGTCTTTCGGTTCATCATCCGATCCATAATGACTGCGATGAAACGAAGAGATGCGTGACCAGTTTGAAGGCACTAGAGGTCAATGCTGTTACGAAGAGTTTCGGACAAACTCGAGCACTCGCCGGAGTAAACTTCACAGTCGAACAAGGAGAGATCCTAGGCTTGCTCGGACCGAATGGATCTGGCAAGTCTACATTGATGAAGATCATGGTGGGAATAATGAAGCCGGATTCGGGAAGTATCAAGATTCAAGGCAAAGATGTTGCCAAGGATCCGACTGGAATCAAGCAGATCGTTGGCTTCGTTCCAGAGAGCCCCCGACTCTACGAATTCCTCAGCGGGGTCGAATATCTTGACTTTGTCGCCGACGTGCACAGCCTAGACTCAAAGACCAAGGAAGAACGCGTTACAGACTTTTTGAAAGCGTTGGACCTGGAGGGCAAGGAGAACGAGTTAATCCATGGCTATTCACAAGGCATGAAACAGAAACTAGCGATCATCGCAGGATTGCTGCATAGACCCCAAGTGCTCGTGATGGACGAGCCGCTCAATTCCCTTGACCCACGCACAGCGCGTATCGTGAAGGACCTGGTACACAAACTCAGGGACGACGGCGTTCCGACAATCTTCAGCACCCACATCCTCGAAATAGCCGACGCCATATGTGACCGCGTCGTCATCATGGACAACGGCAGAGTTGTCGAAGAAGGCAGCACAAGCGAGTTGAAAGAGAAAGCCGGGTCAACCGGCTCAACGCTGGAGGAAGTGTTCCTTAAACTCACCGGAAGCCCTGACACGCGGGATATTGTAGAGGCCCTTAGCCGTTGAGCCTCAGGAAAGCATACAAGCTCGCAGTAGTACTCACGAAATCGCAACTTCGCGGATACCAGCGAAGTAGGCTCATCGCACGCATATTCGGCAATCCAAAAATCATTCTACTTGCGGACGCTATCATGATCACCGTACCCGCCCTGCTGGCATACCTCCTGTTATCACCAGGCATCATGCCCACCAAGATTCAGACCATCGCTCGGCAAATCGAAAGCCAAGCGTTGTCCGGAACCCCAACGATCCTGGCATTCACAGTAATCCTGTTCGGAATCCTGAGCGAGATAAGTCAACCAATGCAATCTATGAGCACAGATCTAGTCAACTGGTTACCGATCTCGCCCGGAGAATACGTGGCGGGATCAACGATCTCGCTCTCCTACACCTACTCCTTCATGCTCTCATTCCTACTCGGCGCGACCCTTGGGCCAGCCGTACTCTTCAATATGGTTCCGGTTTGGGAGGTAGCAGCAACCATGTCTCTGCTCTCACTCTTCACCGGCGCAAGCGTGGTCGAACTCCTACGGGCGCTTACCAATCGAATATCCTCAAGTTTCTACAAGAAGAGCGGCCGGTCCGGGATCTTTGTCCGTCTGGCCTTAACCATCGTTGTGTTGGTTTTCTTTCAGCTACTGTTCAGTGGGAGAATAATCGTTTACGTCTTGGAGGGCGCAATGCAAACCGTAAGAGCCGCATGGTTCATCCCCATGGTATGGCCTTCACTAGCGGTCCTCAGCGGATCCCAAGGCGACATTCTGGCTTCGACAGAATTTGGCCTACTAACACTCGCATTCTTCATCACCCTTTTCGTACTGGCCGTAAGACTTCGAGCACTTTACTGGGTTCCAGTTCCTGTGGCGATCAGGCTAACCAATCGGACATACCACCCGACCACATCAGTCCCATTTCTCCCAGGATTTGGCGTAGCCGAGTCTGCGATCTTCCGAAAGGACACCCGTTCACTATTCAGGAGAAGAGAGATGGCTCGCCTATTAGCGATTCCGTTCGTCTTGGCAATTTCGTTGGGAGTCTCCCTATTTCCTATCAGCGGGCCCTCGACTACAGGTCAGGTTGGGTTCTTCGTGTTGATACCTGTCTACGTTATGCCGGTGGCAATCTTCTGCTCGATCCTCTCGATGACATGTATCGGCCAAGAAGGAAATGCTGTATGGAACTTGTACGTTGCCCCGATTACACCGAGACAGCTAGTTAAGGTAAAGCTAATCATTCCAGTCCTGCTCGGCCTCATTTTCAGCGTAGCGATGCTTCTCTTCTTGGGAGTAATCCTCAAAATCACGTTTGCAGACTTCTTCTTCCTACTAGGCCTAAGTATTGTTGTGGTGATGAGCGAGTCTGCGATCGGGTTGTACTTTGCAGCAAGGTTCGCAGATTTCCGAGACCTAATTCGAAGCCGTTTTGTGAGCGTCTGGGGCTCAATGTTCGGAACTTTCATCACCCTACTGCTGGTTGCAATAACAGCCTCCCCCATGTTAATCTCAATCGCGCTCCACGGTTCAATAGCAAACGTCTACTTCGCTTTCTCACTTGCGATCGGACTAACCATTTTCCTAGGAGCTTGGAAATTAGCTGAGCGACAAATGACCAACCTCCTCCAAGAAATCCGCACCTAGATACTCTTGGCACGCCCGCCCGAAACATAGCGATGATTCAAACCCAGTAGCCCTCACCAGCATACCCACCACCAAAGTGCTCACTTCGCTTGCAAAAGAAATTCACTAGTTCGAGGTAGCAGAATGTTGACCCTCTATGCTGGCTCAAACCTTCCCAAGGCTCTACAACTGTCCTGTCCTCTTGTTAATTGGAAATGAACGAGAAACTAAAATTTAGGGATTACATGACTGATTTATTTCGTAGTGCCCATCACGATTCAGGACGCTTATATTTTTGGAATAGACGATTGGCGCACGATAGAATTAGGGAAGACTTCGGAGAAGCCCCACATGACCTCATTGCGAGAAGCTTGGACTACAATAGTCCGACCAGAAGACTGTGATGCTCACATGGCCATGGTGGGACAGGCTCAGGCTAATTCCCAACTAGTCGCAGATTGGCTGCGTTCGAACCCACCAAAATTGGATTCCTCGATTCTGTTTGCGGGTGCGGGTACTGGGCAAATGTTTGATTTCCTCTCTCCTGAATTCTTATCTCCATATCGAGTAACGTTTACAGATATCAATAGTAACTTTTTGAGATGCTTGCAGTCACGAGTGAAATCTAAAGTGCAATTGCGTTTTCGAACTCTCGTGGACGACATTGAACGAAGTCGATTGACTACAAGGTTTACACTAGCAGTAGCGGTACTAGTGTTGGAGCACGTCAATTGGCATCTCGCAGTTGCCACATTATGCAGATTGAGCAGCGACAGTGTTTTTGTGATAATACAAGAAAACCCACCACGATCGACTTCTAGAGCCGCTAGCCAAAGTCAGCCGCTCGTCGATACATTGAAAATCTTCAGGGAAGTCCATCCAATGCTTGTGAACCGGCAGGAACTTGTGCAAGAATTTGACCACCACGGATTTGATATAGCCTACTCCAACGAAAAGGTTGTACTCTACGAAAAAAAGATGATTGGCTTAGGATTTGTAAATAAGACTCTTTGACAGACACACGACTATCCCGCAAGAATGTGCGTTGAGCTCGCGAGCGGGCCCGCACCAATAGATATTGACAGAAATCCGCCTAAACGTGACGGTTCAATTTCTGACACTGCTTCAGGCTTCGTTGTTATTGCTAAAAAAGCTGGCAGTTTACGTTACCATTTTAGTGAACAATTTGAGCCAGCTGTTCAATACTATAAGGTAGGCCCCGGATGTTTGTGTAAATCAGAAACCGGCAGACTTGACCAGCCTGTGATTCTCTCCTTGCTCCGCCAATTCTGTGCAGAGCTTTCGGAAAGCTTCGTCATTCTCGCCAGCCTCTTTCAGGGCTTCCGCGAGAGTGCTGATGGTCTCTGGGTCGGAAAGCCCTTCATCTTTCAGTTTTCCGTAGGCCGCCACAAAATCTTGATTCTGCCCCATATAGTCGGGGCTATCAAGCATGGCGCGTATTCGATTGTGTAAAGCCGTGTCCGACTTCTGATTCAAGAACCCGACCTCACGCAAATTTGCAGTCGAGCATTTCAAAACTAGACTTCCGAGTCATAAACAATCAACAATCATGACAGTCGTAATAACCGCTACTTAAGCGGATGCCAATATTATTCGAAGATTAATCCAAAAAAAAGCCTCCCAGAAATTGATTCCCACCGAGACCACATTACCTAGCACAAAATGAAAGGAGCCTACTCACGGAAGCCAGTAACCTAGAAGACAATCCGGATTGCTTTGACGGCACCTATGGGGTGGAGAGCCACTCATATTCTGAGGATTCATGGAGTTAGTTGCTGGTTCGCGGGTTGTTCCAGAACCATTGCATTTTGGGAGGTTCAATATTGTCCTGCCACAGCAATGCGATCAACTCTCCCAAGTGATAGAGTTGTTCTGTGAATGATTGGAACAAGCACTCCTCTACTGGAAGATCGAAGTTCTGCCCGGCTGAGGTTGTTAATTTCACCCTTCTACCAAGTTCCGCGACATCAAGCTTGGCGAAATATCGTCTGCTTCTCTCTTCGACCTCATCCAAATGACCCAGTATCATTTGCATGCTCGTGTACTCTTCTGATCTTCTACGAATATAATCCCTTGATTTGCCGGGTATTACCCAGTTCACCATCCAATCCTCGTTGTCAATAATGTGAAGAAAGATGTTCTTCATACTGTAGAAGCTGGCCTCTCGATTCTTCTCCACTTCATTCCAAGGCATTTCAGCTAGCTTACCCGCAAAACTACGCCTTACCCGAGATGAATACTGATGAAGTTGCTCAACAGAGAACATACCGCTCTCCAAACAAGTCCTGCAATGGTTCTTCTTATTGGTTTATTGCCGGCCAGCCTATCGTGGGACACGGCAGCAAGAAAAGTTCTAGTTCAATTTCGGATTCTCGCACCATTAGACACACACAAATTGCATGAACGACGGTTCAATTTACGTTGCTCGCACCATTAGTACCACACACGCACTTTTCGACCGACGGACGTGCTCGCTTCGCTTGCAAAACGGTTTTGTCATTACGTGTGAGGTTGAATGCTGTTTTCGCTGCGTTGTCATATGGTGAGTGTGGTGATGCGTACTCCGTCAAGAAACGAACGAATGAATTGAATGCTTGTCAATGGTGAATGTGAGGATGATGAGGCATATTGGTGGATTCTGGTATCATTCCGAATAGGGTTAGCAGGATAACGTACGGTTCTGTGGCGAAGTTCACGATTTCCACAGTATAAGTTTCTCGCGGCACTGTTTGAGTGCGTATGGTTGCGATTGTTAAGCTGTCCGAGGATTTGAGTGTCCACTGCTTTGATAGGATGATGCCACCGTAGTCTAATCTCGCAATCTCTTGGCCGTTGTTATCAATGATGCAGGGTACGTCGGCTGAAAACCTCGCGCCGGGTTTTGAGGGTTTATGTTTTATTGATGCGAATAATCGTCCCGTTGAGTCAAACGCTTCATACGAAGGCTTGTCCTTTAAGGCGTCCATGTTCATTAGGTCGCCGAGTTGGAATACGTTTTTGCGTAATTCCGCAACTTGTTCGCCGCTTGGAGTTTCCACAATGAAAACCCGCAACCCGTCTCCTGTGTCGAATCCCTTACGCTTTACGCTGGCAAGAAGACTTCCACTCTTGTCTTTGATTTCGAAGGTATCCTCAGTTGAACGGATACTTCCTAGCCCGACCCCGCTGGTGAGCAGATTCTTTTCGACTACATATTCGGATTGCGAGAAAATGGAGCGTAAAGATTGATTCGCAATAGAAGCAGATGAACCCGCTGAACTCGGAGCAGCTAGTCTAACTCCACATGAGGCGCAGAAGTTTGCGTTCGTCGCCAAAGGCTGGCCGCAGGACGGGCAAGTTGATGACAAGTAAAACACCACAATAAGACAGTGACCTGTCTAAAATCTAATCTTACCTATATCCCCGTATCAATGGTGCACACACACTAAATGACCGAACGACGACGATTCAAATTCTGGTGCTCGCACCAGCTATACTGTGTGTGTGCGCACCACTGACACTGTGTGTGTGGTATAGCTGGTGCGGGCGACAGAATTTGAACCAGCGTCGTTCGTCGTTACATGATTTTCTGTGTGTGTGCGCACCACCAGACCCACACACACAAAAAACCGACCAGAGCTACGGTTCAATTTCGGCCGGCCGCACCAGCCTACCCACCTCCTCGCCTTCGGCTCGCCCTCGTTACACTCTTCACCTGCTATCCTATCGTCATCCTCCTCTTCCTCCTCATCATCTAGGGGGAGGGGGGTGGGGGGGACAACTGCCCCCCTCAAGCTAACAGCAAATTACTCATCGTCAAATTCTGCGGTTGCACCGCACAACAAGGTTTCAGCATCCCACGGCAATTCATCGTCAACCAGCAACAGCCGTTTCTCCCTGCGTAAAGTTTTGATCACTTCCCTGTAGTATCCTAGCATAGGGCGCTTCAGAATCTGGTCTGGGTCGAATGGACTTAACACGAAATCCTTGCTAGTGAGCCAACAGTCAATGAACAGTGGCTTCACATGTGCACCTGCGAATTCCGTGGGCGTGATTCTTGTGCAGGTTCAGTCTAATTCATAGCGTGGGGGTTGCATTGGAGAAAAGATCGGGTGATCGATGTCCGAGATGCCGAGTTGGCATGTTCAACATATATTATAATGGAGATTTCGAAGCGCAGGTCGGAGCCATTTGTGATTCCTGCGGTTTCGTCAGGCTTCTTGACGAACCGTGAACCGTGTTCCAAGGCGCTTGCTCATACCGATGATTGTGGGCCCAATAACGGATTCCGTCGTTCCCGTTGTCTTACAGAAAGCCGACTGTTGCAAGAGTTTCTTGTCATTAGAACCATAGACTCAACTACTTCGTTCCGTCAATGGATCCTGGCTGCCATGCCTCCTAGCTTCATTAGGTATGATTATCTCAACTTTCCTTCTGACGAGCAGCTAAGACGTGCTCGTGAATTCTTCGAGCTCTGTAATCGTCGGCGCACTACACGAGCCTTCTCCCCTAGACCCATTTCGAGAGAACTCTTGGAGACCTTAGTCCGTACAGCCGGAACAGCTCCGTCTGGAGCAAACAAGCAACCATGGCGTTTCATAATCGTAACGGATGCGGAGCTGAAGCGTAAGATTCGGATTGCAGCAGAGAAGGAAGAGAAACAGAACTACGAGCGCCGAATGTCGCAAGAATGGCTTGATGACCTTTCCATCCTGGGAACTGACTGGCATAAGGACTTCCTTGAAGTGGCACCTGCGCTAATCGCGGTATTCTCTGTCGAATACGAGAAAGAAGGAGATCGGACACGCAAGAATTACTATGTAAAGGAGTCCGTCGGGTTGGCCGTTGGGGCCCTCATAGTGGCCATTCATAACGCTGGGCTTGTTTCATTGACTCACACTCCAAGCCCGATGCATTTCTTGCAGGAGATTCTCAACCGCCCCTCCAACGAACGACCCTTCGTGCTAATCCCAATTGGTTATCCGGCTGAGAACGCTACGGTGCCAGACATAAAGCGCAAACCACTGGACCAAATCTCCATCTGGCTTTAACTAGCTGAACACAAACTACATTGCCGTCACCAAATTTGGTGTGTGACTTCAAAATCGACCAACAGAGAATTCTGTATGTGGAACGTCATTAATCCTCACATTGATGGACAAGACACCTACAACCGAAGACTAGGAGATTGACTCATTGACAGTGTTAGTGCAGAACATGGTGAAAAGCATAAGATTAGGAGCCTCTGAAGCATACGCTGAAGTCAGCGGTCAGAACGTTGAGAAGGATCAATGTTCAATTTCTGATAACGGTTTTCCTGGTTAGTCTATTCTTGATGGTCCAGTTTTCAACAGTCGGTGTAAGGGCTACAGTTTTGGATTATCATCCAACTGCAGTTGGAGTTCCGCTTGATTCAGCAACTTACGGGGTGGCAGTAAATCCGAGCACGAATAGGATTTATGTGGCAAACGGTTGGCTGCAAGCCCTTTTCGTTATGGATGGATCTACGAATGCTTTGATTGCAAGCGTGCCAGTTGGAGATGTGCCATACGCAGTAGCTGTCAACCCCATAACGAACAGAGTTTACGTTACAAATATTGGATCGAACTCGGTATCCGTCATTGACGGCGAAACCAATGTCGATATTACTGACATTGCTGTGGGTCAATCGCCTAGGAAAGTGGCGGTTAACCCTAATACGAATAGGATTTACGTTGTCAATTCTCAGAGCAACTCGGTATCTGTAATCGACGGTTCAACGAACAATGTCATAGCCAGGATACCTGTCGGTCATCGCCATTCAGTATTGCAGTAAACCCCAGCACGAATCGGATTTACGTCACGAACATGGGTTCTGGCTCGGTATCCGTTATAGACGGGTCCACAAACACAATTTCGAGCACTGTGTCTTTTTCTGTGGCGTTTCCGTGGGGAGTCGCAGTCAATCCAAATACGAACATGATCTATGTTAACGATGTTGATTCAAATTCCACTTTCGTGATCAATGGCGCCAGTAACGCAGTAGTCAAGAGCATCCCGGGGGCCAATTATCCTGTGGGTGTGGCCGTAAATGCGAATACCAACCGAGTCTATGTGGTTAACCGATTTTCTCATTCGGTTTCCGTCATAGATGGTTCAACGAACACTTTAGTGACCAGCATACAGGTAGGTTACGCCCCGTTCGGAGCGTGGACATTAATCCTAACACTAACAAGATTTACGTGAGCGACCCTCCGAGTTATTCGCTCTTTGTCGTCGATGGCTCGAAGAACGCAGTCGTGGCCACAGTTCCGGTTGGCAGCTATCCCGCAGGCATAGCCGTTAACCCCACCAAGAACAGAATGTATGTCACATATGCGTGGACCCATTCTCTTCTCGTGGTCAACACAACTTCGAACTCTATCGTCGCCAGTATTCCGGTTGGATTAACCTCGTTCGGCGTAGCGATTAACTCTGTGACCAATAGAATCTACGTGACAGATCTTTCGTCCGACTCACTGCTTGTATTTGATGCATCTTCGAATAACCTAATCGCCAACGTTACTGTGCTTTCTCCTTTTGCTGTGGCAGTTAACGAGAACACGAACAGGGTTTACGTTACAGATATTGGATCTGGTTCAGTCGATGTAATCAATGGTTTAACTAACAATATGGTAGCTAGTATTCCCGTCGGTTACATGCCTCTCGGTGTGGGTGTGAACCCCGATACTAACAGGATCTATGTGACCACGTTGGCGCCTCATTCGATTACTGTCATTGACGGTTCAACGAATACAATAACATCGACAATTCCAGTTGGCTACACCATGTACGGCTTGGCTGTCAACCCGAAAACGCACATGATCTACGTCGCCAATGGGGTCCTGATTCGATTTATGCGATCAATGCCGACACAGGAGTCTTAACGACTGATATAAAACTAGGGTACACTCCTTTCGGCGTTGCCGTAAACTCAGGGGTCAACAAGATCTATGTGACCAATCTGGGGTCTCAGTTTGTTTCTGTCATTGACGGTTCAACATTCAGCATCAGCAACCCCATAGCAGTTCCGGAATTTCCCATTGGAGCATCGATCATCTTGATGACGGCACTCGTCTTCGCGGCACTTTGTTCACGACGTAGAAAATGCGACTGTGCAGAGAGGATCGCTAATACTGCTGCAGTGTGATGGGCACAAGCTGTCCCACACACAGAGTTACTGCGAAGCGAAACGCACCAGCCCACATGTCAGAAATCAAAGACGATCTTGCTTCTTTCCTATTCAACTGATCCGGATCAAAATAGTTAATTTCGGAGGGAGTTGCTACCCAGTTTCAGGACTGAAACGTCAGTGGCTGAAGACAAGATCGGTCAAGTCATGAGTAGTCCTGTCCGAACGGTGAAGCCTGACGAGAAGCTCATCGCAGCCCTAGTCGTAATGGAAAAGAACGATATCGGCAGCATCATCGTTGTGGACGGCCAAAGCCCTGTTGGTATCGTAACCGAGCGTGACGTTGTAAGGCAAATCTTGAAGAGATCTCTGGTCCTTGAAGAGCCGGTGAAGCAGGTAATGTCAAAACCAGTCATTACGGGAGCACCAGGTATGAGCGTTCAAGAGGCGATCGATCTGATGATCGAGAATAAGATCGGCCACCTTCCAGTAATAGAAGGAAACAGTTTGGTCGGTGTGGTCTCCGACAAAGACTTGATGCGATCGGTTCTCCGTCGGTCGTATGAGAAGTTATCCAAACCTAACTTGCGCAAATTGGAGATCGAAGCAGCATCTTCGGATGCTAGATTCGCTTCATGTACTTCTCCATAGCTGCTTCGGCGCTCAGTTGCTCGTGAACAATTCCACAAAGAACTTGAACCATTCTTGTTGGGTCGTCAGCTTGAAATACATTCCTTCCAGCGGAGACACCGCTTCCGCCGGCTTTCACTGAATCGTAGACCATTCGGAAAAACTCCTCATGCGTATCAGTTCTTGGTCCCCCTGCCATAACAACCGGCACGGGGCATCCGCGGATAACCTCTCTGAACGATTCAATGCTTCCTGTATAATTGGTCTTGATCACGTCCGCTCCAAGTTCAGCGCCAACTCGGGCAACGTGCGCCACGATTTCCGGGTCAAACTCATTCTTGATCTTCTCTCCCGTGGATACATCATCGCAAGAAGCGGCATGGACCATTCTCTGCATATTTTCGCGGTGCGGCCTAGGAATGCTAACTGATCGGGTTCAGTCTTGGATCCAACGTTTATGTGAACAGAAACTGCGTCTGCTCCGAGCTTTATCGCTTCATCCACATCGGCCACGGAGACCTTGTCAGCTGGGTCCGGCCCCAGATTAGTACTCGCGGACATATGCATGATTAGACCGATGTCCCTTCCGTATCCTCTGTAGCCTGCCTGTATGATTCCTTTGTGCTCCACAACCGCGTTTGCTCCACCCCTTGCAACAGCCTCTACCGCCTCACTCATCTTGCGGAGTCCATGCACGGGGCCCATAGTAACTCCATGATCCATCGGAATAATGACAGTTCTCTTCGTCTGTCTGTTCATTATTCGGTCCATTCTAATGTTCTTGCCAATCTCTGACATAGCATCGCCCAATACGTGTGACCTTCCCGATGGGTGAGTCCTTTATGTTTTGCCTTGCGTGCCAGTAGCCAGTAAGCTCCCACCTACCGGTGCAAGTTGAGCTTGTGGAATTTCGACAGCCATAGCGAGCCCGTACTACAATTACATACACACAAATCGACTGTTCAAATTACGACGCTCGCACCAGCTATACCACACACACAATCACGGTCCAAATCACGCTCATTGCAGAACATCCTTAATTACGTCATATCCTCGACCAAGTACATCGTGGGGAAATATGTCGATATTTTGGGTATGGAGCTATTATGGAAAATCAGGGAAAGTTACGGAGTACGTGAAATGGTTGGGCTCAGACGAGGCAAAGCTATTGGCTTCGCAGATAGAGAGGGAAACTGGGGTCAGGTATCTTAACACCTACACCACGATTCTAGGCTTTGGTGATTATGATGCGGAGGATTGGTGGGTTGCGCCGGACTGGGCCGCCTTAGACAAGATGCGTGACTGCAAGGCTCTGGCGGAATGGACTCACAAGACTTGGGACATGATCGACCAGACAAGACCTCAAAAGTCAAGGATGATGCGAACCGCCAGCGAAGTCAAGGTCATAGAGAAACCGGAGAAGTGGACAGAACTACTATAGAACAGAACTACTCACGCTCTAGAGCAGCATCCGCTAGCGGAGCTTCCTGCTGTAGTCAAACCGACAGTCCGGGTGGATCTTGTCGCAGCCTGAGACGAATTGGAGGTTTGTGAGAACAGTATGATTCATTCAAGATTCTTGGGCAGTTTGCCCAGAATCTAGATATGGCTTGGTTGCGTATTGGTCGTTGAACCATCGTGGGATGGAAGGAAAGCAAGGTTGGCCGCAAGAGAAGGAAGAAAATTGACTTTGACCTCAGCTTGCTTGAAGGCAAGGCGAAACGCGGGGGCATTGGTCTAACCCAAGTTAGGAGCAAGAGCAAAAAGAATCGTAGACCCATATCCAGCGGGTCAGAAAAGCGGAAGAAGGAAGAGAACAATGGGGAAGAAGAGAGAGCGGACAAGGGGAGCAAGAAGGTCGCGGACGCACTCTAGGACCGCAAGTACATAGTATGCTAAGATCCGGATCTAGCGGCCAAAGAATACTGCCTTTTTAGCGACAAAGAGGGGAGGTCGAGACGGCTGTGAATTCACTTACTTCTTTTCAACTTCTTCCTTGACTTCGGAGCCATTCCTTTCAGTCGTGTTCCTGTGCCATGAAGTTCGATGAAATGACATCTGACGCATTCATAGACATGGACAGGAGCGTAGACAGTAGCAAAGAGCTGACCTTGCATACTAATGGCCGGCAAGCCGTGCCAGTACTTTACTTCTTCCATTCTCCCTCTGCACTTTGGGCAATTTCGTGTTGGCACGGGCATTCACTCGCTTGCATCTTCCGCGTTGCACATATATCGTTTACGCACCATGATGCACACTTCTGAAAAAACGGATGCACTCACATCCAGTGGATGACGTCTCAATTATCGTTCAACGCAATGGGGCTAAGAGGTAGTCCGAGATTCTTCTCCTGCTGTCCGGATTCTCGCCTTCTTCCTTCTCTTGACAAGCCTTTGATGAACTGCCGATGGGCGCCATCCGCCCGATGGAACACCTTTGATTATCCGCCGCGCTTCCTCCAAGCCTGCAACGTAGCCTTGCATGTATTGTGCGTCCCTTTTGTATTCCTCGTATGGCAGCTTTTCTTTTTCAGCCTCCCTCTTAGCGATTAGGTCTTCAATTTTCGTCAGCAGAGTTCTCTTTCGAAAACTATCTCCTTCTCGCATTATTCACACAATAGAAAGAGAGCTCGGCGCGATATGAAAACGCTCGCTCCAAATCGAATTCACTCATGGTTGCGGGACCAGACAGATTATCCCTCTCAACGAGTAGATGTTTGGGGCGATACCTGCGCGAACACAAGAATCACGGTGGAATGCGTGAAAACGGTATAATGTTGGCCGGAGGCGAATGCACTCTTTCCACAAGGCACTCCCGAGTGCAACAACTTGGTTCTGCTCATCTTTCAGGGCCGACCAGGTTTATGCACGGCCAACACACCGTATATCCGCCTGGTGAGATATAGGTTAGTACGAATTGACGCCGACTGAGCCTCTGTTTCGTGCTAACTGTCTTGGAGAGTTCACTGCAGCGACAAGAATTGAGACAATGGGCCTGATAGAATGGCTGTAGACATACTCAAAACCAGGAACCACGCCTGTGCATTCAGGTCTGGCAAACCGAACACGCACTGGATAAATCAGGTTTCATTATCTGTAAAACATGTCTACAAAAAAAACTCGCTAAACTAGCGGTTCAATTTTCAGAACGCAAAAGCTAGGTCAGGTCGTTAAGCCCTTTCCTGCATTGACTGCAAAAATCCAAAGAAGAAAACATTACAACTAGTTTCCGTGTGCGTGCGCTCGCACCAGCTATACCACATACAAGAACCGCGAATCTCCAAGCTGGGTGCTTGTTCTCCGCAATTTTCGCTTGGTAAGCAGCCCTAATAGAGACGCTGCACCATTAGCAGCTAGTTAGTCGGTATTTCTTTGAGCCCTGAATGTTTCCACTTGAACCATGGGATATGCGTTCTGACGAGCTGTGGTTGCTACTGTCACGAACTCGGCGCTGTCTACAAATTCGGACACTGAGTGATTGCACTCAAGGTCCAAGCCTTCTCTCGCATGCAGCATCATCGCACACAACCGCTGCTGCATCATTCTGCTTTCATGGAGATTTTCTTTTGGGTTTCTTGACTTTCACTGAAATCAACCCACATAGTCTCCGGGCAACCTAAAAGTTCAATTTCTGTTGCTCGCACCATTGATACCACACACACTTTCAAACGAACGACGACGGTGCAATTTCAGTCGCCGAATGCATGTCACTTAGTGCGATGTGAGTGTGATGGTGCGCACACTATGTCTGCGGTCATGCTACTTTGGCACGGAGTCACTTCAGGACTAGTTGGACAAGCTCATACCAATGTCGTTCATTGCAGTTAGGGCATTTGACGTAGTACCAGGCCCAGTGAGGTATCCAATCGAAGCCTGCTCTCGGCCCAATGATCCAGCCAGTCTTGATGAAGTCTAAGTCACATCTAGGGCAGTGGAGTGTGAACTTAGGAGTCAACCTAGCCTCCCACTGTGAGCAGACCTTATCTCCACAGGACCAACCAAATGTTGATGAGGAGCGGTATCAGCGTAACAACAATGACCAAGAACGCCATTATACCGTAGCCGAATTTTCTATCCATTATCTTCCGTATCCTCGCATAGCCCTTTGACATCAGGTAGAAGATGAGTCCGTCAGTGACAGCGATGATGATGATCACACGGAAAGCTAAGTCGTAGAGTAGTGAAGGCAGCATTTCAATTCACCTCATCTCGTTGGAGTTCTGTGGTTTCCTGCTTCTCCACACGTCAATACATATACCAGCAACCAGTGTGAGTAGTGCTACAATAACTACGAATTCGGGTACGTTTAGTGTAACACCGTTAATCTCCGACGGCCAAGTCCATCCATGATTTGCGTACACAATAAGCGTGGAAAGACCAGTAACAAAAGTCAGTCCAACACAATACTGTACAATACGCTTTCCAATACTCTTGTCACGTTCCCGTTTCTGTTTGTTGTCAAATTCCCGTTTCCGTTTGAGAAAACTTTTTACTGATTCCATTTCAATTCATCTCTTCTTTGGTCTGTGGTTTCCAGAATCGCTTGTTATCAGACCTTCGCAGATATCTCCACCAGAACTCCACGTTCACCACGAGGACGACAAGTGTAAGGGCGGTTAGCAAAACTGCGGCTTCAAAGAGATTAGAGACGAAGGCTAAGTTCCGTGACATAGTGTAGAAGACAAGTGCGTTTATGATAACGACAATGGAAACTATTCGTAAGTACAGGTGTTCTTTACTCGTTAATCCGATCGTCTTTCTTCCCTTCTTGGACCTTTCCGGTAGCCAGCCTACCGTTCGACGCCCTATTTTGTCCTTATCTAGAACATACTCATCTCGGCACAGTGGTGGTGCGCACCATCAGTACCACACACACAAAAAAAGAGCGTGAACGACGACGGTTCAAATTACGACGCCCGCACCACAACCGAATTCTCGTCAACGAAAAAATTAGCAAACTGCTGTCAGTGCATCATCACACTGTACAACACGAACAGGAAACCGACGCACGCCTGAACAGAACCTAACATAACATAGTTACAGTTTTTCTCGAGGAATTCATTAGAATCCGGGGCGCAGTTGGTTGGTTTGCAATTGCTTCCATAGGTTTCACTCTTGATATGTCTCGTTTGCCATTATCAGAATTCCCAGTCCCTTTGTTGGTCTTTCTTGTATCTACGTTTTGTACTCGATCTCATATCTCGTCTAATGATCTGACACTCTGGCTAGGCTGCTTGACGCGTACGTGTCGAAAAGTGTTAGGAACCAGGATGCCACTCGTAATACGTATAACTGGCAGATTCTAGTTGAACCTTAAGCTTCGCTCATTTTCTTTATTGCTGATCCTCTTCGAAGGGACCCTGGTAGCCAGCATTAGTTTCACTCCTTCGCTTGGCGTGGACATTTTTCCACCGCAGGCTTTGATTACGGGCGTGGATGCTGGTCAGGGTAGTGTTGGTCCGAGTTGTCCGAGTCCTATTGGTTGTTCGGAGGCGGTTGGAAGTTCGCTGACGGTTACTGCTACGCCTTCTGCGGGTTGGCAGTTTAGCAGTTGGTCTACTCAGATTGGCCAGCCGTGTTCAGCTGCTTTATGCACATTCAATATGCCTAACAACGCTGTGACATTGAAGGCTACTTTCGCTTCGACCAGTACTTCCCCCTTAAATTCAGTTTACATGTTGTCGTCGAGTGAGGGTTGGGCTGTTGGGGATCCGCTGATCTTGCATTATGATGGGTCTGCTTGGAATACGGTGCCTGCGCCGAAGTTTCCGGATTTTCCGTTACAGCCATCCGCGTATAATTTGACTTCGGTGAGTTTTGGTCCGCCGGATAATCCGATCAGTAGGAGTGATGGTTGGGCTGTGGGGTACAATGGTACGGTGGGTGGGCCTGCGTGTGGTGGCGTGTCAGGAACATGCTCGGTGGCTGTTCATTGGGATGGTATAGGGTGGAGGGTGCAGACAGCGGGCTTGTCAAGCGTGAATGCTGGTCCTCTTTGGTCCGTTTCAATGGTTAGCTCGACGGATGTTTGGGCTGTGGGCCAGAATTCTGCTGGGCAAGGCGTGTTTTGGCATTGGAGTGGTGTGCCAGGGTTGGGTGGTGGGTGGAATCTTCCCCAGCCACCTGTTTCTGGGCCGGTCTACTCCGTGTTCATGGTCTCTGCGAGTGAAGGTTGGGCGGTTGGAAGTGGGGGAGCAATCTATCATTATACTGGCGGTTCCTGGAACATTGTCCAGTCACCGGTAACGAGTAGTCTCAGGGCTGTGTTCATGATTAGCGGAACGGAGGGGTGGGCTGTTGGGGACGGTGGCGTCGTTATTCATTACTCAAGTGGAACGTGGAGTGGGCCGGTGAGTCCGGGTACGACTGCGCAGAATCTTGTCTCAGTATTCATTGTATCGTCTGGTGAGGGTTGGGCGTTTGGGTTAGCAGGAAACATACTGCACTATTCCGGGGGAAGCTGGACGGCTCTTCCACCGAATCTGGTGCCGACGTCTCCGGTTTCTGTTCTAGCGTTTCATTCATCCTACTTTAACTCTGCTGGGGATGGGTGGATGGTTGGTGATGTGGGTGTTATCCTACATTATGATGGAACAATTTTTGGAACGGTTACCAGCCCAACGGTTAACAGTTTTACATCCATCTCCTTTGGTCCTCCTTTGAGTGCGGTTAATCCGAATGATGGTTGGGCGGTTGGCAACTCATCATCAACAGTCACCTTTGAGCCTACAGTTTACCATTGGAATGGTTTCATGTGGACGAAGGGTGTTGCGATCGGTACGACGAACAATCTCTACTCCGTCTTCATGATCAATAGTGGTGATGTGTGGGCGGCTGGTGGTGGTCCGCACACAACGGCATCATGTTCCGCCTCACTCTGCCCCGTCATACTGCACTTTACGGGAGGATCATGGAACTCGATCACTCCCCCGTCTGGGTCCTATAGTCTCAAGTCAATCTTCATGGTCAGTTCAACGGAGGGTTGGGCAGTTGGTGAGCAAGCAGGATCTCCGAATCCGACTGGTATTATTCTTCATTACGTGGTGACCGGAGGCGTCGGAGCCTGGGGGGTCTTTCCATCTCCCGCAAGTCCTTCACCCCTGCCACCACTCAACTCGGTCTTCATGTTGCAGTCAAATGGGGGGTGGGCGGTGGGGGATAATGCCACAATTCTACATTACACCGTGACGGGAGGGGTTGGAGCTTGGAGTGTCGTGCCTGTTAGTGGAACACCGTCACTGTCAACTTACGCGAACCTAACATCAATCTTCATGCTAAGCCCAACCAGCGGTTGGGTGGTGGGTGGAATCCAACAGGCCGGCTCGAACTCTGCAGGGCCTGTCATCGTCTACTGGGACGGGACTAAATGGGAGACGGTGGCGACTCCAACGCTGCCTGGCGGCATAGCGCCGAATGGGGTGAGTTGCGGTACGCTGAAGTCCGTATACTTCACCGCGCCAAATGATGGTTGGACGGTTGGGTTTCCCGGCAAGCTTCTTCCATCAATCTTTCACTGGGACGGAACTTCCTGGAGTCTAGTAACGCTCACTCCTCCCCCCTCCGTATTCACGATCGGCCCGATTCCACCAATCCTCACCTCAATCTACATGACCTCTCCCAGCAACGGTTGGGTTGTGGGAGGAACTCCGAGCAGTGCAGCAGGACCCATTACTACGCTTTCCGCGATTGTACGACTTCAACCAGCCAACCTTGGCGGATTCTCCTCAACCTCAACAGTGGTCGTCGTGTCAACGGTTTCGTCATCAACAACCTTCACAGCCATAACTACGTCCACCTCGACTCCTCTAAGCACAGTGAGAAGTACAGGTACCAACACGACGGTGACAACGCCACCTGGCGGCGGAGGCCTCATCATGCTCTTAATTGCGCTCATTGTAGCCACTGCCCTAGGGCTGATAGCTATCATGCTAATCCTCGGAAGACGAACCAGACGGCCCCCAGTCGTCTACTACCCTGTTCCGAGGAGGCCCGGATACCGATGCTCAGCAAATCCAAGAGGATAGCGGGCATAACCGCTTCCTCCTCAATTTAACCGGCGTCTTAGGTGGTTTAATGTGTGTGTGGGTATACTGGTGCGCGCGCACACACACAGGTCTACTGGTGCGCACACAAATTTGAACCGTGAGGTTCAGGCGTTTTGAGTGTGTGTGATATCAATGGCGCGAGCATCATAACTTGAACCGTTGTTTCGCGCTTATTGCACTGTTGTGGACATTATTCTTCCCGAACCGGTTTCAGCAATTTTTCCAAGAAGGTCAGGGAGGATTTGGTAGCCACATTTCCCACATTTCCACGTGTTGTCAGGATACTCATGTTGACAATGAACTCGATTACTCGAATGTTTCGTCATATTTTTTGCCATGGCTCTAATCGAAGCGGAGATGGCCCACGCATCTGATAAAGATACATGCGTTTTGATACGTACGTGGTTTCTTAGAAAAAAGGAGGAGCAGGTTTGTGAGGCCAAGTAGCGCTTGCGTTGCTCGTTCGACGTTTCTGCTTAACTGCAGTCCTTATGATAGCTCTTCTTCATAAGGAAGAAGCCTTTCTTGACCTCTTGCCCTGCAGGAATCTCTTTTCCACACTTTACACAATTCACTATTACAATTCCTCGCAAGTACCCGCTGTTGTTGCACTGTATTAAGGGTTGAAGATCTCAAGGCGATGCGAAATTAGATTATTAGGAGCTGCGAAGAGGTGCGGTCTCAACTATTGTTACTCTTGCTTTGGTCAGTTATGCGAGCGAAGCGAGCACAGTCAATTTTGTGTGTGTGCGCGAACCATTGATACCCCACACACAGAAAAACGGCGACCTATTCGAATTACGTGCGCCGCTCACCTCATAACCAGGTCGAAAAAAAGCTCCTCCGGAAATGCAAAGTATCGGGAAAGTCAGAACTGACTCGAGGCTAAGAGACATCGTCGTCAACTAAGTTCGACAGTGAGGGCAAGAAATGTCAAGGAAAACAAGCATAAAGAACAGCGATATCCACCAGATCATCGACAAATACGCCAATGCTCTCGTAGCTTCAGAACACTACGGAATAGACCTCTCTAAAGAAACACAGTACGTTAAGGACATGCTTGAAGAACATCCCGAATACGTCAAAGATTTCCTTTCCGGGAAAGATAGAGATGGTATGAACCCTAGAATGCACATATTCATTGAGTCAATTATCCAGACGCAGATTGGATCGAACGATCCTACCGAGGTCCGCGAAACTCATCTAGCACTCATGGCAGGCCCGTCGCTTGATGCCCATGAGGCCAGACATGCCATAGGAGCTCTCTTAATGCAAATCATATGGCATGCCTTAAGGGAGCGTTGGCCATCAGACAAATTTCATTCCGAGTACCGGAGACGTTTAAGAGAACTGGCTACGAAGAGAACACATGATGAAGTCTGGGAGGGTTTGATCTAACCCTGATCGTCTTCGGAAAACGATGGTTCAAATTGTGATGCCCGCACCAGTATACACACAGGTATAGCTGGTGCGAGCACTGGAATTTGAACCGTGCTTATTTGAAAGATGTTGCTAGGGGATTCTCTTCATTATTGGATTACTCCGAACCTGCAACCGCAACTCCCACACTGACTAAGTGCAATGCGCTTGAGTTGTCCGTTAAGCATTATACCATGGGAACCATTCGCTGTGAGGTTTTCGCTGCCGCATTTCGGGCACTTCATTTTAACTTCCACGAATTGGTCAGACTTTTTGGAACCAGAATCTTGGGTTGGCAACGTTGACTCCCCGAGGCCTACCATGACTCAGTTCTTCGGTTGTCAGCTTTCAGTTTTGTGTTTGTGGTATCAATGGTTCGAGAAACCAAAATTGAACCGTCGTCGTACATGCAATTTGTGTGTGTGGCCTAGTTGGTGCGGGAAACTAGATTTGAACTTAAGAAAGTCCGTTATTGCCCAAATAGGCAAATGTGCAAGGAGTTCGATTCGAACTCACAGGAGCTGCTATGGCGACATGCTCGAAAATGGTCATGAGAACATCGGCCAGCATGATTAAGTTTCTACAGGTTTAGTAGCGTAACTATTTCTGCGGCGATTCTTGCCAACTCAATCTCCAATTGGTGAAGGTTAGGTTTGGACAATTTCGCATTCGCTTCAGTCAGGAATTGTTTTGCATCTTTCTGGTATTGTGATACGGCTGGTTTCAGAATATCACTATAGTTTCTTACCCAAATCTTGGTTTCGGTGTCTTTGTCAGATTTGAGTGAATCCACTGCGGATAGAGCTTCGTCGACTCTGTGCTTCAGATCGTTTATGTGGTCGCTGAAGTGTCCGCTGGCAACGGGTCTTATGTTCTCTTCCTGAAGGAACTCATCCAACCTGTGTTTGTAATGTTCCAATATATGCTTCAGGAGCTCACGGTCTATCTTCATACCTACAACAAGATGTGTGATGGAATAAAAACAGCGCTACAATAGCTTTCGACAGGGGACTCGATCTTCTCGACGACTATATCTTGCGTGTCACAATTTAGAAGGGAGACGAAAACGCAGTTTGATAAAACGCTCTCCACGAGGAGACTGGCAACGACATGGCTCTCATATCCTGCATAGCTCCGCCGTTCCTCGCCTTGAAATTGTGTGTGTGACACCATTGATACCAAACACTATTTCATGTTGCAAATTCTCGGTCCAAGCCTGAAAGAGGGGGCAGGAAATGTTGACCCAATTTTCGGTTTGCCAGACCTGAATGCACAGGCGTGGTTCCTGGTTTTGAGTATGTCTACAGCCATTCTATCAGGCCCATTGTCTCAATTCTTGTCGCTGCAGTGAACTCTCCAAGACAGTTAGCACGAAACAGAGGCTCAGTCGGCGTCAATTCGTACTAACCTATATCTCACCAGGCGGATATACGGTGTGTTGGCCGTGCATAAACCTGGTCGGCCCTGAAAGATGAGCAGAACCAAGTTGTTGCACTCGGGAGTGCCTTGTGGAAAGAGTGCATTCGCCTCCGGCCAACATTATACCGTTTCATTGATCCGACGATTCTCAAATTTGTTTGGAGAGTCGTTTATCGCGACAATCGTTCGCAGTCGTTCATGAATTTTCTGTGTCGAGTGCTATGTTGTATCTGAGAGGTGACTAATGTATGGCAAAGCAGAGTAGGGGAGCTAAGAAAGCGTGGACGGCTGCTAGAGATAAGAAGGTGGCGAAAGCACGCGAGAAGAAGAGGGAACGAAAAGCCGCCCTTTCCACGTATCACTAGGAACGCTGTTCTGACTTGAACCGTTTTCCATGTGATAGACTGGCACCCATTCACTCACCTGTTCCATTCGATTCCTAAGCTTATTCACGTCGGAGGCGTTTCTTCATGGCCTTCGGTTGAACCGCTGTAGCAGCGGAGCCTCTTCCCTACTGTCCCTTTTTCTTCTGGGGGTCTCCACGTTTCTTCTCCCAGCATTCGCGACAGTAGAACGGTCGTTCCGGATCGATTGAGTATGGAACCTTCCCCTTTGCACCGCAACTAGCGCAAGTGTAACTACCCATTCAACTTTCACCCCTTACCGTTTGATTCTTCCCATTTCGATTTTAGTCTGTCCATAGCCTAATGTATCTCAGACAGTGTTTCATCACTGAACTACGTTGAAGTTCGTGAAGTATGATGGAAATGGAAATGGTTACCTTCTGATTCTGACAAACAAGAAACGACGATCCAATACTAGACCCGCTGCGGATGAAGTGCCTGTCGCCACGCTTTATGTCAAGAAAGACGAAGTAATTGCTCTCTCAGACCAAGATTTTGAGATTCTTAAAGAACAGGGTCACATCGCTAATGACAGGTTGCATGAAGTCTCTTCCGCCTACGGCCCTGGCGACAAGCCGCACACGAGCATTCTCGATACATGACAAAGAATCACCCCAAAACTCATGTTTTTCGTCTCTTTCTCTAGTCTGTAAATGGAGAACTAGATCGTCGTAATGGTAGTTCTTTTCTCTAGGTCTTTGGTTTTGAGTAGTGGTAGTGTGGTCCTTGAAGAGTAAGAAGATGGGTAAAAGCAAAGTTTACAGAAAAGGCTACCGAGGGAGTAAGCCAAAGTAGGAGCCTGCGGGTTCTAGTGCCCCATTTTATGATCAGTATTTGTTGGTCTGTTGTTTCGTCAAGTCCCTACTAGTTTTCGGGAAGGTTCTCTTTGAAATCCTGCCCGCCAAGTTCATGCAACTGCGCCCTGACCTTATCCATGTTGACCCAGGGTTCTGAGTTCTTGTCGAGGCTACCTAGGTGATTGCGATATTCGGCAACCGCAGGTCTGTAGAAGTCTGAATGCGGCACCCTCTATTTCATGGGAGGATTCGATTTGTCGCTTCAAATCGGGAAGGATACTTAGGTCTGGATTCTCCAGGATTGCTTTAGACCACTTCTTCTCAATGGTTGTCTGGTAAAGTGCGACCGCATCCAGTAGGAGCTTATCGTGCTTGGAGATGAACTCCTTTGATATGGTCAAGCATGAACAACTAGGAACTAGTGAGCGGCCTATCTCTTGACCTTTTCCAATTCATGATTAGTTCTCGCCTTTTCTTGTGTTAGCGTACGCTAGGCTATGTGAAACTGGTATCTCGCTTGATGATCAGTATGTGTTGGTCTGTGGTTTCATTGTACTCGACCTGCAGTAATCACATTTGCGATAAATTTGGCTGATCAACTTACTATCCGCCTGCTTCGATTGCATTATGCACTCGAAGTACAGTGAGGATTCGCAGCGTGGACACCGAATACAACTCAGAAGGAAATCCCTTTCATCGAATACTCCAGGCGGTCGAACTACCCGCGAGCTTGGGAAAGCCTACAACACAACAGACAACCCAGAAACTACGGCGAACGTTGCCATCAGACCCATGAAACGCCTACTGGAAACGCTCAACTTATTCAAAAATCACAACTGCCTCTGCACTAACAAATACCCTTCAAGAGAACGCTTACCACTATCCCGACACTCAGCATGATTTATGCGATATTATGGCCGCGCGATATATTATTTGGAGTCACAAAGTAATTCTGCAGAAATGACAATGTTCGCAATCGTTTCTCACAGAATGCATCCTTGCGAAGACGTTACGTTGATGTTTGCTTTACATGGTGGTGGGTACGCTGGTGCGCACACACACTTTCTGACGACGGACGACGACGGTTCAATTCACGACGGCCTTGTAGTAGACTATCTTGTCGAACTTTCTCACGTCAACCTTACCCTGCCGAAACAAGTTATCCAACGTCATTATCACGCACGCTACTATCGCCGCACCCGTCATCGGTTTCATCAGTGGATCTTTCATGACTTCGCTCCCAATCTCCTTCCCTGAATAGGCTTTGGTATGATCCCTCGTTAGGAATTCGAGAACTGTACTTTCCATTGATACGATACGTCCAGCCTTTTCCCATTGTGCCATATCTATTGGCAATCCAGGAAACCACGATCATAGAATAAGACCAGTTCCGTTAGTAAAGTTGGCTGATGTAGAAGAAATTGCATCCCTCTAAGACGCTTATCGAGATTTATCGGGTTTTCCGGTCCAGCATCTCTCGTGTGTGCAGCTAATCGTGCGACCTGCGGCATTTGAAACGTCGTTCTGGTCGGTTTTTGTGTGTGTGCGGGAGAGCAACCGCCTCATCTTAGATGTGTAAGAAAATATCTCCCAACACTAGTGGATTTTCTTCTCGACTGCCTTGGCTTCATAAGCAAAAACAAGCAGAACTATGGTCAGTGTTACAAATCCTATAATCATAAGCGCATTGGAAAGTATGATGCATCCTAGGATTGCAAGTACCGCAGCTGCGCTGAACGGAACGATTACTGCAGTTGTGATAAAAAAAAAGAAGAAATTACCAGTGAACTGCAGTCCTAGTGCTGTCGCAAGGAGACTGGAAAAAGAATTCCGACTATAATAGTAGCGGCAACCTGTACAACGTATTCAGGCGACAGCATCGGCTAGCGTACCATTTCAAGTGCGCCGTTGATACGGTATAGAACAGGGGCGTTGGATTTATCCACTTCCACTCTTAGATTGACTATGTTGCAGAGACCACTTAACTGATGCTCTCCAGGAGCATGCGGAGATAGAAGAAAAGATCGTTGCGATGTTGAAGACGGCGGATGAGCTGAACAGGATTAAGATTCGAGATCAAAGGGTAGAGAAAGGCGATACGCTGTATCAGGAAGCCAATGATCTGTTTGCATTCTATCTAACACATATCAATAAGGAGGAAGCAACGATCCTCCCTGCTACGCAGAAATATCACACTGATGAAGCTATTCGTGCCATTCGAGCCACCATCATGAAAAGCATGAGTCCGGAGCAATCTACTGACTGGTTCAGTTGGATATTCTCATCAATCAACACCAATGAAGCGACCGGTCTGTTGGCATCAGTGAAGAAAGGCTCACCGCCACTTATTTTCGAAAGAATGAGTCGTATCGCCGAAAAAGCGATTGGCGAAGATAAATGGAACATCGTTAAAGCAAAGGCGGAGCTTTAGCGCTCTGCAGCTTCCCAAAACAAAGATTCTCCTCCTTTGATTTCTTCCACATTTCGAGACTGTTGAACGGGTTCGGTTTCTTCTCCGTTATGAGTTGCTCCCCTATGCCTGCTCAGGAACACCAAAAAGACTGGTACAACGATGGCGAGCGGAAGAATCCACTCGAAACCAACCAGAGGCAATCGGTTCACATCACAGGGCCCAGTAAAGCTTCGTTTGAGTTATTTCTCTTTGACGAATCATCGACCTAATTCGTTCAGTTCTGCCTGGGTTTCGGCCACAAGCTTTTGAGTCTGCGTAACGGTAAGCTTACGCTTCTTGATTAGAGCGCTTACTTGACGTGTAAAGCCATCTAGTTCTTCGAGTAGAAGACAGCTGCAGCCCAGCTCGCGGCTACACCCACAGGCCAAATTAGGAGACTGAAAAGACAAATCCATAAGCATAGGATAGCCATGACGAGCTCTGTGTATGATATAGTACCCAACGCCCGCAGCAATCCAGAACATCACCATACCCAGAGCGATCATAGTGTCGGTGGATATCGCGCCACCTGCTTCGAAACTCAAGTAGACAACTGCTCCTAGCATGAACAAGTTCGCTGAGAACCCAAGGGACGGCACGAGCTTATGCTGAAGGAACCGGGCGCCTGGCCGTCCAAGAAAAGCCAACAGCGCAATTAGATTTGTAGCCGCGTACACGAGAAATGTGCCGGTGTTAGAAGCTAAGGTGATCTGAGTCAAGGCATCTATGTTGATGACGCCGTAGGCTCCGATCGCGGCAGACACCCCAGCCATAATTAGTATTCCCAAGTGAGGGCTTGCGTACTTCTCATGCAGCTTCGCGAAGAAAGATGGAACTGGCACCTCCGAGTCTTTGCCAATGGAGTAGGTAACTCGAACCGCGGTGTTCATGCAAGCCAACGTTGTTCCTATCAGGGCCACGATAACGGTAGCCGCAACGATCAACGCGAGAATCAGCCCCGTGCCGCCGAGCATACTGTCGCCAATTATCCTTAACATGTCGCCTATTGGAGCAGCTGATGCTGCAGCGGCATCATAACCGCTAACGATCGTGCCTCCTTCAGTACTCATACTCATCTGGTTTCCAACAAAGTAGTTGGCTGCGAAATACTGGAAGAGGTATGCGAATCCCCCTTGGATGGCGAGGGAGAGAACGGCAGCCTTCTTGATATCACGCTTCGGATTCTTAGACTCCGCGCCAAGCGCAGTGACCGACTCAAATCCGACCAGGAGCAGGATCGCGATCGTTGACTGGAAAAGTAGATTTGTAAAGTTGTGTGGCAGTAGGATAGAGCTGATCGAGGTTGCGTATTGCACCGCGGGATGCGTCTGCCGATACAAGATTGCAAGAATCGAGAAAACGATGAGGGAGACGAGTTGAACAGCGTTGATGATCGCAGCGGTCATGGTTGAACCTTGGATGCCTCGAAAAGCGACGTAACCGTTCACAAAAGCGAACGCTACAGCGACCGCAACGAGCTCCCACGTCGATAGGAGTACGTTGAACACCCCAAGAACGTAACCAACCAAGATAGCTGAGAAAGCCACCATAATCCCAGGGTATATCCAGTAGTAGAGATGCGAAACCCAACCAACAGCGAACTTAACGATCACCGCCCACTGCCGACGCGACGCCTTCTGATCTAAGAAGGCTGCCTCAGAATAGAAGTAAGAGGAGCCAGCACCCGCAGCCGGATAGATGCGAGCCAATTCCGAATACGACAGAGCCGTCAACAGAGCGATTATCAGTGCGAATACGAGCCCCGTCCACATCTCCCCTGCAGTAGTAACACCGCCATTCGTCTGCGCGGCTTGAATCTGGAAAGTAGTCCATAGGAACACGCCCGGCGCAATAAGCGCCATCGCGTTCATCAAAAGTCCCCATAAACTAAGAGTCTTCTTCATCTGAGTTCTAGAGGATACTGCCAACTCACTTATCACAACACTAACATCAGACTTCTGGGATTCCAGTTTTTCTACTCCACCTTGAAACTTCTTCAAAATCTCCACATAAAACGCGTAGACGCCTTATTTGCTCGTCTTCTGCTAATACTGTTGTTTCGCTTCGGACATGCTTTCTGGGTTTGTAGGTAGTATCGTGTTTAGTTTTGTTTGGGCGGCGTTAATCAAGTGTCGAGCTTGGGGGCCAGTTAACTTGTGTTTGCTGATTAGTTCACTTACTTTGTACATGAAACCGTACAGAAGAACGTCTTCGCTCGCTGGATTCCCGAAATCTTTGTCCCGCGACATGTTCATTCACGTCCACAACAACCCTCATTCGCTTATAGTACACGTCTACACTTTCATCGACCAATCTGCTGCTGTTCTGTCGCAATAACCTTGGAATCTCTATAATCTGCTCAATTTCCAGGTCGTAAAACGTCCGATTTGTCAACTGACCGAAGCGCTGTGAACGAACACACTATCTATGGTAAACATATTGAACATGTGTACATTTAAGTGGCTTCGTAAAGGTCAAATATGCATTTATGCTCATATTTTCTATACAGTATCCTGAACGTGATTATTTCGGCTTCAGACGAAAACTAGAACTTACCCCAATTTCGAATTACGATGCGCGCACCAGCTGACCCTACACACACTTTTTGACGACGACCCACAAGGGCGGACAAATAAGATTGGTCCTAATCGAATTCAGACGGCTTTCTGAGATCTATCCAGCGAGACGCACATTAGCCAGATAACTCTTCTCGGACTACGGTCATCCATTGTACGCCTTCTTCAGCTCTGAAATTATCTTAAAGAAGTTATCATGGTCCGTGTATACCACGACGATCATCATACGTGCGAGAGTAGTCTGAATCTCTTGAAAAGAAAAGGGAAGAGGTTGAGTGGGTAAGGTTACTGAAACCTATTTCTTGTAGGCGTTCACAAGTTGTCTTGCTACAAATATTAAGGCGAGACCGAAGATTAACCACGGAACGTGGAACGTGTACTCGGTGACTGCTAAGAGCATCCAGTTGGGCGGCATTGCGCCTGTGTTATGAAGCCCGTCGTGTATCCAATTCAGGAGTGTGAACCAAACTGCGATGAAGGAAAGCACCAGAAGCGAACCACGAATCTCCCTCGGCCACTTGGAGTAAGTCATTCCAAGGTAGATCAAGATAACTATGCCAACTCCGAAGCCTAAGGCGTCCCAGAAGCTGAGAAAGATGAAAGCTGGAAGCCATGACATCGGCGGCATGGCCATCGGTGGAAAGACCATTGATTGAGCGAAGAACATCACTAGGGTAGATATAGCAGCAACAACTGCCAAGCCTATTTTGGTAGTTCTTGTTATCACTTTTTCACCTCCAAAGAGCTCTAAATATTCGTCAAGAGCTGACTTGCAACAACTTCTAGTCAATACATAGGTGATTCTCTTGCATCACACGCCGTCTCTGCCTTTATAACTAGGCGAACTGAAGTCTCATAATGTACGACCCAACGGTTCAATTTCTCGTGCTCGCACCAGCTGAACCACACACAAATCTACTTGCCACCTTCTTGTCTCCAAAACAGATAGTACATGAGGTAGAAGGCCGCAATTCCGCTATAAGGCTGCGAATTTGCTTAGAACACGTCGAACTTCCTTTGAACCAATTCTCTTGCCCTTGAAATAGGCTCGTGAGACTGCGCGTTGTATCCCCAAATCGTCAGCAGGCAATGAATTCACCCTTCCCATTCCTCTGACGATTGCATATTCCGCCGACCAACGGCCAACCCCTTTGATCTTGGTCAGCTCTGCAACGACAGACGCATCATCCATCATCCTCAACTTTTCAAGATCCAATTCTCCACCCTCAACTTTTCTGGCAAGTTCACTTATGTACAGAACCTTACTTCGGCTAAGACCGACAGTTCTCATCTGACTTTGCTTAGCCGTCGCTAAAGACATGGCTGTTGGGAATGCGTAGAAGCTTCTCCCACCGAACCTCACAAGGTCCCCGTATTTTTCAATGAGCCGAGAGCGTATGGTAATCGCGGCATCTAGTGAAATCTGCTGCTCGGTGATGGCAATAACCAGAGCTTCAAAGATACTTGGCGGTGCGATTGGCCTCAACCCCGCCAGTTCCCTTGAAACAGTGTCCATCAAGGGATTTCTCTTCGCGACTTTACGGAAACTGTTGAAGTCATACGAACTCCCCATCATATTATGGAGCAGATTCCTCAAGAATTTCGTTGCTGGAATTGAAAGCCGAGGATAAGCCTCCACTCTCAAACGTGGTCTTTCAATGGTTCCCTTCGATGAGACAATAACAAGCGCCGGTTTTCCACAAACATGTAGAACTCTCTTGTACGAACCATCCTCGTACAAGTCTGGGAGGCTGTTCTTAAATCGACCATGCATGCTTGCGCTCCTTTCAAAATCGAAGGGCGCACCTGGATTCATGAAAAACCTAGTCGACGAATTACCGTTGATTTTGCGCAAACTCTTGCTCATGAAATGCCTTTTGACAGGTCTCACCAGTTAAGTGTGTGGTACTGCTGGTGTGCACCACCCGGCTGGAGAATCATTCGAGTCATGCACGTTTTTCTAACATATGTTTTAATGAAAATAAGAGAGACTGAGAAATCTATAGGCCATAGTCAATACGAGAAGTTCCAAGGTATAAATGCTCCAGACAAACAGCAAAGGCTAGGCTGATGATCAAAATTGACACTGCTTCTCGCTTTCGTAAACTTTCTTGTGGATTCACAGTCCAAAACCGAGGTTGTAAAGGCTCTAACCAGGTTGCCGAACATTGAAGAGCTCTACGAGGTGACGGGCAACTCAGACATCGTCTCACTCGTATCAGCCACGGATATAGATGAAATACGAGAATTCCTGAAGAATGATATTCGAAAAATACCGGGTGTGAGGAAGGCCTTGACGTCCATAGTTCTAGACGTACCCGAGACATTGCAGAACAAGAATCATCGTCGACGAAGTTTGTAATCACAGTGGCATTCGCAGATCAGTGTCAATAGCGAATTCGAATTAGAAAGCGGTTGATGAATGAGGCATCGTGATTCTCAAAAGAAATGGTACCAATTGACGTAGAGTCCGGTTCCAATCGCCAGAAGTGCTAGTGACACAACGTAAATGAATACTCTGAATTTTACACTGCGTGACCATCTTGATACCTGCCAGTATATGGGGAGTATGGTTATCGAGTATCGTGGAAATGATGTGAAATCTCCAAGCAGATACGTGATGAGTAGGCAGAAGGCGTGAAGATTGTACGTGGACTCTCGAGCTTTACGCTCAAGTACCGAAGCAACCAAAGCAACGATGCCTAGGAGAAGAAATGGAAGAGTGAGTGGGGTCTCAATTCCAGCGCCCAACCACCCTGACACACCAGTATGCCAGTACTGACGTTCGGCAACGAAAAAAGCGAAAGCAGTTCCGGTCCTCAGCCAACTGTAGACAAGGAACGTTAGAGAGCCAACCGGGATCATCGCCATGTGAAGGTAAACTGCAATTCTTCTCTTTGTAACAGAATCAACCAAGGCTTTGTAAATGAATGGCACAACAAGCAGCACGCCCATTGGTCTCGTCAAAGCAGCGAAAAACCCCAAGATGCCACTTCTGCCGAGTCGACCCAATTGCCAATAGTAAAGTGAACTAACGCTCAACAGCATGAACAGCGAATCAGAATAGACTGCGGAAAGAAAAACCCCTGAAGGAAACAACACGAGATAGAGCGCAGAGTCGAAAGCCAAGTCTAGCTTACCTAAAACCGCGGCCGACAGCCTATACAAATAGTACACAGCGGCAAGAAACGATAGATTGCTAATTACGAATCCCGACAAGTCAACTGCAAGATCCAACCTGATCAAAAACAAGAACGATAAAAGGCGCCCTAAACCTCCCATGAAAACAGGATAAGCGGGAAAGAACGCCCAATACACGCCAATCTGACTACTGTATCCGAGCGTCGCAATATACACATAGTACGCGCTATCCCAACGAGAAAAGAGGTTTAGGAAAGGATAACCAATATTTCCACATGTTTGGCAACTGACGCCGAACAATTTGTTGGTCACAAGCGCTACCAAGAATACGAATGCTCGGGACAACACCGCGGCAGTTAGCAGAGTACTCTCTTCACTTGAATGCCCCATGACACTTCTCACGAATGACAACCTTACCTCCGTCAATGTTAGTGACACCCATGGTTTTACACACTCGCCGCTCTCCGTTAACGTTTCTCTCATCGACAATACGCGGTTTGGTACAGTCGGCCATTGTGTTCCTCATGGCAGGCGTATTCGGATGTTACGAGGCGATTCCTAGTCCTGGAATAGCATTTTCATACTCACACTAGACGCCAAAACGTAAATCGTTGATTATGTCCGCGCGGTGACGGAGCAATTGAAAAGCAAGCTCGGTCACATACTTTCGAGCTAGTTCTTTCTTTGACGTGGGGTGCACACCTGGATACACCCTTCGACGACGAACGAAGGTTCAAGTTACTCGGTTGACTTTTGTTTTCAGTTTTTGAGTGGGACGCCGCAATGGCCGCAGAATTTCGTCGTTGGAAGCGAGTCGTTACCGCATGAGCTGCATCTGTAACTGGTTGCAACGTACGCTTGTTGCGGTGTGGATGGTGGCATGTTAGCTGGGGGGAGCCTGAAAGACGACAGTTCAAATTTGGGTGCTCGTGCTATACATCCAGTTTGTGGAGGTAGTCTTGCCTCTTGGCTGGAACTTGGGCGCCTTACGAAGGTACAGGCACGATTGCGCTGGCGGTTGTACTTCTATTCTTTGGACTCCTTTGTACATATTTTGGAACGAGACTGAAACGTGCAGTCGGGACCAACAGGCCTGGAAGGACTGCCATCTTTCTTATGATAACGATTTGGGTTCTTTCCTTGCTGACGTTCTTGATTGCATCCATTACCTATGGCTTTGTGCTGCTACAAGCCAACCTGGTCGCCACATACCAATCCTACACTGCACCGAATCCAGTCACTCCCATCACTGATGTGTCTGCCGTAGTCTCCTTCATTGTAATCGCGTACCTAACCCGAAGTCACGGGTGGAAGGTTGCATTGGTCAGCGCCTTCGTCGGTGCCGCGGCAGGTCCGATGATTTTCGAGCTTCCCTTCGACCTAATCGTCCTGAACAGGATCTACCCTCCCATACCTCCTTCACCAATACTCTTCAGGCTGCTTTTCTTCCTACCTCTGTTTCTCGTGGAGATTTCGACGTTCTCGCTGCTTACACTTTCGCCCTTAACGAAATTGTCCAAGTACACTCTGTTCTCCCTCGCGGGAATGTTCTTTCTGTTCGCGGTCTGGGCTCTGTTTGGCTTCTCGTTTCCATCCGATCCGATTTCCACAGCATTCAACGATCTGTCCAAGGTGTTGAGTTTTGTCGTGGCAATAACGCTGTTCTTGGGCGACCAGATAGGCAAGAAGACCTCCAATTAGTTAGCAGCCTCGCCTTAAGAGCGCTCGAATTTGAGCCGTCGTCGTTCCATCCGTCAGGATGGAATAGGTAGAATAGCCTTCGTAAGAAGGAGTGCGCGCACCATTGATACCACACACAAACGGCGTGCTCGTTTCGCTCGGATAACTGCTCACCTGTTCATTTCGTGTTGTCTTGCGGTTGTTTGGTTTTGCTATCACGTGTCGGGTATGGTAGTTTACACACACATTGGAATTGCAGGTCACTTCGGATTGCTGTGTCTGCGCTTTCTCAGCATTACCGCGAATGATACTGCAAGGACAATGGCAGTAATGAATGTCACTAGTACACTGCTGTCTGAGAATGACACAGATTGCGGAGCGGTTGACCCTGTTACCAGGCTGATCGGCGTTGTAGAGCTAACGCCCCCAATCAATCTTATGCCGGTCAGAATGTTGTGCGGCGATTCCGAAATTCCATTACTGTCTGCGCTCCAATAATCCAGAGTGTTGTTGGCGCCTTGCGTGGTGATGTATGGCTGTCCGTCCACGCTTACGGTCTCGGCTGGTCCATTGTTGATTTTGTAGTAGATGCTTGTCCGACCTCCAATGTCGTTAATGGTAGATAGATTGATGTTGAAATCATCCCTGTGGATTGACCCGTCATAATCGTTGACGGTTTTGAGTGGTATAGGTACGATCCGGTAGATTCCCCATCCGTATGGGAACGTGAAGGTTCTAACCACATCTCCCTTCTGGTTCACTTCAATCCCCACCGCCCCGGTACTATTCGGGAATGGGTGCGATGGGGTAGTGCCTGGAAGATAGTGGCTCTCATCGCCAAAATCAGCTATCCAATCCCCATTGGGCAACCGATCAACTCCTCCCCAGTAGGGGCTCCAATCCTGCCTTGGGGCTTCCCAACTCCAATTCACCCAAGCCGTCCTACTTTGCTCATTAACCGTAACCTCAATCATCCTGCTGTACGCGGTCGTATCTTCATACCTAGCAACACAAGGCACTGTCGTGTTGTGAAGATCATTATCAAACATTAAGAAAACGTCAGGCTGAATCTCCTGAACATCGTGACTATGATACCACAAACTCGGAACACGCTTCCCATCCTTCCCAAGCAATGTGAAGTTACCATGTTCACCAAGACACCAAATCGTCTGGTCGGTTGTCTTGTTGATCTTGCAGAACGTGTTAAGATCCCGCATGTTAAGGAGTACCGTGTTCGTCTTTAGATCCCACTGAACAGTATTCGAATGAGTGAGATCGATCACCGTCTCACCACGCACGTCGTCCGTATCGTTACACGGACAAATATCGCTGAGATTGAAATGGCCGTTCGTGTAGGTGTCCCAACTCCAAACGATATCCCCCTTACTGTTGAGTTCAACAATCTTATCCATCAACACGTTCTTGCCATCCAACGTCATCACATAGCCCCTTAGCGTAAGGAAAGTTTGTGTGATCGGATTGTATACCATGTCGTGGTGACCCCAAACGTTAGGGAAATCAGTTGTCACGTTAGTCTTCATATTCCAGAAATGCGTAGACTTCTCCGGTCCCGTCACGTACATCAACGTATCATTGCCCAAGTATTTCACAGGCCAGTAACTTTGATCGGTATCATTGGAGGCCCGCAGACCAAGCAATTGACCTTTGGTCGTCATCACAACAAAATAGTTGTGCGGGCCTCTATGTGCGTTAGCACCACCAATATCCACATTCGGATTCAGGACGCTCTCATTGCTATACGGAAAATCCCACAGCCCGAACGCCAAATAACCCTCCCAAGCATCACCATAGGTGCTTATTTTCACTGGAACATTGAATGTGTTCGCTGTTGGTCGAACCTCTTGAACAGCCCCCACTAGAGGTTTGGCGGTGATGCTTGACAACGACATTACTACAATCACTAGAACGACTCGCATAAAGAGAACCGAATGCTTGAGCATTCTAGAATCCACCCAAGACCAGTCACGTGGAATCGAGTGTGATTTGTAAACGCTCCCCCTGATATCCTATCTTGAAGGCCTTCTAATGGACCCACGTTCAAGAGTCGAAGACGGTCTTTGTGAATAGATTTCGTCGAATCTCCGATATTTCCAAATGGTAACAGCTCACACTTTATTGGTTTTCATATTCCGATTCCGTAGTCAAGAAAGGGCGAACAAGGAATCCGCCTATCAGAACCTCATAGGCCGCTACAACGACTTCATACGCTCCCGCAACCGTTTCGCTTGATGGAGTCGGTTCGTGTGTATGGTACTTTCGGAACGCACACACAAAAAATGCCTGAAACGACGGCTCAATTTCTGTTGGCCGCATCATGAATACCACACCCACGATTCCTCGGGTCCGTGGAGCGCGAGCGCGGAAGCCGACAATTGAGTCACAAAGGGGCATGTCGTCGAATCCGATTTTGCATTGAAGGGACGTGGCTCATTAAGGCAACGATATGACTGGAACATGTAGATTTGATAATTTTAACAAGAATTAACTGTTTGAATGGCATGATTTCGTAAGAAATGCGAGAACAATTGACTATTGTTTATCAAGTAGATTGTACACTCGTGCAACAGCAATCAAGACGGCAGGTGAAAAATTCATGGTAAGTGAAACAATCGTCGTCTTTGCGACCGTAGGTGAGTACGTCTTCATGTACTTCGCATTTCGCCATTACTTCAACAGCCTTCCAAAACAACCCAGAATCACCAAATAGATCAAGAGAACCTAACCTAAATGCTGCGCTGAAAGCATGTGTGCGCACCAGTAGTAACACACACTTTGGAAGTGTGCCACATTTCCTGCGGTAACTTTTTTTGTTTATTGACTTTGAACCGACGTCCCTCGTTCGTCGTCGTTCAATTGTGTGTGTGCGCGCACTATTGATACCACACACAAATTGCTTGCGGGACGTTTCAAGTTTGCTTGGCAGCAGCTTCAGTAACCTCAATTTCCACTTACCTTTATGCAGCGGTAGCGCGCTTATCTAGCTCGACGGCTAATGTTTGGCAAAGTATTACGCAAGAGTTTGCTTCCTTCATTTCTTGTAATATCCGCGGTTCTGGTCCCTTTATCCATGACTAGTTCGGAAGTATTTGCGCAACGCTGCCAGGTTTTCCAGTTTAACGCAAACTATCCGCCCACTGTGGCCCCAGGCCAAACGTTCCAGGTTACTTCGACCATAAGCCTAGCCTGCTTTCAATGGAGGTCCTCCTACTATGGAGGAAGGGTTGACATCGTAGACCCAGGATCGAACTATATTCTCTCGATCAGCACCTTCATGATAGGTGTGATGCCTAGCGTTACCGCAACGGTTTCAAATTCTGTAACAGCACCGCAAATCCTGGGATCTTGGGATTTGCAACTCATTCTCTACATTTTCGATAGAGGTGGTATTGTGGAATCCTTCAATCGCCCCGTCAATGTCCAAGTTAGGGCGCAAGGCGTGAGTACACCGCAACAGACGACGTCGACCGTTTCAACAACATCATCTAGAATTTCGACAACATCATCTCAAACAACAGGCCTTACGGCGGTAGCCTCTGAGACAATCACTATGACAACAACTTCTCATACCGCGCCGCTTGGATATGGCGGACCACTAGCCGCATTCACGCAAAACAGCTTGATCGTTATAGCAGTCCTAGTCCTCTTGGTAATCTTACTGGCTACGCTAGCTATGAGAGCAAGTGTTGGGCGCTCTGCCCCACAACAGATTGGACTGTCACAAGTCTTCTGTAGCATGTGTGGAGCAAGGAACCCGCTGACCGACGAGTTCTGTGTAAGCTGCGGGAATAAACTTGAACGCAGGAAGTAAATAGTGTGTGGGGTAATACTGGTTCCCACACACACTAAAATGCTTGTTCACGCCAGTTCAATTTAGAATGCTCGCACCACTAGTACCACTTATGAAAAGTCTGATCCAGCTTGTGATTCTCGGGTGGCTCTTCTGCGTGGCGTTCAGGCCGCGCTAATTATCATCTCCAGTAGCTTATGCTTTTCCTAGATCTTTCCTCCATTCTTTCTTGGTTGGCCTGAACGCGGCAATCACTTATTCGCCCACAGGGGCGCATTCAAGGAGCCGCTCCGAAGACTGCCCATTCACACACCCGACCGCTAGGGTCAGGTACTACTCGGGCTTACCAACCACAGAGAAATACTCACACGCTAGAACTTAGGACTTTTCATCCATTGACACACACACCAAAAAACAAAGGGTTCTGCTGATTTCTCTAGCGTGCGAAACGAAACCGGTTCAATGTGGCAATACAGCGTCCAACATTGTTGCTAATCCAAATCGCTTGCCGTCAGCTAACCCAAAACTACTCGTAAAAACAACGTGAAAGTTGCTTGTTTCTGTTCTCAAGTACTCAAGAAGCTCGGTAAAATCAGTGCTGGCCCGATTCGTCATATTTTCCAGCGCGTCAGATTGCAGCTCTCTTATCGGTGGCACGAACTCGCCGAAACCCAATTCTGCTATTTGTTTCTGAAACGTGCCCGGTTCAAGGTCCTCTCGCACGGCAAGCAGATCAGCCTTTGTGAAGACCACAACTAAGGGGTGCTGCCTAATTTGTCGGGTCCGATAGCGGTTATCATCAATGAAGCGCTGCCATGCCGCTCGAAAGGCACTGGAAGTCTTGGCTACGTAGTCAGTTCTCGCTATGAGATACTGCGCGAGATCTATTACGAATACCATGGCGTCAGAATCGACCACCCATTTGAAAAACTCAGATGTGTGAAGCCAAGGAGAATCGTATGGCTGGTAGTATTCCTGGCTGCCCCCACCGGGAAAGTCTCCGAACTCTACCAAATACGTGATTGGGAACGGGAATCGTGCCCTCTGCACTTCTGCACGAAAACCAAAACGGTCCTGTGTAGAGGTAGGGCCGATCGCTCTTCCTCGCTTAAGTGATTCCAAAGACGAATTAATTCGTTCAATGGTCGTCGTCCCGCAGGAACCATTTTAAGATTAATTCGTCCCAGGAAGATTTCGTCAAAAAGTGACACTATCAACGTAGTCTTCCCAGACTTGGGGAACCCAACTATTGCGATATTGTACGCCTGGGGTGGTGCCATAATTTTGAAGACGTTCCGTGTAAGCCCCCGCTAATAGCAATCCAACCAAAATTCCAAATGTCAAGATGAAAATCAGGAAGCGAACTGGGAGCTGGAGAACAATCGAGTCACCTCCTGAAGGCATTAAAACCGCTCAGAAGCTAATCCTCAATTGCTTGAGGTCTAAGGTTGAAGACAACGGCATCTCACAACATCTGGCTGATGAAAAGCCCCATCTGACTGCTATTTTCCGAGGGGAAGAGCTTAACGCTGAAATGAGAGCTTTCTACGAAAAAATTAAGGATAAAATCCCACGTAACCTTAGTGATGAACAGGTTATCGGCCTTGTTGGAGAGATCAAAGCGGTCTGCCGTTTGCACGCTAAAGTGAGGCACCGTACCCATACCCTTTCGCTAGGCCGAGGGTCGAATATACTCCGAATTTCACCAGCGCAGAACCTGATATTGGAGTCAAAATCGGATCCGTGAGTCTTGCTATAGAAGTGAAAAATTGGAGGTTCTCTAATCCCATTACGGGCAATCATGTCAGAGACAAAGTCGCCAACAAAAAGTGGGCACATGGGCTCAAGCTTTTCCTATCCGTCAACCCAAAGGAGCTAACAGAAGCAGCAACACGTCGACTGCATCAAGCAGGTATAATTTACGTTAACGGGATTAACAGACTCCTGGAAACTATCAGGAAAAGTCTAAAGAAATTCAGCCAGTCGTTCCCGTTGAACGTCAAACAAAGGCAATTATTAACCGATTACTTTTACTTACTTAGGCGAAGAGATTAACGTTCTAAACCGCTCGAACTCGTTCAATAGCATTCCAGCCGTTCTTGTGAACGTTATTCCAGCAGAATTAACACCTGAACAACCGAAAGGGCCCAACTCGGAAAGTGGGACCTGCCCTATTTGCAGTAAGACCACAGATGACATTTGGAAGCATAGTGGAGGTCACAAAATTAAGAACCCTAAGAAGCATCTAGAGGAAGGAACTATAGTTCAGGAGTACAAGAGGATACATAACTTGGATGCTAATCCACCATCTAACCTATTGTCTATCCTACGTCTATCCAACTACTATCCTATCATCCCCTTCTCAACCTAGCTCCAAAATTCAGCTTCAAATACAGGATACAAGCAATGTGCCTACTCAACCATCAGGTATACCATCTACTATACCTACTCAACCATCAGATGCACCATCGTTGTCATCTACTATACCTACTCAACCATCAGATGCACCATCGTTGTCATCTACTATCCTATCTAGTCAACCGTTAGGTAGATCAGTTGAACTAGAGTTAACACCTATCACTAAGAGCGCGAAGATCGATCCAGTACCGTTATTGCTGTATGACTATGCTAGGAAACGTGGGTATGATAGTGATCTTAGTACATTCATCAATGAAGCGGTAGTTGACTTCTATAAGAGGCGTAGATTAGAGATAGGTCAAGGGGTGAATGCTGGGTTACGTATTAATCCATCCAACTCAATCATCTAAACAGATTCGATATGTCGCAGACGGTAACCGAATGTTGTTGAAATGTCGCAACATTTCTTCTGGCTTAGGTGCCTCCTATGACGACCCCTGTCAAGGTCGTCCGGACTTTGTCGAGCCTTCTTATCTTCCAAGTGATCGTCTCTTTCAGCTGGCCCATGAACTTAGCCTCGACCTTTGATGTTGAATACTCCCTCGCTACTCATTAATCATGATCTTAGCTTGGTCCCACACTTGTCACAGTAACGAGCATTATAGGCTGAATCTCTTCCACAGACTGGACAAAACGTTCTTTGATGGTCTTCTATCCATAATTGAATTTGTTGCTCTTCAGTTAGTTCCATTCTAGTTACCTCCAACCGGTCGGTTTAGAGAAGCAAAACTGGAATACTTGAGTGTTATAGTCCCTAACCTAGCCGTGAGCTAGCTACCCACATGTTCTAACTACCCAATGGCTGAATTCCGTAACAATTCGGGCAGGTTACAGTTTTAGGGAGCGGATAATATTGCGGGCGCTTACACCTACATTTTCGGCATTCGAATGTCGACCAAGTATGCCACCTGCAGGGTATGCCGGAGAAAACACGTATCTTGAGTTTCCGTTGTACAACTTGAGCTGGCACCTATACCTCTACTTGGAGACTGCTTGAGAGAACGTCACGTCAAAGTAGCAAGATCTGATGCGAGACTTCCCAGCCGTTCGACTTCGGTGTTACATCAATTACCTGCACGGAAATGTAAGGCATGTACGCGAAGTTGACGGAGGCATATTCCGGGTAGCGAACCCAGTAACTCACGGTGTCGCTCGTGACGGTGAGAGGTCCGTCTATGAAAATTAAGTTCTGTACACTTGGGAGGGTTGGGGAGTACTGGTAATATTGGAACTGCAACGTGTCGCCATAGTAGCCTGATTCAAGCAGAGGCCCTGTGAATGTCACAAGCGAATCAGTACAGAACCAATAGAATTATAATGGCTGGTTCGGAGGATGAAATTATAACCCAAATTTACCGGTGAGATAAGCTCAAACTCGTGGAGCCGGTGGTGACCACACGGATTTGCCGGTGGGATACATTTCAGACCGTCTAGAAATGGGGCGATTCAAACGCGAATCAATTCCGTCGAATAGGAAACAGATCTGCGCAATGAACCGTCGTTGGTAGCATTGGCGCTTGCATCAGAAACTGATACGTCGTTCAGAATTTGATTTGTGTATGCGCGGACGGCCAAGCCTGGTCTAGTGTCTTGTTCTGGTGAGGTTTTAGGGGGCTTAGTTCTCACCAAACCATGATCGAACTAACTTCACGGTTTTCCAACTGTCGGTCCAAGAATAATTCCTGCCACTCCTAAGGCGATGAGTATGCTGGTAAATGTGCCGACCAAGAAGTACTCGGCAAACGCACGATCCTTGGAGTTCTCAAACCTGATTATCGCCTTCGCCCCAATGATGAAGACAATTGCTTGAGGCTGTTGATACATCACTAATAGGTAGACAAGTGCTCGCTCCAGGTAGCCAATGTATCTGCCTGCATTCGGGAGACCACTTTTCGCCAATTTATCAATCATCTTGCTTGAGGCGCCTTTCTCCAGTTGGACGAGAACTAACCGTACAATTGGATCTCCACCGACGACGACGGCCACAAAACCCGCAATGATTAGAATAGAATCGACATTAAGCAAGATGATTCAACGATTGCAGAATGCTAAGAACCCATTATCTCTTGGTCTGTAGACCAATCTCTGAAGTATCTCTTTCCGTCCTTACACTTGTACAGCAGACTTCTAATTGCTAATGATATTCCTAACTCCTCTCTATATCCGCCGTATTTTGCGATCTGTGAGAGAGTGGAGGAGAGACTCCCAACTTCTTCGCTGCCTCTTGATGACTTGAAATTGTATCGCTTCTCAGGAGCGCTATGACTGTAGCTTGTCTTCTTGTTCGATGCGCCTTCATGAATTGGGCAGCCATTGCGAGTGTGCTTATGAGAAGATCAACGTCGGGAATGCCTGTGTTGGTAACGAACTCAAGCCGTCGCTCCTTAGCTTCATTGAGTGCCATTCGACTCCGGATGAAGGGTTGCCCTGTCATTGTGCGTACTTGTAGTGATCTTGATTCGCCGCACCTAGTAGTTTTGCACTAAGATTTCCCACCCCAAGACCGGCATATAGCGAGAGTTGCATTAGATCGGTCAGACGCAGATAGACCTCGTACGCCTCTGACGGGTATTGTAGGGCGCCTTGGATTTCGTCTCCACTTGTAACTTCGAATGGAGCGAGTAGAATCTTCCTGTGCTCAACATTGAATCTGCGTAGAGCATTAGCAATCCTTTCAGAGAGGTCCGCCGATCCTTCTGCTCCCTACGACATCACAGGTAAGCACGGCAATTGAGGGCACGTGTTATCGTAGCTACCATACGGTTGATTTGCTAATTAGGATTGTGATGCTAATAGTGAGTAATTAGGAAGGTGAACCTAATTATGCTCAATTAGTAATGTTATCCTAATCAATTCCACGGCGTGATTCTCCTTGCCGAATAAATGCCAATCATCAATACACAGACGAAATCTTAGAAAACCGTGGTTGTATGGATCCAATGGCCTAGCGGGGCTTAGGTCACGGTTCAAATGCAGTTGTCTGCTGGAATAACCTGCCCTGAGGATTTTGTCAATCTGCTATGCACTAGTCAGAGTCGGTGGCCTTTATTGCATTATTGCAGTGGGGCACAGGATGAGTTTAGCGAGCCGGATTGAGTTAACGCTTTTGATTACCATGCTCTCCCAATCAGATTTTGCCAAACACGATAGGGGCAGCCCTAATAGTTGGCTCGCCAAAATCGATGGTCGTGTGAGACGAAAATGACGGCAATAGAGCTAACCGACAAAGAGTTGAGATTGGCTAAGGTGAACGTTGCATACGCACTTGAGAATTGTCCAGTTGAAGGAGGAATAATGACCGAGGCAGGACACTTCTCAACAAAGGTATCGTTCGAGTCATTACTCAAGAGACTTCAGGCGGTTACAGTTCAGCCGGTCAATAGGTTGGACGTGAGCAATGAAGAACTTGAATTCCTCATAGCTGCTTCAACCTATGCTCTTGAGTATTGTCCGGTTGAGGGCGGCATGATGACTGAGGGCAATCAATTTTCAACCAAGAACGATTTCGGTGCGCTGCGGAAAAAGCTCAAGACGTTCACAGCAGCGCCGACGCAGTCACGGTGAATTCGTGCGTTGTCCGCTATCCAGGCGTTGGAGGAAGAGCACAAAGTCATCCTGCGAATGGTCGAGGTACTCACTGCGATGCATGAACGTCTTGAAAGTGGCGGAGATATTGATCCTGCAGCACTTGCGGAAGTTGTAGATTTCTTCCGAGCTTATGCTGACAAGGGTCATCACGCAAAGGAAGAGGACGTTCTTTTCCCGACGCTGGAAAGGAATGGAGTCCGTCCGCAAGGCTGCCCAATAGGCACACTCACGAGCGAGCATAAGCAGGGGAGAGCGCTTATGGCCGCTCTGAACGATGCGATCCAGAAGTACACCCGCGGCGATTCAGCCGCAAAGGTCACGATCTCTGCTACAATCAAAGGCGCTATAGAGTTGTACACGGATCACATTTGGAGAGAAGACTACCTTCTCTTCCCAATGACCGAGAAAGTTATACCCAAACCAGAGCTAGAAGACGTTACCAGAAATTTTAACGAGGTAGAGACGAGATTCGGTTCAGATTTCCATAACAAATATGAGCAGATTGTTGAGAAACTCGAGAAATCATACAACATCAACAGAAAAGGAGATGATTGAAGATGCCTAGGATAGAAAAAAGTCAGAAGACCAAAGTGAAACCCGAGGTGTACTGCGTCTCATGCAAGAAGCCCATACAAGGAAAACCCAGCATAATGCGATTACAGATTACTCATAAGAATGCTAGAATGATGGAATGCGCAAAGAAGGTTGGATTCACCTCACCCAACTGGGATTTGGGAGAAGCAATGCAAGGCACCCTGCATAGGCAATGCTTCAACCAAGCCATGCTGATCTGGGAGATTGCCTTCCACACGAGACCACTGAGCCCCCGTCGACCCGAATGAACTCCTCATTCCGTCAAATGTCCTGCCCCATCTCTGAAGATTACAAGAGCGGAGCCGGAGGAGGAACTATTGAAAATCAATAGAAGATCATTCCTAAAGTTGATTCCCGTGGCGGCGGCAGTGGTAGCTTAGTCTTTGTGGTTTTTCCGACCAACGGCGCCATCAGCTTCGGGAGGTTTTCCATTTCCAGTAACGTGGAACGGAGAACAGGCGACCACAGTAAACTCTACCGACTACCGGTTGAAGATTGATGGAAACGTACCTAATCCATTAGTCCTAACGTTGGCGGAGTTGTATGCTATGCCCAGCGTTCAGAAAACCTTGCAGATCAAATGCGTTGAAGGATGGTCAGCTGAGGTTCCTTGGGAGGGCATACCGATATCCTACCTTTTAGGACAAGCAGGCTTACCCGTTGATAGAGTGGCCAGTGTCACAGTCAAAGGAGTTACAGGTTACAATAGAACACTGAGTTCGAATGAGGTTGCGAATCTGGACTTCATGATCGCGTTGAAGGTCGGCGGTGCCCCATTGACCGTTGATCATGGGTATCCAGCAAGACTAGTCGCACCCACAAGGCAAGGCCTAGATTGGGTAAAATATGTCGACGAGATAACGGCGACAAGCAATTGAAAACCGTGAAGAAGACGATCACAGTTCAGGAAACTATGAACGAGTCAAACCCTTGCTAAACTCTTCAAAGTGAAACGCTAACCGGCCCCGCCTTTTTCGGTTCAAATCCTTGTGCCGCGCACACACGAAAACGACGGGGTTCTGGTGAGGTTGTGGGTGTCCAAGTGAAAGGGTGAGAAGTGGATAACGATGATTCAGAACGCAAGGGCTAGGTTAAGTCGTTAAGCCCTTTCCTACATTCTCCCACTGCTGTCTCTGGATCGTCAACGATCTTGTAACAAAACGTGTATTGTCCATGTTTTCCCAGATCATTATGGTCATGTTCAACTTCGATGAGCCATGCGTTCTCAATCTTCTTGCCTAGCGGATTGGGATGTGTAATAATGGCGTGGGTACACTCATGACCCATCCTCAAAAGCGCATAGAAGATGGCATCGTCTTTCTCCAAAGGAGACCACTATTATGCGTGCCTGTCTCAGAGCCTAATAGGTAAACTGTCGAACCATGTTTTGGTTACGCTTGACTGCAAAAATCCAAAGAAGGAAAGTACCAGAAAAACTGAAAAATTGTACGTAGCGTCAGATCAGACGAACCAGTGTGTTTTGTGTGCTCTTAACATCCTTATCTCTGACGCAACCCTATAGATGGTATTAGTCATCTGGATGGATAGTTCATCCCGTGTGAACGGGGTCTGAGGTCGAACGGTGCGCGTTCTTCTGAAGTGATGGCTCGAGCGTATAGTGTGAATTGATAAGAAAATGAGTACGACTACGACAACCAGAAACATAGGGAAAATCAAGGATTGCCCAGAGTGCGGTGGCGCAGGCCTTGTTGAGGATTATGATTTAGGGGAGATAATCTGCCACAGTTGTGGCCTTGTTCTGAGCGAACATGCTTTGAACCAAGGGCCTGAGTGGCGTGCCTTTACTTCAGAGGAGAAGAACCAACGCAGTCGCGTTGGTCTGCCGGCATCCTTCTCCATTCACGATAAAGGTCTCTCCACTGTCATTGACCGTGTGAATCGAGACGCTTCCGGTCGCCAGCTACCTCTTGCAACAAGGTTAGCGATGCTGCGGCTACGAAGATGGCAGATCAGGACTAGAGTCAATTCATCAGCGGATCGGAATCTGGCTCGAGCTATGTCTGAACTTGACCGCTTAGCAGATGTGCTTCACATTCCATCCTCGATCAAAGAACGTGCCGCGCTGGTTTACCGTAAAGCTCTCAGCAACTCGCTCGTGCGCGGACGAAACATAACCGCCATAGCCGCAGCCTCGTTGTACGCAGCTTGCAGGCTATCTGAAACTCCGAGGACACTCAAAGATGTCTCGGCCGCAAGCAGAACTCGAAAGAAGGAGATCGCACGGTGCTATAGATTGCTTGTAAGAGAACTCGACCTGCAGATGCCCGTTGTAGACCCCGCTAAGTGCATCTCGAAAATCGCTACAACCGTCGAGATTTCCATGATAACCCAACAGAGAGCAATACGAATCATAAATGAAGCGAAAACGACAGGAATAGTCACAGGCAAAGACCCGATGGGGCTTGCAGCCGCATCACTCTACCTTGCATGTGTCTTGGAAGGAGAAAGGAAGACACAGAAGGAAATTGCTGATGTCGCAAACGTAACCGAGGTCACCGTTCGAAACAGATACAAGGGGATCAAGAAAGAACTGAACATCATTTTCCCTGTAAGCCAAAGCATTAAGAACGGCACCTAGGCTCTCTAAACTTGGCAAATCCGAATGTCGGAAACACCTTGTCCCAAGTGCCAATCTAACATGGTTGCAGGCAGTATCGTAGTTCTTGACAGGGAAGTAGTTAAGACAACACCACCAATGAGACTCTATACTAAGATATGCAAGAGTTGTGGTTATACCGAGTTTTATGCGGATACTAACGAACTAGGGGCTTGATGGTCAGAAGCTCGATGCAACCGACAGTGAAGTTTTGTAGCAAGTGCGGTCCTGGTGTGGTTCGGATTGGGAACAAAGTTCGGTGCCCAGTTTGCCGCCACAGTGAATTTCTTGTCAGAGTTCGCAACACACACATGTTCACATCACAGACCTGTCCGAAATGCCAAGGGCGAATTTCAATTCACGATACCTATTGCCCGTATTGCGGTCAAGATCAAAGATCATGTCTGCATACTCGACCTTGATCGAGCCACCAAACGCTTTTTGACAGCCGTTCACACCAAACAACAACTTGACAGTACCCACTTCGCCCACTTCGTCCAGGTATTCGTTTGGTGTCTCGTTTGTCATGTATTGCATCTTATCTAGGAGCTTCCAGGGTTGGGGGGAGTCAGCGATCAGGCGCAGTAAATGAAAATCCAATTAGCTATTCCGAGGCACATGAACGATAAAGATGTCATTTTCACATTAACTGATGAGCTTACCACCGCAAGTCGGATCAAGGATAGGGCCACGCGTCTGTGTCGTAATGGGCGGCTGAAATCATCCAGGAATTGTCGGACGGCCTGAGAAGGACGTACCACGCGGGCATCAAAATCACAGTCGATTCGGACCTCCCCCCCGGTTCGAGTTTCAGCGATGAAGAATATTCGGGAATAGACTACCTGTACAAATCGGAACTGGCCACAGATCAAGGAAGACCCGGAGCTTCCGGAACGATTCAGTCAAATACGAATCTGAGAAAGCGAAAGGTTACCCCGTTTTCCAAACACTAACACCAGTCCGGCTCCCCGGATAAAGAAGACGCTTTACCCCTAGAGATTACGAGTAAACGGAAGGCCACTGGCGAATGCGCTGGTACCTCTGTTTCTGTCTCTGTAATTGACGAAATAGATGAGGCTATGGATCTGAAGGACGGAGCTGAGAGGCTCAGTGTCCTTGGGCGGACTTTATCAGAATACCCATGGATAGCCACCAAGAATGATCCATACGGATACACTCTTACTTACTACTGCACAAAACCAAAGGAGTCACGTACCGAGGGGTTTTCGTAATAGACCCAGATGGAATCTTGAGGTTCAGCACCACCTACCCGCTCGATGTTGGGAGAAGCACAAAAGAAGTTGAAAGAATCATCAAGGTCCTCCAGAGAGCCAGAGAGCCAGAGAGCTAAACCATCTCAAGGACTTGGATCGCGCAAGAGAACTGAGCAGATACAACGAGTAAACTCATCCACCTGGTATTCTATGCATCTTTCCGTTTGAAATGCGCTAGCGAATAACATACGCGTACTCTGGTTCATAGCTCCATCGTAGGTCACTATAATGCCAGAGGGACCAGCTCATGATTTTGGCTGGTTCCAACTTGACTATCGCAGTGGAATCGTTTAGCCCTGGAACGCTCCCCACCAACTTTGACTTTTGGCAACCTCGTTATACCTTCTACTAACCGTCCGGGCGGGCAACTTTTTTGAGACTTTGGGCGAATCTGAAATTGGCAGAGAGAAGATCGTGGAAACAGCGGTTGTTAGCCGACCCATCCCCTAACCCGCCGTCGTTTTCGCTTGATTACATGTGTGTGGGTAGGCTGGCGCATACACAGTTCTAACGACGATCGACGACGGCTTAAATTCTGTTTCCCTAACACGGAAGGATGATTCATCCATTCAAGTTATACGTAACTACATGGCGTAGTTTGCCCAAGTTGACTCTGGGTGAATGCCGTCAGTAGGCGTCTTGCGATTTCTGCACTGATTGTGGCGGTTAGTTTTCTCGTGTTGATGCCGCTTTCTCCGGCGACCATAACGGCGGTTGCTTCGAGTTCTATGATTTCACCTTCGTGGAGTTCATCGTGGATTCCGACTTTTACGAACACGTATAGATCTGATTCAACCTTTACTAGACCTACGGGCAGCAATCCGACTTTCACATATTCGCATACTGCCTATACGACTCAAGACCTAAGCTCTACGTTCTCGCATTCATGGGATCCAACTTGGAGTAGGACTTTGAGTTCAATTTGGAGTTCGACATGGAGTTCGATCTCGAGTGCGACATGGAGTGAGCGTACTCATTCATATCCCACCTATACGAGTACGACCAGCTATACGAGCACATCGTTTGTTTCGGTCCCGGTATATGTCTCGGTGTGTAATCCGTACGCCCCGTATTGCAACGGGTACTCGCAGTATCCTTGCTCTCCAAACGATCCATATTGTAACGGGTATTCGCAGTATCCTTGTTATCCAGGTTACCCGGGCTATCCCTACGCCTGCTACCCAAGTTCACCAAATTATCCGTATCCATACCAGACCGCCACAACCGCGACTACCACGACAAGTTATTCGACCGTGACGCAAACCAGTCTTGCAACCTCAACATCAACCTTGACCCCTCAACCAGCATACGTGACGAACACGCTGACGTTTATTTCGGCAACAAATGCAAATGGTCTAAGTCTTAGTCTTTCATTGAATTCAACGATGATGCAGCCCGGTCAAGGGATTTCAGTAACACTCGAGGAACAGAACACGCTTTCAAAAATGAACGACATCGCTACATCCACGAATTGGCCACTTAACGGATTGAAGGTGAGTTCTTGTGGAACTCTCAACTACCCGATAGGCGTGGCAATCTTCCAAGGATATTATGTTGCTGCCAATATTTCATCTGCAAAACCGCTTCAATTGTATAAGCCCGGTGCTTATGAGTGCCCCACGACATTGCCGAATATCTATGCCTACGCATTTCAACCGCTGAGTAGCACTGCAACTGTCATTGGGAGTTGCACCCCCAGTTCATGTTCTGCCGAGAGAATCTACTCGAACGTCGCCGCGAATGGGTATTGGAACGGAGGAACTTTCACTCCCTTTAATTCAGGAGTATACACAGTTGTGGCGGGAGACGAGTGGGGCGCGCTAACCGTACTGCATTTCTTTGTTGAACAATAAGCACAAATTCACAGGCTGATAGAACTCAACTTCGCACACAACAGAAGAGCCATTCTGCGAGCTGACTGACGACGGGAGCCTGTTCAGCGTTTGAATTATTTACGCAAGAAAAATCCTGGCGATTCCACTGGGGTTCCTAGGTTCGCTTCTTGTTGGCGAGCTTCTGATTTCTTGCTTCTTCGATCTCCGTCCTGATTCTGTCCCGAGTCAGCCCCGCTGACATAGCGCTCCTAAAGATTTCTTTTCTCAACTCTTTGCAGGAGTCTCTCAGTGCAAGATAGCGCAGCGATTTTTCGCCGTCGCCATTTTTAACCTCTTCGAACAGGCCGTCACACTCGTTCTCCCGTTCAGCCAAATCACTGATTCTGCTGTCGAACTCATCAAAACCTGTTGTCATCATAATCGAAGTCTCGCTGGGTTGGGGGGTATAAAGCACTTCGATCACCTACAATCGCATAAACAGTTGAATCATTGTTCCAGCTTGCCGTGAAAGCTGCTATCATCGTTGAACTTTGCATCACTTATTCCTTCTCCTCCCAAGCCCCGCTGATCGGAACGACGGTATCGATTCCCGGAGTGCCATAGGTCGAATAATTGCCCTGACCAGCAGCAGAAATGCAATCAGAGTTCAAATTCTCCTTCTCGCGCCATGAATACTGCACGCAATCAAAGCCTGAACTCAACATAACAAATCACCCTACGACAAAGGTTAGTTATGCTTGCGATGTTTCGGAGCTGGATTTCGACCGGAGTCAACATATCTCCAAGCGCCGATCAATGCTAGAACTAATGCAGCGAACACTCCGAGGTACCAGAAATCGCGGGCCAACATCCAGCTCGGCGATTTCGAAAACGTCGATGCCGTTGTAGTGGAGTTGGTTGAGATTATCTGTCCGGTCACGGTGATCGTCAAGCTCGACGTGTTGGTCGAACCAGTAATTTGAGTTCCTGACGGCAAGTTTCGGCTACTCCAGATGTAAGAACCGATACTGAGTTTGTACTCTTGAGGTGATGTGAACGTGATGGTGAACGTGGCGAACTCTGTCCCAGAAGACGTTGCAGGGACGATTGCACAGATTACATCTCCTGCATAGCTGGTTCCGGTTAATGACTGACATGAAATTGGCGACGCTGCAACTGACCCTTTAACAATATTTGATGTGCTTGTATCATAAATCGCGAAAACGAGACAGCCCTGCGGATAATGATAGTAATTGTAGACGATATTGAAGGTCACAGTGGCCTGAGCGATTCCGTTTTGCAACGCGGCTTGGCGGGCATATTGCACGTTTGCTATGCTCGTGACACCTGATGCCTGCGTCTGGGCACCTAGGGGAATCGTCAGGCCAACGAGCACAAGTAGAAGAACACTCAAGGCCTGAAGGATCGCAAAGGGCCACGCGTTCTTCATGGTCGACTCAACGTAGACTGATGAGTAGAAAACGTTTGCTATGTATCAACGCATGAATGCCACAAACGCTGTTGCACAATACTATCGGCAACTGGGCAACGAACGAAGCAATCTTGGTTCTGCCAATCAATATTGCATATGGGACGAGCAACACAAATTGCGTTTGGTTTCAGTTCAGTATTCAATTCAATTCAATTATGAACCTGGCTCATCTGCACCTGTCCAGTGGAACATCCAGAACAACGTCTGCCCCGCTACGTCCTTCTCAGACTATACCGTAACTGGCTTGGGCATTCCCTATGTTGTCGGTCACACATACGTAGCCTCGATGTCCCCGACATCTTCTACGCAGGCAACGTTCTCGATTACTGACGCTACCAACGACTCTTCTTGGTCGATGACGTATTGGGTTCCAAGCGCATCTGTTGTTTATGATCCTGATACCTTCTCTCCTGCAAGCGCTGTAGAGGGCGTGCCTTACCGGAGGTCCCCATCCTACACGAACGTTCCATACTTCCCATTCACTGTTAAGAATGAACAAACCGTGACGAGTCATCTCGTGGTTGCCAGCTCCGGATTCAATCCCCCGACCACCATCAGCACGTATCACGCGCAAACTACGAGTGTCGGATCGTGGAGTTGGGCGATGGAAGGGACCTCGACGACAAGTACTAGTTCAAGCACTACTTCTGTTTCTGCGAATCCGTCTTCGGTAACTGTTGGGAATACGATTGTTTTCACTGCAACCGTGACCGGATCGCTTCTAGGTCCTACGCCTACTGGGAGTGTAGCTTGGTTCCAGGGTGGTAGTGGTGGTAGTTTCAGTCCAGGATCATGCCAGTTAGTTTCAGGTTCCTGTCAGGCTACCTATACTGCGCCATCCACCGCAGGTACAGTCACCATATCTGTGCAGTATTCTGGAGACCCGAAATATGCCGAAAGAACAGGCACCTCAACTCTATCCGTTGCCGCTCCTTTCGATTTCTCGATGTCGAATAGTGGTGGGGTTACGGTTACTCGTGGTAGTTCTGGCGCCAACAAGGTCACGGTCACCTTAACAAGCGGTTCCACACAGCCTGTTAGCTTATCTTGTTCAGGTCTTCCTTCAGGGGCTTCGTGCAGCTTTAACCCCACGTCGGCTGATCCAACATACTCCAGCACATTAACGATCACCACTTCATCTTCAACGCCAAAAGGCACGTGCACAATTACGGTGAGCGCGACCGGTGGAGGAAAGAGTCATACAACACAATTCGCGTAGACTGTCAAGTGAATCATCCTTAGACCTACCTAAACTGTCCAGTCCCCCGCTCACGCTACTGTCGCATTTCCGAGATTATCTACGAGAATAAACGAAATTGCGAAACGTAGAGACATGACACGGAACCAAGATGGCGCATCATATTCTGTGGACCAAACTCTTCTCGCACCGCACTTATTGCTACCAGTGCAGAGTTCCGCAGACCTCTATTAACGCCGTTCTGTGTGTGGTTCTCTCAGTGCGCAAACAGACAAGGACTTTCATTCGGTCAATGTAGGCTAGATGCGCCATTTCGCATAGTCTATGCGTAGAATCGTCCAAAGAAGAGGCGTGCGCAACTGGTTATGCGTTGGTTGAGGTAACATCATATTGCCAACCATAGTAGCCCTGTGAGTAAGTATAGAAGAAGCTCCTAGTCGTTTCTATTGACCACGCCGTGCCATCTGGAAATTTCACTTCGACAATTGCGTGGTTTGGTTGGGTAATTGAGTTACCGTCTGTAACTAATGTGCCATTCGCATTCCGCTGCACATACCAAACGTAAACGTTCAAATTATAATGGGCTTGGCGACTGCCCGCTATCAACATGCTAGCCATTAGAATAGTGGTGTCAGCACAAGTTCCTTGGCCCTCCGTCAGAGTCTCGGCAGAATATTGATAACTCGTCACTCCGGGTTTCATCCCCCAAGTAACGATTTGGTTCTTTATGTTGTCAACTTCTTTCACAAATTCCTCAGCGTTCCTTCCTTGAGTGAGAGACGAAATGAAGTTTGTGAAGAACGATGGCTGAATGTAAGGTCTCATGTCATATGTTGTGATAGTTCTTCCGCTTGCAGCTGAAAAGTGCAGGGTCTCGATGGGTTTGTTCATTGAAACGTACTGCCTGTAGGTTTCCATAGGCATTTGCCAAGTAATCACGTTCTTGTTGAGATCGTAGAAGACCCAGTTGATCGTATCGTTGGATATGGAAACGTAAGGTGGTACAAGCGCCACGTGCTTAAGTTGTTCGTCTTGCTGAGACAATCCCTGAAGTTGACCGCTCAACGTCTGATTTTGGCCGTATAGAGTGCCGTACCTATCGTACAGATCGTTGTACTTGGCTTGCAGACCCTGATTTGCGACGAACGAATTAGACGGCCAGATTGGACTGGAGATTGTATTGAATGACATTCAGAACGATGCTGAGTATCAGGACTATCGCGATCAGATAATGCGCAGATTTCCATGAAGGCTTGTGGATGATCTTACCTGCCAACGGACCTCCGCAAACTTGAACCGAACGATTATCGTTTCGCAAGACCCAACTGCTCCTAACATGCCTGATATCTAACATGACCGAGTGATATGAAAAGGGGCACAGCGAATTTCCAACGATGATTATCATGTGTGGTAATGGGGTAAAGCGCAGCCGCCTCGCTGCGAAGTATCAAGAACTCCAGAATTTCAGAGTTAGAACAAGTTTCGAGGAAAAAAAGAGAGAGAAAGATGGGATTCGGCGGGTTGGGGCGATTGGTGCTAAGAGGGCGCGAGGATTGCGGAGGCGAAGACGGCAGCCATTGGGGTTCCAGTACTTGTACCAATGGAGATTTGAAGCGTATTCGCGGTGGAGGTGCTCCCGTCAGGCAAGACCCAGTGATCAAATATGTACCCATTCATGCCGGTCGCAGTGAACGTCACCCAATCACCTTGAGCGAACACGGGCAATGAGTTGGAGGTGGTGCAGCCCGACATGGGCATCGCAGACCAAGCTTCTTGATAGGACCAGCATACCTGCCCTTGTCCTTGAGCCACTGAAACCCAAAGTTCTTGCGGCAGTGTGCCCGTAGATGAATTGCTGTTATTCGAGTCGTCAGCGAGAACCGGGTTAGTCCATGCTATTTGTAAAGCGACAACAACCCAAATCGCCACGATTATTCCTACCTTCAATGATTTTGACAAAACTTCACCCCCTTCATGATTATGAAGAATCTAAATCGTACTTTGCCATACTCTTAATCTAGGTTTATCAATCTATCGCTGTTGCCCCAATGAAACATGCTATATATGCTAGGAATTTGCCGGCGCAACTGTGTTCTGAAAGAGGAGCCCTCGGCGAATCTGTCGTTGCACTTCGCCGTTAACCGAATTGCATGACCGGTCCAATTTCAGATCACAGAATTGTCGAACATCATTGATCCAAAATCGCTCATTGCAACGATCTCCGCATGTGTGGTATCGGAGGTGCGCAAACACAAGTTACTAGAGCGACGCTTCAAATTACGTTGGCTGGACACAGACCGAAGCGGCTGTGCGTAAATGAGAAATGGCTAGAGTAGAGTCTGCAATATGAGAAGCGTAGCGAGCCCTGTTACGATCGTCAGTACAATATTTCTGGTACGCCAAGCCACGAGCACAGCGGCAGCTCCAGCAATCAGTCGTGTATGCGCTTGGAAAGTGAAGGGTTCGATCAGGTTGAATTGGACCAAGTCGGGCAGAACTAATGCTGAGAAAACCGCTGGAGGTACGAAGTTCAAACCTCGCTGGATCTGAGTTGGAAGTCGAACTCGACCCAACAACACGATGAATGACAATCTCAAGAGAAAAGTGATGATGCCCATTCCGACAATAGTTAACCATATTGTAGCACCGTCAAACAAGAGCTGCCTATCGCCTCATTCCTTCAAACCGTTCCGCCGATAAACCGATTGCCACTGCAATGACAACGGCCAAGATGAGATTCAATTTGAACGGGAAATCGGTCGCGGAGAGCGCAACAAGTCCAGCAGTTATGGAGACAATGATGCTGGCCCTATCATTCAGCATCGGAACGAGCAGGGCTATGAAGGTCAGCGTTATGGTAAAGTCCAATGGCAGATTTTTGGGAATGATTGCACCGACGAAAACTCCTACGGCAGTACTTGCTTGCCACGTGCTCCACATGGTTAGTCCCGCTCCGAGAAAGAACCAGTGTTTGTTTGACGAAGCCAGACTTCGATTGTAGTGCGTGATTGTCACGGCGTATGTCTCGTCAGTGAGAAGATAGCTCAGAAGCCATTTCCAGCACGATTCGAGATTCCTCAGTTGAGGAGCAAGCGAAGCGCTGTACAAGACATGGCGTAGGTTCACCATCAGAATCGTGATGAAAATTACTAGCGCTGGAATGCCAGCATTGAAGAGTTGAACAGCGACAATCTGTGCGGATCCGGCAAAAACAATAGAAGACATACCTAACGCCGATGAAACGTTCAGGCCAGACGCTAAACCCAATACGCCGTACATCACCCCGAACGGAATCGTGCCCAGAAGCATTGGCAATATGGCCTTCACTCCACCCAGGAACTCCACTCTAGCCTCTCGCGGTATTCTCGCCATACCAGTTCCCCATTCGATATTATCGAAGAATCACTGCTGCAAAGATTAAGCCGCATATAGAATTAGCACATGTTGCGAACAGCTGTACCACACAAGAAATCCCAGGTTCAATTTCACGCATTTGCTGTGTGTGCGCGGTTTTGATGGCGTGAGAGACTATATTCGAACCTTCCTCATTGTGGACACGTCTACACCAAAACGACTGCCCAACGTCATCGTTATTTCGCTACTCAACATTTTCGCGGAATGTGTTATCGGCCGTCTGGAAGCCAATCACTACGCCTTTTGGCTTGCAAGTCTCATGGCTTTCAATTGCTTGTGGCAGTTATTCTGTTGACGTACTTCACCCAATCTAGGCCTGACCTTGCGGGCGCGACGAGCCTTGCTGGATACCCATGATCAACCGTCAACGGAGAGCCTCCAGCCATCAACGCGATCATGTAGGCCGGGTTCTTGGCCTCATCTGAACTCAACGTTCTGCTGTAACCCGTAACGCCTGTGATTGTGACATGGGCAATATTCTGGAGCGACAATCCCGCCCGGCTCAGAAGCTCCGATATTGGTATGCCCTCCCAGAGAACGTCAGCCGACCATCCCTCAGCACAAGTAATTTTCAGGGTTTTCTGTACACGGTTCATAGCATACAAGTCTTCCAATTTGAGTTCAAGTGGATTTGATACGTCTCCATTAATCCTCAATCGATAGCTGTTCATGTCTACGGTCGTTGACACTTCTCCGTTCCATGTTACAGGGAACCCTTGCTCTTCGACTCGTCTAAAAAACCACCATGACCAGACCGCTACGAGGCCCGCGGGGATCAATATCATGAATTTTCTTCTACTGAGCTTCATGAGTTATCCAACCTGTCTGAGCTTTCTGTTCATTCGCAGCAATCAAGATTCTGTTCCTGCTTGGATTTGACGGACGAATTCTTTTTCCGACTGCATTCCCACGATCGCTGTAGATTCATTGATCACCGTCTTGGGAACTCCCATTACATTGTACTTGACGGCTAGTTGTGGAAATTCGTTAACTTCAATCATCTCCCTTTTGATGTTACCGTTTTCCATAGCGAATTGATGGGCAAGGCTCACCATTCCGGGGCAGTAAGGGCAGGTGGGCGTTACGAAGACTTTGATATCGACCGGAGTTGAGAGTTTCTTGATCATCTCTCTTGTTTCCGGTGCGAGTTCTGTTTCGCCCCTTGAGATTTGCACGATGTCTTTTAGCAGAGTGCTGAACTCGTAGCCCGCTGGGACTCCAAAGAACATCAATCCTGACCTCCTCTCCCCTTCAACCACGATGGCTGGAACCTTATCGACTTCGTACTCAGGCTTTCTCCTTGTACTTGAGCAGGTCGAACACTTGAATTGTGATTTTATCATTCGGAGTAGCAAGCTCCGCTGTGAGTCTCGCCTCCTTACAATAGGCGCACTCGAATTCCTGAGTGAAGGCCGTTAGGGTTACGGGGTTAACGAGTTTCTGAGCTAGCTCGGATTTTATTTTAGATCTCTGCTGTTCAGATAGAATACTCATAATGCTGTCACCTCTATTTTTCTGGCCGCACGATGTTCTCTCTCAAGCAGGTTGAGAAGTACTTTCTTTGTTAGGTCGCATGCTTCCGCAATCTCTGGAGTGGAGAGTGTATAGTAGACGTTCGCCCCTTCGTACCTAGCTATCACCAGTCTCCGCTGGCGAAGAGCTGCTAGATGTTGAGAGAGATTTGATTGTCTTGTGCCCGTTGCCCTAGTCACCTCCTCAACCGTTCTTTCTCGTTTCGAGACAAGATCGAGGATTTGCAGTCGGATAGGATGTGCGAGGGCTTTGCACAGGTCTGCTTGCAAAGAGTAAACGTCCATTTGCGGTCCAGATAGCAATAACATTAGAATATCCTATTATGCTCATGGTCGATCGCTTGCAGGCTTCAATTAGCTTCAAAATCATCCTCCAACCCTAAAGGTTGACGAAGATGCCGGCTGCAATCAATCCAGACAAGATTGAAAAAACTATGTTTTCTATACCAAATTCAAGGTGCTCCTACTGCTCGCGGGTGATAGAACACCGACTGAAGGCGCCGGGGGTCAAAGATGCCCCAGTGAGCTATCTGACTGACACCGTACTGGTACCGTACGATCCCGAGAAGACGACAACGAGAATAATCAGAGAATCAATCAGGAAAATAGGCTACAATGCTCTGGTACACCACTAATAGCGAGCTACCATGACCCAACACAAGCGTAGCCAAATACGCAGAGATTTTCAACACGCCACATCCTCATCGCACTCGAGGTGCGGTTGCGCGGCCGCTCGTCTACTCTCTTCTGGAAAATAGGGTGGTACGCTCGCAGTGCCTATTGGCGTCTGCGGCGTAGTAGGTATAGTGATGCTGCAAGCGCTGATAGTGCTACGACTGCGATTCCGCTGAACTCTGGGACTGGAATGTTGCTTTGCGGCAATCCGACGTTGTTACCAGAGCCTGGTTGAGCCGTTTGCCCACTAGTTACGCTGATTGTGCCCATTGGTGTTGATCTGTATCCTGGACCTGACATGCTCATACTGTACGTGCCGGGTAGCAGGTAGAATTCGTAGATTCCATCTTCCGTGTACGATGCGAACGAGGGACCTGTTGCGTTCCCTACCGCCGCGCCTTGCACGGTTACTGTGTACCAGCTGATGGATCTGAACTCGTTACTCCAGGTGAACGCTAGCGCTGTTCCTGAAATGTATCCGTTCAGGTCAACTTCCCAGATTGCGCTCGTCTCACCGCTCAGTGGTGCGTTGGTGAAAGTCCAGACGCCTTCTTGGCTGTATGGGCCTAGATGGTTAGCGACCATTGAGTGGCCGAGGAAGTACTTGTCCAGTGCCCCGTCTTCAGTTAAGCTGATGTGGCTTGTTGCTGCTGTGCCTGGAATGATGTGGAACGATTCACCCATCAACAAACCAGGAACCACAGGATAGTAGTTCGCGTAATAGTATGGTCCACCACTTGGTGAATTGGGATTAGTCTTGTACGATTCGCATAGTCCAACGCCCGGCGTATTGTGTGGGAACGGACCCGCGCATAGTACACTGACCGCGGATGGGTCTTGTGGAACGAATGAGTCGTTTAGGTACCAGTTGACGAAGTCTGCCTCAGCAGTCCAACCCGTACCAGTATAGTCGGGTTGTCCGAGGATACCTTCGTTGGCGAAGTGAGCTTTCGCAACGGACCAGTAGTCGGCGGGCCATCTGTCAATTTCAAAGTCGCTTCCGCCTGGTGTGAAGACTGGGTCGCCGTAGAAACCGTACGGAGGAAGACCTGCCGTCAAGACGTGAAGCAGATTCACTCCGCCTGGAACGTAGTTCAACCCACCACCAATTTCGTAGCTGGGAGTGTTGTCTGCAGCCCTAGCTCTCCCTGTCGCGAATAGGGTTCCATCGTTAGGGGTAGGAGTCTTACCGGTAGTAAGGCAGGCTTGTGTAGTGGTACATGCCTGGGTTGCGTTGCCGTAGACACCTTCACTTGACATCCATTCAGCGACTAGTCTGCCTGAGTCGTCGAAGAAACGTACTCTCGCAGACATGTTGTAAGGCGTTCCAGTGACCAAATGCTCCTTCTTGAACACTATGTCCAGTGTGATGTTGACGCCGATTAGAAGGTTGATCTTCATGTCGGCGATTTGGCCCTTGTTAACGTAGACCGTGTAATCCTTGTCCTGAATATACCCATAAGTCCACCCTAGGAAGTAATATTGACCGGAATCGAGCGCTGTGGGATAAAGCGCCCAGCCGTTATTGCCGAACGCGACCCAGACGTTCTTCGCACTATCAATGGTGAACACGTCATAACTCAACATGTATCCGCCAACGGTACTCCCTGTCTTCACTGGAGGTGTACTCTCGTCCTGGTCGCCAGCGAAGTACATAACTTCTAGTCCGAACCAAACATATTTCGCGTTGCCTGTTCCTCTGCCTTCTAGCTCGCTAAAGTATGTTGACCTATTCTGAAGGTACCCAATAGTACCTGAAACTCCTGCGGATGCCAGCCCTCCTTCATCATCGGTACAATCGTGGCATGCAGCGGTGACGTAGTTGTATTTGGCATCGTAGACTCCAATGCTGATACCCTTGCCGTTCCAGACCCAGTTACGATTAACCCTAGGTCTTTCCCAGTCAATGCTGTACACGGTGAAGTTGAAACCAACACCACGATACAAATGATTACTGACCTGTATTGGAGTCCCACTGAGTGTGACTGAGACTACGTCCTGTGTTTGTTGTAGGTAACCTAACGCTTGCACTTTCGGTCTATAGGTGCCAGCTGGGATACCGTAATTTTGTCCAAGCCAAGTGCTGTTGAACCCGTAGAAGGTAACATACGAGTTACCGTACTGGTTCATGTAATTGATATCCGCTGTCTGCATCGAGAATAATGCGGCCGCATTATACGCGCTCGAGACACCAGTGAAAATGCTGAACGTGGCAGGTGGTGCACCAGCGAGTTGATTGTAGACATTACCAGCGCATGGGTACAGACTGGTACCGCAAAGCAACGTTTGGTTATAGGAGTACAATACGCCTGATCGGGAATCCAGTAGACTACCAACCAGAACAGTTGCACCCGTATCGATTGGACTTGTAACTAATGTTCCTGCGTTGTCGTGGAAGTGAACTGTCTTGTTAATCCAACTGCTTATGCGTAGGTCGAGTGGAATCGAAATGTCTCCAGCCCACTCGTTTGGAGTGACCTGGAACGAATATTCTTGGAATGTTGCACCGTCAATGGCGGTTTGAACGTATCGGAAGACCCACGCGCGAACGTAGTATCTTCCAGCCGTCAACCCGTTAACCCAAGTAGCATAGCGCTGTGGAACATGCCCATCCAAGTCTCTGGGAGCACCGAACATGCCTTTCTCTCCGAACTCGTAATGGAACTTGTCGTTAACGCCGTCAGCGACAACATACCAATTCTGAGCCGGACCAACACCCTGCGGATCTGTCCCTGCACCAATGTTGTTCACGCCGAACACTCCACCAGGGCCACCAAGAACTTGATTCCAGTAGGTATCGGGGGCGCTGTTGCCGCTACCGACACCTCCCCACGGGAAGGCGATTGCCGCAGCTGTTCGTGGATCTCCACAAGCATTTGCATCTAGACCAGGATAGTAGTTTGTTTGACCGCCCGCAACACATGGAAGCGGGGACCAAGAGACTACGGTAGCGTTTGAGCTGGGTACGTTGTTGACTGTGGGTTTATCGTAAAGTTCAATCTTAATGTACTCTCTTCCCGGACCGTTGGTACCAACGAACTGTCCTGTATTCGCATTATAGCAGTTACCAAGGTTAGCACAGTATCCGTTACCAGAGTAGGCTCCTGTATCACCATAGAAAGGCCATGGTTCTGATCCGAAAGCGTGTTTACTGTAGACGTCTCCGTGAATTACTGGGCCAGGATTCAAGTAACCATCAAAGTGCAACGATTGCCCCTTGAGAACCTGAACATTAGTAGCGATTGGTGTTTGTGGATATCCAGCAGCCTCAGCGTAGAGGGTGTAAACACCTGGCGCAACACCTTCAACCTCATAATGCCCATCAGATGTTTCATTGAAGTAGCCGACTGCATCAGCACAACCAACCGCAGAAGGATTGCTCGCCTTCGTACAGTCAACCACACTCTTGCCAGTGTACGGATCAAACTTGGTCTGCATTTGAGCCCAAACTCTACCCGCCAACTCGACTGGTTGACCGTAGAGCGATGAGTTGTAACCACCATACTTGATTGTTCCAGTAATGATGGATGGATCAAGCTCACCCTTCACAAGCAGCACAGGCCAGTTAGGAGTAGGAACCCAACCTGACGTGTCAGTTACAGGAGCAGCAGCTGGACTATTGGGTAGAATTCCAGCGCCATTGTGTGGATTAGCATTGTCTACCAGGAACATTTTGAAGAAGTATCTGCCAGCGATCGTTGGTGCAGTTACACCGTTGACTCTAACATAATACCACTCATCCTGTCCCGCGTAGAAGTGAATTGGGTTCTGCACGTCAGCCTCGATTCTGATTAGAGTCCATCCCGGAACGTATCGATCGTATGCGTTGGCCGTGTAGGATAGAACTCTATCGTAGTTATTGGTGATCGTTGTAACAATCTGTTCAGGCGTATTTGGAACCTTGAACTCAGGCGGGATAGCGATATAGAATGTGTTGAAGGTGCAGGGGTTCGGATCGTTCGGAGGGCTCGGACAAGTGGCTGCAGTTTGAGCCCAGGTGCCTGTGCGGTTGATTGCGAAGATCAAGTCACCCGTCGAACCGACCACAATAGCGCCGAAAGGCGCATACTCATCACCGTCTTCTTGCGCATAATTCTGAGACCAAGGAGCAGGGTAAACACCTGCTTTCGCTAAAGCGCTGAGCGGGTAGGGTGCGACATATCCGGGTCCTACAATCTTCAAAGTGTTAGGTACACTTCCAGTTGGAGAACCGTCGTATGTGTCTTCACCACCACCAGGCCAAACATACCCGATCACACCCGTAGTGTGAGGATCAAAGTTCGTCACTGTGTATGGGTAAGCGCCTTCGTTGTTCAAGCCAAGCGTAAAGTGCGCCTGGACAGGAGCCAAAATCGCGAACGTACTAATTATGAAAATTGTAACCGTCAGAGTCGCAACTAATTTCTTATGCAAATTTCCAATCTCTTCCGTAAGATTCTGCGCGCTGCCTATGCGCACACGAAGTAATAGTGACGTTTTGATGCAGATATAAGCCTGATAGTCGAAAACGGGAACATCTAGTTTGGGTCAAGTGAGGTTTAGACCAGCCAAAAATCCATGTCTAGAAGAATCTTCAGAGTTCCTGATACTCGCACGTAAGTGTCCAGCTGGGTACAATAGTCCCAATGGGGTAGAAACTAGATCGAACTTCAGACCGTTCTCGAATTAGCATGATCTTGCCAAGATACGTTATGGTCAGCGACTCGCTACAATTTGGTGAACTCAGTCAGCACTGTAGCTTGGAAAACAAAGGCGACCACGAGAGCCAAGAGGTGTAGGTGGCGTTTTGTTCATGTTGATTCCAGTTCTATGGCGGTCGGGAGAGAGTGGTCGACCGGCACAACTGCCGTCCACAGCCCGAGGTCCCAGAGTACCTAGCGCCACCCAACCACACAACGCCATCAAGCCTCGTCCAGAAACCTGTAGTGAAGTTCCCCTTCCTATGTGGCTCGGAGAAGAACTATCTTTCTGCAGCCGTGTTGATTGACCATAAAACTTTTCTTTGTTTAGCCCCGATACAACAAGTACCCGTGGATTATGAGCCGTAGCATTATTGGCCATAGCAATAAGCCAAGTACAATCCTAGCTTATCAACGCATTGCGGACCAGCCGATTGTTTCGGTCTAGTCAACGCGCATTGGTCAAGTTGGAAATCTCCAACGACATCCGTACTTGCTTCCGTCAACTTTCGTTACATGTAACCGATTCTGTAGCGCATTTGTTTTATTAAGACTGGAAATTACGCCATTCACCGAGATTATTTCTGCCTCGTTCGTGTTCGCGTTAAGCCGCTTTTCATCCGCCAAATACTAGGAGTGAAAGGATTGGCTGGCTCAATGGCGCCGATTGATTCCTGGAATTCCAGTCGAAAGGCTAAGGAGACTCCCCACTCTTCACCTTTTCTTCCAAACCTTCTCCAAGCTAGGTAACAACGCTTGCCAACCAGACTAGTTCCAGTGCTCGTACTCCTACTCGTAGTGACGAGCGCCGCAGTGGCTCAGGCTGTCCGCGCTGCGCCCGCGCAGGGCTTTCTATCCACACGAGGCACCTCAATCGTTGACTCCTCGGGACGGACGGTGATTTTGCGAGGCGTCAACTACCCCGGCTATGAGCAAATCCACCCCAAACCTCACAGCTCCGCAGATTACACCACTCTCTCCTCGGGTTTCGGGTTCAATGTGGTCAGGCTGCAAATTTCATGGGCAAACCTAGAACCTCAACCGGGCAATCTCAACGCCAGTTACCTTGCGAACTATGTGGATCGTGACGTGTCCTGGGCGAGCAGTGCGGGCATCTACGTGGTCCTTGACATGCACCAGTACAATTGGGCAGCTAGGTTCGGAGGCGACGGCGCACCCGACTGGTCAGTCCGAGACTATTCGCCAAATGCAACCGGCATGCGGCGTGCTGTTTCCGAGTTCTGGTCCAACGCAACCCTGCAAGCTCATCTCGTGCGGGTCTGGGAGAAGATTGCGCAACGTTACGCAAACCAACCCACAATCGCCGGATACGATCTGCTCAACGAACCCATGCTCTACACTTCCCTCAACCCGCAACTGAACGCCACAGCCCTAGACTCGTTCTACTTCAAGCTAGTTCAAGCGATTAGGGCAGTTGACCCGGATCATTTGATCTTCCTCGAACCGGCCAACATGAACACCTACAAACTGCCAACGAGGATAAACATCGTTTGGTCACCACACTACTATCCATTAGCGTCAGCAGGAAGTTACAACGTTCAGAACTTTACCTTACTAGAGAACGACTTTGCCGTAAAATACAGAACGTTTCTGATCGACTCGGGGATTCCAATGTGGATCGGCGAATTCGGCGCCCTCATGCCGGACAATACGAGTCGCGGAGCTTGGACCCAAGATGCGTTGACCTTGTTTAACAGGTATCAAATTGGATGGGCATGGTGGGCATACGTTGGACAGTACAGGTTGGTGCCAGACCAACTCTACGTACCCAACTGAAATGAGCAGGAAATTTATCCGAGCGTCACGTGGCGCCAAAAATCGGAAGAGGTTTCCGCACACTAGATGCCCTGTTCGTCCTCTTTCTCCAGTCGCCAGAAGAAAAACCCGAACGCCGAGACGGCGAACGCCATCATTCCAACCTCGTCGACGCGCCAGTTGAACGGCGGGACCTCAACGTGGGAAAATGGTTCGTAGAGCCAGATGGGATGAGTTAACTGCACTGCCACAACGTAGACCCATACCAATAACGCGAACACGAACAACGTCAAAGCCAACGCTTTGTAAACACTCGAGGATCGTTTAGAACTACCAAAATCCATTCGTGTCCTTGCAGTTATCAAAGAGCCAGATACCTCTCTGATGGGCGGGACGGTTTGCTTCTTAAAATTATCGTGTATCTTTTCCAACAGGCCTGGTTAGGTTGTTGTGATCGGCTCAGGTTGCGAATTGGTTGGGGCTGGTTGGAGAAGCTTGTTGCAAGATTGCAGTGCTATTTCTTGTTCTTCTATTTCTTGTTCTTCTTCTTCCATCTTCAGCGTTCCATTAGGCTCCAGTGGCCCTTGGCCCCATGAAACGTGCGTGCTATGATTATGTGATCAAAGGGGCAATTTGATCGAGAAGGAACACGCAAGGCTTGAGGATCGGAATAGACTCAAAGACTGGCCTTTAGAAATTCGCACTCCGAGCTGCATGATCACGTTAGCGACAAGCGGCCTTTCTGCCCTGCTTCAGCCACCTTACTCGTGACTGTGAAGCGGCGTGGATATACGGCACGTAGAAATTAATACCGCGTAGACAAGAACCTTTACAGTGGTGAGTTGCCAGATGGCACAAGTGCAGGTTAGGATGCCCGAGAAATTGCTCAAGGAAATCGACAAATGGATTGCCGAGGGAAGATTTGCGAGCAGGAGCGATGCGATAAAGACTATTGTCGCAATACATGAAGAAAGAGAGCGCACAAGGAACTTCTACGAAATGCTCCAAGAGCGCAGCAAAGAAGCCAAGAAGAAACCTGGGACGCTGATCACGCTGGACGAAGTTACTTGAGCTTCAATGTTCTTCTCCATTTTAGGGCGGCACGATTCCTTGAGAGGCTGGATCCCCCTCTCAGAAGCAGAATTGTGGAACAACTGAAGGAATTGAGGAATTCCCCACAACAGAAGGGTAGACGTCTGATGCGAACACCCTACTGGAGGCTCAGAGTTGGAGATTACCGCGTGATCTATGAGATCGATAGAACTCGAGACAGAGTCATCGTGCTGTTCATCGGCCACAGAAAAGACGTGCACGACGATTTCTCGCGCATGACCTAGGAGGGAGACAAATCAGACAACGGCTTAGCCTTCCCCAAGCGGAGATCTTGATTTCGCAGAACCGCAGCCTATCTGTCTCCAACGATTCAACTAATTGTATCGAGGGTTACTCTCAGGACTCGATCAGGTGACAGCTCTTTCCTGTCCACCAAGTACACGTGAGCTACGTAACTAGACTAATCTTAGCCTGACGCACCTCAGGTCCAGGTTCCAAGCGAGAACGGAGACCTACGACCTTATCGTTTCCGTCGCAGCGGCGCAGTAATGTAGCGTGCTGCTTCAAGCTTCGTTAACAACCTGCTCAACGCGTATCCCTGAACCTCCAACAAGTCCGCGAGCGCACGCTGCTTCTGCTCCCCCCTCTCCTCCAACAGGAGTATCAGTCGGACCGCGAGCAGCCTGAGGTCGCTGTCCTTCGGAAAAAGCACGACGAACTCAAGCTCCATATCCTCAACCAACCTCTCAACCGTCACCGCCTCCTTCACCGCCCCGACATCGATGCGACGCCTGCCAACTCCCTGCTTCCTTTCCCAGAGCTCAAGGGTCGCGGGTAATCCTGTGCATTTCGGTACGAGCTACGTGTTTGTTAGTGAGTGAGTGTGGTGTTGAACCAGATCTGGTTCCAGGCGACGCGTGTTTCGTTCTCTGTTCTCCATCCAAATTCGTACTGCTGCGTCTCGGGTTCGAACGTCCAGAGTTCAATGATTATTCGGAAATTTCTCCCACCTTGAGCAGACACGGCTAGGTTGCTTGTGATAGGTGCGCCGTTCATTGACAAGCTGTTTATTACAACTGAATCACCGACGAATGAGGCGTTCGTGATCTCCCAGGCGATTGGGATCATCCAGGTCTCGTTGTTGAGTAGTAGGCGGTGGATTTCGGTGAACGCCGGGGCGGAGCTGGGTGTGTGGGTCTGGTCGTCTGGGGCTGGGAGTGTTGTGTTGATGAGTTTGAATCGGATGCTGATCAGTTCGATTGAGTTCATGTGATTGTACACACCCACGTACCATTGGAGTGGTTCTTGCAGGTTGAGGTTGGGGTTGTCGTTCGGGTAGTAATGTTCAGCCATCCCATTCTCGCCTAGGGTGAATATGGCCATGAACTGTTCGGAGGGTCTAGGATTGAGCGAAACCCAGACAACGCTGGAGGTTAGTACGGTTATGATTATGAAGAACGCAATTATGGGCTCTCTATCTTTCATTTTCTTCGCGCTCATCCTCACCCGTCTTCGGCTTAATCTCCATCTCCAAGGTCCGTTTCAGGTCGAAACTGCGATATCGCTTTAACGTGATCGCGAATGCCACGCTCGACAACATTACGAAAACGATTGCCGTCACCAGAGTAAGAGTAACATGCGTGCGGTTTTCCTCCACAGCCTTCATTCGCTGATTCTCGGATTCGCTCACAATTGATTGGAGCGTGTGATTGGCTTGTGAGAATTTCAGTGTTGCGTCCTGATTGTTTCCAGCTTGGGTGGAGATGCTCCGCGTTCGCAATGAGACCTAGAGCGTAGTTGAATTCGCAGCGCCTGAACTGTCAAGTTAGCGCCTTCCCGATCTGCAGAGAGCATTGAGTTGAAAGCCGCCGCAACTCCAGCATCGTCAGATAGTTGCCCATGCACGACTATCACGCTCACCGTGGATGCGGCCGCCAGGATCGCAATGAAGAACAATGCTAACCTGAGTTGCCAGGGCATCGTGCATTCTAGGGGGTCAGCGAGGTTCTGTGTGCTTAAAGGTTACGAATCAGTGTTCACATGTTCCTCAAGCCATAAATGACTTGTTGGAAGAGTATTCTTCTGTATCATGAAGCAGAATGAGCCCCTTCCCAGACGGGATCCGGAGAGCTTGGTGCTCTCTTTGCTTGCAGGCGGCCGGGTTACGTTAGTGCAGGATGTTCTGCAGGCTCGCGAGTGGCAGGAGCAGGGTCTAGGCGAAGAGGAGCTGGTGGCTCTTGTGAAAGAGCTTAAAGATCAGAAGAAGATTGACCTTGTTCAGGTTCCGCCAGCTCTAAAGTCCTTCAGCGAGTATCTTCAACAGTTTACTTTGAGCTGGGCGTTCTGGTTCATGATAGGAGTTACAGGTCTTACGTTCCTTCTTGTGTCCATTGCCCCCGCACAATTCCCGTGGCTGGCGATACGGTGGGCCGCAGGATCAGTCTTCATACTATTCACACCCGGATTTGGTCTCGTGCAGCTTCTGTTCGCTTCGCGTCGTGAGCTTGACTCGATCGAGAGATTCGCGCTCAGCGTAGGCTTAAGTTTAGCCCTCGTTCCACTCGTAGGCCTCTTGCTCAACTTCTCCCCCTGGGGAATCCGCTTGGAACCCATTCTCCTAAGTTTATCACTGCTGGTTCTTGCATTTGCGTTCGCCTCAGCGTTGAGAGACTACTCGCGCCTCATGTCTGATATCCGTTCAGGTTCTCGACTCTCCGAGGCCAGTTGACTCGCCCAAGAGTTGATTTCACGTGTCGAAACGGAAATATCTGGTCCCGGCTTCTTTATGCTCAAGCTAGGATCTGATGCAAGCTTTGCCGTAGCCACATCCCGCAAAACAAGACGGGTTGCTGACGTATATTGGAGAGAGATGGTTGAAACTACACCGTGATCTGCGTCGATCGCTGCTTTTCCTTCGAAAACAATTCACCCTCTTCGAACACTTATCGGTTCGCGTAGTTCATCCGCAAATTGGCTTATCATGAGGGTCATCAATCTGACCGCTTTCACCAAGGCGTTCGCGAAACAGCTTTCATAATCTGCTTTAGCCGTGGGAGGATGTCACATGCAAGTTTCATGAGAACCTCAATGAATTCAAGGAGTACTGCGGAAAACGCTCCCACTGGGAGCTTGAAGCTCAGTCCGCCGGGTTGCACGTTATCTTTTCAACGAGAGAGTCGAGACATGCAACCTCGCGTGGGAGTATGGTTACGGAAACGGTGCCAGTTGAAATTCCGGTTGAGATCCTTGAACTTGCGGAGTGGAGCGGTATTTCTCGGCAGAAGATGAGCGCCCTCTTGAGAAGTTTCGCTGTGTTGGAAGTACTAGCCTCATCGTCCAAGCTTAGCAAGAAAGCCGCGGAGAAGCTGTCCGATGAAATCAAGCTGTCCGCTTGGAAGAGGCTAAGCCAATACCCAACTCGCATTCGACCTATGCCGGACGAGTTGACCTGACAGGTTCACTGCGGGCGCTGGTCCTTGCTGTCACATCGGCGCTACCCATTCTTCCTCTTGTCTACGATTCTCCCCTCTCAAGCCTAGCGAACTGAAAAATCGGTCGAGCAGATGTCCGAGTTCTGATGATGGCTCCGGCCGAGATCTCGCTACACGTTTTGTATACATAAAACGTATAGCTAAAATGAACACTACATTCAAGCAGATGGTTGAAGCCATGGCCGTAGTCAATCTCAGAATCCCAGAAGAAATGAAGCGAAAGCTGGCGGGCATTGCAAAGGCGACGGGCGCCAGTCAAACCGAGGTGGTGAAGAGCGCAGTTGCGGAGAAACTGACCATTCATGAAGTTGCACGTGCAGAGTCGAGTACGAACATTCCCAGCTGGGTTCCTGAAGGAAAACACGTCGCGCTCGTTCGCGGAGCAATTGCAGCGGTCGGAGACTCGGTCGCGGAGGTTGTCTCCATCGCTTTGACCAAATTCCCCGACGAGGCAATCCATGTCACCCGTAAAGGCAAGCCCATCAAAGCAGTTCACTACGCCTTCCTAGCTCAGACGGATTTGAAATGCTGGAAATACGTGACAGTCGACCAACAATCCTACCCGGTCATTCCAGTCACGATAATAGGAACGAAGAAAATCGTTGCCGGGTCGTCTCCCGACACCGCAGCCAGCCTAACCCTTGTGAGCCCGCAGATAGTTGATGCAGCAGGTCTTCGGCCATCCGCCGAAGAAACAGTCGCGACTGCTGCTGGCTCGGTCAAAATGAACACTTACAATGCCGCAATAGAACTCCCTGTAGGCCGCTATAATGCAGTCGTAGCATCATCCGAAATCCCCAGGACCCTTCCCTTTCAAATCCTTCTGGGCAGAAATATCCTGGACCTAGTCGATCTCTACGCACTGGGTAAAAGCAAGGTAATCTGCGTCAAAGATCCGTAGATGACAGAAACAAGATGCTGCTAAACAACGATCTCCACGACTCATCTCATCTTGTGCGGCCCCATCTACGATCAAAGAGGATACCACGAATATCCGTCAAACAGTTTTCACAGGCTACTGAGCCGTAGGATTTGCGGGTTGCGTTTCATCTTATTCCATTGAATTATCATTCGCCTGTAATTCGCGCCAATTCTTCTGGGTAGCGATCTTGTCCAGTGAAAGTTAGAGAACTCGATCCCGTCAGGTCTCGCCTCTCCTGTAGAATGCTTGGCTGCGAGGCAGACAGAGAGATCGGAGCGGGAAGGAAACTTGATTGGAAAAACACCCACCAAGTACAGTTGACGGGCAGCCAGACCGTATTCGGCGAGTATTCTTTCGGCCGCTGCTTGCAGGCGTTCGCCCTTACGCACGCGTCCTCCAGGAAGAGCCCACACGTTTCTGTAGGGCAGTATCTGCCGCCACCCCAGAAGGACTCCGCCTCTGGAATCCTCAACGATGACGTCCACGCATGGAATTGGCATGTACCGTTTCACTTGATTCCACAACCTGGTCGGCATCCAATCATCCAAGCACTTCGATTGTGAGGAAATAGAAGGCATGCCTAGATCACTCAGCCAGCTTGGGTTTGCTCGCGTGTAAGCCTTTCTAGGCGAATCGTACGGAGCACATCCTCCTAATCAGATGGGATCAGGGGCGATTGCAGCACTCACAGATTGCGGATTTCGAGCATGCATGATTTATAGCCCGATGAGCTTGCGTTTTGCTCAACTGTAAGAATGCTAACTGCCTTTCTAGGATCGTGATCTGCAAGGGTAATGTCATCTCAAGTAAGATATACTACTCAGTTGCCCATTTTGGCACGGTAGTCTAGGTTACTGTGAGATTCGGTTGTATGACAATGTGGTAGTTACGGGTGGTTTAGGATTCATCGGTAGCAATTACATTCTTCACGCCATCAAGGACCCGGAACTGGGGCGAATCACGAACATAGACTCGTTATCGTATGGGTCTAACCCGGACAACTTGAGAGAAGTGGAGAACGCACCCACCTACAAGTTCGTCAAAGCGGATCTCGCCGACGCGCCAATTACCATGCGTGAAGCAGCGAAAGCAGATCTTGTAATTCATTTCGCCGCGGAGAGCCATGTGGACAGGAGCATTTCCAAACCCAGAAGATTCCTGCAAAGCAACGTTTTTGGCACTTTTAACTTGCTAGAAGCAGCTCGACACGGTAAAGTCCTAAAATTCATACACATCTCCACTGACGAAGTCTACGGTTCAGCTCCTTCAGGCGAGAGCTTTCTCGAGAACAGCCCATTGAACCCCTCCAGCCCATACTCAGCATCAAAGGCCGCAGCCGAAATGTTGGCCCTCGCCTACCATAGGACATACGGTTTACCAATTGTGATTTTGCGTTGCACCAACAATTTTGGCCCGCGACAATTCCCCGAGAAACTTATCCCAAAGACCATCATCAGAGCCCTGCAGGGATTGCGAATTCCAGTTTATGGAAGCGGGCAACAGATTCGAGATTGGATACATGTGAACGACTTCTGTAACGCAATCGACCTAGCAATAGAGAGAGGCGTTAACGGCAATACATACAATGTCTCTGCCAAAAATGAAATTCCCAACTCGGAAATAGTTACACGGATACTGAAGATTCTTGGGAAAAGCTCTAACCTGATTGAATCCGTCGAAGATCGTCCTGGACACGACTTCAGATACAGCCTCGACTCAAGTCGAATCACGAAAGAGCTGGGGTGGAAACCTGAATGGACCCTCTCAACTGGATTGGAGAGCACAGTCGAATGGTACGTTAAGAACGAGAATTGGTGGAAGCCCCTCTTGAACGAGAAGACCCTATCGCCTACCCCATGGAAAGAGAATTGGTAGCTTGAAGCTCCTAGTGACCGGCGCAAGCGGCCTATTAGGCAGCAAACTGGTCGAACTCGCTCTCGATGCTGGACATCAGGTCTCTTCCGTCTACAACGAGCATCCCACAAAAGGAAGCGAAACAATACGCGTGGATCTCAAAGACGCCGGAGCGATCAAGAACATTTTGACGAGCCGCACACCTGACGCGGTCATCCATACCGCTTCCATTACCGACGTTGACTTTTGTGAGAGAAACCCGTCGCTCGCGATGGACGTCAACGGAAAGGCCGCTGGAATTATCGCAGATGTCTGCCGCGAGCTCGGTAGCTTTCTAATTTACGTTTCGTCAGATTATGTTTTCGACGGCCAAACTGGAAGGTATAGGGAGGAGGATGCGCCGAATCCCATCAACGCGTACGGACGATCGAAATTGCTTGGTGAACAACTGACTTCGAATCATGCAGATGAACATAGTATAGTTAGAACGAGTGTTCTGTTTGGGTGCGGGCGTGAACACCGTTCGAACTTTGCCACCTGGCTTTTGGGACGGCTCTCTGCAGGGCAAAGTGTGAATGTAGTCAAGGGTCAGTATGCTTCTCCGACCCTGAGTACGCATCTTGCGAGGATGTTGTTGGAAGTGACAGAAAGGCGGATTACGGGGATTATTCATCTTGCAGGAGCCGACAGAATCAATCGTTATGAGTTTGCGGTTAAGTTAGCTCGAGAATTCGCATTCAATCCAACAGCAGTATCGCCGACTGCACCGGACTCCGTCGACTGGTATGCAAAGAGACCCGAAGATTCATCACTGAGTGTTCAGAAGGCTACCGACCTGTTGAACACGAAACCTATGAATGTGGACGACGAGCTGAGAGCTTTCAAATCTGAGCTTCAGCACAGATAGCGTGTTATTTGCTGCATTCATTTGTAGACGAAGTTGTTGTCAACTTCGCTTAGGAATAGGGCGTTCCTGTCCCTCATCGACAGAACCGGATTCTCAAAGGGCCATTTAACGCCGATTTTCGGATCGTTCCATCTGATTACTCTATCCTGGAGCCGACTGTATTCCTGCGTCACCTTGTATGCGACCTCCGTTGAATTGGTGAGCGTCACTCTGTTAACTTATCGGCTCATTGCTTTCACTGACCTCTCGTGCCTAAAAGAACCGGATGTGGAGACTTGGTTATGCGGGTGGTCAAAGCAGTTCAACAGCATTACACGCCCGGACCCGAGATTCTACAGATGCTTGACCAGTTCCGCCAAATGCTTAACGAGTGCGTACGGATTGGGCTTGCTGAGAATCTGACCAGTCTCAAGTCGCTCTCCACGAAAGCTTACAGTCAACTTGCAACCTACGATGTCATGAGTTACTACAAACTCTGCGCGATCAGCAAAGCCACTGGGATCTTGCGGAACTATCGTAAAACTAGAAAGAAGAATGCGAACACAAAGGAGCCGTATGCACGGCGGCCCCAGTTGACAACATGCTATGGCTTCAAAATCAGAACAATAGAGGGGACGCTCTTGCTGCCATTCAAGCCTAAGCAACCGTTATCCATCCCGTTGAACGCGCATCTGCTACGCGTTCTCTCTGAACCGGACATCCAAGTCTGCTCCGTCACGTTGACGGAGGAACAGTTGAACATCTCCTACGAAGGAGGTTCAACCAATTCAACCGCACGGTCTAATTGCGATTGACCGAAACCTCAACAATTTGACGGTTGCAAACTCAGAGGGTCAAATCACGAAGCTGAATTTGGCTAAGGCGACGGAGGTTAAAGCGATGTACCGCGAGATTCGCTCGCACATACGACGCAACGACACACGCATACGCCAACGTGTCACTGCGAAGTACGGGCGCAAAGAACGCGAGAAGGTAAAGCAGATTCTCCACCACGCCTCAAAACAAATCGTCCTAGATGCGAAACACAGGGAGTTCGGCGTAGTCATGGAGAGGCTCACGGGAATCAGAAAGCTCTACCGTAAAGGTAACTGGCAGGGCAGAGGCTATCGCGGGCGAATGAACGCATGGTCCTTCGCAGAGCTCCAACGCCAAATCGAATACAAAGCCAGATGGGAAGGCATACCAGTAATCTACGTGAATCCGAACGGCACCTCAGTGAAGTGTTCGACATGTGGGTCAAGAATGAAACCCGAACAGAACCGACAACTCAAGTGCCGTAGCTGCGGATTCACCGTAGACCGTAATGTAAACGCTGCTAGGAATATCCTAGCGAAAGGCATGAGGTTCGTGCCCATCGCGTCTGCAAGTGAAGCAATGGTAGCAGTTCAAAGACGCCCAGTCGATGCAGACGAGTTAACATGGAGACCCACAACGTGAGCCGACAAGTTAACAGAACCGTGAGCGTCAAGAGTCCATGGGCGAAGCCTGGTGGAACCCAAACCATCTGATGATTGTCAGCTGACAGAGTGGCAGAAACCCACTTGCAGTATGTCGGCGACTCCTTGCGAATGTCCACAGCCACATCAAACGCCTCACCGACCAGGCAGCGAATGAGCTTACCTTGCGCGGCAGGATTCTTTTGGAAGTGCAGCCCTCTCAAGATTCCCCCAGCAGCGGAAAACGAATGGTTGTCTTGAACAAATTGGAAGGGAATACCGTGCTTTATGAATTCACTCCGCCTAAGTCTCAACAAACCAACCGCGTTCGTCAGCGAACGCTTTGGGTTCGATCAAGACGACTTCTGGTAGGTCACTGAAAGGTCTGAATTCGAACGTCATATTCGCCTACCCCAAGTCCGTCTTAGGCGATTCGTTGGCTACAGTTTCCAGGTAGGACCTGTATTCTCCAACGTATTTCTCAGCGAGTTTCCTAACTTGGGCAGCTTCGATGTAGCCCATTCTGTACGCGACTTCTTCGATGCAAGCCACCTTAAGCCCCTGCCGATGCTCAATCGTCGACACGTATTGAGCTGTCTCAAGCAACGAGTCAGGCGTACCTGTGTCGAGCCACGCCACACCCCTCCCCAACTTGACTAGCTTCAGCTGACCGCGGCGCAGATACTCGGCGTTGACATCGGTGATTTCAAGCTGGCCACGAGAGGAAGGTTTGAGGCCCTTAGCGATCTCGACCGCGTCACTATCATACAGGTAGAGGCCAGTGATCGCGTAGTTGGACTTGGGGTGCACAGGTTTTTCTTCGACTCCAATCAAAGCCCCGTTCTCGTCCAAAATGGCGACACCGTATCTTTCAGGGTCCTTGACTGAGTATGCGAAGATAGTTGCCCCTTTATTCTGAGCAACCGCATCCTGTAACATTCCGGAGAGCCCATACCCGTAAAATATATTGTCACCCAGAATAAGTGCCACAGAATCTCCGCCAAGAAAGCCTTCACTTACAGTGAGAGCCTGTGCAATACCTCCCTCCGGGTCAGACTGCTCAGCGTAAGAGATTGATATCCCCAGTTCCGAACCATCCCCCAGCAGCCAACGATATAGAGCCAAGTCATGAACCGTGCTGATAAGAAGGATCGTTCTAATGCGAGCAAGCATCAAGGTGCTCAGTGGATAGTAGACCATTGGCTTATCATAGATCGGAAGAAGATGCTTACTAATGACCCGAGTGAGCGGATAAAGCCGCGTCCCAAGCCCGCCCGCCAAAAGAACCCCCTTCACCATTCTTCCCTCAACATCATAATCCCAAACCAATTCAACTGCTTCCAGTAGATATAATGCTCGTCGAGTTCGCTGGACTTCGAGACGATTCATCCTCGTCACGTTCCCTACCAGAGAACCAAGTTGGAATTGCCTGAAAGCTCGAAACAGCTAGAATTTGAAGTGCTATGTACTTCAAGTTGACTTGTTAGAGAGCTGCATAAATTGAAAGCCGAGGCTGATCGTCGGACCTGGCATGGTTCCCATAGACAGAGCCCTGTAAGCCTCCTACCGCACATCCTATGAAAGCGTGACTTCGATCTCTGCTGTCTCGCGGTTAGCACAAACATAGAGCAGGATCTCCAGACCTGTCAATGATTTGCCGACTTTGATTCATGTGGGAGTGTCACCAGCAGTTGTTCTCCTTGGTGACACCGCGGCCATTTGCGTCCGCCAGAGTGCTCTCATAATCCACTGAACCGTACGGCTGCCGGGTTGCGTTTGTCAACCAAGCAATTATGTGCGTCCGTGGTTTGGCTTCGATGGCAGTTGTGTCCCCTTCGCTGCATGAGTGTGGTCACAACAGGTCCACAAGGGCAGCCGCCCTATAGACCTTCTAGAAATCAAATATGGTAAGTTCAATTAGTGCGCCGTGTCGAGTGATGCTCACTGTCTCACTCATGTTTCTCCTTCTAGGAACTATTGTGGGCAGCAACTCAGCAGCAGGATTGGTGGTCCGGAGTGAAAGCACAACATACGGGGGATCCTCGGAACCTCAAGGCCTGCTCATGACTGATGGGACACAATTTGCATTTGCAAATGGCACCGTCGTGATACTGCGTGGCGTCGACCTTTCAGGCTACGAGTATGTACCGCCAGTACAGTGGGCTCATTACGAATCCGATTATGCCACAATAGCTTCATGGGGGTTCAACGTAGTTCGCCTCCCCATAACCTGGGAGAATCTTGAACCGCGACCGGCAGTTTACAACGACAGCTATCTCCAGAAGGTAGACCAAGATGTTGCGTGGGCACAACAGTACGGCATATACATTGTCTTGGACATGCATCAAATCTGCTGGTCATCCCAGTTCGCAAGTTGTAATGGCAGTGTTAATAGTAATTGGAGTGCGGGAATTCCAAAATGGGCTGTGTCCGGCTACTCCGACAACCGAACGGGAATGCAACTTATGATCCACGACTTCTTTTCCGGACTTGGACCGAACGGCACACAACCATCGCCGTCTAACCCTTCAATGCAGCAGCGCTTCTTCGCGGCTTGGAAGCACGTCGCATCCCGTTATAGAAATGACTCTGCAATAGCCGGATATGATGTTCTCAATGAGCCATCTGTCGGCTACAACATGATAGATTCCATGTTCTACACGAACACAACAATGCTACCATCGTTCTACACAAACGCAATTGATGCAATCCGCACAGTTGACCCCTACCACATCTGCTTTTGGGAAAACCCCACCGACACAGCGATCCAACGACCAAACGTCGCATATTCACCCCACTACCCTCAAGGCTCAACATCCTCCTATCTCGGAACAAGTGCGCTCACTGCGAGCATACAGCAGATTGTTTCCCTATCTCGCAAATGGGATGTCCCCGTCTTCATTGGAGAATGGGGAATGATGGCTACGGCTCCGGGCGTCGCCCAATACATCAATGACAGCCTTTCCTTGTACGATACCTATTCAATTAGCGCAGCCTGGTGGGACTACGCGAAAACATCTTGGAGCATGGATCTCTTTAACCCAGATGGAACCGTACGTCATCCTCTGCTTGAAAACATCGTTCGCCCTTTCGTTCGACAGGTATCATCACCTGCAATTCTATCAACAACCTCCAACGCCCTCAACCAAACCTTCAAAATCGGAGGAATGACGGCCCCAATACAGATTCTCATATCAATTCCCCTAGGCTATTCAGCGACGAGCATCCAAGCGAACGTTGGTACCTACGCTAAATCGCAACCTTCAGGGCAAACACTGGTGCTCCAGTTGCCTGTAACAATTTCTCAAGTCACCGTGCAATACTCTCGACAAGCTAATTTTATTCAAGACTCGATGGCTGTACCATTCGTACCTTGAGCATCTTGACCTTTGACCAATTCAATTCCTGCTAGATATAGTGCCCACCTTGTGTTTGTTCCAAAGATGGGCATTGAATTTGGCGCCGAAAAGTGGGCGGATTAAGCGGTTTTCTATCGCTGATACTTGTAGATAACTAACACCATGTTTGCGGCCCGAAAGCTTTTTCCGCAATCTTCAGCACTCCCCTCTGTGACCGGCTAAATTGAATTGTCAAGAGAGATTCAATAGTAATCAGGTAGCCTTTGCTTCGGAGAATCTCTGACGGAAAGCCCTTGAGTTCCTTTCTTAGATCTTCGGTGAGAAGATCTTCACCCTCATAATCCAAGTCAGCATCAATTCCTTTCTTGCGATGATTCTTATCGTGAGGATATAGCTGCACTTCAGTGAACATATGACTCGAGAGCACTGCAAATCCTCCGACCAACCTTCAGAACTTGATTTTAGTTTCCAGCACACAAGATTTCTCGGAAGTTTTCTATCCCGCTTATTTGGTTAGCTAATGGATCCAGAGGATCCATACACGGCTCTGATTTACGTCATCATGTTCCCACTGGGTACAAGCACGTCCGGAGCAAATGCAACCAACAGAATAATCTCACCGTTATCGTACACTCTAGTCGAGATTCTTGCGGGAGTCAGTATGTCTGGGCGGTATCCTGGACTGTCAGGCGCTGTCAGCATGGACCACGAAATCACGATATAATTCCCTCTCTCAAGTATGGGCAAATATGGAAACCATGAAGCCGGTATAGTACAGCATATCACATTGCTCGTCGCAAACGTCGTATACTTCGCTCCCGAGTAACCTCCAACAAGATCTTGACCAAGCCGCGGACCGAAAGTATACTTGTTGAGATCAGCATATGAGGAAAAGAAGACTCCTAAGCTCTGCCATTTTTCGAGATTGTATCGGGTATCCTCCGACTGTAGCGGGACGGACGCATTGTAGTAGTACGGGGGCAATGCGTAGAAGACAGAGTTAAGGACCAGGAGGGTTATCAGTGCTACCATCAGGAAATTCTTGCTCTGACACAATAATCCATGTTTAGAGAGCGTGTTTGACAGCTCATCAATTGTTTTCGCAAGTCGCGCTCCTACAAGTGGGGCACAGCCAACCATAAGTAGTAAGAAAGCACGTTCGAACATATCTGTCGAAATCTGAAGACCTGACAACCAAACAGATGCAAAGACCAATGCCAGAAGAGCACTTGTCAAAGTAAAGAGTTTTGCAAGGAACAGACCTTTCGCCTTCATAAAGACACTGGCCAAGGCTGCAACACCGAATAATCCAAAAGCCAAGTATTCACTTAATATTATCCACAACGGTTTTGGGACATATGTTTTGGGAAGCAAATATGGGGTTAGATTAGAAGCAAAATTATGAGAAAAGATCTGAACAGCGACATCATAGAGGAAAGGCACTATGGCTGATGAGGAGTACACAGACCACCCGGCAATTGCTGCAACGAAGATCAACACGAGGGTCAACTCAGTTTTCACTTGCGACCGACGTCTGAATAGAGCTGCAGGTAAGATCAAACTGAGGATTACTGCTAAAAGGAAGACGCTGCTGGTCACATTGTAGATTACTGAGGCCCAGGATACGATAGTGAAGCAAAGAGCAGATTGCCGTTTTCTTCCGGTGAGCCAGTCTAGGAAGAACGCGATTCCGATGAGGAACATAATCGTTCCGTAACTGTGAGGGGAGTCGTGAGATGTTCCTTCCATGATAAATGGAATCATTACGACGATCGTTGTTGCTATCAACTCAGCCCGGTCACTATGAATTCCAAGCGCACGTACGGCGATAGGTATTGCACCGAACACTGGCAAAATCAGCAAGATAGGCAGATATTTGAGTAAAACATTAGAATCGATTCCCGAGATCATTTGAAGAGAAGCCAATAGAAGGCTCGCACCCGGATAGCTGGCAAAATAATAGGCCATGCCGGTCGTGTCGGTGTCCGGGACAATCGCGCTTGGTGTAAGCGCAACATGATTATTTAGCATGTATAGCAAATTTTGTCTCAGAGTGAATGCGTCAGGATAGTTGTCAATTATCATTCCGGGTTTGCTTAGCGGAACAATCGATCTCAGGATAAGTGTACTGACTAACAGAATGAAAAACGCTTCATGGTTAGATGACCATCCGGATACAGCGAGACCGATGACGAATGAGACCACAATAAATGCAAGGTAGAATAGAGTACTGGAATTCGTAGTGTATATTGATACGATAGCCATCATCAAAAATGCTGCGAGTATGGTGTAAGCGCAGAGCACTTCAATGCGTGCTCCAGTGCGCACGTTGCTTGCAGTTATCAAGTTGCGTATATGCTGACTTCATCGTTATAATTCAAGCTTACTACCCCAACCAAGATAGTGGCCGTTGAGGAGCTTCTTCAGTATCAAATGAATTGTTCGACAAATCGATGTTCCTAGCTTTCCTTCAAACAAGACTCAAAGACTCGCACTAGCTGTGCCGATACTACAATCCACTTGCTCGAGAATGCCCACTTGCTAAATTAAGAGGGTTGACCGTCTCCACCAAAGTCTCTTTCAGGGAAACGTCTCATTTCAACCCTTGTGAACATGGGCCCCCAGAGCTTTACAAACGATCGTGAAGCAATTGCTCGTAAATTGTCAATACTTTCTCAACCGTGACGTCCCAACTGAATCTATGTCTGCTTCTTTGCACATTATTTCTCAATTCAGTCAAGTTGGTCAAACACAATTCGATCTTCTCTTTGAGCTTGGTCTTATTCAAGGTATTGGGGTCAAACGTGTATCCCACGCGGTTTCCCTCGACTAGCGACCGAACCGCACCCGAATCAGGAGCTACAACCGGCGTCCCCCCCATCAAGCTCTCCATGAGGACTTGAGGCAAGCCTTCAGCTTCTGACGGAAGTACGAAGACATCCGCAAGATGATAAAGAGCGACCAGTTCTTTTTCCGGGACGTAGCCTAGCATGGAAATATTTGCACCGCCAGATCGCCTCCGACAAAATTCGAAGTAATCCTTCTGATTAGTAACCTCTCCTCCAGCGATCAGTAGCCTTGCGCGTGGATAGTTACCTAGTTCTCTGAATGCGTCTATCAGCATGTGCACACGTTTTCGCCTACTTATTGTTCCGACGTACAAAATTATTGGGAAATCATCGATCCTGTATTTGCACTTCACCCACGCCAAGAAATGTCTGTCTCCTAGTATGGCGTCGAATTCCTTCTGGTCGGCTCCATTGGATATTTGTGTGATATTGTCACTCTTGATTCCATAAAATCGTTTGACGATGGCTGGATCATTTGCAGCGAAAATCCAATCCGCTCCTTTGAAAACTTCCCTTTGCAAGGGCACGACAAATGGCAGCCAGATCAGGTGATCCCAAATACTGCCGGCCCCGTGAATCCCATGACAGAATGCTACTAGTTTGCTTTTCAAGGCTTTCTTGTTTCTTACGAAGGCAATGCCGCTTTGTTCCTGGACATTAATTATGTCCACACTTCGAGTTTCCACGACCCTTCTATACACGGAGAGTGCCTCTCTGCTCATCTGAAGGTAGTTCAGCCCGAAGAGACTGGCAACTCGAGGTGGTTGATGTATCCGGTAGCAAGTGATGTTTGGTTTCTCCGCCACACGTTTGGCATCAGTTGACATAATTGTAACTTGTATGCCCCTGTCAGCGAGCCCGTTCGCCATCGACCAAGTATGCCTCTTCATACCATCGAGGAAAGGGGGAAACGCGAACGGAGAAACAAAGCACACATGCGACGTCATTAAAGCCCCAACCTCCCAAAATCCTTGATCTCAAGTGCCGTATACGAAGGATTGTGGCATAGAGTCATTCCAATAATCGAAGAAAATATCATCGCCGATCTTTCGTTCAATATCTATCTCCTTGACTTCGAGTGTTTGTAGCTAGAACGTTCTCAATCAGGATATCTCTTCCTTGCTCGGTAGTCAATGTCGAGCAACCTTTGTGGTTTGGCAGGTCCATTATGACTGCATTCAATTCCTCTTTGCGAATCATCTCGCCATAATCATAACCAGTGTAAAGTTTCAAGTTCAAACGTGAGACGCGGGACAGCGCAGGTTTTGAAGAATTGACATTAGCCACGAGCTCAACTCCCTTCAGCCGCAATTGCAGATATGTACTCTTTCTTGCCCACCGCGCGGGCGACAGTGGTTCTCAGAGGCAATACGCTTCCCGCCAGAAGAGTCACATTTCAGAGCTCTACCCTCGACCGTCAACAAAGAAACTCAGCCGCTGCATAAGATACTGGCTAAACGAGTTGTGAATACTCATCATACATCGCCTGTGGCGTTGAACCAGTCTACGAGCTTTCTGAGTCCTGATTCCAACTCGAACTTTGGCTTGAAACCAATGCTTTCGATTCGCTTTATATCTGCCACGAGTTTCTTGATGTCACCCTTCCAAGAGTTTTCAGTAAACACGACTTGTGGCTGTTTGCCCAAGATGTCTAAGACCAACTCGACAAGATCTTTGATTGATGTCTGTATTCCGGTGCCTATGTTGAAGGTGTGTCCAGCCGCGCGATCGTCACGGGCAACTAGGAGTATCGCATCCACCACGTCGGACACGAAGATGAAATCTCTTACTTCTTCTCCTGAGCCTAGGATCTCAAGCCTTTCAGAATTATCTTTCAATTTGAGTAAGGTGTCGTACATCACGTACTTCTGTTGTCGCGGTCCGTAGACGTTGAAAAATCTCAGGATAGTCGTCTGCAGTCCATGGATTCTTGCATACATTCGAGTGTAAGTCTCAGCACATAGTTTCGAAGCACCGTAAGGAGAACAGGGTAGCGTAGGGCTATCCTCATTGGTGGGCACAATATCTGGTTCTCCGTAGACCGCTGCCGAAGAGGCGAACACTAGTCTCGTCGAATATTTCCTAGCCTTCTCTAAGAGAATCAGGGTCCCTCTACAACTTATGTCAAAATCCTCCAGCGGATTTTGCATAGAGTATCTTATGACATGTCCGCTGCCATATTTTCTAGTTTCAGGGATAAATTCTGCAAGGTGAAATATGATGTCTGATTCCTTGGCAAGCTCATCAACTAATTCAGCATCACGAATATCTCCGCAAACAAACCTCACGTTGCTGTTACTTGTAACATTAGAATTTCTTCCCGAGGAAAGATTATCCAAGACAATGACTTTTTTCCTTTGCTCAACGAGTCTATCAACGAGATGGGAACCTATGAATCCAGCTCCGCCGGTTACCAGCGTGGTTTCCCGACTGGATGAAAGATCGCGCGGTTGGTTCTTTACCATGTGGCATTGGTCCTCTTCTTCATAGAACTCACGCGATAGCAACTTGCAACGTGTGGATAAACTTGCTAGATGAGAGCATCTCGCTCTCAAGAAGTGGGGGCGGTGGTGTAGTAGCCATCGTCCACCCTATCCAAGCCCCTATGGCCACTATGCCTGCAACCCCTGCTGCAATTGACTCGGTATTGCCTTACCTGAATCTGATCGGTCTGACAATTTCAATCTTGTGCTTAGTCTGTGCTGTGTATAAGATGGAGAACAAATACGTCCAGATTCTCCTCTTGATTCGACTGGCTCTGACGCTTTAAGTCACGCCCTATGCAAGTATAATTGAACTAGATCTTGTTTGTAGGTGACGAATAGTATTTCATCAAGTCAGACAGGCCTTCTTCAAGATGGATTCTCGCCGAGAAACCTAGCGCCGTAGAGGCCTTCGCTAGACTAGGTATGAACTTTTGAGTCTCATTTGTTCGCATTTCGGCGTGAAGAATGCGGGAACGACTGTTTGTAATAGTGAGGATCTTTCGCACTAACTCTTCAACAGTTATCGAGTCCTTTGACCCTATGTTGAAAGTCTCGCCGACAAAATTGCCGTTCAATGTCAGTGCTATGGCGCGCGCAACGTCTTGAGCGTGGATTAGGTTGAGCATTTGTGTGCCACCATATATGGTGATGTCTCGATTCGCCATGGCACGTTTCATGATTACGTCAGTTGCGTATTGGTCTCCGCCTGGTCCGTACAGATTGGTGAACCGTAGAATTGTAGATCGAAGGTCTCTGAGGCGATTAAACCATTGTAGTGCTTGCTCACCCATGAGTTTAGTTAACCCATACAAATTGTTTGGGTTTAGGGGATCACTCTCTTTCGTCGATTGGCCTGTGGTCTCACCGTATACCTCTCTCGATGACGCGAAGATCAGAAGCGACCCAACTCGTGAAGCCAGATCAGCAATATTCACCGCGCCACTCACATTGACCGAAATAGCCTTTCGCGGATCTTGTTCACACTTCTTGACCCCCGTTATTGCTGCCAGATGGACTATCGTTTCGGGCTTGTATGCGAGAACGAAATCTGATGCTGCAGTATCAGTAGTGTCAGAAATATCACATGAGAGCTGGTGCACTCCTTGCGGCTGGTTCTGACTCGAGGTCTTGTCCAGAACGGCCAATTCACAGGTCTGCAGCAACTCTCTGCAAAGGACTTGACCAAGGAAACCATTCCCTCCCGTCACGACAACGCGCAATCTAATCAATCACCCTGAATCGGTTACACTCGGCTTCGTTGGAGGAATAACACTTGGCACGTGCTGAGACTCTTGTGTACGCAATGATACCGTAATGATCACTTGCTCGCACCATCGTGAACTTTGTCGAGTAGGCGGCTGGTTCCGGGCTCTAGATCGAGGCAAAGCTATTGACCAGATCAAGATATTTGTTTATGAAGACTTCCGGCGAGTAGTACTTTTCATAAACTTGTTTCACCTGGTCGGTTGAGTACGGTTCGAAGCTATCTAATATCTCCACGAGCCTAGCGTTCGATTCATAGAGCAAGCATGGGTTAAGTTTCTCGACAATTTCTGGGACACCGCCCTTCTTCGAGCCTATTACGGGAGTTCCGACGGAGAGGGCTTGCAGAGCGATTAGCGGGCAATTCTCGGGCCATACTGATGGTATTATGAGAGCGGTCGAGTCTTTGAGCAATCTGTAAATCGAGTCAAGTTCCATCCAGTTGAAAAGTAAAATTCTATCTTTAAGGCCGCTTTCTTGTATTTGACGACGTATCGTGCTATCAAGACTGCCACTCCCGACGATGATCAGGTTCGCATCTTTCCGTTTCGTGATCTCTTTGAAGGCTTCAATCAGTTGTGTAGCGCCTTTGTGCTTCTCAAGCATTCCGACAAATAGAAAGAAGTTTGAAAATCCTGAGGATTGAATTTGGGAAGGCGCATGAGGAACGAAGTTCGGAATCACGACTTGTCTGACCGACAGTCTCCGGGCGAACATTTCTTTTGCATACTCGCTCGAAGCAATGAAAGTATCAATCCCTTTGATCGCATCTTCGAATCTCGATTGGCGTCTCCACAGCTGCGGAGGTCTTTTGTGGTACAGCCCGCAGATCGTGCAGGAAGGTTTTTCGCAGACTTCCTTTCCGTTCTTGAATAGATTGCTTGTCGGACATATGAGCCAGTAGTCGTGAGCGGAGTAGAGGTTGGGGTATTTCCCCTGCCTTTCCAAGATCTTGTATCCGAGGAGGGATATGTTGTGATGATGGATAACGTCTGGGGCAACATTCTGGACGAGATCGCGAAACTTCCTGATAACTGGTCTTGAATTTCCGAAAACGTACACTTCATGGGCGCTCAGTCCAAAGCGAGTCTCGATGGGGTGAGTGATGACCCCGTGCGAGTCGGACGGAACCGGAGTTCCCCTTCTTTTTGCCCTGTATGCATCGAGGCTGTGAAGCACATGCACTTCGTGACCTCTATTCACAAGTTCTTCAGCCAGATATCTGACGTGATTGGCGTCTCCACCTAAGTGGTATGGAGGGTAGAAGGACGCTGTGAAAATGAACTTCAGGGTCTCGAAGAGGTGTTCACCCGGAAACTTGAGCTCGATGCCTGATAATTTCAGTTACTAGGCGGCATGTTTGAATTGGGAAAAGTGGGTCTCCAGGTAGTCGTTGAGTGCGTCTCGCCAGTCGCGCATCGTATCCATCTCCCTAAGCTCTAGCATGTAGTTGCGCAGCATCTCAGATCTAGCTCTTGGTGCAGGGAGCGTAAAGGTTTCGGAGGTGACTGAATCCAGTTTCACGTTATTTCTGTCGAGGTAATTGAGAACATGCCTGGCAACATCGTATCTTGTACACGTTCCCTTGTTCGCCATGTGGTACAGTCCGTAAAAGTCAGTTTTGATCAAATCGGCGAGGCAACGTGAAAAGTCCAATGAGTATGTAATGCTACCGATCTTGTCATTTACCGCTTTCAGTTCTTTCGCTCCTGCATCAATCTGTTTCATGATTTTGCCTACAAACTTCTTGTCTTTAGCTGCTCCTCCTCCGATCATCCATGCCGCTCTTACTATGAAGTATCGAGAAAGCAGACGGGCGACAAGTCGCTCTCCTTCCAGCTTTGCTTTGCCATAGGTGTTCACCGGATTTGGTTCATCGAACTCAACATAGGGCTCAGCCTTTTCTCCGTCAAAGACACCCGCGGTACTGACATAGACCAGGGGGATATTCTCTTTCTGACATGTCAGTGCAACATTCCAAGTACCTACGGTGTTGGTACGGTAGGCGTGGTCGGGGTCGATTTGGCATCGGTCTACGTCCGTCTCTGCTGCAGATGAATAATGAACCCGCGGGTGCTCGTTACTCACAACGCTCCTGACTTCCATAATGTCTCTCACGTCCAAGTGAATTATCCCGGGTTCAAGGTTCATGTCAGTCTGACAGACTTCGTATCCAGCGCTCTTCAGTACGTCGCAAAGATCGGTGCCCACAACGCCAGCAGCTCCCGTTACGAGGACTTTTGATTTGGTCAAGTGTATGTCATCTGCATCGTCTCGTATTTGCAGTCAAGAGAGTTTACCTGAACTATTAGTCCTTTTTCGTTAATGAAAAGTATAGTTTCTCGGTTCGGTCGGCGACTGAATCCCAAGAATAATGTCGGGCAACTCGTTCCGCAGCCTTCTCTCGATAGTTCTCCACAATCGAGGGATTCGAGATTAGCCAGGAAAGATTGTCGCGAAATCTCCAATGTCCCTGTTTCTGAAAGTCACGCCAGCACCTCCAACGGTTTCAATGTTTTCGATAAGATCGCTGACTACGACACAGTTCCCAAACCCCATCGCCGACAATAGGGCCGGAGAGGTACCCTCCAATTCCGATGCGGTCACATATAGGTAGGCGCCCTTGAACAGATGTTCAACATCTGACCCGTAGACATAGCCTACAAACTTGACATTTTCACCCGCCATCTTCCTCAGGTCCAACTCATATCCTGAGCTATAGGGGTTCCCGCCCACAATGGCCAACTTCATCTTGGACCTCAAATGGAGATCATTGAATGCTCGAATCAGATAGTGGACTCCCTTCTCACGAACCAAAGCGCCCACGAACAAAAGATACTCGTTATCCTCAAGACCGAATTTTCGCAACACATCAGGATTGGCGTTTCGGGGCGAAACCTTCGCACCGTACGGAATATATTCAGTGGCCGCACCATAGGTTTTTTTGTACCACTCGCTCACTTGACGCGAGTCCACGATTGTTGCGTGTGGAATGTAGAGAGGCAGCCGGGCGGAGGAACGAAGTGCTAGCTGAAGCCAATGAGGGTAGCTTGAGCGATTCCATGCAAATCCGTCCAGCGACATTACAACCTTTTTCTTTCCTGAGAGAATTCGCGGAAGGAAAGTGAATACAGAACTGTCAGTCCCGTAGTAGTGTAATATTTCGAAGTCCTTTGATATCGCATCGATAGTCGACAGAAACGATCGAGCGGGGTAATCGAGGAACTTCCTTGAGCTACCAGCCACGTAGGTCAAATTCACGCCTTTGTATGAAGAACACTTCGCGATAGAGTGGGCCCATGATCCACAATAAACCGTGACTTCATGTCCCTTCTGCACCAGCCTAACGCTTACCTCTTCTACGCATGTCTCGAATCCGCGATAGTGAGCAGGGATGCCAAGTGTGTTCAAGTATGCGATCTTCATGATTTCCGTCAGCTATTTCTGATCATACAACCATGGCAAAGAACAGAGATGAGCCGTCCAACTTCTTAGACTCGTTGAAGCAAGCTAATAACTAATGGCTTGCTCGATGAAGCTCTCTAGCGAGCATGCTTGTGAATAGACTGCGAGTTTGCTGGCTTCCCGATGCCTATGCTACAAGTATTCTCCTCAGCCGTCTCCACAAAGTCTCGTGGAGAATTGTTCATGTAACGATCCAAAAAATGCTCAGAGTAATGATTTTAGCTTCTTGAACGTGTCCTCACCGTGCTCTTTTGAGGAGACCCCTACAGCCACTCCTGAAAGCCTCGGTAAAGTTCGTAAGTAGTCAAGTGAGTGTTCCAATGTCAAGTATCCTCCAGCCATTATGCTCATTGCAATCAGATTGGATTCCGGTAGAGATGATAGGCAGGCTTCACATGACTGCCTTGAGGGACTCATTTGGTATCCGACACTATTGAAAGGAGTCATGATGACGACATCTCCCATGGCAAGTCCTGCTTTTCGGAAGAGTTCGACAAATTTCACAAGATTGTAGGTCACAAACCCTGGGCTAACATGATACTTTTCTCGTATGTGTTGTGCAAACGCATCCAGCAATTGAACATCTCGTAACCCCAAGCAGAGATCCGTAACCACTTCGTGCAACAGCACACTCCGGAGAGTGGTATTTTCCGGTTTCTCGCTGAGGTAACCCGCGAGTTCCATGTCCACATATGCCTTCAAAATTCCGAGCGGGTCCAGTCGAAGCGCAGAGAAACCACTCTTGAAGAGGGCTTTCGCTTTGTCCGACAATGATAGCTTAGACAAAGTTTCGTCGACTAGGCCTCTCATTCCCTTTTCATTTGCGAGCCTCACGTACCCTTGAGCATATGGAAGCACTGGGTACAGACCAAATCCGTTCTCGATCTTTACTGAATCTCGCAGGGCCCTCACAATCTGTAGATTTAGTGGATGTGTTGAGAACGTGTATCCTGTGGCTCCGCATGACACAGCGGTTTCGATTATTTCGACGATTGATTTCACATCGAGCTTCTCTACTCGTTCTCTTGCCCTTTCCTGGGACAGGTGACTTACTCCGATGAAACTATTGTCCCCAATTAGCAGAGTTTTCAGCGCGATTTGTGTCCTCCTTGTTCAGCGTTCTCCAGAATTCTGTCAATTAGGGTGTTGACTTTTGCTGCTTGATCGAAATTCGTTTCTGGTGTGGTTCGAGTTCGAATGGCTTCGAGAAAGGCAACGTCCTCTAGAGTGTATTCGGGGTCGGTTAGCAGAAAAGGAACTGGCGTATTGAAAGGACTGTCTGTGATACGTCTGGCTCTCCTCCATTCCCGCCTGTTTGTTTTCCGGGAGTAAACTTGACGTAATCATCGGTTACTGTCAGTATCCCATTCCTACCATGAATCTCAAGTAAGAATTCGGGAAGTCGGTAGTTGCTCACGCTCCAGCAGGCATCTAGGTGTCCTTGTAAACCAGATTCAAATGAGAAGAGTGCATGGACGTAGTCTTCGACCTCGCGTGAGTACACCTGCTTTTTGATCGCCATGACAGAGGTTGGTTCTCCGAAAAACCATATCAGAATATCCAACAGGTGAGGCGCCGAATCGAGGAGAACTCCACCGGCGCCTTTCTTTGACCGCCACGCGCTTCCCTCACGCAGTACATCAGAAGAAAGGCAGTATGCTCTGAAGAAGATAGGTTCTTCAAGATTCCCTTTCATGAGCTCCCGTGCTTTTCGGAAAACTGGTGAGAACCTCTTCTGGAATCCCACCATGTGCACTCCTCGCGAACGATTCGCGGCTTCACAAGCAATCCTCGCTTGCTCACGGGAGCCCGCCAACGGTTTTTCGACAAACACGCTCAGGTCACTTTTCGCCTTGAGAATATCGTCGATGATGGAAACATGAGTGTCAATAGGGGTCGTCACGAAAACGGCGTCTGGCTGTTCCTCCCAAATCATCTTTTGCACATCTCTATAGACGGTTACGCCTTTCGATAGGAAGGCCTTGGCGGCTGTCGACAAGAATAGATCCTTCTCGCAGACCGATGTCACGCTCGCGCCCTGCAACGAATTCGCGATCGCTGCATGAAGCAGACCCATTTTTCCCAAACCAATTACGCTGATATTCATTTTAACCGTCAACACTTTCACGTGACAAACCAGTCATCAGCGATCCCGGACAATTTCCTGACATAATCGGCCGCGTTGTGAAGGAATCTCCTGCGGCCGCATGGATGCGTCACCATCAAGCATCACAACTATGTCGCTGTCAAGTCCATGAAAGGCTTGACGTAAAGCGCTGCCCTTCCCATGTCCGTTCTGCTTCACTACTCTTGCGCCATACCTGGCTGCAACCAGCGCCGTCTCATCATTACTCGCGTCCAATACAAGAACCTCCACTGGATACTGCAACCGAATTGTGTTCAAGACAGCGCCTATCGTTTTCGACTCATCCAAAGTCGGAATGACGATGCTGATGTCAGGCTTCACGACCTCATACATCCGCTGGAGCATCCGCGAATTGGACTGGAGCTCAAGCAATTCTGCTTGCTCCATGAAAGATCCCGAGGAATCCATGTCTTCCACGGCTATGCCATTGTTGTTTACTGATAACTTCGATCGATTTTCTCCAAGATCACATTGTGCATCTTCGTATTCCTTGACAAATCGCCATCCCGCATCAGTAATCTCATATCCTACGCCATTCTAGGTAGCAACTTTCCTAAACAGGCCCTTCGCCACAACCTGGGCTCTTACTTCCTCCAGTTCCTTATCGGGAATCTGCTTCAACATAGATTGGAACATAGTCATGTTAGGGGTTCGCTCCGAGCGTTCCGAGATACCTGATGTACCTTGAATCATTCAACCATTCTCTAGCCTGCGGCGCCCAACTGAATACTCCAAGTGGCTTCGCATACATCTCCTTCATCTGCGCGGCTTTTCTCCGACCAACCTTCAAGATCACGCCTGGTACATGTTCAACGAGTTTCAATGCAACGCTCAGGACCTGGACAACTAGTTTCGTGTTGCTGATCTTGCCCCTGACTTTGGCGACCCAGAAAGCGCAGCGGAAAAGCGCCTTATCCTCGAGTTCAGGCGCCTCCAATTCCCGTTTCTAAAACCACGCCGCTGCAAACCAACAAGACAAGGATAAGTGATAGAGTTACCATCTTCAAGCAAATCACTCATCCAATCCTTAGCTGAGCTACGACCGGAATGATGCGATTGCGTAGTGGTCGCGGACACGGAAACTGCTGCACCTTGAACTCAGAAAGTTCGTTGAGGGTTATAATCCATTGCGAATTGCACCATTAGAGTGCAGGGAAGGGTCTTCTGTGAGAGGCGATGGCGCAAGACAATTTCAGAGAGTGTTGTTCCATCACTGGAATCCGCATTCTGTAATCTGTTCAGATGTGTCATAGTCGGGGCAACAATTGTAGTTCGTGTGCGGTTGGTTGGGATGATTATGACGCCTTTTTTGCTCTTCTTATTTCGTGCATGATTCGATCTTCCGAGTGCCTCATTAGCATTGATACACTCGCTAAAGTGAACGCTTGAGCCGCCGTAATCGCCAGCAATCGCGCCCACGAGGCTCCATCCCGAATTCCATACGCCGGTTGTCAACTCCTGCAAAGCAACCCAGCCTAAGATTATGGCGCCGGGGATTATGGTTAGGGCTAAGACCGGAGTAGAGGAGTATTGGGTTGTACCGTCTGGCCAGAGTGAAGGCGGCAGTCAGTATGGAGAAGCCATCCCACGCAGTTAGCTTCCCTTGGCCGACTCTCGGCCTATAGGTTATCGGAACTTCCGTCACCGAATCGTTTGACGCTGAACATGCAGCCAGTTCAATCTCAACCATGAACCCAGGTTCCCGCAACTCGTAATTTTTCGCTTCCTCGGTATCGAGAAGATACATGCCGGTGCAGACATCGGAAATATGCACGCCGAAAAGCATGCTGAATGTTTGGGATATGACCCAGTTGCCAAGCCTGTGAACGCGTGGTTATGTTCCGTTTATCCCTACGCCTATGACGTGAGCATAACGATCAGCATGGTTCAGTAGCCGCCACATGTCCTTCGGGTCGTAGGTGCAGTCTCCGTCCATGAACAGCATGTAGGGAGTCTGCACATGTTCTATGGCGGTTCTTACTGCTCCAGCTTTCCCCGGACCGTGCTGATAGATCACCTTGACACCATACTGGCGGGCCATTTCGGCGGTCTTGTCTTCGGAGTATCCTTCGACTACGAGAATATTCTTGTAGCCCTCTTTCTCGACTTCCTCAAGGACATTCGCCTATGCCCTCAGCCTCATCCAGCGTCGGTATGACAACAGTGCCAAACAGCTTTCATAATCTACTGAACCGTACGACCTGCGGGTTGCGTTTCATCCTATTCCATTGAATTATCATACGCTTGTAATTCGCGCCGATCCTTCTTGGCAACGATCTTGTCCAGCGAAAGTTGGAGAATTCGATACCGTCAGGTCTCGCCTCTCCCCTAGAATGCTTGGCTGCAAGGCAGACGGAGAGATCGGAGCGGGAAGGAAACCTAATTGGAAAAACACTCACCAAAAACAGGTGACGGACAACCAGGCCGTATTCCGCGAGTATTCTTTCGGCTGCTGCTTGTAGGTTCGCCCTTGCCTACGCGTCCACCTGGAAGAGCCACACGTTTCTGTAGGACAGTATCTGCCGCCACCCCAGAAGGGTCTCGCCTCTGGAATCCTCAACGATGACATCCACACATGGAATTGGCATGTACCGTTTCACTTGATCCCACAACTTGTCCGGCATCCAATCATCCAAGCACTTCGATTGTGAGGAAATAGAAGGCATGCCTAGATCACCCAACCAGCTTGGGTTTGCTCGGGGGTAAGCCTTTCTCGGCGAATCGTACGGACTCGATCCCGTCAGCTCAGTCTCTTCCCATCATTGAGAGTAGCTTTGCTTCATAATCGAATATCGGGTTAGCTAACCAGCCAACTATGCGGGTCCGACATAGCATGGATCTCAGATTCGAAACGTCCCACTTGTTGATGGCTCCTGTGATCGGGGCCAAGGTTAGATAGATGACTAGGAAGAGGAGACCGCCGATGATCAAATTACGCATGCCAATTCCCATAGCAACTAGCCGAATTAGTACGAGAAGGACATCGGTTCTCAACTCGTCCTATTCAGGCGCTCAACGTGGTGTAGTCAGTGGACATGCACATTACTGAGATGCGGAGTCTTAATACTCTCATCTTACTCGAGCTGATCTAAAAAAAGAGAAGTAAACCACTCACACACAGATGACGTAAAACCAGGCAAAGGGCACTACCTCATTCCTCCACTGATTCAAGTTCTGACGGAAAACTCCTCGTCAACACACCGCAGGGAGCCCCACTCGATGTGAAACCTGTGAGAAGTATTCCTTGATTATCAACTTCAATATTCTAAATCCGTCAGGAATTGTCTTAAGGTGAGAATTCCCCTCCCATCTTCTTGACTCGAAGCTTGGCACCTCAACGAACTTAATTCCAAGTTTTGCAGCCTTTATCGCAATCTGGACCTCGATGTCAAATCCTGTAGCGTTTATGTGTGGACTGAGCTCCTTCAAAGCGCATGCTCTGAAAGCCTTGAAACCATAGCATAGGTCAGTGTAGCTCGTTCGAAACAACATGTTTGTGAGATGGACGAAAAACTTATTGCCGATTTTCCGAGTCAGAGTCAAATCGTTCGAGCCCCCACCAGGCGCAAACCTAGATCCATGGGCTATGTGTGCTCCAGACTCCAGTGCGGCAATCAGCGATGGAATTTCTGAAGGATCCATGGAACCATCGGCGTCCATCATTACCACGAAATCCGCGAAAACCCAGTTCACCGCAAGATCAAAGGCTGCACGTAATGCCTCCCCTTTTCCGTCACTACTCTGTGCCAGCACCGCAACCCCCTCCGACTCCGCAAGTTCCCGAGTACTGTCGAGCGACCCCCCATCAATAATCATGACATCGCAGGGCAATGTCTTTTTTGCGCCTCTTATCACCGCTACAATTGACTTCTCTTCGTTGAGCGCCGGAATCACAACAAGAACGAACGGTTTGCCCTGCATACGTGGAACCTCCAGCATTCCAAGAGTCTGCTTCATTGCGCTAAACTTTTCCGTCAGATCTGGGTCTGTAACCTCATAGCTTGTTCCCTCAGACGTTACAACGCTTCTAATCAGACCTAAATGCAATAGCGTGCTAGCGGTACTTCTCGAACTCAACTCTGCCGCCTTCTTGGCTGTCGGTGTCTTCTACTGGGTCACGAACGTTCAACATGGAATTATGTTTGCCGTTTCTAATCTTGGAGTTCTGTAAGTGCTCCGTTTTCGCCTCGACTGTTTGACCCAAACTCACACACCCTGACCTCGTCAAATTGTGCGAATGTCTACTCCTGAGCAGCTAAACCGTCTTATCCTTGCTGTTACAGACCCTTCGATTCATTGGGAACAGAATAGCTAGACAATATATGTTAATCTTCTATTAGCGTTGTCGGGTCGACCGCTCTTACAGAGCAAACAGCTTTTCTGGAGCACGCATTGAGAACTTTATTATTGTGGCGAGAGCGACTTACTTCTCGAAAGGGAAAACTGGTTTGGTTTATTGCGACAAGTGCGGTGCTAAAGCCGACCACCTCAATCACGATTGCAGACTCTGCGGAGCGATGCTTAATCATCCCTCTAGGTTTTGGAGGATAAGGCGCAATATCACTGTGCATCTTCTCCGCGAGTGGGAATGGAAGTTAAGACTAGAGGAGCGAGTATGGGAAGTATGGTTAAAAGGTCCTCAATCAATACTAACCCAACCCCACCATAAACGTGACCAAGGAAGCCCAGCCTGGAGAGTTAATGACTCAAACTGAACAAGTTCACGGGGAAGCTACGAAGCTGGAATTGGAGCCGGCTCACCGGGAGGAGGAGGAATTGCGGTAGCATGAAAGGGCTGGAGAAGAGCCAGCTTCAAACTCTAACTAAGAAAAAGAGGAGACTCCCCTCAACGATCGCAAGCTACTCTATGATAATCACCGGAGTGTTTTCTCTTCTCGTTTCAGTTTTTGCGTCGTCAACCGTGCTCGCCTTCATCGGCCTGGGTTTGACGTTTTGGGGGGCGACTACTTCTGTTCATCAGGCCTCAGAATTACGTGAGAAAGGACCTCATGGACTCAACGGCATTCTCCTCACTCAGAAACATAGACCGCGTCATGACCGAGATGGGCTACTGTGAGAAGGGCATCTACCTACCGGGAGGAAATCCTGAGAAAGCGGTTGTATTCGTTCCCGCCGAACCATTCGGTAGAATTCCGAAGGCTAAGGAGATTGAGGATAAAATGTTCATCGAGAATCCTAAAGGCCTCGCCATGATTCCCCCGGGCTTGGCGTTAGCGAACTTGATCGAGAAGAAACTCGGCGGGGGGTTGGAGAAATGCAGCCTAGAGACTCTCGGCGAACGTCTACCAAAGCTGATGGTTGAGGATCTTGAGATGGCGCAGGATTTTCAAATGCACGTCAAGGGGAATCGGGTCATCTTCAACTTTAACGAATCAGTCTACTCCGACTTCTGCCACACACTCAGCGGCAGCACCAGGGTATGCGCAGGCCTAGGGTGCCCGATCTGCAGCGCCATGGCATGCGTGCTCACCATAGCAACCGGCAAGCCAGTATCGTTTGAAGGAGACAAATTTTCGGCCGATGGGAAATCGCTCGAATCCTCCTACAAGATTCTAGATGAGGCTTGATAGCGTAGTGTGGTTCCCGCTAAGTTTAACTGACCTCAGCCTCTGGACGGCGGTGGTGGCAATAATTCTGCTCGTGACCAGCGAGCTACTCTCACCCTACTACGGAAAAACGGGAATCAACATAAACCGACGCCGACTACGTCTCGCAGCCCTAATCGTCGCCTTCATCTTCCTAGGCACTGTGGCCTACCGTGTTTACCAGATAGTCATCACGCCCTGACATTCAGAGTGAGATTGATGGCCCCGTTTCCGATCTGTTCAATTAGACTGTTCTAGGCTAGGTACTTGACTGTGTGAATTGTAATCTGTACGTGGTGCAGTGGAAGGTTTCTCGGGTACAGCCTAACAGGGTTAAGCCTCCGGGGATAGAATTGCGGATAGTGTTTATTGAACCATGGCTATAGGGCTATTGCGTATGACTACTACGGTTCAAGTTCGAGAAGATACTCGCCGTCTGCTTGACAAATTGAAGCATCAGCTCAGGTTGACGAGTTATGACGAGGTTATCCGAAATCTCGTCAAGTCCAAAACAGGCCGGCCGGGATCATTCTTCGGCGCTTGCAGGGGCTCGCATCCCTTTGTGAGGAAGAAAGAGCACGAGCACTCCATCTAGCTACGTGATAGACACTTTCGCATGGGTCGAGTATCTGATCGGCTCCAAGGTTGGCGCGAGAGCTGAGAACTACGTTGAGACAGGCCAGGCTCTGACGTCTTCGATTGTGCTGGTCGAGCTGCGCAAATGGTATCTCGGAGAGATCTAGGGTGAACGCGGATCCGAGCGGGAGATGCAACGTCATCTTGCATTCGTAGAGTCTGCGACCGAGGTGATCCCGCTCGATGCAACGCTCGCCCTGAGAGCGGGCGAGACTGATTTTCTAATAAAGAAACGAATCATAAATTGGCCAATGGCGGACTCGATAATCTATGCAACTGCCCTGTCCCGCGCGGCCAAGTTGTAACTGGAGATGCACGCTTCAAAGGTTTGAACGAAGCGATCTACATAGCCTAGGCCGATCGCAGCCTTCATCTTCCTAGGCACAGTAGCCTACCGAGTCTACCAAGAAATAATCACACCCTCACAATCACAACGGGATCGATGACCCGAATTCTCCCAGTGCACTGCAGCAGGAAACAAGTATTAAAGTAAGAATATTCTTACTAAACACGATAAGAGTTGCGTGCAGCTACCACCAGGGTTTCCTCGAAGGGACAGGTTGTAATTCCAGACGTTGTGAAAAAAGCGGCGGGCGTGCGTGAGGGAGAAGACCTGCTCGTTGTCGCCATAGGTGATATCATAGTCATGAAGAAGCTGTCGGCGGTAACTTTTGAGGAAGTGGCAAAACCCATCTGGCGAACAGTCAAAACAATGGGACTCTCGGGGGCAGAACTGGACGATCTCATCGAAGAAGCAAAGACGCAAGCTCGTTCTGGACACTAACGTCTGGGTTTCAGCATTCTTGGCTGAAGGTCCACCGTCAAGAATCGTTCAAATGGCCGAGGAGAAACTCGTTGAGATCTTTATCTCTCTTGAGGTTCTTCAGGAGATCAGCCGCGTTTTAGAATGTGAACGGATATTGAGATTCTTGAAGCGGAGCCGAACGGAACCAAGCTCCGTCATGGCCACTGTACTCCGTCTATCATCAATAGTCGATGTTGCAGCGGCTATCCATGAGATTGAGGACGACCCTTCAGACAATCAAATACTCGCCTGCGCGAAGCAGGCAAACGTGCAATTCATTGTCTCAGGCGATCGTCATCTTCTTCGCCTAGGTAACTACGACGGCACCGGCATACTCACCGCCTCGAAGTTCTTGGAAATGTTTAGGAATATCTTGAAAACCTGAACGCAACTCTTGCCACAGACTCAGGTTAATGATCAGCTCTACTCACTGTGACTTGTAATTTCACAAACTTAAAGTGCATTCAGGGGGGACGATTCTCGGAAAACACGGCGTACTCAACGCTGCGCTATTAGCAGGACGAGCAGTATGTCATCAGATAAGCTGACCGAGATAGCTGGGACGGCTGCTCGCGGAGGGCTATTCCTTTTCGTCGGCAACACTTTGTCAACCGTGGTCTTGGCGTTAGGTTCGATCATTATCGCTCGGTTGCTCGGGCCTTCAAACTACGGCGTATACACGCTCACTTTACTCACCCCGCTTGTGCTAATCTCTGTTTCTGATTTGGGCATGAATTATGCTCTCGTTAGATTATCGGCCAAGCTGAAGTCGCAGGGCGACCAGCTCGGGGTGAGCAGAACGATTAGGCTGGGTTTTCTGCTAAAACTCTCGATCGGTATCGTCGCGTTTTCGGTCTGCTACCTGGGTGCAGCTTCGATCTCGGCCACGGTGCTGAACAGGCCTGAACTGGCTTCTTTCTTGAGGTTGGCCGCATTCTTGGTAATCGGCCAGACCATTGACGATGCGGCCACCAACTCTTTCATTGGAATCGATCTAATGCAGTACAGTGCCGGCATTCAGGTCGCCTACTCAATTCTCAAGAGTGTGCTTGCGCCCGCGCTCGTACTGTTGGGTTTCGGGATCGCGGGCGCAATCGCGGGATATGTTGTGAGCACTTTTGTTGCTGGAGTGATCGGTGCGATCTTGCTCTTTACGAGGCATGCTCGTTCTGGGAGGCGGGAGAGTGGGAGTCAGCCTGTGAGGTTAAGGGGGATGCTCGGCTATGGTTTCCCTCTATACTTGGCTGCACTCATCGCCGCCCTCCTTAGTCAGTATCAGAACGTTGTTCTCGCACAATTCGCTACTAACGTGGAGATTGGGAACTTCAGCGCAGCTTGGAATTTCAACGCTTTCCTATCGATTCTCATCTATCCAATAACAACAGCAATTTTTCCAATGTTCTCCAAGATGGATCGGGAGGATCATAGGGCGAACTTGGCGAGGGCGTTTGAGTTAGCGGTGAAGTACGCAGTCGCTGGTTATGATTCCGGCGTCGGTGGCGGTCATTGCGTTATCTCGGGACCTTGTTTACCTGACATATGGAATGGGTTATGCGCTTGCTCCCCAGTACCTGATCCTGCTGTCCGCCCTGTACTTTCTGACCGGGATTGGGTACCTGATTCTCGGAAGCTTTCTCAACGGAGTGGCGGAAACTAGGACTGTTCTGTTGATGAGTGTTCTGACTCTCGGGGTTTACGTGCCGTTGGGTTTGGCGTTCGCTCGGTTTTGGGGGCCTTCTGGCCTTCTGGTGGCGCTTTTTGTTTCAACCTTGGCTTCAACGTTGTTTGGGTTGCGTGTGGCTTCGTGGAGGATTCATATGCGGCTTGATCTTAGGGCCAGCGCGAGGATGTTCATCGCGGCCTGGATTGCGGCTCTCCCCCCAGTGGCCCTGCTTCTTCTCCATCTCACAGTGCCTGGTGTAGTCAATTTGATTGTGGGCGGCGGGCTCTATTTGGTAGCCTATCTAACGCTGGCACCAATCATGCGCGCCGTCACCGAATCAGACATCAACAACCTGGAGAACACTCTCTGCAGAACACGAATAGTCGCGACCTTTCTCAGACCAGTACTGAGGTATGAGATGAGATTACTCGTCAAGATCAGGCAGAGTCACGAATGATTTGGATAATGAATACGTCACAGGTCTAAATCACGGTTGTGAGTGGACGGGTGCCGACAGTCCCACATATTAGTGGAGTTCGTTAATGTGGATGGTAGGGCGCCCAGTTGTCTCTGCAGGCACAATCATCTTCGCCCGATGGCGAGTGGGATCGTAGTCTCCTAGCGTACTCCTCTGCCGTGCATTTTCTCTTCGGAACAGCTGCAGTGTTGAACGCCTCTGGATTGAGCTTCTTCTTCTACTATCCGAGGAAGATCCATATCGTATTCGTCGATCCTGGCGATTGACGTTCTGGTTTGGGTGGTTTCGGTATTCTGCTTATCGATTCTGGCCATTTGGTTCTCGAGGGGGCGGCTAAGGATTGTTGAAGTTGGCTTAGCGCTTCCTGCGATAACGCTGAGCATCGCACTGCTGATTTTAGGGAACGATTTTCTTGGCATGATTGGGGTAGGTGTGCTGTTTGCTGTTGGCACCGCTGAGTTCGTCACCTTAATCGCTGGATCCAAATCCAGTACAGGTCCAACCCGTAACACTCTGGTATCGAGGCTTCTGATTTACCTCCTGGGCAGTTTGGCGGCTGTCGAAAGCTCATCCGCTGTACACTACGTTCTGCTATCCTTCGATCCAACGACGCAGGTGGGGAGTGTGGATGCTGGGATCGAGTTGCAGCTCTCCTATGCTCCGTACGCTCTGATTCCTCTGCTCTACGTTGGCTTCCTCTTCTCGTGGGCTTGGGTTCCATTGGTCCGAACGATTCCTTCCAAGGAATCTCATTCCTGAGAATCCAGACATTACGAGCACTGTTCAGAATCTGCTTGCCGGATCGTCAATGGGCAAACGCTTCGAGATTTTGCTCGATCCGAGAATACTCTTGGCGTTGGCGTTTGCAGTTTTCATAGGTTACTATCCGTATTTTCAAAATCCTCCGTGGCTTGTTGGGACTGACGCAGGTTTGGAGGTACTACGGTCCGCTTCTGCGCATGAATGCGCACGGGGTTTTTGGGGGGTTTCTTGAGGCGTTGAATGAGTTTCATCCTTTTTCGTTGGCGTTGTTGTATGCGGTGCAATTGATCTTCGGGACGACCGCTTTTGAGGTTGTGAGGTTCACTCCAGTCTTCCTTGTTGCGGTCTTGGGGTTGGCGACTTGGTGGTTTCTCGCTCGGAAGAAGAGCCTCAGTTTTGGTCTAGTGGTTTTTGCGGTTTCGGTCTTGTCGGTCGCAACGACCGTGGGGTTCTATGCGAGTATACTTTCGAATTGGATGACTCTTCTGGTTTGGGTGGTTTTCTTCGCCTATGTTGCGTATAGGGGTGATGAGGGGTTTGAGGGTTATTGATCTGATCGTTCTTTTGGCGTTGTCGACGCTGATTCTGTTCATTCATCCGTGGACTTGGGGGGTGTTCGCTGCAACTGTCTTCGTGGCCGCTATCTTGGCTCTTTTTCAGGAGAGGAGGGAGGGCTTGCGTGCGGCGGCGATCTCGTTTTCGTTATTGTGATAGATGTGGTTGCTGCTTTGCTTGGTCTAACTCTTCTGAAGGGAGGGGCCGGATCGGGTTTCGCAAGCGCGCTTCAACTTTATGCCATTCCCATTGAAAACCCATCAACTCTATCCGTATTTTTGGGCTTCCTTAACTTACCTGACTCGGGTCTGGGCGCCGTTCTTCAGCCCGTTATACTTCGCAATCAGCATTTTGGGGGTCTTCTCTCTTTGGTCCGTGCACCTCACGCCCTGGCGACGGCGACTCATCTTCGCTTGGATCTTTGTGTCGGCGATTGGGTCTGTGCTCGTGGCTCCAGTGGGCTTCAATCCTGCACAGCCAAACTCGAGACCAAACCGAATTGTGGCGTCTCCTGTTCCTGACCCCGTTCCAGCTTACAGCGCCCTTCGGAATTAGTCTGGCTGGCTCAACTTCCTCGCCGGTTCCGCAAGGGTGAAAGCAGTCAACCAATCGTTGGAGGTGCGGTTGGGGGGGTTCACTGATTTGGCTTTTCGTGATTTTCGTAATCGGTGCACTGCTAGCTTGGACGCCTGCTGGGAACGTTTGGTTGAGATTTTCACTACTGATCTTCTTCCTTCCAGCAGTAACAGCATTTCTCCTCAGAAGAAGGGGCGGCCAAGCCGACTGTGAATTTCTAAGTGCGATTATCCTTGTCACTTTTCTGCTTGTGGCTTTCAACAGCGCGATGCGCTCTTTGTCCCAGTTGCTGCTGGATCCGCACAATTGCGATCAATGCTGAACCTTCGTTGGATTAGGATTTCACGTTCTTGGTTGCTGACAACCTGTAGAATAGAGCCCTTTTGCTCAATAACCGCGTTCTTTACTAATTTGCTCAGAGGAAAATTTGATATATGCCATACCGTCGAATATTGAGTACGCTAACAGTATTGGATTTGTGATATGTTTTGAGACGATTACTAGCGTTAGTTTTGATGGTGGTTGTTTTTGCTTCTGGCTTCATGATTCCTGCCTATGCAACTTCGCATGTTATGCAGGCGGGGTCATGTCCCACATATCAGACTAACCTACTCGTGGTCCGGGTGGATTCAACCCCACACTCACCAACACCCACACCCGTCGGAACGAGTGTTGTCACAATTTTCCATGTCGTCTATCCAGACGGAACACCGGTCACGTTGCAACCGTCCATTGCATCCTTCGTCTGGTCTGGAACTGCGGGGCAGAAGGAGTTTGACAATGTGCCCGTTGTCTATACGGGAACGCCAGGGTTCTACAGTTACACGGCCACATTGACCCAAGACATAGTTCAAGCGGCAGGTCCGGGCGTAATCACAATCTCTGTGCTCACCTGCAGTTGCCAGGACGGATCGGGTAATCGTGGTCCGACCGGAGGGGTGAACTCTCTCCTCACAACCGACCCATCCGACAATTCCCAAGTAGTATTTGCCACTCTGACATCTTCCACTACCATGACGACGCCCCAGGCGGGTGTGGCAAGTGAGGATGTCATACTACTGATAGCTGGGCTCCTAGTGATCGCCCTGCTCATACTGGTGGCGCGTTCACGAAGAAAGGGCAACAAGAAGTAAGACTGATTCGTGACGCCGAATCTCACAACTCCAATCGCTCGAAGCTCGTCCCGAGCATAGCCTCAGATCAGAAAACATGCGTATCCCAGGTAGCGAAGCATAGAAACATTTTTGCACACAAGGACACTGATTAGCAGCCGACTACGGGTGGCCACTAACAAACGTGCACGAGTCGGCCTCGCCTAAGCGTTGAATCCCCAGGTTCTGCAGCCCGACGAAAACGCACATTCGTTCTCAACAGCACGGGTAAATTTTCCGGATGTTCACTTTACTTTGGTCCTGGCGTTCTAGGTTGTCTGTCTGTTTACTGATCCCTTTTAGGGTGAGGTCTTTGTTCGGTTTTGGGGGTTGGGGATTAGCAGCTGAACGGGTGGAGCCTGGGTTAGGATGACGCTTATGGTTGGGTTCTGGAGACAATTGACTATGGAGTAGCCCTTGCTCTGATCCTTGGAGGCCCACCATGCCCAGCCGACTTGGTACTGGTCGAATAGGGTCTTCGCGTCTGATAACCAATTGTTTGCGCTCTTGTCGGTCATGAAGGCTCCGAATTCGCCAATCCAAATCGGGGTCTTGGCGCCCAGGACGAATTCTTGATATTTTGCCATCAGGTCGGCTTGAAGTATTGTGATGTTCTCTGGATAGTATTCGGGGTAGTAGGATAATGGGTAGAAGTGTGGTTCCCAGACGACCTTGCTATCGGACGGGGTGCTAACGGTATACATGCTATTCGAGGGTTCGAGGAATATTATGTGGTTCGGGTCAACTGCTCTAATCGCTGCGGTGGTCTTACTGTAGAATGCGTCGACGTTCGATTCGTTGAGGGTGGGGATTATGGAGGTGTAGAGCATGGGTTCGTTGAGCAGATCGTATCCGGCGATTGTGGGTTCGTTGGCGTAGTAATTCGCTATGTTTCTCCAGACCATTGCTAATTGTTCTTGGATTGAAGGGTCGGCCCAGAAGTTTGAGACGGCCTCTCGCATCCCAAGATCGTTCGAGGAGTACTGTCGAACGGCCCAGTCGGGCGCTCCTTCGCCACCGAACTTCCGCGCCCAAGAATCCTGGTGCATGTCCAAAACAATGTACAATCCATATTTCTTGGCGTAGGCCACGTCCTGATCAACGTACCACCATAGGAAGACGCTGTTGAACTGGCCTTTGGTGGGTTCGAGGTTGGTCCATGATATTGGTAGTCGTACGACATTGAATCCCATCTGTGCGAAGGTGGCGTAGTCAGATTCCGTGTGAAGTTTAGGGGGGGTCTGTTCATAGCCTGGGTAGTTGACGCCTCTGAGCAGAATCGGGTTGCCGGTGCCGTCTGTAATCCATGTGCCGCTCACAGAAAGAAAGGCGCCGGGTTGCGCGTGGGCGGTTGTTCCTCCAGCGATTAGCATGCTTAGAACTATGGATAGGAGGAAAACGGGGATCGTTTTGCTAGTTGACATCGGTTGTCCCCAGGTATCGTTGTGACGCTGTTACTGCGGCTAGCGCCTCGATGCGAATATGAATGTATCGTAAATAGAACACTAACGTTTCATAATTGCGAGCAACCAAAAACATGCGTAGATCACAGGCATCCATCCACTCCTTCACCAATTTCCTGACCTCTACCCTCATCGACAACCCCACGAACGTTAAGCCTAGTTACACCAGGTAGAAACCTCACCACCTCGGTAGAAATCGAACAAACATCCCCCAACTCGCGCACGACCGAAGTCATGCTCGCGCGAAATAGACCAGCAATCCTGCAACCTATGAGGTTAGCCCAACCAGAAGCGACCTCACGGCACGTTCATCAACGAGCTAATTCCATCTAATTCCATCTTAACAGGAAAATGTGCTCCGCGTATGATGCCAATAAAAACTTACACAGGAACAAACTCGAGATCACTGGACGATCTAGCAATGTCCCTAAGACGGAAGTGCTTGGATGAGTGGATGCCGAACAAACTTTGGAATCAAGTAAAACGGTACATGCCAATTCCATGCCTAGACATTATCGTCGAAGACTTCAAAGGCCAAGTCCTTCTCGGGTGGCGGCAGATACTGCCATACAGGAATGTGTGGGCTCTTGCTCTTCGGTTCGTCTGAAAAACTACCATGACCAAGCCGCAATTGCAGCCAGGGGAATCAGCGTTAGGAACGATCTTCTGTTGAGTTTCATCCGCCTCCTCCTCTAGGTTCCATTCTCTAGTCTAGATCTCGTTTTTCTCTGTGATAGAAAGGGATTGCTTCAATCGCTCCTAAAGTGTAGAAATGGAGTTAATTGGGGGAAGCTCGATAAATACTGAAAACTTTCAACGCCCCGGTGAAAATAAGCACCTATGGTAATGCGTGGGCAAAGGCAATGGTAGGAACGAAGCAAGCTTGCGAGCGTGGTGGAATTTCAGTAATTTCTACCGTAGGATTACTGAATGGTGGGCCGGGCCGGATTTGAACCGGCGACCTTTGCCGTGTAAGGGCAACGTTTTGGTCAAACCCGTTGTCTTCTAACCAGGCTGAACTACCGGCCCATTCGCTGGGCGAGTCCTCATAATCACTCTAATCTGTCTTATTGGTTGAGCGGCCCGGATGAGAGTTGAACTCAAGATAAACATGTTGAACCTTGTTGGACCATTTCGAGATGCGTGTGAGCGAGGGAACCATTTTATACGATTATCTCGGTAGACCGACTGGAGTCAAACTTGGTCGATAAAGAACCAATAGTGTACGTTGACGGCGATTGGCTCACCAAATCTCAGGCGTCTGTCTCCGTCTACGATCATGGTTTCCTCTACGGCGACGGAGTCTTTGAAGGTATTCGCGCATACGACGGAGTTATCTTCAGATTCAAGGAGCATCTTGACCGCCTATACGACTCCGCGAAGTCAATCAAACTGAAAATCCCCCTCATGCCTGAAGAGATGACGAAGGCCGTGGTTGATACGCTCAAGCGAAACAACCTGAAAGATGCCTACATTCGACTGGTGGTCACGAGAGGAGTGGGGGATTTAGGAGTGGACCCTAGGAAGTGTAGGACACCGTCGGTCATAGTGATCGCGGAACCCGTTGATCCAACCTACGGAAACATCGCGAAGCAGAATGGGATTACAGCGATTATCTCTTCATTTCGTAGAGACATGGTAGATGCGACTACGCATGAGATCAAATCGTTGAACTATCTCAACAGTGTGATGGCGAAGATGGAGGCTCTAGATGTTGGGGCCGACGAGGCGCTCATGCTTGATCGGAGCGGGTTCGTTTCGGAGGCGACCACAACAAATCTTTTCACCGTCAAACGTGGAGAGCTTTCCACTCCACCAACGTCAGCGGGCATCCTGTCTGGGGTTACTAGAAGGCGCGTCATCAAACTAGCCCGAGAGTTGGGCTACAACATGACTGAAAAAGGATTAACCCCCTTCGAAGTGACGAACGCCGATGAAGCGTTCCTTACAGGGACACTTGCGGAGATCGTCCCGCTCGTGAAAGTGAGAGGGATAGAAATTGGCGACGGTAGACCTGGTCCAATAACCAAACGAATCATGGAAGCGTTCGTTAAAATACGATCAGACCCTAAAGACGGGCTCCCAGTATACGAGGAAGCGAAAACCATCATACCTCGAAAGTAACCGTTCAAACGTCTACGCGTAGTTTCCATGCACCCAATGTTACCACTGGTAACAATATTTATATCCCGACATGGCACGCCCTAGAAGAACATGCGCGGGTATGAAAGATGGCTTGGACATTCATCAAAACGACGCTGTTGATTGGAATTCTAACAGGCATCCTATTCGCTGTGGCCTTCGAGTTAGGTCTATCGCCAATAGCAGCATTGGGATTTGCAGCCTTCATGAACATAGTCGTCTACTGGTTCAGCGACAGTTTCGTCCTCAGAATGGGAGGAGCGAAGCGAATTACTGAAGACGAAGCGCCACGAGTCTACGCTGCGCTAAGAAAACTGAGCGCAGCTGCTGGAACAGAGATGCCGAAAGTCGCGCTTGTTAACAGTCAAGTGCCAAATGCTTTTGCTACAGGTCGTAGCCCCAACCATGCTACCGTTGCAGTCCACACCGGTCTCCTCAGCATGGTGGACGATAATGAGTTGGAGGCAGTGTTGGCCCACGAGCTAACTCATGTAAGGAATTGGGACACGTTAACCTCCACAATCGCAGCCACTGTTGCGGGCGCAATAAGCTACCTCGTCCTAATGGGCCAGATGTTCGGCGGCGCATATGGCTATAGCGGATCTGGGGGCCGCAAAGGACAAGGCAATATTATCGGCCTTCTTCTGATGGTAGTTCTCGCTCCACTCGCAGCGATGCTTGTACAGCTAGCAGTCTCCCGCACGAGGGAATATTCAGCCGACGAAGGAGGTGCGAAGCTCTCTGGAAAACCCCAAGCGCTGGCAAGCGCGTTACAGAAGATCGACATGTGGAGTCGACGAAAACCGTCCCAGCAGAACCCCGCACTGGCATCATTATACATTATCAACCCATTCCACGGATCTTTTGTCACAGGCCTATTCTCAACGCATCCACCTACAGAGAAACGAATTGCTCGATTGGATAGGATTGCGGAACGTATGGGCTACAGTCTGTACTATCCTCGCTGAAGGAAACAAGTCAACGTCTCCTCACGAAAGCAAGCGTACTCGTGCGCCATGAACACCTTATTCCCCATACCAGAACTGGAGGTTCACCGCCTCCGGCTCAACGGTTTCCATCCGGCGTAGCATTCGTCCCTCATCCTACTCGAGCGATTGAACGATTCGAGCCCTACGTTGAAGCGTTCTCCTCTTGCACATTTGTATCGCCAAGAACACCCACTGCTCTGACCGGATAGACTGACGCTTTGATGCGCGGCGGGAGCGCAATCAGTTCAAATCGTGACTGGTCTAGTTCGCTCAAGTTGCAGAGGTTTTCCAGCACGAAGACGTTCTTTTTCATGAGAACGGAGTGAACGGGCAGAGCTCGATTTCCTGGAGAGTCGACGTTCGGCGCGTCTACCCCCACTCCGATGACGCGTTTAAACTGTAGATACTCTGCTCCGTTTTCACTGAGGGAGGGGTAGCTTGACCAGTAGTCTTCACTCTCGCCACGTCTTTCCCAACCTGTGTGCAGTATGGCAATTTCGCCTTCGCGTATAGCTAGGCCAGCTCCCTCTTCGGCAGCCTCCAGATCTTCGTCATCGATCTGCTGTTTGGGTTTCATGTGAGTGAGGTCTAGCAGAACTGCGTCTCTAACGAATGATGTCGGCTCAAAGTGATTCAACGCCCTCCCGTTCGGGACCAGATATGAGGGCGCTTCAATGCGAGTCACCAGAAACCTGTTCTCCGCCTTGCTCGAATGAAAATCAAGTTGATCTAGGGAGAGAACGCCCTTGTAGGACAGTTCATGACTCAGATCGACAATTCTCAAACTCGTCGATCCTCAAGCCGATTCACAGCTGTTCCTTCTGCAGGGTAAAAGAGCATCGACAACCAAGTCGCACAAGCCGATTGTGACAAGAAACACTTGGAGCGAGCGCGTTCTCCGGCGACGTAGCAGTGCCCAGTGCCGATTTATCCTGCGAGAGCTGAAGAATCTCTTGGATGAATAATATCGTGACAATCTGATTCGTTAAGCTGGTACAGTGCGGTAGAGCGCTTAGGGTTAAAGCTGACTTGTCGGCGTCCCGAACTCTTTTTAGCGAGCAAGATCACTCCGTACAATTTAGCCGCATGAAAAACTTGGATGTGGGACCAGCCATGCCGGTCACTACACCGCCAGGCCAATCTTACGCGAAACGTTGGGCGATCTATGCAGCGTTTGGCCAGCCTAAGATCGACCTCGAAACATGGCACCTCTCCACGAAGGGACTGGTCGAGAAAGAGCTCAATCTTAGTTTCGTAGAGCTGAGCGCACTACCCCAAGTCAAGTTGACGAGAGATTTCCATTGCGTCACGAGTTGGAGCATCAAAGACGTTGTTTGGGAGGGTTTGGCTTTCCGCGAACTAGCAAGACTTACTGGCGTCAAACCGGAGGCAAAGTGGGTCATGTTCCATTGTGCCGATGGCTATACTGCTCCCGTCCCGCTGGAGGATGCGATGGTTGAGGATTCTCTGATTGCCTTCAAGATGAACGGCAAGCCCATACCAATTCAACAGGGTTTCCCTGTGCGGCCTTTCATTCCACATCTATACGGCTGGAAAAGCGCCAAATGGCTGACAGAGGTCGAACTCCTCTCCGAATACAAAGACGGCTATTGGGAAACGTACTCGTATCACGAACGTGGAAACATTTGGGATGAAGAACGTTTCAAAGGTCAAGGTGGCAAACACGGCGTCACCGCGGACTTGGAACCCTACCCATTTGAGCACTATTCAAAGCACGTTTTCCACGTTTGATAGATGACGTCAGCTTGTGCAGTTGTCGCTCCAGATTTTCATAAATGAAAGTCTGCACGTTTCGTTTGACAAGATCACTAGCGTAGAGCTACGGAATTAACTGGCGTCAAATGTGAGTGAACTCTTACATACTTCCTGCAAACTGACACTGCCAAGAACCTCCGAGGAATTAGAATGACTAGCGACCTTGTTTCGACGCTGATGCCCATCAGTGCGTTGGGAATCTACATTCACTCATTGTTCCTATCGATCTCAATCGGTTTCCCCTTCGTCATTATTTCTCTACTCTACAAATATTGGAGGACGAAAGATCAAGACTACGCTAACGCCACCAAAACTGTCACACGCGTGTTAGGTTTGAATTTCACTCTGGGAGCAATAACTGGTACGCTTGTGGAATTCGGGCTAGTTCAGGCTTGGCCTGGAACAATCTTCGCAATCGCAACGTTCGCGTTCATGCCTCTCACCATGGAATTGATTGCCTTCATCGCAGAGATCGTACTCCTACTCATATTCATCGTAACACTGGGACGTGCTAGAACTCTGGCGAGCATCGGAGTCATGACCGCTTATGCTCTAATGGCCATGTTGTCTGGCGCACTAATCCTCACTGCAAATAGTTGGCTGAATGTCCCCTGGGGAACGGGTGGGGTCGCTAGCGCGCTGAACCCTTACCTGCCACAATATGGCCCGAACGTTATTGATACTTCATCACTCGTAAAACTGAAACTGCAACTTCTATCACAATTGGCGACCGGAAGATCAGCTGAGGCATTGCAGAATCCAACCATAGCCCAAAGTGTCGGTTTGACACTAAATGATCCGTTCGTAGCGTTCTACTCGCCTTACGCTTGGGCAACCATGATTCATGCTGTAACTGCCGCGATCATTGTGGGAATGTCCGTTGCACTTGCCGGTTACGCTTATCGATATTTCAAAAGCGGCGGTGATTCCTCAATGAAGGTAATGCGCGCGATTCTGCCGGTCCTGCTGATTCTCCTAATCCTGCAGCCCACGGTGTTTGGAGATTTTATGGGCAAAATGGTTGCAGCCAATCAACCGACGAAATTCGCCCTGATGGAGTCCATGCAAACAACTGAAAACAATCCGCTAATGGGAATTTTGGCATTCGGTGACCCCCAACGCTCTATTCCTGGATTTGACCGATTCACACAGGAGTGCAATTCATTAAGCGGGCAGACACTCGGCAACCTGGTCAGTAAGGTTGCTCCGACAGCGAATCCGGGAAACTTGTCGTCGGTAAACCTTGAACAGCTCTGTCTATCGAACCTTCAAACGATCGATCCGCAGATGGGCCTAATTTCATCGGCGTACTTTACGAAAATCGGTGTGGGCGTAATCGCGTTGCTATCTTTGCTCATAGTTGTGCTGTCGGTGTTTAAGATCGGAGTCTTTTCTCGAATAGTGTCGAGGCTGTTCGCATCTCTAGGGCGGAGAAATACAATGCTGGTTTTTTCGGTTGTTGAGTTTGCGGGTTGTGCTGTCGCCGCAGGTTTGGGATGGTTCGTTCGTGAAGTGGGGAGAACGCCGTGGACTGTGTACGGTTTACTTAGTCCTCAGGAATTGGTTAGCCCAGTGGCGATCAATCCAATTGTTCTAACTGCTTTTGTAATGATTTTCGTGACGATTGGTTTGGTAGGCATTTACGGAATGTTCCTTGTTTCAACGAGGAGCCTTAGGTTCATTGAACTTCTAAAGAAAGGGGCGGAGGTAGAGTAGGATGGAGAACTTCGAGCTATTAGCTTTCTCAGTGCTCGGCATAGTAGTTCTGGTTCACGTAATCCTTGTAAATATCACGCTAGGGACGGGATGGATCTGTGCCATGGCCAGATTCCTTGGCTGGCGGCGAAAATCAGCTGATTTTGAGATCATGTCTCGTCGAGTCCTTAAGATTTTGATTGTTTGTGAACTCTTCAGCGGAGTTTGGGGAACCATAATCACAGTAGTGCTGGCAGGATTCTTTCCGACTCTAATGGCGATTGCAACAGACATCATCTTCTACCCTATCCTGCTCCGCTCACCTCGATTCTTATCAGGATACCATCAATTGCACTCTTCTGGTATTCGTGGGGGAAAATCAAGCCGAGTATTCATGTTGCTCTCGGTTTCGTTATGGCAATTTCAGGATTTGGGGTGCCGCTAGGATTCAGAACTATCTTCGCTCAAATAACCTTCCCCAACTGCGATCCAATTAGCGACGGAAGGGCTCAGGAGTCTAGCAAGAGTTGCTGTATTCCTCAACCCGGTCTACTTGCCTCTGTTTCTGCATACTTGGTTTGGTGCGATGTCGATCGGAGGTTTCATCGTTGCCTCATTTTTCGCAATTAAGGGAAACATGAATCCGAAGTTCGCTTGGACAGGGTTATGGCATGGGGTTCTTTTCTTAGGTGTTCAAGGCTTCGTTGGACCCTTGTATTTCTTCACAATCAGCAGTTACGCACCGATAATCTACGATAACATTCTTGGCTTATCTTCGGCTACATTCAACATTGAACCTTTGTTTGCCGCGAAAATTGTCATGATAGGACTGTTGATTTGCGCATCTGCATACTGCTGGAAACGATTGCAGAGTGGCAAAGGGGTTGTTCCTAAGTATGCGCTTGCGCTTGGTCCAATGGCACTCGTGGTTGCAATTCTCGGCGAGTTGATGAATGACGGTGGTCGATTCCCATATTTAGTTCTCACAGGCAATGGCGGGATCCTCCCTGCTGAATTTATCAACGAATACGTAACCGTGCCTTCGCTAGTACTTTATGCCGTTGTAGGTACCCTGTTGGTCTTCGCTGCACTATTCATGGTAACGGCGTACTATGCGCTTAACCGCGGATTCCTTACGGACCTACCTTCTTAGTTCGAGAAACCCAACGCCTACATGTTTCAGACAGTCGAGAACTATCGGTTCCATTTCAGGGAACTCGTCGAGAAGACAAGGTCCGAGTGCAGGAAACAGGGCGTTCAGAGCTCAGCGCTTGCTATGCATCATTGATTGGTGGCTTCGTATCCCAACGAATCCAAAGAGTCGGGAGTTCTCGGAGGCTTGAACAAGCTTTACACCGTCATTTAGGATTGTCACTCATCGCAGAGATCATTATAGAAAAGGAACGAGGAACCACTCTTCCTCTGATCTCAACAGCATCATTGACCAACCAGCCGATTCACGAGGGGAAGGATTTTTCTTAAACATCCTTAGGGAGCTGTTGTAAGTTCAATGGAGCAATTGCGATGGCCGAGTCTCTCATTTCAGACTTGAAGAGGGCTTTCTTCGGCTGGTTTTACCCATTCAAATACAATTTGGAAAGATGGGCCTACGCTCTTCAGCGAATATCTGGTCTAGCGGTGACCGGCTATTTCTTGGCGCACATTGTGGAGACAGGAAATGTCGTGGGGGGCCTCGGCATTTGGAGCATCCCTGCTACGAGCCATGCACAAGACGTCTGGACTGCGACTTTTCGCTTCTTAGATAATCCCATGTTCGACATGGGGCTCGTGGTCATTGGCTTCATGTTAGCTTACCATACGGTTAACGGAATCAGGCTGACTTTGACTGAATTCGGTTTGCTTGCAGGGAAGACCGACGAGACCGGATTTTCCATATGAGCCGAAATCCTTCACGAAGATTCAACGAGGCCTATTCTGGTTGAGCGTCCTTTTTGCCACTGCGACCGCCGTTTATGCTTTGAACGTGTTCTTCGGGGTTTGAGCGATGAAAGAATCTACAAAAATGCTTCTTCACTACATCACCGGGTTAGGCATCGTAATCGCAGGCGGAGTCCACCTTTTCACAGTCTTTCTTGCTGGACCGTATGTTCAAAATCTGGCGTTTAGCGGGGGGCTTTCTCAGTCATTGCAGTATATCGAAACCTGGTACTTGCATTGTCTCTGGAACTGCTGCTTATTTTTGTCGACTACCATGGGCTGAACGGACTCCGAATCATACTGATCGAGTTCCATCAAGGCACCAGATGGGAAAGAGGAGTATCGTGGATACTGCTAGTAACCGGCATTCTGCTACTCATCTACGGAACCCGAACAGTACTAATCGCGAATGCCTTAACATGAAGACTCAATAGAATTGGCGACTATATTCGTCGAATCCAAAAGGATCCGTGCAAAGCAGATCCTTGAGGTACTCAGCCAGAACGTGTCTATGACACGATGAGGATTTCGCCACCCTTGTTGTCGCGAGGGAAACCTCAGATCCGTTTCGCGTTCTGGTCGTGACAATACTTTCACAAAGTTGCACCGACATCACGGCATTGCGCGCCTATCGAAAGTTGGATCGACAAATCGGAGTGACTCCTCAGAGCCTCGGTCGAACCCGGACGGAGGAGATTGCGAAGGCCATCCGTGAGGCGGGCTTGCATAGACAGAAGTCGCACGCCCTGAAGAAGTTAGCACGGACCATCGTAAACCGATATTCTCGCACCCTCGATGGCATACTCGGCCACTCCGTTGATCAAGCACGCGTCCTTCTCCAAGAGTTACCCCAGGTGGGCCCTAAGACAGCGGATGTTCTTCTGAGCGTTTGGGGAAAACCGACGATATCGGTGGACACTCACGTCAATCGGGTCTCAAAGCGACTTGGGCTAGCTTCACAGAAGGCGAAATATGAGGAAGTTAGATCGGCTTTGATGCAACTCTACAAGCCCGAAGATTACCATTCAATTCCACTGCTCTTCATGACCCATGGAAGAAAGACCTGCAAGTCACGCCGACCTCACTGTTCCTCTTGCCCAGTCGAGAGACTTTGCCCATTCACCAAGAAGAACTTGGACCATTCGTCCTGTCACGTTTGCGCACGGACCTTCTAGGCAAGTGGATTAATCCATAAAGAGAAATCTAGAGAACTCCATCTTTTCTCAGGCGACCTCTTTGGTTAGGATAGCCGTAATCGGAGCGATAAACTGGGACATCAACCTCTTTGTCAAAAGATTCCCTCGTGCGGGCGAGCAAACAGTCGATCGAACGCATAACACGCGTGCCAGGCGGTAAAGCGGGTAATGTTGCTGTTGCCGCGGCCAGGTTGCTTGGACCAAGACAAGCGGCAATTCTCGGGAGTCTGGGAAGCGACGCGGTCGCCTCGGAGCAAGTGCGGAACTTCCAAGAAGAAGGCGTGAGTGACTTCGGGACTCAAGTTCAATCAAGGGATGGAATCAGGTCAAGCATACATCTGTCATTGATGAACACGGAGAGAACATAATTCACAGTTTCCGCGGGGCCAATTCGGCAATGAGCACCTGAAGACCTGGATGATCCAACACGTCGAAGAACTGATTTCAAGCGCATCAGTGGTCACCATAATGGACCCTCCAATTCGAAACTAGTCTGAAACTTGCCAAAGAGTCCAAGCGACTTGGGAAGATCGTGGCTTGGGATCCAGGCGCGAAATCTGAGATGGGCATAAAGAGAGTTAAAGGATTGCTCAAAAACGTGGATTATGTCGCGGTTAACGAATCTGAGATCGCTAATTTAACTGGAACGAAGAGTTCCTCGTGAAGCTGCCCGCAAACTGATCAAAGTCAACCGCAACCTGAAAGTCGATCATCAAAAATGGGCGCAAAGGGATGCATACTTCATCAAGGTAAGGAGAGAATTGTGTGCAAAGGCTTCGATCTGAAATCTCGCGGTTTGAAGGTAGTGAACACAGTCGGCTGCGGTGACGCATTCCTTGGAGCCTTCGTGGCAGCTTTGTCGGAAGGTCGATCTGACCGCGAGGCATTAGAGTGGGGTAACTGTGCTGCAGGACTGAAGGCGACGAGACCAGAAACGCGAGGCAGCCCGGACCGCGAAACACTCTTGAAATACCTTTCTTGACAAGTGAGCAGATTCAGCTCAGTGAATCGACGAATCCCAAGACATCCGTTAGCGAGGTTATTCGAGCGTCCGGCTTTATCTCGGAATCTGGAACTTGCCTGTCAGCCCTTGAGAGAGCAAACAGTGAGCCAGGCTGACGTTTGAATTCTTCGGGAACTGGGAAGTCGAACAGAACAGCGCGCATTCCTGCCTGTTTTGCTCCCCATATGTCAGCTTCAGGATTGTCGCCTACGTGAACAGTATTACTTGGTTCTGTGCCAAGGCCTTTCACAGCAAGATCAAAAATCCGCTTGTCTGGCTTGCGGCATCCTACCTCATCAGAGAAAACTGTGACGTCGAAGAATTGAGTATTCCAAGCTTTTCTAGGAGTCTGCGCAGAGCCACGCCAGGGCTGCGACCTGTATTGCTGATCAGCCCGATCCTCCGTACACGGTGCTCGCATCCCTTCCAAGGTCGCAATAGCATCTTCATTCAGTATCGGAGGATAGTCGAAGAGAGGTCGAGTGTAGGCGTTCTGGAGCATCTCGAGTTGGCATGTGGGTCCAAGTGGGAAGATCGATAGTGGTCGACGAAGCATTTGTACGATCAGCCTAATCTGATCTATCGTGGAAACGTCTCCGTTCCGTCTCCAAATGGCCTGGAGCTGCTTGGCGCTCTTCTCATGTGCCTCAAGAAGATCATTAAACCCGAGTTCTATGCCCAAACCTGAAAGAACCTTACGGAGTCCTTCGCATCGCATACCATTCGGGTATGGTCGAGCTCAAGCTCGTCATAGATGAGTGTCTGCCAAAGATCAAAGGTTACACAAATATCGGAACGGTTCAAGCCAATTCACTTGAAAATGGCCATTCTGCGAGTCCAATCGTTCTCCGAGGCTCCTCGGTATCCCGTCAGTCTTGGAAATTGTCGAGCCACGATCTGAGTCGCCTGTGCAACCGAACGCATGATCAGGCCCGCACCAGCTGATCCGGATGCATTCGTGCTTATCTTCGAGGATTCCTTAGCTTCCTCTGGGAGTTTCACGCTAAAACCGTCCTTCTTTATCTGCTCGACGATTAGTGGAGCAACGCTGACGTAAGCTCACTGGGCTTGGAACAGTATCAGTTCCAATGACGTTTTGAGCGCCAGTCTCGTAGATCTTCGCGAGTGCCCCACCCATCAGAAGCGGATGCGTGCATGCAACATCTATTTTCCTTGCGCCCTGGGAGAAGAGTATCTTGAGCGCCTCAACAATAGTTCCTCCCGTGCTGATTATATCGTCGACAATCAGAACGTCTCGGTCCTTGGCATTCGCTTTTCTTGGACGAATTTCCACATTCTCAGAGCTTAGTCTCTTCTTCTCAAAAACATCATAATCAGTGTGCAACCTTTCAGCGGCTAGCTTGGCCCACTGTTCAGCCTCCGCATCGGGTCCGATAACTAGAGGCTTCTGAAGGGTCCCTGTCTTCTCCACGTAGTCCGCTAGAAGGGGCATGGCAGAGAGATTGTGCGATGGAATCTTGAACACTTCGGACGATTTCAGGACCCGATGCTGGTGCATGTCAATCGTGTAGATTTCGTCTGTCCCAACTTCTTCGATCAGTTTGCTAACAGTTCTGAAACTCAACGCCTCACCGGGCTTGAAGCGTTCGTCCTGCCTCGCATACGCGAAATATGGCACGAAGCCAGCTACTCTCTTGGCACCCAAGTCTTTCAACGTGTCAACTAGCAGAAGGTATTCAAACAGAAACTCGTCAGGCGAGTGACTGATCGATTGAATGACGACAACATCTTCCCCTTTGACTTCCTCCAAGACCCGCAGGTACTTCTCCCCGTCTGGAAATTTCCTGATTTCCAGCTTTGAGGATTTCATGCCAAGTTCGCGCGCTACCTTTGCTGCGAGGGCGTCTGATGATGAACCACCGATTATCTTCAAAACTGCAACCTCTCGCAGAACGCCTGTTCCAGGTCACATAAAACTTGTTTGACACAATCAGAGTGTCAAGCTGCAAAGGCTGTGCGAAGATTCTGGTCACGAACGATCAATACGGCGACCTTGGCGGGGTAACTCCAGTCCAGCAATGAGTAGATCTGCCAAATGTTTCTCGGGATTCCTGGACTGTCACCCGGTGTTCTACCTCTTGATCCATTTCCGGCGAAGGATAGACTCGTTGAACCTGTGATGAATTCCAACTGGAGAAAGTGCTCCCCGTCTTCCACAATCAACAAACCGAGTCTCTCAGTGATTCTACGACTTCTTGAAAATCAGTTATCTCCATGCACGCAACGCCGCCGCTTTTGCATAATTCAGCCAATCTGGATCCCTTGATGGCGAAAGACAAGTCGGCCGCTCTTGCTGCAGGGTAGTCACCCAGACCGTTACCTATGTAGACCACTCTCTTGCCCTGTTTCCTATAGTACATGACCAAGTCGTCTTTGAAATTGATCGAATGGATTCGAAGCGTCTTGGAAAGGAAAGAGTGATACCATTATCTGTGCATTTTGATTTCGGCGCATAGATTTCCACTTTGTTGAGCCAACCCTTCTGTTCCAGGAAGTGTCTTATGCAGAAATCCAAACCTCCGCTTACTACAACAAGTGGAAACGTTGCCATTTGCAATATTCAATCAGTTTGTCGAAATTGGGCCTGAAGTGAGTCGCAGGCTCCAGTGCGTCGAGCATTGTTTTCTCCGGAACCTTCAGCATCGCGAATTCTCTTTGAAGAGATTCTTCGAAAGTAACTTCTCCCTTCTCTAATTGTTCGTCTGATGAGTCGCCATTCTTATCAGCGAACTTGTCCAGAAGATATTCGGCAGTGTCAATGGTAACCATTGTCCCATCGAAATCTGTTAGAACAATGAACCCCAGCTCTCACACTACTCCATCAACATGTTTGTGGGCGATGAATCTCAGAGGCCACAAGCATTGCCATGCGGCATAAAAAATGCGCATCTAATCTCTGTCTGTTCGGCCACTCAGCGGTGAGGTGGGATTTGCTCGACTAAGGGATCAGTGGGCACGGAGATGGAGATGCTTAAAGGTCTGGGTCAATTGCGAGATTGTCGATGGCACTAAAGGTTCTTTGAGTCCGCTTGGTCTCCATGACTAGTTCTTACGTTATGGAGCGTATATTCGGAGATATGGCATTAGTCGTCGGCTTTGACATATTCCATTATAGATATTTTGGAGGTGTGGCTTAGCAGCGGTCAGGGGGCGTTGGTTGACGGGCTTCAGGCGGGCTAGACTCATTCAAACAGGAGGCGTTGGATTTGGATCTGGAAAGGAGACTGCTTGAAGTAGCGGAAGATGCAGCCGAAGCCGCGGGGAAGAGACTCCTAAGGCTATTCCGTAGCGAGAGAATCTCGGTTCGCAGGAAATTCGACTATCCTGGGAGCATCGTAACGAACGCTGATCGGGAAGCGGAGAAACTGATCCTTGACAGAATCAGGAGAAGTCGAATCAAATGCTCCGTCATCTCAGAGGAAGCTGGGACAATCAACTATGGCTCACGGAACGTTGTGTGGGCGGTGGACCCTCTTGATGGGACTTTCAACTATGTGAAAGGAATTCCACACTTCGCTATCTCAATAGGGGTACTGATCAACGGCAAGACCATCCTAGGAGTGATCTCACAACCCAACTTTAGACGAAGTGTTCACAGCGATTAAAGGCCGCGGCGCCTGTCTGAATGGTGCCCGAATTCACGTTTCGAGCACTCGATCGCTTCGAAATTCATCTCTAGTTTTTGAGTGGTGGAGACCCAGAACCCTCAATACCAGACCCCTTACTCTTGGCCAAGCGTATCTACCGTTTCACACGAAGCCTAAGATCTCCTGGTGCCGTCGCACTCAACCTCTGCTCAGTTGCCTCAGGCAAATTCGATGGCTTAGTCACCGTGTATCGCAAGGCTCCGATCTATGAGACAGCGGCGGGATGCATGATTGTTCAGGAAGCAGGAGGGCTATTGACAAATTCGATCGGGGAAGATTGGGAAAGTTTCAGGCGCTCCCTTATTGCAGGTGGGGCGCGCATTCACGACCAGCTTATGGCCCTGATCCGTGATTGAATTCGCGTCGAAACTGGAACTAGGTCCCTTCACGTGCTAGCTGCTCGAATAGTTCCTTCTGTCGTGATGTCAGCTTCGATGGGGTTCTCACTTGCACAAGTACGAGCTCGTCGCCTCGTCCGTTTTCACGAATTGCAGGCATGCCTTTCTTTCTGAGTCTGAAGGTGGCCTGGCTTTGTGTTCCCGGAGGAACCATAATCCTTGCGGGTCCATCGAGTGTTGGGACTTCCACTTCACCGCCTAGGGCAGCCTTTGAGAAGCTTACGTTGACGCGGCAAATCAGGTCGTTGCCTTCCCTTGTGAAAATCTCATGTGGCTCTGACACGGAGCACAACGTAAAGATCCCCTCGCTGACCGCTTCCGTCCGGTGCATCTCCTTCCCCACGTAGGATAAGCTGTGAACCTGTGTCTACGCCGGGGGGTATTTTCAGACTGATTCGTCTGCGACGTTCAACTATACCTGCTCCACTGCAGGTTGGGCAGGGTTTGTCAATTATTACGCCACGCCCTCGGCATTTGCGGCATGGTTCTATCCGTGCGAAGTGCATGAAACCCGAAACTTGCACATGTTGGATCTGCCCACTGCCTCCGCATTCTGGGCATTTCTTTGGTGATGTCCCAGGTTTCGCTCCTGTACCTTTGCATTCCGAGCAACGTTCAGTTCTTGGAACATCAATCTCGGTTGTAAGCCCAGAGTAGGCTTGTTCTAGGGAGAGATCCAGGTCGTAGCGTATGTCTTGTCCTCGAGAAGGTCCGCGTCCTCGCCTTCCTCCTCCGAAGAGCATATCGGCGATTGAATCGCCGAAACCTCCGAATCCGAAGCCGACATCTCGGAAAATGTCGTCGAAATTTACGCCTCGGAATATGTCCTCCCGTGTGTATTTTTGATCAATGCCCTCGTGCCCGAAGCGATCATATTGTGCTCGTTTCTCATCGTCTGAAAGAATCGCGTAGGCCTCTGAGATCTCTTTGAATCGTTCCTCCGCGTCGGGTGCTTTGTTTCGGTCTGGATGGTATTTGAGTGCTAGTTTTCTATATTCGGTCTTGATTTGGTCTTTGGGGGCGTTGCGCGGTACACCGAGTATGTCGTAGTAGTCACGTTTTGACAATTATGATCTGCCGCAATGTCAAGTCTGCTTCTTATCGTCCTCGACCTTATAGTCTACGTCAACTGCGTCTCTTTTGTCTCCTTCAGGAGCTGAGGAGGTGGAGGGGCCAGCAGCCGCTTGCTGTTGTTGGGAGACTTGTTGATATGCTGCAGTCCCAATCTCCTGCAGGACCTTTTGAAGGGCGTCCGATTTCTGCTTAATCACTTCAACGTCCTTTCCGGCTAGTGCTTCGCGAAGTTCGGAAATACTCTTGTTCAACTGCTCAGATTGCTCCTTCGAGATCTTAGCGGCAAGTTCCTTGCTGAGTCGCTCTGCGCTATAGATTGCGTTGTCTGCTTGATTTCGAAGCTCCGCTTCTTCCTTACGTTTCTGATCTTGCTCGGCAAATTGCTCTGCCTGTTTGACCATCTTATCAATGTCGTCCTTGGGTAGTTTTGTTGTGGCAGTTATGGTAATCTTCTGCTCCTTGTTCGTGGCCATGTCTTTCGCGGACACGCTCAGGATTCCGTTTGTGTCAATGTCGAATGTGACCTCAATTTGGGGAACTCCCCTTGGGGCTGGCGGAATGCCGGTGAGGTTGAACATGCCTAAAGACACATTGTCAGCTCCCATTGGTCGTTCGCCCTGCAGGACGTGAACGGTAACTGTTGTTTGGAAGTCGGCTGCGGTTGAGAATGTCTGACTTCGTTTGGTCGGGATAGTTGTGTTCCGTTCAATTATTCTCGTAGATACGCCTCCCAGGGTCTCGACGCCAAGTGATAATGGTGTGACGTCCAGCAGAAGCAGGTCGTGAACTTCCCCCGCGATGACACCTGCCTGAATCGACGCTCCTACAGCGACACATTCCATGGGGTCGACGCCTCTTTCAGCCTCCTTGCCCATGTAGTCTTCGATGAATTTTCTGACAATGGGCATGCGGGTCGGTCCACCCACGAGAATAATCTTGGCGATATCGTTGGGCGTCAGTTTGGCGTCTCCGATTGCGCGTTCCACAGGGCCACGGCATCGGTCGATCGTTGGTCGAATTAGCTCCTCCAATTTAGAACGAGTTAATGTAAGTGTAAGGTGCTTGGCCCCTGAGGCGTCGGCCGATATGAAAGGCAGGTTGATGTCGGTCGTAACAACTGTGGAGAGCTCAATCTTCGCTTTCTCAGCTGCCTCGCGGACTCTCTGAACGGCGACTTTGTCATTGCGAAGGTCTATCCCGTTGGATGCCTTGAACTCTTCAGCAATGTAGTTGATCAGAGAATTGTCCATGTCAGTTCCGCCGAGCTGAGTGTCACCGTTCGTTGAAAGAACTTCGAAAACAGGGGGAGCCTTGGGATCCGTTCGTCCCACGTCCATTATGGTTACGTCGAGGGTGCCGCCTCCTAGATCGAAAATCATGATTTTAAGCTCCTTCTCAGACCTGTCCAAACCGTAGGCAAGTGAGGCGGCGGTTGGTTCGTTTATTATTCTGACAACTTCTAGACCAGCTATGGCGCCCGCGTCTTTGGTTGCTTGTCTCTGGTTGTCGTTGAAGTAAGCGGGAACGGTTATGACAGCTTTCTCAACCTTGTCTCCCAAGAAGGCTTCAGCGTCACGTTTTATCTTCTGAAGTATGAATGCCGAGATCTGTTGAGGCGTGTACTCTTTTCCATAGATTTTGACCTTGTAGTCTGTGCCCATCTTACGTTTGATCGCCATGACCGTGCCCTCAGGATTTGACACAGCCTGGCGTCTCGCGGGCTCGCCAACTAGAAGTTGGCCGTCTTTGGTGAAGGCCACAAATGATGGAAACGCTTTGCCGCCGACCGACGTCCCCTCAGCGCTCGGAATTATCGTAGGACGGCCGCCTACTACTGCAGCTGCAGCTGAATTGCTAGTGCCTAGGTCAATTCCTATGATTTTGGGCAAAGATGATGCTCCTCTAAGATGGGTTCCTCTGATTGCGGGAGGGAATTAGGAATGGGTTGAAAAACATTACGGGGGGTTGCTGCTATCAGCTTCCCCGACTTCCTGATTCTCTGAGAGTTTCGGCTTGCTGACGATTACTAGGCTCGGGCGAATCACTTTGCCGTTCAGCAGGTAACCCTTCCTAACTTCCTCCACGACCGTATTTTCAGGTGCGTCACTTGTCTCAACAAAACTGATGACTTCGTGTCTTTGAGGATTCAACGATTCCCCCAAGGCCTGGATCTCATGGAGCCCCTCGCTCTCTAGAGCCTCTAGGAGTTGTTTCAGAAGCATTTTTAGGCCTACTGAAACCTCTTCGGGCGAAAGGGAATTACCTGTCTGAGTAATCTTCGTTGCTTGTTGCAGGGCGTCGAGACTTGGAAGCAGTTTCAGCAGCACGCCTTCGGACGCATGCCTAGTAACAGAATCAATTTGGCGCTTGGTCATTTTTTGGAGATTTTCCATGTCTGCCTGCAGATGCTGAACTCTTTCCAGGTACTCGGCAGCTTTCCTATCACTCTGCTCTTTCTGTTTGACCAACTCATCCGTTTGACTTCGAAACTGCTCAATAAAGTCCAGAGCCTTCTCAGTTGGACTGTGTTTTTGTTCTTTCTTCCGTTCGACAGGCAACTTATACATCACTGAGAAGAATCTGAAATCGCATCAGTTGACTTTTAAGCATACTTCTCTTTCAGAAGATCACGGTTACAACTTCTGAATTTACGGAGGCGCTGACGATAAGATGGGTTGCCCGCGGAAAGACCAAGGGCGATGGAATAGTGGAAGGTGCAGCAGTCTGACACGCTAATGCCATGAATTGCCCTTTAGTTTTGACCAAGCGATAGCCGACGCGATGCTAAAATCCCGGCTCGACTTTACCTAACAGTTTTCAAGGCACAATTAGGGGCACATTGCATGGGGGGCCAGCGACCAAAGAGCGAATTACGCCCGAAACGACTCCGTCGAGTCGTCGTGGACCCATCGTTGACGATTCAACCTGAGCTGCAGGTCCCTCAGCCCAGTTTTGGTTCGCTAACTAATCTCACTCCATTTGTTGAGGGATTCTTTCATCATCCTTCCACGCTCAACCCCGAATTGGCCAAGGAAACGTACCGTGATGCGGGTTTTCGTCTCGAATACTCCAGCCAGGCTCTCAAACAGATCCGCGAGCACAGAAGCGCTGAGTTTGAATATGATCCGGATGGGTTCGTTTGGGTTAGATCACTGAAAGAGGACTCGTTGAAAGAGGTCTTAGATGATCAAACTCTGAAAACCTATCTCACCTGGAGTCCCTACTACGATGCCTACCGACTTCGGCAAGCGGGTTCCCTGAATTTCGCCAAAGAGGCATTCGAAAATCAGGGCGTAACAGTTCGACTGAAGAACTTCCCTCGAGGCCAAGTTAAAGCGAAGAAAATTCGAGCACCGCACGAAATCAATGTGGCGCTCTATCCTTTCCAGCGAAGAGCAGTTGGGTTCATACTCCAGAATGAAGGGCGCGTTTGCCTTTTCGATGAAATGGGACTTGGAAAAACCATTACGGCCACGACTGCATTGCTGGAGCTGGTGAAACAGGGAAGAGCAGCACGAGCGCTGATTGTTGCGCCAAACGCCGTGGTTGAACAGTGGCGCGGCGAGCTGGTTGAGAAATTTAATCTCAACCCTACACTCGTCACTTCCAAGAGGCAGCTAAAGGAACGCATTACCCTTTACGACGACGCACTCGTGATCCTGAACTATGAACTCCTGCGCACTGACCTGGAACTAATCCTTGAGAAGGATTTTGATACTCTCGTGCTCGATGAGGTCACAAGGGTCAAGAACTGGGACACGCAGACGAGCGAAGCCGTGAAGAAACTCATAACCCGTAACGTCATTGCACTGACCGGCACACCACTAGAAAACCACATTGGCGAACTCTACAACATCGTCAACATTGTAAGACCTGGTTTCTTTGGGCGATTAAATGAGGACTTCCTTGCCAAGTACACGATCAAAGTTTCAGGCCAAGGCTGGCAAGGGACACGTCCAGTAATCAATCCTGAGACGCTACCTGAACTTAGAAGGGAACTGCGGACCATTTCGATCCGCCGCACAAAGGCTCAAGTCCTAAGACAACTGCCCTCGCTCACAATGCAGTACGTGTATACTGAACCCGCTAGAAACCAGAAGTTGATCTACGATATTCTCCAAACGGGCCTCGGAGAAACCATACTCGATGAGTATGCCTTCAGCGCAAGCGATGAAGAAGGCCCGAATCCATTCACCGCCAACCGAATCAGACTCTACACACTCCTGAGAGAAGCCTGCGCAGACATCAGCATGATCGCAGGCTACCTTCGACGCAAACAACGCGAGACCACAAGGGACGCAATGACTCTACGAGAATCCGCAATATTCAGAAGGCTAATCCGAGCGGTTTCCAAACTGGAACCTGAAAACGCCAAGCTCGTTGAGCTAAAGGAACTCGTAAAAGACCTTACGGAGCAAGGCCACAAGATAGTGATATTCTCTCAATACGTTCCAGTCGTCAACCTAATTCAAGAGGAACTCAGCACCGAAGGGACGCCGACGCTCGTCTATAACGGGCAACTTTCACAAGATGTTCGAATACAAGCCCTCAAGGATTTCCAAGAGAATCCAGACTATAGAGTCTTAGCCAGCACTGACGCGGGGCAATTCGGGCTCAACCTTCAAGCGGCTGACGTTGTGGTCAACTATGACTTGCCATGGAATCCTGCGCGGCTCCAACAACGGATCGCTAGACTGCATCGAATAGGCCAGGTCAACAAAGTATTGGCGGTTAATTTTGTAGTAAAAGGCACAGTCGAAGAACACGTAAGAGACGTACTCGAACGCAAAAGAAAACTTTTCCGAGACGTGACCGTGAGCGAACTATCTGAAAGCCGTGACCTCGATCTCGAAGAGCTGAAGGAGATTTTCGGTTTCGACATGCGAAAGCTTGCAGATACCATACGCGCCCAGTATGGCCTGAGAGTCGAAAGTCCCGCCGCCCATCCGAAGAAATAACTTGCGGATAGAGAAGTTTCACCCACCTCTCTTGCGTATATCCCAAGGCACCACTTCCATGGCTCTATGGGAAGTGGGATTCTTCTGTGAAGCTTGCAGTCCACCTCGCATAGCGTACTATGAAGGACGAAACCTCATCTTGAAACGGACAGATTGCGATTGCCAATGCCCCCACACGATCTTCGAACAGGACGGACCAAGATGCCCCAGATGCAACCATCTCGTCAAAATTCAACTAACCGATCAATGGATGGACCCGTTCCTCTGGATAGACCCCAAAACTCACGAACCCGTGAGAATTGCGGAAATTCAACCCTCGACAGCCTAGCGCCAGCTCCCCCTCAAGCTAGCCTCCACAATATCACCAAGCCACACTCTGCCGCTCACAACTTTCCCCGGAGACCTTCTCAAGTCTGCCAAGCATCTCGCGTAGTCGAATATACATCCCTTGTCACTGAAGAGCGCATAGAAAATTCTCTAAGGTAAAGTAATTAGCAGAGCACCACGGGGAAGACTGACTGATTCTCTTGGTTGCCGAGCTACCGGCCGAAAGGCTTCGATGGACCTGTGATCCGAAGATTATTGCAGCCAAATCTACGGAAGAACTGAAGCCACTGGAGGTCATGGTTGGGCAGCCTCGCGCATACCAAGCGCTCCTGTTTGGATTCCGGGTCAAAGAACCCGGGTTCAACATTTTCGCTGCTGGCCCACCCGCGACTGGAAAGACAGCTACGACTATTGACTTTCTTGGGTTCATAGCCAAGAAGAAACCAACGCCACCGGACTGGTGTTACGTTCACAATTTTGAAGGCGAATACCAACCTAGCACCCTTTCCTGCCCCCCTGGAGTCGGAAAACAGCTGAAACAAGACATGCTCGAACTCGTCCAAGCGTCCAGGATTGCGATTCCACAGATATTTGACGGCGAAGATTACGCAGCAAAGCGCGATCAGATTCTCAAAAAGACCAACCGGCAACGACAAGAAAACATCACGAAAATGGGCCACATTGCAGAAGAAGACGGGTTTACCATGCAACTCACCGCCACAGGAATCTCACTCGTCCTCATCAAGAAGGGCCACCCATTATCTGAAGAAGAGTTCCTCTCACTCTCCAGAGATGACCAACAGAAATTCACCCAAAGACGGGAAGAAGTCAAAGAAAAACTAATTCCACTCTTAAGGCAGTTACGCGACCTCGAATCCCAGGCCCGCAAAGAAATGTCTGAATTTGACAGAGATGTTGCTCTTTACGCCATTGACCACTTGACGTCCAAGCTTTTTGATAAATACAAAGAAAATGCTGAGATCACGAGTTTTCTCCGGACAATTCAAAACCACATAGTCGAAGACCTGGATCGATTTCGCGGACAAGAATCCGGCAAGAAGGAATCGGATCTAGACAATCGGGTGGACGAATTGGGCTTCCGCGTATACGAAATCAACGTAATCGCCGACAATTCCGCCGTTGAAGGCGCACCAGTCGTTTTCGAACAGAATCCAACTTATGATAATCTGCTAGGTCGTGTCGAGAAGGAAAGCCAGCAGGGAACTCTGACGACTGATTTCACCTTGATCAAGGGGGGTTCGTTGCATCGTGCAAACGGTGGATATCTGATCATTCGTGCTGAGCAACTTCTTCGCGACCTCAATGTCTATGACGCCCTGAAACGCACTTTGAAAGCGGGGGAGATAACAATTGAGGATCTACCACAAAGAACAGGCTACGCTAGCGTCAGATCCCTCTCCCCGAGACCAATTCCCTTGGACATAAAACTGATTCTTATCGGAGACTCGAACACATACCAGACTCTTTTCTCCTACGACCCAGAGTTCCGCGAACTCTTCAAAGTCAAAGCGGATTTCGATTATACAATGGACAACAACGAGAAGAACCTTCGTGACTATTCATGCTTCTTTACCACCCTCGCAATCAACGAAAAACTGAAACACCTCGACACATCAGCGATCGCACGACTCCTGGAGCACAGCAGTCGACTCGCAGAAGACCAGGATAAACTCTCAACCCAGTTTGGCCTGGTGGCGGACGTGGTCCGCGAAGCGCACTTCTACGCTACGCAAGAAGACTCCAAGTACATCACCGTGGATCACGTTGAGAAGGCCATCGAAGCCAAAATCTATCGTTCAAATCTCATCCAAGAAAAATTGCGCGAGTACATTGAACGTAATGTGATCTTCATTTCGACCGAAGGAGCAGTTGTCGGACAGATTAACGGCCTTTCCGTGCTGAATGTGGGCGACTTCTCTTTCGGTGCCCCGTCAAGAATCACCGTTGCAGTCGGGTTGGGTAAGGAGGGCTTGATTGACGTCCAAAGAGAGGTCAACCTGGGCGGACCCATACACGGCAAAGGCGTCATGATCATCGCGGGCTATCTAACATCGAAGTTCGCTCGCGACAAACCCTTAACCTTGTCAGCACGAATCGTATTCGAACAGAATTACGAAGGAGTTGAAGGGGATAGCGCATCGAGCACTGAACTCTACGCTCTGCTTTCAAGTTTGTCAGGCGTTCCCATCAAACAGAACTTTGCGGTTACGGGATCGGTTAACCAAATAGGCGAAGTCCAGCCCATTGGAGGTGCCAATGAGAAAATCGAAGGCTACTTCGAAATCTGCAAAGCCAGAGGTCTCAACGGCAAACACAGCGTATTGATTCCTGAAAGAAACATTCGCAACCTCATGCTCAAGAGAGAGGTGATTGAGGCCGTGAAAGCTGGGAAGATTCCACATATACGCTGTCAGAACAATTGAGGAAGGCATCGAGATCTTGACCGGCCTTTCGGCGGGGAAGCAACTCCCGGGCGGAAGCTTTGAGAAAGACTCCATTTACGAGCGTGTGGACAGAAGGTTGAGCGAGATGGCGGAAACGGCCCGGCGCTTCCAGACCCCATCAGCCTAGAGCTGCCGAGGCAAGCGTTTGAAACGCTACCTATTCTACAGGACATAACATAGACGTGAGGTCCGTAAAGAAGAGGCCCGCAGCACGATTGCATAGGTAAGCCGTTCACGCATGGTATTGATATGCTAGCAGAGATTATCTGTAATTGATTTCATTGCCTGAACTGGAACACGGAAAAACGAGTTGTAATCGTTTACGTTACTAGATACGGAGAGAAGACCTAGCCTAATTGCGGTAGTCAATTGATTGTACATGTCTTCGACGAAAGCAATATATGCCATATGTACTATTTGCGTTCGACGCCAGTGTTAGTAATTGAAGATACCGAGTTGGAAACCGAGTTGCCTAGTATCCGATCGTGGTGAGGAAATTTTGGCTAATGCGAGTTCGATGAAGTTTGAGAATGGTCCTCGGAAAGGCGCAACTCAGCTTGACACATGCAGGTTTAGTTGGGAGACTGACAGAAGACATGTGCACATGTGTCACCTGATAGATGGACACGAGAAGAGGGACCTACTGCACCACGAATGTAAATGCGGCCACATGCACGTCTTAATCTAGCGAATTTACGACTTTGCAAACTCCTTCGAATGTTGATGTTACGCGTGAGTTAGGTATACCGTGAGCAAGGCCAGGATACTGATCTCTAGTGAAGCTGCTACCGCATGCCTCATTGAAAAGAGGAAATCCTTGAGTGATCGTAACATGAGGGTGCGGCAACTGCAGCATTCGATATAAGTTGAACGTTGTAGGTCGATGTATCCGGTTTTCGGCGGCATCAAGAAACAGCTGGAACAAGGCTAGTCAACGAAATGGCAAGGCTCGTTTTCTTATTTCAAATGTGAACACTAAGATAGCTATCCCGACCAAGACTGCGACAAGAACAATAGGAACTAGAATGATTTCGGGCGGAAACGGTTGTTCAAAGTTCCACTCACTGTAGCTCCACGTGATTGTGTTATCATTGAATTTTTGTAAGGAGAGAAAAGGGGGAGGATTAAGACCGCCCACAACGAAAAGCGGGTGATGAACGTTGTCCCAATCGCCGTAGTAATACCAACCCTTTGCAATCCTCCGTCCGTCAACAAGCAGAGAACTCAGCACGAGGCTCCCCATATGCTCGAAGGCACTACGGCTAGTTGAGTAGGACTCAAGTGCGAAGAGCTCCTGGTCTCCAGTCTTGAAAACTGGTCTAGCATTGGACGAGAACTTACCAGTTACACTTGCTTTCGTATTGGCGTCCTCCAGCGCGTAATCCCAATTATTCGAAGATAGGAAGATGGAGAGTGTGACTGATGCTCCAGGTTCCATCTCGGGTTTGCTTGAATTGAGAACCCATGTGTAATTCTGCGGATAAGCTTGCATGTTCTTAATGGCGAACGCGTACGCAAGCCAGTTGGTCATGTTTGGGTAAATGCCCGCGGCGAGTTGCAGCACCGACCCATCCTCGGCCATCGCACTTACAATTGCATATATCGTGTTGTCGGTATGATCGATGTTGGGCAACCTTACTATGGCGGTAACGTTCTTGGCGGTTTCCCATGAGAGATTTCCGCCGTCCTCATACTGTGATCCTTCAGGAACCACTAATCCCAGGGCCCAGGAACCTGAATGATAGAGGCTTGTTCCGTCAGTTTCCGCAATGTTCTGCGTTGAACGAGACGAGGCAAAAAGCAACGTCTGAAAGAGAAGCACCAAAAATGCGTATGCCAATAGCACTCTGAGTCTCAAGTGGGATAAGCCTTCGAGGCAGTAATCATTCCAAAAATGGAAACCAAAGTTCCAGCCACAGCGACGAACGTACACGCCATAATTGGATTGACGTACGGCACGAGAAGGTTCTGAGCATCATTCACCGTACTGTGCTGAATTGTGAGGGCATAGCCACCAATGGCGCCCGCTACAGCAAGCAAAACACAGCTTACAGTTACGCCTATGAACAAAAGGACTATCCCGACCAGCATGATTCGAGCATTCACCCGGCGTCCTTCATAGGTCTCGATTGTGAAGAGGAGCGCTGAAAAACCTGGGAATACTCCCACTGCAATGGCCATGTATAGAACGTACCCAAGAAGAAACCACGTACCAGGGCCCCCTCCGATCATTATAGGAGGAACATCAGAGAATGGAGAGAACGGAAGAAGGATCACAATGGTCCACAGCAGAAATCCTACAACCGTGACGTACACGGTAAAACGGAAACGCTTGTACCAAAACTTCCTTGTTGTCGTCAAATGCGAGCACTAACAGGAGCTTAGTTTCTCGTGGTGCTTCCAGAAGTAACTGGGTACGCGTATTGAACTGTCCACATCTGATCGCAACAACGTTCTTAATGAAAGAAAAAATGGAAGGCTGCTTCTTCAGCAGCCAGATTCTTTGTAGTCCGCACTATTTGGTTCGTAGCGTCAGTATGTAGCCAACTCCGCCGAGGAAGAATCCCAGCAAAGCTAGCCCGAGGAAAACTGCGATTGGGGTCGGATAGTATTGAAGTATGTTCACATGCACTTGCCCTGTAGTCCAGTTCATGCCTCCCGAGTTGATTGGTTGCATTGCGGCGCCTCCAAAGTATCCTCCGAGCATTGCGAGTATCGATGCCCCTGCCACGCCAATGTTTCCCAGCACCAAGTGAATCCATGCGAAGATCTTAGACATGCCCTTGTACATATGGCCCATGAGTGTTTCGATGTAGAAGTAGAAGAGCGAAGTTACGGCCATCGCTACTACTCCGACCACGAGATAGGCCAGGTATGCTATGATGAACCAGTTCCCTGCCTCTCCGCCAGCGATTACCTTGGCCACACCTACCTTCCAAAGGCCGAGCGTGTCACCGAAAGCACCAAGGAAGGTTATGACAGAGGCGATTGTTCCTTGCATTATGGCCGCGTATAAGAATAATCCAGCCATTTTGCTCTGTGGACCTTTCGTTGATAACATTTCTTAACCTCAAGCCTGCTCTGCTCCTTCCCCAATTTAAGTCGTCCCTCAAACTCTTGCATGGTCCTCCAAGGAATTTGAACACGAGAGAAAGCGGGGGTGGCCTAAGATTCTGTGTCTCTGGTATAGTGTAGGAATTCCTCGGTGTTCTTGGCCTTGATCACGAGCTTGTTTCTTGTGATTAGCCCCTCTGGAATTTCTGTGACATCGCTCGCTGCAGAGTAGAAGGGAGGTCCTACTGGTCTTGTGGCGTTGATCTGCAACGCCTTGTTGACGTCATATGGGACGAGCTGCTTCTTTGGTAGCGAGGCTTTGAATACTACCGCGGGTTTGACTTTCGTTGATGCGGGCATGCCTTCGAGGTCTTGATTGGTTCCATGCTTCTTCTGCAGGTTCTCGATGGTGTCAAAGTCCAACGCTCTTTGTGCACAGACCATGATGCAGATCGGGTTCATTCCTTGCTCGAGTCGGTCGATACACATGTTACACTTTCCAGCCGTTGCATCTGGTGCATCTGATTCAAAGGTGATTGCTCCGTAGGGGCAGGCTAGCCACGCGGCTCTTAGAGATGGACTCTTAGCCTTGTCGGGGTCGATGAGGACCGCGCCGTATTTCTCCTCTTTGAACATGACTCCGTTTGCTGCGTCAACGCAGATTGGGTTCTCACAGTGGTAGCACGGAGCAACGAGCATGTGAATTTTCGGATTTGGCCACGTGCCTGTCTCCCATTGGTAGATCCGCATATACTTGAGTGGCCCCGGCGACAGATCGTTCCAGTCCTTGCATGCAGCGGCGCAAGCGCCGCAAGCGCTGCATCTAGACTGATCGAAGAAGAATCCATGTTGAACCATTCGAACCATTCCCTAGGCTCGTTCAACCTCGATCCTATTGATGCAGGGGAACGTCTTGGCTGCACAGGCTCTGTCGATCAGAAGGACATTTGGGTCTCCCGCATGGTCTATTCCAGTGTATGGATCTGGATCCCACCATACACCGTACCAGATCGCGACGGTTCCTGGAATCATTCTGGAGCTTACTGATGCGCGTATTCTGATTTCCCCTGCGTCGCCGTATGCTCTTACCGGGTCGCCATCATTTATTCCCCTCGCCTTGGCATCTGGGACACTCATCACCGCCCTGTGCTCGTACAGTTCATCCGTAAGCCAAGGGTTCCGGTATCCCCAAGAGTGTACGCGGTATCTAGGATGGTGGCTTGACATCAGCAAGAGCGGCCTGTCTTTGGCATCTGGGTCGTGGTAGCCTCCGAACTGAAGCTCCGGACGGTATGCTGGATAAGGATCGATGAACCCTCCGTACTTTGTCGTCTTAAGAAATTCTGCTCCCTGCGCCAGGTAGTTGGAGTAGGCTTCAATCTTGCCCGATTGGGTTTGAAACTTCTTGCCCTTATTGATCTCATCGTCCAACGCCACGTAGGGGGGAGAGTCCATTTGCCAGTGGAACACTGGTTCCCTCTGGAAGTCCGCCCAGCTTGGTGGGTTGAGAGGTTTGATGGTTTCGCCTGCAGCCCATGTCTCATAGGCAGTCTTAGCCATATCCTGCCACATCTGGTCCCAGTTGGTGTCTCCGTAGTCATTGTACTTCGGGAAGTAGTCGTTCAGGACACCTAGCCTAGTCGCTAGCTGAACGTAGAACCATTCCATCGATTTGCATTCGCCACGAGGTTTGAGAAGCTTGGCGTTGTACGTGAATGCGTTGAATATTAACTGGAATACCGGGTCCAGCTCCATGTCATCAGCGATAGGTAGTGCGATGTCCGCGGTTCTGGTTGTAGGATTGTCCGCCCTCGTAGTGTTAGTGATTGCCAAGTCAAGCTTCTTGATTGCGTCAACACGTTTCAGGACATCCGGCAAGGTTTGCATATTGTACATGTGTGGCTGACCGAACATGATGCGGATGTTGGGGCTTGGGTTATTCGCAGGATTCCCAATGATCTGATGGTACTGCGCCGTGGTGATTTCGCCGTTGTCCAACTTCTCTCTTAGGAGTACGGCATCATTGAGCTTCATGTTTGCGTATAATATGGGCGCCGTGTACTTGGCAGGCTTTCGACCTATCTGCGTGTCAATGCTTGGGATGGGCATGCTCTTTCCTCCGCTGGGGGTACCGCCCCTAATCACAACAGTTGTTCCGGGCTTACCCATGTTTCCCGTCATCGCTTGCAGAAGTATCCCTGCCCAGGCGAAGTTTTCTGTGAGAGTGGCCCGGGCACCGCCATTATTTGTAATTAGCATACATGGCTTCGTTCTTGCGTACAGCCTTGCGAATTCTCTGATGGTTTCCGCGGGTACCCCAGTAAGTGGTTCAGCCCACTCTGGTGTCTTCTCCACCTTGTCCGTTACGCCCATCAGATAATCGTTCCACTTGTCAAATCCGTAGACGAACTTGTCAACGAACGCCTTGTCGTACAGGTTCTCCTTGATTAGAACATTAGCCACTGCCAACTGCATAGCAGCGTCAGTTCCAGGTCTGATGGGGATCCACTGATCGGATTGTATTTCGTCGGTCAGCGTGTATCTGGGGTTTATGCTGATGATCGGGATTCCTCGCTCTCTGGCAAGTGATAGGTAGTACCTCTCAGGGATTGATTGAGCTTCAGAGGGCGTATAGGCCCATAACACGATGAGCTTCGTATCGAAGATCGCGGTCACCTGGGTCGAAGCGTTGTATGATTCTGAGCCGCACGCATATAATGCCGCAAATTGGTGGCCTGGAAAGGAATAGATCGACCATGATCCGACTCCTGCATTGACCCACGGTGAAATGGCGGCTTTGATAATTGAGTACGGTCCATATTTTGCAATTACTTCCTTGATCTTCGAAGCGATCGTATCCAATGCTTCGTCCCACGTAATTCTCACGAATTTACCGTTCGGATCTCCTCTAGAACCCACTCGTTTCATCGGGTAGAGAAGTCGTTGAGGATCGTAGATCATCTTCCGGTAAGCCGCCCACATCGCGCGTGGGCGCACCTGAAGCGTTCCCTTAATGACGTTATCCCAGTTCTCATCCTCAATGGCAACATTGGCATTTACAGTATCATCAGGCTCCAGTGCAGTCACCAAGCCATCTTTGAGGTGAACTTTCATCGGTTCCACATCTCGACCCCCCACGGTATAGGAGCGCATCAGATAGTACGTCGTGGTTTCGCCTGCGTGTCTGTCGATGAGTTGCTTTAGGATCACGTCTCTGCGTGACTCTATTTCTGGTGATAACGGGGGTTTGAAGCTGGTTGGGGGTGGCTTCAGGGCCTCACGCGCCTCGTAACCTGCGACCGTGCCTAAAGCGGCGGCCGCAGCTAGCGCTCCAGTCCATTTGAGTATCGAACGTCTACTGACCTCCTTGTCCGTAATTGACTGTTTCTTTTCAGCCAATCTTCATTTTCAAATCCTGCTTGTTCTCTTGACCGAGCACAACTACGTGGACTCTATACAAGCCTAACATCGAGAAAAACATCGCTTTGCTTAACCACTACTCGAATCAAATCAACTTCGTCTGGAACTAGCTGAGGAGTCACTGAGCAGTTGAATTCATGTTTGCGCTGCGTCGCTCTAGGTTTTTCCCAATGCCTTGTTGTGAACGCTCTTGACCGCTCTGCCGGATGGATCGGCCATTTTCGCAAATTCCTTGCTCCATCTAAATGCTGTCGGCGTTGAGCACGCGATCGTTGGTCCGACGGGAACGGTCAATGCGGCGCTGGTGCCTGGGAAGAAGCTGTCGAATATTTCCCTGTAGAAATACTCTTCTTTGGTAGAGGGGGGCTGCACTGGGAATCTGTGCTTAGCGTCGGCCATCATTTTGTCCGTGACTACGCTCTCCGCATGCTTCTTCAGATGATCTATCCAGCCGTAACCTACACCGTCGGAGAACTGTTCTTTCTGTCTCCATAGAATCTCTCTGGGAATATAACTCGTGAAAGCCTTTCTCAACACATATTTCTCAATTTTATCGCCAGCACACATCTTTTCTTTTGGGTCGAAGCTCATCGCGAAATCTAGAAATTCCTTGTCTAAGAACGGGACTCTGGTTTCGATGCCCCACGCGGCGGTTGCTTTGTTCGCGCGAAGACAATCGTATTTGCTCAACATGGACAGCTTCCTAACTGTTTCTTCGTGTAGCTCCTTGGCGTTCGGCGCCATGTGGAAATAGAGGTAACCGCCAAAGACCTCGTCCGCGCCCTCGCCGGACAAAACCATTTTTATTCCCATTGATCTTATTCTTCTGGCCATCAGATACATCGGGGTTGCGGCGCGGATCGTCGTGACATCAAAGGTCTCCAGATGATAAATTACATCCTTTATCGCGTCGAATCCTTCCTGTATGGTGAAGATTACCTCGTGGTGCACTGTTCCAATGTAATCCGCAACTCTTCTTGCACATTTCAGGTCTGGCGAATCCTTCAATCCTACCGAGAACGAGTGCATGCGCGGCCACCAAGCTTCTTCCTTGTCTCCCGACTCCACCCTCTTCTTCCTGAACTTCGAAGCTATTGCCGCGATGAGGGATGAGTCGAGACCTCCCGAGATTAGTACGCCGTACGGCACGTCGGACATCATATGCTCTTTCACAGATTTCTCGAGAGCTTTCCTTAGCTTTGGGATAGCCAGTTGTTTCTTAGGAATCGTATCGGCCCATGCGGGTTTGTACCATCTTACGAACCCTTTACTGCTCCCATTCAGGTAGTGTCCTGGAGGAAACTCTTCGATTTTCGTGCAATAGTCGGTTAGTGCCTTCATTTCGCTGGCGACGTAAAAGGTCCTCTTGTCATCCCAGCCGACGTAGAGGGGTTCTATCCCGATATGGTCCCTCGCGACTAAGTAATCTCCTCTTTTTTTGTCGTAGAGAATGAAGGCGAACATTCCGTTGATCATGTTCAGAAACTCCGGTCCGTATTCGTCGTAGAGGTAGAGTATCACCTCGCAGTCGGACTGAGTCTGCCACAGATGCTTCTTCTTCAGTTCCCTCTGGAGAATCACGTGATTGTAAATTTCCCCGTTCACAGAAAGAACGTTTCCGTTGAGCTTGTCGAATAGCGGCTGTGCTCCGTGCTCAACGTCGACAATAGAAAGCCTCTCATGTGCCAATATCGCTTTGTCGTCGCTGTAGATACCGCTCCAGTCCGGGCCTCTGTGTCTTAATTTGGCAGCCATCCTCAGCGCTTTGGCCCTTCCTTCTTCAGCCGGGCCCTCCATTTCAAAGATCCCTACTATCCCGCACATCTTTGAATCACAGTCAACATTATTCCTGATTTGAAGAACATACAGCTCGATGGCTGAAATAAATCATCGCGTATGCTGAAAAGGCCCAACGGTCTTGAGGGCATCTACCGAGATCTCATTGTGAAAAATCACCCAAGCCGCGATAGTTGAGATTCAATTCGCATGTAGGCGCACAAGTTAGGGCTATCTACGCCGTTGTGTCTAAATTTGTGTGCAATGGAGCTTCGGCGCAAACAGCCCGGGACCGATTGTACGCGCACGTTGGTTGGCCGAAACAGTTAATTTCACTTCAACCGCAGCCTCATGATTCTAATGTTTGGGAGACAGCAGCGTGATAGAAAGCAATCTGACCTTGATCGTCTTAGATCTCTTGTCGATTATTGTAATGGCAGTAATAATGGGCATGGGTGCTCGCATGACCTTTCGCCTCCTGAGAGGAGGTATTTTTTCGAGACCAGCCAGGATAATCCTCGTCGCTGGCTCATTCTACTTCGTGCTTCGAATAGTTGACCTGCTTGACGACCTGCTTGGTCTCTTTCAAGCGCAGTCTTACATCCTGTTCAATAACTTAGCCAGCTTAGTCTTTTCAGTGCTGTTTTTTGTGGCAATATTCGAGCTCTATCGCGTACTGAAGAGATTAACATCATTCTAACGAGCCGGATCATCAAGGTCCTGCTGCCATAAGAAGCAGATTCGCTCAGGCGTCTCGAGGGACTTAAGTGCTCCCGAATTGGGGCGTCTTGAATTAGCAGAGTTCCCGGAATGAAACCAATAGAGAAGAGCGAAAAAAGAAAAAAAGAGAGAGAAAAGGGAGAGGTTTGAGTGAACCTCTCGCTTTACGCTTACTTTGCTGCTGTCAGCTTTGATGTTGGTATGATTCTTGCGGCGACGAAGTATGCTGCGGCGAGGATTACGAAGAAGACTCCGACTATCGCGTAGTCGAAGGCTCCGGGGGCGATCGGTTCAATGAAGCTGGCCACGTACTGCGGTGGAAAGGTTTGCAGGTAAACCTGCTGGCCGATAGCGTAGTGAGGTGGTGCCATTGAAATGCCGGCTGAAACCACAAGATAGCGCAGGATGAGTCCGCCCGTTAGGAAGAGGAAACTACTTAGAGCCGCTAGCATCGGAAGCGCCCCTTTTCCTTTAATGCCCATGCCTAACAATACCAGTGGTAGAACTAGGCCTGCTATGATTAAACCGCCCCAGAACAGCGCTGCAAAGGAACCGGACGTGAGAAGCGTTGTGGACTCAAGGCCCAGAGGCCCAATGTTCGCTGTGGCCATCGTGAAGAAGAACACAACAACCATTACGAACACGCCTAAAGCGAGTGCTGGAATACTTAGCATCTTAATTGATCCAACCGCCTTATCCTTAGCGTCGCTAGAACCCCGTGCATAGTACACGCGAGGACTAGCAGGTTCGCTGCGGTCCCGCATAGCGTTGCTACGCCGATGAAGAGCAATGGAAGCAGACCGGTCATCCAAAGAGGAATACTAGTTAGACTCATGGCAACGCCTGGGTAGATCATCACACCCAGAGCGAGTACTGCTCCAATTACGCCTAGCGCTCTTCGAGCCACAGTAGCCTTCTCCAACAGTTTGAACGGCCAAATCCACAATCCAATGTGTACCACTGACACGACTAGGAATGCGCTGATGAACACTGAACCGATGGCGATCAATGAGCCGAAGTTGCCGAAAACAGACATGAACCGTTCCGGATGCCCAAGATCAAACATTAGGAAGATTACGCCGCCGATCACTAGTGGAGCGCTGAGGAAGGTGCCGATCTTCGCCGCGATCTTACGCGTCTCACCCATGTACTCGGCCATGATGCCTGAGAGGTACGCGCCTGCACCGGTTCCGGCGAGGAAGAAGTCCCAGATCAGAAGCCAACCCCAAACAGTTTGAGGAGCATCCATCTTTGACTCACCAACCCTCCGGCAAGCCCACGTAGAACACTTTGGGCTTCGTGCCAAGCTCAGCCTTCATAGGCCGCGCCCGCTTCTCTGCAATGGTCTTTACGATTTCGCTGTTCGGGTCGTCGAGGTCACCGAAGGTCCTCGCGTAAGCTATGCATTGAATTAGGCAGGCAGGTGATGCTGCATTATCCACGCCCGGTACAAGCTTCGTGTTTGCTGCGGCGTCGATCCGTTGAGAGCAGAAGGTGCACTTCTCAACAACCCCCGCTTGATGCTTCGCGTAACCGTACTGTTCGTAGGGGGTTATTGGCTGTTCGGGGAAGTAGGTTTTCACCTGATCAACGAACTGTCTTGCTCCATATGGACATGCCTGGATGCAATACTTGCAGCCGATGCACTTGGCGTAATCCACGACCACAATGCCGTCCGCCCGTTTATGGGACGCGCCTGTTGGACAAACGTCGACGCATGGCGCGTTGTCGCAGTGCATGCACGCTGAGGGTATGTTAGTGAGCTTTGCCGGGTAGGAATCGGTTTCTGTGAAGTATATTTTGTTCCACCATATGCCCGACGGGGTGAAGTTCTCTTGTTTACAGGCTAAAGTGCAACCGAAGCAGCCTACGCAACGTTCGAGGTCGATAACCATTCCATATCTAGCCATATTCAATCACCTAAGCCTTGTACACCTTCACCCTGATCCTGTTCTCTAATCCGACACTGCGCGAAGCCATGTACTGTTGATCGAGAGTTGTTAGCTCGTTATGGTGAGGCCCGATCCTAGCGGATGCTGGTAGCCCAGTTGACTTGTAGCCGAAGCAACCCAGAATCCCCACCGCCTCCGGGTGGATAAGTCCCGTAACTCGTAAGTTGCTTGAAGTCTTGCCCCACGGGGATTCCAGCACTACGTGGTCGCCGTTCTTTAATCCTCTAGCCTTGGCTGTCGCCGGATTCATGCAGATCATCATGGTGTACGGATCGTAGAGTTGCACCTGCTCCGCAAGCCATCCTTGACTCATCGGATTGGTCATGCTGTGAACCATGGTCTTACCGTGCGTAGCCCACATGTCGTATTCTGCTGGAACCGGTTTAGCCCCGCCAATCTGCGGGTCAGGGTTGTAAGTCGGGAATGCGTGACACCCGCCGGTGGCGAAATCGTTGCTCGGTTTCAGTTTAATGTTGTACTGTTTCAGTTCACTCGCCCATTGCTTTCCAACCCAGAGCATGTACTCATTGTAGAACGGATGCCTTGCCTGACCAAGTTTCGAGGTGATTGGAAAGAACTCCTTGGCGCTTAGGCTTTTGCCCAATTTGAGGCCGTTCGTGCTGAACCAGTCCAATCCGTACTGGGCGCCGTTATCCGACTTCAGGTTCAGGTCGACTATATCCTTCCACGCGTACTTCTTGTTCAAATCAAGCTTGTAGGGATCCTGCAAACCAATGTAGCTGTTTAGCCTGTCGTTGACGCCTCCTTTGCCGTAGAGGATTCCCAGCCTGTCAGCCAGTTCGATCATTACATCGTTGGCGTCTCGAGAATTGAAGACTGGTTGCTGCACAACCGGTTGTCTGAGAACGTCGTAACTGTTTGAGTAGGCTCCGGGAGCCTCCGGAGTGTAGGCGGTGGCGCCTGCGATGTAATATCTCTCCAAGAAGGTGTTGTCGGGTAGAACTATGTCGGCCATTTGATCGGGTTCGTCGAATTGGTAGGACAGTGCGAAGATGAACGGGATCTTCTTTAGAGCTGCTGCGACGGTGTCTGGTTGGGCCGCTCCGGCCATAATACCTGCTCCTGCGATCATTGCAACTTCGAGTGGGTACTGATTGTAGCAGTGATCAGCTGGGTCACTGCTGTCCTGGTTTAATACTGCGTTCCAGGTCAGTGGGTGCATCTTGTAGCTGACAGGGTAGAGTTCCTCTCCTGAAACCGTTTGTGGCGGGAACTTGATCGACTTGTACCGGCTGTATGTCGGTCCTGGAATGTGTACGCCATCAACAGGATTCTTGGTCATGACGCAAGACCCTCCGGCTTGATCGTCACCTAGGACTCCGCCGGGGACTCCGAATGCTCCAACAAGCATATTGACGATTGCTTCTGCGTGGTGGGTGTCGTATCCCCATTGGTGATTGTGGAATCCTCTACCTCCGCTCCAGTTCACTGGTCTGTATGGAAACGTTGTTCCGTCTATCACTATCGTGCTGCCGATCTGCGCTGAGTCCACCCATTGTTTAGCGAGGTCACGGATAGTCTGTGCTGGCACTGTGGTTAATTTCTCAGCCCATTCGGGTGTGTTGTCCTTGACTTGGTCTTTGAAAACTTGAAAAGCTGGCTTAGCTTGGACGCCGTTTACATTGTACGATCCCGTTAGAGCGGTATCCTTCAATGTTGAGTCGTCCCAGGTCTTGGCCTTGTTGTCGACCGGATCCCAAACTAGTGGTTTCCCAAACTTCAGGTTCAGCCTAGCAGGGTCAGCTATCTGGTCGTTTGATCTCACGTAGAACCCGTCAGGACCAATTAGGTAGGCGGCGTTTGTTCGCTTCTTTAGGAAGTCGGCATCGTAGGTTCCGAGTTCGTTAACGATGACATTGAAGACTGCAAGGATGAAGGCTAGGTCGGAACTGGGTCTGATTGGGATCCATTGGTCAGCTTTTTGGCCGGATGTGCCTCCCCATGGGTCGATAAGGACGAACTTTGTGCCTTTTTCTTTCAGCTCAACTAGTTCTCTGACGGTGGCTGGGGTTGCTTTTCCAATCTCCTCGGATCCGCTACCTTGTGAGACCACAAGTCTAGAGTGGATCGTGTTGGGGTTGAACACGAAGGTCCCGAACATTTGGTTGCCTGTGGGGTGAAGTGCGAAGCCACTGCAGTACATGCCTCCTCCTCCGTACCAGCCGCTGTTTGGTGTTCCGAAGGCTGGGCAGAAGGCGTCTCTGGTAACTGGGTCTCGTACGTTCGCTCCCCGATGGCCGGTGAAGAAGATGAACCTTCGGGGATCCTTTTGCAAAACGGCCTTCAGTTTATCGGTTATGGTGTTGAGCGCTTCGTCCCAGCTGATCTCAACCCACTTCGGGTCCACATCTCGACCCTTTTCCGGGTTGGTTCGTTTCATGGGTGTCTTGACCGGTATGGATGATAGAGCATGCTAATGCCGGCGTTGGATCTTGCGCAAATCCTGCCCTTGTTATCAGGTTGAGCGGGATTGCCTTCATATTTGACGACGACCCCGTTTACTCGATGAACAAGTATTCCGCAGTTCCGGTCGCAATTGTAACAAGCCGAGGGTACCCAGACATCATCTGTAACCCCTGCTTGTGGTCTTGCTCCTTCCACGAGCGTCTTTATTGGTCCGCCCAAAGTGAAGTCGCTGATAGCCGCTACCGTTCCAACGGTAGCTGACAGTTTTAGAAAGTCTCGTCTTGAGAGTGAATTGTTCTTCTCTGAGTGATTCTTAGTAGTCTTACAGGTTACTACTTCTTGTTCTGACATTATTCATTAATCCTATTTCATTTGTTCGTTACAACTCGATGTTCAAGTTGTAACAAGACCCGGACTCCTCAATGGCCAGCATTTAGAGGATTCGAAATAACTGTATGGAATATACGGTGAGTAGTACGTAAAGTATCGACATTATCAATCAGTCACATCGCTCGGTATATACCGAGGTCACGGAAAGGCTACTCGCAGGCGCGTGCATGAATTTCGAGTTCTGTACGCTGTCAGTGGAGAACGTTGAGTTCGCGTGGAGAGTTTGTGAGGCTAATTGCCCCGTGCTTGGTGACCGCTACGGTGTCACCGATCAGAACAGAGCCGACTTCGCTCCTTTGCAGCGGAACCCTTAGACTGAAAACCATCCCCTCTTTGACCTTCTTCTGAGTGTAATCGTTAATGAATGGAGGCTCGGCGTCATCTAATCCTATCGCGTGACCGAGGCCGTAGTCTCCCTGAATGTTTCCTTCGTAGCCGGCCAGCCTAAGCGCCTGGCGAATTTCCTTGGACACCACGGATGCTTTGTTGCCACGTTTAAGCGCGAGTAAGCCTTGGTTAAACGCCTTCAATGCCGCATCATACAGCATCATGAATTCTTTCGAGGGCTCTCCAAGCGAGAATACACGTCCCATCTCCGCCCAGTAGCCGCCGAACTCGTTCGTGAAATGAACTGTAATTTGGTCTCCGTCAGCGAAGGCTCTTTCGCTCACAGGCATCAGTACGCCTGGCCCCTCTGGCCCTGTTGCCCAAAGCATCCTAACGTCCCTTGCCCCATCAAGCCTCGCCATTCTATCGCCCGCTGACAAGATCTCAACCCTCTTCGCCGAACTGGGTTACCAAGAGTACCTTCAGGTAAGAGCCTACATCGGGGGCAGAAGACGCATGTTTCAAAACGACAAAACGGGAATGAAATCTGACCTCTTCCTTGACGAACTCCACATGTGCCACGACATCACCTTCAAAGGCAGATTGAGCATCGACTATCCCACCCTGTCCCTTGTTGACCTTCTCCTCGAGAAAATGCAGATCGTTGAGCTTGATGCCAAAGACATCATCGACACAGTAGCGCTCATAAGGGAACACGCGATTGGAGCCGATGACAATGAGACTATAAACACTGAATATCTGTCATCACTCTGCTCGTGCGACTGGGGGCTCTGGATGACCATCACGACCAACCTAAACAAAGTGAGAGGTTACCTAGCGCAATTCGGGACACTGAGTGACGAGGATAAGAATGACGTCGAAAAGAAAATTGCTAAGTTGCTAGAGATAATCGACACCGCACCAAAATCAACTTCGTGGAAGGTGCGAGCTAAAATTGGAACCAAGAAGAAATGGTACCGAACCGTAGATGCGGGCCATTAGATTCGTCTGACGATGCTCTCCCACACAGACCGACTGTACCTTCATCATGATTCTCAATTGTCTCAGCTCTGGTGAGGCACAGTTTAGATCTTGGAGATGTGATGGCGTACAGGTTTGAGATTGTTACAATTTCAGTAGTTTGATTGCGTTTTCTCCTAGAATCTTCTCTTTCTGCTCTTCGCTAATCTTCAGATTCTTAATGCGTTCCACAGCTTGGTACAAGTCATGGATTTCGTGTGGAAAATCTGTTCCTAGCACTAATTTCTCGACGCCGGAAAAAGCGTAAGTGGACATGAAGACGTCGGAATTGTAGCAAACTGAGTCTGCCCAGATCTTCTTCAAATAGACGGATGGGGGCTCGGAAATGTTGACTTTGCATTCAGGATAAGCATTGTAGGCAATCTCGATTCTGCCGAAGATATGGAAAAACGCCACCTAGATGAGAAGCTACCAATTTCAAGTTCGGAAGTCGCTTGAGGACCCCGCTAAATACTAGTCTAAGGACGGCTAGAGCGGTATCTACTGTGAACCCCATAATTGGAACGAGCCTATAGTCCTCCATTGAAACGTAATTGATCGGGGTGGTGGGATGAATGAAGAGGGGTACGTCCAGCTTGACGGCCTTCTCGTATAATGGGATATACTCTTTTGAGTCGAGTGGACGACCATTGGCGTTGGAAAACAACGTACCTCCCGACAACCCACATTCCTTGACGCCTCTCTCAAGCTCCCTTACAGCAGCTTCCGGTTCCTGCAGGGGGAGCGCAGCAAGCGCGGTGAATCTCTCGGGATACTTCTCTTTAATTTGTCCGAACTCGTCGTTAGCTAATCTTGATAGTTTGATTCCTCGTTCCGCCGTCTCACGCTCGACTCCTGGAGTAGTAAGCGTTAGAACTTGCATGTCGATGCCGGCTTTGTCCATGGCTTTCAATCTGTCTGCTAGATTGACGTGCGAATCAGCTACAACATTGTAGTCTCCTGTATACTGGATCAAAAGCCTACCTTGACTGTCCGTGCTTGACCTCGCGTAGCCTTCTTGTTTCTTGAGTTCGTTCATATAGGATTGAGGAAAGAAATGGTTGTGGAAATCGACGATCAACCCAAACTTCTCCTATTGCGGGTAGATCCGTTGCCTCATTGGATTCTTGCATTTAAGGAAACGGTCTGTAGTAGGTGTAACTAGCCAGAGCACATCTGGCAAAAATTCGACGGATCTGGCAAGTAGCGTATGTAGTTCAGGAAAAGTAAGGCTGGATTTTCAATTTGGTGGACCGGGCGGGATTTGAACCCGCGGCCTTCCGGTTTTTCTTTAGGGAAATGCGAACCGGACGTTCTTTGGCCCCTTCAGCAACCTCGGGCATACCAGGCTGAACTACCGGCCCCAACCTTTAGAAAACCTGCACGCATTTAAACGGTTTTCAGAAAACAGTCTACGCTCATATTCGAAGAACTGGGCTCAATTCTCCGCCATCTCCATCAGACGAACGAAGAACGGGCTCCTAACGGTTAAGGCGTGGTCAAGTCAACCGCTCAGGATCAGACTTGGCGGACAATGCATACACACTTCGAGTGGGGCGTGATCCGCAGATTGTGCATTGTGTGCAGTCGTTTCCGTAGCAGTCATGGCATTCAGCGCATCTTCCGACACTTCCCAATTTCTCTCACCTCCCATTAGTTTCAGGCAGTAGTGGTCATGACCATGTGGGATGTCTTCCCTGGCAGAGTTCTTGCAGCGCCGCCCATCGCTGCTCAATTTGCTTCTTCAACGCTGCCAGTTCGTTCGCATATCTCAGGTCTGAACAGGTGGTTGAATCGGCCCTGCATCTTCAGAAAATCATCCACAGGCACATCGTGCGGATTCACGCTCAACTTGTACTTTCCCTTCTCAACCTCGTATAACGGGAAGTAACGAGTCTGCACAGCCAAGCGCGCCATGCGAATGGTCTGATCGGTTGGAAAACGCCATCCCAAGGGGCAGGGAGATATAACGTGAATGAGTGCTGGGCCGTCAACTGCCGCTGCCTTCTGCATCTTCGTAATGAAATCACTCCAGTATGCGGGTGATGCTGTGGCAGCATAGTCGATGTGGTGTGCTAGGCCAAAGGCGATTAGATCTTTCTTCGGCCCAATTTTGCCGGCAGACGGCTGGTCCGATTGGGGTTGTTGTGGTCCAAGCGCCTTCGGGAGTAGCGCTGGATCGCTGAATTCCAGTATTCATGTAGGCTTCGTTGTCGTAGCAGACGTATGTGAAGTCGTGCCTTCTTTCGAAGGCTCCTGAAAGAGACTTGCAAACCAATATCGAACGTTCCGCCATCTCCCGCGAAGACCACGATATCCGTATCAAGTTTGGAATCATTGCTTGATCTCAGGTAGGTCTCGATGCCGCTCGCTATTGCCGCAGCATTCTCGAACAGGCCGTGAACCCATGGCACACGCCATGCAGTGTACGGGTAAATTGTGGTCGCAACTTCTAGGCAGCCGGTTGCATTCACGGCCACGGTCGGCCGTTTCATGGCTTTCAATGTCATGCGGGCGGTGATGGCGCCTCCACAACCTGCGCACATTCGATGGCCTGGACCGTACAGCTCTTCAACCTGCAGTTCTTTCAAAGTGACCATTTACTCGCGCACCCCCGCAAACTCCAACTCGAAACCAGTCGGGCTTCGTTCTAGCCTCCAGTCCAGTTCGGAAGATCTTCTCAATGCTCTCGGGGGAAAGATCACGGCCTCCTAGACCTGCGACGATGTCCAGAACTTGAGGTTGCCCTGAACGGTTGTAGAGTGAGCATACGACATCGCTGGCGAGTGGTCCGCAATGTGATCCTAGACTGAGTGCGCGTTCTAGCACGATTACCACATCGATATCTTGGAGGATCTTCCCGACCTCTTCATGTGGGAACGGCCTGTACAATGCGATCTTGAGTGCCCCTACTGGAAGACCTTGTTTTCTGAGTCTCTTGGCGACGTATCTAATTGTGCCAGAGGCGCTTCCTAATGAGACCACGGCGACTTTCGCGTCTTCAAGTTCGAAGGGCGTGATATTGTCGTAGCGCCTATCCGCCAAGTTGGCGAAGCTACTTGTGACTTCATTGAAGACGTCTTGGACATTTTGCATCGCGTCATCTTGTTGTTTCTTGAACTCGAAGTAGTAATCGGGTAGGGTTAGTGTTCCGAACGTGATCGGATTCTTGGTGTCGATCTTGTAACGTGATTTTCGAGGTGGCAGAAACGTTGTCTACGGCCGCGTTATCGATCAAGGCTATGGGCTCCACTGAGTGCGTTATCACGTAGCCATCCATGTTGACGGTGAATGGCAGTGAGACTCGTTCGTCTTCCGCGATCTTGTAGGCTTGGATACACCAATCGTATGCTTCTTGAGCGTTTTCAACGTAGAGTTGGATCCATCCAGAATCTCGCGATCCCATCATGTCCGAGTGATCGCCGTGAATGTTAATTGGAGCTGAAAGAGCGCGGTTGGCGACAGCCATCACGATTGGGCATCGCAGCCCTGAGGTGAGGTAGAGAACTTCGTGCATCAACGCCAGTCCCTGGCTTGATGTGGCGGTGAACACTCGTCCTCCCGCGAGACTTGCTCCCACGCATGCTGAGAGCGCGGAGTGCTCCGATTCCACGTTGACAAAGGCTGTCTTCGTTTCGCCGCTTGCCACGAGATCACTCAATCGTTCCACGATGATGGTCTGAGGTGTGATCGGGTAGGCTGAAACAAAATCCACGTTCGATTGCACTACGGCTTTGGCGACGGCTTCCGAGCCACTCATCGGCACAAGATTGGATTTCGGAGTTTTCAACAACGCTTACACCTCCTCCACCATTTTGATTGCATGAACCGGGCATTCAACAGCACAGATTCCGCAGCCTTTGCAGTAATTGTAATCGAAAGAAACTACTTTAGGTCCACGAATGATTGCAGGTTCGGGACACCAGATCCAACAGAACAGACAGTTCGTGCATTTCGTTTCATCTAGGATCGGTTTCTTTGTGCGCCAGTCCCCGGTGAGAAATTCTCTCGCTGAACCTGGCTGGGTTATTATGGCTCCGCGTGTGAGTTGGCGCCAGCCTGGTTTCTTCAGGGCTACTCAAATTTGTGTGACCTCCTTGAATCCCATTCTGATCATCTTGGCGTTTACATCGCCCATGTTTCCATGGAACCTTTCTCTCACAGATGATTCCAGCGAGTCAACGGTGACGAATCCTGATGCCCCCGCCAAAGCGCCGAGCATGATAGTGCTCACTGTAGGGGAACCGATCAAGTCGATCGCGATTCGATCTGCATCAACAACGTAGACATCGACTCCGACATCATCACCCATCTTCTTGACCTCAGCTGAATTCTCGCTCTTCGAGTTCACGACCAACTGTCCCTTCTGGACCATGCCTCGCGTAACCGGAACTTTCGCTAGCAGACTCTTCTCAAAGACGGCTACTGCATTGGGTGTGTAGACCTGGCTTCTGATTTCAATAGGTAGATCATCGATCCGGGCGAACGCTTGAACAGGTGCACCCAGCCGTTCCGGACCAAAGTCGGGAAAGGCTTGAGCGTACTTCCCATCGCATATGGCGGCCTGAGCGAACAGTCGGCTTGCCGTCAGAATTCCCTGACCGGCTCTACCGTGAAATCTAACCTCGTGCATGTTCTCAGGTCCATGTACGCATGCAAACCTTGAGTATATGCTAATTATAGTATAGCATAAGTTCTATAGACTGCCAGTACACGAAAGTAATCACACGTCCGAAACCGCATGCTGCCGTCCAGAGTCACCATGAATAAATCCTTAAAGCAAAAAGCAGACAACGCCGACGCGAAGGGCCTGTAGCTCAGCTTGGCTGGAGCACACGACTGATAAACGATCATTCTGAGATCGTGGGGTCGCCGGTTCGAATCCGGCCAGGCCCACCACTTTCCACCGAATTCGACCTGAAGCCTCATTCCGGAACTTGTTAGAGTTCTCAGCAGAACTGGAAAATCGAGCCGGCGTTGGGTGATAGCACTTTTACGACATCAGCTGAGCTCAAGCAATCTCGGACCATGAGCAAGAACAGGGAAATAGCGGAACATGAAGTAGGGTAGTTCATGGAATACGTTAACCTTGGCAGAACTGGCGTCAAAGTGTCGCGAATATGCTTGGGCTGTATGTCGTTCGGCAATGATGCGGCTTGGAAAGTTGAGCTGGATCAGGCACAGAAATTGGTCAAGAAGGCGATTGATCTTGGAATAAATTTCTTCGATACCGCCAACGTCTACTCATCAGGCCGATCTGAAGAGATAACCGGTGAGTGTTTGAAGGATTATCGGGACAAGGTTATTGTCGCAACGAAAGTCTACTTTCCGATGGGCGAGGGACCGAACAACTCGGGCCTATCGCGACGCCACATTCTGCAACAGAGCAAGGCCTCTTTGAAGCGGTTAGGCATGGACTGCGTTGACTTGTATCAGATTCATCGTTGGGACTACAATACGTCTATCGAAGAAACTATGCGAGCGCTGAATGAGGTTGTTCATCGTGGTTACGCGCATTACATTGGAGCTTCAAGCATGTTCGCTTGGCAATTCCTCAAAGCGCTGTATACGAGTGAACGCCTAGGTTTGGAGAGGTTCGTTAGCATGCAGAACCACTACAACCTGCTATATCGCGAGGAAGAACGGGAGATGATTCCTCTCTGCAAGGAACAAGGAATTGCACTGATCCCGTGGAGCCCGCTCGCTCGCGGTTTCCTTACAGGAAAATACAAGCGCGGAGAAGAACCCGAAAACTTCACGGTATGAGGGCGACAAGTATCTTGCGGAACGATACTTCAGACCTGAAGATTTCGAAGTAGTAGACACGGTTGTGGCAGTAGCTAAGGAGAAGAACGTATCACCTGCTCAGGTTGCTCTTGCATGGCTACTTCACAAAGGCGTAACCGCGCCGATCATTGGTGCTACGAAGATAGAGCACATCGAGGAAGCTGTCGGGGCTTTGGAGATAAGCTTGACCCTGAAGATATCACACGACTTGAAACCGGATACAAGCCTCACCCAGTACTGGGTCACGAATAGTGAAATCTATCGAGCGTGAAGACTGCCCACAGCTCACTGGGCGTTTCCGGACGTAACACTTCCATGCAGTGTTGAGCCCCCAATTTCCTTGACAAAAGGAACCATCGTAATTACCGAGCATACAAGTATGCGGCGTGTGGCTTTGATCCAATATCGTCGACATCAACATGGAGGTTTCCATGATGACTGAGCTGGCACTCAGCTATCTCACACGATAGAGATATCGAAATCATGCTGAGCCGCAGTTTCACGTCAATCTATTTCGGGTAGATTCGAATATTTCGCCATGCGCTGTCGATTCTTCCGCCCCGAGTTTCCACGACCAGATACCATGACGACAGACGAGAACTTTCGCACAGTTCATCGCCCCATCCTCCTTCATTTTCGTAACCGTTTGTGAAGAAATCGTTTAGATCAATGCTGAACTTTTTGAACTGCCCTGTTTCAAGTTGATCAGCATGATACTCATAGACATCCCCCCTTTCTCATGGAAGTAAGTCGACTTGGTTACGGTAGAAATCAAATTCGCTGTAAATTTGAGAGTGCTTGACATCGTCAATTACATAGTCGGTTGCGTTTCGCCGGCTCCATTGAAAAGCTATGGCTGCTCTAGTCCAGCTATCTGCGTCATACAGAACGTCCTGCTTCGCTAGCATGACTTCAGCTTCAAGAACTAGGTCATTCTGAGATAGGCTCCATTGCTGATATGGAGGAAAGTCGGTGGACCATTGGGACAAACCCTCCATGATCGTATAGCTGAAGATTCGGGTTATCTATCGAGATCACAGCGCATTGACCAGGGCTTACGTAATAGGACCATCGCGTCGTCATGAGCCCGCTAGGGTAACCTATCTCGCTCACTCCATGCCACGGGTGCCAATACCTCATGTTTGAGGCAAAATCGCCATTTTCGTTAAGTGAGAAATTGGCGGCGGGAGCGCTGGTTTCGGAAACCCTTTGAGTTGTGGTTGATGTCATAGTCTGGATTGAGTTTGTGGCAGGGTTAGGGCTCTGCGCATTGGTCATCCTCAGCGGGAGAAGAAAATCGAGCCCAAGTACTGAAGACGCAACAGCCGCACTTGTTCCTACAGCGTAATTCAGAAATCGTCGACGATTCAAACGTCATTCTGTTCACAAATATCCATTTGCGAAATTAATTAAGCTGTTCGTAACGTGGAGTCAAACGATTTCGTGATTAGCCAAGTCTATTGCATGTTGGGTTGCTTCTCATCCTCCCATAGAGACCCCAACTCAATGGAACCTGCCACTCACGACCAGAAATAAAATCGACCTGTAATATCCGGTAATCTCGAAAGCGACAATACGCGGCTTAATTTCCACAAGTAATGCAGACAAAGAACGTATGTTCCTACGAGGAAAACGCTCTCACAACACCGCAACCCGCTCAATTTTCCTATACGTTGCGGCAAGAAAAGTAAGTTATCTTGGCACGAGAAATACTTCCGGTGATTGAAGCACACCGTGCATAGGCCTATTCGAATTACGCCCGAATGTGGGACCATTTTCAGTTCAACACCTTGAGCGATTGGTAGCAGCGCGCTAAACGCGTCGACCGAAGTCTTCGTGCTTACACGCCTGCTCCATCAAACCCATCTTCTTTGGGAGCCCTCGTCCAACCCTGACGCTCGTTGCCGAGTGTCTTGGGTTAGAATGGCTGCCTTTTTTCGGGAGAGGCTTCAGGCTTAGATGCTTTCAGCCCTTATCCTCGACAGCGTGGCTGCCCGGCAGTGCCCTGTCGGACAACCGGTAAACTAGAGGCTGCGATACCCCGTTCCTCTCGTACTAGGGGCGCCTTCCCCTCAGGCAACCAGCACTTCCAGCAGGTAGAGGCCGACCTGTCTCGCGACGGTCTAAACCCATCTCGCATTCCCCTTTAATCGGCGAACAGCCGCGCCCTTGGACCCTGCTGCGGGCCCAGGATGGGAAGGGACGACGGCGGAGAACCAATCCTCCTCGTCGATGGGGACTCTCAGAGGAGACGAGCCAATTACTCCCGGGGTAATTTTTCTGTCACATCCAGCCCCCAACAATGGGGACATGAATGATCGCTAGACCCGGCTTTCGCCTCTGGATACCTTGCTGATGAGCATCCAGTCAGCCTGGCTTTTGGTCTTGCCCTCTACTCCGGGTTTCTGTCCCGGATGAGCCAAGCTTTGGGCCCCCTTGATATTTTTTCAAGGGGGTGCCGCCCCAGCCGAACTGCCCACCAGCCGTTGTCCTGTACACTAAGGTACAGTTAGAGATGCGATCACAGATAGGTGGTGTTACATTGTTGCCTCCATCAACCCCGAAGAGTTGACTTCGAAGGCTCCCACCTACACTCTGTACCCGCAATCACATCCCAGCGACAGGATGCAGTAAAACTCCACGGGGACTTCTCGCCCCGCTGGAAGACCTTGGACTGTTCGTCCAGGTTGTGGGTTCACCGGGCCCTAGGCGGGGACAGCGGAGAAGTCGTTAATCCATTCATGCACGTCGGAACTTACCCGACAAGGCATTTGGCTACCTTAAGAGAGTCAGAGTTACTCCCGGCGTTTAGCGGCCCTTGGCTCGGTTGAACCCGAGTTTCAGGTACCGCCACTGGCCAGGACTCAGGAACCGTTCACACCCTTTCGGGCTGGCGGTTCCCTATGTTTTTAGTAAACAGTCGCTTCTCCCTAGTCACTGCGACCTGGCGTTCCAGCTTGCGCCAAAACGTCAGGCACCCCTTTTTCCGAAGTTACGGGGCTAATTTGCCGAGTTCCCTCGCCTAAGTTCAACCCGATACGTCTAAGGCTTCTCACCTAGGGACACCTGTGTCGGTTCTAGGTACGGACACGGAGGATCCATTCCGCGTTCCTTTTCATTGGCTCGAGGAATCGGCTGAACCACCCTAAAACGGGCGGCTATTCCCCGCTTCGACCGGTTCTCACCATTATGGTGCTCCCCGGGCTTTACGGGTTAAATGGGGCGACGGCCCCACTCAACTTATCCCCAAGCGTCAGATCGCGGACTTGCGTTGCCGCGTGTACCTCCGTGGTACCGGAATTTTAACCGGTTTCCCTTTCGGCACATCCGGTTAAGGGTTGCCTTAGGACCGACTTACCCCCGGCTGACGACGCATTGCCGGGGAACCTTTGCCCTTTCGACGGAGGGGATTCTCACCCCTCTATAGCTGTTACTTCCGCCGGGATCTACACTTGTGGTCGGTCCACTGGATCTCAAGACCCAGCTTCCGCCCAACCATAACGCCCACCTACCGACACGATTATTCATCGTGTCCTAGGGTAACGGTACCTGGCTTAGCCCCGTTTATTTTCGGCGCCCCCAACCTCGGCTGGTCAGCTGTTACGCACTGCTTGGAGGATGGCTGCTTCTAAGCCTACCTTCCAGCTGTCTCTGGTTGAGGACTGCTTTCTATTTCTACACTTAGCCAGGATTTGGGGACCTTAACCCTAGTCTGGGTTGTTCCCCTCGCGACATGGGAGCTTACCCCCCACATCCGTTTCCAGCCTTCTACGGCGCCAGCGGATTCGGAGTTTGAATGAAAAGTGGATCCTTTCGAATCCTTGTTTTTCAATCAGTACTCTACCCCGCTGGCAACCTCCAGCCAGACTATCCTTAGAGATATTTCGGTGGGAACTAGCTATCACCGAGTTAGATTGGCCTTTTACTCCTAGCCACAGGTCAACGGAGTGAGTTGCACGTCAACACCCAGTCGGGCCTCCATCGGGCTTTCGCCCGACTTCGCCCTGCCCAAGGCTAGATCACTCGGTTTCTAGTTTCATCCCCGTGATTTCAGACCCTTTAAGATCTCGTTCCTCGCGTCTTGCGACGTTGCGAACTTGTCGGTTTCCCTACGGCTTCGAGCTTCAAACTCTTAGCCTCACCACGAAAATGAACTCCCCGGCCCGTGGTACAAAACGGAACGCACAACCCTGGTCCCCCCTCGCACGTACAGCTGCGTTGCCGCAGTTTCCTTCGGAGGGGATCTACCCTTTCGGGCTGTGCACAACTGTAGCCACCTGATTTCAGGCTCTTTTCGCCCCCCTTCCGGGGTGCTTTTCAGCTTTCCCTCACGGTACTAGTGCGCTATCGGTCTTGGGGCATGTTTAGCTTTGGGAGTTGCTTCCTCCCAACTTTCTACGCCCAATCTGGGGCGTAGTACTCAGGGACTCCAACTCAAACCCTGTTCAATTACGTTTACGGGACTTTCACCTTCTACGGTGGGCCGTTCCAGGCCACTTCAACTTTTCGAACGAGGGTGTAGTCGGGCCCTATAACCCTACATTCCCGCATAGTTTCCCATGCAGGTTCAGTTTGAGCTTCCCCCTCTTCGCTCGCTGCTACTAAGGGGATACCTATTGGTTTCTCTTCCTCTCCCTACTGGGATGCTTCCGTTCGGGAGGTTCCCTCTCCACATCGGAGTGCCGCAGATATTATCCGCGGCGGGAAGTCCCATTCGGGGATCTCCGGATCGAAGCCTGCATGCGGCTACCCGGAGCATATCGCAGCTTGCCACGCCCTTCTTCAGTGCCCAAGCCCAGCCATCCTTCAGGTGGCGTATCATGTCGAACTTACTTGGAACCCACATTCGTTTAACGTTCGAGGCCTATGCACGGTGTTCATCATGACCGTTCCGATTGCGGGGAACGGTCACTATACCCTTCGCCTCCCAGCCTTTAGCTGGGAAGCTGCATGATTACGCGGTTAGGCTACAGTCAATCTCATTTGTCTTCCAGTCCGTTCGACGTTTTTTCTAAGGAGGTGATCCGGCCGCAGGTTCCCCTACGGCCACCTTGTTACGACTTCTCCCTCCTTGTCTAACCTAGGCTCGACATGACCAACAAGGCCACGCCTCACCAGAGCCAGACTCGGATGGAGCGACGGGCGGTGTGTGCAAGGAGCAGGGACGTATTCACCGCGCGATGATGACACGCGGTTACTAGGGATTCCATGTTCACGAGGGCGGGTTGCAGCCCTCGATCCCAACTGAGGATGGGTTTGAGGATTGCCTTCCCCTTTCGGGGTCGGAGCCCATTGTCCTATCCATTGCAGCTCGCGTGTGGCCCAAGGGATTTGGGGCATACTGACCTGCCGTGGCCCGCTCCTTCCTCCCTCTTAGCGAGGGCAGTCCCTTTAGTGTGCCCGGAATCCCGAAGGAATCCGGTGGCAACTAGAGGTGCGGGTCTCGTTCGTTGTCTCACTTAAGAGAACACCTCACGGCACGAACTGGCGACGGCCATGCACCTCCTCTCAGCTAGTCCGGTAAGACCTTTAATCTGACCTTCATCCAGCTGTCGCCCTTGGTAAGGTTCCCGGAGTTGACTCCAATTAAACCGCAAGCTTCACCCCTTGTGGTGCTCCCCCGCCAATTCCTTTAAGTGAACTGTTCCAAGAAGCCCAGTGATTTTTCTGAGCCTCATTGAAAATTCAGCCTTGCGGCCGTACTTCCCAGGTGGCAGGCTTAATGGCTTCCCTGCGGCACTGGGACAGCTCGTAGCCGACCCAACACCTAGCCTGCATCGTTTACAGCTGGGACTACCGGGGTATCTAATCCCGTTCGCTCCCCCAGCTTTCGTCCCTCACCGTCGGGCGCGCTTTAGTCGGCCGCCTTCGCCACTGGTGGTCCTCCCGGGATTATAGGATTTCGCCCCTACCCCGGGACTACCGCCGACCTCCCTCGCCCCCAAGCCGAAAAGTATTCCCCGCAGCCCAACGATTGGATCGTTGGATTTAACGGGGAACTTTTCCGGCCGGCTACGGACGCTTCAGACCCAATAATCGTCCCAACCACTCGGGGAGCTGGTATTACCGCGGCGGCTGACACCAGACTTGCCCTCCCCTTATTCACCTGGCTAGTTATACCGGGCAAAAGCCATCCTCAGCGGACGGCACTCGGGGTGACCCCGTCACGCTTTCGCGCATTGCGGAGTTTTCGCGCCTGCTGCGCCCCGTAGGGCCTGGGCCCTTATCTCAGTGCCCATCTCCGGGCTCCCGCTCTCACGGCCCGTACCGGTAATAGGCCTGGTGAGCCGTTACCTCACCAGCGACCTGATCGGACGCGGCCCTATCCTTAGGCGAAACTAGCAAGCATGCCACTAGTTCCTTTTGGGTGAGGGACCGTTCCAGGCCTCCCCACCTATCGCATATTAGCCTCAGTTTCCCGAGGTTGTACTCGTCCTAAGGGTAAGTTAGCCACGCGTTACTGAGCCGTGCGCTGCGCTCTCACCGTGGCTAGAGAACGCACAACTCGCATGGCTTAGTCCCACCCCGATAGCAGTTGGGTCCGCCAGGATCAAGCGGAGTTGCAAGTCGATCCTCATAGTTGAGACGATTTTTCGGAAATCGACCGTTTAAGGAAATTGAACGGACTGGAATTTGACAGAGTGACTGTAGCCTATCTTGGACCTAAATTTACATGGGTGCCGTGAGGGACCCAAGTTTGTTTAGGCCTTCATTATTGTTCCCGCAATTGGAGGTCAACATTTCATCCAAGGGCATAAGCCCTCCATCGTCAAGTTGACGCCGCCGCCGGGTTAATCACGGGAAATCAACTCATCGACGAGACGAGTTGACAAAACACGGCTAGGGCTTTCGCGCCAATATAAGCATGCCGCTGTCAAAAACCCGCGAACACCCTCAAATTTGTTAAATCGAAACCCGGAGAACTGTTCACAAACATTTTCCGAACACTCAGCAATAAACCCCGTAACTTCTCGACGAGAACTATCGTCGAAGCGATCATTCAACATGCGACACAATTGATAATCGTATAAAGACATTGAGCCACAATCGGATTGGAAATGTAAGGCTTCAGAATTTTCAAGACGGTGTGGCACGAGATTGCGTAAAGAGTGTTGGGAGTGAGAAGAACGAGCGAAGTATTAGCAGAACACTACGGAGCTGTGGCCATCGACAATTCCAACAAGAGCGTAACACCCAGCGTCGTTGACACCAATACACATTTCGTCTTCGCTGAATCAAAAGGGCTATACTTGATCTCTTGAAATCTGCACAGTGAAACTGTAACCCGAACTGTATCCGCCTGAGCGTTGCCTAGAGTATAGGAGCCCCAAGACCAGACCGCTGGCGAGTCCGAAAAAGTGCGCGTAGATATTCACACCAAGTCCTGTGCTCATGATGAATACGAAGGCCGCGTAGAGTAACGCGGCACCCATTTGGCGCACTTGTCTTGCGATGGCAACATATGAGCCAACGAGACCAAAGATTGCCCCCGACGCTCCTCCCGAAAGGGTTGCTGGCGGTAATAGGAATAGGGACATCACGTTGCCTAGCAAACCAGAGACGAGGTAGATCGTCAGATAGCTTGCTGTGCCGAATCGAGTCTCGTTTATGCGACCGAGATAGTACAATCCAAACATGTTGAAGATAATATGAGTGAAACCAAAGTGCACGAACATTGAGGTGAAGAGTTGCCAGTACGCACCTTGATAAACGGCTTGACCGGTCTGCGCCATCAACTGGCAGACCAGTGAATTGCAGTCCCCCATGTCTCCGCTGAGAAGCATTACAATGAAAACTATGACATTCAGAACGATCAGAAGGTTTGTTGGTGATGAGAGGAAGCCTCTCCGTTGCCCGTACTGTCCGTAGTTGAAACCCATTTAACTCACATTCGACGGAGCTTCGTTGCGCATGCCTTTTCGACGGATATTTAAGAAGACCGCAATTCCAGGAGAAGGCATGGTCGCGTGTGACCATCACCACTAAAGATTCGCTGATCGTATCCGAGCGACTGGTATTTTCCGTAATGCTTGTTTATCGCATGATAGCTGATGGGAGGACGGGTTGGCGAGTTGGTGAGCGACTCCGGATCCCACGTGGGGGTCTGAGGAAACTCCATCCACGAGGCGGGAGCGTAGCACTGCGAGGTGCCGGCCGAGAGGTCGGGTTAAGGCGCAGAAAAATACCTCTGCCAGTCGGTGACGATGATGCGCTTGCGTTGATGAGGCTGGCGGTAAGGGTGAAAAGTCAACCTACGCCGTGAAAGGGATAATAGGCGCCCATGAAAACCGCCTGAGGTGCGGGTATCCCGATTAGATGAATGTCGCCTAAAACAGAAGGTGGGTTACGGCCAACACGCCAACCTGATACATTTTCAACTGTGATCTCTAATTTGGGTCTATTCGGATTCGATTATACTTCTGGTTTAATGGTGGGTTGTTGGACTGCATGCACGAGGAGCATTTTCCAAAATTATGGCGTGTATGACACGGGCGATAGCCTGAGAAAAGCTCTAGTTTTCATTTCGTTGTTCCCTCGTTCATGCCTCTATTGGGAATCTCGATGCTCGTACAGCGCTTGACTGAGTAGACAAGGGAAACCTCACTTCCAGACGTGTTCAATGTCAGCGCGAACTCCGCATCTTTATCGATCCCTACCAGGTCGGCGATATCGTTCGGGACCCGTATGTAGACCGACTTGTTGAGCATCACCGGTTTGATTCTGAGCGTCATTCGTGATCTATGCTCAAACTCAACTTATGCTTGGGATATGCTCGATGTTCCCAAAGGTCCATAAGCACAGTGACACAGAACATACCTAATCATCAAACCTGCGGAAATTGGTGATTCACACGCGCCCTTTGGTATGGCAAAGGTTGGTTTCTATGCCAAGCGCTATGTTCAGCGGTTTATTCTAGACGTTCTGGGTATGCGAAGTCGGAAGTGTCTCTCCGGTTATACTAATCTGAGCCATAGTCTACCTAGAGCAACCGGAGATTTCAGCACCTGAGGCGATATTGTGGAATTTCTTCAGATAATTGAATACATGGCAATTTCAATCAGCCTCTTCTTCTTCGGACTCGGTTCATTATTCGACCTTAAAACGCGTGAAGTAGCCGACAAGGTTTGGTGGGCATATGCTCCCATAGGACTGGCGCTGACCGCATATCGGCTGTTCCTAAACCCGTCTTCACTGATCCTGACGATCGTTTCAGTCGGCGTAACATTCCTCATTTCATTCGGGTTTTTCTACTTCGGGCTTTTTGGTGGGGCAGATGCGAAGGCGATTATCTGCTTGGGCTTAACCCTCCCCCTCATGCCTAGTAGTTTTCAATCTGTGATGGGATATGTGCATCCCTTCTTCCCGATAGTAGTGGTAATAACGAGCTACATTTGCAGTGCATCGGTAGCGTTGTGGCTATTCCTGAAGAACTCGATTGTCTACCTGACCGGGAACCATATTTTTGCTGGTCTAGAACTGCTGAGTCAAGATGGAAAAAAGCTCTGGCATTTATCACAGGTTACCCTGTAGAATTATCGAAGCTACGTGAAACCTTCTACTTGTATCCAATGGAAAGGGTTATGGAAGATTCGGAGAGTGCACGTCGCACTTTCCAATTATTCATGGTGACCGAGGCAGACCGCGATCAATTAGTTTCGCAGCTGGAGAAATCGCTTCCCAAAGTAGGATCACCCAAGAAGATCTGGGTGAGCCCTGGACTTCCAATGTTATTCTTCATCTTCATCGGGCTAATCATCACCCTAATCCTAGGAGACCCAGTTTTCTCAGGTGTTCTAATGCTCGCCAGACGTTGAATTCCAGGATCCAAGGCCTGAAGGCTTAGAGTAATCGCTCCATTTCCAGTTCGACTTCTTTCGTGTCGTTTCCCTCCAGAAACGTGAAACCGTAGAGCTTGGCGAGCCGTTTCACTTTTTCCGCAAGCGGAGGGATTGCGACTAGAATAGATTTGTCCGGTCTGAAATCGGTGATGGGAACCAGGAGCTTAACCACGTCCTCAACATTCGCTTGCCGGCCGAGGTCAAGCACTTGTGCAATTGCGGTTTCATTCTTTCGTTTGGCTAAGATATCGACCGAGTAGGTGGTTAATGCACCTCTTACGATGGCGGGGGAAGTCACGGTGTAGCCCTTCGCCATTAGGTGCCTGGATAACGTAACGTCTATTCTGGACGTGTGGAGAATCTCGTTGCGAAAACGGAGGTTGACCTTAAACACGTGTAGACTGGTTTCAGCTCGACAGATTCATGGTCGTGAATTTTTGCACATGACTTGCACTCTTGCAGCAACACTGGATTGGTGGTCACCTTGAGGCATGAGATACATTCGAACGCATTCCCGTTCCTTCGCTGGTCGCTATTTCCAAGAGATTCCCCGCACATCGGGCAGACCAATTGGCCTTCAGCTGAAAAGAGTTCTTCAGAACCTAAGTAGCCACACCTGAGGTGTTCGATGGCGACGACTTTCTTAAGCTCACTGCGACCGCAGAAGGGACATCCAGGCTTGGTCACAAGTTCTGTGGATTTGCACGTAGGGCAGGCGGGTTGCATCAGGAGGACTTTTTCAAGAATTTCGGCTTCTGAGAGTTGATTGAGCAGTTCGAGCGTTTCTTCTGGTGAAGTTTGAAGTATTTCTTCAGCCTCGTAGTATCGGTAGTCTCCTTCTAGCGCTCTATTAGGAAAGAGATCACCATTTGGTTTCGTCATTGCAGCGAGGAGCCGTCGAATCCTGGGATCTCGGTAAAGATCACGTCTGGAAGCATCCGTCAGAGTGGACTCCATGGGGAGACCATCCTAATGCGCAGGAGCTGCCAACCCCAGTCGCTTCAATACGACGAAACTGTTGGCTTTGCGCACGCCGACGTAGGTTGCAGCATTCAAAACAAAAAAACCCATCATCCTACCCTCATAACCAAGAAAGAGTGCAACACCTCCGAAACCCACCGAGAATAAGATGAAACCGAACTGCTCAATCAACAAGAGCGCAAAACCAATCACTGCGAACCCTTCGCTCGCCTTCCTCGTGAACATCCAACTCCGCATGGCTTCGTAGACAAGATACAACGAAGCCGTGGCTGTGAAGGTTCTCAATAGCAGACTAATCCCGCTCTGAACCGAGTAAGAGGCAAGTGACGGGCCGGAAATTACAACGTAAGCGAGAAGCACAATCGTGATGAGAGCGGCTGTGGCAAGTTCGATCGAGGTAGATTCTCCAACGAATTTGAGCGCCGTCCGCCGCGCAAAGGTCAACGCGAGAAACAACATGGCATAAGTTTGAGTCAGCAAATAAACAACTTCGAGAAGACCTGTCTGCGCAGTGAACAACCCCGCAACGGAGGCCATCGCGTTTGACACGAAAGCAACAGCCAACAACCCGAAGCCGATCGGCACCCCGAGTAGGAAGGAAACGCCTGATGAGCTACAAGGCTTTAGCGTCGAGTAGCATAGAGATATGGTCGCGATTGCAGAAATGATCTCAACTGCGACAATAAATTCAGACGCCATATCTCTGACAAGCCTTGCACAGAAACTTGCCTGCCAGACCTTTTGAAGTTGTTGTACCCAATGAAATACATCGACCGTTCATATGGAGTCGCCGTCGCATGTTTCATTTTCGGGGCAATCATTGGTGCTCTGGCAGTACTCACCCTTCCAAACTTCTACGAAATCATGTCAGGAATAGTTGACGCCAGAGTGCTGGCCCCTGTTCAGGGCTGGATTGCGGGCCAGAGTTCTATCGCCGTCATCCCTCTCTCATGGGTTACGGTTCAGGCAAGAAACGGAACGACTAGTCGAAGCGTCCCAAGCCTAGACGGGTTCTATGATGGAATTGGAGCGATCAATGTTCCAGGTGGCACTTACAATGTCACCTTCTCGGTGGCCTTCTACCAACCCCAAACCGCATTGAACATCCCGGTACAGTGGGGTGGCGATTACCCGGTTCTCCCACCTCAAGGATTTCTCTGCCCCACGATCGACCCATCCGTGTGCAGATCTGCATCTCCAGCACCCCACCTTTCCTCTCTTACTCAAGCGCCAACCAATAATCAGTCGATAATGGCCATACCAACGTTGGACATGCTGGTCACTTTCGCAAATTTCCCGTCTACTTGCGCAAGGTCAGGTTGAGAGAGTCAATGCCTGAAATGCACTGTGTGACTGCTACGAGGGCTTTGTCTCCGATTAGAAGAATTGAGCTTCCGCGTCCCGATAGAGCCGCCGCACTGCTAGCCGAGGAATATGATTCGAGCGGTTCGGAGTTCAAAGTCAAGAAGCTCTCGCCCCATTTGAACAGGGCAAGGAGCTGAGTTGCACTTTCGCGGAATCCCGTCATTATTAGAGCGGCTGCCACGGCCTCAAGCGTAGACAGCTTGTGAGGTTTCGCGTAGTTTACTGGATTTGCAGCGAGCAGTGTGGGTAGTCTTCTTCCTTCGCCTTTCATTCGTATCGCGAATGCTGCTTGAACTTTCTCCCACGAACAGTCAACCGCGACCAGACCGTTCTCCTGGATCAGATCTCTGTCGCTAGGCAGCAGGGTTTCGGAAGCGAATGGATTCAGCACAATTGCTCTTCTGGGAATTTGTTTCATTCTGAAGAGAGGCTTTGCGAGCCTGTGTCTAGCCATTTTTGCAGCGGAGCACTTTCGCGGATCATCCTGTTCCATGAGCAGGACATACACTGCAGGCTGACCATCACTCAAAGGATCATACAAAGTTCATCTCAGACTCGGGACTAGTGGAGTCTTTTCTCAAGAATCGCTTTGTGGCACATTGGATCGTCCATCACCCTCGGTATGTGTTCCAGTAGGTCAGTTGCGGTTAGATGGTATCCATATTTGTCTTCGGCAAGATCACCGGCTGCACCATTGATGAAGGCTCCCGCAACAGCTGCTCTGAAACCGTCAATCCCCTGAGCCATTGAACCCGCTACGATCCCCGAGAGGACATCACCTGTGCCTCCGACGGTCATGCCAGGGTTGCCAGTATTGTTCAACTTGACACGCACCCCATCTGAGACTATGTCGGTATGACCCTTGAGGAGCACAACGGCTCCGCTCTTGGAAGCGAACGCTCTAACCTCATCCGAACGGGTCTTCAAATCTCTCGAAGGAGCGTTCCCGGACACTGCTTGAAATTCGCCCGCGTGAGGAGTGACAACAGTGACCCCGTCAAACAGCTTCTTCCGTATCACGCCCAGAGCCTTCAACCCGTCAGCGTCCAACAGCAAAGGCTTCTTGAGTTGAATGGCCTGTGCCACTATCTTGCGGACTGCTGATACAGTCTGACCATTCATTCCAAGTCCGGGTCCAATTACAACTGCATTAGCACTTTCAAGGTGCTCGCGCAGTAGTCCGATGTGGGAACTGGTCAAGTTTTCTCCAGGGAGCTTGAGTGTGATTAGGTTCGGCGAAACAGAAGAAATCGCCTGCGCGGTTTTCTCTGGCGCAGCCACGTACACCAGGTCGGTTCCGGTACGGTAGGCTGCCAATGCAACGAGTGTTGGAGCACCGCTGTAGATCTCACTACCTCCTATGACCAACAAGCGTCCGAATTCACCCTTATGGGCTTCTAGAGGTCTTCGCACAACAACGGCGTTCACATCTCCAGGACCAGCAAAGATTGCTGCCTCGGAAGGTATTCCAATGTCTGCGACTTTGATCTCTCCACAGAATTTCTTTGCCTTCAAGAATCCTTTCTTCATGGAGTGCAGGGTTACTGTAAGGTTGGCTCGCACGGCCTGTCCTAGAATCTCGCCTGTCTCCGAATCTATTCCTGTTGGAACATCTACCGCTACTTTGAATCCGCGACTTGCATTGATCACTTCCACAGCTCGCATTATTGGCTGACGCAGCTTTCCTCTTACTCCAGTGCCCAGGAGTGCATCGACTAGGATATCGGAACCTGACTCAGTTAGGGCCGATGAATCATGCACCTGCTCTATCCGGACTGTGGATGACATGGCTCTGAGCACCCGCCAATTCTTTGCCGTCGCCTGGTCTGAGATCGCACTCTCTTCTCCCACGAGTCTGTAGGTTACTTTGAACTCTCTGCTAGCAAGGTGACGAGCGGCTACCATGCCGTCGCCTCCGTTTCGTCCAGTCCCACCATAGATCATAACTGAGCTGCCCCGTCCGAAGCGCACGCCAATTTCATCAGCTATGGATCGACCAGCATTCTCCATCAACTGGAGTGTTGAGACACCCAAGTACTCGGAGTTCACATCCAGAATCATCAAATCCTGGGAGCTCAAAGCTGATTGTGTTTGAATCAAAAGATTAACCCCACACTCTCACCCACGCGGGCCTCGTAAACGTTACGGGGCGGCTGCAGGATTCGATAGTATCAACCTTCCAGAGTCAACTAGTACTGTCCTCATTCAATTTCGACTGAATCCCGCAGAGCGGGACACTTTGGACCAGTTCGGAGTATAGATCTGGCTCCTGAACGATTCTCCAGTCAGGGAGGTATGTCTAATTCTCTGTGATTCTGGGCGTGGGGCCTCTAAGTTCACGTTCAGTCTTTTCATATTCTTGTATGAACTGCCTACCTCTGTCTGTTAATTCAAATCTCACGCCTTCATGAGTCGCAATCCCACTTACCAGACCCGACTTGAGCAGTAGTACATCAATTTTCGCGTCAGGAGCAAAATGGCCTTTCTTTGATTCCAGCAGAGTTCCAGTTTGGTGAAGCCCTATCAGAGATCCCACAACGAGCCCGAGGGTCATGCATGCTAGAGCTACAACTCCAAGTCCTCTCACTAGCACAGTAACATCAACGCTGAAATCGGGTAGGTGATTCCCGTAGAAGTTTAGAATCACTTCTTGGAAATGGTAGTTTGCAGTAGGTATGATCAGGAAGTAGCCGATTGCTGCCCCCACGGCGCCTATAAGAGTGAAGGTCATAATGAGTAACTTACGGTCTGTCAGCCAATCTTTGTCAAAAGCAGACATGGGACGTCAGCACCATTCGTCGTCAACTAGTCCTATTTCGCTTTATTGCTTTAACTGATCTCGAAAGATAACCTAACCAACTTTTCGCGATTATACGTTGTAGGAGGCCCGGAACTCGTCTTCGACCTTTGAAACGAGCTGCGGTCATCCGTCGATTTACCGTCCTAGATTTCATGACGCAACAACCGCTCTGCATCAATGAGATGTGGAATTTGGCTGTAGGAGAAGTTGATGTCGGCACACCGCATCAGCTGTATACCAGTTCAGTATGAGTTTGGAAGGCTTTCTGGAATCATCAGCAAGACGGATATGGCAAGCCGCTTCCTACGGAAGACCTTTGGACCGAGACGTCACGCCTACACACAACCGATTCGACCAATACTCTCAATTCAGTTAGACGCGAATCACTTGAACTGTCGATCAGCTCTCGTAGATCTCCCTCCAATTTCAAAAAACGGGCACGATCCGACCTGCAGAGTACATCTGGTCATCACAAGTCTATTCGGCAAACGTTTTTAGTCGCACCGCACCAATCAGCGCTGTAACGAGGTCTCACAATGCCAGTCGCCTTCGTCCTGATAAACGCCGAAATAGGATCAGAAGATGAAGTGGTCACCGAACTGCGCAAGATCGCCAACGTGAAGGAATCCTACGTGGTCTATGGAGTCTACGATATCGTCGCCAAGGTAGAAGCAGAATCGATGGATAAACTGAAAGAGATTGTAACGTGGAAGATTCGAAGACTCGATAGAGTGCGCTCAACGCTTACGATGATCGTAGTAGAAGGAACATAACACTATTACCAAGCTCACGCCGGTCCGTTCAGATACGCGTTATACCGACTAGGTTCAGCCCGTGCAGATGCATATAGGCATAGACGATACAGACTCGACAAAAGGAGGCTGCACCACATACATCGCAGCTCGCCTAGTGGAGATATTCTCGAAGATGGGAATCCGCTTCACGGACCATCCGAACATAATAAGACTCAACCCCAACATACCCTACAAGACACGCGGGAACGCAGCGCTCGCTTTGCGCGTTGACTGCCGGAACGACGCCTGCGACTCGGTGCGTGAGGCGGTGATTAGCGAGATCGAACAGACCAGTGAATTAGGACGAGCAGGGACGGATCCAGCTGTGGTCTTCGTTAAAGGCCAGCCGACAACTGAGATCAAGAAGTTTTCGCGGAGAGCAACGTGGGACGTTCTTTCCGAGAAAGAGGCGATTCGAATCATAAGAGCAACGGGAGGTTTAGCTGCAGCGTATGGAGCAAGAATCGGACTAGTAGGCGCACTAGCCGCAGTCGGTCAAACCCTCTTGCGTGACCATACTTACGAGCTGGTCGCCTACAGAACGAAGCCGAATCTCGGAACGCCAAGGCGCGTAGACCACGACTCCGTTAGGCGAGTGAGTAGTGTAACCGGCCCAGATATGTTCAACAGTTATGATTTTGAGAACAAGCGAATGCTCATCACTCCGCATGGACCTGACCCCGTGCTTTTGGGAATTCGCGGCGAAACTCCCGAAGCCGTTAGGAGAGCGTTTTCCATGGTGAAGATTCACGAACCAGTTGAGCGATGGGTGATCTTTCGTACCAATCAGGGTACCGATGCCCACTTCCTTAACATCCCTGAGAAGACCAAGGTCAAACCGGATAGGGCTGTGGTGGTTAGTGGAATTGTAAGCGGTGTGCCGCGGCGGATCACCGGTGGACACGTGTTTTTCACTTTGCGTTACTGGGCTGGGGAGTTGAATTGTGCGGCTTTCGAGCCGACGGGAAAGTTCCGGGAGATCGTTGCTGGGCTTCTTCCTGGAGACACAGTCACAGTCTATGGTGGAGCAAAGAAACGTTCTGTAGATCGATCTTTGACCGTCAATCTCGAGAAGATCGAGATTCGTCATCTCATTGACAAGTTTGTTTTGGAAAACCCGCCCTGTCCGAGCTGCCGCAAGCACATGAAGTCCGCTGGGATAGGACAAGGGTTCAGGTGTGCAAAATGCTCGATTGTATCGCGCAACTATCGCAAATTACTCGTCAAGAGATCTAGATCAGTATCGCCTGGAACCTATGCTCCAGCTTTGAAGGCGCATAGGCATTTGACAAAACCGCTGTCTCGGTATGGACGTGAAAAGAAGAGATGGGATCACGACCCGCCTTCGGGTTCTTGGCACCACCCCTAGAAGCTCTTGCAGTCATTAGGATTGCATGGAATTACGTAGACTTGAGCGGCATGATAATTCTATCGTAATCATGCTACTTTAACGGCGCACTTTGGCTCGGTCAAACGCCAATTTCCAGAGAACTGGCGTGAATAGTATGAAGGTTAGCAATCCAGTGAACGCGATTGCCTCAACTTTCATGATGGGATCCGTATTGGTGACGTTATTGTTGCTCTTGAGGTTCAGGTCGATGAGCAGGACTATGGTTAGAACATCGAAGGGCAACAATCGAATCGGTAGGTTGTAGGTTTTCCAGTGTCTGAGAACTAGTCCAGTACTAACCAGAACTCCAACGGTGCCCGCGAGGAGCCATAGGAATGAAAGGTCAGCGATCAAAGGTCAAGTAACCAGCCTCTCCTTGTGCTAGTTCGGAACATAACTATTTTCCCCTGCAGTTGCTAAATCTCTGATGCCCCAGTCCGTTCCCCTATACTACAACCTAGGTTCAGACGAACGGGTAAGCGGGCCGGGGACGTTTGGGCATTATATGTTATATGTTGACTCACTCGATGCACCATTATTCTATGTGACCTTCTCAAGGATCGCATAGTTCCGCTTGTACTTGTTCCTAGGTAAGACCAAATTTCCGAGCATTTTGAACTTGGACTGTCGAGCGAACTTTCTTATTTCTTCCATCGAAAAGAACCGCACGCAAGATCTATCCACAAATATCTTAACATGATCATTCCTTCCCACAGCTGTGTATCTTGACCGCTCGTTAGGATGTGTCAGTTCACATGACTTCGGGTAAATTAGGTAGACATCCTCTGAAGATAGTACATTTGAGACCATTTGCCCAACTGAAACTCGTGCAACTACCTCACCTTCGCGATCCCATGACGCTGTGAACGCCTTTCCAACGTCGCTCCATGCAATCTGCGAATTTCTTTCAAAGTCAAAAATCAGTAACCCTCCCGGTCGAAGGGGGGAGTACGCGTTATCAAAAAAGCGTTTCACCTCATCGTCTCTTACTGGATTCGACCAGTTTAGGCAGAGAGCCGCGTCAAAGCATTCATCCGGGCGATAGGCATAGTAGCTTTCGATAACAAAGTACGGGTGGACGTTTTCCTCCTCGGCCCTTTTTCTGGCGAATCGAATGTTCTGTTTCGAGATATCGATCCCTGTTGCCGCGAAACCTAGCTTGGTTAAGGCCCTTGCATGATATCCAGTTCCACACCCCAAATCGACTGCAGATTTGCATCCGTGATCTCTCAAAATGGATCTAATGAGATGAATCTCTCTTTTCCAGTCCCGTCCTTCGACGAGCTCGTAGTACGCGACTACTTCCTTCCAACGAGAACAGCCCAAGTAGAATTATTCAACAACATTGTGCGAGCATTATACTGCAACTTGAAACTAAACGAATTCAATTACTCAACCTTCAAACATCTGAAAACTGCTGCCGAATAATGGTCGGGTGAGGTACCTGTTCCTGGCAGCGTCAGTGAACCCCTCGGTCTTTCTTTGAGAAAGGCTAGAAAGGACTTGCAAGATTGCAGCTCTAATCATATTCCGTAGCGTGTAGATATGTGTTACTGGCGCATGGCGCGGACTGTCGTCTTGTTTTCGTGAATAAAAAAATACGGAAAAAAGGGAGGGTACGCTCGCAGTGCCTATTGGCGTCTGCGGCGTAGTAGGTATAGTGATGCTGCAAGCGCTGATAGTGCTACGACTGCGATTCCGCTGAACTCTGGGACTGGAATGTTGCTTTGCGGCAATCCGACGTTATTACCAGAGCCTGGAGTGGACGACTGCCCGCTCGTGACACTGATAGTGCCCATTGGTGTTGCTCTGTATCCTGGACCTGACATGCTCATACTGTACGTGCCTGGAACCAAGTAGAATTCGTAGATGCCATCCTCCGTGTACGATGCGAACGAGGGACCTGTTGCGTTCCCTACCGCCGCGCCTTGCACGGTTACTGTGTACCAGCTGATGGATCTGAACTCATTGCTCCAGGTGAACGCTAGCGCTGTTCCTGAAATGTATCCGTTCAGGTCGACTTCCCAGATTGCGCTCGTCTCTCCGCTCAGTGGTGCGTTGGTGAAAGTCCACACGCCTTCTTGGCTGTATGGGCCTAGATGGTTGGCGACCATTGAGTGGCCGAGGAAGTACTTGTCCAGTGCGCCGTCTTCGGTTAAGCTGATGTGGCTTGTTGCTGCTGTGCCTGGAATGATGTGGAACGATTCACCCATCAACAAACCAGGAACCACTGGATAGTAGTTGTTGTAGTATTGTGGTGTGCCTGCTGGGAAGTTTTGTGGTGTACCAGTATTCGCTTTGGGTCCTTCGCACAGCGCTCCCGTAGTATAGGCGTTAGGATGCGTGGCGCATAGTACACTGACCGCGGATGGGTCTTGTGGGACGAACGAGTCGTTTAGGTACCAGTTGACGAAGTCTGCTTCAGCAGTCCAACCTGTACCAGTATAGTCGGGTTGTCCGAGTATGCCTTGGTTGGCGAAGTGTGCTTTGGCAACGGACCAGTAATCGGCTGGCCAATTGTCAATTTCGAAGTCGCTGCCTGTGCCTGGTGTGAAGACTGGGTCGCCGTAGGAAGCGTACGGAGGAAGACCTGCTGTTAAGACGTGGAGCAGACTTACTCCGCCTGGAACGTAGTTCAAACCGCCACCGATGTGGTAGCTTGGCTGGTTGTTGGCTGCGGTTGCTCTACCTGTCCTGAATAATGTTGCATCGTTAGGGGTAGGAGTCTTACCGGTAGTAAGGCAGGCTTGTGTAGTGGTACATGCCTGGGTTGCGTTGCCGTAGACGCCTTCGCTTGACATCCATTCTGCGACTAGTCTGCCTGAGTCGTCGAAGAAGCGTACTCTCGCTGACATGTTGTAAGGTGTTCCAGTGACCAAATGCTCCTTCTTGAAGACTATGTCCAGTGTGATGTTGACGCCGATTAGAAGGTTGATCTTCATGTCGGCGATTTGGCCCTTGTTAACGTAGACCGTGTAATCTTTGTCTTGTATGTAGCCGTAGGTTTGGCCTTGGAAGAAGTATTGGCCGGAATCGAGTGCTCCTGGGTATAGGTGGCTATCGGTGAACAGGCCCCAAGCGTTCTTGGCGCTGCCGACGGTGAACACGTCATAACTCCACATGTATCCACCAACGGCACTACCTGTCTTCACTGTCGGGATAGCCTCATCCTGGTCTCCAGCGAAGTAAGCGACCTCTTTTCCGAACCAAACGTACTTCGCGGTGCCTGTTCCTCTGCCTTCTAGCTCGCTAAAGTATGTTGAGCGGTTCTGGAGGTAACCTATAGTCCCTGAAACGCCCTGTGTTGAAAGCCCTGCTTCATCTCCTGTACAATAGTAACATGCGGCTGCGACGAAGCTGTATTTGCTGTCGTAGACTCCGATGCTGATGTCCTTGCCGTTCCAGACCCAGTTACGATTAACTCTAGGTCTTTCCCAGTCAATGCTGTACACGGTGAAGTTGAAACCAACACCACGATACAGATGATTACTGACCTGTATTGGAGTCCCACTGAGTGTTACTGAGACTACGTCCTGGGTTTGTTGTAGGTAACCTAACGCTTGCACCTTCGGTCTATAGGTGCCAGCTGGGATACCGTAATTTTGTCCAAGCCAAGTGCTGTTGAACCCGTAGAAGGTAACGTAGGAGTTACCGTACTGGTTCATGTAATTGATATCCGCTTGCTGCATCGATAACAGTGCGGCCGCGTTAACGCGGTTGAGACACCAGTGAAAATGTTGAACACGCCATTTGTACCGTAGTAAACGTTACCATATTGGCAGGGGTACTGAGTGGTACCGCAGAGCAATGTTTGGTTGTAAGAGTACAATACGCCTGATCGGGAATCCAGTAGACTACCAACCAGCACGCTTGCACCCGTGTCAATTGGACTTGTGACTAATGTTCCTGCGTTGTCGTGGAAGTGAACTGTCTTGTTAACCCAACTGCTAATGCGAAGGTCGAGTGGAATCGAAATGTCTCCAGCCCACTCGTTTGGAGTGACCTGGAACGAATATTCTTGGAATGTTGCACCGTCAATGGCGGTTTGAACGTATCGGAAGACCCACGCGCGAACGTAGTATCTTCCAGCCGTCAACCCGTTAACCCATGTGGCGTAGCGTTGTGGAACGTGTCCATCAAGGTCTCTGGGAGCACCGAACATGCCCTTGGCGCCGAACTCGTAATGGAACTTGTCGTTAACGCCGTCAGCGACAACATACCAATTCTGAGCCGGACCAACACCCTCTGGATCTGTAGATTGACCAGTGCCCGTGAACACTCCACCAGCAGCATTACCCCAAACACCGTTATTCGAGGAGCTCAACCATTGGTCCCATGGGAATGAGATCGTCCCAGCTGTTCGTGGATCTCCACAAGCATTTGCGTCATCTCCTGGGTAGTATTGTGTTTGACCGCCCGCAACACATGGTAGCGGGGACCAAGAGACTACGGTAGCGTTTGAGCTGGGTACGTTGTTGACTGTTGGTTTATCGTAAAGTTCAATCTTAATGTACTCTCTTCCCGGACCATTAGTCCCAACGAACTGTCCTGCCGCATTATAGCAGTTACCAAGGTTAGCACAGTATCCGTTACCAGAGTAGGCTCCTGTATCACCGTAGAAAGGCCATGGTTCTGATCCGAAAGCGTGTTTGCTGTAGACGTCTCCGTGAATTACTGGGCCAGGGTTCAAGTAACCATCAAAGTGCAACGATTGCCCCTTGAGAACCTGAACGTTGGTAGCGATTGGTGTTTGTGGATATCCAGCAGCCTCAGCGTAGAGGGTGTAAACGCCTGGCGCAACACCTTCAACCTCATAATGCCCATCAGATGTTTCATTGAAGTAGCCGACTGCATCAGCACAACCAACCGCAGAAGGATTGCTCGCCTTCGTACAGTCAACCACACTCTTGCCAGTGTACGGATCAAACTTGGTCTGCATTTGAGCCCAAACTTTACCCGCCAACTCGACTGGTTGACCGTAGAGCGATGAGTTGTAACCACCATACTTGATTGTTCCAGTAATGATGGATGGATCAAGCTCACCCTTCACAAGCAGCACAGGCCAGTTAGGAGTAGGAACCCAACCTGAAAAGTCAGTTGCTTGAGGAGTTGCGGTACTGGTTGGATCGACTCCAGCGCCGTTTGGTCCAACGCTTTGGGACGTCACTGAGTTAGCGTCTTGCAGGAACATTTTGAAGAAGTATCTGCCAGCGATCGTTGGTGCAGTTACACCGTTGACTCTAACATAATACCATTCATCTTGTCCCGCGTAGAAGTGAATTGGGTTATTCCCGCCGTTGCATGCCCCGTCCGCACACGTTCCTGTATCAGCGAGGATTCTGATTAGAGTCCAGCCTGGAACGTATCGGTCGTATGCATTAGCAGTGAAAGTCCAAATGTTCGCGTAATTGTTTGTGATGGTTGTAACGACTTGTTCAGGTGTGTTTGGAACTTTGAACTCAGGAGGGATAGCGATCCAGAGTGCGCTGTACTGGCACGTAGGTCCCGGGCAACCTGCCCAGGTGCCTGTGCGGTTGATTGCGAAGATCAAGTCACCCGTCGAACCGACCACAATAGCGCCGAAAGGCGCATACTCATCACCGTCTTCTTGCGCATAATTCTGAGACCAAGGAGCAGGGTAAACACCTGCTTTCGCTAAAGCGCTGAGCGGGTAGGGTGCGACATATCCGGGTCCTACAATCTTCAAAGTGTTAGGTACACTTCCAGTTGGAGAACCGTCGTATGTGTCTTCACCACCACCAGGCCAAACATACCCGATCACACCCGTAGTGTGAGGATCAAAGTTCGTCACTGTGTATGGGTAAGCGCCTTCGTTGTTCAAGCCAAGCGTAAAGTGCGCTTGGACTGGAGCGAGGATTGCGATTGTACTTAGTAGGAATATTGCTATAGTTAGACTTGCAGCTAATTTCTTATTCAAATTTTCATTTACTCCTTTAATTCATTTGGAATGCGCACATTCTGCGCGCACAAAGTCCTATTGGCTATCGGTCTGAATATAAGCGCGATATGTTGAACTCGGACATATCGCACAGCCTAAAACAAGTTACGAGCCCTCAAAAACACTCACGTTGAATCCTCGATCAGCGGCAGAACAACATTCCCTGTACCCATATTCACTCGTGCCGATTGAGGAACGACGAGCGAATCTGGCAGTACAAGTCTAACTCAGAACTCGCGACATTGGCTTCGCATCTGCGGTTCAGCATTAACTGCCTCATAATTTCCACGCGTGGTTTCCGTGGAACGACTTGAACCCCCCGCCCACCACCCAATCTTGCAGACCGTGCTCATCATACTGCCCATCTGAACATATTCAGTCCATGTCGAAGGGTCAGAGGACATATGAAGGGTGAGAATTGGCCCCTTCGCAGGACATGCGCGGAGCACGATCTCCAGTGGTGGGACAAACAGTTCGCTTAAGTTTCTCAGCCGAAACTTGCCTCCTCTTTCACCTTGTACTGCCACAGCTTCACCTAACGCGACCAGCCGGTTGGGGCGAGTGCAGATAGTTTTGCGGGTCACGGTAGATCTATTTGCTATCTCCATTTCAGTCTGTGGAAAAGACAACAAGCTCTTGCACCTTACCGATGACATCGCCGCGCTTGCTGGGTTCGAGGCTTTCAACCTCGCATTCGTCGCTGCTCCAATTCTTAGACCTGATGTGGTGATTGATGCGCCTAGGGTGCGGATCTTTCTAGTTGTGTTAATGAGAATGCGTCCGATCCTTTTCTCGCTTCGGAATCCAGTTAATTCTGACTTCAACCTTTGGTGGAAGCTCAACCTTCGGCCGAAGTTAATTGGAGTTTAGGTTGATGCTTTCGCAGCGTAGGAGGCCTTTGATCTCGGTGACGAAGGTGAAAACGGCCTTCGGGGCGGAACCGTTCGCTAGAAGATGTGAAACAAACTTATCTAGCGCAATGTATGGGTCTAGTTCGTGAGCCTTCATTCGCTCAACAAGGATGTCAGCAGACTTGACTTCGAAGCATCTAGCAGAAGCCTCAGCGCTACCATCCGATACTTTCGTCGCTTCGGACCGTCGAACCGTCCCCTCTAAGAACTCGGTAACAGTCAAGGGCTCACGAACAGGTGAAAAACCAGAACTGCGGGTCTAAAATCTCATTAGCGGGGTGGGGTAGCCAGGTTTAACCCGCAGAGCCTACGGTGCGGATGGCTCATATCCTGGCGAGAAACCCTGAGATCGAGCTGGAAGCTCCTCAAGCGGTGGTTCGAAAGGCGCGATGAAGCGCCCGAATATCCACCCCCCGCTACCAATCTCCAGAATTCCTAACAGGCCATTCGGTATACCATCAAACTTTTCCATTGAAATTGTTTGCCCGAAATTCTTTAGGCGCATCCTTAGGTTGCTCTACAAGTTTCGGTTCGGCGAGCTGATTATTAGATAGTGCCTTGGATGGTCGTGAACGAATTTATGCAAGTCTCGGACAGAGATCTTTCGGTGCTCTTGCAAAATATTCTGCTTCCTCCATCAGTTAGGTCTCCAAGAGAACCAAGACCTTCTCAGATGGTGCTAGGTGTTGGGGACGATTGGGGTAGGTGGTGGGGCGGGAGGGATTATCATGATCTTCAAGAGATCATTTTGAACCCTCGATCACCGGTGTACTCGCCGTGCGCGCTTGTGGTCCCGAGACCGGTTTGAAGGCGAGATCCTCGCTATCTTAGACCATGTTGTCCCCACGATGGGTTGACTCGCGGTCTGGACCACCGCCCCTAGGCATCTAAGTCAACCTCAAGAGCTAAAATACTTCCGAAAATGGAATTGCGGAAGATCTTTCCAAGATGGAGATTAAATTTTGGGAGATCTTTTAGCTCAATCTTATCTTCCATCGCTGCCAGGGTAGTATAATCGGTTTACCACGTTCGAAAATCTGCAAAGCGTCACGTCCTTCTGCTGGTTCAGCGCCACTCCCTGGTCGGATGAGTGCGAATGAGGATTCTAAATTACAAGAAATAGAAGATTGAAGAACGATATGGATGGATTCACCGGTTACTACACTTTTTTAAACGTCACCGCATGCCTATGGAGTTTGCAATCCAGCTTCTAGGCGGTAATTTATTGCTGCGTTCATCGGAGAGAATCGGAGCCAGCCATCTTTGACGCCGCATCAGCTCCAGTGCGACTACAAATTTTGCGACTTCTCTCAACGAAAGGATCACTCCAGTACACTGAAATAATGTTCCAATTGAAATTGGATCCTGTTCGAGATGCTGGGAAATTCGTTTATCATCTCAGAAGTCTCACCGATGCGGGCTTGGTTGCGCTCGACAAGAAGACGAAGAAGTATGAAGTGACCGAGCTCGGTCTAATGATCGTGTCCTTCGCGAGGGACATGGATGAGTATGTTAATGTCAAACGTGGAAAACTCTACGTCAGAACCTCTAGACTCGCGATCGAGGAGTTTCATCGTAACAAGATCGCCAAATCCCTTGTTGTTGAAGCCGGGGTTCCACAGGAGATTGCGGATGAAATAGCTGCAGAAGCCGAAGACCGACTCGTCCGCCTCAAGACTGTCTACTTGACTGCACCGCTAATACGTGAGTTCGTGAATGCAATACTAATTGAGAAAAAGCTGGAGGAATATCGCCACAAACTGACACGCCTTGGCATGCCCGTCCATGACGTTGCACAACTGATAACGGATGCAGGCGAAAGGCAACTCAGCGCGGATTATGTTCATCGATACTCCGCGAAATCTGTTCTATCCGAATACGTTCTTCTTAACTGTCTCCCGCACAAACTCGCTGATGCTCATCTCTCAGGATCAATTCACATTGCAAACCTTGAGAATTGGATACTCAAACCGAATGAGGTCATTCATGATCTTCGTTACTTTCTGAAGAACGGCCTTCCCGGGATGGTTCCCCCAGAAACGTTTGAAGGCGCATTGGCGTTAGTACGCCATGCGCTTGGACATAGGTTCAGGCGAGATCTCTGGAGAACAGACGGCCGAGTTCTTCAACACGTGTCCTCGCTCCCTACGTTTACGGACGATCTGTCGGAGACATTACCAATGCTCTGTTCTATTTCTTAACATCAATGCGCCGTGACATCGCTTCAGACAACCCTCAAGCTGGCGTTTCGATAGCTATCGATCTAGAGATCCCCGAGTATCTGTCCAAGGAAGATGCGGTGGGTCCTGGAGGGAAGAGCCAGGGGCATTATGGAGATTTTCGAAACGAGGCCCTAAGATTGGCTGAGGCGACCTTGGAGGCTTTTCGCATGATGTCAGAATCTAGACCGCCTCTTCTACCCCACCTGCTTGTAAGAGTGGATCGGAAGACTCTGACCGATGAGCACGCCAAGAAAATTGCGGAGAAGGCACATGAGCTGTCGGCAACAAGCAGCGTGCCTTACTTCGTTCTTGCTGGAGAACAAGAGAGGTGCAGTTACTCAGCCACGGGGCTGAGATTGAGTGATGATTGGACTGGGCACTGGGACGCGGATTGTATTAGAACAGGCAGCATGGACACTATTTTCCTGAATCTCCCCAGACTAGCCTATGAGGCGAAGAAGAACGATGACAAATTGTTCGCCCTTCTCAAGGAATCGGCGCTGCTAGCCGTCGAAGGTTTCAAGGTGAAGAGGAAGTTTGTTGGCGAGAGACTGAAGCAACCTCTGCTGCCGCTCCTGATCGGTGAGATAGGCCCAGCGCCGTATTTCTATGAGAAGAACGCTTCCTACAATTTGTCTTTTGTTGGATTGCATGAAGCGGTTGAAGCTCACACTGGGCAAAGGATGGAACGAGACAAAGCGAGCTCTTGAATTTGGCTTGAAGCTCCTGGCGGAGCTATCGAAGTTCGCAAAATCAGCGTCGGAAGAAACTGAGATGCGGATCAGCGTATCTCAAAGGCCCGGTGACGAAGCTGTGGGAAGGCTTGCCGAATTGGATGTGGAGCAATACGGCAGGGCAGTCGTTGTTGCGGATGGATCAAGAGGATCATTACACTACACAGACATACCGACCATCCCCTTGACGACAAAGAACACCCATTGAGACTAGGCTCTCGATAGAATCCAGATTTCAGTCGGCAACGCCGGGCGGACATTTGAACGTGATCTGTGTCTCTCCCGGGTCCGTGGAGGTAGCTGCTCTGTTGAAGTGGACCGGAATTGCGATCGACGCCCATTGCAAATTCATGACATATACTGGGAACTATTCGGCTTGCGGCGCGTGCAACCAAACCGAACCGGAGATAGCCCCGAAATGCAGCAGATGCGGTTCTGACAGACTGACGTATCTGGGCAGATCGTCCTACGGCCTCCTACCATTCAACCTCTGGCCTGAAGCGAAGAAGAGGAGTGTGAATGACCGTGTCACATACTCATTGCATGAATTGCGGAGCGAAAATCGGGCTACGAATTCAAGCGTATTCAGTGGAAAACCGAAAAGAAGAACCTGTTCACTCTTGATTCTGAAATGAATTTGTGCTGCTTGCGTTGGATTAGCTGATGTACTTGTGGCTACTCCGTTCGAGATCCGGGATCATTTCGATATCTGGCGTTTCGGAAGGTGGCTCGTCGAATACGATGTTGGGAAAGATCGACTCTGGGACCCTTGGAAGCAATCTTGGTTGCGGGGTGATCTGGACCAAAGGTTTCCAGCGATATGTCGTAAACTAATCTTCGAGCATCCTGTTCCTCCACGTGGCCAAGAGCGTGCAGATATTCATGCAGCAGAATCGAGTACACGTAGGAATTTATCTCTCGAAGAGAATGGGCGCCGTGAGTTACGTTGTCAAGCATATTCCGGTTCATTACGATTCCATTGGTTCCTACTGTGTGGAAGGCTCCGATTTCATTGGGCAGTCTTGCTAGGTAGAGCATGAGCCCGGCTCTGCGTTGTCCCAGTGAACGCTCAGCAGATTTCTTCACCAGGTCGAACACGTCACTGAAGTTCTCGCATAGATCTAACCGTTCAGCTATTGAGACCATTCTGATTCGCCAAACTCCGTTTAGTCGTCCTCTTCGTCTCCTCTAAGGAGATGTCTAACTTTCTCAACGAATGATAGATATTCGCAAAGGATTGTTTTGCCAATGGGAGTGAGGTCGTAGAGGTCGTCTGATAGTTCATCTATGATCTTATGGGTTCTTAGAAGTGGGACGTTCTCGTAGATCAGTTTCGGATTTATCCCTTCTCTGAAATACTTCTTCCCCTGCGGTTGCTCCAACAAGGGAAGCAGCATCTTTACACGCGTCTCGTTGCACAGGAGATCCATCAGTTCCAATGCTTCGCGGAACGCCCTCTCTATCGATCGATCACTCCAGTTCAGGTGTTCGATCATGAATTTGCCGTTGTTTACCGAGTTTCGGAACTTTGCATCTATCGCTCCCGAGTCCACTTTGAATGGGTAGACGACGACAGCTTTCGAATTCTCAGCCTCATCAATCATCTCCAGATCCTTCATCAACGATTCTCCCGGGGGCTGTGTTTCACAGAAAACAGCCGTCACGCTACCTTCCTCAATTCCGGCGAGATCCGCGGTGACCCTATGAGAATGCCTCTCTGGATCGTAGAGAACTGGGTCGATGAAAGTATCCACATCTCCGTCTTGGGATAGTGATCTCGCTGCATGGAATTTCTCTAGGAGATGGATTTCGCTCTCGTCTTCTTTTACGTGAAAATCATCTCGAAACGCTGTGTAGTTCACGACGTGCATGGGAAGAATTCGACGTTTGCGTGAAGACGGGTGAAGTTCTAGCCTCATGCTTGTTCAGCAGTTAATAGTGCGGAAAATCATCATATAAGTGTTACCTAAGGTAACACGGAGTTAACCTAAAACACCCAGAACTAGCCCGATCAGACTCATTCTCACCAGGAGCCCGTACCATACCTGCTTGAAGTACTTCGCATGAGGAGTATTGTCAACGCCGAAAGCAATCTCGTCAACTCTCGGCAAAGGATGCAAAACTATCATTCCCGGCTTTGCAGTGACCAGGTCGTCCTCAGAGAGCCGATACGAGCCACGAACCTTCTCGTAATCTTCAAGTGAGCCGAATCGCTCTTTTTGGATTCGAGTCATGTAGATAACATCAGCCTCAGGAATCACTTTTGAAAGGTCTTCAAGCTCATGCACTTTGATGCGCTCACTTACCTCTTCCAAGACCTCCTTCCTCATTCTCAACGACGGATGGCGATACTAGGTGCAGATTGACATCATAGAGGGATAGTGCGTAAGCTAGGGAGTGGACCGTCCGTCCGTATCGCAGATCACCAGCCATAACCACATTCAAACCATCTATCTTGCCAAGTTCCTTTCGCATTGTGTAGAGATCAAGAAGAGCTTGGGTCGGATGCTCTTCCGCGCCAGTCCCCCCATTGATCACAGGCACAGAAGCAAACTCGGCAGCCAGACGCGCCGCACCCTCAAGCGGATGCCGAATCACGAGAACATCTGCATAGCTCTCAACCACTCTCACAGTATCCGCCAGATTCTCTCCCTTCTCCACTGAGGCGGCCTTAGGTTCAGCGAAGCCTAGACACTTACCACCCATGCGATACATAGCTGACTCGAAGCTCAGGCGAGTTCGCGTGCTGGGCTCAAAGAACAGCGTTGCCATGATTTTCCCGTCAAGTAAATGCGAACCCTTCTTCGCCATAGGCTCGACGACATCGGTCATCTCCAGAACGTAATCAATTTCTTCTCTTGAGAAATCTCTTATTGAGACAATGTCTCTGCCAACGAACTCCACATCAACGCGCCCGTCACCTGTTGGCTCTCATGGTTAAATAATTGTTGGCAGGCATAGAGTTGCCTGAGCTGCTTTGCAGACCCGACAGGAACTGTACATCAGGAAAATCAAGGATGGTACAGTGATCGATCACATAACACCTGGTTTCGCCCTTGACGTTTTGAAGATTCTTGGTATTGATGGGAAGGGGGGGGAGGTTGTATCGACGGCTGTGAACGTAGTGAGCAAGCGACAGGAACGGAAGGACATCGTCAAGATTCAGGATAGAGAGCTGAAGCCGGACGAGGTTGATAAGATTGCTCTGATCGCGCCCAACGCTACAATAAACATAATTCGCAACTACGACGTTGCCTCGAAAAAGCTGGTTCAGTTTCCTCAAACGATACGTGGGATCCTCCGATGCGATAATCCGTCGTGCATTTCAAATTCAAGAGAACCTGCCGAACCCCAATTTAGCGTGGACAAACGGCAGCCAATCCGGCTCAAATGCTATTTCTGCGGGCACGTCATGGAAAGAGAAGATGTCCTAAAGCAGTTTTGAGGATGGATCAATAATTCGGAGTTGAGAATGGTTTGGGCAAGATCGCGCTGATCGCTGACCGCGCAGCCTCCACATACTTCAAAGTTACAGGGATTAAGAACAGCTATGCGGTGAAGGACAGAGAGGACGCGGAGAAGGTCTTTAGGCGTGTGCATTCTGACGAGACGATATCTTTGGTCATGGTAACGGAACCAGTCTTCGAGTGGATACAGCCAGTGCTTGCGAGAACTAAGAAGGAATTCCCACTCGTAGTATCAATCCCAGCGAAGGGTGGCCCCAAAGCTCAAGCAGATGTGCTCGCACAACTGATCAAGAGAACTGTTGGAATAGAGCTGAAAGTCAAGTAGGGAACGCGATACCAAGGGCTCTGAGATTTGTGGTAGCCCGGGGGAGATGCTCGGGCATCCTTTGCGATGTCTTTCGAACTCCCGTCGACGGGTCCAAAGCCCGCTATCCTTGTCCACTAGACTACCGGGCTACGCGCTTTCAAAATATACATGAGGTATCTAACCTTTTTTTGCCGAGACCTGAAATGCGATGACATCCGCTCGATCAGACAATCCAGAACCAAGCACACATCCACTCGTACCAAGGGACAATTCATTACTAGCAGCGAACAAGCTGTTTCGAAGCCCGATCCAAGATCCGTTGGGCTGGAGATAGACATGAAATCTCCCAAGCCGATAGACTCCGAGCCCGCTCTCCTCCTACGACGAGGAAAGGAGCGGGTAGTCGTAGTGGGAGACTTGCACATTGGCTGGGAGGTTACACTGGCGCAACAAGGGATTCATGTCCCATCTCAGACGTCAAAGATGTTCGAACGTCTCAAGAAGATAGTTCTCGATGAGAAGCCTTCAAGAGTGGTAATGCTGGGCGACGTCAAGCACAGCGTGACGGGTGCTGAGCTTGAAGAATGGCGGGATGTTCCCGAGTTCTTCGAGAAACTTCTCAAGCTTGTTCCTTCGATTCAAGTTATCGCAGGAAATCATGATGGAAATTTGGAACCACTAACGCCTTCCCAAGTTGAGTTAATGGGCCCAACGGGTATTGCGCTGTGGCAGAGGTTTGGTTTGCTGCATGGACATGCATGGCCCTCGCCTTTGCTTCTTGGATGCGAGACTCTGATTCTTGGCCATCTTCATCCTGCAATTACCTTGCGAGACCCGCTGGGCTACAGATTGACCAAGCCGGCGTGGGTGACGGCTCCCTGTGATGCGACGAAGTTGCTCCGCGGAACCCTGAAGGCCGCTGGGGTCCAGGTGAAAGGAGATTTGGAACAGGTTTTGGCGGATGAGTTTCACGTGAAACTCAGAGCCGAGAGGTGCGTGTTCGTTCCCCCTTTCAATGATTTCCTTGGCGGCCGGCCAGTCAATTCAAAGAGAATTGAGGAGACACATGCCGGTGAAAGACTCGGGCCGATACTGAGGTCTGGTGCCGTTGACATGAATGAAGCGGAGGTCCACTTGTTAGATGGAACCTACTTGGGCCGCGTAATGCAGTTGAAAACGTTAGGATGAGGAAGAAAGGTTAGGCGTTCATGGTCTGGGCAATCTGCCGGTGCCCATTGGATTGTCGCAGGTCATGCAATACCAGCGACGGTGGTTCGCCGAATAGTAGAGTTCTCTTCCACACCCTGGGCACAGTGGGACTCTTGGCGCCACACCTGTTAGTGGTTGAGTCGGAGGGCCGACCGCACCCGGCGGAACTGGACCAACGCCAGGCATAGGACCCGCCATAGGACCCGGCATCATGCCAGGCATGGGACCCGGCATAGGACCAGCCATGGGATGGCATTGGCCCTGCCATGAGCTGCCATAGGTGGCATGGCTACACCCATAGGACCTGAAGGTCCCCAAAGCACATTCCCGGAGCAGCTTCACCCATGATCGCCACAGGTCCGTATTTTGCGACAACCTCGCCAAGTCGACCATAGGCCATTAGCAGGAAGAAGGCTGGGATGATGGCGATGACGACGCCGAAGATTTGCGCGGGTGCGAACAGGACGAAGAAGGTTGGTAGTATGAATAGCACTCCGAAGAGCAGTGCGGCGTTTCGTGCTTTCTGATACCGCCCCACGTTGATGTTTGAACTGTGGAGAAGTAGAGGATTCCGAGGAAGATGAGGGCGATGAGCAATGCTCCGCCGCCGAGGCCGATGTAGAGTAGGTATGATGGCGAAAGAACGAATGTGATGTACACGAGGAATGCGCCTAGGAAAGGTACGGCCAGCAGAGAGGCAGGGATCACTGGAGGTAGGATGGCGTAGCCGAGGTATGCTGCGACTCCGATTCCGCCTATGACCAGCGCTAGAAGCACCCATGGAATGGAAAGCAAGCCAAGTTAGGATGAAAGCGATCACAGCCATGTCGTGGGCTGCGCTAACTTCTGGGGGTTGGATGATTACCGGCTTCGATTTCTTTTGTCTCTCTTCCACAATCGCTGGCGCAGGCACTAGGATAGGTGCAGTTTCCATTTTCGAGCCTCGGTGAACATAATGACTTCATGAAAGAATCACATAACAGTTATCGCCGTCAAGCGCAGGCAAGAATGTGTTCAGAAACTGGATTCTAGCAGGGAAAATGCGGGTTACGCATGCATCGGTTAGTCAAAACTCGTTGACATTGCAATGTCGATTTACTGAACTAAGCTCAAGATAAAACAGGCATGAAGATGGGACCCGTTCGCACAACCTTTTATGGCGAGATTCAGGGACCTATAAAAGGAAGGTATAATCAAATGTCATTCGTCCATTTCGTCACACCTCTCTACATGCCGATGTTCTATGTTCCAACTCCTCCCCATCCGCAAGTTGTATACTATCCGAGCCAGAACATGATCTACAGATTTCCCATGCCACTTCTCTGTCCTCCCCCGCCACCTGCAATTATCTAAACTCCGACAATGCATGCTCTTGGAGCAGACTCCTCCCGGGGCCTTAACTCGATTTAAGCCCGTCCCAAAACCGTTTCTTTTCTGTTGATCGCTCCTCGGATAGGAGTCGAAAAATCTAACCATTTCATGGAGTCTGTCTGGGCAAACGTGAATAACTCGTTCCTCCATAGGATCAGAGTAAACTGCATGCTGTGACCTATTCAGGGACTGGCGGAATAGATGACCTCAAAAATCAAGGTGGGAATTCTCGGCGCGACCGGCACCGTTGGCCAGCGCTTTGTCCAGCTCCTAGACAATCATCCCTGGTTTGAGGTCAGCGCGCTTGCCGCATCTGAACGGTCGGCCGGGAAGAACTATGCAGAAGCGGTCAACTGGAAACTCAGCACCTCGATCCCGAACCGCGTACGCAACATGGCAGTGCTTGATGCGGAGCCAGGCTTCGAGGCTACAATTGTTTTCTCTGGACTTGATGCGAAGGTTGCTGGGGGCATCGAAGAGAGATTTGCCGAAAGAGGTTACGCTGTAATTAGCAACTCGAAGAACCATCGCATGGACGATGATGTCCCGATTCTGCTGCCTGAGATTAATGCAGATCATCTGGGATTGATCGAGATCCAACGTACACGGCGCGGCTACGATCGTGGTTTCATCGTCACGAACTCCAATTGCTCGACGATGACACTCTGTTTGGCACTGGCTCCAATTGAACGGGAGTTCGGTATTGAGAGCGTGGTAGTTACAACGCTGCAGGCAGTTTCCGGAGCAGGGTACCCAGGCGTCCCCTCACTAGATATCCTTGGGAACGTCATCCCTTTCATCGGAGAGGAAGAAGAGAAGATCGAACGGGAGACAAGAAAGATCCTCGGTCACTTTCAGGAAGGTAGGATCGAAATGCACCCAATGAAGGTAAGCGCAACTACAACGCGGGTTCCCGTGGTTGAGGGGCATACTGAGAGTGTGAACCTCAAACTCAGGAAAAGAACTTCGTTGGAAGAAGTAAAGCGGGCACTGCAGAACTACACCTCGCTTCCACAGCAACTTCAACTGCCGAGCGCACCGCAGCATCCTGTAATTCTGACAGAGGAACCTGATCGGCCCCAACCCCGCTTCGACGTTGACTTGGAGAAGGGAATGGCTACAACTGTCGGGCGCGTTCGCCCTTGCACAATAATGGATTACAAGTTCGTGATTCTTGGTCACAATACGATTCGTGGCGCGGCGGGGGCTGCAATTCTAAACGCAGAATTGCTGAAGGCTAAGGGCTTCTTCTAGCCAACAGCGGTGTCCTCATGATTGTGATGAAGTTCGGTGGCACTTCAGTCCAAGACGCCGCAGCAATGGAACGAGTAGTCACCATAGTCAAGTCAAAAATGGCTTACCATCCAATCGTCGTAGTCTCCGCGATGGCACAGATCACGAACACACTGATTCAATGTGCTCAATTGGCACGTGAAGGCAAAGAGGCGGAAGCCCTGAGGCTTGTTCAAGGCGTCTTGGCTATGCGTCATCATGAAACCATTGATCAACTAATCAAAGATAATTCAAGCAAAGACCTCCTCCACGGCAAGGTCGAGAAATATCTCGATGAGATCAAAACGCTGATACGGGGGTTGACAATCCTGGGCGAACTAACGCCTCGATCCTTGGACGCAATAGCTTCCTATGGAGAGCAACTCTCCTCAATGATAATATCAGCCGCAATGCAAGAACACAGCCTCAAAACTGAACTAGTAGATTCACGCCGATTCATGATCACAGACGAGAATTACACCAAGGCGGCACCCCTGATAGACGTCGCTACGACCAGAATGAAAGGGATACTACTTCCACTTCTCGATCGAGAGATTGTACCTGTCACCCAGGGTTTCGTTGGCTCAACACTCAATGGCATAACAACCACGCTCGGCAGAGATGGATCCGACTACTCTGCGGCAATCATTGGATCACTGCTCGATAGCGAAGTGATCGAGATCTGGACCGATGTGGATGGAATTCTGACCGCTGACCCGAAACTCGTTCCGCAGGCACATGTGCTTGGGACTGTGACCTTTGAAGAGGCGTCCGAACTGGCTTACTTTGGGGCGAAAATCTTGCACCCCAGCACAATCCTGCCAGCCGTCGAAAAAAAGATCCCCGTGCACGTCTATAACACGAAGCGCCCGACTTCGGGTGGTACACGCATTGTATCGAACCAAGTGAATAAGGGCCAGCCAGGCTCTGTAAATTCAATCGCATACAAGAAGGGAATCACAGTCATCAACGTTTATTCTGCGCGCATGCTTCTTGCACACGGCTTCTTGAAATCGATCTTCGAGGTCTTTGATGATTTTGAGACTTCAGTCGATCTCGTCTCTACCTCTGAGGTGAACGTCTCACTGACAATAGACGACCAACGCCACCTTCAGGCTATCGTGAACGAACTCAAGAGATTCTCAACGGTAACTGTGGAACATAACAAGGCCATAATCTGCCTGGTGGGCGAACAAATGCGTTATACACCAGGCATCTCAGCCCGAGCCTTCGGCGCTATTCGAGAGATGAATATTGTCATGATTTCTCAAGGCGCTTCAGAGGTTAACCTGAGCTTTATCATTGACGAGGCGGATGTTCAAGTTGCCGTCCAAAGACTACACAGGGAATTCTTCGAGTAGGATTACCTTAACGACCGGTTGTCTCCCGCATCTTTCATTCCTATATTTCTTCTATCCTCTTAGCGGCTTTGACGATCTTATCGGTTGATTGCGTGGCCGAGAATCGAACATAGTTCTTGCCGCTTTTGCCGAAAGCCTCCCCTGGCGTAGCAACTACCCCAAATCTCAAGAGTTTTCTTACAAACTCGGCTCCGTCCGTTTGGACATCGATCCAGATGTAAAATGTCGCCTTGGGTACGGTTGCCTTCAAACCAATCTTGCACAGTCCCTTAGCAAGTATGCCCATACGTTCTTTCAGCACAGAGTTATTCTGTTCTCTTACTTCTCGAAAATCCGAGTCAAAATACCGATTAAGAGCGGTGGCTGCTGCACGTTGCACAAATTTCGGAATACCAGAATCAACTTGAGCTTTCACCTTCTTCAAACCCGCTATGACTTTCTTGTTCCCGACGGCGAAACCTGCCCGATAGCCCGTCATGTTGAGCATCTTACTGCAAGAGTTGAACTCGACTGTGCACTCTTTCGAACCATCGATCTCCAATGGAGAAGGCGAACGGTAAGAGTCGAAGGAAATTTCAGAGTATGCATTATCATAGGCGAACACGAGGTTGTGTTCGGTACAGAACTGAAGGGCCTTCTCTAATGTCTCCTTGCGTGCAATAGAACCTGTTGGATTTGTAGGGTAGTTCAGGATGAAGAGCTTCGATTCCTGGCCGACCTCAATACTGGAGAAGTCAGGTTGAAAAGCATCTTCAGGGTCGAGCCGAAAAGTTACTGGAATTGCATCGGATAGTATCGTGCACCCTTGCGCATATACGGGGTAACCTGGATCTGGGAACAGGGCCTTGTCGCCAGGGTTCAGTAATACTCTACCTACATTGGCCAACCCTTCCTTCGACCCTATCAGTGCGCAAACTTCTTCATCGGGATCGATGGTGACACCGAATCTCTTTCCATACCAATCTGCCACCGCATTTCTGAAGTAAGATTCTCCAGCACTCGAGGAATAATTGTGTGCCCCCGGCTCTCTCAATGCTTCCCTTAGTGCTTCTGTGACAATAGGATGGGGAGGCAGATCTGGATCTCCTATTCCAAGAGAGATTACTTCTACACCTTTCTTCACCATATCCTCCTCTAGCCGTTCGAGATCTGCGAAGACATACGGTGGAAGTCTGTCCACTCTGTTAGCATAACGGATCATCTTTGGAGCCTCACCGGAACGCTCTGTCTATGGATCAGGTCAGTAACCGTCTGCGCTCTCTGATTACCTCGGCTTGACCTTCATTGACAAGCACCTCAGCCGGTCTAGGGGCGAATTGTATTGACTGCTCATGCAGTAGCCGTACGCACCGGCATTCACCACCGCAATCGTGTCTCCGAGTTCAAGAGGCGGAAGTTCTCTGTCCTTTGCCAAAACGTCGGTGTTTTCGCAAACCTGTCCCGTAATTGTCACCATCGTGTCAGGCTTTGATAGAGGCCTATTGGCGACGTAGATGTGGTGATAAGCGCCGTAGAGGGCAGGTCTCAAAAGTGTGTTCATGCCGATGTCCGTTCCAACGAAAGTCCTCTTCCCCGAATTCTTGATGTGATGGACCCGGCCCAGAAGGATAGTTGAATCTGAAACGATGAACCGCCCTGGCTCAATCATCAAGTAAGGTTGTCCGATTGTGCCTCGGTCAACATATTGTGTGAACATTGCTCCGACGCGTGAACCCACCGTCTCTATGTCCAAAGGCTCTTCGTCGGGTTTGTACGGCACGCCAAAGCCTCCGCCAATATCCACAAACTCGAATGTGATCCCAGTATTCTTCGAAACGGACTCGAGTATCTCGAAAAGCTTCCGTGTAACGGATTCGAAATAGTCGACGTTCAAGACGTTGGAGCCCGACATCATATGGATTCCGAAACGCTTGATTCCGTTTGTCTTAGCTTGGGTGTAAGCGTGGACTATTTCGGACTCTGGAATTCCAAATTTCGTGTTCTCACCGCCGAATACGAGACCCGGGTACTGGCCTCCACCGATGCCGGGATTCACTCTGAAGGACAGGACCTCTGGGATTCCCTGTTTCAAGAGTCTGGGAAGGAGTGCTACATCATCCAGATTGACCGCGGCGCCAGAAAGAATTCCTTGAGCGAGCTCATGGTCGCTATTGTAGTTGCCACTGTAAAGTAGTTCATCGCTTTCAAATCCAGCCAAGGCTGCGAGGACGAGTTCTTCTGCACAGGAACAATCCGCGCCTGTGCCTTCCTGTCTTGCAATGTTCAAGATTGCGAGGTTATTGTTGGCCTTGACTGCGTAATTCAATCTGAATTTTCTGTAGTTCTTCTCGAACGCTGTTTTAAGGCGCCGACAATTAGTTCTGATTCGTTGTTCATCCGTTACATAGACCGGTGTGCCGTAGGTCGACGCAATGTCAACAACAGCCCGACCACCAATAGACAATTGACCTGCGGCCAACGTCAGAGGAGGCATTAGTTCAGCGGGCATCATGATTCATCAACCATTTTGGAAAACAACGTAATAGGAAGAAAACATGTTTAACATTTGACTGATTTGGGTTTCGGCGGTAACTTCAGCTCATTCCAAGTACATCCCGCATCGAATACACTCCCGGTTGCTGTTTCCCCGCGATCCATGTGCAAGCAAGAACTGCGCCGGATGCGCCTGCTACGCTTGAAAATGCAAGATGCTCGATTCGAATCATGTCGTGTTCACCGGCCATTATCAGTTGGTGGATACCTGGCGTTCCTCCGCCTCTGAGTGAAACCATTTCGATTTCGCCGGCCATCCTTTTAGGTTTCAGACTCCTGTCGGTTACGGTTACGGGGAATGCCGATTGATTATTCAACAGTTGAATAATTGTCTTCGCTGTTCCGCTGGGAGCATCGATCTTGCGCTTGTGGTGTGCTTCCACTACACTGTAGTCGTAGAGCTTGCTGAAACGAGAGACGAGCTGTGCGATTTGGAAAAGTATGTTGGCACCCACTGAGAAGTTTGATGCAATGACGCTCGGCACGCTGGTTAATACAGAGTTCAACCGTTCCACCTGACTCACTGTGAACCCGGTTGTTCCTACGACGATTCGTTTCTGGCGTGCAGCAACTTTAGGCACGTTAACCATGTCTGCGTCAGCTTTTGAAACGAAAAGTACAACGTCACTATCAGCCACTGCGCTCTCTATTTCGGATGCGCCTTTAATCACCGTGTCTGACTCGTGAATTCCGGCTTCTCTGAGTTCTTTTCCAACAAGTGGGTTTGAATCGCTGCAGACTGCTCCTGAGATATTAATCTCTGAGTCGGTTTGAGAGATTACTGAGCGTCCAAATCTACCTGTGGCGCCGATCACGCAGAGATTAATAGCCGTCGTAATACCATCCTTCCAGGTACCGATCGTTTGTCAACCTCTCGGCCACATCGATATTGAAAAAGGTGGCCAAGGGTTCAAAGACTTCGGGATGTTGTTCGTGAATTTTTCTCGCTTGATCTAGAATTATTTTGAGTCCTTGTTTCGTCATTCTTCCGATTGGTCGCCTCAGCGGTCCTCCCGGCATTCCTAGGATCCCCATGAGTGTCTTTATTGGAAGCGGATTTCGAGCTTTGAATTGTACTGGTCCTCGGTTGGTTTGCTCAACTGTTTTCACGGTGACGATGTTAAACAGGGGTTGAAGCGCATTTGCCACTGAACGAGCGCTATTGATGTCACCTTTGAGTGCAAACTGACACATTTCCTGCACGCTCTTGGGCGCCACGTTTGAGACTACGGAAATTACTCCTGAGCATTTGATTTCGGGGTCTAGCATCATTTGCAGCGTTTTGTCATCGTCGCCTGATAAGATAGTGAAATCGCTGCCGCACAGTTTTCGGATTGATTTCATGTTGTTGAAGTCGCCGGTTGCTTCCTTGACCGCGCAAATGTTCCTATACCGTTCGTTGGCCAGGGCAAGGTCTTGAGGAAGAAGTTGTGTTCCGGTTCTGCCCGGTATTATGTATGGGATGATTCGGACTTGAGGAAAGGCCGCTGCCACGGGTTCCAGATATTCCCTTCGAACCTCCAGAGAACTGGGGCCATTATAATAGGGGTCGACCAGGAGCACGTCTCTGATTCCCATATCGAACGCGGTTTTCGTGCCTTCGAGACTCTCTGTTGTGTTGTTGCTCCCCGTGCTTGCGATCACGGTCACCTTCGAGTCCACTGCGTCAAAGGTCGATTTGAACGCTGCATTATGTTCCTTCCAGGTTAATGTCGGGCTTTCCCCAGTCGTGCCGACACTAACAATACCTGAGATTCCGTATTTGGCTTGGAATTCAGATATGAGGCGTAAATTGTCGAATTCAATTTGGCGACTATCCCGAGTGAAGGGTGTGACGATCGCTGTATAGGCGCCCTTGTATTCTGGGTTCATGAAACTTCGCACACCTAAAGAGCTATATTAAAGAATTACGCATTACGTAATACGATTACGTTTTTCGTAGTCCTAGGTGATTCGGTCGGACACTATAGACACTGAAATAATCAAAATTTTACGGCAAGAAGCCAGGACCACCAACAGCAATATTGCAAAGACAGTCAGCCTAACCGAAGGCGCTGTAAGAAACAGGATCAAGCACCTTGTGGAAAGCGGTGTCATAAAGAGGTTCACGATAGAAACAGAGCCTGCTCAAGTTGAGGCCATAGTACTAATCAAAACGCAGACCAGAGCGAGCAGGGAAATTCTGAGAAAAATCCGGAAGATAACCAACAGACTTTTCGAAACTTCAGGAGAATACGACGTCGCCACTCACCTCAGTGCACAGAGCGTCGATGAAATCAACGCAACCATTGACAGAGTACGGAGCGTTAGTGGAGTGATTTCGACGCTCACGCTTCTGAAGTTGGCGGAGAATCAATCAGAATCATGAAGGGCGCTAGCCCAAGCTTTCATTTTCCCGAACCTTCGGCACCACTACCACGTTAGGCTGCGCGACTTTCACAACCCCAGCGAGTCGGATCCCAGTTCTACGGGTTTTAAAGCGCCAAATTTCCACTGGACTGCCAAGCTTTGCCGAACTTCACAACCAACATTACCAAAGACTGATAAATACAGGGCGCACCATCTCGCGAATGGAGGATTGAAAGAAAATGACAAAAGTTACAAAACCTCTATTGATGTACACGGGAATTGCAGCATTTCTTCTAGGCGTTCTGATCTTCATCTTCCCCTACATCATGGATGCAGGGAACATGATGGTCAGACCCAGCTGGTTCAAGACCCACCCCGGCGGAGTCGTCGGATGGTTCTGGGGCCCAGCAGATCCGTCGCTAGGACTCTATGCACCGTTCTGGACTTTCGCTGTAGGGCTAGTCATCGTCGGGTTAGTGCTGACAGGCATATCCTATGCCGTCAAGAGCTGAACCAACTTTCAGAGAGTGATCAGATTTGGCAGCTAAGTCCAAAAACAGATTATACATCTTCGGAACTCCCATCGCTTGGATCGCAGTCTACGGCGCACTCATAGGCGTCACTTCGCTTGTGCCGGTCTTGCCGTACGCGGGCGGCGGTGGCTACTGGCCTCTGGCGACTGTGATCGCAGCTCTCGGCGCATTGATCTTAGGTCCCATCGGCGGCGTGGTTGCCGCTTTCATCGGAGGAATCATCGGCATGTTCATTGCCCCACCAGCCTTCCCGCTGGGAATAGTCGACGCCGTCGCAGTTGTCATGATACCAGAAATCTTCGTCGCATTGGCATTCAACGTGAAGAAATACAGATGGGCCTTTCTCGCTTGGCAAGCACTAATGACCGTCATCTTCTTCATAGCACTATTCGTCTACCCAGGAGTTGTCGGCGGATGGCCGCCGATTCCTACGGCGAACTACTTCCTCGCTACACTATACTACTGGCTACTCCCCACTATCGTACTCGCGACACCTCTAGGAACTAAGTACGTCTACGAATGGTCGAGAAGCTCGGATGTGAAGCAGCGATCTATCGGCATCTTCCTAGGCAGTTGGATGGCAATGAACGCGTGGTACATTTCGCCATCATTCTGGTTGTACTGGATTCTCTTCGCGTTCCCATCAGCATTACTATACCTGATGGCCTGGGGCATCTACACCTGGTACATGCCACTCTTCGGACTGGTACTTTCGCTGATCGCAGTTCCCATCATAGAGGCTCTTAGAAGAAGCGGAATGGCTAAGCCACCAAACGTGCTGTGGTAAAATCCCCTTTTTCCCTTTTTTTCTTGGGAATCTCAGTGGTTCTGAACGCCCAACGCAAATTGGGTGATAACGAGAATGAATGACTCAATAGTAGACGTTCAGGATCTTTCTTTCGCCTATCCGGATGGTTCGAAAGCTCTCACCAAAATTAACCTGAAGGTTACTCGAGGCGAGATAATCGCCATTATGGGGGCGAATGGCTGCGGGTAAGACCACCCTCTGCCATCACCTAACAGGTGTGATTCCGAACATCTATCAAGGCACAACTGAAGGAAAAGTGGTCGTCGTTGGGATGAACGTATATGAGCATCCCGTCTACGAACTGGCGCAGAAAATCAGTTTTGTGACACAAGACCCAGAGGGCCAACTCATCAACCCAGATGTCCTGATGGAGGTTGCATTTGGATCCGAGAACCTGGGAGTACCACGAGAAGAAATCATGAGGAGAGCGAAATGGGCCCTCGAAGCGGTCGGACTTCAAGGATTAGAATCACGTTCCCCATCCGAACTATCGGGCGGCCAGAAACAGCGCCTCGTGCTCGCTGCTGGACTAAGTATGCAACCGCAGCTTCTCGTACTCGACGAACCAACCTCTCAACTCGACCCCATAGGCACAACTGAAGTGCTCAATTCCCTTGTCGATCTTAAGAAGAAATACAACATGACCACGATTCTCACGACGCACGCCTCCGAAGAGATGCTTGGGTTCGCTGACCGCGTAATTGTTCTAAGCAAAGGCGAAGTCATCAGCCAAGGCACCCCCAGAGAGGTCTTCTCCCAAGTCGAGCTACTCGACAAGGCTGGAGTACAGGTCCCGCAGATCGCCCTACTTGGACACAGAATAGCTCCCAACCAACCCACTCCAATGACGATCGCCGAGGGCAAGAAGCTAGTTGTGGATATGATCGACCGGAAGATACTACATCCGCGAGCGATCTCGAAGAAACGACACATCCCTCCCTGAGGGGGAAGTTGTGCTCGAATGCCAGAATCTGACATTCACCTACCCAGGCTTCCCACCTGTTGCCGCATTGAAGAACGTGAACCTGCAGATTCGAAAAGGCGAAATGGTCGGAATCATTGGACAAAACGGGTCAGGCAAGACTACCCTTGTCAAGCAGTTTCTTAATCTACTCAAACCAACAAGCGGCCGTGTCCTACTCGAAGGGAAGAACATTAAGGATTTCACAACAGGGGAACTCGCAAGCTCCATAGGACTCGTGCTTCAAAACCCAGACGAACAGTTGTTCACCATATCATGCCAGAAAGAAGTTGAGTTCGGGCTGCGAAACCTGAAACTCCCAGAGGCTCAGATCAAGAGTAGAACCGATGAGGCTTTGGGTTTCGTCGGTCTCAGCGAGCAATGGGACACGTTCCCATTCAGGCTGAGCTTCGGAGATCGGAGAAGTCTCACCGTGGCAGCCGTAATCGCCATGCGCCCCAAAGTTGTGATCATGGATGAACCCACAACTGCACAAGACTACCTCGGAAGACACAGAATCGCGAAGCTGGCGAAAAAGTTGAACGAGGCGGGGCATACGGTCATTATGATAACTCACGACATGAACCTGATAACACAATACGCCGACAGGACTGTGGTAATGTGTAACGGTGAGGTTCTGCTGGATGGGCCTACCGCCAAAGTCTTCTCGGACCATGATACACTGAAGAAAGCGTTCATCAAACCGCCTTCGATCGCTCTGTTGGACAAGGAACTCGAACCATACGGCGTTCCGCAGGGAATCCTGACAGTGGATTCGATGATCGACTCGCTTAGTACGGAAGGCGGCTAGAATGGCCAGTCTGGAGTATGTTAGAAAGGAAACACCGATTCACGGGCTGCAAGCGATAACCAAAATGCTGCTCGTATTAGCAAGCTTCGCCGTCAGCTTCTTCGCATTAGACTTCCTTCTGCTAGGATTGTGGATTGCCTTCCTGATCTGCTGGTGGGTTCTTGCCGGAATCGAGATCAGGAGACTCGGCGTGATCCTGAAAGTGCTCCTTGGAACATACCTATTCTTCGTACTTTTGCAGGGATTCACCTACCGTTTCGGTAATACCGAACTGTTCCGGTTAGGCGTACTAATGGTGGGTAGTCGAAATTATGCAGCTTACACGTTGGAAGGCTTTCTCTTTGGAACCCTCGTCTTCATGCGAGTTCTAGCCGTGGTCTTCACACTACCAATCCTTACCATGACGACACCCATGACAAAAATAGCCGCGACCCTCGGCAAGCTGAAGGTACCCTATCAATTCATTATGATATTTGTTACTGGAATACGTTTTGTGCCACTCGTCTTCCAGACCTGGACAAACGTCCTTCAAGCTCAGAAACTTCGCGGCCGAGACATCGACAAGATGCCCTTCTACAGGAAAGCGACCCATATACACTAGCGTGCTCACTCCAGTCCTTCTCTATCTACTGAAACTCTCACAGACACTCCAGACCGCCCTGGAATGCAGAGCCTTCGGTTCGCCCGCCGCCAGAACCTATGTCGAGGAGGCGAAGCTCAGAGTCAGAGATTATGTCGCGATAGCAACAATACTCCTTGTTACCGCATCACTTGTAGCACTCAAAGCCACAGGTTACTCGTCGGTACCCTACATGCTACGCGTAACGTAATTATGCCAAGGCCCAGTACTCAGCCCTGTTCAGCGGAAGTGAGATGGTCTTGACATCGAGCGCTACTGTGAAGGAAAAGAGTGTGACGGCCAAGAAGCGGAGCACATTTGCAGAACTGGCTGGTCGACATGCGAAAATGCTTGCGCCCATTTTCGCCCAAGACTGGCCTAACCTGCCTGTGGTGAGAACCGAGGGACTCTACCTGTACGGTCTTGACGGGAAGAAGTACATGGATTTCATGTCAGGATTTGGCGTCGTGAACGTGGGTCACAATCATCCAAGGATCATAGCCGCCGCCAGAGAACAGATGGAGAAGCAAGTCCACAGCCCAATCGGGATCGTGCTTCACGAGTCGGTGCTTCGTCTTGCGGAAATGTTGCCGGAAATCCTGCCCGGCGCCATGGACATGTTCTTCTTCGGCAACAGCGGAGCCGAAGCGGTCGAAGGCACAATCAAACTCGCTCGTAATGTAACGAAGAAACCGGGTATAATCGCATTCACAGGTGCATTCCACGGCCGCACCTATGGAGCTGCATCGCTCACAGCATCTAAGGCGATTTACCGCACAGCACTCGAACCGTTCCTCCCGAGCGTATACCACGTTCCATACGCTGACCCATACCACTCCCATCATCCGAATGATCCATCGCAATGCGTCCATGAAGCGCTGAGCTCGTTACAGACACTCTTCAACAGGATTATTGCTCCGTCACAGGTTGCGGCGATTATTGTCGAACCGATTCAAGGAGAAGGCGGCTACATAATTCCGCCCAGAGAATTCCTAGAGCGGCTGCGAGAAATAGCCTCAAAAAACGGCATTCTACTCATATTCGACGAGGTGTGGACAGGGTTCGGTAGAACTGGAGACTGGTTCGCCGCTCAGAGATTCGATGTGATTCCGGACATTATGGCAATTGCGAAAGGCATCGCCTCCGGCTTTCCACTAGGAGCAGTATGCGCTCGAAGTGAGCTCATGAGCCGCTGGGACCCAACCGTTCACGGCACGACATTCGGTGGCAACCCAATATCGTGCGCTGCAGCAGTAGCAACAATAGAAACCATTAGAGACGAGAAACTCCTGCAAAACTCGAAAGAGAACGGCGAATACCTGCTAGGCCGATTGAATGATCTGAAGTCGAAGTATAATATGATCGGTGACGCGCGCGGGTTGGGGCTGATGACGGCAATCGAGTTCATTGTTCCCGGCACAGATCGCCAGCCGAACGGAACAGCGGCAAAGAAGTTCATGAATGAATGCCTATCGAAAGGTCTTCTAATGTATCCTTGTGGCCTGTACGGTCATGTGGTGCGAGTCGCGCCACCGCTAATCGTCACCCGTGCACAAATCGACCACGCCATCGACATCGCTGATCAAAGCTTGAAGAACCTATAACCGACTGAAGCTACATCCTTTGTGATTCAAAATATCTGATGAGAATAATGAAGCACGAGGACAAGGCACTCGTATTCCTTGTACACCCGATTCATCTTCCTGATCTTGAACAAATAGCAAAGGAAAAGCTGCGATACCTTGCGATTGTGAAGACAGCTCGGAACGAAAGCGGTAAGGAACTTGGACGGGAACTGCGGGATGCAACAGCATTGATCATTGATGCGGATGTCAACATCTCACAGATGGTGATCGAGGAGATGAAGCGATGTAGAATAATAGTCACGGCGAGCGTCGGATATGATCACATCGACTTGGAGACTGCGAGCAGCAAAGGCATCTATGTTTCAAACGTACCCGGTTACTGCGCCGAGGAAGTAGCAGATCACACCGTAGGACTCATGATCGCCGTCACCAGAAAAATACTGATACTGAACAAATCTACAAAAGCAGGAAAATGGGACGATTGGCAGGCCGCTGAACCCGTCTACAGGCTTAGAGACAGAACGTTAGGAATTGTAGGCCTGGGAAGAATCGGAACCGCAGTCTCCCTCAGAGCAAAAGCACTCGGACTCAAAGTAATAGCCTATGACCCATACATCCCAATCGGAAAAGATTCATCTATCGGTGTCAAATCCGTGAAATTTGACGCCCTACTGCGTGAATCCGACATAATCTCAATGCACACCCCCCTCACAGACGAGACTCGACACATGATCGGGAGTAGAGAATTCGAGAAAATGAAACACGGCGTCTTCATCATCAACACAGCGCGAGGAGCCCTAATAGATCCTCAAGCCCTCGTTGACGCACTTCACTCCGGCAAAGTGACTGGTGCAGGTATAGATGTATTCGAGAAAGAACCCCCGGACCCGGACGACCTCCTCCTGAAAATGGACACCGTAGTGGCCACTCCCCACACAGGATTCCTATCCACTGAATCACAATTAGATAGACAAACCATGGCGGTGGACGAAGTTGAACGGATCCTACGCAAAGACCGCCCAAGAAGCGCCCTCAACGTTGATATACTCACGAAGGTCTAACAATAAATCCGCAACTGCGCCCACTGCGTCCTGGCGATTTCAGCTCCAAAGTACCGGTACACATGGTAAGTCGTGGGTAGCCCTGTTATTCTGCGTCATTGACGTTAAGTCAAGGGTGTGGTTGTTGCTGAGTAACACAATGTATGGCGCCGAAACCATAGATCAGTGGCGTACAGTTGATTCCAATAACTCTTCGGTCGGGAAAGATCATTCGGAGTGCGTCTAGTGCCATCCGATCATTCGAATCATTATATGTCGGCACCAATACGACGACGTTGCCAATGTAAAAATTAGCATAACTTGCAGGTAGTCGTCCGTCTTCACAATTGACTCTCTTTGGCATCCTAATTTGAATGACATCGATTTTGTTACTGCTCTGATCTTTAGCCTGGGAAAGAATATCGCGATTCCTTTTCAGAGACTTGAAGTTCTCGTCCTCCTCGTCCTCTTCAGTCATGCACAAAATCGTGTTTTCGCCAACAAAGCGTGCCACGTCATCGACATGCCCATCGGTGTCATCCCCAGCAATTCCAGAGTCAAGCCAGATTATGTTAGTAATTCCAAGGTATTCCTTCAGTCGTTCCGCTATCTCCGCTTCGTTGAGTTGAGGATTCCTGTTGCTGTTCAGCAGACACTGCTTCGTTACGACACCAGTTCCCAACCCATTCACATCAACTGAGCCTCCCTCGAGAACCAGCCCGCCTTCAAATATCCTGAATCCAGCCGATTCAGCAATTCTCATTCCGCTTTCGTTATCCGACTTCAGTTCCGTGTATTTGTTTCCCCAAGCATTGAAAACCCACTTTGTCGCTGCCACGTCATTAGGGCTTTTTACAAAAATTGGACCGTAGTCTCTCACCCAAACATCAGAGGTGTGGATCTTGTGGAAGACAACATTATCATCACTCTTGAGCATCTTGGAAACTCGCTCTTCAGTTTCCCTGTCGTCAACAAGCAGGTTAACCAGTTCTCCGATGGCAAGTTCTTCAATCATTTTCAGGTAAACCTGCTCTACATCTGGCAAGATTCTTGCTGGAAAGGTCCTAGGGTCTTTTGGCCACGTTAGCCAAGTGGCGCCATGCTTCTCCCACTCGGCAGGCATCCTGTAACCAAGAGCGAACGGTGTGGCTTGCAAAGAACAGAAACTCACTTCAGCAACCTAGAGTAGGTTCTCGTTTTCCTGTTCCGCAGGAATCCCCACCCAGCTTCGATCTTCTTCGAGAGCGAAAGATCGATAGTTGTCAAGTAGGTGCCCTCACTATCATCAGCGCGAATCAGCATTTTCCCAAATTGATTGTAGACGAAAGACCCTCCCCAAAAAGTCATGTCCTTCTCGTGCCCCACTCTGTTTACCGAAACGACGACCACACTGTTGGCGATCGCGTGCCCCCTCTGAACGTACTCCCAAGCGTCTTGCCAATTTCCTTCGAATTGGTCTATTCCTTTAACCCGTCCAATCGCGGTGGGGTAAAAGATAATGTTGGCGCCCATTAGCTTAAGGATTCTCGCAGCTTCAGGATACCATTGATCAAAGCAGATTAGCACTCCAATCTTTCCATACTTCGTATCGAGCACTTGATATTCAGTTCCAGAAGAAAAGTAAGACTGCTCATAGAACCCCTGATCGTTCGGTAAGTGGACCTTACGGTATTTGCCAATTATTTTGCCGCTATCACTGAATACAACCGAAGTATTGTAATTCTTTCGCCTCGTCTTCTCGTAGATTGACCCCCCCACAAGCACGACTTTGTTCTTTCTGGCAGCACTTGAGAGTACATTGGTGGTCTCGCCCGGTATTGTTTCGGCGAGTGATTCGGAGTGTTGCGTTTGCGGGAAATATCTAGAATTGAACAACTCGGGTAGGCAAACGACCTGCGCCCCCTTCTCCCCCGCATCATCAATCAATCGCTCCGCTTTTTGCAAGTTTAGGGTACAATCATTTAGCATACTCATTTGGATCAAGCCGACCTTGATCTGCAATGGCGATACCTCTGTTCTATTCAGGTGAGAGGAGTCGCTTATTATCTTCATATGGAATTGGCTTTAACGAACTGAGTCCCTGATTGTAAAGAAACTAGTCAGACCACTAACGTGAAGGCGTAGATGTATGGAGCTGAGAGTGGAGAGCGTAGTACCGAAATTCGGATTATTAACCAGTCCTATTGTGCCAGTTACCGAAGAGATTATCAGATTCAAAAAATTGGGGTTTGATTACGTGGAGATAGGGATTGAAGAGCCTCTGGCGACACCAGCAATCTTGGCGCGGCAGAAAAAAACTAATCTTGAAGTTGCTGGACGAGAATGGAATGTTTGCCTTTAGCGGGGAATCTCTTAGGAATACGGCAAAATCGTTGCGCTTGCTTGGTGTTCAAGTCACACACCGCACGGTTCTGAATTGGATTCGAAAATACGTCACGCTGATGGAGAAATATCTCGATAAGATTACCCCGCAACTGAGCGATACTTCGAGCGGACGAAATGTTTCTGAAGGTGAAGGGGAATCTCAAGTACCTCTACGCCCTAATGGACGACCAAAACACGATTTTGGATAGCGCAAGAGGTAGCCGATACAAAGTACACGGCAGACTTTAGACCACTGTTCCGACTTGCAAAAGCGGTTGCAGGTAAGACCCCTAAGACGCTCGTATCTGATAGAGCCGCAAACTTTCATGAAGCCTACAACAAGGAGTTCCGCACGACGCTACTAGAAACGAGAACAGAACACATACGCCACACCAGGTTAGCTGGGGACTACAATAACAACAAGATGGAGCGCATGAATGGAGAGATACTAGATAGAGAACGTGTGATGAGAGGACTAGAGAAGAAAGACACCCCCCATACTAACAGGGTATCAACTATTTCACAACTACATACGACCACACAAGGCACTAAACGGAGAGACACCAGCAGATCGTGCAGGAATTAAAGTGAGCGGAGAAAACAAATGGCTTACACTAATTCAAAACGCGAGTCGAAGTTGTACAAAGACTTAAGTGGGCTCCAAACGTGAAACCAAACATGACCAAACCGCAAAGCCGTGCAATTGGCGGTTTTCTAAAAGCCATACTGGCCCAAGAAGGAATAGAATGCTCAGACTATCCAACTTTGTCAATCATACGGAATAGCCCACAAGGGCAGATTGACATAGTCTGGTCGGTGCAGCAACTCGCTAATTGTTATGCGTTAACCGATTCCTACATAATTCAAGCACAGAATGTGCAAGTGAGTGACCAGACAGGGAAGTATGAAGTCGATTACTTCTCAATTGTCTTGTATCGAGAAGACAAAGATGAACCGTGGATGGTAAATGTATTCACGAACACGGAAGATATCTATCCTAACACGGAGGACCAAAAAATATTAGGGGAAAGATTCACGCGGTTTGGCGAAAGAGCGAAGAAAGCCATTCTAGCTTTTGTCGAGTAGACGAAATAATGCTAACGCGTCCTTGAGACGTGGAATGTTGACGGAATAGACATGAGCCGCCTTACCCTTTGAATGTGGTTTATCTAGGATCACATAGTCCGATTGCAATATTCCAGCATCCTCTAGTACAGATAGGTTGTAGGATATGGTGGCTCGATCCATTTTCAGCCCATCTGCAAGTTGACTAATGTATTGAGGTTTAGTCATGAGAGTGCGAATCAAGTGCAGCCGAGTACCATCGCCAACAGCTTTCAGCAGCTTTGCCTCATTTGTTAATTTAGGCATAGTCCTTTTTCCTCCTTTTATATTCTAACACATGCAACATGTGCACATGTGCAGATGTGTTTAACATATGTTAACCTTTTCTACTTATGAATAAATAGATGCTTATAACGGCCAATGTCACGGTAGAAGACTTAGGCATTCAAGGCAACCTAGTGCACAGTTGAGTGTTTTCTTACCAAACGGTTTGTTACAGCCCCAAGAAACTAGCCGACCAAACAGCAACGTTACGTTACCTTACGTAAGGTAACGTAAAGTTGTCGTCACTTTTCATTAACCAAGAACGGCTGTCAAAAACTGTCACCTACATTTTATTTGGGCTCTATCAAAATCTAGGAATACTGTTTTGGGCGTCAAAAGTCGTGACACGGCTACTGTACAACAGTAGTAATCTAAGCCTCAAATACGGTGTACAAGAATCATGTTGTGAACCAATTTGGCTAAAGCAGTTCGGTATTTTGGCGACAAGGTCGTCGATGTTCTAATGTACATCGGCATATCCTCAGCGATAGCTTCGATTCCTTATCTAGTGACTCCAAGCATCTCACCAGCCCAAGTATTCCCCACAGTAGCTCTTGCCGCATTTATCGGTATGATTCTAGTGTTCTTGCTTGCGCCCTATGTAAAACGAGTCGTGCCGAAAGGAAAAATCCAACTCATTGCGCCTATGGAACAACGAGTTAGTCCTCTTGATTTAGAAGTTGCACGGAAGATGAAGAGGACGGTTGACCTCTTCGAGTCGATGATAGGAACAAGCGACATAGCAATCAAGAACATCGCTCTTGATCTCTTGAAAAGTGAAGGGGTTGATGAATTACTCGGTAAGGGAGTTGCGGGTTGGCGAACCTTCTTTGAGGATTACGGCGGTTACGCATCGGAGAGTTTCAACAACGTTGCGTGTAACCTTACTAAGTTCATTCAACAAGAGCCTCTGAGCGAGATTAGACTTCAGCGTCTAGCTATTGACTTTCAAGTGGCACTAAGTAACAATTACACTTGTTTAGATCGGTTTCATCGAATGTTCGAGGACATTGGAGCTAAGAATATACCAATTAACATTGAAGAGAGATACAAGTTATACAGAGTAAAGTACGACTTGTTCATCAGCAAAATGCTGGACATCGTTGATGATGTGGACAAACAAGGTTCTCATTTACGGGGAACAGTGTTGTTGAACCTAACAGAGGAATTAGAACAGCGCCACAGATTTGTTTTACCCCACCGTTATTCTTAGAGAAAATTAGCCTTATTGTTGTCTTCGGGCAAGTTTTCTAAGCAAATCTAGATCGTGCTCACATCCTTCAATGATTGCGTTCAATCCAATCGTTCTGATGCGCCAAAGAAGCGTATTGTAACCTTTCAGCCGTTCATCCCTGAGATACGCTTCTAAGACCTTACGTTCTGATTTACCGAGTATCTCTTTTCGTACCATAATCCCTCATGCCACAGTATTGTGGCAACGTTTATATTTACCTTACGCCACAATATTGTGGCAGGCAAAGTGTATGGCAACTGTAGTTCTCTCCCGTGAAGAAAAGGGTAGAATAATTGCTGCTAAGTCTAACCAAATCGTTAGACTCGAAGACCGATTCTACAAGGTCGCTTCTCAATCAAGCCAAGTGATGTATGATGTAATCAAGAAAAAAGCTAGTTCCGGTTGGCTTTGCACTTGCCCTGATTTCCAATATCGGAGTGTCCAATGCAAACACATCTGGGCTGTTCAGTTTAGCCTAGCAGTTAGGAAAGTTGTTGAGGCTAGAGTTATCGAGCCGATTACCGACATTCACGCTTGCCTATTCTGCAAATCAGAACAGATCATGAAGAAAGGGCTAAGACATAACAAGTACGGAGACATTCAGAAATTCTTCTGTAAGACTTGCGGGAAATACTTTACAATTAATCTAGGCTTTGAACGAATGAAGCATAACCCGCAAGGTATCACAACTGCGATGCAACTCTACTTCTCAGGTGAGTCACTACGGAATGTGGCAAGATCGCTTGGACTTCTAGGGGTTCAAGTTTCACACCAGACTGTTTACAATTGGATTGAGAAATACACAGGTCTAATGGAGAAGTATCTTGACAAGATAACACCGCAAGTATCTGATACTTGGGCTACAGATGAAATGTTCCTGAAAATTAAAGGTAGTTTGAAGTATCTTTACGCTATGATGGATGAGCAGACAAGATTTTGGATTGCCCAAGAAGTTGCTGACACGAAATACACTGCCGACGTAAGACCACTATTCCAACTTGCAAAAGTGGTTGCTGACAAGTCACCTAAGACGCTTGTATCAGATGGAGCCGCAAACTTTCATGAAGCATACGAGAAAGAGTTCTACACAGCCAAGCTAGAAACTAGAACAGAACACATACGACACATCAGACTACAAGGTGACTACAACAATAACAAGATGGAGAGAATGAACGGAGAAATCAGAGACAGAGAGAAGGTCATGCGTGGATTAGAACGGAAAGACAGCCCGATACTTGCAGGCTACCAACTATTTCATAACTACATTCGCCCACATGAAGCGCTAGGCAACAAGACACCGGCAGAAGCCGCTGGAATTGAAGTCAAAGGCAATGATAAGTGGTTGACGTTAATTCAGAATGCGAGTAAACAGAACTAGCAATCTTACCTAGATTAGTTCTTTTATGCCTCATCGTCGCCTACAATTTAGTGGGAGGTGGGTCAAATGTTAACCAAATCCGACGAAATGGCGATCAGGCGCATTGTTCGAGAAGAATTGGGTTATCTGGGTCGCGGACTTCAAAAAGATGTGGACACTATACTCAAGAAACTCAGCACACTCGAAAAAGCACCTAGGTGACGGTTTTTTACAAGCCCTTTTCACTAGGGCTAGGTGACAAGGACTTTACGTTACCTTACGTAAGGTAACGTAACGTCTCTGTTTGGTTCGTCTAGAATCTGTTGCTGTAACAATTCGTTTGGTACTTTTGTTTCTGAGGTTTTTCTTAATTCGAGTTTGAGATGTCTCGTAGGTGCATACTGTGTTGGCTTATGGTTGGACTTACCCCGTCAGCACTCGACAACCATTGTCCGTCACAATCATTGTATGCTCGGCCTGCGCGACAACCTTTCCGCTCGCCTCGACTAGCACTGGATATCCAACAACACATCTCTTTGCAGTCAACTCTCCGAAAGCTGACTGCACGTCACCTTCCGTCCAGTTCTCGAAGATCCATCTTGATGCAAACGGAAGTGTCTTGTAATTAGCGTGAATGTACTCAGCTAATTCTGCTGCTTCCCTAGATTCTGCTCCTTTTCCCCTCACAAACCTGAAAATGTATGCCGCGTCACCGTCGCTTACGGCTCCTTCAGCATCTCTGGTCGTAACGAATGGCTCAAGAGCGTATACCTCTCCAACCTCGAATCTTCCACTCTCCATTCCGGATACGTTGGGAACAGATTTCCCAGCATGAAGGGTATACCGCTCGATTTTGTGACCGGAGAGATTTCTTATTGGTTTGAACCCGTATCTTTGGATGCAACGTTCCACAACGGTTCCGATCTCTGAGAGTTTCCTCCCTGGTGCAACGGCAGCGAGAGCTTCGCGGAGGGCTGTCTCTGCTGCAATAATCATGGAATCATAGATTGGGTTGAGAGAGATCGCGATTGCACTATCAGTTATGAAGCCTTCCAGCTCAATGCCAAAATCAATTTTGACCAGAGAATTGGCAGGAATCACGCTTTGGTCATTATATGGGCTCGTATAGTGAGCTGTAATGTCATTGATCCCAACGTTACATGGAAAAGCAGGGCTCGCTCCAAGTTCCCGAATCTTGCCCTCCACATCCTCGCAAACGTCCAGCACGGGCTTACCCTGAATAGGCATCGCCCGCACAAACTCGCGTATTTCCGCTAGAATACGCCCCGACCTCACAAGTTTATCCAATTCCTGGGGCAAATCGAGTATCTCCCCTTCAAGTCAAACTCCAGTTCACCAGTTGATTTTGCGGGACACTGGAGACTTGCATAGACCCGCGCAGTAGAAAAGCGCTCCGGAGGATTAGTTGACTTTCTGAGGTCACGCTCAAGAATCGAGCGGGCAGTTCTAGCAGCTTCGCGGGTTCAAATCCCGTCGCGGGCGCACCAGCGTCAATATCTATCTAATTCTCTCTGAGCCATTGGGAATTGACCAAACGACTTGTTACAACAAGAAAAATCTGAGCTACCAAACGCAGATGGACCGTTACCTTACGTAAGGTAACGGTACCTTGGCGTCTGCCCGAAAGGGCTGTTACCAATCGTCTGCTGTTTTTACCTTCAATTGGCAAAATGTGGGAAGTGTTAAGACTAGATATTGCCCTCAATCCGAGGGAATAGGAAATGCCGCTTATTCAACTGGGAAGGCAAGTTCTCGCCGAGATAATCGCAGCACTGGCACTTGGTGGGGTCATTATGAGCGGAATAGGATTATGGTTTATGATAGAAGTGCTACGCCAAGATGCGTTAGCCACACTGTTTCTCGCCGCTATGAATGTGCTTGTGACTGTGGCGTACTCTACTGGGGCTTCGCTGTATTTTCATCCGAAACAATTCATTTCCCCAACTCTCGTTCAGACAATAACTATCCCCATTTTCGCTATTCTCATAATCGACCTGTTTCTGAGAAGACCTGTTTTCTTTCTCCCGAATGGAGACTGGACAACATTCCTTGCACTCTACTTAGTGGAGCTAAGTGCTGTCAGTGCATTTCTCTTGGCGACATCATACTACATTCTGTCACCAGCAGCGAGGTATCTTGTGGGCTTGATTGGAACTAAAGACGATCTTGTTTATAGCCAATTACTGGTGCACACTGATTTTCGTCATGTTCTTGCCACTCTGATTGATCCAGATTTTCAATATGCTTTCGGGATTGATCAGCAGGAAGAGGTCAGAGCAAATCTTTGGTTGTTTAGATCAGACCCATATGAGTTAGGGGCACAGGGAGTCGTTGTTGTTTGTCCTGACCCTGAGAATAAAGGACGGACACAGGTGGTCCTAGTTTCATACGAGTTGGCTAGCTTTGGTATAGTCCCATCAACACGCGTAAAGACCATGCATCAAATTGACCTAGACACTCTCAAGACCAAATTCAAAGACTACAAGCTGGATGACGAAAGGAAACTGGGAGAAACCAAGCTGTTGCCTGCTCTTACAGTAGCATATGAAAGCGCATTAGCTCGTACTGAACCAAAGATTCTGGCAATCAAACGATTACCAACGAAATACAAGGCAGTAATTGTGGCTACAGGCATAATGCTAATCGCTATCGGTGTTCTCGGATGGTTTAAGGTAATAACGCCTGATGGGACTCAGTCGGGGCTAATCTTCACGGGTATTGCGCTGGTCTTTGAGTTCATTCCACTTGTAACACTCAAACGAGGTTCACGTATTCTTTGATTCCTTCTTCAAAAGTCGCCTTAACAGCACTAGATCATGTTCACACCCTTCGATTATTTCTACGCAATCCAATCTTGCGTATTCGGTGCAACAGTACAGTGTAGTCTTTCAGCCGTTCTCCCTTAAGATAAGCCTCCAAAATGCGGCGTTCAGATGTTCCGAGTATCTCTTTTCTGACCATTCTCCCACATGCGACAATATTGTCGTAAGGCTTATATTAGACTTACGCACTACAATATTGTCGTAGTGCTCTGACATGCAAACAACCGTTCTCAGCCGAGAAGAGAAAGGCCGACAAATCGCAGAGAAGTCCAATCAGATAATGCGAATTGCGGACCGCCGCTACAAGGTAGCTTCTCAGTCTAGCGATAAGATGTATGATGTTAGTTCGACGTGAGAACGGTTCTTGGCTGTGCACTTGCTTTGACTTCTACTATCGAGGAATCCAGGAGCACACAATAGTTCGATGCAAGCATATTTGGGCTGTTGAGCTAAGTCTCAAGATTCGAGAACAAGTTCAAGCCAGAGTTATTGAGCCGATAACTGACATTCACGCTTGCATTTTCTGCAAATCGGAGAACATCAAGAAAGACGGACTACGACACAACAAGTACGGTGACATTCAGAAGTTTGCTTGCAAGGATTGTGGAAAATACTTCACCGTCAATTTCGGTTTCGAGCGCATGAAACATAGCCCACAGGGGATAACGACGGCGATGCAACTCTACTTTTCTGGTGAATCTCTGAGGAACACTGCGAGATCGCTACGGCTAATCGGTGTTCAAGTCAGCCACAAAACCGTGTTCTACTGGATTGAGAAATACACCGCTCTAATGGCGAAATACCTCGACAAGATCACACCACAAGTCAGCGATACATGGAGAGCTGACGAACTATTCTTGAAAGTCAAGGGTGACATGAAGTATCTGTATGCTCTCATGGACGACCAGACACGGTTCTGGATCGCCCAAGAAGTAGCTGACACAAAGAATACGGCTGATGTTAGGCCACTATTCCAGCTTGGCAGGGAGATCGCCGAAAAGCAGCCTAAGACACTGATTACTGACGGTGCACCAAACTTTCACGAAGCCTACATGAAAGAGTTCTACACGAAAAAGCTAGAGACAAGAACAGAACACATCAGAGACATCACGTTCGATGGAGTTCGACACAACAACAAAATGGAAAGAATGAACGGAGAACTAAGAGACCGTGAGCGGTGCATGAGAACACTTGAGAAAGCCGACACACCAATCCTGACAGGTATGCAGATCTACCACAACTACGTTCGACCACACGAAGCACTAGAAGGCAAAACTCCGAGTGAAGCCGCTGGAATCAAGGTTGAGGGAGAAAACAAGTGGCTCACCTTAATCCAGAATGCGAGTCGAAAGCGATAACTAGGTGAAAAACCGTCAATATCATGGTTCAAATGGAACCTGTCGTATCGCGAAATCCAGAAAACGGATATCTCTTTGTTGACGGTGAGCGCACAGTCTCGTTTCGAATCAAGACATTTCAAGCCGCCTTAGACCGCTTAGATATCATCGCAGGTAAGCCAGTTTCACAGGTTTTATGCAACCAGATGGGTAAGGCGATCGGACAGGCCGGTATGGCCTACTGGAAAGACCGTATTCGCTCAGGTGAAGACCTTTGGAAAGTGGCTGATAAGGTTCTTTCAGTGCAGGGGGCTGGAAGATGTGTGGGAGGGGAAAAGCGTGTGGAGGGCAGCACGAGCAGTTTCATCTTCAGACTAAAAGGTACAATGACATCATACGACCATAAGGCAACTGAACCCGCATGCAATTTCATGCGAGGCATAGTTCAGGGCTGGATAGAAGGCTATCTGGAAAGAACTGCTTCCTCCAGCAGTGAAACACAATGCGAGTCCACAGGCTCACCCGAATGCGTCTTCGAAGTAACATTCACCAGTGATTGAACACGATTTACCTAGAGATTGGAGGTATGTCTTTTCCTCTTACAGCGTAGGAACCAAAATAGATCAATCCCAATGGAATTACGTACTTGGCGATGAGTTCATAGAAATTATCTAGAACTGGTGGAAAGAGAAGATAGTAAACAATCGCAACGCTGCCTACGATGAGGAAACCCCCACCAAGACCTCTGTAGAACCATTCGGGAATGTCCGTCATAATTTCCCGCCCAAGACAAGGTAAACACCAAGAAGACCCACTCCAAAAGCGACAATGTTGCTAGTTTGCCAAACCACTGCCGCCAAGAAAACTAGAAGAACACCAATTGCTTTGTTTCCACCAGAAGATTGAGGCATTCCATCTTTCCCTGATCTCTCACCCCCATTTTGCACCTTTAACACTACCCATACAGGAACGAAAACTACTGTGAGGTTGGGAGCGATTGGCATGAGATTTTTCCTGTAAGAACCAAGAGAAAACCGCTCCACAGCAAAAATCAGCACAGCCGACGAAAAGTAACAGGCAGAGGTAGCCGACGAGAACGTACCGTTACCTTACGTAAGGTAACGTAAAGTCCTTGTCACCTAGCCCTAGTGAAAAGGGCTTGTAAAAAACCGTCACCTAGGTGCTTTTTCGAGTGTGCTGAGTTTCTTGAGTATAGTGTCCACATCTTTTTGAAGTCCGCGACCCAGATAACCCAATTCTTCTCGAACAATGCGCCTGATCGCCATTTCGTCGGATTTGGTTAACATTTGACCCACCTCCCACTAAATTGTAGGCGACGATGAGGCATAAAAGAACTAATCTAGGTAAGATTGCTAGTTCTGTTTACTCGCATTCTGAATTAACGTCAACCACTTATCATTGCCTTTGACTTCAATTCCAGCGGCTTCTGCCGGTGTCTTGTTGCCTAGCGCTTCATGTGGGCGAATGTAGTTATGAAATAGTTGGTAGCCTGCAAGTATCGGGCTGTCTTTCCGTTCTAATCCACGCATGACCTTCTCTCTGTCTCTGATTTCTCCGTTCATTCTCTCCATCTTGTTATTGTTGTAGTCACCTTGTAGTCTGATGTGTCGTATGTGTTCTGTTCTAGTTTCTAGCTTGGCTGTGTAGAACTCTTTCTCGTATGCTTCATGAAAGTTTGCGGCTCCATCTGATACAAGCGTCTTAGGTGACTTGTCAGCAACCACTTTTGCAAGTTGGAATAGTGGTCTTACGTCGGCAGTGTATTTCGTGTCAGCAACTTCTTGGGCAATCCAAAATCTTGTCTGCTCATCCATCATAGCGTAAAGATACTTCAAACTACCTTTAATTTTCAGGAACATTTCATCTGTAGCCCAAGTATCAGATACTTGCGGTGTTATCTTGTCAAGATACTTCTCCATTAGACCTGTGTATTTCTCAATCCAATTGTAAACAGTCTGGTGTGAAACTTGAACCCCTAGAAGTCCAAGCGATCTTGCCACATTCCGTAGTGACTCACCTGAGAAGTAGAGTTGCATCGCAGTTGTGATACCTTGCGGGTTATGCTTCATTCGTTCAAAGCCTAGATTAATTGTAAAGTATTTCCCGCAAGTCTTACAGAAGAATTTCTGAATGTCTCCGTACTTGTTATGTCTTAGCCCTTTCTTCATGATCTGTTCTGATTTGCAGAATAGGCAAGCGTGAATGTCGGTAATCGGCTCGATAACTCTAGCCTCAACAACTTTCCTAACTGCTAGGCTAAACTGAACAGCCCAGATGTGTTTGCATTGGACACTCCGATATTGGAAATCAGGGCAAGTGCAAAGCCAACCGGAACTAGCTTTTTTCTTGATTACATCATACATCACTTGGCTTGATTGAGAAGCGACCTTGTAGAATCGGTCTTCGAGTCTAACGATTTGGTTAGACTTAGCAGCAATTATTCTACCCTTTTCTTCACGGGAGAGAACTACAGTTGCCATACACTTTGCCTGCCACAATATTGTGGCGTAAGGTAAATATAAACGTTGCCACAATACTGTGGCATGAGGGATTATGGTACGAAAAGAGATACTCGGTAAATCAGAACGTAAGGTCTTAGAAGCGTATCTCAGGGATGAACGGCTGAAAGGTTACAATACGCTTCTTTGGCGCATCAGAACGATTGGATTGAACGCAATCATTGAAGGATGTGAGCACGATCTAGATTTGCTTAGAAAACTTGCCCGAAGACAACAATAAGGCTAATTTTCTCTAAGAATAACGGTGGGGTAAAACAAATCTGTGGCGCTGTTCTAATTCCTCTGTTAGGTTCAACAACACTGTTCCCCGTAAATGAGAACCTTGTTTGTCCACATCATCAACGATGTCCAGCATTTTGCTGATGAACAAGTCGTACTTTACTCTGTATAACTTGTATCTCTCTTCAATGTTAATTGGTATATTCTTAGCTCCAATGTCCTCGAACATTCGATGAAACCGATCTAAACAAGTGTAATTGTTACTTAGTGCCACTTGAAAGTCAATAGCTAGACGCTGAAGTCTAATCTCGCTCAGAGGCTCTTGTTGAATGAACTTAGTAAGGTTACACGCAACGTTGTTGAAACTCTCCGATGCGTAACCGCCGTAATCCTCAAAGAAGGTTCGCCAACCCGCAACTCCCTTACCGAGTAATTCATCAACCCCTTCACTTTTCAAGAGATCAAGAGCGATGTTCTTGATTGCTATGTCGCTTGTTCCTATCATCGACTCGAAGAGGTCAACCGTCCTCTTCATCTTCCGTGCAACTTCTAAATCAAGAGGACTAACTCGTTGTTCCATAGGCGCAATGAGTTGGATTTTTCCTTTCGGCACGACTCGTTTTACATAGGGCGCAAGCAAGAACACTAGAATCATACCGATAAATGCGGCAAGAGCTACTGTGGGGAATACTTGGGCTGGTGAGATGCTTGGAGTCACTAGATAAGGAATCGAAGCTATCGCTGAGGATATGCCGATGTACATTAGAACATCGACGACCTTGTCGCCAAAATACCGAACTGCTTTAGCCAAATTGGTTCACAACATGATTCTTGTACACCGTATTTGAGGCTTAGATTACTACTGTTGTACAGTAGCCGTGTCACGACTTTTGACGCCCAAAACAGTATTCCTAGATTTTGATAGAGCCCAAATAAAATGTAGGTGACAGTTTTTGACAGCCGTTCTTGGTTAATGAAAAGTGACGACAACTTTACGTTACCTTACGTAACAATATTTATATGAAAGTGTTACTAATGGTAACAAACTAACAATGAGTGAGGTGAAATTAGTAAATGTCATCTGACGACGAATTCTTCCCAGACTGGTTTAGGTCGCGTAGAGGACGCAGAGGCGGCGCTCCATTCGGCTTCATGGACAAATGGTTCAGCGACTTCGACGAAGTGTTCGAGCGCATGTTCCAAGACATGGCCAGAGATATGCCCAAAGACATGATGCAAGAAAGGAAACTGCCCGACGGCTCAACAATGCGTCAATTCGGGCCGTTCGTTTACGGCTACTCAATGTCCGTGGGCCCAGACGGAAAGCCCATTGTCCAAGAATTTGGCAACGTCAAACCCTCCAAGCGTCCAGGCATGTTCGGCTTTGAACAACCGGCACTTGAACCAACCGATTCACGAGAACCACTAGCTGATGTCATCAATGAACCCGAACAAGTACGAGTAGTTGTAGAATTGCCAGGCGTAGAGAAATCCGATATCAAAACCACAATAACTGAAGACACGCTAATCATCAAAGTCGAAGCAGCGGTACGCAAATACTACAAGGAAGTGCAACTCCCCTCCGGTGTTGATCCGGATAGTTCAAAGGCAAGCTACACCAACGGCGTGTTGGAAATCGTCCTCCGCAAGCTCAAGCCAAGACCTCGAGGCAGAGAAATCAAGATAGACTAGATCTTGGAACCCTGCCTCTTCCTTTTTGTTTTTTCACTTCTATGCACACTTCCGATTTCCGAAATAGCCTACTATACAAATACGAGATAGTACTGCAAAGCTTTTCGTGCGTTTCTCAGCTTTCATTTCAGAGAAAGAGCAGCAAATCAAGTGGGGCCCAATGTTTCGAAAGAAGTATAAAACGGATGAAGCGTTGGACTTTGTCTATAGCTTGGTAAGTTGTTTCTTGATCTCTTCATAGTCTGGCTCTTTGCCTGGATCCTCGGAGATCCACTTGTAGCGCACGATGCCCTTGTTGTCTAGTAAGAAGATTGATCTCTTCGCAGCGATGTATCCTTTCAGTCCTGCGAAATCTTCGTGAAATACGCCGTATTTCCTAACTGTCTCTCTGGTGTAGTCGCTCAGAAGCGGGAATTGCAGTTTGTTTAATTCAGCGAAGCCTTTGTTCGAAAAGGGGTCGTTCACACTTATGCCAACCACTTGTGCGCCTAAACCCGTCAGCGCCTGTATGGAGTCCCGGAACGTACACATCTCCTTGGTGCAAACGCCCGTGAATGCTCCTGGGAAGAAGGCTAATACGGTCTTCTTGCCTAGGAAATCTTTCAGCGACCTTTGAGTCCTGTTCTGATCTGGCAGCTGAAAGTCAGGAGGTTTCTGTCCAACTTCAACTATCAAGATTAAGACACTCGGTCCAAGCAAACCCATACCTAAAATTAACCATTACTCGAAAAACATCGAACAGCCACTTGTAGAAAATGGCGGGGGGCTGTTCTCATGAATTGCGGATGGTCATTCGTAAGTTTGGAAATGCGGTGCCGATTTCGGGGCAACTCAGAGAGGCGTGGTTTCTCCAGGAGCTGGAATTCCACTGAAGTTCTTGTCGATCTTGGCAACGAGGCTCCAAGGAAGAGCTAGGGGAGTCTGAATCGTTCCAGTTATCTGCACGTTCTTCGCGGACAATGTGTCTATCATAACTTCGAGCCCACCGCAGATCGCATACAAGTAGTCTTTGTGGGGGCCCGAAGCGATCGCTTCCAAATTGACGAATCTGACCCTCTGCAACTTCGACTTGTCGATCTCATCAAGCAAACCCTTGACGAACTTCTTCTCGATGACGTCGAACACCTGTCCAGGTAGCATGTGATGGAGCTGGGACGTGGGAAGAAATGCTTCCAGATTATACGGTTCCAGCAGTTTGTTCACCACATTTCCATCTACCACATATTCAGTTGATTCTGACAATCTCCGACAAGCTCCGCTTGACAGCGAAACCTTTGGTCACACGCGTTCGTTATAGCTATTTTCTAAAATGGTGTCGGTAAGTCTCCGTCCCTTTTCATGAACCAAGATCAACTGTAATAAGCCGTTACTTCAAAACGAGGTTTTAAGTATACAAACAACGGCTTTCATCTGAGGGCAGTTGAAAACTCGCCTTATTCACTTGTTTATCGGGTTAGCGTTGGTAATGACGGTTCTTGTTATTCCGATGAATGTGGTCGCCCAACCGTCTGACATGGCGGGCCTTAACCTGTCTAAAGGAGGCACTGGCCAAATTACTTATGAAATTGGTTTGTATGGTGCTGATTGTCCTCAAAGCGGTACGTACGATCTGTTGCTGGTTGCTTGGTATCCTCAGTATAGAATGCTCATCGAAGTTAGAGGTCCGCTACAACAAATTAGCGGCTGTGCCCGTTTAGCGCAAGGTACAGCAGACTTAACTTATCAGCTTCCGTTTAGTTACCGAAGCTACACGATTTACGGACTACTAACTATCACCTACAATACTTGGTACCAGCAGGGGATATCCATTTCGCCATCCGGCGCCCAGCAGTTAGTTGTCAACGGCTGGCCATAGACACGTTCGAAAGCAAATAGAGTCGTAGTGATTGGCGGGAGTAGGTAGGAACACTAACATGTGGTTCACCTCCACCACCTGACGAACGAATGATTACTGCCCCATAATGCAACAAAAGTAGCAGTGTCCCAACTGCTCCTAAGATGCTGTTACCAACGGAAGCGATAGCAAGCAATGGTGACGAGAACTTGACGTTACCTCGAGAATATGTCCCAGCGCCTGCAGATGTTTCAAAGGAGCATGATTATGAGGTTTCTAGTTAGGACTCGCGAATCAAGGCGAGGCCTCAGCTGCTGACAGAGACCAATTAGTGGAGAGCGTCTACGAGTCGGTCCGAAGCTTTGGGGCCGATGTTGGAAATCTTAGGGTGAGTACGGCGGCTGTCGAGTTTGACATCTTACTTGATTCAGAGGAAAAACTGGGAGACTCGTTGAAAGCGATTGAGGGCAAGATAGGTCCTCTGCTTACTCTTCGGAAACTCGATGCTCAAACCCCTCCAATCGAAAAGTCCGAAGCTATCAGATTAGGGCTAAGTCTATTCGACGAAGAGCGGTACTGGGAAAGTCATGAGGCGCTTGAGTCAGCATGGAAGCAGGCCGACAGTGACGAGAAGGATGTCTTGCAAGGTCTCATTCTCATAGCCGCTGCCCTGGTTCACTGGCAGAAGAACGAGAAGCAGGTCACGTTATCGGTAATGAAGCGGGCCCGCGACAAATTGGTGCGTCATCAGAATGAATATTACGGCATTGACCTTATCGCTTTGACGAATAGGCTCAACGAGATTCTTAATGCCAACAATCCAGAATTCTTCAAGCTGACGGCGATAAGTAAGGACTTGTAGGCTCCCGGATCGATGGATTATAGAAGTTCGAATGCTCGATAGAGGCCGCAGACAGTTTTAGCGTCACGAATTTCTCCTCTGCGAATCTTTTCAATTGCGCTCGCAATCGACATCACCTCCACCTCGATGTGCTCGTCTTCTTCGGTCTTCATACTCGATTGCTCTAGCTTCCGTGCCAAGTAGAAGTGAATTTTCTCAGTGCTATAGCCAGGTGCAATAAAGCACTCGAGGATCTTGTTGAGTTCTTTGCATCTGTATCCTGTTTCCTCTTCTAGTTCTCGCCGGGCGCAGATTTCTGGATCTTCACCTTGCTCGAGGGTTCCTGCCGGAATTTCCAATAGTTCCGCCGAAGCGGCGTATCGAAACTGGCGCACAAGAATTACCCTGTCTTCAAGAAGTGGAACGATCGCTGCCGCCCCACGGTGCTCCACCACTTCCCGAGTCGTAGATTCACCATTGGCAAACGCCACTTCGTCCAGGCGCAAATTCAGAATTCTCCCTTTGTACACGGAATCTGATTTGGTGCAGTGTTCCATTTTCAACATGCTCGGATTGTCATTGCTGCCCGCATATGAGAAATTTGCGACTCGGTATCATTTCCATCTTCCAGTAGCACTTTTTGACACACTTTTATGGAAAGCATCATACAGCTACGTTCGTAAGGATAAGTTAGAAGATGACACAGAAGCTGATTCCGGACACGTCGATAATCATCGACGGCAATGTCGCGGCGATTATCGAGAAGGGCGATTACACTGACGCTGAACTTGTTATTCCGTACGCGGTGATTGATGAGCTTCAAGCTCAAGCCTCGAAGGGGCGCGAGACAGGTTTCGTGGGGCTCGGCGAGATTAAGAAGTTAAGGGAACTATGCGACAAGAAGGGTATCAAGCTGACCTTTCTAGGGGCAAGACCTGGACTTGATGACATTAAGCTGGCGAGAAGTGGAAGACTGGACTGCGCTGATCACGGATGTTGCTAAGACTGAAAATGGGATTCTTCTCACAGCAGACTATGTTCAGGCCTTGGTGGCGGAAGCCTCAGGAGTCCGAGTGAAGCATGTTCCCGGAGAAGTTAGGACTACCGATCTCACGTTCGAGAAGTTCTTGACTCCAGACACTTCAAGCATCCATTTGAAGGAAGGAACTCGGCCTCTTGCCAAGAGGGGGAAACCAGGCAAGTTCGAACTCGTCCAAGTCAGCGAAACCGTAAGCACGCCCGAAGAAATTGAGAAAATCATTCGCGAGATTACGGAAGCCGCGCGAGTTAGCCGTGAGGGTTTTGTTGAAATAAACAGATCGGGCGCTCTTGTAATTCAGTTGGGACGTTTTCGTGTTGCGATAACTAGGCCGCCGTTCTCAGACGGTCTTGAGGTCACGATAGTTCGTCCTGTGGTGAGCTTCAGGCTGGAGGATTATGCTCTTTCAGACAAGCTCATGGAGCGACTTGCCACTCGCGCCGAGGGTATTCTAATAGCTGGTCCGCCGGGATCGGGAAAGACCACGTTTGCCTCGTCTCTCGCAGAATTCTATCTCAAGCAGAACAAGGTAGTCAAGACACTCGAGTCTCCCAGAGACCTTCAGGTGGGGCCCGAGATAACGCAGTACGGTCCGTTGGAAGGAGATTTCGAGAAGACCGCGGAAATTCTACTTCTAGTCAGACCGGACTACACTGTGTTCGACGAGGTTAGGAAGAGTAAGGATTTCGTGATATTTGCTGACATGCGCTTGGCTGGAGTGGGGATGATTGGTGTCGTTCACGCGAGCGAAGCCATTGGCGCTATACAGCGATTTATTGGCCGCGTGGAGCTCGGGATGATTCCTCACATAATCGACACGATAATTTTCATCCAGTACGGCGAGGTGAGAAACCTGTACACTCTGAATCTAACGGTGAAAGTTCCCACAGGTATGATCGAGGCTGATCTCGCCCGGCCCGTTGTGGAAGTACACGACTTTGATACTGGTGGTCTTGAATTCGAAGTTTACACATTTGGTGAAGAAAACGTCATTGTTCCAGTTAAAGAAGTGAAACCAACAACTAGTGGAGCCCGGAAGCTAGCCGAAGAGAGGATACTTCAAGAGATACGGAAGTTTGATCCGGAAGCCCAAGTCAAAATGGTTTCGGATAACCGAGTTGAAGTTCGAGTTGACAACGAGATAGTTCCCATAATTATTGGCAAGAAGGGGGTGACTGTGGGAAAACTGGAGGAGAAGCTTGGCGTCAAGATTGACGTTGAGCCGCTGGCTCCGAGTGCGTCTGGAAAAGAGATGCGTTACGAGATCAAAGAGGTGGGAAATCGGATAGATCTGGTCTTTGATGTGGAGGTCACGGGGGAAGTGGCTAATGTGTACATTGGAGATCAATATCTATTCTCGGCAACAGTCGGCAAGAAGAGTCAGATCAGAGTTTCGAAGAAATCCGATCTGGGAAGGAGCTTACTGCGCGCTTTGGTTTCGAAGCAGAGAATTCGTGTCCTAATTTAGGAACTATTCGAGCTCAAGTCTAGGCGCCGTCCCAGTCAATTCGGCTAGGAATGCCTCGATATTCTTCAGTTGGGCATTGATCTGTTCCTCTATCTTCTTCTCGGCGTCAACCGATCGCTCCAACTCACCTTGCAATTCCTCTAGCAACGTGCGATTAGCCTTGCCTTTCTGGCGAATAGTTTTGAGTTGTTGAACTAGAGCGGCCGCATGTGGGTCAGCTAAGAGCTGGTCATGGGCGCGTTTCAGTTCCGTAGATTTGACATGGAGTTTTGTCAGAGATTGGCCTTCAACTGCACGTTCGGTGCGCTCGATCACTTTCTTCGCCTCTCGTTGCTTTAGTGCAAGTTGGCCAGTTGAGACAGCGTTCGAGAGTGCGGTCAGTACCACTTTCAAATGCGGATAACCGTCGTCTTCCTTGAGAAACGTCGTGAAAGGCTTTTGTGCGTATTCTTTCGCTTTCTCTCTCACCTCGGTTGGGAGGGGGTAGTTTCCGCGTTCGGATATTGATATTAGCTTACGGAGTGGCCTGCCTAGTCTACTGAATCCAGTTCGGAGAAGTTCGCTGCGGAGTCCTCTCATCTCTGAATCGATTTGAATGTATTCCTTCATTCTAGGGTTCTCGCGTATCTTTTCAGCCTCTGCTCGTAGTCTTCTATCCTCCTCATGCGCCTCTCCGACTCTTTGTTCAAGAGATTGTCTTTGAGAGGAGGCGGTCTGTTTAGAAAGCGTGAGTTTGGAGAATGCGTCCAGCTTCTCATTCAGCTCTTCCAGCGATCGCAGCAAAGAGCCACGCCCGATGAGAAAATTGTGAAGCTCTTCCCCTAACCGTTTGATCTTGTCAATATGACCGCCTAGGGTCATCATGTCGATAATGAAGTACGGTCTTATCTGACGAAGCCATTCTTCTCTCGATGCAGAAGCGTCTGATGCTATCTTGCTGGTTTGACGCTGTAGCGTCCGAAGGCTAGCTGTGTCCTTTGCTGACACGTTCCCAACTGACTTGCACAAGTCAGTGATTATAGTGGTTAACCTTACAACTGCTTTCGTGGCTCTATATTCTGCTCGGTTCTCGCGCTTCTCCATGTCGCGTTCTGCTTTCTGTGAAAGTTGAATGCAAATCTGGGTTAACGATTCTAGGGCACGGGAAATCTCTGATATGATTTTGTCTCTTTCGCGCTCCGCTTGTGACAGTTCGGACGAGATGGATTTTCTAAGCCAATCGTGTACCTCCTCTACGGGAACTTGCTGGTTCATCGCTGACACTGGGGCTTTGGTTGAGAACTAACCGTAAGAACTCGTAGTGGTTAAAAGACGTTGTTTCGGAGTGGGACTAACGGGCTTCTTCTCTTAGCGTGATTAGGGCAGTTTCGAGAGTCTCTTCGGCTCTGTCAATGCGCTTGGAGATGTCGTTGGTGAGATGGTCATAGGTTTCCCTTGTGATCTTGCCAGCGCAATATTGGCTCTTAACTTGGTTTACGCTGGTTCTGGAGGTTTCAATCTCCGCTTCGGCTCTGTCAATTCTTCGGATCAATTCCTCATAGTGAGGGCTTACGGTTCGCAGTTTGCCCTTAATCGTCTTGAGAGATCTGTTCAACTCATCCAGTCGCAGCTCCATCACTTTTCCTCTCCTTCTGAACTCGTGCTTCAACAGACCTCCACGGTTGACCTCCTCTTCCATAACCACAAGTTCTCGAGTAAGTGCCAATCGCTCGTCGTACAGACCAACGAACTCTCTGAGATTCTCAACTGGTATTGGAACTGCGAGTTCCGGTCCGCGTCTAACTCTCATGACCAAAGCAACTGCGACTATCACAACTTCGAGTTCAACGATCCAGGGTAGAACTCCGAATGCTGACCAGAATGGAAGGTAATTGAAACTGAGGCCGAAGTTCAGGTTCGTCTGACTGGTGACGCCCTGGAGTTCGAAAGTTCGTTGGTCCTGGCTAATCTGGATTGGGAAAGAAATTGGAGATTGCGGTGCAAGCTTGAAGTTGGTGATGGATGTTCCATCAGGTGCGACTATTTTCACAGTTGCGTTGTCGAAGAGAAAGTCATCCCTGTTGTCAAGCAGCGCGAAGGTCATATTGTATGCCCCCCACCAATTCAACTGCGACACATACTTTGATTGCGGAACGCTGTACGTGATGGTGATCGTGAAGTTCTCGTTCGGCCTTATGCCGGCGCTGTATCTCGGTTGCACCGTGATTTGGTATGGTGCGCTCGGGGTCTGGGGGGCTGTCCACAAAGCGCCCACTTGATCATAGGCCATAACGCTGTATGCTCCATCCGGAAGAGTGAGCATTAGACTGCTTATGGGGATCGCGGGATTTTGGAATCGGTAAAGCTCGTTGACACTTAGCGTTCCACGATTGCCGATAATTATGTCTCTCTCGACTGAGTTCAAATTAAGAACGTACTGATTCACCGCTCCGTAGGGAGCATAAAATTGTTCGGTGGAGTAGGCCTTCCAGGGCTTGTAAGATTTTGACAGGGCTGGGAAGCCGCCCATGGTGCTTTGAATGTATGTAGAATTCTGGTCAATCTTGAAGGTGGAAGCCTGTGGAGCCACGTAGGTCACGTTAGCGATCCTTGCATCTTGTGTAAGAATTGGTGCGGCGGTAAAGTTGACCTCATAACCCAGAGAAGTAATGTTGATCATCCTTCCCATAGAAGAATAGACGGTAAGCGTATAGTTCTTGTTCGATGTTAGGTCCTGTGCGAAATGCACGCGCATCCAATAGAACTGGGATGTCTTATCTACGTCAGCGTCCAGCGTGAGCTGGGTTCCCATGCTGTCCGTAGCACTCGCGTAGAGGAGGTTATTTCTAAAGGTACGCGGAATTGCGAAATCCAAGTACGATGCAGGCACTGTTGCGTTATTCTGTAGTGTGAATGTGTCGCTGACGTGTAAAACGCCGTATTGGCCTGCCGATATTATTCTTCGTATGTCAATGGTCAGCTTTGGTTGCGCTTGTTGAGCGTGGAGTGGAGCAACGATGCTGCGGCGAGCAACAGAAATATGATTACCAGTAAGAGCTTTGATTTCAACCTCAGCTTGGCTCCGCTTTCATCGGGTCGTTGAATTGAACTGCCCGTGAATACAAAGTTCACTATTTATTCATTCTGTTGGGCTTACCTATGTTTAACTTCCCAAGAGAGACGAACGCCACTCTTTCGGGACTTTTCTGATTCTCTTGGCTGGAATCCCAACGACGATTGTTCGGGGGGGACATTAGAATTGACCATTGCCTGTGACCCGATAACTGCTCCTTCACCCACTGTGACTGCTGGAAAGAGAAGCGCATTAGCTCCAATGCTAGCGCCTTTCTTTACCGTCGGACCGATCAACTTGAATGGTTTTTGTGTAACGTACTTGTCGTTTGTGAAAACGCAGCAGGGGCCAAGGAAAACTGAGTCTTCCACAGTCGAGAAGGTGCAGATGTAGACCCCGGTCTGAATTGAGACGTGAGCGCCTATGTTCGTTTTTCCATCCACGACCACATTTGTACCAATCTTCGTGTGTTCCCCTATCGTAACTCCTTCCCTGACGAGCACATTGTGACCAAAGGAGACATCGTTGGCAATCTTGACGTTAGTGTAAATGGAAGTCCCTGCCCTAACTATGCAGTCATCTCCCAAGACTGTCGATTTCTTTCCGGTAACTCCGTCAGCTCTCATCAATTCATCTAATTCCGCCGAGTCGGGGAATCCGATTACGCAATTCGGGCCGACGTAGCTTCTATTCCCTAACCGCACCGGTCCATAGATCACAGCATTCGAGTCAATTATTGAATCTTCACCAGCTCGCACGTCTCCGATCAATCTAGCACCGGCGCTAACGCGGGTGTTAGCCCCTAGCAAACTCGAGTTTTCTACGTGAGCAGCGGCATCGATCCTTCTTGAACTCAACTGGCTCGCCACGTTTCACTCTCCTTGTTCATCATTGCCTTAATTGGGTTTGTTCAGACCTTATTCCTGAGGGGATATCACCAACCATAATTGAATAATATGTACCGAATGTAAGCCCTGATTCGAGAATGTGAGAATTGGCGAAGGCTCACCCATACGTGCCCAACAGCGACGAACGCATTACGCGCCAGATGCTGGGTGAAATTGGAGTACGCTCGATCGATGAGCTTTTCAAAGACATCCCCGCCTCCATTCAATCGAAAGCTCACCTTCAGATTCCGCATGGTATGTCAGAAATGGATACTAGACGGCATTTGGAAGGTCTATTGGAGAAGAACCTCTCCACCCGGGAGATGCTTTCTTTTCTTGGTGCAGGAATTTGGCCACATCATGTCCCAGCCGCAATTGACACAATTGTCAGCCGGGGAGAGTTCCTGACCTCATACACGCCGTATCAGGCGGAAATCTCGCAGGGAATACTTCAGACATTGTTCGAATATCAGAGCTTGATCTGCGAACTAACTGAAATGGACTACGCAAACAGCTCGATGTACGATTGGTCCACAGCCCTGGGGGAAGCTGCAAGAATGGCGACGCGAATCACCGACAGAGACGAATTCATCGTACCATGGTTCACTCATCCTGAACGACTCGCAACACTCCATCTCTATTGCGAGCCGGTCGGCATCAAGGTCACAAAGGTTGCGCAGGATAAGCGCACGGGTTCCATTGATATTTCTGATTTGAAAAAAAAATTAACTTCGCAAACCGCGGCTGTGTACCTGGAATATCCTTCGTTTCTTGGTTTCGTTGAGGACGCATTTAATGAAATTGGATCCATGGTTCACAAAGCAGGAGCATTGCTCGTTGTTGGAATCGAACCAATCTCGCTTGGTGTTCTGAAGCCTCCGGGCGAATTCGAAGCAGACGTTGTCATAGGCGAAGGCCAACCGCTCGGCAATCACATGAACTATGGCGGACCCTTGTTAGGTATCTTTGCCTGTAGAGGGGATGCGCTGCTCCGGCAGATGCCAGGACGAATAATAGGAAAGACCACTACACAAGATGGGAAGCAAGACGCCTATTGTATGGCTTTGCAAACTCGCGAACAACATATCCGAAGGGCAAAAGCAACTTCCAACATCTGTACAAACGAGGCACTGCTCGCGTTAGCTGCGGCGATGTACCTGTCCCTGCTTGGTCCTAAGGGAATTGAGAACCTCTGCTCCACAATTCTGGACAGAACAAAGTACGCAATAGAGAGTCTGGGGAAAGTCCAGGGTTAAGAGCACCAGGGTTTGATGCGTTTCATTTCATGGAATTCGTTATCAACTTCGACGCGACGGGTAAGAAAGTTTCTCAGATCAATTCCGCGCTGTTGAAGGCTGGAATTCAGGGCGGTCTAGATCTAAGCGAATATTTCCCCGAGCTAGGACAATCAGCTCTGTACTGTTTCACAGAAGTGCACAGCCGCCGGGACATCGATATGCTCGCCGACAAACTCCAACAGGTACTTAAGGAGTGAGTTAAATGGTCTATCTTCAAGCCAGATGGGACGAACCTCCAGTCATCAATTTGTCCAGCCCTGGGAAAGTTGGCTTTCATGAGTTTTTGCCCGCGGAGAGTTCACAGGCAGTTCTCGAATCTATTCCAAAGATATTGCGACGTACGCGTGCCCCATCGTTACCAGAAATATCCGAGATCGAAGTCGTCCGCCACTACACTCGTCTATCACAGGAGAATTTTGGCGTGGATCTTGGGATCTACCCACTCGGAAGTTGCACGATGAAGTACAACCCGAAGATCTGTGACGCCATTGCAGCTTCACACAAAATCCAGGAACTCCACCCATACCAGGACCAGCGAACGGTTCAGGGGATTCTTCAGATCCTGTACGAAGCGTCAGAATCCTTGGCAAAGATCGTCGGTATGGACAAGTTCACCCTTCAACCCGCCGCGGGAGCGCATGGAGAGTACACTGGAGTTATGCTGATGCGAGCCTATCACCGTGACAATGGTGCTCAGGTTCGAGATGAGATAATTGTCCCCGACTCGGCTCATGGTACAAACCCAGCCAGCGCAGCCATGGCTGGCTACAAAGTGGTGGAAGTTCCTTCGAACATTGACGGGTGCGTTGACAAAGAGGCGCTCAAGAGTGTAGTTGGGCCAAGAACGGTAGGCCTCATGATAACTAATCCCAATACGCTCGGGATCTTTGAGCGCGAAATCGTGGAGATTGCCGGGATTGTTCACGACGCTGGCGGCCTACTCTACTACGACGGAGCTAATCTCAACGCCATAATGGGCAAAGCAAAACCAGGCGACATGGGTTTCGACATAGTACACATCAATCTCCACAAAACGTTCGCGACACCACACGGAGGAGGCGGCCCAGGCGCCGCCCCGGTAGGTGTGACCCGCCGTCTGGCCGAGTATCTCCCAATACCAACAATAGAATTCGATGGCACGCAATATTATCTCGAGTACAATAGACCGAAGACGATTGGGAAGGTCCGAGCTTTCAATGGAAGCTCGGCCGTCGTCCTTCGCGCCTATGCCTACATTCTCTTGAACGGCAGGGAGGGGCTGTCGCAAGCGGCTGAGGTGGCTGTTCTCAACGCTAACTATCTGGCTCAGAAGCTCAGAAAGATCAGGGGATTCTCACTCCCATTTTCTGAGCAGCGCTCCAAGGAAACATGAATTTGTTTTGTCCGCCTCTACTCTCGCTAAGGAGACTGGTATTACGGCTCTTCTGGTGGGCAAGAGGCTGCTCGATTTTGGTCTCCACGCACCCACGGTCTACTTCCCATTAATCGTTGAGGACGCAATGATGACGGAGCCAACTGAAACAGTCAGCAAAGATGAGTTGGACGCGATGATCAGCGGGTTCATAAAGATAAGCCAAGAGGCTTACGCCCATTCTGAGGAACTTCGAACCAGTCCGCATGCCACAAGCGTATCCAGAATCGATGAGGCAAGGGCAAATAGGCCAAGAACAATGCAGCTCACGTGGCGCAAGTAACAAGCAACAAATCCCTCCTCCCGACCGTACTGGCAGAAGGTACAATCCCAACCTTTGTCTCCCGTTGGGGATGGTAGGCGGGGTTCTGGATATTTCATAGCGGTCGGTCGCCTCCACATGTTCTCTTAGGCATTCCCCCAGCAATTGTGCGACTATTCACTGCAATTCTTTCATGTTTCTTGCAAATCTATCACGCCTAACCCGACGACGATCGTCCTCTGAAGGACGCATTACGCCTGAAATCTATCAGGAAAGTGGCTCAGTCAGCTAAATAGAATCCAATGGCCTACGGTTCTCAACCATCCGAAGGTGCAGAATTGGCCTCAGTCCGCGTTGCAGGGCAACCTCAAGACTCCGCTAACATAACTCGACTTGAGGCCGTTGCTCTAGGAGTCGGCGGGGCAGGTATCGATCTCCTCAGCCATGTAATGGATCTGGACATGCGGGGCTTGGGATGCATTGCAGTTGACACCGATCGATACAGTCTCCACATTGCCAGAGCGCATTCTAAGTTTCTGATACAGCATGCAGTTGACACTGGTACTCGTGGAGATATTGAAATCGGCAAGAAGCTCGGTCGCCGGGCAAGCCGTGAACTGCAACCCAACGTGCGGAGTGCGAAAGTTATTTTCGTGCTTGCGGGGATGGGCGGCGGAACCGGCGGCGGAGCGGCACCGGTAATCGCGGAGACCGCTCGCAAAAACGGAGCTCTCGTTATCGGATTGGTCACCAAGCCATTCCACTTTGAACGCGGTAGATTCCACAAGGCGATCGATAGCACGCGAAAGATGGTAAACGCATGTGATACAGTAATTTTGCTCGATAATCAAACTACTGAGCAGTCTTCAATGATTTTACCATTTAGATTAAGCCTAGACTCTGCGGGACAGACGTGTTGCTCCATAGTACAGTCACTTACCCATACCTTCGCTGACTCATGCCTTTGCAGTGCAGAGCTTGGAGAGCTTCGAACGATGCTTAGACGTGGAGGACTGGCGAAGGCCGGTGTAGGACATTCGCATTCGCATCTAGGCGTCGAAGAAGCCAGTCTTAGAGCAATTAGGAATACCATGGCGCAGGATGATCTCGCCTACGCGAGTGGGATCTTCGTCAACTTTATGGGCGGAAAACATCTGCAGCAATCGCACGTTGAATCGGCCGTGCAACTATTCTCCCAGAGAATCAGCTCCTCCGCCCAGCTCTTCTACGGGGTTCGAACTGACGAGACCATGCTCGGTCTAACAAGAGCGACATTGCTCGCGACAGGGGTATCGTTCCCATTTTCCTGGGGAAGATACAGGAAACTTCCATTGGAATTGTTCGATCTGGAGCCGGACTCTACGGAGGAGGAAGCTCTAGGGTTGAAGCTGGAGCTCCAACAGATAGAACGTTGCTGAATTTAGGCGAACTTGTACCTCAACTTGCGCACCTTATTCCTAATGGAGGTCGGGCGTCCTTCGGGATGCACCCTGCCAGCTTTGATGGCCTCCAAAACGCCTCTAACATCGCGGCTGCTCGAATCAACGACCGTATATGCGTCGCCAATTGATTCCGGTATATGCGAGTCGCTTCCTCCCACCTGAGGAAGCTCGAACTTTCGTGCATCCCTTCTAGCAAGCCAATTCGATATGTGAAATGAGAGAGCATCTGAGTTGACTGTTTCAACAGCGTCAGGCCGAATTTTCAGGTCAGCGATTTTAACTCGTGGGCTCACAGGGTCGTGTGGATGAGGAATTATAGCGATTCCGCCCTGATCATGTATTCGCGTGATGGTTTCGTCTGCAGAAAGTCGAGTGGGAATGATCTCTTTTATTCCCAAGGCTAACACATGGCCCTCTCGCGAGCTTATCTCTACCCCAGGAACTATGAGGACATCTGGGAGGTTAGGAGGGTCGAACTTGTTGTGTTCAGTTATTGCCAGACCATCCAAGCCTCTTGCTCTCATAATTTGAGGCAGATCTTTGATTCTCGTGTGCGCGTCAGGAGAACCGACTGTATGCACGTGCAGGTCAAGCTTGAGTAGGGGCATCCCTAATCTCACTTGGAGGCTTGCGGAGCCGAGATTTTATGGAAGAGAGGCGTGGGTCTACCAATTGTGTGGCCGGATTTCAAATCGAGTTTTCCAGCATCTGACCATCTTAATGAGGAAACATTGGATAGGTTGAGCTGTTTCATGATAGCGTTCCCTGTATCCGGCAAGAAGGGTGAAATCAGTATCCCAATAGCGCGAACTAGCTGCGTCGCAATGTAGAGGGTTGTAGCGGTCTTTCCCAGGTCCGTCTTTATCAAATGCCACGGCTCCCGGTCGCTTAGATACTGGTTGCCTGTCCGGGCCAGCTCGATTACCGCCGCGAGTGCGCCCTTCAATTCAAAATGATCCATCATAGAACCGATCTTTGAAGGAGCTTTCTCGATTTCCTCTTTGATTTGGAGATCATTCGCGTCCAAATCTGCGGGCTCAGGTATTCTTGAATCGAAGCGGCTTGTTATGAAAGTGAGCGTTCGGTGAACGAAGTTACCTAGCACGTCATTCAGCTCGGAATTCGCGTGTGCTTCGAATTCTCGCCATGTGAAATTTGCATCACGCGCCTCCGGCCTTGTTACGATCAAAACGTAGCGCCAATATTCGGAAGGTGCAACTTTGAGTGCTTCATCAATCCATACGCCCACTTTTTTGCTCTTAGAAAATTTCTGTCCTTCGTATAGTATGAATTCGGTCGAAGACACTTGCCAGGGTAATACGTAATCTTCATGCGTCGCAAGTAGCAGGGCTGGGAATATGATTACGTGAAACGGAATGTTGTCTTTCCCAATGAAGTGCACGTTTCGAGTGGTTTTGTCGAACCAGAAATCCTTCCAAGCTTCGGGTCTTCCAGATTTTTCTGCCCATTCGATTGATGCCGAAACATAACCTAGGACGGCTTCTAACCAGACGTAGATTGTCTTGCCTTCGGCGCCAGGGAATGGTGCTGGGATCCCCCACTTGTTATCTCTAGTGAGCGCGCGAGGTTTCAGGCCTTCCTCCAACCAGCGAAGAGAGAAGTTGCGGGCGTTTTCAGGCAGCTGCCTGTTGTTCTGAACGAGGGTAAGGAGTCTATCACGGAATTTTGGAAGATCGAAGAACCAGTGTGTCGAGGTCTTTACGTTGGGCGTTGAGCCGCAGAAGACGCATCGCGGATTCGTAAGTTCAAGCGGATCGAGTACTCGACCGCATGAGTCGCACTGATCGCCTCTAGCTTCTTCATAGCCGCAGCGGGGGCACGTTCCTTCAACGAACCTGTCGGGCAGGAATCTTTGATCTTTTTCGCAGTAGGGAAGGCTAACGTTCTGGGTGTACACGTATCCGTTCTGGTATACTTTTCTATAGAGTTCCTGAGTAAAGCGAACATGAACGGGACTTTCAGTTCTTGTATAGTTATCAAGCCGGACGTTGTATGCTTCGAGCAGTTCGCAGATCTGCTTGTGGATTCCGTCAGTTAGCTGTCTTGGCGAGATGCCTTTCTTGATCGCCTCAACTTCAATCGGAGTTCCATGCTCATCAGAACCCGTAACCGCTATCACTTCTTCGCCTTTCAGTCGAAGATATCTAGCGTATACGTCTGCACTAAGAAGATGAATAAATGTCCCCAGGTGAGGGACAGAGTTGACATAGGGCCAAGCGGCGTTGACAATCCATTTTCCCATTCATGACTCACTCCGCAAACGTCGAATTTGAGAACAGAAATGAATGTTTACTTGTGCATCGTACCAGCGGCGACTCAATGCGAGCCCTAGTTTCTGCCCTCCAGAACCTAAACGCCTCCTACCTGCAGCCTGGTCTGATTAACATTTTCTTTCCGAAGGGGAATCGACAAATATCGGGGTCTGCATGGTTCTGTTGGAAATGAACTTTGAGCGGAGAATACAACAAACTCTTGGAAAGAGCCTATGAGAATCTGCCAAAGGCAGTTGGAACTGGAGAGAGGTTCGAGATACCCAAAGTTGTAGGTATTAGGATGGGTAGGCGGACTATCATCCAGAATTTCGGGGACATAAGCAGCAGATTAAACCGCGACCCACATCATCTCCTCAAATTCCTATCCCGGGAATTGGCGACCGCGGCCTCCGTGGATGGAGCCCGAGCAATCTTCCAAGGCAGATTCGATGTCGCAACGGTCACCCGGCTTCTCAGCATCTACGCTCAACGATATGTGATCTGTCCCATATGTAATCGCCCGGATACGAAAATCGAGAAAGAAGGGCGATACCTATTCCTTAGATGCGAGGCCTGCGGTGCAAAGTCGTCCATACTTCAGGTCTGAGAAAGTGCAACAAAGTGGACGAAGTATTCCTTAGAGTGTTCAAAGACGCCAAGCACACACTAGTAGCTGTTTGTGATACCGGCATTTTAGGGGAGACGTTCCGAGAGGGGAAACTAAAACTCGAGGTCAAAGTGGATTTCTACAAAGGCGTACCCACTAGCATACCTGACGCTTTGCGTGCCGTCGACTCAGCCGACATAGCGAACTTGGCGGGCAACCAAATAGTGAAAGCAGCGGTACAGGAAGGGTTGGTGGATCCTTCAGCAATAATCCACATCGGCGGAATTTCACACGTACAGATTGTCAGGATATGATTAGCGTCCCGGACGGCATATCCGCCGAACAAGCTGTGGTTGGTCTTAGGACTAAGTCGTCTAATATGCTTATTTAGTCTAGTCAGATTAACAGCGCGATATATCATCGGTGGAAGATGTGGGCAAGAAGAAGGTCCTGAGTGAAGGCGAGCTTCGAGAGATGGTTATGCCGGGCGAGGGTCAAATGTTCGGCATTGTTACTCAAATGTTAGGGTATGACAGGCTTATGGTTAGATGTGCTGACGGCCACGAAAGAGTGTGCCGAATCAGAGGCAAGATGAAACGACGCGTTTGGATCAAAGTTGGCGACGTTGTGCTGGTAGCTCCATGGGATTTCCAGGCTGATAGCAGAGGCGACATCCTCTGGAGGTACACTGAGAGCCAGGCGAACTGGCTTCGTAATCAAGGTCGTCTTACAGCCTGATCTTACGCAGATGACGACAGTAGATGGTATGATTGGAGTCGATGGCTGAGCGGAAGCTACAGAGGCGAGTCGCGCACTACGAAGAAAAGCGACTTATGAGGAATAAGCGCAGCGAGGAGATGGATTCACTTGAAGAAGTATTCGACAGATCAACTCTCATGATCGTCTATCGCATGCTCAACCGCGGATACCTCAAGAACATATCCGGTGTAGTGCGTTCAGGCAAAGAATCCCGCATATATTGGGGGCACGGAAAGCGGAACAGGCCCGTGGCGATCAAAATCTTCCTAACGACGTCAGCGGAGTTCAAGAAGGGAAGGATGATGTACATTAAAGGTGATGAACGATTCAAATCAACTCGAACTGATACCCGGTCACTGGTCAATCTCTGGGCGCTAAAGGAATTCAGAAATCTGCAGCAGGCGAAACAAGCTGGCGTCCGCGTACCCTTTCCCATAAAGGTCCAAGGAAACGTTCTACTCATGGAATTCATTGGACGGAACGGTCTTCCCGCTCCCTTACTCAGGGAATCTCCTCTAGATCACCCTGGACGTGTGTATGACCTTATCGCGGAAGCCGTTCGAAAACTTTACCAAAAAGCTCAGTTGATCCATGGCGATCTGAGCGAGTACAACATTATGGTAGTTGATTCGCGGCCAGTGCTCTTTGATTTCGCCCAGGCGGTCCCTCCGGAACATCCGATGGCTCGCTCATTTCTTGAAAGGGACCTAGTGCACCTTAACACGTATTTTACAAAAGTAGGAGTGACCACCCCCAGCATAGGACGACTGACCTCGTGGGTGACAGGTGAAGATGGAAACAAGAATTAGCGCTACGATTCCTCTTGATAGGCTCGGGGTTCTCATTGGAAAAGAGGGCTCAACAAAAAGCAAGGTGGAGAACGCCTTCAATGCACGACTCTTGATTCAAAGTGAATCAGGTGTAGTTGAAATAGTTCCTAGGGAAGATTCTGATGATCCGACCTCGATCCTTCGCGCAAGAGATGTGGTAGTTGCTATCGCCCGCGGATTTTCGCCAGAGCGAGCACTTAGCTTGGTTGACGACGATATAGTGCTCGACATAATTGACCTAAGAGAAACCTTCGGCCGAAATGATCGCGATATTGCCAGATTGAATGGCCGAGTGATCGGACGAGAGGGGAAGATCCGCAGATTGATAGAAGAGATGACGGGCGCTAAGGTTTCGGTTTATGGGCATACAATCTCGATTGTCGGAGAATATGAGAAGGTGAATGCTGCGAGAGAAGCAATAGAAATGCTCCTCAAGGGCAAACAGCATTCCAGCGTGTACAAACTGCTTAGAAAGATAAGGAGCGAGAGCAAGAAGAGAGAAACCCTTGAGCTGTGGGAAAAGCGTCCGGCATGAAACAGTTAACGAGTCATCAGCTTTATTCCTGAGATGCGTAAGGGTAGGCGAACTCTGATGTCACTGCAGGAAGTATTCCAGGAAATATCGGCAGCCGACTTCTTCTATCGTAACAGAGACATTGCTGGATTCACAAATCCATCGAGAGCTATCTACTCTACCATCCGGGAACTCGTGGAGAACTCGCTCGATGCTTGTGAAATCAGAGGAATTCCTCCAGACATATACCTTAGGATTTCTCATGAATCAGGGCCCACGGATGGGCCGGGAATTTATCGTGTTCACATCGAAGACAATGGCATAGGAATACCGCACGACATTATCCCCTCAGCGTTCGGACAGGTGCTCTTCGGCTCAAAATACAAACTGAGACAAACCCGCGGAACCTTCGGGCTGGGAGGGAAGATGGCGATTCTCTACGGTCAAATAACGACACACGGCCAAGCAACAATAATGTCCAGTACCGGGCCGACCAAGATTCACCAGTACGATCTAACGATCGACATCCAGAAGAACAAACCTGAAGTCATCCGGCACAAGACCCACCCTAATGACAATCGGTGGCATGGCGCTCTCATTGACTTCTCAACCGAGGCAGATTACACGCGAGCTATGCCGAAGATCTTAGAATACCTAAAACAGACAGCGATCGTGGCCCCTTATGCTAACATAACCTACGTCGACCCAAGAGGGAGACTGTATCGATTCGAAAGGGTGACCGTGCAAATGCCAAAGCCCCCAGAGGAAACTCTACCCCATCCATACGGCGTCGACGTTGAGACAATGAAGCGACTGATCGAGATTACAAAGGAGCATACCATGCTCAGCTTCATGAAAACCCACTTCCATCGTGTCGGCAAGACTATGGCTTCAGGTTTTCTGCAGCAGGTTGGCATTCCTGCCAAGAGAAATCCCAAGAAACTTGTCCCAGAAGAGATCGTTCAAATCGTGAACACTATGAAGAGCTACAAGTTCTTGGCTCCGGACGCCAGTTGTCTTTCTCCGCTTGGCGAAGAACTACTCGAGGCAGGAATAAGGAAAGAGCTCTCTCCAGAATTTGTTACTGTATATCAGCGAAAACCCTCAGCCTACGCAGGCTTTCCATTCATCATCGAAGTTGGCGTAGCCTATGGGGGACAAATCGAACCTGGTGGCGGAATGAAACTCTACAGATTCGCCAATAAAATCCCGTTACTCTTTGACGAGGCGAGCGATGTTTCATGGAAGGTGGTCAATACTGAAATGGACTGGAGACACTACAAAGTAGCGCCCGACATGCCCATCGCAGTATTCGTTCACATTTGCTCCACCAAGGTACCGTACAAGACTGTGGGAAAGGAGTTCATCTCAGACCGACCTGATGTGGAAAGAGAGGTTATCAACGCTGTTCGCGAAGTAGCCCGTCGCCTATCACTGTTCCTTTCCAAGAAAATCCACTTGGCACGGGACAAGCATAGGCTTGACGTGTTCCAGAAGTATCTTCCGAGAATCGCGGAGTTCTCCACGAAACTCGCAAAGAAAAGCAAGTCACCCGACGTGTCCCCATTACTAAGGAGTGTTTTGAGCCATGAGAAAGCCGAAGAAGATGAAAACGACCAAGACATCGAGTAGAGTCGAACAGAAAAAGGGAATTGTGCTCTCAAGCCTGAAGGGCCTAGGTGAGCAACTGTACTCCCAGCTCTCCCAGAAACAATGGCCTTCAGTACGCATGCCAAGCCGCTCCATCACGAACATACGCTATGACCAACATACCAGACAATACATCTTGGGCGATCATTACGTCAAACGAAGCGCCCGTAACATAAGACACATACGCCCTTTAACTCAGCTTACGTGGACGGGGTCATTTGTTGACGAGCTCGCTCGCGAAGGCAAAACATCAACTTTGCGAGACGTGTTCTATTCCGCGCAGGCGTACGAGATGAGCTTCGCTGACCAAGCGGAGAGCGATGACATAATTACGGACCTTGAAACAGTCCTAGGTCATGCGAGAGAAGATTTCAACGTCTTTCCTGAAGAACGTAGCGCAATTTTCGGTGATCTGACCATCGAATACACTGTCCGTGGTTACGAAGGCAAAAGATTGAACCTCTCCTCCCACCCCGACGGAATGATGATCGGCCCGGCATTAACAAATGCGGAATTCGTGGACTGCAAGGCCGACAAGATCATCGCGATAGAGAAGGGTGGTCTATTCACTCGTTTCATCGAAGAAAGGGTGCACGAGAAATACAAGGCGTTGCTTATCCACACTGCAGGCCAAGCTCCACGAGCCACAAGAGCGCTCATGAGACGAATGAGCCAAGAACTGAAGCTGCCGGTCTACATTTTCTGCGACGCCGACCCGTGGGGAATGCACATTGCCAATGTGATAATAGCAGGTTCCGCAAACGCTGCACACCTGAGGGAACTCAACACACCCGACGCAAAATGGGCAGGAGTCTACGCTTCCGATATAGTCAACTACAAACTACCAAGCGATCCCCTAACCGATCTGGACATCAAGAGATTGTATGAACTTCAGAAGGATCCGAGATACGACACCAAACTGTGGAAGCGTGAGATCGAAACCTTCCTGAAGCTCAAACGCAAATCAGAGCAGGAAGCTTTCAGTCGATACGGGCTCGCATTTATCGTTGACAAATATCTGCCGGCAAGACTCAAAGAACTAGGTTAATGTTACTATCTGTGGACGGAGAGAAGCGACAGATCGAGCTAACTGTTTTCTAGGACTGATGGGAACAAGTTATCCCCTGATCAGCGACATCGTAGGAGACCAAACTGCTGAAGTGTCTTTTCCAGAATGTCTCGCCATAGCGGCGCCTTGAGTTGAATATGCGAGTATGCTACATTCCCATTCTCCGCATGGATCTTACCAAGCCGACTGATATGACTGCGGAGATTGCAGTTAGTACTAGTCGCTCTGTGGGGTAAAGCCAGAATATTATCTGCCAACTGCCCTTGAGTATGGAAGGACTATTTCCTTGAACCAACCCCACCACCAACTCGAATAACAAACCGCCAGTAAGGTGCTGAGCCATGGTGCCGACGAAAGCCAACATTCCAATGGCAACGAGTTGGCGGTTATCTTCCATCATAATCCACGCGGGGACCTTTGCGGTCACTGGTGAGAGCAATATCGCGAGAGCCAAAATATGAAGCCAAGTGTAGGGTACGTAACCATACCCGAAGAAGAGACTGTACGGACTGGCAATGTACATTAGCAGAACAACGATAAATACCGCTTGCGCAATTCTGCCGCGATTTTTCGCAATAAGGCCCACAATTAGTACGTTAACTAATCCCGGGAGGAAATCGAGACCAAGAAATAGCGGCCCGCTCACCGGATAAGCCAAAACAGTTCCAATGAATACTGATAGGGCTCCTCCCCAAAGGCCACCCATAAGTGCGATCGTCGTCAGCAGAAAGTCCCCGGCGGTGAATCGCCCTGAAATCCCGATCATCTGGAAGAGGAAAGGAATGGGATTCGGGAGGCTTCTAAGAACAAAATAGAGCACTGCAAAGACAATGGCTAGGGCGATTCTGCGCGAATTAACCCGTGAGGTTTTCATGCGGCACATATTCCAGTTGGCTACTCTAGACTTCTCACGGCTTCGGCAAACGCCTCATAGCCCGACGTATCCGCTCTCGAGCCCAATGAGGCAATGAAGTATTTGGTCTGGTCATCTGTTTGACTACGTATCTGCTCCCGGATATTCTCTACTAGCGGGGTATGGGCTCCATTCCACTTCATCGCATCGGCTAGTGTTCCTGCCCATGATTTGATGATCTGTTGAGGTTGACGACCGATGGTGGCACACTTGTCAGAGAGATACATGCTGCGTTGAGCAAGCATCTCTCTCCTGATCCCCCAGTAATTCCAACCATCCGCCATCTCCGCAACAACATCAAGAATCTTGGGGTGTTTTCCTCCGATCCAGAGGGGTGGATGCGGCTCCTGAATTGGCTTTGGATAATTTACCGCGTTCAACACGCTATAGTATCTGCCCTCAAAAGTAGTCTGGTCTTTTGTCCACATAGCTTTCAGGATGAGGACTGCTTCTCTCAAGCGTTCCACTCTCTCATCCACGCTTGCAAAACTGTAACCGTAGGACAATAACTCATTGCGACTCATCCGGTCGCCTGTTCCCAGTCCGAGAATGAGTCGGCCATCGCTTATGTTGTCAAGACTGCTCGTAATCTTCGCTAGCAACGCTGGGTTTCGAAGATTCACGTTTGTGACTAGGCTGCCCAGTTTGATTTTCTTTGTACGCTGGGCAATGGCTGCCAGGAGCGTCCAACATTCGAAGGCCTGACCTCGTCGGGTCCAGTATGGCGCAAGATGGTCGTATACCCATACGCTGTCATATCCCAATCGCTCACAATCTTCGGCTACTTTGGCCAGTTTCTCGAAGTCGCTATTCCTCCTGTGGAAGTTGGCAGCCAAAATTAGTCTTCGTCAATAATCAAACGCCGACTTTTCCTTTTATGCGCGGAGATTTCATTTTTGCAGCCCACGGCGTCTTGGCGCGTAGATAGCGAAGACACCCCTCCACATTGCGTCGTAGGCTCTGCTCATCGTCTCGATGAAGCGTTTGCTGTTTGTCCAGAATCCGACATCGGCACCGACTTCTGGGTTACTGTCATCGGGGAGTCTCTCGTAAAGCATCAACTCCCTTTGGTCGACGATGATGATTCCGGCAGGGCCCAGGGCTTCAGAATATCTCAGTTCTGAGACGGGAACCAGTTTGCGTGCGCCTTCGGTGTTTTCGCTTGTTATTGGGGCGATAACACGAAGTTTAGTGCCTCGGTCCTTTGCGGCCTTGAGTTCTTGCAGATGCAGATCCGCGAGGGCTTGAATTCCTCTCATCGTTGTCCAGATCTCAATGCTTTGACTAGAGGATTCGATCATCCCATTAAGTTTACCGCTGACCTCAGCTCTTCCCTTGAAGATTCTGAGTTCGTCCGTCGGTATGCCTTTCTCAAGGGCTTCAATCCTTGCTTCCGCGGGGGTGCCTGAATTCCACATCTCGTCAAAATAGGCGTGAAGATTTCTTACGAAAGCGCGGCTGTTGATCCATAATGCCACTTCCTCGCTAGCTCGTCGAGTCTCATCTGCGGTCGTTATCTCAAACAGGGCTTCGTTATCGTCAATGATAGAGACCCGGGGAATTGGCTTAGCTTTCAAATCTAGATGTCTGATCTCAATGGATTCACGCATTTTCGTGATGATTTTCAGATTCGACAGATTGATTGTTGAGATGATTCTCACTCGTATTCCGGGCCTAACTCGCTGAGTGAGTATGTCGAAAAGCCCGGAGTTTTCGCCTCGGACAATTTCTGACGGTGAGAGCACTGTCAAAACCGATTCTCGCGCCTGGGTGTACATGGTTTGAAGCCGTTGTTCAATCCGAATCCTTCCCTCTACTACCTGAAATCGTTCCGCTTCATTTGCAACCGGTTCAACGCGAATGTCTTCAAATTCACGGCGTAGGTTTTCTCCGCGTTGCTCTAGAATTCTGAGTCGAGCTTTTCTCTCGTCGATGAGAATTTGTAAGCACTTATCGAAGGGGACAGATTGAAAGCGCACTGGTCGTTCTAAGGTTGCTTCTATAAGGCCGCGTCGCTGGACATTTTTGATGGTTCTGTAGGTTTCGGTTCGGTTGATTTGGACTGCCCGGGCCACCTCGCTCGCTTTGGATGGGCCTGTTTTGGCCAAATAGACAAGTACTCGCGCCTCGTTTCTTGTTAAGCCGTATTCTAGTAGTTCCGCGACGATTTCATTGACTGCTTGGACTTGGAGTGGAGTGGGATTGCTCGTAGACTCGCCCCTGCCGCTCAATGTCTGGTACGAGAGCGACACAGCTCAATATAAACGAGAATTCTGAAAGATCAAGGAGAAACCTGAATGGAACTCAGCCAAAATGAGCCCGAGTTATTCAGGTAGTGCGTTTGACCTGTAATATGTCAAGTGATCCCTGTTTTGACTTTGGTGTAGGTTCTTTCAATCCCGTAAGGCTTGAAGGCTGTACCGCTCCCGTCGTAGAATTTGAGGAACCACTCCACCCAGTGAAGTCGGAGGGACTGCATGAACACGAACGCAGTTTCCAATATCAGTATCAACACCGTGGTTAAGGCCGCGAAGAGGATCCAGCCGACAGCAGTTGCCAGCGGGTTTCCCATTGCGGCGAACGTGACTAGAACCCCTAGGAAGAGGCGTAGAAATACGTCATCGATCAATTTCATTGCTAGAATTCGCACGTAGGATATCGTGTGGGATAGTGAGGCTAGCATGGATTCGAATGCATGCATCAAGCCCATGCCCCCTTCTGTCCAGAGCTTCAGGACCACCATGGCGATCAATGGAACGCCGACCCTCAGGAAGAGGTCGGTTGTGTTTCGTGGGTCGAAGAGGTAGTTCGGGAATCTGAGACCATATTGAAGTAGAGTTATGCCAAAGGCGGCGTAGAACCAGAGCCACACGAGCGGGCCGGAGATCAACTCACGATACTCTCGAACGTACGCCTTGTTGAATATGTCCATGACGAGTCCTGAGATTATGTGTATAACGCCGATGGTAATGGATAACCTGAGCATGAGCCTAATGTTCTCAAATGGTTCGAACCACAGGGGACCTGGCAGGCCGGTTATCATCTTGAACCATTCGACGTTCCCGAACACCGTTCCATAGAGAAAGCCAACCACTAATGCGGAAGCGCCGCTCAATATTAGTAGGGGTGACCCTTGGATCACCATGCTGAATACCCCGCCCAAGCCACCGTAAGCATTGTCAGAAATGACCAGGCCGCGTTTCTTGTATATGTAAAAGATAATTGAGATTAGCATTACGATTAGTCCATTGCCGACGTCTCCGAACATAAACCCGAAGAAGAGCGGATATGTTATGAGCCAGAGAACTGTCGGGTCGATCTCATCGCTTTTCGGAACTCCGAAACCGATCGTCAATTTTTCAAATATGCTTAAAACCGGAATCTTCGGGTTCTGCAGACGAGTGGGTGCATCACGGCTATGCCAGTCCTTCATAATTACCTCGTCTGAGCAGATCGTCCTAAGCTGTGACCTTATGGGGTTCACCTTTGACGCAGGTGCCCAACCTTCAATCATATAGGTTGTTTCAGTCTTCCCACAGTAACCTTTTGCTTGTTCGAACGCTCTCTCAGCTGCGACGACTTCACGCTGGACCAGCAGGTAATCTCCGTCGGCACGTCCTATCTCGGCGAGTTTGTCTTTCAGTTGTTTGAGGCGTGTTTTGGATTCTTCTATTCTGCTCGTCGGTTCATAGGTGAGTCGTCCGTTTCTAGCCATAGCCTTCAACTTCAGCCCCAGAGTTTGGGTGATCGCGTTGGCTATTTCGCTCTCGTCGTGTTTTGTAGCCAGGATTTTCGCTACGCTGTCCGATATGTCCTTTACGACTGCATTCTCTAGGGCCTTTGCTTGAACCAAGCCCCTAACGGGATCAGTGAGTTTCATCTCGGCAGGTTTGAGCGTTTGGAAGATGGCGCTTATGATTTCTTCTAGTTTGTGTCTGCCTTCAGGGGAGTCCGCATTTTCAATCTTCGAGATTACTTCTATGTTCCTTTGAAGCTGTTGTTCGGCGTAGTTGATAAATGATTCCAGAGCTTGGGTCTCGTTGCTGGTTGACATGACTTGTTGTTCGAGTTGAGTGACTCGGTTCTCGACGTCCGCTATTTGTTCATCCGAGATGCGTGGTCCTACCGTGACGGGTTTTGCTAGCTTCGAGCCTATTCCCAGAGCTGTTACGATTGAATTGATCTTGGATTCGAGTGTTGTGAGACGGTAGAGTCGGTCCGAAACGGCTGTTGGGGTTACTCCTCCGCCGTACCCCTTAATCATCTCCTTTACATCGAGTAGCTCTATTGCATTCTGTTCGCGGAGATAGAGCATGACTTCATCGAATTTCTTTTGAGGCGCGATTATTTCGATCCGTCTCATTTTGGTAGGTAAGAGCAACTGTTTGATTCTCCTGACTTCGAAAGATTGTTAAGGTATTTCCGGTCTTTCCCTCTCGCGTTGTCTGCCAGGCTTCTGCTTCTGTGTCATGAGTCGTTTAAGTCTGTCCGTAATGGTGTCGTAAACCGCAGGTAAGTCCCAGCCTTCCTCGGAGTACGTGTACGAATTCCTTGAAGTTCTGATTTGAACTGTCACTTCATACCGTCCTCGTTCTTTGCCAGGCTTGCTGAATTTGGATTTGATTACCGATCTGGCTTCGATTATGTCGGGGAAAACCCGTAGCAATTGATTAACTATTCGTTTGAATTTTGCTTTTGTAGCCTCAGATTCGAACGGATCTTCAGGAAGGCCTACCATGAAGACCGGGACATTGGTTTCTGGTTCGGGTTCGGCGATCAATGTCATGAAATTCCTATGTGTAGCAATTGCCTGCAGTTCTTCCCATTGAGTAACCAAAATGTAGGTTCCGGGGCTGGACAAAATCAAGTTCAGTGCCTGCTCCGCGCCGGTGTCGGGAGAGCAAGTCAAGGGGTCACTCTCCATAGTGTCCTGGACTGCGAAGTCGAAAACGCCTCGTGTTTCAGGTTTCATTGATTTGCTGCCAAGCCTTTCCGGTTGAGTAATATGTGCAACGATGTCGGCAGATGTAATCATCCCTTCCAGCCGCTTCTGTTTGGTTACCGGTAAGTGGTCAATCCGCTTCCGTATCATGAGATCCCTAGCCTTGGCGATGGAAGCCTCGCTTTCAATCGTAATTGGATCGTTCACGGCGAGTGACGTGATCCGCATCTCTCCCCTATCTTGCCTTTCAGCTGCGTGAGAATGTCAACGGAATTTACCTGGCCTACGATCTTGTGTCCGTCTGAAATCGGGACGGCTCTGATTCGGTAGTCCATCATCAGGCGAGCAGCCTCACCCACCAAGGATTCTTTACTTATGACCGGAACATATGACATCATTGCCGTTGCTTTGGTTGCTTCAATGTTCGCTGTCTTCAGCACATCCCGAGCAGAGATTATTCCGCACCGCTCGCCCTCAGGCAGGAACACTTGGTAGATCCCGTGTTCTCTAAACAGGCCCACTATCTTGGCAAGACTGCTCTCAGAGGGTAATTCCACAAGGTCTGAGAGGAACGATTCGACGGGTTGGCGTCGAAGCTCTTCCATATTCTCTGATAGACTCGAGAATGGCAACAGGAGAACTCATCCTATTGGGTGATCTGTGATGCGTGCGCCCTTAGAACACCGTGGTCTCTCAAATAAGTTCCATAGTAGACCAATGCCCAAAGTGCTCGGGCGGCTCGCTCCGGCACTTCATATGAAGGGATGCCTCTTTTCTCAAATTCCGCTCTCATAGCGATAGCCATCTCAGTGCCTCCAATATCGCACACCGTGACCGGTTTCCCGTGCTCCTGGGCGGCTTGTGATATCATCTCGACGGCATCATCGAAGATCGTTGGAGCATGATGCGACGCAATTACAACTGCACCGCCGATTCCTGTTTCTTCTAGTATCGTCGAAAGAGCCAATTCGAACATCTTTCCTGTGGCTTCCGCGGTAAGATCCAATGGGTTGTTGCCTGATAGGACTGGGAGGAGGAGGTTCTTTGCTTTGAAGTCGGAGAATTTTGTCAGGAGTTGTTCAGGGAAACTGGTCACTTTCAGTCCGGATTCTTCGAGTGCGTCAGCTGCCATTATGCCCGGTCCGCCGGCATTTGTCAGGACTGCAGCATTTCTTGTATGACCGGGCGGCTGGAGAGCAAGCGCACGCCCGAAGTCGAAGAGCTCCTCGACATTTCTTGCCCGGATGATCCCTGCTTGCCTGAAGACTCCTTCATAGATTTGGTCGGATCCGGCTAATGCAGCGGTGTGCGAGGCGGCCGCACGCCTTCCAGCGTCGGTCTTTCCAGATTTCAAGACGATGATGGGTTTTTTTCGCGGTCTCCTTGGCCTTAACGAGGAAATTTCTTCCGTCGGCAAGACCTTCAACGTACATTAGGATAACGTTGGTTTTGTCGTCGTTCGCGAAATGTTCGAGTAATTCGCCTTCAGTGACGTCGCATCTGTTGCCGTAGCTAACGAAAGCTCGGATTCCCATCCAATGCCCGGCCATGTAGTCGAGGACTGCAGCTCCGAAGGCTCCACTTTGTGTCAGGAGGGATATTGATCCAGGTCTCGGGCGGGGCGTTGCTACGACTTCGCCCGTCAGATAGAAACTTAGTTTCAGGAAGGAAGAGAGTATCCATCCCTGTTAGGGAGTCGTATACACCAAGGCAGTTCGGGCCAACGAGTGCCACGTCGTATTTTCTCGCTCTTTCCAATAGTTGTCGTTCGAGTGCTCGATTTCCAATTTCCGCAAATCCTGACGATATTATGATGGCGGCTTTCGTTCCGGCTTTTCCAGCCTCTTCGACGACCTCAGGGACATTCGTTCCAGGAATTGCAACGACTATGGTCTCAACATTGCCGGGAATCGCCGAGACAGATGGATAGCATTTCTGTCCTAGAATTTGCTTGTGATGGGGGTTGACTAGGCAGACTTCGCCCTTGAATAATTCTCTTCTACTATTCGTAACCATATTCTCAGCGATTACGTAGCCGATTCTGCTCGGTGTGTCGGATGCGCCGATTATTGCTAATGATTTTGGTTCGAAAAATGTCTTAGGCTACGACCTTCTTTAGGTATTGAACGTCTCCCCCGCTCTTCCGCTCTTTCCAAAATTGACAAACATCGTTGTTGCTTTCAAGATAGCGGTTGATGGCTACTTCGGAGACCATTTGAGCAGAGCGGGAAATGTGGACTAAATTCGCATACGACTCCTCTTAGTGCACAGGTGAGTTTGCGGTCTTGAACCGTTGTTACAACTAGATCCGTGAGGGTCCTTTCCTCTTCCTCCAGCGCGTTTGGAGCGGTCGACGATGCGGTTGGCCAAGCCGACATCCAACAATGTGAAGGAGTCCATAGCCTCTTTGGTGATTCCGATGGTCTCCGCGCCGAACTTACAAATTTCATCGATGACTGAAGAGAACGGTGCATGTTTTTCGTCAGCCAATGACAATACTTGATTGGCTATGGCTTCACTGCAATCCGCAATTTCCTCGAGGTATTTCGAGACCGCACGGTAGCCAACAGCGTGTGTTGCAGATTCGATTCCCACATGTCGTGAAAGAGGGATCTTGGAGATTGCGCGAAATATCTGACGCAGGATCAGCCAGTAGAGACGGTCGGCCTCATTCTCAAGTTCAAGAACCTCCAATGCCAAAGAGAACCGTCGATCCATCAAAGCCTGCATCGAAGTCTCCAGCATGGATACAGCCACTTTGTGAAGGCGTCCGAGCAATCCGGTGATAGGGTACTTGGACGGGTCTAGGAAGCACTGGATGACTGCTTCCTGTGGTGTCTGTTCGACGATACCTAAACCACTCAAAGTTCGTGTCGCGCTACGGATCTCATTGAGCTGTTCAGCTGTTAGCTCCTTGGTGGAGGAGACGATGATAGTGTCGCGGCCCAGTATGTAGTTTCCGGTGATGATTCGAGTGAGCAGTTCTCGGTCATTGCATGCAGTCTACATTGATTTTGCATATCGTCATTTCTTCGGATTCCATTTCGCTTCCGGGGGTAACGATCAGTTCTCCGAACTCGGAGAGTCGGAGCGTGACAACACCGCCCTGCTTCAAACCGACTTGTCTGACCCAGTCTCTCGGAAGGGACACCGTTAACGTCGAATGGCCGACTCGCTGGACCTTTCTAATCTCCAACCATCTTTCACTCTAGTAAGATGTCTTCGGGGCGAACTTAGACCCGCTTATTAATGGGGCATTAATCAGTTATATATTTCGAAGCGATTCTATATAGAGAAAGGGCTACTTTCAATCCAGTTTTTGGCTCGAACGAGTGAAATCTTTGGAGTTTCAAGAAATGAAAGCATCAGCTTCTCCTAACGGCGATAGCTTTCGAGTCAAGGATGACGTAGCTATCCCCGCTTCAAAGGCGAGCAGCCACTCGTTATTCAAGCGGGGAAATGTGGAAGTGGTGTGCGTCACTTTGGGTAATCGCAACGCTAATCGGTGCGGGTCTCTTCGCCTACACGCTTCGCTGCAATATCTAAGGGCCGAGGAGGAATGTGCACCAATGGTCGGCCGCATCGTGTTCGGCGGGTCGTGACTTTATATAGAATAGCAACGATACCGCTAAGAGTAATTACCAAGCACCATCTCCTGGCGGCAAACGGTTGCGAAACCAGCATCTAGTGCAGATGTTGAAAGACCAACTTGACCACGAAGAGCACGAAACCGAAGTCTATGCCGGAAAAGTGAGAGAGACAAAGCGTAGCGTGGCCAAGCTATTTTATGCAAAGTTGATGCGGGATTCGATGCAACACGCCGACGTACTCAACTCCGCCATTAGCTATTTGTCAACCAACCAGTGGGAAGCACTCACCCCTCTGAAGGAGACCCGCCAAGAAATGCTCAGGCTGATGGATATGGAGGAGAAAGCGTTGCGTCTTTTCACAACGACCTTATCCCAAGTTGGCGACGTGCATCTGAAATCCCTGTTGACGATGCTTGCATTTGATGAAGAGCAACATTATGCTATCCTCAGATACGTACTAGAGAATTTTGTTGAGAAGAACGAGGTCATTAGGGCTTGAGTCAAATCATGACCATTCCTCAACCTCGAGCATTAGTGAAAGTGCTTGGGGAACGATGCAAAGCCTGTGAGCTGTGCGTCGTGTCCTGCCCGTCTGGTAATCTGAAGATATCGAGCAAACTGAATCGCGCAGGGTTTCATCCAGTTGAATTCACGTATCAAGGAACAAAGGGAGAGTGTACAGGGTGCGCCATCTGCTATTGGGTATGTCCAGACTTTGCCATCAGTGAAATTCTGGTGAAGGCATAATGTTAGAGCATCGGTTGTACCTCAAAGGCAATGAGGCATTAGCGTATGGCGCCTTGGAGGCGGGACTGAGCGCCTACTTCGCCTACCCGATCACTCCGTCCAGTGAGATTCCGGAAACGTTGGCTAAGGAGTTCGGCAACAAGAAGTATCCGGAGTTCAAGTTCTTCCTTCAAGCAGCGAGCGAATTAGAAGCAGTCAACATGGTATTGGGCGCAGCTTCCGGAGGCGTTCGAGCGATGACTGCTACGTCGAGCCCCGGCTTCAGTCTCAAGCAAGAAACCCTCTCGTATGCAGCCTGCATGGAACTGCCATTCCTCGTGGTCGACATCTGTCGCGCAGGACCCGGTTTGGGAAACCTTGGGCCCGAACAGAGCGATTACTTTCAGGCAACCAAGGGCGGAGGCCACGGAGACTACAGACTCATCGTATTGGCGCCGGCTTCAGTTCAAGAGATGGCGCAACTTCCAAGAATCGGTTTTGACCTAGCCTTCAAATACAGAAACCCAACCCTCATCCTAGGAGACGCGTTCACAGGACAGCTAAAAGAAGACGTTGCATTCCCTGAATTCACACCATCAAAGTACGATGTTTCATCCTGGGCAACGACCGGGGCAAAGGATCGAGCCCCTCACGTTTTGAGTTCTTTCGAGCTCGATTACCAAAAGCATTACAGACACCTTGGTCAGATTTTCGAGAAATACCGACAAATCGAATCAAACGAAGTGCTCTTCGAAGAGTACCTCACAGAAGGCGCTGAAATCGTGATCGTTGCATTTGGAATCGCGGCCCGAATAGCCAAAGGAGTTGTAAACAAACTTCGCAGAAAGAGCATTAAGGTGGGCCTATTCAGACCAGTAACCTTGTGGCCCTTCCCGGCGGGTCCGCTCAGAAAACTCGCGGTCAGAGGGGAAACGATTCCTAGATCTGGAACTGAATGCTGGCCAGATGATTCAAGACGTTAAGCTTGCTGTTGGCAACGATGTGGCCGTTGATTTCCTAGGGAAATGGGGCGGCGTCGTCCCGACAGAAGTGGAAATAGAGAGTAAACTTAGGCATTTGGAGGTGGTTGCGGTATGAGCCAATCTGCGCTAAAGGTGAAGCTGGGTAAGCCCGAATCTCTTACGGACAATCCGACGCACTACTGTGCAGGCTGCGAACACGGCACGCTGACCAGGTTAATCGCCTCAGCCATGGATGACCTAGGAATACGCGAGAAGACAGTTATGATAGACTCCGTTGGGTGCAGCGTCTTAGCACACCATTATCTCAACTGCGATCACGTGGTCGCCCCCCACGGAAGAGCGCCAGCAGTCGCCGCTGGGCTCAAAAGAGTGAGGCCAGAGCTCACCGTCTTCACGGTTCAAGGTGACGGCGACGCAGCCTCAATAGGGCTATTGGAGCTAATCTACGCAGCTCAAAGAAATACCCCGATAACCGTTTTCCTAGTCAATAATGGCATCTACGGAATGACCGGAGGCCAGATGGCCCCCACGACATTGCTAGGCCAAACGACAACAACTACACCTTACGGACGAGACCAACGCCTGACAGGAACCGAACTCGACGCATCCAAGATTCTAGGCGGAATAGAGGGAGTAGCCTACGTCAAACGCGCGAGCCTGGTCGTTACAGAACTTGAGAGTCCGCGAGGAAAGGCCTACACGATAAAGAACTTGCTCGACGCAAAGAAGTCGATCGAAAATGCCTTCAAGGTCCAAGCCCTCGGCGGGTTCGCCTTCGTAGAACTCATCAGCACTTGTTCAGTAAATTGGAAAATGTCAATCTTAGATGCGAAACGCTTCGTCCATGATCATACGATCAAGAAATACCCACTAGGGGTTTATAGAGACTCCTTCGGGGTTGAGAAGAAATGAGCAAGCTGAAGGTACTTGCGGCAGGACACGGCGGTCAAGGAGTTCTACTTCTCGGCGATTACATAGCATTCACCGCCATGCTCGAGGGCAAACACGTGGCATACACCCCGTCGTATGGTCCTGAAACAAGAGGAGGCAAAGCAAAATGCTACGTCATAATTTCGGACGAAGAAGTGGACAACCCAATCCCCGAGGTACCTGATGTGGAACTAATCATGAATCAACCCTCAATGGACTTCCTTAATTCTCTTCGTTCGGAAGGTTTGATTATCTACAATACTTCACTTATCGATACAGGCATCGATCGGGGCGACGTGAGAAAGTTCGGAATTCCAGCAACGGAGATGGCGGAAGGGTTGAAGCGAGAGATATCCGAGGACCAGATTCGGGACCCGAAAATGTTAGCGAACGCCGTTATGTTCGGCGCCTTCCTAGAACTCTGCACTCCTCAAATCAAGGAAGATCACATAAAAGAAGCATTGAAGCATTTACTCGCCGGCAAGAAGGAAGGTCTGATGGCGGTGAACTACCTGGCGCTAACGAAAGGCAAGGAATTCGTCCCGCGAATCCATGGCAGGGGGCTCCATCCAATTTCCATGGCGTTCCCGATTGGACATCACAATAATTTGAATTAACCACACCAATAGCCCAAGATTCCGAGCCTTCTTACAACACTTCGCTCGGATTCTTGGCGGATGCATGTAGGACAAAAATATCCTTTTCCAGTTTCAGGAGCTCCAGAAGAACCGTCTTGTTGGCTCACCCAGAAACGCGTGCCGCATTGAAAGCATTTGTGTTGAGTCGTAAGGATTGGTGTTCCGAGTCTTTGAGATTTGGCTCCAGCAATTCGAGCAGCCAGTGTCTGGTTAACGCCTAGCGCCAGACACTGTTTCGGCTCGTCTGATGGAAATCCTAAGTCGGTAACGAGCAGCCTGTCATCTTGCAAGAGCCATACGTCGAATCTTCCGTGAAGTTCACATTCGAGAGTATCGTTCTTCACTGATGCTCCCCTTGCTCCTAGAATGCACTTCCCTCCAGTTGCATGGCAGCTCTCGCCCAATACGTAATTCAAGCACAAGCTTCGAAGCCATCCCCGGGAGAGTTGAATCGTCTCTTATAGCCATTGGATCTGTGTGGCGCTCTGCGCATTTATCCAAACGGCTCTTGAGAGGCTATTTCTTCAAAATCGTCATCGCGAGGGGGTTCCTGGCTCGTTACTCGGCTAGATGGGAACAGGTCATGTCAGGATGACTTTGATCAGTGAACCAGAAAAAATGGATTGACGTGGGTTTCGAGCAGATTGCTAAATACGTTTTCCCATTCTTGCTGTCGTAAGACAGGTATGTACTTGCAAATTATGCAGAGTGCGAAGTCATTGATTGAAGGTTTTCTATAGGCCATGTCCACTTAGTTTAGAGTACGGGAGGCAATATGGAAGCCTATATACTAGTGCCTAAACTATATTTATTTGCGTGCAGCTGATTGGAAGCTAGAAAAGTTCAGAGAGTAGGCTATTCCACCTTAACCGTTTCTCTACCCCGGGACTGGGTTGAGGATGTGAAACTCAAAGCCGGCGACATTGTTTCGATCAAACGTGAAGACGACGGTTCATTGAAGCTAATCCCTGGAACAGAACACAAGCGCGAAGAAATCAAGAACTGTGTCGTTAACGCTGACCTTTGCAGTTCTACAAACCTCCTCACACGCGTGATAACTGCAAACTACATCCTAGGACACGACACCATTCAAATTGCAGCCAAAGATGAGCTCAAGAAGAGTCACCTGGAGGAAATACGGGCCACAACTCAGCGTCTGACCGGTCTCAGCATCGTCGAGCAGACTATGAAGCAGGTAACCCTCCAAAGTTTTGTGGACCCCACTCGTTTTCCAATCTACGGCCTTATGCGCCGTTTGCATATCATAATCTCATCAATGCTTGACGCCTCGATCAAAGCCTTGGTAGAAAGGCGGCCTGAGCTGGCAGTGGAGGTTGCCCACATGGAGGAGGAGTCAGACAGAATCTACTGGTTGATTGTCAGGCAACTGCTCTTGGCAATAAGAGATAGAAGTGTAGGATCTAAGATTGGCATAGAATCTCCGCTCCACATCCCTGGAAACAGGGTGGTGGCCAAGACCCTCGAGGAAATGGCGGACTCCGCAGAGAACATTGCCAACGAAGTTCTAGCCCTCAAGGACAGGGATATCTCAAGCGAGACTATTCTGAACGAGATTGCAAAGTTTTCCAACCAGATTAACAAGATCTCAGAGCACAGCATCAAGGCACTGCTAACCGGTGAGGTCCACCTCGCAAATGAAACAGTGGAGATGGTGCAGACCGCGGAAAACGATGAGCGTAAGCTAACTCAAAGAGTGCTAACATACGTGAAGGATGCGACCGTAGCTGCTAGCTTGCGAGTAATCGTCTGGAACCTAGGTCAGATAGCGAAATATTGCAGAATCGTAGGAGAAATCACCATAAACCGGGTTATGGAAAAACCATCAGCCATCTGCGAGTACATGCCACTGCAAGAGGCCAAAGCAAGCCAAACCTAAGTTAGAAACATTCTGATCTAATTGCCATTTTCTCCAAGGATCTTTCGGATCATTATTAATTCCTCACGCACCTCGTTTGCCTTGAAGACCGCGAGCGATTCTTCGTTCCATTCGTAGATCTGAGTGTTCACCTTTTCCGCGCTTTTCATGATCAGTCGCTTCTCTAGTCCACGAATTAGAGCAGTACCGATCCATGATCCTTAGGGGGTTGCGTTTGGTTGCTTGGTGATTGACCTATCCACGCCTCCCATCCCGTGTTCTGATAATACCCGTTCTCATGCCAGGACAGGGCTAAGAGGCACCTGCAATGACCGTCGAAGATGACAAATTTGACTGAATGAGGTGGGAGTCTCAGTTATTAGAAAGCATATGTTAGAGGAACAGGTAGTCTTGCGAGAATAGGCAAGTAGGTCAGAGCGGCAAACGTCAAGATACCTACAGCGCCCGTCAACGACCAAATTCGCAGGTTTATGCTCAGGGAAACCCGTCCACACCTCACAAACGTCGTCCGCCACCACCATCTTTGCTCCAAAGTATTGACTACTTCCTCATGGAGTGCGTAAATCATTGGCCGCTTATCCAACAAGAGTGGAACTGCGAGGACCAGATGTGACAACTTGCCCCAGTATACTGTTCGAACGAGCATTCTGAAGGTAATGGCCACCAAGCCTGCCAATATCAGCGGAAGAAGCATCCGATTCACCTGTAGGCCGATTACTCCAATCGCAACCACCCCCACAGTCAAGAGGTACGTTGCTTGGGCATTGCACTTTGATGAATAATATGCATTGAGAGACGTTCGTAACTGATCTTCTTCAGCATACGGCATACGAGCCACGGATTGAGGATTATTCGAGTTTCCTTAAAGCAGTTGCACCTCCAATCACGCTACAGTTCCACAAATCAGGCGGCATTTTGGGACTTTAGAGGCGATGCAAAACCTGAGGTAGTGCAATGCGTTTATCTGATATTTGGCTCCCCGTTTCTTGCATTCATCGTTCAAGCATTCTTCTATGACATGACTGAGTCCTTCTGGGTCAATGATCGCTTTTGCATTGAATGTAATTTCTGCGCTTGAGACTCTGTGAGCCGTTGCCTGATGAAGCTCAGCCTTGCTGCCTGACAGGTAAAACCAAAACACCCTCCGTGTCTCTGGATACGAACAAGGACCTGGGAGACATACAACTCTAATCCACAAGGAAGAGAGACGTAATACGCATCTCCTTCCTTTTTCTTGTAACCCGTAGGTCAATATGACATAGAGAGCACCAATAGCGAAAGTGTTTCAATCAGACCTTCCGGTTTCAGTTTTTCTCCTTTCTACTCTGATTTGTCTCGCCGTTCCCCCGGATGGGGGGGTACAGTGATCCTGAATCAAAGTGGGTGAAAGTCCAGGTTCAGGAATTTTGAGAGTCGTCTTATCTCCAGGAAATCCTGAAACTTAGCCTCCGACCGTCCGCACTAAAGCGCTTGCGCCTGAATCAGGGATCGTAACTGTTTGTGGAGTCTGAATCCTGTGCTGAACGGCGTTCTCGCAATCGCCAAGTCTTGAACTTTCTCTGCAATTTTCGCTGGTATCTCGACGGTTGCAGGCCTACCGGCGATGATCTCGATCGTTCTTTGAACTAAGAGATCCCTAACGATCTGCTCATCCCTATCTAGTAGGTGGGATTCCGGCAGCATACCCGCCATGTGGAGCTTCGCTATCTTCAAGCTATCCACACGATCATTCTTCTTCTTGGATCTGACGATCCAAGCGAGCGTCTTAGGATGCGCCACAGTCACATCCATGTACCCACGCGTCCTGAGCGCTCTCGAGATCGGGTAGGCCATTATCGTGGACTCGAACGCTACCCTAGTATCCTTCGGAACCCTACCCGCGAAATATGCGTACCCCTCCTCGTTCATGGGGAACGTGAATCTATCAGCCACATCCCCCATGGGAGAGAGAACCGTAGCAAGGCTCTCCCTATCACCCAAATCTACACCCGCAAAGATCGAATTCAACTTACAACCCTTCACCTTTCCCACGCTCCTATCCGCCCTCATTCTTCTTCTAACCTCCCATTCCAGGCGGCAGAGGCGACTCCCCGCCTGACAAGGAGTCGCCCAGAGAAACCCTAACACGTTACCATTCAGTCACACGAGTAGTACATATCAAAGAAAAACGCAATAGGGACCCCGTTCAAGTCAAGACACTCGCGGTGTGTTCCAATGAGACGATTGCTTGAAGATGCTTCCCAACGTGCTATTCGTTATCTTGAAGACCTTGACAGGCGAAATGTTGCTCCAACAGAAGCGGACATTTCACGTCTCAACAAAATGGAAAGCGATCTCGCTTGGGATTCGATAAGCGCGGAAGATGTGCTCGCGGAGTTAGACGAATATATTTCTCCGGCAACCATGGCTATGGCGGGCCCACGTTTCTTCGGCTTTGTGATAGGAGGATCATTCCCTGCTGCATTGGCGGCAAACTGGCTTGCAGGAGCTTGGGATCAGAACTCGGCCTACTATGACGTAACGCCGGGTACCGCCTGGCTTGAAGAGCTTGCCTTACGGTGGCTCATCGAACTTCTCAAGTTGCCACCGAAAAGCGGTGGCGCATTTGTTACAAGCGCCACACTTGCCAATTTCTCCGCTTTGGCTGCTGCTCGGCATGTAACTCTTGCAAATCTAGGCTGGAATGTAGAATCAGACGGACTGATCGGCGCTCCGGAAGTCAAACTAGTCGTCGGTGCCGAAGCACATCCGACCCTATTCAAATCGCTGGGACTCCTTGGCCTAGGGCGAAACAAGGCCATCAAGGTGCCCGTAGACGGGCAGGGTAGAATGCGGGCAGACGCTTTGCCACCACTCTCCAACAACACAATAGTGTGCACGCAAGCAGGTAATGTAAACACTGGAGCATTCGATCCAATCCAAGAGATTTGCAGGCATGCTCACGATGTCGGCGCTTGGGTTCACGTGGATGGAGCGTTTGGTCTCTGGGCAGCCGCTGCTCCTTCTCGAGCCCACCTGACTAACGGTGTGGAGGAGGCTGATTCTTGGGCAACAGACGCGCACAAATGGTTGAATGTGCCCTACGATTCTGGATTGGCTTTTGTTCGAAACGCGGAAGCTTTGCGGGCTGCAATGGCTGTGTCAGCTGAATATTTGCCATCGGGCATAACGCATCGCAATCCATCCGACTACACGCCTGAACTCTCGAGGCGAGCTCGTGGGGTGGAAGTATGGGCGGCCTTACGGTCTCTAGGTCGCTCCGGACTAACTGATCTGATTGAACGCTCGTGCCGTCATGCGGGGCGTTTTGCTCAAGGCCTTAAGGAAGCTGGATATGAGGTGTTAAACGAAGTTGTTCTCAATCAAGTTCTAGTATCATTCGGAGATGCTAATACAACAAGCAAGGTCATCGCTGATTTGCAAGCTGATGGCACTTGTTGGTTTGGTGGGACAGTCTGGCAAGGACATAAGGCAATGCGGATCAGCGTTTCCTCATGGGCAACAACCGACTCCGATGTGGAAAGGAGCTTGAATGCGATCCTAAAGTTTGCATCCAAATACCGGAAACGTTGAACAACGCGATGAGATCATGCACTGATTCAGTACTGCCGGTTTCTAGATGAAACTCAATAGTCGTCCCTCGTCGTTCAGGCATTAGTGTGTGGCATAGCTGGTGCGCACACACACACTTTTTTACGACGAACCACGACGGTCCGATTTGCACCGTCCGCACCGAGAGATACACACACTTCAAACGACGAACGGCGGTCTGCAAGGGTTTGAGATCTCTCGTAAGGTGACGTCGAAAGTCACTTACCACAGCTTCGTAGAAGTGATTGGTTAGGATTGAATTGGCACGCGCAGATCTCTTTACGTTGCCGCATAAAGCGGTAAGGTCAATCATATACGAACTGGGTAAGATCCTTCAGACATCGAATTTCGATGATCGGAATGAAACGGAATCAACCTTACCGAGGTTGAAGCATGATCTTGACATGCTCCATCAGCACGCAGTGCACGAGAATCTCTATGTGTTTCCGAAGGTTCAGGCCAATGAGCCCAAGATGATTGACATGTTAACCCGGGAGCATGAAGAGATAGAGGTCAAGATGGGTACAGTGTTGAAGACAGCGGATGAATTGAACAGTATTGAGAGTCGAGAGCAAAGAATAGAGAAAGGCAATGCCCTGTATCAAGAAGCCAACGACCTGTTTGCGTTCTATCTGACACATAACAATAACGAGGAAGCAACGGTCCTACCGGCTACGCAGAAGTATCATACTGATGAAGCTCTTCGTGCGATTCGAGCCACCATCATGAAAAGCATGAGCCCAGAACAATCTACTGACTGGCTCAGTTGGATATTCTCAGCAGGCAACAATAATGAAGCGACCAGCTTGCTGGTAGGGTTGAAGGAGGGTGCACCGCCCCCTATTTTCGAAAACATGGCCCGAATCGCCCAGAATGCGTTAGGTGAAGATAGATGGAAAGTTGTGAAAGCGAGAGCCGGGCTCTAGAAGGCACGGGTGTGATAGTGACCGGAACGTTTTCTTTGCGCAAGCTTTGAAGCACCGCAGTCTCTTCGCGTCTGCGACCAGTAGAGTTTGAACCGCACTCCGTCGTCATTTTGTGTGTGTGGGTAGGCTGGTGCGCACACACAAATTACGAACCACGACAGTTCAAGTTCTGTTGCCCAACTGTCCCGTTAACTCGATAACTCATGGCTATAATTATTCCTCGTGCAGTCTTTGTTTCAATCTTTCCAACCGTTTTCGATCAGACGAAGAACAATCCTAGACCGAGCTACGATTAGTAGCTACGAGCTACGATTAGTATCACACGCTTTTTGACTCGTAACGACTACGGCTCAAATCTCATCGGACGCAAGACTATGCCGGTTTCATGATGGTGGGGGTATGTACGTTAGCCCTTTGTATGGAACAACTAGACCATTCCTTTGACCGATTCCATTCACGCCACTCGTCCATGATTGATCGAACTCGCTGTAATAGACGGGGCCTATCATTCCACCATTCCTCACACTGGTGGGATCATTAACAATGAATTGCTGCCGGTTATCATCATAGCCCCTAACAACAATGTAATGGTTAGGAAAATTGTCAAATCCACCCCGACAAATGATTGGAATATCAAATGAAATGAGCTGCTTCAAACTATCAATGCTCAAGTTTAACTGAAAGTTAACTTGGGTGTAGCCTCTTGATTGAAAGTCTCCTACCAGTGCGGTCGGAGTTGTATCTCCTCGAGAGGGGTTGACTGGGTCAAACTCCTTTGCTAGGTCAGTTTGAGTTGGAAGTGCTGTTTGAGGATTTAGATACGCAAGAAGCATCTGGGTGCATGCCTCGCCGCACCAATTACCGGTTTCTTGACCGTAGTATGGGATGTCAATTAGGTGGCTGTCAGGCAGAATTTGCTCGGCACGAATATCACTTACCGTTGGTAGCGCGGTAACTAGGGCTGCGGCTCCAACTAGTTTCAGAAATTTTCTTCTAGTGGTAATTTGCGATCACCAATTATGGATATGGAATATGGGCTGAACAATCAATTACACCTTTCGATGGCATTGCATCATATAACACAGATTTCGACAATCTACCGACGCAGCTTTGAACTCAGCGTGTTTATTCATCGAGCACTCGTAGTTACCCAAACAGGAGTGAGGAGGACAATTTCGAGCACCAGCTGAGATCTTGCTATCTGCATAAAACCCGTACTGCCGTTACTTAAGGTTCCAAAGAGCGCTTATCCCACCGTTCCATGGCGGGAGACTCTTCCAATAATGGAATTCTTGAAAATCTACAGGAAAAACTTCGCAGCCTCTTCAGCTAGGTTTTCAACGTACAAGAAGGGGGTGAACATCTGCTTGTGTGTGCCCTTCAACCATCTAATCGAAAATGAACAAAGGTCGATTAGAGTGTTCTAGGTGGAAGCATTTTCCCAGAGCATGAACAAGTTGCCTTCAGAGTCCTTGAACGTTGCACCGGCTCCATATTGAGAGTATGATATCGGGCCATCAATCGTGGAGTCTGGACTCATCTTCTCAGCACGGAGAAAACTTACCCCTTTTCTCTTCAATCCAACTACAGCTTTCTTTATGTCCTTGACGACAAATGTGGAATAGGCGAGCTCCCTCTTCTCGTGTTTTTCAGGCTTGACCATCCAGAACTCGGTCTTACCCACACTTACCGAAGCCCAGGCATTCTTCATGTCTCCAGGCGCACGCATATTTAGTGAGCCCCCGAGAGTCCTAGTGTAGAACTTCAGGGCTCGGTCCATGTTTCGTATCGGAATCAAAGTCGCGAAATTTGCCTCAGATAACATCCATCATCAACAACGATTCCGTGCAATAAGACACCGTATATTAGCGTTGACCGGTTCTGTTCAATCTCTCGGAAGGACTGCCACGAGCCCTCGTTGTTATTGCGGGTGATTTCTATTGGGACTCTACCAATTCGAATAAGAACCAATCACGTCCGCTAGGAACATGACAACGGTAACGGCTATTACTCTTCTTGTCAGCGTTTTGCCTCTTTCCCCTTCAATCCAGAATTTGAGGGAAATGCATCTTCATCTACCAGTGTCCCAAAGACCCACACCGCAGTTTTGTACGGTCTCGGCGTGGGCGATTATAGGAATGGTGAGGCGGAAGTCATTTTGAAACGGGTGTGGATCAATGGGTTATGCGGTGGTTGAGGTGACATCGTATTGCCAACCATAGTAAGGTTGCGAATAGGTGTAGAAGTAGTGTTTTGTGGTTTCTATTGACCATGCGGTGCCGTCTGGGAATTTCACCTCGACGATGGCATGGTTTGGTTGGGTTATTGCGTTACCGTTGGAAACTAATGTGCCATTCACATTCTGTACGTACCAGATGTAAACGGTTAAATCATAATGTGCCTGGCGACTTCCTTCTATCAACATGCTAGCCATCAGGATTGTGGTGTCGGCACACGTTCCTTTTCCATCTGTAAGAGTCTCAGCGGGGTACTGGTATTGTGTCACGCCTGGTGCTAGCCCGTATGTTACCATCTGATTCTTTATGTTGTCAACCTCTTCCACAAATTCCTGAGCGTTTCTTCCTTGAGTTAGAGACGAAACGAAGTTCGTGAAGAATGATGGCTGAATGTAGGGCCTCATGTCGTAGGTTGTGATAGTTCTTCCGCCTTCAGCTGACAAAGGTAAGAGTTCGGTAGGTTTGTTCGTTGAAACATACTGTCTGTAAGTGTTCATTGGCATTTGCCACGTGATTACGTTCTTGTTGAGATCGTAGAAGACCCAGCTGATCGTGCCGTTGGATATCGTGACATATGGCGGAACGTATAGCTGGTGCGGGCGACAGAATTTGACCCAGCGTCGTTCGTCGTTACATGATTTTCTGTGTGTGTGCGAGCGCACCATGAGACCCACACCCACTAAAATGCTTGTTCACGCCAGTTCAATTTAGAGTGCTCGCACCACTAGTACCACACACACAAAACCCGCCAAACTGGCGGTTCAATTTACGTTGCCCGCACTAGTGGTACCACATACACTGAGGGGGTAATCTTAATCCGAAATGCGAGCCGTCAAAATCCATATATGCGCGCAACGCTAGTACGCTTTAGGGGTCAGCTTCAGGTTGGAGCAGAAACTAATCGTCATCGTGCTACTTGCCGTCGTTGTTCCCTCCGCGATTCTGCCATCAGTGAGAGCAACGGTACACGTCGCTGTTGCCGTCAACCCGCCAAATCCCTACCCATATACGGGTTTCACGATAGTTGGGGAGTTCGTGGGGTATGGAAGTGGAGTAACCTGGTATATGGTTATCCTTCATGCCGATAGTTCTTGTGTTCCCGATCATCTAATTTCAGATGGGTGGACGGGAACTACAGATAGTCTGGGCGAGTTCTCACGCGTATATTTGGGGTCAACCCCCTGCAACTTATGTCGTGCAAGTGAGAGACGACTTTGGTGACAGCTCCTGTAGGATCTGTTTCACAATCGGTTAGCCCACTCCTACTTACGCCAAGGGGGTCACGCACCACTACAACATGAGCAACAACAATCTTGCTTTCTGGTTGCAGACTGAAAGGAGGAATGAGTGAGCTGACGCACAGCGTAAGAAATGAACGCAGCGTTCGGAGTCGCGGCTATCCTTTCTAGGAGGGTGCCATCAATGGTGCGCATACAGACTGCCTGAAACAAATTACAACAACACCTATTCCATCAAGCAACAAGAAGGTTTTGTCTTACGAGCGAGAGCGAGCACGTGGAAGTGTGTGCACATCATGAGACCCACACACAATTGACCGGTTACTCGCTTGGCTCGCAGATCATTTCTTTTGTTGTGTTGTTGATGGATTGGGTTTCATTCAGACTTTGACTGCGTATTCACTCACCATCTCCCATTGTTCTTCGGGGGAGTGTTGGGAGCTGGGTAAGATTGGCTCTTGTAGTGGTGTCTATTGTTGTTGCGCTTGTAGGAGCTTTCACTTGATTCTCGATGGAGAATGGAATGCTTCTCAAAGGCTCAAGTTGAATATTTGCTCTGGAGGTGGCCCCTGCATCGGTTTACCCAAATCTTGGCCGCTAACTTGCATGACTTGACCCTTGAACCAAACATCGAAAGGATGCTTGGATTCGGCGAGGATCTGGAAGCTCTTGGCAGGATCTGCAGCCTCAAAGTAGACCAGCACAAACGACCCCATTGGGGTACTTTGAATGTGCCAAGTTTCTTTTGTTATGCCAACACGTTTCATGTACTCAACACACTCATTTCGACGAGGGCCCATACACGTTTCACCAAATTTCCTACCCATCTCTTCCTTGCCGGGAAGAACAGGAAACGCCACACAGAAAGATGTCATGTCATATCGGCCGTCCCGACCAGCCATTTACATTTATGAAAAACCCTTTTGCGACTTGGCATAATTTTAATAACGCTATCACATTTCGAGGCCGTGATCTGACAGTGCTACCCGAGACGAGACTAATTCAAGAGCGCCGAGGAGGGGCGCGGTGACACAAATACCCAGCGTAACAAGGAGTGAAAGATATGCCGAAGTATCTTGATGCGCATCCCTTATCCCCATTCAACGCCGAGATGCTAAAACAAGCCCAGAATTCCCCCAGAGACGAATTCGGAGTACTACATCACAACATATTATTCAACGAGAAAGAGAACAAACTCTTCTGCCTACTTGAAGCACCCAACGCGAAAGCAGTTGAAAGCCACCACCAAAAAGCTGGCGTAACATGCGACTGGATAATGGAAGTCGAATCCACAAAGTGAGACATTCCTAATTCTTTGCCCTCAGTGAATTCCCGCCTTTCTATTTTCCGCTCATGCACGAGCAAGAGAAATTGAACTCTCGTTCGGGCAGTTTCTGTGTGTGTGGTACTACTGGTGCGCACACACACAGAGAGAGACACACAGAGAGTGACACACACAATCAGCCTCGCTTCGCTCGCACAACCGATAAATGAGAATTGAATTGAGCTTCTATCCGAAGGCTCTCTTCTTCATCGAAGTAGCAATGCCTGTGATTCTACTGGATAGCAGAGCCACGGCTTCTCTGAACGTAAGAGGTTTTTTCTCAATTGAGGTTAAAGCGGCCATTCTGCTAACATCACCCTCTGTGAAGATTAGTTCATGTCCAAGCTCTGTGTCCGCTACCTGCTCCCCCTCCGAATTCCTCCAGATCAATTTCGGGGAATAGATGACAATCTCCTGTCTTGACTCCCCAAAACCGTAGCTCATGAGACGACCCTTGAATTCTAACTTATCCTTTGTGTAAACTGACACCCAATCGTTCACTTTCACATGTCTACCGCAGAAATCATCCCAGACCTCGCCAATCGAGATCGATTCTCGGAAGAAGCTCTTAATCAGCAGTCCGACGAAGCAGGAAAATGCGAGAGCCAAAATTAGCATGACTGAGAAGTTGTAAGTGAACACTGAGTTGGCAATTGAGTCTATCGTGGTCAATCCTGTCAGTGCCCCGTAGGCCGAGTACATCATCAGACTAGCAAGAATAGACCATATCATTGTCTCCAAGTCGGAGACTTTTCGATCTAGGGCGATGATGTATCTAAACAAATAGAAGCATGCATAGCCTGGAACAATCAAAATGAGGACGATTGCGACATCAGCGAACGAGGGAAATTCCGTCGAGTTCAGTCCTTCTTCGGCGGCGAAATCTTTCTCGGCTGAGGTGTAGGGGGCTCTGGAATATCCAGAGTGGGGGTTGCTGATTGCACACCTTTAGTGAAAGTGTCGGCGCGACGCTTTGAGGCCTGGAACACTTCTTCGACTTTCTTTTCCGACATTAAATATCACCTAGAATCGACTGCGTAGGTAGAAGTACTAGAGGTTTGTGGGTCTCACGATTTAGCATAGTCTAGGGAATTGCGGTCTTAAGATGGGTGTTTGTGCGCTCTTTAAAGTGAGGTAGCTTGCTACATATGGTGTGGTGTGTGCGCACCATTGATACCATACACACCAGAAGCCGGGGCACCCCAGCGAGAACGTTTTCCCTACAGCACAACATGAGAGTGGTTTCAGTTATTCTTCTGGAGCATTCCAGGACTTGGTGTGAGCTTGAGAATAATGTGACTCGACTGGCCAGGCGATCGAATTGTGAGCGCTCTGCAAATAGTTAAGGCATTCTTCTCGTGCGATCTCGGTTATCTTGGTTTTCTGATCATCTGCTAGTGACTCTGGAAAATTCAGGCTGTAGACTGCTGCCAACTGGCCGCTGACTACATAGACATCGTCAGCGTTCACCTTAACATCTTCTATGCCTTCACTTCTGAGTCTATCTCCTAGACGCATCGCCAAATCGGGAGATGGTTCTGACATGGGTCTTCGCTAGGACTGCTAGGGGCGGCGATGTATTGACTATAACGCTGTTACAGTAAAGTCTGCTAAGTAAAAAAAGGCTGTCGCGATGCCCGTGTGGGTATATATCAAGTGAAGGTATATAGAAAGTTTCGGAAAAATTCGTGCTGCTCGCCTCGCTCGCATGACGGACTCGTTTCGTGATAGGATTATTGTTGTTTTAGTGTGTTGTTTGGGGGAAGAGGATAAAGCATGATATCTAGGCGATCGCAAGGAACTCGGCATGAGCAAAAGTGAGGATAGGTTCCAGCTTCTTTGGTTTTTCCCGCCCATAGTAACTATCGCTTTAGCGGCCGCACGCTCCTCCGTGATGCATTCAGACTTTCACACACACTGAAAATCTATGGTTGGGGAGAACTCCACTTGGCACGCAGCATCTGCTCTCTATCCGTCTTTGCACAAAACCGATTCGACTTTCTAAAGTTCGGATTAGCTCAGGCGAGTCTAACCTTCCTAGAACGCTCTACCATCAAGATTGCCAATGCGAGAAGCAAACCTAGAAGAAGCGACTCCAGGGGGAATCCGGGGATGCTCGTCAGAGGGTTTGCAACCGAAGTCTGTGTTTGAAGCTGTGTTTGAAGCACGTAACTTGTCATCGTAACCGTGGATGGGTGCGCTGCTGGATAATTCGTGCTAATGTTCACGTAAGCCGCTTTGTCTGCTGGCCTATTGATGAAGGTCATCACGTATCCGCCGTCGCTTGGTAAGTTCGCTGAGAAAGTGTTCGACGTCACCGCCTCATATGCCACAATGGCATTTTCCGGCCCAAGACAATTTCTCCCAACGCCGTTGGGCGCCCAGATGTTAAAGTCAGAAAGTGATGCAATCTTAAAGTTGAGCTCCGTAGAATTGGATGTAACCGTTCCAGTAATTGGTCCGGCGCTCGCAGTTAAACACATAAGGTCTGTAGGTACCGCAATCGGTCGGTCCTTTGAAACCGCAGGAATAAGGTAACTACCGGAGTAAGCCTTTGTGGTTTGGAAGACTGTGACCAAAACAGAGCTAGTCACAGTTTGCGTAATGGTACTGGTCACAGTCTGAGCAGGTTGACTCAGCCCAGCGGATATGGCCACTGGAAATGAAATTGTCACTAAGAGAATCGAGACTAACAGCTTTTCAAGCAAAACCTTCAGAGCCCATAAAATGGAGCGCGAACTTTGAGGTATAACACTTTGTATTCCCGTGCTGTGTTGCATGACTAGACGTGTTTGCCTATGAACCTCGGTTTGGGGCGGCGTTTTCTTGGTGTGTGTTATCTACTGGTGCGACCAACACAATTTGAACCGTTAACTTAGCCGATTTGAGTGCGTGCCCCATTAAGTGGACCAATATCGACGAATTCCGGTTTATTTCTCCTTGACTATTTGAATCGTAGTCCTAGTTCCCGAGGAATGCTTCTCTTTCTTTGGTTGCCAATAGCGGCGCGTAGCAATATTCACAATTCCATTCATTTTGTCAAACGCCTCTTTACACACATCAACTGCGTTACGTGTTGGAAAGTCCTCGAACACGAATTCACTTTTGATACCCTTTCGTGCCGTATCGGGAATTTTGAGCCCATTGATCGCATTACCGCTAAGAAGAATCCCGTGCTTGCGGAAACGTACTAGAACGGGAAGCGTTTTGACTACGAGACTGTTTGGTGGTGGCAAAGAAGAATCCGGGACCAGAGGAAAGGAATAAGTCAGCGGAGATACCCCTCGATGCACTAGATTATTCCGCGCACGATAGAGAGGGCTCTTCGAAATACGTTGACGTTGTTGCCTCCACCAAGTAATAAATCGCAATGCTTCTCTTTGCTTAGTGGCCCTCGCGGCAATCTCGAAGCCTTCGTCATTGATGCGGGCGTTATCATCAAATCCTAGAGAATACATTTGCGCAAAATCAAATAGCATCACGTCCAGTACACTTCTCCACGCACTTAGAAACGCACTGAAGTAGTAATGGAAGACGTTCTGGTTGGCTCTCCGAAGTTCCTGTAAGAAATAGTTCGCCTCTTCGATCTTCGCTTTTGCTCCCATCTGTTTCTGAGGTTTGCGAATTTGTGGATTCTTCTTCATTTTCATACTGCTATATCTCCGATCGATGTTCATCCTCACGCCAAGGACACGGAAGCACTTCAGAAACTGCTGGAAGATGAGTCATCAATATACAGACTGCCAACGGAAACTCGGTCTAATGCACTTAGAATTCTCGAAACAATTATGCGCTACGGTCTCAAGCGCCAGAAAGTTCGTACCACTCAACTTCGAAAAGAGGTGAGAATGGACTCTCATCGCTTCCAATTGATATTCAAGTGGCTTCAGCAAGAAAGGTATTGCACTATAACGGTAGTACCCGCTGCCGGAAAAAATCAGAGATTCTTTACCAAACTCGTGGACATTACCAAAAAAAGGCGAAATGGCTCTCAAGAGGCGCAACAAGGTAGGCCATTTGGCTCAAATTGCCAAGGATCTGTATGTCGCACGTACCCCTGCAAAAGAGATGAAATTAGTATATGATTTGATCGTTGAGGCTTTCGACCTAGCACACGCTGAATTTTACTACACAGGGAACACTAGAACTTACGAGCGATTTGTAGGACAGCTCGAAGAAAACCTTAGAGAGCATCTGAACCACGAGATTGGAGACAAAATGATGCTTCTTTATGACGTGTCCCTAAGTATCAACAGGATACCTTGCATTCCATTGCTCGAAGATGCGAAACAAGCAATGAGTAGAGGGCATTTCCTAACCCCGAATCACAGGTATGTGCTCCGCAGAATGGAACACATGCCAGAGGAGCAACTTATGGAGCATAACATTTCATGGAAGAACAGGAGAATGGCCGCCAGATTCACCGGAAATGAGTCATGGGAAGGGTTTCAAAGTCTAGTTGATCCTTGGAGAATTGTAGAGAAGGAAAGAAATGAGAGGAAAACCGATGGGCTACCTGTAAGCAACACAATCTTTCGCAGAAATAGTTACGACCCAAACGAAAGATGGAAACTAAATGTGAACACCCTTCAAGCTCGATGGCAAAAAACCAAAGTGAATAAAATTAAGCCCTTGTGACGTTAACTTGTAAGCTCATACGTTTCGACGTTTCTTGGTGTTAACCGTCGGCTCATAGTCAGGATTGCATTTGCTTTGCTAGCCACAAGTGTTCCGCTATAACAGGCGCATTTGCCAGTTGAGCTAGGCTGAGCACGGTAAGCATCTTTTCGGCGTGTATTATCGACATGATTATGCTGCCCACTCCCGCTATAAGAAAACCGACACCAATGGCTAAAGGAATCTCATTAGAGATTACCACGGAGAAAATCTCAAGGAACGCCGCGCCACCCAGATACACGAAAGAATAGGCAAGATCATTAATCATGGTGCTACGGGCTGTGTCATATGTGTTCGCTAGACTTACCAAGCTTCTCGAAAGTCTCTCAGTGATATTTTCTTTCTTCCTAACGACTCGAACCGAAAGACTACTTATCATTTCAACCAATCGCTGCCTCTGGGATTCTAAGATACCGAGAAAATAGAAACTGCAATAGCCCAGAATCCGATCAGGATGCCCGAGAATTGTGTTCCCATACTAGCAATCTTTTCAATACTAGGTTTCGAAGGAAAGTAATGAAATCCAACCATGCAGGTAATGGTCGCACCTGCTGCAATAACAACAATGACCGTAAAATAGCGTGCCCGTCTCTTGCTTGCATCCTCGCCAAACTCTTCGACTAGGTGTGTGTCGATCGAGGCAGCCAGTTCAGCCGCAATTGACTTTTTTGATTTCTTTACAGATTTCAAGTCTCTAACTTTGCTAGGTACTTCCCAGAATCACTCTACCTTTTCTGAGAATAAACCTAACATTCTTTTCTTGCGTTCTTTCTCAAGAGCTTTTTCCATGTGTTTTGTCATTGAGAACATGAAGCGTTTCGTTGCTGTTATTCATACTCATGACGCCACCTCTAGAGTCACTAACTGCGGATATCACTACGTTGCGCAATCTTTTCGAATGCATCTGAACTTTGAGTCCTTGGATTCGGAAATGCCTCTTCACCGCCCACGTTAGTTAACAAAGGTTTGTAAACGCAAAGCCTCAATATGAAAGAAGCAAAATCTGTGTATGATGCTATTTTGCGGAAGTGCGAGGAACAGTTTGAACGAGTAAAGCGATGGTATGAGAGGTTCAAGAGAATAAACGAAGGCACAGCGCAGGAGAAGAGCACCGAATATTACCATGACGAAGTCTATGCTTTCTTCTTGAACTGCTACCATCTAAAGGACTGGATAAAGAACGATACCGACGTTCCGGAAGAAGTCAGGCAGGATGTTGAGCGTTTTGTGGGAAAAAGCGACGCTCTATCTACATGCGGTGATCTTTGCAATTCCATAAAGCACCTCAAATTGAATACGCCGCCTCGAAGGGATGCTGAGTTCGGACGACGTCTTTTCAAGGTGCATATTGTCGAGGGGGCTGGATCGAGTATGGCAGTTGAGTATTCAATAATGACGGTGCGTGGACAGATAGATGCTTTTGAGCTTGCAACGAACTGCCTACACGGGTGGGAACAGTTCATCAAAACTAACATACTTTAGATATCGCTTTCTTTTTCGGAAAAGTTTCATGCCATCCATCTCAGTAACATAGTCGAATCCGGTTTCGATCAGGTTTTCTGCTTCTTTGATTGTGGTTGCCTAATCTAATTGAGCGTAAGTGAACTTGGAAGCCTTGATCGTGATAGTACTTGGGATATTTTCCATTTGAGCCAACGAAGGTTAGTCAATGTTACTTACGTTTCCTGAATGATTTAGCGTCTTGAGTAGTTACGAATGGTCAAAGTCTACAAACAGGTGCGTTCTAGGAACTTATTATTTGTAAGTTCCTGCTCCGGGTGGCATCGTTGGCAAATCTCTGCTTGAACTGTCAGAATGATCATTTGATTCTTAGCTTCCTTCCAAGTGTTGCTAACAGATTCATCAAGTTCCTTCTGGCAGTTGCTGCAAACTAACAAGCGCTGTTTATGTTCAGCTTCGGTTGGTTCTAGCTTCAACGTTTAACACGCTGACTTGCTAATTGCTGAAAAATTTCAGTAGTCAAATGCATATAACGTATGTGGAATCAGATTCTATTAGCGACTTGACCTCTTCAATGATCTTAGCGTTAAGTTTCCTATTTGAAAAATGTTGAAGTCTCCGCACCACAGTAAATTGCAGTTATAGCACATGTTAGTCATGAGACCATCGGACTTAATGTCTGGACTGTTACAGCATGGACAGTAATTATTTGTCATTTTATTTTCGCTTCCGAAAGAGTTTAGCGTCTTGGAAATCTGTTACAAATTCAAAACCTGACTCGATTAGCGAACTCGCTTCTCTGGCATTCTGCGCTATCTTGCAGACGTACTGATCGTTTGGCCAGTCTACTAGCTGAGTGTATCTTAGGGTGTGCATTATGTTGTGGTGTCCTAGTTGTTTCATTGTGAAGAGAATGTCTCGTGTCCGGTTATAGGTCAAAGTTGCAAAATAGTGGCGAAAGCTGTGTAGGTGGATTTGTAGTAATCGCGGATTCTGAAGTTTTGTGGCTAGTCGTTTGCGTTGTCGTTCGAAGTTTCTGCGGGCAGTTTTTTGAGCGCTTAGGGTGTCTTGAGTTTCTAGTCGGAAGACGTACTGTGATGTTTTGGGTAGACGGTTGAGCATGCTGATTAGTTTGCTGCTCACTTTGAGTATTCTTGATCTTGAGCCTTTCGCGGGTTGTGCTATGATTTGGTTTCGTTCTAAGTCCAAGTCAGTCCATTTAGCGGCGTAGGCTTCGCCAGCTCGCATAGCGGTCTCTTTCAATAGTTGTAGTAGGCAGGCGGTTTTTGTTCCGCAACCTGAGATTAATGCATCAATCTCCGCCTCTAACGGAATGAACGGCAGCTTGTCTACAGGTCTATAGTGGGGTGGGTTGAAGGGAATATTCTTCCACTTGTAGAATCGGATTAGTTCCCATACTATGCGTTCTTTTCGGCTCTCGCTACAGGTGGCTTTGGCTAGATAGTCTTTGACTGCTTCTGGGTTGTATAGGTTAGCGTTGCGGGCTACTGTTTTTAGTGTCTGGACGCCGTAGTAGCATGTTGAGTGTTTGAAACCTTCTTTTCTCATCCAGAGGGCGAAGTTCACGATCTCGCTGAGACCGTTGACAGGAGTGTGGCGCCGCCGGCAGGGATCGAACCTGCGACCAACGGGTTGCTGCATTTTCCCGTTTAACAGCTTCAGCCCCTTTTCGATTTGAGAAGGGTCCGCTGCTCTTACCACTGAGCTCGCGTCTACGCTAGTGCGCATACGGCGGCTCGTGTGCCTTCGGCGGCTTGCGTGGCATCTGGCCTGCGAGTTGTTATTTAAAGATTGGTCGGCACATTTTGTCATGCTCTCGAGAAAGCGAGTTTTTGCAGTTAGATCGACAAGGTTCGGAGTTTAGTCAGCGTTTGTGTTCCTCGCCTTCGGTCTTCGTGGCTCTGGTCCTCCTGATCTCTCCAGCTAATGCTCGCAGGAGGCTGGCCCTTGTCCCCTTTCGGGGGAGGATTGCGTACCCTCCCTTTTCCCACCATCGATTAGGTCTGGATTTCCCAGGAGTTAGCTCTGCTTCTAGAGAAAGTCGTTTTGCAGCTTCGTTGATCTCTTCAAGTCGGGGAGTCTGAATCGCGAGTCCTTTGGGGACTTTCCTGCCGTCGATTCGTGACTTTGTTGAGTCTAGATTAGTGGGCCAAACAACAATTTTGCCCGGTTTCTTCAATCGCTTCGACCGAGGGCCATGTAACGACGATGCGAGCTACTTCTCGGTTCCTTGGACTAGAACTGCGTTCACGGCGCCATGCTGGCCTGGTCTGGAGGTAACGATCGCCTGGCCGAGCGGGGTGTCGAGTACTGCTCCCTTTGTGATGACACCCGTCGTTGGTAGTCGACATTTGCTGGGTTCTTTATGACTCCGCGGATTTCAGTTTTCTGACTCTTGCCCGTAGCTGGGTCGGTTACGTTGACTGTGTTTACGGACAATGCTCGTAACTTCATTTTTCCACCGCGCCCGCGTTTCCGTGTAACGTGCGTTTCGCCGACGATTGTTTCCGCAGGGTCGCTTCCCATCTCAAAGGCACGTTTCCCTCGAAAGATGTGTTTCTTTCCGCCAGATTTTTTGCGCTTGTGCAGATTTCCGTGCCATTGAGGCATTGTGTAATCTAACTCCGAATCGAGATTTCACAGACACGCAAGTCGCCGTTCATTTAAGCATTATTGTGCTCGGAGGACGGGCTTTTGTCATCACTCGTGAGAACCTTATTTTCGTGAGGCGCTTTATTGGAATTCTTCTTACTATTTATTGATTGAAATAGTTTCTCAAGTTGACTTTTCATGACTGGGAGGTCGTGGCTTAAGTTGAAGTAGTCGGCGAAATTGGGTGTGGTGCGTAAGACCTTCGTTCGTCCCAGCCGTTCTTCTGAGACAAGGCCCATCTCGCGCAATTGCTTGACATGTGAATAGGTTAAGTTGCCTCTTACCTTGGCTAAATAGGACTGGGTTACGGGTTGTCTGTAGGCAATGAATGACAATGTCTTCATCGGACCTGATGTTAACAATTGCCTGGTTGTTAGACGCTTTACGTGTGTAACATACTGAGGCCTCAGCTGCATGACGAACCTGCCGTCGCTTAACTCCAGGATTTCCAAGCAGCTCCCGTTGTTTCCGTAGTGTGCCTTGAGCTGTCGAGCAAGTTCTCTTATCTTATCCTCAGATCGAAACCCAGTAACGGATCCCAGTGTCTTAATATCGATCGGCCGCCCGGTCACGTAGAGGGCTGCCTCTATCAGAGTCATCTTGCCTTTCAATATCTGAGATGATTCTGTTTTTTGATCTTGCGTCTCAAGCAATTGGTGGTGACACCTCACCCAAACGTATGAAGAGGTCCGCGCTCTGTTCATCCTGGGTTAGAAGGATTTTCTTCTGATTGGCTAGAAACAGAAGCATGATGAAAACGCGAACAATTTGAATAAGTGATTGGCCTGCGACCATCTCCCTAAAGGAGAGCGGCACCTCTTTGATACTGAGCTTGATTAGTTCGGCATAGAAAGTCTGGATGTTTTCCTCCATGTTCGCGAGAAATTCATCTAACTGTTCGAACACAGACGGGGGGCTTAGCACAAAGGGCTTCGCTGCGAGGATGTTCTTTTCATTTATCAGGACTTCTTGAAGGGTGCGAAGAATCTCTGCAACTGAGGTTGAGGTGTACTCGAATCTCAGTGGAAAGGGCAATGGTGGAGGGATCTCATCGGTGGGTTTGGGGGTCGGTGGTTTTGGAGGTTCTTCCATCTTCAGTACGAGCTCTGATTTCATGCGGTGTACGACTGATGATGAAAGCAGGGCCGTGCCCGAAGCAGAGAAGTCAACGTAGCCATTGTTCTTCATCTCCGATAGGAAGTTGTTCAGCAAGAAAGCTATGTCCACGTCCCAAGGTTTGATGCGGTGGAGTCTTAGCAGGTCGAAGAGGATCAGGTAGGGCGGCCTGAGCCAGAAGGGCTTACTTAGCTCTTCCAACCGCTTTCACCTCTTGCATTGGCAGTGAAACCACTTGAGAACTGCCTTCTTGAATAAACACGCCGTAGACGCTGTCCGCTCTAGCTATGGTGACATCTTTCAGTGAAACGATGATGAACTGGGATCCTCTTGATTTTGCCTTGAGCAACTCCGCCAGTCTTTGGGAATTCACTACATCCAAGTGGGCGTCAATTTCATCCATCATATAGAATGGCATTGGGTGGATGGCTTGTAGAGCTAAGATGAAACAGACGGTGCCTACCGACTTTTCGCCGCCACTTGCGCTCCCAATGGTCATCTCCGTTTTTCCGGGGAATTGGAGCCTGATGTCGGCGCCCGCTTCAAAGGGGCTATCTGGTTTTTCGAGGAAGAGACGTCCAGTTCCTCCGGTCACGGTGGAGACGATCTCATTGAAGGACTGGCTGACTTGGTTGAATGCTTTCATGAATGCTTCGAGTTTCTGTCTGTCAACTTCGTTCATGAATTGGATAATCGACAACTTCTCTTTTTCTAGTTCATAGATTCTTGAGGCTAGGTGTTTGTAGTTTTCCTTAACCTCTTCATACTGTGACGCTGCAAGCTCGTTTACTCCACCGATGGATGAGAGTTCTTTCTTGAGAACCGGAAGTGTTCTTTCGACGTACTCCACTTCCTCATTGGTAACTTCCACTGTCTCCAAGAAACCGAGTTCTTTGAGCTGGTTCATATGGAACTCTACCTGCATCTGTCCTTGCTTTCTAGAAGCGCTGAGGGTGGCGAATTCGTTGTTCAATGGATCAAGTGCATCTAGGAGATTTGTAATTTCGGTATCTATTTTCGCCAGTTGAGTATCGTATTCGCAGCGTTTCGCTCTCACACCGGTGAGTTCTCTTGTGATCTCGTCGCGGGTTGCCTCAAGTTGTTTGAGTTGCCCCTGGAACTTCGACAGTTCGCCCTCAGTTAGTGCTAGGTCTGATGCCAGCTTCTCGATTTGCCTGTCAATGCCCGAACTCTGTATCTTGGTCTGCTCGGCGGATGGTTCGATGACAGTTATGGCCGAGCCTAAGGATTCGATTCGACTCTCTGTTTCGATCTTTCGTCGAATGAGCTGATTCAAATCATGCGTTAGCTGTGCGTGGTCATTCTCTTTTTCAAGAATCGCTGCGGAACGTGAACGGAGCTTCAGTGAACTCTTGCTCGTTTCATATTCGGTCAAACGTTCGTCTATCTTGCCCTTTTGAATTGTACTTGCCTTCAAAACCGCCTCCTCAGTGGCGATTTCGTGACTCATTCGATTAAGTCGCAAGTCCGTCTCTTCGATAATTCTTCGGGCTCGGTCGAGGTTCTCCGTGACAGACGTGATCTCTTTTTCAGTTGAGCGGATTAGATCTTGGCTCTGTGCCTTGCTCTTCGTCAGGTCGATGGTTTCCTGATCTAGTCTTGCAATTTCCTCTTTGGCCTTGTTTGCCAGCACCTCCAGAGACGAGAGGGTGTTCTTCAATAGCGCCACTGTCTGGGTGCTCAGAAGTAGCCTCGAGATGTCGAAGGGTTGTCTGAAATAGCCGGTCTCCATGGCTCCGCCGGGTTCGTATAGGTCGCCGGTTACGGCGACGGCTCTTGTTCCATTCAGAGAGGCTAGAAATGCTGCTTTCTGGTTAGTTGTGATGATCGTGTCGCCGAATACGTATTCTATCGCCGCTCGGAAAGGTTGATCAAAAGCGAGTTGGTTTGCTATCGGACCTATGATTTCGGGAGTTTCATCGGGATAGTCTAACTTTTTGTGAGGGGTAACGTTTTCGAGCGGTATGAGTTTGATGCGTCCGATTTTTGCTTTCTTTAGCACTTCGATGCAGCAGACCGCCGTTTCTATATCCTTCACGACGAGCGCTTTCATCCACCCTGCCGAGGCTGCTTCGACTGCTTTTTCGTACCCTTCTTTCGCCCTTACAAGCGATGATAATCGGCCGTAGATTCCGGAAACCTTCCCTGCCCTAACCATCCTCTCGATGAGGTTGAGTGCTTTGTCATCTGAAGCTATGCTCTCCGCCAAATCTTTCTGAGTCTCAATCTCGATGAGGGCCGAACCTGAGCGCTTTGCAACTTCCATTGCATGTCCGATCTCACCAGTTTTTTGTGTCTTGAGGTTGGCGTATTCAACAATCTTCTTGCCGATAATTATCAGCCGGGCGCCTTCGTTTCGCTTTACCTCGGCCAGTTCCTCGATGTGCCTAGTGACATTCTGAAGGAGTGCCTGATACTCATCTTTCCTGGTCTTCAGTGTTCCGAGATTGCTTTGAAGGATGTCAATCTTGGTTACAGTGGCTTTGATATGAGCATCGAACTTGACGATCCTGTGCGTGAGCGCATTTATGGAATGTTCAAGATCTTCTGCTTCTTTATTGTTCTCGCCAAGCCTACCTCGAAGTTCTGTTAGATTCTTTGCTGATTCTTCAACCTGTGCTTGTATTATCGCGATTTCTTTTAGCAGTCCGAATTGTTGACCCTTAAGCTCATTTAATTCCGTCTTCGAATTTGCGATTTTTTGGGTGATGTCGACCGAGTTCTCTTCGAGTTCTTTCTTCTGCCTCTGAAGTGACTTGGAATTCGCCTCTATCGCATCATTCTGAGCGGAGAGCTTTGCGATTGATGCACTGACGTTGCCCATTGCGGTTTGAACTTCGAGGAGCTTGGCACTTCCTCTTTCCGCCACCGAGTCTTCGAAGTTCCTCTTTTCGGCCTCGATATTCGATTTATGTTGAAGAAGTTCGTCTCGATGTGTCTTGAGTTGCCGGAGTTGTTGCTGCAGTATTGTAATCTTCTCTTCCAGCTGCTCGCCCTGGTCTCTGGCGTTCTTAATCTTGTGTGAGAGTAGCTTTGCGTCGAGTTGAGTGATTTCGTTGCGAATCTGATTGTATTTGAGGTAGTCATTCCTCTCTCTCTCCAATGATTCAACTCGGAGTCTAACCTCCTCAATCTTGGCAGAGGCAACCTGAAGGTTGACATCTGCTTGTTGCAACTCCGCTTGTGCTGAAGTCTTCTTCACATCGTAGACCGCTATTCCAATCATGTCTTCGATTATTCTGCGACGTTCCTCAGATGTGACCTCGGCCAGTCTTGTTATGGCGTGTTGAGGGACAATGTTGTAACCTGACACTTGGATGTCTGCTGATGAGAAGATGTCTGTAAGTTGCTTACGGGATATCCTCTTTCCGTTGAGCCGATAGACGCCCTCGCCTCCCCGCCTGAATTCTCGGGAGATTGTGACGGCTTCGGTGTCGATCGGTATTCTCCTGTCATGGTTGTCGAACTGTACGGCCACCCAGGCAGACTTCGGAGAAACTGAATGCGAGCTCTTGTGCACGAGATCCCCGATTGTTTCTCCTCTCAATTCTTTTGGGCTCAATTCGCCCAGGGCAAACTTCACGGAGTCAAGAATGTTCGATTTTCCAGACCCATTCGGACCAGTTACGATCGTAAGACCCCTATCCAGATGAATCGTAGCTTTCTTTCCGAACGTCTTGAAACCTCTGAGATCAATTCGTTTGATATACACCATCTGAAATTCACACTCGCTGCCGTGGGTACGAAATTCTGTAACTTTAGCGACTCTCGTGGGTTAGCGCATGCTTTGAAAGTGTGGAGATAAGGCTTGGTTACACTTTCATGATGATTTGTATGGATAAGGTTATGTCAAAGTTGGCATGCCTCTGTTTTTTGTACTTGTGTGGGTAAGACAAGTTCGACTAAACTCAAGCGAAACGCCCTACGAGCGTTTAGAGAGACAAAACCCGGTTTAGGCTATATGTGACTCTCTTTACCGGGGGCTCTTCGTTACTTGCCGAATCTGCGTCTACGACGCTGATAGGTTCGCATAGCACGTAGCAAATCGATTCGTCGAAATTCGGGCCAATATACATCTAGGAAAACGAACTCGCTGTAGGCGGCCTGCCAGATTAGGAATCCACTAAGCCGTTCCTCGCCCGAGGTCCGTATGATCAGTTCGGGATAGGGGTTGGGAAGGTAAGACGTGTACAGGTATTTCATGAACACGTCCTCGTCAACTGAATGGGCATCCAGAGTGCCCTTCTGCACCTCATCGATCATTCGTTTTGCGGCGTCAACTATCTCCGCCCTTCCACCATACGCGACTGCGATGTTCATGTAGTGTTGATCGTAGTCTGCGGTTGTCTTCTCAACTTCTTCCAAGACTGCTCTCAAAGATTCTGGTAAGAGTTCAAGGCGCCCAATTGCCTTTACATGCACTCGGTGATCGTGAATCCTCGGATCAGTTATCAGCTTTCTAGTCTCATCCTCAATGATTCCTAGGATGGTGGCAATTTCATCCTTTGGCCTTATGAAGTTCTCAGTTGAGAAAACGTATAGGGTAACCGTCTTGATGTCGAGGTCGAGGCACCATGTAAGGAAATTCTCCGCAGCCTTTGCGCCATACATGTGGCCGTTCAGGCTGTCCCGGTACTTTGCGAATGCCCATCTTCTGTTTCCATCGAGTATTATGCCCACGTGTTCGGGCATTTCGCCTGCCCTTATCCCTTCTTCAAGCCACTTCTCATAGAACTTGTATACCCCAAGGCCCTTGAGGATTGTGGGTAACATTCGTTCACACTTTGGCCTCTCGTGTTGCTCCCGAACAGACGCATGCTCTATGAGTTGGGATGTTCTCGATTGCTTTCCCAATGAGACTGGTAATCTTTGGTATCGTCTTCCTGCCGATTTCCATAACTTCCAACGCAGACAATTTCGCCTGTTTCCCGGCTGCTCGGTTCGAGACGAAACATATCGTGGAATAGCACATTTCCAGTTCTCTTGCGAGGAATGTTTCAGGCGCACCCGTCATTCCAACCAAGTCGCCTCCGAGCTTTTCGAGCATTCGTATTTCGGCTGGTGTCTCATATCGAGGCCCTTCAGTTGCAACTAGAACCGATCCGTCCCAAACCTTCACTTGTCCTCCTCTTGCGGCGTCGAGTATTACCTTCCTTAGTTCTGGGCAATACGGTTGTGAGACGTCAATATGTGTTACCGGAGAGTTGTCGAAGAAGGTTGCACTTCTCGATTTCGTCATGTCAATTATGTCCGCTGGAATCGATAGGTCCCCAGGCTCATATTCCGAATTAATGCCCCCCACAGCATTCGTGGCAATGATTCGTTCTACACCAAGGTGCTTAAGTGCTGACAGGTTTGCTCTGTAGTTCACTCTGTGTGGTGGGAGGTCATGTTTCGGACCGTGTCTCGTTAGGAATGCGATCTCTTGCTCACCTATCTTTCCGATTGAGATCAACGGTGCGGGACCATACGGGGTTCCAATTCTAACCTGCCTCGTCCCTTGCAAAAGATTCTCAAGACCACTTCCTCCTACCACTGCAATTCTGGTCATCTTACGCGGGTACCTACGCTATTCATTGTCGCTGTCTGAAAGTGAATCCCCCATTAACGCCTGAAATTCCTCAAACGATAGCTTTCCGCCAGTTCGGAGCTTCTCGTTTGCTGCTTCTTTATACTTCGATTTGACCTTCTCGCCCTTCTCAACTCTAGAGGGTTTGATCTCGCGAATTTGGGCGCGTATCAGATCCATTCGTTCTAGGTTAATTCTCAGTGCAGCTACAACCTCGCGGCGCTGCTTGCTTAGTTCAAGATATTCCGCATGTTTTATGTCTGCGCTCTTCTTCTTCTCCGCGAGCACTTTCACAAGATCCGCATTGCTCCATGAACTTTCTCGCTCTCCTCAGCCATCTTCGTCAGCTGCTCGTGTGCCGACTGCGCTTGGATCCTAAGTGCACCAACGTCAATCTTGAGGCGGAGTAGTTTATCCCTGACGTTCTTGAGGCCCTTATGCTTTGCCAAATTGGCTTCCAGGGCGCCTATTTTCGCAATAAGGTTCCTCTCGGTCTGTGGTGCTAGCGGATTAGTTTGAATGAACCACTCTAATCGTTGGATCTGCGCTAGAATGTCGGACATGCTTCCCTGCAGTTGCTCGGAGATCTTACGCGTCTGCTCCAACGTTTGCGTTAGAGTTTCTCTCTTCTTAGCTGCTGCCTGTTGTAGTTCGTCGCGTTTGATCTTAAGCTCCTTAACCTTGGCGTTGAGAGAGTCTCTCTTCAATTTAAGCTCCTTGACCTCTGCAGAAATCCGCCCTACTTCTGCGTTGAGTGCGTCGCGTTCCGCAATCGTCTGATCAATGCTCTTTCTCAGGGAGCTGATAGCAACTTTCTTGGCAACGATTTTGGATGTAAGTTCTTTGAGTTCACCGTAGAGATCCTCGACGGACGTTTGAATTTGTTGGGAATCCATGGGGAATAACTCCTCAGTGATTCACCTTCTTTGCAGAGCCTTCCCGGCATACTCTTGGAATGCCCGTTGTGGCTCGATTGCGACTTTCAAATTGACCCCGCAATTAAGACTAGGCCAGAGATTTGGTTGCCCTTATTTAATTCGTTGCCTACATTTTCTCAGGAGCGAACCGGGCTATTTTCGGTCAATATTACTCGAACGTCAACTATATTGGCTCCAGTTCCGTAGACCATTATCGGGTTCAAGTCGATCTGACCCACACATGAGTTTTCGAGCATAAGCATTGACGTGCCTTGAATAATTCCAACTATAGCTTCCTCGTCTGCCGCCGGTAGCCCGCGAATTCCATTCAAAACCGGGTACGAGCGGATCTCTCTGATCATCTCTCTAGAATCCAGCTCTCCAAACGGTGCCACTCGGAAAGTCACATCCTTCGGAACTTCAACGAAAATTCCGCCGAGCCCGAATAGGATGGTCGGTCCGAACTGGCTGTCTCTGATGCCCCCTACTATCACTTCCAATCCAGTAGGCACCATGTGTTGAACAATAACGCCTTCGACACGGGCGCTAGCGTTGTATACCTTTGTGTTATCTAGAATTTGGTGGTAAGCCCGTTCCACATCATCCTTAGATCTTAAGTCGAGCAGAACTCCTCTCGCTTCAGACTTGTGTAATACGTCCGGGGACATGATTTTGAGCACGACGGGGAAGACAACCTTCTCAGCTGCTTCGACGGCCTCTGAGGCGTTCCGAGCCACGATGAAGTCAGGTGTTGGCATGCCATAGACACAACAGATCTCTTTCGCTTCAGATTCGAGGAGCGCTTTGCGGTCTTCTCGATGTGCACCTTGAAGAATTCGCTCAACAACTGGTGGCGGCATGTAATTGGCGATCCTTGAGGCCTATTATGACGATTCTTCCTCTCCGAGGCTTAAAATGCGGGTTATTGCTGCGTTTAGTTCAACAAAGCCTGAATTGGCCCTAGCCGAAACTGGGATCGGCTCAGTGAGCATCCCTGAGCGGAATACCGAGTTGGCAAGGTCGCGGGTAATTACTGATAGATTCTCCTCTCCCAATTCACGTAGGGCAAGGTCGAATGTCTCTGGTTCCGTGGCCCAACTTACAATCTCGTCTATTTCATGTTCCGTAATTAAATCCGATTTAGACAGCACATATACCTGTGGTTGCATGATCCTGCTGTAAATTGCAGCGGCCAGGTACACGTTTGATGTGAAGTTCATCGGAGAACGAGAAAAGGGTGCATCCATAAGGTAGATCACGGCACGATTGCCCTCGGTCAACTGTCTCGCAATGAACCGCCCCCCTTCTCTGAAGGCAAACAGTTCTATCTGACCAGGGGTGTCAATTAAAACCACATCAGGATTTGCTTGTTCGATCTCTCCTCGAATCTCTTCCAGGTGGTCTGCCAATAGATCGGATGCCATGATAAGCGCACCATTCGGTCCAAGCTGGTAGTCGAGCATCAATTTCTCAACGTCCACGTATTGACGTGAGTCAATATCCGGGCTGTAGGGCAGGGCGGTCGCGCCCGGGTCTAGATTGACAACTAGCACGTCTCGATCTCCGCTCTTCAACCATTCTAAGTAGGCGGCAGTCAGTGTAGATTTCCCTGAGCCGGCCATCCCTAAGATAAAAATGATGTGAGTCATTTGAATCCTATGCAACATGATCCGCCGTATGTATGAATTATACTATCAAACTCAACTTTTAGATGGGTTGTTATTCCAAGCCACGTGGAAGCCTTCCTCCATTGAAGTGGGCTAGAGAGGCAAAACGGATATTCGCACGAGTTCCGGATTAGCGTGGTATGATACTGGGCGTTCTATCATTTCCTTTTGGAGGCTTTCACTTTGAACTCCTTAAGTTTCATGATGGTGTCTGTCATCGCACCAAGAAGAACCCTCTGAGCTCTCGCTGAATCCGATGTTGAAATCGAAAAATGAAGTTCAATGCGAGGCCGACCTCCACTCTCCATGCCTCTCGGGTGCGACTTTACGTAGACGCCTGGCCAGCGCCCCATGACTCCGTCAATTACCAGTGCCAGCGATGACTCCATAACTCCTTGAACTCTTATCCATTTCTCAGCGAAAACCCTACACCCTGCTTTGGAGCGAATTGCCGGTAATAGAGATCCTCTGAAGATTGCTTTAGCCTCCCTTGGGACGCCTGGTAAGCAAAAGATCTGTGTCTTGCCAACGAGCAAGTAGACTCCAGGAGCCGTACCAACTGGGTTTGGAATTGGTCTCCCTCCAGATGGCGTAATCGCCATTTTGAGGCGTGGCCGAGTCAATGTAATCTTCCGATCGGGGAATCTTCGGGCATAGTGATCTCGAATCATTCCGAGCGCTGTTCTGTCCAGCCTCATTCTAAGATGAAGTGCTTTTGCAATGCCTTTGAGGGTCATGTCATCGAATGTGGGACCTATTCCTCCAGTTGTTATGATGAAGTCCGGTCTTCTTCTAACCACTTCTGCCACTGCGCTCGAAATCTCTCTGAGATCATCGCGAACAGTAGTTGTACGCTTGACGGTCGCGCCTAGGGCTGTGATTTGTGCCGCGAGCCAAGAGGCATTCGTGTTTATTGTATTGCCCAGTAGAAGCTCATTGCCTACGGAGAGCAGTTCAACGGTGCAGGGCAAACAAACCCTCTTCAATGGCAATCAATGGGACGAAAACAGATTATTGCGCAGCATTTGCTGTCAAATAGGCTGGCCCTAATCTCTATACAGGGGGGACTTATTCCGGCTTCTTCGAAAGCCACCATTTCAAGTACTCGTTCTGGCGGCGTCTGCGCTGTTCTTCTGGTGACTCACGGTCTCGAATCAAGTTTCTCCCTTCCATCAATTGCTGAGCGCTTACGGTGAGACCGCAACTCTTGCAAGTATACTGTTTCATCGCGCTATCGTAGCTCAGGACTCCCCCGCATTCGAGGCAATAGTTGGTTGTCACTTCAGGTATGATCTCCAAAGCACTAAGGCAAAATCGCGCTAGTTAAACCTGTAGCACACTTAATCGGTTGCGGATATGTAGTAGAATTCTCCGGAACTTTTCTGTTCTTTATCTAACTTGCTGTCTGGTTTGTTGATTCTCGGTCGCTTAGTGTCCGGGTCTCGCCTGAAAGTCACGCCCATGTGGGAAAGGAAGAGGTTCATTGCGTCACGAAGCGGCAATGGATTGGAGCCGCTGCCTTTTCTACTCGGGATTCCTTCAAAGACCATGATGCGATCTGCAAGGAAATCTTGCTCCACAATGTCGTGTTCTACGACGAACTGCGAAAGCCTGGCGGGAGTCGACCAAATGTCTTAGAGCTTTTGCCACGTTCAATCTTTCCTCAATGTCCAAGAATGCACTGGGTTCGTCGAGAAGATAGAGTTGCGCCGATTTACCCAGGCATGATGCGATGGCTACGCGCTGTAATTCCCCGCCACTGAGCTCGGTGATTCTTCTTTCCAGAAGCTTGTTTATCGAGAGCGGCCGGATGACCTCCTCAGTGAATAATGAAGTGGAATATTCATTTGCGACGCTTTTCATCAGCTGATCGACAGTTCCGTCGTAATCTGTGGAAATATACTGCGGTTTGTAGCTTACCTGCAATTGATTTTGTGAAGATTTCGTGTAGTAATCGAGAAGTTCTCTGATGAAGGTTGTTTTTCCTATCCCGTTTGGCCCCAATATTCCGACTATCTCACCCGCTTTGAGGTATCCAGTCTCCACCTCGAGATTGAAACTTCCGACGGCCTTGGTTATTTCTGGCCATTCAAGTTTGATTTCCGATTCGAAGCTGATTTGCCTTGGAGGTCTGACATGGAAGCGAATCGGTTCGTCTCTGAAACGCATGTTTTCGTCGGCCAGGAATCCGAGCAGATAGTCATTGATTCCGCTTCGGGTAGGGTGAACATGTGAAACGATTCCATATGCGCCGGGTTGTCCATATACAAGATACACTTCATCTGAAAGATAGTCAAGCATCGCCAAGTCGTGCTCCGCAACGAAAACAGACTTACCATCGGCCACAAGCTTCCTAATGCTCCGAGCAGCACGAACTCTCTGGTATACATCCAGATGACTGGAAGGTTCATCGAAGATGTACACGTCGGCATTTCTCGAAATTGCTGCGGCTATCGCTACCCGCTGAAGTTCACCCCCGCTGAGCACTTTGGCTTCTCTTTCGAGCAATGGCTCAAGATCAAGTTCCTCCACGAGTCCGGTGATTTTCCCGCGTTCATCCGCCTTCTTCAGTAGTTGTCCCGTCTTACCCTCAAGGAACGATCCGATCTTGTCAATATGCTGCGGTTTGTTTACAACCTTCAGCGCCTTCGTAGTGACCTTCTGAAAATATTCGTAGAGAATTGTTCCGCGATAACGTGAGAGAACGGTCTCCCAATTGCCCTGGGTCTCCGGTGCACCAAAATTCGGGATCAGTTCACCGGCGAGGACCCTCAGCGCAGTGCTTTTTCCTGTTCCGTTCCTGCCGATGAGGCCTATGACAGTTGAAGCGCGTGGAATGGGGAGTCGAAAAAGTTTGAACTCGTTAACTCCGAAACTGTGAATGCATTCGCCGTCGAGTTCCTGCGGAAGCTTGACGATGCTTATCGCGTCGAACGGACATTTCTTGATGCATATCCCACAACCTGTACAAAGATCTTCATCGATTATCGGTTTCTTTTGTCCGGCTAAGAACTTGATCGCATACCTTCGATTGAGGACCTCAGGGCAGAAGCGGTAGCATGGTATACCGCAATCGTTGGGTTTACAGTGTTCTTTGTCCAGCGTAGCTACGCGTAGCATCTTGCTGCTCCTCTCAGACGGGTAAAATTACGTTGCCTATTCGATTGAGTTTGAAGTGACGCTTCAGCTGCGCTGAGTCACCACTCCTCCTCTTCTCCCCAGCTTTCATCTTCGCCCCATTCATCGTCTGTCCAGTCGTCTTCTTCTCCGCCGTTATCCCAATTCTCCTCTACACTCAAGAGAAAAATCTCCAGCGTTGGAAGCTCGTCTAAGCCCCTCGACGTGAGACTTTAAAGCTTTTGGCCGATTTTGGAGCATTGTGCTAAACTCCACGGCTATCAGAAATGGTGTGTTCGCTGCAGCGAGCTTTCCCGGGGATTGTTGCAGAACCAGTGTATCTTGGGCGGTTCGACGTTCATTTTCCAAAGCAAAGCTATCCACTCCCCCATATGGTAGAGCTGCTCCGTGAAAGGCTGAAACAGGCATTCCTCAACTTAGAGGTCAAAGGTCGCTGTGTTTGTGCTAGAATCTTCCGAAATCGCTCATCGTGCTGCCGAGGCCTATGCCTGCGGCTCCTATGGCGAAGCCCTTCCCTGCCTTCCACTCGGCATGGTCCATGGCTATGACATAGGCTACAATAACGTAGGGTGAGACCTCCTCGCTCGTTACATTAATCCCATAAGAGTCTCGAAGGCTAACCCATTTCTTGTGTACCTGCGCGACCTCGGAGCCCGATGGAGAGCGAACTGAGAAATCATGCTCGCTAATGTTTCCCTTGATTCTGCCGATTTCGTTACCAGAACTGTCTTCAAGCCACCATTCCGAACCAAGCAGCTTCATGAACCTTCTTCTTAACGACGCCAACAAGGCCTTGCAGGTCGTAGATCTCGAATGTTGGTCGAACCGCCAGCACTTTGCCCCGCATCTCGCCTACTCTCGTGCCGTCAGGCGTTTCAAACCAAAATTGCGGTCCCCAGCTAACGATCTTTCTTTTCCCATACGCTAGGAGGTTTCCGTTGCGATCCTTAATCCCGAAAGTGTCGCACATGGCGGCGATCTTTTGCTCGATAATGTACTCTTTACCAGAGAATACCGACTCACCAGACGGCGACGTGGTTGTTGATGGTGTCATAGGCTTTTGAACTGAATCGAGCTTGGCTCCGCAGCTTGTGCAGAACTTCGCTTCCACATCAACCGGTTTACCGCAAGAAGGACATTCCAATCAAGAAGCTACTCCGATGCTGCGTTAGTTCCACTAGGTGAGATACTTATGTTCTAGGTATTTGACGAAGGGTTCTGGGTTGTATGATTCTCCGAACAGTTTTCTCTGCAGCTCCTTAGGTGAGTATGTTGATCCCCACCTGTGTATGTGCTCCTTGAGCCACGTTTTGACTCCGCTCAGCTCTCCACCAGCCACCAACTGTCCAGGTCCATGTCCTTCTGAATTCGTTGGAGCAGCATTCCTGATATGATATTGCCTAGCGAGTACGTTGGGAAGTAGCCGAGGTCTCCGCTGCTCCAATGAATATCCTGCAAGACACCTTCCCCATCATCCTTAGGCCTTACACTAACATACTCCTCCATGCTGTCACTCCAAAATGATGGAAGCTCTGAAACCGCCACGTCCCCGCCTAACAGTTTCTTCTCTATCTCGTATCGGAGGACTATGTGGAAATTGTAGGTGAGCTCATCAGCTGCGACCCTGATAGGGCTCGGCCTTACGAGATTGAAGTACTCGGTACACATCCTCCTCTGAATAACCTGACAGGAAGGGGAGGTTCTTCTTCAAGATTGGATAGACCAGTTTCACGAACGCTCTGCTTCTCCCGACCACGTTCTCCCAAAACCTAGATTGCGATTCGTGAACTGCTAAGGATGTTACTCTGGCTAGAGGGGTATACTCTAACGCTGGATCGATCTGCAATTCATACAACGCATGCCCACATTCATGCACAAGCGAGAACATCGTTTCCCTGAAGTCCACACCCTCATATCGAGTGGTCACTCGGACATCTTCAATAGCGATTCCAGTCGTGAAGGGATGAGTGGAAACATCCATCCGGAACGTTTTGTCCGGCATGCCCAGTATTTTGAGGACTTCTACATTCACCCGTCTCATGGCCTCCTCATCGTACCTAATCTGTTCCAACGGGTGCTTCGGCAGAAATTTCCCTTCAGCCAAAACCTGACTCAGAATCCGTTTCAAGTTTGGAACTAATTGCGAAAATACCTTATCGACATCGGCGACCGTAAGCTCCTCTTCGTATTTGTTCAGCAGCGCATTGTACGGATGCCCCTGGTAGCCCAATTTCTCGGCTTCCTGTTTCTTCAGATCCACGATCTTCTCTAACCACGGCTTGAACAAGGTAAAGTCCGATTTCTTCCTAGCATTTCGCCAGGCGACTGTGGCTTCTTTGCTCGTTCTCTCCAAATCCTCAAGGAGTTTGGGCGGAATCTTCGTATAGTAATCCACATCCCTCTTTGCAACCCGCAGAACCCCCTTCTCATAATCACTCAGTCCGGCAAGTTCTTCGGCCTTCAGAGGAGATCCGCCGCTCTCAACTATTCGCTCCTGCTTCATCAAGGCGAGTTGCGCTAGAGCGTAACCTCTTGGCTTCGAAGCATTAACGGGCATGTAGGTTTCAACATCCCAGTTGAGGAGTGCTGAAGCGTGGTCAAGTCCCCAGACCGGCTTGTATTTTTCAAGAACTTGCTGAATCAACGGATTACTTGACATGACTTCGACGCAGCCCTAGGTCAGTATATAATTGTTCGGTCTTGCCTGTAGAAACCTAGGTCGACAACTTGATCACATTGCTTGTCCATTCAGCCTGGATAGGGTCCGCATTATTTGACCGCTGGTTAGCTCAGTTGGTTGAGACCTCTTCCAAATCTAGGTTTTTAGGTCCGCATTCCTCAACGAATCCAGCTAGCTGCTGGTATTGTTGTCGGTCTGATTCACGACGATACGACGGTTCAGGGTGTCCCGGCGACAGGTGTGGATGTTCCTTTCTCGCTTGGTGGCGCGCTGCTTTTGACGCTTTTGTCTGCAATCTCTTTGGCAATCTCGCCCTTCGTTTTTCCTTCAGTGCTTATGCCAAGGCTTTTCGCAGCGACCAGGATCGGATCCTGGGGAGCTTGAGTCGGTTGAGTGGTTTGAGTAGGTTTGAGTTTGTTGCGTGGCTGGTGGGTTTGTGTCTGGATTGAGTAGAGAGCTTGGATCCGCCAGTGATGTGGCCTGTTTGTACGCCTTGTCAAACTCCCTTTTTGCCTGGCCAAATCGATCTCGCCATCTCGGGAAGTTTCTGCGGACCCCACAGGAAAATGACTGCTAAAACTGCAACTATTGCAATCGCTTCGTATCCAACCATTGCAAACGTTCCTCACGGTAAATCTGCCCGTCATCGCCCGATAAAAATACACTGCCCTGTACCGTGAACTGATTTTCAATCTTGGCCATCTCGGTTTTGTCGCAGATTAATGAGGAGCTTCCAAGGAACGCGATATTCAGAGACGATTGACATAGTTCGAATTTGTAACTGTGCGTTTGGCGCCGTCGGAATCTCGATGTCAAGTGATGCAGAAACCCAGAGCGTTCTCTCCCATCCAGTCTCCGGTCTTCAAGCGTCCTCTTTGGCTCCTTTAATTGGAATCGGAATGTCTCGACGCTCGCACCCGCGTCTCGAGATGCTGCTCGCTACGAAAAGATGGTTCACAAAGCGAGGCAATTACCGGCATATTACTATTTTAAGTCGCTTGATGTTGCCCGTGCACTTGACCGCCGAGATTACTCACATCCATTCGCACCTGTATCGCTTGTCTGTCGTGTGAGGTTCGGCCGGTAGCACGAACCGCTTGAGAGCTAGTACGTCATTATGAAATGATCAGGTTGGCAAAATAGGACATTTCTACTCGATCAAAATCCAGCCGCCCGCACGCTTATACGGAAGGTTTTATCCAGATGATTTTCGGGTTAAGCTTATGTCGCCTTTTGTGAGAATTGGAGCTGCGGTTTTTCTTTCAATTTTGTGTTATCGTTTGCAGGAGCCATAGCGATCTCTCCAACGTATGCGGCCACTACGATTACTTTGACAGTGAACCCACCGAACCCCAGCGTACGGTGATCTTGTTGAATTTCAAGGAACGATAACGCCCAGGGTGGGCATTTCGCAAGAGGTCGCTCGTCAAACTCTACCGTAGTTCTGGTTGCAATATCTCACAATACTTGTTTAATATTGAGGGGTCAACGGAACGGACAGGTAGCTCTTTCAGTATTTACATGAGGCTTGGCGTAGCCTACCTCGTGTACGTTGGTCCAGGCACTTACTCCGCTTTCGCTTACATTAGCAACAGTCCGAACATATCATCTAGTTGCGTGAACTTCACAATGTCTGCGTCTGTGCCAGAATTTCCCGTAGGCATACCCATCCCACTCATCTTCACGCTCATTGCATGCGGGCTAATCACCGCAGGACTTCTCAGAAGAGACCAGCCACTCGAACCCACTAGGGAGTAGACGGCAAAATGCCGAGCAGATGAGGTCTCGCTTCCATTTCTGATAACAGTATTCTGGATACCAAAAAGATCAATCTATCGATGTATTCTTCAGATCAGCTTGGGAACGGCCATTTCCCGTATTCGGGTGATTCTTGGTCCACTACCACTTCTATGAAACTCTCTGAACTCATGATTCCCTCAAGCTGAGTGGCCTCGGAAACTGATTTGAAGAGATCCTTCACGTCTCCGCCTTCCAGAAAGGCAACGATGTCAAATCTGCCGAAAACAGCGTAAGCCTCGGTGACGAATTCCAGAGCTCTGAGTTTCTCTGCGATATCCGTAGCTTTGGACACTCTGCCACCACTTCTAAACAGCATCAATGCTTTCATCGGTTCCTGTCATTCCCCCACAGCAGCAACCAATGTCTCAGTAGTGACGACATCCGGAAGGTTCCCTATTCGGGTCCCCAGCGCTGTGAGTGCCTTCATACTCTCCACCTCAATTCTTGCTACAACATCTGCGCTGCCCATGACCGCAAACGCGGACTTGACGCCTTCGAACGAAGCTATTGTCTCAGCAACTCGGTAGTGTTGTCCTGGTCGACTCTGACTAGCACACAAGCTTTCACCGTGTTTTCCATATCAATCATAGTTGGCACCGCCGCAATCCTCTCTATATGAAGTGTAGAGAGATTTTAGTTCTTTCACAAATGTGCGTGTTATGCCTTCCCAAAAATCGGAAAGCGGGGAAATTCACTATATCCCCAATTGCTCATTAACTTGCGTTGAAACCAAGTTGTTTGCAATCATAATTGGTGATCCGACAGCGGCTTTGTGACATGTTTGCGGTCCGACTCTAGACCCTCGAGGATAAGGTTGATGCGAGGCGTGTGTGCGATTGACGTTCTCATCTTGCGCATTCTGCTGGTCGAACCATTCACAGTGCAATTTTATGGATTGAATGCTCGCGCACATACGAAAATAGAGATCTAGTCCACGCAACCCGCGCCAGGATAGCAGAACACATCAATTGAGATCTAATGTGCAGACTAACCCCCTTAGACGGGTTATTTATCCGATCACTTTAGACATAATCTCATAGCTCGTTAGTGCATCAGTTCTTTCGACGACAATTGTTGTTTCAGTATAGCATGACGCGAAGGCCAGTGAATGGACATCTTGTGCTGACAACAGAGAAGTCAAATATGAAACGACTCCTGGTGTTGTTTCCATTTGCTCGGGTGAGTTTACTATCAATGCGGTGCAATCTTCGTGAACTTGGCATAGGTTCTGCCTGACTTTTACTTGCACTTCTTTGAGCGAGTTGTTGTCCACGAGGTACACGTAATGCAGATCGCTGAGTTTGATTTTGAGTTTGTTAGTGATCTCAAAGTCTCTGTTGGTCACGACTATTGAGAGATTATCAAGAACCACTAGCTTGCTTGCCTGAAGCAATCGCAGGACAGCCTCCTCTCTTCTGCGTCTGCTTTTTCTTAAAACAACAGCGTATCTTCTAATGGCCGCCTTTGTTGCTTGAACGCTCTGAGTCTTGAGTTCCTTTTCAATAATCCTGGCCAGCTCACTCATGTTGACGATGTTGTTCTCAAGTGCCTCGGAGATGAAGGGTCTGTTCTTGACGAACTCTCTGACTTTCGCGGCAACTTTCATGACAAGGAAGTATCAATTGAAACAGATAAGTCTCATTTTGTCTTGAAAGTGACGCAACTCATAAGTTCAAACAAGGACGAACAAGTGAGCGGTGTGTCATGACCGACCGTAGGTCAAGCGTCCCAGCCGAACCTTATCGCATCAAAGTTGTCGAGCCCATCAAGCTACTGAAGAGAGAGGAGCGAGAGAGGGCGATTAGGGAAGCAGGCTACAATACTTTCAATCTGAAATCGGAAGATGTGTACATTGATTTACTGACAGATTCCGGAACAGGAGCAATGAGTACGCATCAATGGTCTGCTATGATGATAGCGGACGAAGCTTATTCCGGCAGAGCAAGTTGTTTTAGGCTTAAAAAAGCGGTTCAAGACGTAATGGGCTACAAGTATGTAGTTCTGACAAATCAAGGGAGAGCAGCGGAGCACATTCTGTATGGAAAAGTTCTCGTTAAACCTGGAGACTACGTGCCCCGCCAGATGTACTTCACCACTTCGAAGTTCCATATCGAAGCTGCTGGCGGCACCCTAGTTGACGTCGCCATCGATGAAGCCCATGACCCTTTGAGTCGTCACCCATTCAAAGGGAACGTCGACCTAAGAAAACTGGAGAGCTTGATACGCAAAGTCGGTGTGAAGAAAGTTCCTTTCATCAATGTAGAAATGAACGTCAACATGGAGGGTGGACAGCCCGTTTCGATTGAGAACTTGAAGCAAGTGAGAGAACTTGCGAAGAATTACGGGATACCTGTCATATTTGATGTCTGCAGAGCTATGGAGAACTCTTTCCTAATAAAGGAAAGAGAGCCTGGTTATTCTGGAAAATCATGCGCCGAGATACTGCTTGAGATATGCTCCTACTCAGACGGATGCGTGATGAGCGCCAAGAAAGACGCTATAGTGAATATGGGGGGTTTCATCGGCCTGAATGACCCTGACAGATTTGAAATGTGCGAAAATCTTGGAATAGAATACGTTGGATCAAAAGACTACGGAGGAATGTCAAGCAGAGACATGGAGGCAGTGGCAGTCGGACTAAGAGAAGGAATCGATGACGCCTATTTAGCCAGTAGAATAGGCCAAGTTAGATACCTGGGGGAAAGACTAACGGAAGCTGGCGTGCCAATAATCGAACCCGTAGGTGCGCATGCCGTATACCTTGACGCAAAAAGATTCTTACCCAGCATGCCGCAATCTCAATTTCCAGCACAGTCACTAGCAGCAGCACTTTACGAACATTCTGGTGTGAGAGGAATGGAGAGAGGCGTCGTATCTGCCGGAAGAGAAAAAGAGACTGGCGAAAACATCTACCCCACCCTAGAACTGGTAAGACTGACTGTTCCTAGACGTGTATACACAAATCTTCACATGGACTATGTGGCGAATTCTGTCCTTGAGTTATACCAAGAGAGACAGAAGATCAGCGGTCTGCGTATGGTTTACGAACCACAACATCTTAGGTTCTTCAAAGCGAGATTCGAACCTATCACTGACGCGCCATCCTAGGAACGGAGCCTTTCATTTCTCAAGCGTGGAATGCAAAGTGCATTGCTATCCACATGCTAGCCAAGACTTGCCGTTCAATCAGGTCTTCTAATTTATATGAGTAAGTAAATTGGAATACAGGCAATTTGAAATTCGCAAGTTTACCAGCTCCTGATCTGCAGAAGAGAGTTTTCTCAATAATCGAAAATATGAAGCAAGGCAAGTTCAACAGGTTCGGCTACACTACCGCCTCAATCGTCGCCTGTAAAATCGTAGCTGTACTCTATCTGTACTTTCGATTCGGTGGGCCTGACAGATTTTACACCACGACGATTCTCCTGTACGCCGCTACCGGTCCTGAGCCCTCCTACCTCTCAGTGGGGTGGGATAGTCTATGGTACATGAATATCGCTCAGTTCGGGTATACGCGGTTGGCATCGTTTGCATTCTTTCCATTCTACCCGATGATCATCCGCTTCTTTTACCTGATAACTAACGACATAGCTCTGTCAGCGGTCATCCCTTCCTTCATCTGTGGAGTTGCTTCTATTCCACTTTTCCAGCGTGTAGCGGAAGAGTATATGGATAGGCAAAGTGCCATAGCCTGTACCCTAATCGCTTTCTTCTTCCCGGTGATCTTCGTTTTTACAAGCCTTGCATACGGTGAATCCATTTTCCTGCTTCTTTCATTACTCTATTGGCTGCAGTATCGAAAGCAGAGAATTACTCGCGCAAACATCATTTTGGCACTAGCTACCGTCACTAGACCCTTCGGGGGGCTCCTAGGCCTTCCGTTGGCAATCGATTTGCTTCGCCAAAGACGTTTTCGAGATCTGCGAAATTTCGCAATTCCTTCCATCTCTCTTTTCTCTTGGTTATTTTTCGGCTTCTACTCGACTGGTAACTGGCTAGCGTTCAGACTCGCCGAAACTTCCACCATTTGGACCCAGATCGACTGGATCAAAGGAACAGTGCTGCCCTTCTTTGCCGGACAGAATGTGCCTTTTGCGGCGACAAATTTCTTCATGGTTACAATTGTGGGATTCATCGTTGTATTGACTTTTCAAGTTGATTGGAGGCTCGGAGTCCTTGCCGTTGCGACTTATCTCTCGATAATCCTGTTTTCGGGTCCACCTGAACTGTCGTATTTGAGGTATTTTTCGTTCATTTTCCCGATATGGCTCATCGCAGGGAAAGCCCTACCATTGAAGATCGTCGTTCCGTATTGTGCCTTCATGATGGCAGGCAGTTTGATGATGTGGTACGCTTTCGCGTTCGGAGGTTGGATCGGATAGCATTCGATCACAACAGGATTGAAGGAGCATAAGGTCGTCACCGATGCTGGCAACACGACTTGATCGTTGTTCTGTCGTGTGTCCGCGCAACACCAATGGCCTGCACGAAAGTAATCGAGATCAGTTGAGTTCGAGGATCTGCCTCCATCCCCTGACGTCAACCACGCGACCCGCTCCCCAGGCTCTTTGATTCTCGTCCTGAAGAAGAGCTTCATCCCCATTGTTTTCTTGTAGAAACAATGGACTTCTCAAAATCAGATACATGGATCCGAGTGCAGACGAATTTTGCTGGCAAGATTACCGCCGGTTATTCTTCAAACTTCTTTTCCAAAAACAATCAAGGATGAAGAAACGGGAAATTCGCGTCACTGATTCCATGGGGAACTTCTAAATCCATGGAAGCGAAGCTTACGTAGGGAATGTAAGTTGGCTGTGGATCTGAACCTTATACTGCTTACCGTGGAGCTTCTCCTGCTTATTCCCACGCTTGCGCTGCTCATCCTCGGGAGAAGAGAGACACAGGGAAGACAGGCTCTCCTCAAACAAATGACGACTACGGCAAAGATGGTTTCAAGACAAGAGTACTTCAACTCTGTCCAGTTTGGGATTCAGAACGCAGTAAGATCAATCAAAGGATCCATAACTGGATCATCACCGCAGACTTCAGAACAGAGAGACCAAGTGGACGGAATCTTCGAACAGATTCGTCATGCGAATATCCGCAATGTCGCTATTCAGTATTTGCTGCCGAAGACCCAAGATAGGATTGGAGTCGCAAGGAGGTACAGAGAGGCGGGGGCCGAGTTGAGATTTCATCCCGGTTTGATCGTGAGTGACATTCGATACATGATAGTTGATGGTAAACACACGGTGCTCGGGCTGCCTAGCGCCGCCGGCGAGAATGAGCCCACACGAGAGGGCTACGTAATCCCGTCAGAAGGGCTGGCTCAAATTCTACTGCAGCAATTTGATGAAAAATGGGCGCAGGCCGTGTCATATGACGACTACCTACGCGATGTGCTGCTAGAGACCAAGAGTCACAACCCAAACATTTCGAGTAAGCTTCTCTCCTTGCAACTTGATATATCTGAGTCGGACGTCAACAGATTCCTCTCAACAGAAGAGAAGACAGTTCAGTGATTGCTTACCCAAGGTGTGGATTTTGTCGACGGTTAAAGCGTGGTCTTGGCCTAGGCTTCGAGTCAATCATTGAAAACCAAGTATCAGCATGGTACTGGAGAGGTATGTGTTGGTGATGGAAATCAGTTACATCGGTAAGAGAGTCTATTTGTGCGAAATCTGCGCCTCCGGGTACACCGAGCAAAGCATGGCACGTGATTGCGAAGAGTATTGCCGTGCTCACAAAAAAAGCTCAATGCAGATCACTAGGAAAGCTGTCTTCAGACCAGAATGATTCACGGTAGATACGCTGAGGCCGATCAACAGAAGGACAACTGTGCATCGCGAAACGCGGCGTCAGATTGGTCCGGATAGGCCGATAGCCCTCAATCCACGTCGTAGCCATGAGCCTCGGACTCCAAGTTGACAACATTCTTGGAACTTGGCGCTCGAAATCTGGCCTGAACCTTCAGACTGAAACTAGATCTTGACAATTGCGCAGATACTACTTTCTCCTGAGGTTATGGGAAGGGCCTTAAAGGGCGCCTAGGACATGTCTCCCACAAGCGTGTCTAGCCTCATGCCCCGCAAAATTCCAACAGCGTATCTTCGAAAGCTCAATGAACAACAGAAAATTGCTCCGACAATTGCTGCGAAGCGAGCGGAGAAGAGGGAACAGCGGCTGCAGGCTCCAGATTCTGGACGACTGAAGAGTTACGAGATGATATGCCATTCGTGCGGAACTCGTGCGAAGTTCACCGTGGACGAGCATGGCTATGCAACATGCACAAATTGTAGAGCAATAGCGAGCTTCAGGTTCGGCCACCTAGCCTAACTATCCCTCGGAACAACCATCTATCAGCAATGAGATTTTGTTCGTAGACAAGAGCTGAGCAAACTCATTCTCTAATTCGGCACCAAAGCTCACATGATATTTCAAGGGAATCTGGATTCAGGAGCAGTAGGATTTCTATAGTAACCCGGCCAGAATGGCTGCGACGAGAATTGCCGGTAGCATATTTCCCACCTTGATCTTGGTCACCTTGAGTACGTTTAATCCAATTCCAAGTATAAGCAACCCACCTGACGCAGTCATCTCGTTGACTACTGACGTTGTTAGATAGGGCGCCAGCAAAGAGGCTCCGATCGTAAGGCTGCCTTGGTACGCCAAAACGGGAAGCGCTGAGAAGAGCACCCCAATTCCAAGCGTAGATGCAAATGCTACTGACGCTATGCCGTCCAGTCCAGATTTCGTTAGAAGCAGCGTGTAGTCACCACGCAACCCATCTTGTAATGCGCCTAGTATAGCTAGTGGGCCAACACAGTACAGTAGACTGGAAGTGACGAAAGCCTTTGCGAATGTTCCCCGTTGCCTGCTGAGCCTTTTCTCGATTCTGACTCCGAAAGTATTCAGTCTGCCTTCGATTTGGATAAGCTCCCCTACAACTCCTCCTGCAATAATGCTGAGAAGGATGACTAGGATGTTTTGGGTTACGAGCATCATCTTGATGCCGATAAGAGCAGTCACGAGTCCCAAAGCCTGAGTTAAGATACTGGTAATTCGTCGAGGCAACTTACGTCTAAGTAAGAGGCCAACTATTGATCCAAGAACTATGGCGCCAACATTCGCTGCCGTCCCGAGCAACATAGCTAAACGTCCTCAATCTGACGCAACGCGATTTCATTCATTTGACTCATTGAGTTAGCAACTCTCCAAATCCGCAGTGCTCATAGCTACTATTAGAAATAAAACAACTTAAGCACCATTGGACAGATAGTGTTTTGTTAGTTAAGCGAACAGGTGCGCAATAAGGCGATATTAGGTTGAGTGCTGAAGTCTGCTTGTGCGGTAGCGGTAAAAGACCTGTCGCCATCTGCGCTGAATGTGGCAAGCCATATTGTAGCGAATGCATTTTCACCCACCTATACACGCCCCAACCAATGAAGACATCGGATTTTCTGGAATCGAGCCTACGAAAGAATTAATGCGTGCACAATCGTTCGGAGGATACGCCACGCCCAAGATTCAGCCTTTGAGGTCGAGTTGTCCTTTTGGCAAGTCATATCTAATCTATGACGGTATATGCAACTTCTGCACGACCGCTACGTGCATCCTCCACGCTCTGGATCGCAGACAGCACTTTGAATATGTTCCCAGCCAGCACCTGAGCGCGCGCGCTCGTTTTCGGTTCGGATTAACTGAAGAAGACCTGCAAGGACAGATGTACCTCATTCGACCGGACGGGTCAATCGTCAGTGGTCCAGTAGCCATCGCAGAAATATTCAAGCTCTCAAAAGCTCCACTCGGGTTCTTATGCAGCTTTCTCCATACCCGTCAAGCCCGTTGCCTCTACGTCTGGGTGGCCCGCCGTCGCTACAGGTTGTTCGGATGTAGAGATACCTGTTATGCCTTTTAGCCGCATCGATCAAATGGGCTTGATTAGCAACTCGATCCCATCTGGATCTAACAGGGAAAGCCTCCCGGAATTCATTCCGTAAGTAGGGTGACTGCCATTTCGGTTGAAAAGCGAGCCATATCCAAATTAGGCTGACGCTTCGTCCGTCTGGGTTCTCTCACAAGTCATTTATTCTCTGTTCTGCTTGGTCGAACCACGGCGCTTCAGTTTGTTTCAGCGCAAGGAGCAGCTCTTGAAGCCAAGAGAGCTGAAGAAGATTCAGCTGGAGAGACTACGAAAGATAGTGCGATATTCGTATCGTAACGTATCTTTGTTCAGAAAACGATTCGACGAAGCCGACGTGAAGCCGGAATCCATCAGGACCCTCGAAGATCTTGAGAGGGTCCCTTTTACGGTCAAAGCAGATCTGAGGGACAACTACCCGCTGGGTATTCTCGCAGTGCCTCGGACCAAATTATACTGTCTTCACGCTTCCTCCGGAACGACCGGGAAACCGATCGTTGTGTCATACACTCGTGGAGACTCGGAACGTTGGGGCAGACTCGTGGGAAGAAGTCTAGATGTCGCGGGCGTGCGAAAGGGCGACATCATTCAGAACATGTTTGGGTATGGCCTATTCACGGGGGGTCTAGGTTTTCACTATGGCGCTAGAGCATTGGGCGCCACGGTGATCCCGACAAGTACTGGTAACACGAAGAGGCAGCTCATGCTGATGAGTGATCTACGAAGCGCAGTGGTCACTTGCACACCTTCCTACATGGTGTATCTCTGCGAGGCAAGCCGCGCAGAAGGCTACGAACCGAGAAAGGATTTCACTCTAAGAATCGGAGTGTTCGGCGCAGAACCGTGGAGTGAGGAAGCCCGTGAGAGAATAGAAGACGTTTTTGGTCTCTGCGCTCGCGATGTCTATGGGATGACCGAATTGTACGGACCTGGCGTGGCAATCGAGTGCGAGCAGCGGAACGGTCTCCATGTGTGGGGTGATGAGTTCTTAGTGGAGACGATTAACCCAGACACTGGTGAAGTCCTAGAGCCTGGGAAGGAGGGAGAGCTTGTCTTCACAATGTTGTCGCGTGAGGCTATGCCCCTACTTCGCTACAGAACGCGGGATCTGTCAAGAGTCTTTGAGGAGGAATGTGAGTGTGGTCGATGTCACCCCAGGATTCAACGCATCAAAGGGCGTAGTGATGATATGCTAATCATCGGTGGTGTCAACGTCTTTCCGAGTCAGATTGAGCACGTGCTGATGAACATATCAGGTCTCGGAGACCAGTATCAGATCATGGTGTCCCACCGAAAGCTTGATCGCCTGGCGGTGAAAGTCGAGGTAACAGCGGAGAGACTAACTGACCCTGCCCTACTGATGAAGATTCAATCTGACCTCATGGCTGTTCTTGGAATAAACGCTGATGTTGAGCTCGTTGAGTTCGGAGCTCTGCCACGTTCAGAGATGGGCAAGGCCCGAAGAGTGGTCGACCTCAGACCTAAAGAATAACGAGATAAAATTGACAGGGGCTTTAGACGGATTCTATTGCTCTTCGGTTTAGATTATTGCGCCGTTGAATTTAGCTGCCGCAGGTCTATGTATGATCTGTTGAATAATCTCCTCAACCTAGCGATATGTTTCAAGTAACTGTGTCATCGCTAGCTTCTCATGAGTCGAAGCTCCGAGACGGTCCACCAGCGTTGGTCGGTCCTGTTTGAAGATAACACCGATGGGAATCTTCGTCTGCTCTCTAACTAGCTCCAAAGCGGCGTCTACGTTGGTGGGATCGTGTTCCGGGCCGATCTCAAGGACCTTCGATTGGTACTCTTTCCAAGTGTCGTGATAGGTAGGGCATGGGTTTAGAACGTGAATGAGTGCAAATCCCTTGTGTTTGATTCCCTCGGCGACAAGGTTTGCTAGATGGTTGGCCTTGCCTGGGTAGCCTCTGGCCAAGAATGACACTCCATAGGCTAAGGCTAGTCTGCTTATGTCTAGTGGATCTTCCTTGTTACCGTGTGGGGTTACCTTCGTCCTTAAACCGATCGGGGTCGTAGGGGAAGGTTGGCCTTTTGTCTGCCCAAAGATTCCATTGTCGAGGACGATGTACGTGATGTCGGGGTTTCTTCGAGCCGCGTGCGGAACATGCCCGCCCCCGATGGCAAATGCGTCGCCATCACCAGCGATTCCAATAACGCAAAGTTCGGGGTTGGCTATATGGATGCCCTGAACGATTGGCAAGACTCTTCCATGGAGTGTGTGAAAACCATAAGTCTTGAAATTGTGCGGGAAACGACCGTTGCATCCGATGCCGGAAACGACAACTATCTGCTCATTTTTCAGGCCAAGTTCTTGAAGAGCCAAGTCGATTGATTTGAGTACGCCGTAGTTACCACAGCCAGGACACCAGTTCGGATTATATTGGGTTCGGTACTCTCCTCCGAGACCTGCTTGCATTTCAGGCCACCTCCTCGATCTTGCGAAGAATCTCGCTTGGCGTGAATGGAAGACCTTCGGTCTTGTTGAGAGGGATGGAGTCAATTCCCAATTGGGCTCGGAGTAACTTGGCAAACTGAGAAGTGTAGTTCAGTTCAGGAATCAATATCCGCTTGATCCCCTTCAGAAACTTGAGCAGTTGAACTTCAGGAAGTGGATCTAGAAGCTTGCATTGTAACCAGCGAACGTGAATCGATCTCTCCCGAGCCTTCAAGATGGCTTCGTGAATCGCACCTTGCGTCGAGCCCCAGCCTATTACTGCCAATTCCGCTTGCTTATCCGGCAGCTCCGTCATGTTCAATGGGTCTTGAGCCAGCTCTCTTCCAGTAGTAAGCAGTTTTCGGAACCGTTTGGCGGTCATTTCGGAATGTGCATGGGGACCGTAGTTTTGTCGTCCTGTCTCATCATGTTCCACGCTCTCGGCCACGTACTCTCCATGAAGCTGACCTGGTATTGAGAAAGGGGAAATACCATCATGAGTTATCGCGTAGCGTCGGAATCCATCTCCACTTGTGATTTCAGCTCTGTCCCGGTTGATGATCTTTAGAGCGTCTATGTCTGGGAGTGCCATGCCTTCTGTGAGCTGCGCTAGCGATTGATCTGTGAGGAGGATGACAGGAAGCTGGTACCGCTCAGATAGGTTAAATGCTCTTACCGTTTGATAGAAGCAGTCTTCGACATTACCCGGCGCAAGGACTATCCTGGAAATATCTCCATGCCCGCTGTAAAAGGCGTGATTGAGATCTGACTGCTCGGTCCTAGTTGGCAAACCCGTTGAAGGTCCCCCCCTCTGCGCGTCGACGATCACCACAGGAATCTCAACCATTGAAGCCAATCCAATCATTTCACTCATCAAGGAGAATCCAGGTCCCGAAGTTGCAACCATCGACTTGGTTCCAGCGAATGAGGAACCTATTGCAGCACCGAGCGAAGCAATTTCATCTTCGCCCTGGAATATGGCTCCACCAAACCCTGGCAGTAATGACGCCATCGAATCGAGTATGTCTGACGCGGGGGTGATCGGGTACCCTGCGTAGAAGCGGCATCCGGCCGCTATGGCTCCCAACACAACTGCTTCGTTCCCTGACAAGATGACCTTGTTAGTACGAGCCTTTGGCGTGGTTATCCTGGCCACCTTGGGTGCCAGGTTGAACCCTGAATTTACTGCGGCAAGGTTCGCTTTGAGGAGTTCGTTTCCACGTGATGCCAACTTACTAACGATGGTTTCTTCTAGTATCTCCTTTGAGAGCCCAATGTGCGCGGCTACATATCCAGCTATGAGCATGTTCTTCACTTTCGGAGTATGAAGCTCGTTCTTGGCGACCGATGTGAAGGGTGCTCCAAGTGAACGCTTGGGCATGGACGAATAGTTCCTCGGCGTCCTGTCCTCATCGAAAATCAACTCTCCGTTAGCCTTCAGATCTTTCGAATGAGACGAGACGGCTTCCGTGTCAAACGCGACGAGCAGATCTAGGAGATCGCCCTGAGAGTATGCATGGTTATCACTTGCTCGAAGTTGATATAGACAAGACCCTCCGCGAACCGAGGATGGATAGGTTCGGAAGGTGAAGATCTTCAAGCCCATTCGAGATACGGCGTATGTCAGGATTTCCCCGGCCAGGATCACGCCATCACCTGACTCCCCGGCTATTCGGATGGTAAGATCCAACTCGAACTCAACTGAATTGCGCACGCTTACCATTGGTTTTTAGGCTCTCTGCTGATTCCCGGCATTGATTCTACGTAGCGCGTCCAGCAGCGAAAGCTTAACGCTTACGAGCAAACAGAACCGAAGGACTCATGCCAATCCGAGTCCCAATGTCATCGATTATCTTCTGAAACTTCTCTTGCGGCAGCACGAGACCACGTCTGCCCTTCGGCGGGTAGGGGTCATGGAAAACAACTTTCTCTTCGACCGCATCAATTATGACAACCCAGTGGGGAATGTTCAGAGAATGAACAACGCCCATGTGAACCAACGCAATCGGAACGAACCCCGCACTGACACCACTGATAATGTCAGAGACAGTAGGGCGCCTATATTGAACGGAAAGATTTCTCTTGAGCGCTCTTCGTCGATTTTCTCTCATGCCAAAGAAACTGAGTTCGATTTCTTCACGGGAAAAGTTGCTGCGCAGGCGGTGTTTCCATGGTTTCTCATCAATCATCCTTTTTCGCTGAGTTATTAGTCGCACTTCGAGTCCGTTCTCGACCAAGGGAACTGCCAATCCAAAAGGATCTGCGCCTCTGGTGCCAATCATATTGCATTGACGCCAGACTTCAAACTCAATAGCACGGTTCAATTTGAGCTTCGGATCGAAGTGTTTCATTACCATTAGTACGCAGGCTGGCCCGCAAGTGAACTCTGCTGTCTGAGGATAGTAAGGAACATTGAACTTCATTTGTTACCCTTCAGATCAGGTGAGTCTACTCTGTGTGATCGTGGTCAAGTCTTATGTCTAACTTTTGAAGTGCTCCCAACCTTTCATCGCGATAGCGACTTCATTCTGAGCCTGTGTCAATCGAACGCCTCTGAATTGACGTGTCACAATGCCAATTCGTATCAGTTCTCCTCTCGCCATGTGCGTTGCAGCTTCGAATTTGCCAGGCGTGACGGCGAGTACCAAGTGGTACTCTTCTCCTCCATAGAGGGCTAGGTCGTTTGCACTGTAATCGTAACGCTTTGCGAATTTGTCTGCCGCCCTGCTGATTGGCACGTTCTCAAGTCTTATCCCCACCCGGCTTTCTTTGGAGAGTTCATGAAGGCTCCACGCTAGTCCGTCGCTGGAGTCAATTGAGGCAGTAATTGCTCCTGACTGCGGCCAGCCTTAGTCCCAATTCAATTGGGCGCGGGGATTGTACACTGCCTGATACAAATGACGTACCAATTGTCTGGGGCGCTATTTCTTTTCCAGTAGAGCCTTCAATCCAGCTGCAGTATCTCCAAACTCACCCGTGACCGCGACGATATCGCCGACGTTCGCGCCTGAACGAAGAATCAGCTTTTTTCTATTCGCTAAGGCGAAGAGAGCGATTGAAATCGTTAGGTCATTGGATTCGTTCGTATCTCCTCCAACTAGTGGGAAACCATATTCCTTCGCTCCCTGAGCAAGCCCCGATGCGATCTCGTGAATATCTCGTTCAGTCAAGTGAGCGGGCAGTCCCAACGCAACGATCCCGCCAATGGCCTAATTCCCTTAGCGGCCAGGTCGCTTACATTGGCCACAACAGCCTTCCGTGCAGCTTGCTTCATTGTCATGCCTGGAGGAATGTCGGTGCTGCCGACCAACATGTCGGTTTTAAGCACTGCAATATGATTCTTCGTAAGTTTGACAGCGGAGATGTCATCTCCAAAACCCACCACTGTCAGTGGACTTGTTCCTAGGGCCTTTTCCAATATGCGTATGATTCCAAGTTCACCTAGCGCTTTGAGAGGGGTCAAGGCTGCTTCTCCAGTTTATTGCTTAACTACTTCTTTGGCGCCGCGTATTTTGAGTAGTGGAAGCAATGAGTAGATAGCTTGCAGGGTCCTTTCATGGAGGAGTCTGGATTGATGAGGCTTGGCTTGGCAACATTCATGTATCCTAGGCATTTCTTCGCATAATACAACCTGGAGATCCGCCAGCTGCCTCGTTGAACATGAGAAGCCGATCGGCTCTAGGAGGGAGTTGCAGGCGCACTTGTGGGACAGGATTCTGAATAGGTCTGTGCCGGGACCCGCAAGTTGCTAAGATGAACTTTGTACTCGTCCAGTCTAATCAATCGATGGCAGCGAATACACTCCACCGACTTCATCTCAGATCGTACGTTTCTGTTACGGAATGGTCTACGTCCCGTCTCATCCACTCTCTCTTTAGCTGCACTATTCGCTCCCTAAGTATTCAATGTTGCCTTCAGTAGCTCCCTTGGACGGGAGAGGCTGATGGAGTGATGGGCTCAATTGCGCTCTGAAATTCATGAATTCTGGTATTCGTCATGCCTTGGATCCGTTTCAGGTCGCCCATTTCCCGACGAGAGACCAACGTTACCGCAATGCCGCTTGCTCCTGCTCGACCTGTTCTGCCGATTCGATGGAAGTAGAGCAATGGGTCATGGGGCAGATCATAGTTCACCACATGCGAAACACCTTGAATATCCAACCCACGAGAGGCAACATCGGTGGCTACCAGGAATCGAACTCGTCCTGAACGAAAGTCCTGCTAAAGCTCGTTCACGTTGGGGTTGCGTCAGGTCACCATGAATGACCGCTACATCTCTCCGAATTCGTCTCAGTTTCCAGGCGAGTCGATCTGCGCCAATCTTCGTGGAGCAGAAGATGAGAGCACGTTTGACTGATTTCTGCGCCATGATGTCGGAGAGTGCTTGCAACTTGCGCTCAGGGTCAACGAGATGGTAGAGTTGCTCTATCTCTTCCACCGCAATTTCGTCTCTGCTAACTAGAAGTTCTTCTGGATTGAACATGTGTTGTGAAGCGAGTTCTAGGATTTCTTCGGGCATTGTTGCAGAGAACATGGCGGTTTGCTTTTCGCTTGGAGTTCTGCTGAGTATGTAATCAATGTCCTCTTGGAAACCCATGTCGAGCATGCGATCAGCTTCATCGAGAACTACCATCCTCACTCCTTCAAGGACTAACGTTCCCCGGGACAGATGATCGATAACTCTTCCGGGTGTTCCGACAACGATGTGAACCGTACCTTGAAGCGCTTGCATCTGTCCGTAGATAGGTTGGCCGCCATAAACCGCCAACACCCTGATTGAGAGGTATTTGCCGTATCTGCTCAGATCTGAGGCAACTTGATGTGCAAGTTCCCTCGTCGGAACCAGAACGAGACCCTTGAACAGACATCCTCATTCCTAATGATCTTTTGAACCATAGGAATTCCAAAGGCCGCTGTTTTACCAGTGCCCGTCTTAGCTTGACCTATCACGTCCCTGCCTTGCAGCAGTGGACCTATCGCAGCAGCCTGGATCGGAAACATTTCTCGGAATCCGATCTCGTGTAGGCTGCGCAGTATTTCTCCCGCTATTGGGAGTTCTTCGAAACTTTTCATTCTTAGTTTTCACTTTCTTACTCAAACCGCTTTCAGAAAACAGAACGGCGAAGCTTCCTCGTTTACGGGAAAACCGCGTTCTAGTTTCGCTGTGCAGAACTTCTTACGGTCCGCACGCGGCTTTCGTCTAACGCACGCAACGCCACACTACCATTTAAACCTTGGTTGCAAAGAAACAAACTGATGACGGCGAAAGTCGGAGTTTTCGATCGGAGGCAGAACTCATGGGAAAGCTACTCTGGCAGCCTTCGCAGGAGCGCATAGACCAGGCTAACCTGACAAAGTTCAATGATTTCGTGAACAGGAAGCACGGGTTCGAAGATTGAGTCATACTGGCAGCTTTATGATTGGTCGATCCAGAAACTATCAGAATTCTGGGCGGCGATGTGGGAATTCGCTGATCTCAAAGCCTCCCGCGGATACGAGGCCGTAGTCGATGATTTGTCGAAGTTTCCTGGCGCCAAGTGGTTTCCTGATGCGAGATTGAACTTCGCCGAGAACCTTCTAAGCCATAGGGACAGTCACTGTAGCGTTCGTGTTTACAGGCGAAACTCAGAGATCAGCTAGAATGACCTATGCCGACCTGTACAACCAAGTGGCCCGCCTTGCGCAATCGCTTCGTCGAGGTCGGAGTAGACCGGGAGACCGAGTATGCGCCTACATGCCGAATCTGATTCAGACGCCAGCTGCAATGCTCGCAACCACCAGTATCGGCGCGGTGTGGGCTTCATGTGGCGCTGAGCTTGGGCCGCAGGCCGTTCTGGACCGTTTCGGGCAGATTGAGCCAAAAGTTCTGTTCACGGTTGACGGATACTTCTACCGAAACAGGATCTTCAACACTCTGGGCAATGCCGCAAAGGTTGCGAAAGAAATTCCTTCTCTGCAGAGAGTCGTTGTAGCTTCATATGTTGCAGAGAGACCGGACTGTCGACAACTACCGAACGCTGTGGCCTACGATGAGTTTCTGTCTCTCGAAGAAACCGTCAGAGATCCAATTCGAACAGCTCCCATTCGATCATCCTGTTTACGTGATGTTCTCCTCCGGAACGACAGGCAAGCCAAAGTGCATGGTGCAAGGTTGTGGTGTTCTTCTGAATCATCTTAAAGAACTGATTCTCCACACCGATCTCAAACGCGAGGACAGGATCACCTACATATCATCTCCCAGCTGGATGATGTGGAACTGGTTGATGAGCTCGTTAGCTGTTGGCTCAACCATCGCGCTCTACGATGGCAATCCAAACTATCCAGATTGGGGTACAATGTGGAAATTCATACAAGACGAGAGAATATCGATCTTCGGATGTAGTGCAAGTTACTTCAACTATCTGAGAAGCGAACACGCAAGACCTGGAAAAGATTACGATTTGTCATCGTCTGCGTGAGATATCGCAAACAGGTTCGCCGCTATCAGCAGAAGGATTCGAGTGGGTCTACCGAAGAGATCAAGGAGGATTTGCATTTCAATTCGATCTCGGGCGGCACCGACATTAACGGTTGCTTTGCATGTGGTGCTCCCACTCTTCCTGTCTACGCCGGTGAAATTCAAGCTCCCGGGCTTAGGGATGAAAGTGAGCGCTTATGACGAAAATGGGAGACCGGCTGCTTGATCGAGGAGGGGGAGCTAGTCTGCGAAGCCCCCTCCCCGTCAATGCCGCTCTACTTCTGGAACGACCCGAAGAATGAGAAGTACAGAGAGGCATACTTCACCTTCTATCAGCCTGCAGGAAAGAATGTTTGGAGGCATGGTGACTACGTCATAATCCACAGCGACACGCGTGGCATAACTTTCCTAGGTCGTTCGGATAGTGTCCTCAAACCTTCCGGGGTACGCATAGGAACAGGTGAAATCTATAGCGTGCTGGAGAAGTTGCCTGAAATCACTGACAGCCTAGTCGTCGGCCAGAACTGGAAAGGAGACCAGCGCGTTATACTATTCGTCCAACTAGCTTAGGGACACAGTCTAACAGAGGATTTGAAAGCCAAGATCAAAAAAGCCCTGCGTGAAAATGCATCTCCCAGGCACGTCCCAGCTTTGATCCTTGAGACCCCGAGTATTCCATACACCTTCAACATGAAGAAAGTTGAAAGCGCAGTAAGGAACATGATGAACGGCAAACCCGTTGCCAACAGAGACGCCCTGTCAAATCCGGAATCACTTGACTACTTTGAGAGAATTCTGCCGGAGCTTCAAAAGGATTAGGCCGTTCGCGAGCCGACAAATCAGAAGCTAATAATCCAGCTGCGCAATTGTCGATTCGGTCTGAAACAGAAAAAGTGAAAATAAAAAAGAGAGTGTTGGTTATTTCCACGAGATCTCGCGTCTACTTCTTCGCGAGTTTAATTTCGATCGTGGAGACGTTTCTTGTTTGGCCCTCTTCACCTAGCACTTCGGTTCCAATGTTCACGTCCTTGATTTCCAATTTGCCGTCGAAGAAGCGTCTTCTTACAACTTCAACGACGTCGACGGCCTTGGAGATGACGCGCCCTCTCGCCTTAACTGAGAGTTCTTTGCTGCCACTATTGATTTGCATTACAATAGCGGTTGCGTAACTCATCAAAGGTTTTTGTCCGACGAGGACTGTGTTGGACGGAATATTGGACCTCATGGGGGCTCTCTCGGTAACTGTCTTTTCTGTCAAGCATTGTTCACCTCCGCGTTGAAAGTATGCTGGATGCGTTGCGAAGCCGCGCACAGCCTTGTAACCCCATAAAAGGCTTCCTACGTTATTCGACTGGTGAGTAAGCTTACATGCGTTTCTCGGGCGATGGCAGTGCGGCGGGAACGCAGCGTTGAAATCATCGGCAGCCTAGAACCAATTAAATAAGACGATTCTCGTATTCCCAGCGAGTACATAGTCCTTGGATGAGAACATCACGGAAAACAATCGACCGTCGAAACTTGAGATTGACCGACCTACTGATTTCAAGTTTCACTTAGCCTATGAGATTTATTCAAGAGCGTGGGATGAATATGATTCTGATTCCATCAGAGCCAAGCTCAACGAACTCATTTCCAATTTATCGAATGATGAGAACGGGTATCCTGATTTCTACGCTCAAATCCAGCAATATCGGAAAGATGTGAGTTCATTCAGGCCTGGCCGTACTAGAATCGAGACGCAAAGAAAGAAAGATTGGCAACGGACTGAGACAAGGGACGGCAGAAATCGCCGTCACCGATGATCCTAGGCATCAGGGAACTTCAGTTAGGATTATTAGGCTCAAGTCATTGCATTAGCGCAAGCTATGTGTACGGGCTGAAGCCGACCGTCCGATCGTATCCATGCGTGCCGACGTGCGAGTTTTCTCCCGACGAACTAGCTGAAACAAACACCGAGGTGAAACGTATGAGTTTTGAACGTTCCTTCAACAAGCCAGTGGAGCAAGGTAAGGAATACGAGGTTGAGATCAAAGAGACGAGCCGTCGTGGTGACGGAGTCGCAAGGATCGAAGGCTTCGTAGTTTTCGTCCCACAAACCAAGCCTGGCGACAAGGTGAAGGTAAAGATCAACACCGTTGGTCCACGTTTCGCAACAGGCGAAGTCGTCCAGTAGATATCTGGGCGGCGACGACCAATTGCGAAAACCCTTCTTTTCATTATTTTTTTAATGATCCGAAAGACCGCAAATCGCTTAAGAGGCACCTATGGACAAACTGCGCAGGCTCAGTTCAGCTCCAGACCTCGGCGTGGAGGTTTATTCCTTCGGCCTGGAAGGCTAATGCCTATGCGTCCGGAAAGCATAGAGTCGGAAAGATCATTCTACAATGGATTTGAAGAGCATCGGATCGATATTTCCGCCACTCAATATCGCTGCCACTTTCTTCCCGGTGAGCAGATCCTTGTTTTCTAATGCCGCCGCTACGGAAACGGCTCCTGATCCTTCCGAGATCTGTCCGTCTTTTTCCCAGAGCACCCGAATGGCTTTCCTTATCGTATCTTCCTTCACTAGGAGCAATCTGTCGACATATTTCGAGGCAAAGTCGAATGTAATTGATCCTGCTTCTATATTGCCGGATAAGCCCTCAGCTATCGAGTCATTCACTTTCGTATCGATTAGATGCTTTGCTCGCAATGATTCGTACATCGAAGGAGAGGCTTCGGATTGCACGCCGATAATTTGAATACTCGGCCTCATGCTTTTTGTAGCCATGCTTATTCCTGAGATTAGGCCTCCTCCACCGACAGGGATCAGGATTGTTTCGATATCTGGTGCCTGCTGAAGAATCTCCAAGGCAATCGTTCCGTGTCCAGCGATAACTAACTCATCATTGTAAGCGGAGACGTAGTTCAAGGATTCCTTTACTGTTGTACATCATTCTCACAATTTCCAAAGTCCAGAGATCTGGTGGTGCATATCTTGGAGAATTCTTGGGGACGTCGGGCTGCTCAGCATGGCGGCCGGACTTGTGAACTTTATTCTCCGGATGATCTTGAAAGAAATTTGAAAACGTTCTTCGGTAACTTGGTCCCAACATACTCTGCAATAGTCAATCGGAACTTACCACTACTCAAGGATAACTTGGCGCTATTTGATGGTGCAACGCGAGCTGTCGTAGTCCTGGATAAGAATCCAAATGCACTACATGTAGGGGATTGCCCAATTACAATCCATAATTTGAGACTCGCTAGCGAAAACAGCTTACGTATAGACGTTTACGAGAAGCGTTAGTGCGGAGACATTGTGACTAAACTAGAATTAGGGGGCTCGAGAAAACTCGTCGAACTGGATAAACGAATCTATGAATACACTCATATACTTTCACGAACTTTTGATTTCATATATGACGACTTGCCAATGTTTGGTTTTATCTATGAACAACTTGGAAGCACTTTCCCGGATATCTCAGCGCATTGAAGTCTCAAAGCGGAAAGGTTGAGATGATGTGACTTGAGCAAGTTCTGTGGAAATTGTGGTCGTCAGCTTGAAGATCATGATAGATTCTGTGACGCATGCGGGGCGCAGACGTTCTTCACGGCTCAGTATCCTCGAGTACCACCTGCGGTTTACTTTGGCGTGATGGGGGATGTTGAGGGTAGTGTAATTGCATTGCGTGATATTCGCTGTAAGATTGCGAGCAAGGAAATTCTGAAAGGAATTACGCTCGAAGTTAGACATGGAGAAATAATGGGCCTTCTAGGAGAAAACGGAGCTGGAAAGAGCACCCTTCTCTCCATCATTTCCGGTCTCAGACGCCATACCTCAGGAGAAATCACCGTACTAGAAGAAAGAGAGCCTGCACAAGCAATAGGATTTCGGAGAAGAATGGGGGTTGTATTTCAAGAAAATGCACTCTATGAAGAATTAACTGTTTTAGAAAATCTAAGGTTCTCCGCGAGCCTTTACGATGTGCCTGATCCGAAGAAGAGGATTATTGAGGTGCTTGAGATTCTAGGTCTTTCAGATAGACGCGATCAGATCGTTAGCACTCTTTCAGGGGGCCTAAAGAGGCGTACCGCTATAGCGCGTGCCTTCATTCATGATCCTGAATTGTTCATCATTGACGAGCCTACGCTTGGAGTTGATTCTGATGTGCGTCACGCGGTTTGGAACTATCTTCGGCTTCTCAAATCGAAGAAGAGAACGGTAATAGTTGCTACGAATTATCTTGACGAAGCTCTGGCTCTGTGTGATCGTGCCGCAGTATTGCAGGCTGGAGAATTGTTGACGATCGAGGAACCTCGCAAGTTAGTTATGCGTACTGGCAGTTGTATAGATATCGAATGCGATGAGCAAACCGCCGAGAGAATTGGAGCAAGCATAAGCGAGGTTCGCCAGGTAGTTCGTGCTCACGTTACATTAAGTGGTGTTTCGCTGTTCTTGGATAAAGGAGCGAACCCAGACGATGTCTTACACGAATTTGCTAAGCACGGTAATATTGAGGGATTCCGCTTCCGCGCTCCTGATCTCTCTGAAGTATTCAAATCGCTTGGGAAGCAATCATGAGACGAGGCCTACGCGCGTTTCTAGGCGGAATGAACGCTGAGCTAGGCAGATTGAGCAGATCCCATCTACTTCTTGGACTTATTTTGGCTCAGGCCGTAACTTTTCTTTTGCTTGTGACTCTTTTTGGTACGAGTGGCGCTTTCGCTCCAACCATTGTGGTAGATTACGATCATGGTCCACTTGCACAGACATTAATCACTAACCTCCAAAACGATCATCATTCATTCGCCTTGACGTTCATGAATAACGAGACGGCTGCCAGGGAATTGGTTTCTCAGGGAGCATTCGTGGCAATGATAGTGATTCCACAAGGATTTTCGGAAGGCATCCTCGAAGGAAAGACGATGCCTATCACTGTCTTTATCGACAATATTAACAGCGATATGACTTCGGATATTGAGCGCGCGATGCCTGCTGGCATCATGGGTTTCGGCAATGAACTCAAATTTGAAGGCCTGAACGTGAGCGTAGTTGAGACAGATCTGTACCCGCACGAGCAAAGCTTCATTGATTACATGATTGCAAGCGCGTTGGTCTTAGACGCTTTCATAATTGCTGGGACGTTAAGTGCTCTCTCAGTTGCAGAGGAATTCGAATCAAAGTCAGCAAAATTCCTAGTGGCTTCACCAGTTCATCCCATCATTCCGCTGATGGGACGCGTTATTGCAACGATACTGGTTTCGATAGGAGCTTTGGCGATGACGACATTCGCTGCCCTAATTGGCTATGGCATTTCACCAGTTCACATCATTGAAATGTTAGGTGTTCTCCTTTTCTCCGTTATTATTTTTGGTTGTGTTGGTGCAGCGCTTGGCGCACTTTTGAAGAAGACGCTTCCAGTGTCTATGCTGATTCTAGGAACAGCTCTGCCCTTGTACCTTTTCAGTGGTTCATACGAACCGCAGCGGTTCGATGGTGATCTCATTTGGATTGCAGCACACTTTTCACCGGAATACTATGCGGTTGGTTTGATGGAGCATGCCGTTTTTAATTTGAGAGTCACACCTGAACCATCAAGCATACTTGCCTTAGCTTTAGCCGGATGGGCAGTATTCGCATTGGTTCTGGCATGGCGTTATTCCAGAAAGGGATTCCTATGACGCTTAATTCACTCTTGACTATTGCACGAAATGACATTTCTAGATGGAGGAGAATGCCACTCACCGCAGCTTCCGCAGTCATCCCACCTATTGCGATGATGATAATCCTAGCAACATTGAGTCTGGCAGTCACACAGCAGCCCGTCGCCTTGGTTGTCGAGGGAAGCGGACCTGAGTCTATACGAATGGCAGGGATTATCGAGTCGGAGACTGGCACGTATTATCTCACTGTTACTAATGCGACTACTGCGAATGCGCTTCTTCAGGAGCAGACGGTTGCTGCCATTATCACTATTCCGTCGTCGTTTGATGCAGACGTAGCGAAAGGAAAAGGAAAGGTTCTTGTTAATATTGACAACACGGACTTTGATTTTTCGGACGATATTCGCAGAAGCGTGGACAGATCCGTTGTGGAGTTCGATGCTCCAAGCTTAGTGTCTGAGGAGTTAGTGAATACTTCACTACCAAACGTATACCATGTGGCTTTGGAGGAGCAATATCTTAGGGAGACTAACGTTGACTGGTTCCACTACCAACTTGTTCCCACGTTTGTGCTGTTGATCCTGAACATAGGCCTAGTGGGAACGGCCATCCTGTGTGCCCAGGACGAGGAGAGCAAGACCGCTCGTATGCTCGCATTATCGCCGCAGAATTCATGGGTACTAGTTTTCGGCCGTATCTTAGGAGGAATCCTAGTGTGTTTTGCGATTGTGATTCCAGCGGTATTGCTCACGGTCGTTGTGGGTTTCGTTAGCCTGCAACTTTACGAGTTGCCCGCCTTGTTCGCGATATTCTTGGGAACAGCGTTGTGTGCCTCAGGCACGGGTGCGGTGATAGGTACGTACGTTAAAGGTACAAGAAACGTTGCGTTTTTCTCCTCGATAATGGCAACGTGTCTCTTCTTGCTGGGTGGAGGTTTCGCCGCGGTTCAATTTGCTCCGCGATGGCTGCAGAACTTAAGCGTTTTCACACCTACAAGATATTCGATTGACGGTTTACGCCAGGTACTGTTCTACCCTGACCCAACAGGGCTTCCTTTTGTGCTGTCGGTTCTTGCGGTTTATGCGGTCGCCTGTGTGGCCGTTGGCGCATTCACCATGCGACACTCGTGGCTGGAGAAATGATTCTAGTTCATCTGAACCTTCGTTCGCGAAACGCCATGTGATTGTCAAATAATAAAGGGTTTGACGAGGTGTGTGGGTCTAATGGCGCGCATACGCCGATCACGGGCCTTCGGGTCTAATGGTACGGGCAGCGTAATTTGAACCCGAAAGAGGGTTGAGCCTCTCGAAAGGCATAAGACGCGAGAGCCAAGAATAGTGTGCAAAGATGGGGCTTTGAATTAGTATCGTGGAGCCTCGGGCCATTTCTATTGAGGTGTCTAAGCCCGCATCCGAGAGTTCCGTGATTCAGTCGGGTTTGAGTCGGGTTAGCGGGTTAAGAGCCTCAGTGAAGATGAAGTTCCAAACATGGGTCGCCCCTACGGTTCGAGAGACAAGCTCCTTGAATTGATGAGTGACGGAAAGCCAAGAAGCACTAGAGATGTCGCTGACCAACTGCATTTCACCGATCGTGCGGCTGAGTCAGTTTGCTATCGGCGCTGGAAGGCAGGCCTGCTGCTGAGAGCAGCGAAGCCAATTCGTGAAAGGAACAGGACACTAGCCGGGAGGGCAGGCTCCAGATACAACACTCGCTCATACTACTCTTCGTTCTCCAAAATGGTTCTGACGAAACCAAGTGTGTCCACACGGGGATAGACGAAGAGACCCCGACACCTACGCTGATCGCGATAAGGGCAATCTCTGTTGCGGTATCGAACCCCATTCCGAATAGGACTCCGATAGGGTAGATCTGCCAGGGTCGCTTCAATTTTGAACAAGGGTCTAAAGTAACGGTTCATAAACTTCCTCATCGCATCACGAGAAATCTGGGACCAGTACTACGCCAAGTTCTAACTGGTCAATCGGGCTAGGAGACTTCGGGAATATGAAGATTGGAGGCAAAACACTAGATGGAAAACGTGGCGTTTGACATTTTCCTGTATGCAACGATTATAGTTACGAGATAGAATAACTAGAATTAAGGTGTAATGAAATTGAACCTTGTCAAAGAGTATATCCAAGTCAGAGGAAACAGTGAAGCGAAGGAAATCTTAGAGGATTATATGGAATACCTCTGTAGACAGAGATACTTTGTGGTCCGCGAGCGGTCGAAAATCAGGGTCAAGCGCCACGCAGAGTAGATGGATCAGCGAACCAAGAACCGGTACGCATAGTTGAGAGGATCCAAGTTAATCGATAACACAACATGCCTTGTTCAGTTCGTTGAGTTTGCGTCAGGGCTTACGATTGGGAATGAAAATATGAAAAAATCCGTAGATTTCGACTGCGTTAGTTGTCTGCTCACTTCTTAATCATGGGCTTCTCGCAACACATCAGTGGTCCACAGTTCGGGCACTTGTCCTTCGTGCAACCCTTAGTGACTGTGACCTCAATATGACATTCGGGATGGTCACAAACGTAAACGTCGCCCTTATTGTATGATACCAAACATAATCACCTCTCCGAACTAGGTTCTCAAGACGAAGGGGTCAGTCGTTTTTTAATAGCTCTTTCTGTCATAGCAAGACTATGCCAAAACTTGACGAGCCAGCTCCAGACTTCGCGGCAGACACAAACAAGGGCAAGATCTCGCTTTCGGATTTTCGTGGGAAATGGGTGGTCCTGTTCGCTTATCCTGCAGATTTCACCCCCATTTGTGAGGCGGACATTACCGGTTTCGCGAGGAACAAGCCTAGATTTGATGAACTAGGGGTTCAGTTCATCGGATGGAGCGTTGACTCAACTGAGTCTCATCGAAAATGGATTACTGAGGTGAATGACAAGACTGGAGTGAAGATAGACTATCCACTCATAGCTGACGTTGACAAGAAGCTGGCGGAGGAATACGGTGTTCTGCACAAGACTAAGGGTGTCACATATCGAGGCCTTTTTGTTATAGACCCAGATGGGACCTTGAGGTTCAGCGCCATCTACCCCTTGGATGTTGGGAGAAGCACAAGAGAAGTTGAAAGAATCATTAGGGTTCTCCAGAGAGCCAGAGAACTAAACAATCTCAAGGACTTGGATCGCGCAAGAGAACTGAGCAAATACAACGAGTAGACATCACCCAATCAAAAGATCGATCTCATCATCAGCACTTCCTTAAGTGGGAAGTCTAGGATGGCTTCAGCTAATCCTGACCATCCTTGGAAAACAGCTGTTCAAATAGCTCAGTTGATTGTCGAAGATAGATGCAACAACCAATTCACATCCGCTTGTTGCCTTTTATAACCAAGTGAAGAAAGATAACTGCCGATACTGACGTTAAACCCTCTCCAACAGGGGGCGAACAGATGCCAACACACACTAAGTCGAATTCAATGGCAGATGTAACGTTCGCTTGTCTGGCACTGTTAGAAGATGAAACGTGCCATCTCTACGAAGTCATGTTTGACAGAACTGAGGATGGTCAAGTGAAACGCCTTCTCGGCGAAATACTAGTGGAGACACGCAATCATCGTAAACTCCTAGAAGCGATCAGCAATAACCATATTGGAAACGTCCTAGGACCTGCTGAAACTGAATGCGATAGCATGGGCGAACTGTTCAAACAAGCACTAACATCCACGCGTCACATGAGAGATGAAATTGTCAAAGGAATGCCTTTGGTTGAGGCCGAGAAACCTAGTCGCATATGAAGAAAGCGTCGGTGAAGAATACGTTACCCTGCTACATTCGACTTTGAAAGCTTTTGTTGAAACCAATCCCGCAGTCAAGAAGACTCTTGAAGACATTGCCGCCGACGAAAAAAGACACGCGGAAATACTCAAACAAATAGTGGAATTATCATCCAAGAAAGTAACGCAGACACGAAAAATCAGCGCTCTTCTGTCAGCAACCTTACATTCTTTATTCGACTCTTGATCCCCAGTCTCTTGAACCAAGAATTCGGACTTTGAATGTCGTCACTTTCTCCAATTAGCCCAAACAGAAACTACGAGCATTATCGCTAGAACGGCGAGACATGTCTCAAATGGCGGTAGGTATTCAGGGCAGACAATCATTTCAAAGCTGCCAAGATAGCATAGCTTGTCAGAAAAAATGCCGCTCTCGATAAATACCCGCCCCGGGCGACTCAAGATCTCGGACGTTCTCGCAATAAGTACGATGAGCAAAAGGGAACCAAATAAGTAAGGCAAAACGCGGTATTTGTTCAGCATTACCGGCCTCCTTCGATTATGGTACAGATAGGTATTTATCACATGCAGAACTCACGATAATCGGAAACAACGACTCGGACAACCTCAAAAACTTCCAGCAAAATCCAATTATACTCGTGAATTCGACCATTCATGGACAATCATGCTTCGTCAATTGATTCCAGCAATCATGATCCTCGTGGCACTCCTTAGTCTTGGCTCCATGATTTACATCACGGTTCCGCAGAACATCACTTCAAGCTACACTTCCACGACCATTTTGACTGCGGTTAACCTGGAGATTATGGCGGACTATTCCACTTCCTCACTTAGCTGCACCGGTACGGCGCCAGTCTGTTTTGGCCAAGTGTTCCCGTTCACTGATACGGAAACGTTCAGCGGACAAACAACCCTAACCTTACTGACGCTTTCGACTTCAACAAGTCAAGTTCGATATGCGACAAGTGGAACCGGCGGCGGCATTGCAGTCGCTCTGGTCACGATTCTCTTCTTCGCGGGTGCGCTTCTCCTTGCAAGAAATTATCGGCCCAACCATCCTTAAACTTCATTAACTGACCCGGACCGCAGACAATCTGTTTCAGTCTTTCACATCTTCACGCATCGAGGGCCTAGCGTCTCTTAGATCAGACCCGCAATGGTCACAGTAGGCCCATTCCTTCCCCGCCGGTTCACCACACCTACCGCAGCGAACAGCGGTCAATTGTTCGGTTGACTTGAGTTCATCCGGAATATCTGCCACCCTACTCTGACGCCGAGTTATGAAGAGAACCAGTGAACAAACAACCCCAGCAACCAAAATTGCCGGCAAGATTAGAGGACCATAATCGGAGGAAAAATCCGCATAGACTGTCTTAGGACTATTCATGGTGACATTGACCTGCAATAGAGTGGAGTTGACATCTCCGGTCCACCTTACGAAATTGTCCTTTAAGCCGAAGACGTCAAGTGGCCAATTCATTGGAACTGAACTCGGACTTTGTAACTTGGCGTTGGCGCCTGCGTCGTACCATTCTATTTGCGACGCTCCACGCGAATATGTCTGTAGCGCGTATTGGACCTTGTACGACCCGACTAGTTTTGCGTCACCGTCCATTACAACGCTTTTCTCAGTCTGCTTATCGCCGTTACTCCAACCAGCGAATATTATTCTGGTGGCATTCTGAAATTCCACGGCGGGTACAACCGAGACTAGATACGTGCCACCCACAAACAGCATGGTCTGCGCGTCCCCCGTGGATGAGGTAATTATAGTTGAATTGTCGATGGTTACACGTAACCCAACAACGCCGAGAGCGATATCTAGACTGGCGGTTTTTCCAATCTTAATGATGGCTTGCGCAAAGCTCGGCCCATTGAACGTGTTGTTGTAGAATCTCCACCCACCTTCATCCAGATAATACGCGCACGCAGTGAGCCTAAGGTATCCTTCAGTTAGCGGCGAGGTAAGGTTAGCATGCCAGATCTCGTCTCCGCCTTCCGTAACGGTCACTGGATCGCTCTGCCAGAAGGGGTTGCTGAAATTGATATCGCCAATGTAGATCGCGGCACGAATTGTAGCATTGGCTGGCCGTCTGTGAAGATTATACTCGACATCAAGAGTAGCCGGGAAGATGCTGCCTGGAGCTACTTCTCTTGGAACTTTGAAGCTCCGCACGCGTAAAACGCCTACGTTTGGTTCTTCACCTCTGACAGCAGAACCGTCAACAGAAAAAATCAAAACCAGAATCATGACAAACATAACAAGACGGCAAAACATCAGCATGCTTTTAGCACCCCGTAATTCTCGACCGGAACCAACGGCCAAGCATCAATTCACTCTGTTCTGCACAAGTAGCCTAGTGTTCTTGGTGTTTAATGGGATGGCCGTGTAGGCACTTTGTGGGTCGGTTGAGGACTTTACACATTTTCTCTATCACAGTCTTGTCGAGCAGGTAATCAATCTTGGTCGCTTCAGTACACGATATTTGAGAGTTTAAGCCGAGTGTGGTGTTCAGGTAGAGTTCGATTATTCTGTGCTGGTGGATGACTGATTCTGCCATTGCCATACCTCTTGTACTCAGCTCTGGAACTTTCCACGGTTTCTGAACAACGAGCCCCTTTGCTTGAAGCTTACGTAGGATCTCTATGGCCGTGGGCAACCTTACATCAAATTTCCTAGCCAATACGGAAACCGAGGCAATGTCGTCAGATTCGTTGAGGCGATACATGGTTTGCAAGTATGCGACCTCAGCTCTAGTCAGATCTGAGAGATTCATGTTCTCACAAATCCGAATTTTGCCGGAAGACGCTTTCTCTGTGTTCGCTTGACCAATAGCGTGACCAAGAAGACTGCCAGACCTACTAATACAATGGTTGCGCCTGATGCAGTGTCTAGTATGACTGATGCAATGAGACCGAGTATTACGCTAACAAGTCCGAAGATTGGTGACAGAATGACGGTCTGCCTGAACGAGTTGCTAATTTGGGCGCTCGTTAGAGTGGGAAGCACTAGCAGAGCCGAGATAAGGAGAACTCCCACAATAGGTATGGACACTATGATTGCGATTCCAGCGAGAACACTAATCAGGTAATCAAAAAACCACGTGCTTACTCCAGAAGCCTTAGCCTGCGTTTCGTCAAAGGTACTGTACACCAGCTCCTTAGCGAAAGCAAGAATCAATGCTAGGGTCACTCCAAGAACAAGAACAGCATAGAGAATCTGATCGGGAGAGACGAGAAGCATGCTCCCGAAGAGCAGACTTTCCAAATTGATGCCGAAGCCCCGAGACAAGCTGAGGAGCACTATGCCCGATGCAAGCCCAAGCTGGAGAAAAATAGCGACTGCGGCGTCGCTAGAGATCTTCGAAGATCGAGTGGTCTTCGTTATTCCAATCGATCCCAGGATAACAACACCCGCGGCAACCCATAACGGCACGATGTTGAGGTAGTAGCCCAACGCAAGGCCGCCGAAAGCTGTGTGGGCTAGTCCGTCACCGATGAGCGAGATCCTCTTCAACACAATGAAAAGACTCAGGATCGAACTCAGCAGCGCTATCACGATGCCTATGATAAATGCCCTCTGAACGAATCCTTCCGCCATCATCGATATGAATACGTCAAGCGTGGGTATGCTCTATCACCCTAATTTGGTAGTCATATGTCTTCGCGAGCATTTCCTCCGTAAAGTCTGACCTGAGTCCGCAGAAGAACAGAGTACGATTTATGCACACAACCTTGTTCGCCATCTTCGTCACGGCCCCAACGTCGTGTGAGGAGAGTATGACCGTTAGCCCGAAATCCCTGTTTAGTTTACTTAGCAGCGTATAGAATTCAGTTCTGGAATGGACATCAGCACCGCTCGTCGGCTCATCCAAGATGAGAATTTCCGGATCAGCAGCAAGGGCCTTCGCCACGAAGACGCGTTGAAGTTGTCCTCCGGATAGTTGGTCCAGTTTCCTGTTTCGTAGGTCGAAGATCTCTAGGAGTTTCATGGCGTCTTCTGTTTTCGCATCGTCGCTCTTGCCTAGTCGGTGGAACAAGCCGGCTCGTGGAACTCTGCCGAATAGAACGGTCTCGGAAACTGTGGAAGGGAATCCTACGGCCGTTGAGTGAAGAGCTTGCGGAACGTATCCAACTCGCCTTAAGTTCTTGTTTGAGATTGGTTCCCCGAACAACCTGACGACTCCAGAATCGGGCCGAATTAGACCGAGGATAACACTGAGCAGTGAGGTTTTGCCCGCTCCATTTGGACCAATCAGACCTACCAGATCTTTCCTATCGATTGCGAGCGAGATGTGGTCTAGGGCGCGAACTCCGTTCGGGTACTGAACCACTACATCATCGCATTCGACGATACTAGCAGTCTGCATTGTTCAACGCCAATACGAAGGCTGCGAGGTTATCTTGCATTTTGATTAGGTAAGTTTTTCCTGCTGCCTGATCAGCCTGGCTTAGCCCTTCGATTGGATCCATCAGGACTATGGTTGCGTGGGTCTGGCTTGCTATTGATTGAGAGAGACTCGGATTCTCCAATGATTCGTAGCCGATGTAGCAAAGGTGATTCTGTTGTACTATTCCAATTGCGGTCTGTATGTCGCTGGGGGTTGGCTCCTCTTCGAACGGACCTGCTATCGGAACCTGCGTCAAATTGTACCTTTTGGCGAATATGCGAAGGCTTCATGCAGGGTCACGAAGTATCGTGTTTTGACGTTGCTGGTCGCCTGCAGGATTTGAGAATTGAGATTATCAAGCTTCGTGTTGTAGGCTTGGGCGTTGGATGTGAAGTATCCTTGGTCAGCTGGATCGGCTTTGATCAAGCCTTGTAGAATATTCATTACCTGTTGTTTCGCCAAAACCGGGTCTAACCAGATGTGAGGGTCATATGTGCGGTTGTCTTTCTGGAATCTGGGTGGAACGGGCAGTAGAGGAATACCCTGACTAGAATCCACGACTATTAATCTAGGATTGTCGGAGGCGGCAACGATTTGGGGAATCCACGGTTCAAGCCCTGCTCCGCTGAAAACTAGAACGTTCGCAGCTGCGACCTCCTGTATAGACGATGGTGTAGGTTCGAATTCATGCACGTCTACAGTTTCGGGAACAAGCAGCGACAGATCAATCCGATTGCCACCAACGTTGTTGGCGAAGTCGTATACTGGATAGAATGTAGCGAGCACTTTGATTCGACCTGTTGTCGGCGGAGCGGTCTGTGCCCCCATATTGATCGCATAGAAGGCTGAAATTGCCACTATCACGATCAGCAATGCTCCTACCAGCGCGACGACTTCTCTTCTCACTGTGACTCCTCCGGTAAGATAGGCATACCCTAAGTTAGGGGTATCCTAATATTTTAGGATTGTGCCAAAGGCATCAATTGAGGCTCGGTCTTGGCAAGTTGTCTATCAATTCGCCCATCGTTCGATTGCTCCTCTCAGGAACAATTCGCTTCCTTGCGTTTTCAAAAGGAGCCTGATAGAGCCTGCCTAGAACCGTGAGCTTCTGGAGATAGAGCAGCTGCCTGGAAACGCTTAGGTTTGCAGCTCGACAGAATGTAATGAAGCGTTGAATGTGCAACTTGTTCTCTGGACATATTAGCGGGTCTTGCTCCAGATTTCGCTACGCCAACTCGAACCTGTGCCTGCCGCTGTGTATGTCAATTCTGTCCAAGCTGCTCTCCATCATATCCGCACATGAAAAATGGTAGGGATATGAACTCGAAGTATGGAGCCTCGGGCGGGGTTTGAACCCGCGACCTGCCGCTCTCTTGAGGAATTTACGAGGCGGCCGCTTTCAGCTGCCCTAATCTACTATTGGGATCTACCAGGCTGAGCCACCGAGGCATAGGCTTTCTAGGCAACGCTTTGGTGTCTTAAAGTCTATTTCCTGAAAAATCTGTTCTCGCCAGGGGACTGCTGCGAGCTTCAGCCCGGCTCCTATCTCAGAGCGCTAGCTTGCTGTCGGCGGTACGGTCAAGTTGCGCTCTGTCGGGGTTGCTTAGCTGCTGATTAGCGAGCGGGCGAGTAAGAATATGTTACTCTTATGTTCGTGAATTCTTCTAACCGAGTAGGCCCACCAGCTCTTGCCGAATGGAATGTACTCGCTCACTCGATAGCCCATTTCTACAAGTTCAATCTTCCTCTTATCCCTGATACCCATCAACATTTCAAATTCGAAATCAGTATGGTTCGCTTTGCTTAGTTCGATAGCTTCCCCAATCAGCCTCTCGTCATGTGTGGCAATTGCGAATCCTTTTCCGCGCTCAAACATCAATCGCATAAGTTTCGAGTAGTTCTGGTTGATCTGATGCTTGCTTTTGAATACGATCTCTGGGCTCTCGTTGTATGCGCCTTTGCATAATCTGATTATACCTTTTGAGTCAAGGATTCGGTTCACGTCTTCATCGCTTCTCTTGTCGTAGGCTTGTATCGCTAAACCAACATTGTCGAATTTTCTTCGGAATTCAAGATAGGCGTCGACAGTTCCTGGTGTGTAGGAAGATCCCTCCATGTCCATCCATACGAAGTTGCCGAACGATTTTGCGGCTGTCAGAATCCCGTTCAAGTTGCCCTTGAACAACTTCATGTCGATGCCCAGACCAAGCTGGGTTGGCTTGACTGAAACGCAGCATTTGATTCTGCGTGCGTCGATCGTTCTCAGGATTTCGATATATTCAGTTGTCGCCGCTCTGGTCTCCTCGGGCGAACTGATCTCTTCCCCAAGAACGTTGATAATTCCGAACACATTGTGAACATTAGACCGTTCGGAGCGCGCTATTGCTTCTTCGTAAGTTTCGCCTGCAATCCAGTGTTTGGCGATTCGGAAGAGCAGACCGTTCCAGAAAGTGGTCAACTCAATCGCGTTCTTTCCAGACGAAAGCGCCGCATAAATCGATCGCTCTTTTTCAACTGCGGCGAGGCCAAATCCAAGCACCAAACATTGTTGTCTGAGACCACGAATCATGCTCACGCAAGTCTTAATCAACTGTGGCGTTGGATAAGCCGTTTGTCGGAAGCTGGAGTATGAGGCAGTCTCCTAGGATCTGTATTTCTTGGCAGTTTGTGGGTCTAGCGAAAGACATACCTAGGATAGCTTCCGCTAGTTAGCTAGGTGCCCTTGGCGTGAGAATGAGATACGATAAGCAGACCGATGAGTTGCAAATGCTCGTAATCGATGACAAAGACACCACGTCGAAGCAACTGGATGAGGACATCACCATATCGTACAACAAGAGCGGTGAGATTGCCAAGATCAGCATTAACAACGCGCTGACGAGAATCTTCGACGGCTTGGGAATAAAGTTGCCCTCTCAAAGGCAGACGACTGCCGAAGAGAGAGAAGGTGGAATAAGGGTGGCCGTGGATTCGGACAAATGCCTTGGGTTCGGGAGTTGTGTGATAGTTTCACCGGACGTTTTCAGGCTCGACGAACGACCTGGGAAAGGAGTTTTTCGCAGCCAGGCAAAGCTAGACGTGCTCGACGAAGCTGGGGGAAAGGATTTTGAAAATCTGCTGATGGCCGCGCAATCTTGCCCAACTCAGGCGATCACTCTAGTCGACAGGAAGACTGGGAAACAAATCTATCCGCCCGAGTAGTCTCCGACCGGTCGCATGTACTCCCCCGACCTGCAACGTTTAACGCACAGTGAGCAAAGCAACTGTCCTATCAAGGCGCTGGGTGCAGGCACTCATTGACTGTGCAGATTCTTCTCACCGCGGATAACCATCTTGATCCTCCTGCATCAAACTTCGGTCCTAGGCGTTTTGAACGCAGGCGAGACCACCTCAGATGCTTCGAGGAGGCGGTCGAATATGCCATGGACAATCACCCCGATTTCATGCTACTGGCAGGAGATGTTTTCGACACGATTAGGCCAGGAAATCACGTTCGCGCCAAGATAATGGAGGACCTGAAAGTCGTTCACGACCGCGGTGTTCGCATTCTCGCAGTAAGTGGGGACCACGATACACCAAAGATTGCGGAGGAGGGCTCTTCGCCTCTAGCGGTGTACGGGAACTCGGGCTATGTCCACTTCTTTCACGATCCAACTGAATTCAGCTCTCGGAGATTCTCGATTGGAGGATTGAATGTTGACGTGGGGGGGCTCAGCAGGAACCCATTATTAGGTCCCAATATGGATCCGCTGACGAAAACTCCAGCAAATCTTGACGGGGATCTGAACATTCTACTTACACATTACCCAGTGGAAGGCTTCGTAGGATATTCGCGAGACGATCCAGTTATCAAGTTGGCTTCTGTTCCGTCAAATTGCCAATTGGTATGTGTTGGACATTTTCATGCCTATCAAACGAAGGAACTGCAACACACCACAATCATCTATCCCGGAAGTACCGAGAGGGCATCCTTTCAGGAAGAGAATGAAGAGAAGGGTTTCGCATGGATTGAACTAGACAAGGAGGGGGTCGTATCTCGAGAGCATATCAAAACTTCCGCCCGCCCCTTCAGAACCCTAGACACGTACTTTCCCGAGGATCCAGCACCAATGGATTCCCTCAAACACGCCTTGGACGAGTCGAAGAACCAAGAAACAGTAGTAAGATTGCGGCTCAAGGGATCTGTGACGGCGGAACAGCTTTCCAAGTATCGCAGAAGCGAACTCATTCTCTATGCCGAAGACAAGTTCTTTCATCTCACCGTTGATGAGAGCGAGCTAGAAATAGAATTCCCAGAAACCATCGCAGCGCTCTCGAGAACAACCCCGCTCGAAGAACTCCGACGATATTTCACTTCAGCCATAGAATCAGCGGCGGGAGAAGAGAAGGATATTCTCGAAGAGGCGTTGAGGATTTGCCAGGCGAAGCTTGAGGAGGCGGGGGCTTGGTAAGGCTACTTTCCCTGCAAGCTCACAATTTCAAGAAGCTTCGACTGGAATCGCCGATCCAATTCAACAATGGTATTACTCTGATTTCGGGGTTGAACGAGTCTGGAAAGTCTTCAGTACTCGATGCGATTCTCTTTGCACTGTTTTCGCGTGTCACGCGCCCTCCCAAGGCCAGAAACAAAGACCTCGTTGCATACGGCGCCAATGAAGCAACAGTAAGCTTAGAATTCGAAGTTGAGAACAAGAGTTTTAGGGTAACGCGAAAGCTTCACCAAGTGAAACCCACCGGAGCGCTTTTGGAAGAGCTGGAGGGAGGAAGGCAGTCCCAACCCCTAGCTAACGGTCAGGAGAAAGTTAACGAGGAGATAGTAAGGCTCCTTGGCGGCATCACATACCAAGAGATCGTCTCGAGCACAGTGGTAGCCCAGAAGGAATTGAACAAGCTCATCGAACTGAACAAGGATGATAGAAAGCGAATCATCAACGCCTTTCTGAACCTAGAAAGCTTCAACGCGGTCATGACGGAATTGGCCGAAGAGAGGAGAGACCTCGAAGGAACCGGATCCAGAAAAGGCAAGGTTCCGGTAGAAGAAGAGAAGTTGCAATTACTCAAACATGAACTCGAACAATTCCAAAAGAACAATGAGGAGAAGGCAAGGCTCCTCAAAGAGAACGCCGTGCTCACCGAAACTACAAATGGGTTGCAGAGAAGATTTCAGGAAAAAGACCGTCTCTACAGTGACCTGAAACGGTACGAGGCTTTCCTCAAGACCCGAGATAGCTTAGTTTTGGAGTTGTCTGGCAAGCGGAAACTCCACGACGAGTATCAAACCCGCTCTGAACGGTTGAACAAAGAAACTGAGAGCGTCCGACTGGCACTCTCCAAGTACGTCATCTATGACAAGATTGAGCCATTACTCTCGAAACTCGCTGATAATTTGGAGATGGCGAAGGTTCAGTCTGTACAATTGTTAGCCATTGAACGCTCGCGGCTGAGTGCGGAGCAGAAGGTGAGCGAGCTGGGCCGAAATTTGGAGTCCACCGATGAGTCGAAGCTTAGGAGCCGAGCGGCCCTACAGGGAAAACCGATCAAACCATACGTGCTCTTGACAGCTTTGTTTTTTACAGGAGCTCTTGGAGCTTTCATCGTCGGACTTTTACTGGTTGCCTTGGCTTTGGTCATGGCAGGAGTGGTGCCTGGCGCAATTGTCACAGTCAGGCTGCGCGCTGTGGTATCTCTTGCAAGCGGCACTTCTGAGATGGGTGATCTGAGATACCTGGATAGTAAACGTCATGAGCTAGAGGGGATCCATCAAGAGTACGCTCAGGCCAAACAACGGTACTACTCAACAGAAGAGCAGCTTACAACCATTTGCAATTCCCTGAGTGAACGAAGTGATCTTCTTAGGTTCAACGGTAATCTCAACAGTGTGGAAATTGCACACAAGGTCCTAGAAACATCCGCTAAAGATCGACAGGCGAGGGCAGCGTTGCAGACGAAGCTGCAAACACTCAACGAAGAGTCCAGCAAACTGCCGTCGCCATCGAATCTGAGTGGACTCGAGAAGGAGGTCAAGGATTTGCAGCGGCGAGTGAGCGAATTCCAGCTCCCAACTCTGCACGGAGGAATCGTCTATTTTCCAGATCTCCTTGGAGTAACGTTGACCGCACGTGACGGATTCGCTCGCCAGTTGGCAATTGCTCAGACCAGCAAACAGCAAAACCTTCAACGGACCGCTGAACTCGACAAGTATCTCGATGAGCATGCAGATGTTCCGGCCAAGGTTCAGTTACAGGTTGAAACGGTTCGGAAGCTTGAGCGTCAGCTGAAGGTCGTCAGGTGGGCCGTTGAGGGGGTTCAATCAACTGGTGAGTCACTCAGGAATAGAGTTAGGCCCGGTGTTCAAGGATACATGAGCGCCATTCTTCCAGCGTTAACCTCCTCAAAGTACCGGGCTGCTGTCTTGGACGAGGATTACAGTCTGCAGGTTTGGGATCCTGAAGCAGGCGAATACAAGCCGAAGGAAGTTTATTCAGGCGGGACAGAAGACCAGTTTCTACTCGCCATGAGATTGGCTTTCGCCTTAGCTTTGTTGCCTGAGGTCAAAGGCCAGAAGCCCGAGTTCGTTTTCCTTGATGAGCCTCTCGGGAGTTCGGATGAAGTTCGGCGTTCTGGGATCGTCGACTTCCTCGCCCAAGACTTGTCAAAGAAGTTCAAGCAGATTTTCATAATCAGCCATGTCGGCGGACTCGAAGACCATGTACAGAACATCATCACGTTGGATGATGGCAGGCTGTCTAGTGTTGCGTCGGTATAGCCCCAAGGGGAGAAAGTGGGGGGTCAGTCGCCTTGAGCTGAGGCGACGTGCATGTATTCAATTTTCGGTGCTGGCGCTTCTGGGGGTGGGCGTGCTGCTACGCGAATCAACACTAACCTATTGGTTGTACCTGGAACACTGCCCTTCAGCATGATATACTCGGTGTTGATGACGCCGTATCTGAGGAATCCGCCTTTAGGCGTGATTTCGCTACCGTTGTTGCCAATTTTCATTACCAGCTTGTTGTATTCGGTTCGTTGATGGAAGCCCATCTGCCCCGCACGCGGGACAGAATACATGACGTAGTGTGGGGTCCAGCCGCCTATACATCCGACTTGGCGGACGGTCTTGCGGGCTTTGTGGAACTTGCGTCGGATTCCGAAGCGCTTCACCGGACCCTGTATCCCCTTGCCCTTCGTTACACCAATCGCGTCAACGGCTTGACCTTCTTTGGCAAAATCTGCAATCTTAACTTCTGAACCAAGTATCTTTTTCGCGTACTCGAACCTCTCCTTGATTGTTCCGCCGCCAACCTTGATCTCAACCAGATCGGGAGCTTTTTTGCCTCGCGTCGCGAGACGTGGTTGAGTGGCCATAAGCAAACGGAGGTCCACTATTCTTTCCAGACTTGTCTCAATCTTCTTCAACGATTCCTCGGTGGCGAACTTTTCAGGAACCGAGATAATTCGTTCGAACTCCTTCGGAGGTTTCTCCATCCATGCTTCCCCGAAGGTTCGTAGACCTTCGTAGCTCTCAGTGTAGGCTCGGAGAGCGCAGGCTAACATTGGAGGGGTTTCAAGCGTAGTCAGTGGGACTACGATCTCCTTTCCGAAAGTCAACGATCCCTCGCGGTTGTCGCTGGCGATCGCGTAGTTCATGCCCGCTTTGAACCCGGCGAAGGCTAACAGCCGAGGTCCAGTTTCCACTTCGGGCCAGTGTCTGATTCGACCGATCCAGCTTGCAGCGCGTCCCCTAGGCAGGTACGCTAGTGATCCACGTCTTGGCGCATGAACTTTCCTATGACCCAACTACCACACCAGTCTCTCGGAGTTGCTTCGAGCCAGTTCCATTCGAGCTCTAAAATACTTTGTGCGTGCACCCAATTGCCTGTGTTAAGAGTGATTATGGGGTATCTTTTCGGTTTTTGTGGTGTTCCTACTCATCGTCATCATCGTCGTCCGAGTCTTCTTCTGAATCTTCGGCGGCTGCTCCAGCGGTCGGCTCAGCGCCTTGGGTTTCAAATGCTTTCATTGCTTCTTGCAGTTCGTCTTCTGTAATCTTGCCGGCGAGGAAGAGAAGGTCGTTAATCCACTCCGAAACTAATGTGTCAACGTTTGCTGCTGGAACTAATGGGTGCTTTTGGAGTACCCCTTGAAGATCGGTGAAGAGGCTGTCCAGCTCGATTTCTTCAACTTTCTGTTTCTTTCCGTAAATGAACTTCAACTTTGTCTCTGACTCCCCACGCCCAGGCGGATTATGCTTTTTGTACGTTGATTTGGTAATCTTTATGAGCCTGCCGATTGCCACACGCGCAATTGCGCGCGAACCCTGACGGGTGAACTACAAGGCCTGGGAGCGGGGGTAAGACCGAATAGTCGGTTTCCCTAGAGCCAAGCCAGGTCAAAGAGGGCGTTCAACGCCCGTGGGAGCGCAGGACTGAACACTCACAAACGAACCGAGTGTGTCCAAAGGCTCCTGTCCCGCAGGGGTTCAGGGGTTCGAATCCCCTCCCCCGCACCAACACTTTTTACATATTTCCCGCACGATGGGCATTTTCAACGGTAAATTCGTGCAGGACTGGAATGAGGGTGGTTGGGGTGTTCATTTGCCGGGTAATTCGGGGCTGTTTTTCTGGTAACCTGCTCGGGGTGGTTTAGCTATGTTTTCTGGGAGTATGCCTGGTCTGATTTGCCTGTTTTTCTGGACCCCTGCAAAGGTTGCTTTCTGAAGCTTTTTGCGGGTGGAGGTGAGGGGTTGCGTACATCTTTGGCCTACGTTTTTGGTGCGCGCAATGTCGCGTGTGCGGAAGACCTCTTGGCGAGACGCGCGTACGTGCGTTCCCCCGTGTAAATTCAGCTTAGCGAGGCGTTCTGCGACCATCGCGTGTTGCGTATTACTGCGATTTCAGCTTGCGCGTGAGAACATTGAAAATGCGCAACTAATTGACCGATGGCAGCATCCCCGTAGCTATAGGTATGGGGACGACCATACTCCCAATCTCAATCGCGCAGACTGTGCTCCAGACTAATTCTGACCCCATGTAGGGCCAAAAATGCGTTTCAGCCCTTTGGCAACTTGTTGCATTACCAAGTCATGTGTAAGTTCCTCGATCTTATGTTCGCTGCTGGATCCACTGCTTCCTCCTCGACCCGGCATAATGTTGCTACTTCCAAAAGCAATCTTCTTCTCATAAGTCCAAGCCGTGAACCCAACCCATGGGGTGTCTGCACCCAGCTTGGTGAATTCACTCCGTTTGAAATCTTTCGGGTAGACTGCCATTCCAATATAGGCTGGCAGGGTTCTACCCTGGTCATCTTTCCCGCTCTCTGATTCCTTGATCTCGTACTCGTGGCCTCGCTGTCTCAACTCGCCACCGAACTCCTCCAAAATCGGACGTATGACCTCTGCACGTAGGCGTTTGAACTCCTCAACGAAACTTACTTCTTCGATTGTGGTTTTCTTCACAGCCTGCTGTCGTTCACCAATACCTCTATCATAATCGTCCAGAACGGAAGACAGGTTCTTCTTGATTTCAGAATCCAAGTCGATCTGCTTGTCATCGGAGTCGGTTTTGATATAATAATCAGTTCCTAAGCTCAATTACTTGATGCAACCTCACCGAAAGTTCCGGTAAATGTGTCGGAGATGTTCCACAAGATTCAGCCATCTTTGGCCTAATCCATGCGAGAGAAACCGTACGGGCATTGGTAACATTTGAGGGCGCATAGTTCGTAAGTATTGATTGCGTCGCTCTTTCTGAGGCCGCAAAATCCTCTTTCTTGCTCCCACTTTACTCGTAGAGTTCGCTCTTGAGTTTCCATTACCCGTGAGTTTTTCCCTTGTAGGATGGATTCACGGATTTTCGTCATATGCTGAACCATGTATTCGGCTCCCTCTTCCTTGTAGAGTCGCAGTAATTGCTGTGGAGTCCCCCAGAATCCATGCAATGCGAATTTCGTTACGTCACCATCCTTTTCCGAGTAGGACAGGCGGTCTAGATTTTTGTGGAGATATTCGCGGAGATCGCCTGCCTGTCTAACTTCTTCCTGAATTCTTAGGCTGAACATGACATAGAGCTTTGGTCTAATCAACAGGAGCAAGCCGCTACAAACGTGTTTTAGCTCTCCAAGACCTGTTCCGGTTGATACTTCCAGTTGTGTTTTGAAGGAGTCCGTCGCGCAATCAATGCCTTGGTAGCGATGTAGGTCAGCATGAAGCTTGGCTCTGCATAATGATGTGATCCATGACCCGACATGAGGTAAGTACAATCCGCCTGCTCGGTACATTATCTCGTTCCGGACTGCTCTGCCGTTGCGCCATGTTAACTCAGGTTCTTCCTCGTATCCGACTGCACGTATTGCCTGGTACGTTTTTCCGTAAAGACAGTTCAGTAGAAGCTTGTATGTGATATAGAGAGGATCATCTGGGCTCGTTTCAGATTTCTTTCGATAGAACTCTTCAACGTAGCCTTTGAACGGGTTCTGGGCGTTTGGGGAAGGTTTCCAGATCCACCCTTTCAGTGAGGATAGGCCCAATTCTTCGGTACGGAGAGCTTCCCTCAATTCGTATGAGGTTACAGGTACGTTAGCAATGCATTCGCCGTTCGCATACTCGAAGGTAGAGGCCGATTTGATGATTATTGGATATCGACATTTCTTAGCGTAGCCGCTGATTTGGTAGAATCCTTCATGCTCGTTGATGAAGTGGTCAACCTGTTCCCATCGACCTTCTGTGATAGCTGGAAGTTGGGTCATCGCCCATGGATAGAAGGAGTTGTAATCGTACATGTTCACGTTCGGAATGGCTTGAGGAGTTAGAGTGAAAGCGTCAGCTCTTCCTCCATGGATGGTCTTTTCTGCCAGCCACCTTATTGGGTCTGGAACTTGAGGAATCGGAGTCGCCAAGAATTCTTTCTTGAATACGCGACTCGCGAACTGTGAAGCTGAAACAGAGATTGGGATGTCATAGTGCTTGTGCATGTTCACAACTAACATTGCTAATTCATGTTCTGCTTTGATCTCGCCTCGGGTGTAACTTCTGAGTCTGTAGGATTCGTCTTTGTTCCGTGGCGCTCTACCCTTGTTCACGAACCACGGACGTTTGGGTTTTGGGTTCTTGAAATTCAGTTGGTGTGAAATGTTTTCTAGCGGGTTCTGTTAACTTGACGGGGTGCCCCACCGAATTTTGACGATTTTTTCCTCAGTGTTAACTTTCGGGGGGTTTAAGAGTGACTCTATAAACACCTATAGGCATGAGAGCATCCAACATTCTCTTGATCTTTGGATTGAGCATTCTCGCATTGTTTCTAGCATTGGTGGACGCATTCGAATACTACCAAGTGCCGACATCAATTCAAATTGGTTGGTTCACAATCTTAGCGGAAGGATTCGGCTTTATTGGACTCTCTTTGGTCGAGATCACCATTTTTTTATGGGCAAAGAAGCTGAGAGGGCAAGACAGCCTCATCTTGAGATTATCGGAAGAGATATGCACGCTGGCAGAATTAGGGTAGCCATCGCGAATACAGGTGGTTCGGTTGCAAAGGATTGTTACGGCAGAATTACGTTAGACTGCACTCCACAAGACGTGCTTCTAGGTGCCATGTACAGCATACCAACTTTCGTTACAGCTGAAGAGTACACACAAATTGATAGGACGTCTCTTTGCTGGTCTTTCGCTGGAAACCCTCATCGCATGAACATGCCTGTGGGTGGCGTGCCTGAAATGCTGGACATCGCGTGTCTCCAAGTATGGAGCCCCGACAGAACTACTAATCTTGTTCCCACGCCAGAGATTTTCTTCAATATCCCATCAGAGCAAGGCTGGGGTCAGTTCGAAGACCAATGGAATAAGGTTGAGAGAAAGTCAAGGGTTGTTCTGAGACCGAGAACTTACACGGGGACGCTGTTAATTGGGGGCGAGGACATACAGCCAATTACAAGGACATTTGTTCTAGGCTACATAGAGGGTCGCAGAGAACCTTACTTTGAGCTAGGCGTTGATTCTATTACGAACCGTCTTCCGAATCAATGACTCCCACCTATTCTCACCTAGCTCAAGTCTCATGCCTGCTGCTTCCGCGGGAGTCTTGCCGTTTAGTGCGGTGTGTGGGCGCATGTAATTGTAGTAGATTCTTTGCCCATCAATGAATGATGAATCAGGTTTCTTGATGGCTCGCATGACTTTACTACGTTCCTTGAATGTTGAGTGGTAGCGTTCCATGCGATTGTTGTTGACTCGTCCTTGAATGCCAATGCCTGAGACATGAACGGCATTCGGAAATTCTTTCTCTGCCGCTGGCCCGTAGGACGGCAGTCCATCGGTTAGAAGAACTCTTGCTTCGGTCTTAGCTACGGCCTTTGCTTCTTTGAAAGCCGCTCTCGCATCAGCTACAGTTCGCCCTTGCGAAACATGGTTTGCCAATAGGAATCGTGTGTCGCCGTCCATCAAATGCCACAACCAAACCCACTGCCCACGAATGTTCACCTTAGTTTCGTCAGCGTGGAAAACTCTTGACAATTCAGGATGCAATGTGTCAACGTAATCTTTCATCAGGGCAACATATTTCTGAACCCATTTGTAGACCGCTACGAAACTCACATTCACTCGCTCGAATTGTTTCAGGTGGTCAACGATTTTCCGTAGGCTTACGCCTTTGAAGTAGAGGTCTAGAGCTACAGTGATAGCGTGAGGGTTAGCACGCATACCCTCGAATCCTTCGATCTTGGCGTTCCATCTGTGGCTACAGGACATGCACTTGAACCGTTGAACTCGGTTCTTGTTCTTGTAGTAGCGCCAACCCCACTTCTGAATTTGAGTTGAACCACAAACGGAACATTGTTCTAGGTCAGGGCTTGTTATGTCGAGGCTCAGGTTCTTTGTAGTCACTTGCTCTCGGAAGTTCAGCGAGAAGTAGACAGCGTAGATGTGCTTGCATGCGATTTGCCTGTTAGCATAGTCAGGGCATTCACACGCCCAATCCGTACGTCGCTTTGAAACTAAGTAGAAGCCGTTTCCAGACTGTGATTTGACTCGGTATGCGTTCTCGTTTAGGCGTTTGATTTCGTTCCCGTTTGAGAGCATTTCCCACGCACGGATTTGTCGGGCTTCCATCTTAACGGCCAAATGCTTAACCAACCTGTTGCTCCTATTGACACCTATAGGTGCGCAACTTATTTATAACACTTGCGCCTATAGATGCTAATAGATGATATGGGTATGATGCAACGGTTCACGCTCTCAATCTCGGAAGAAATGGCCAAGGCACTAGAAAAGGAACGGAAGAAACGGATGCTAGACTCTCTTCCCGAAACGGCTAGAGTGATTATCAGCGAATACCTAGCCAAGAACGGAACCTAGAACCACCCACAAGTTAACAACGAGAAAAAACCAAATTGACCACCCGTCAAGTTAACAGAACCAGGAGGAGGAATATATGTTCTCGAAGTTCCGAGGCACTCAATAAAAGAATCCACCGAGGCCTTTGAAGAGCTAGAATCTATAAGAATGAATCCGTTCAAGTAAAGCACGTTACACTACTCTTTAAGGCAAATTGGCCAAAGGAAAATGTAAATGAACCTATCATCGGAGTGACCCTTCGTTTCACACACCAATCCTGACATGGATGCAACTCTACCACAACTAAGTTCGACCCCTCGAAGCGTTGAAAGGGAAAACGCCGAGCGAGGCTGCGGGAATCAAAGTTGAGGGAAAAAATAAGTGGTTGACTCTAATTCAGAACGGTAACGTCAAGTCTACGGTTTATACGGGTTTTGTTATAAGGGAGTTATAAGGGAGTACGACGACGTTCCAGTTCTGTCAGTTTCTTGTGCGAACCGATATATCACCTACAACACCGACAGAATTACCGTCCACGCTTGCTGGATTTGCATTTACACCTGTTTCTACGCCTGCTGGATTTGCATTTACACCCGATTCTACACCCTCATCTACACCTGATTCTACACTTGCAGGGTCACTGGGCTGCTGAGGCCCAATTTGAACTTGATTTTGGCCTCGTCCACCGGATGCAGGTGTAGAAACAGGTGTAGATGGATTTTGCAGGTTAAGTCCAGCGATGATATGGGCAACATCCTCCATGGTAGCTGCAAGATTATACCGTGCAGCTAACTGTGCCGCTATGGCTTCAGGTATTTTCACACCCTGCTCGAGGAGGTCCATTACAGCTTCAACTAGAAACTTGTTGTTAAGTAAACTATCACGATGCGGATTAGCGGATTCTGACATGCGCTTCCACTGGGTCAATCAAGTCTTTTGGTACGTGGTTTTGTGGCGATTTTATGCCGTTCGGCACCGTTCTGGACCCCGGCTATTTTGAGTTCTTTGAACTGCTTGAGCTTCCCAGCCTCGCTCTCAACAACAATTCTCCAAGAAGGTGTGATTCTTCCCACTACAAGTACGCCTCCAAAGTCTCCCTACGGGGGGAATGCCAATTGACTGAGTTGGAGCCCAGCAAATTCTAGACGTTTGCTTCTACACTGTTTTCGTGCGGGTCTGGTCTAGTAGTCCGCGTATTCAAGAATGCCTGAGCGAAAGTTCAATTTCCAGTGCTCGCACCATTAGACCGGGGTATTAACGTAAGGGCTGTTTTCTGGTGTCCACGTGTACACAGTGATAGGAACGTGGAAGTCCACGTGTAAACGCATGTGTGATTGCTTCATTTTCCACTATTTGCACGACGAATAGTAGTCCTAATCCGATTTGCCATGCTTTTCTTCGTTTTTCCACTGTTTGGATAATGATTCTGCGTTCTGTAAATTCCATTCTCATTTTCTGGTCTTCATGACTCTTCACAGTGCTACTGTAGATAGTTTGAGCTGTGATACGCCTCGTGTTTTCATGAGATCCTCTGCCATAGCTTGAATCTTTTCCATTTTGCCCTTGACTGAGATGATCTCCAGGCATCGAAATTCGTCGAGATGAATGTGTGTAGTGGAGTTTATCGTATCTCGGTAATGATGTTGGACCTCAGTTAGCGCTTCTTGGACTCCGTGAGATCTGTGATCATAAGTTAACAGAACTGCTCCTGCCCCAAGTGTGCTTTTCCCGTCATTCCAGGCATATTCTGTAATGAAGTTCCGCATCGCTACCTGTAACCCCTTCGACCTGTCTTTGTACCCTATTGCCCTGAGCGATTCGTCAAACTGTTTCATCAGTTTCGGAGGTGTTGAAAAGCTAAACCTATCCACTTTCACCAAGAACGGCACACCTCTTATCCAGATGGAACCTTCCACATATCATAATTGCGGCGCAAGGAACCGTAGGATGGCAACTACTTAATTTCCGGATACTTGATCGTCACACGTTCTCATCAATCCAACAACTTAAGTAATACTGTTAGTCAAGAGCGTAATACTGGTGATTTCAGGTGCATATTCCGGATGGATATCTAGGGCCTTCGACTTTCATTTTCTTCTACATAATCATGATCCCGTTATGGTTTGTCGCGTCTAGGAAAGTGGAGAAGAATCTCAAGACCAAGCAAATACCTTGGCTTGCCTTTGGAGTGGCCTTCTCGTTCGTAATAATGATGTTCAACTTTCCCGCCCCTGGAGGAACAACTGGGCATGCAGTTGGGGCGGCTATCCTTGCATTAACTTTGGGGCCTTGGTTCGGGTTTCTGGGCGTTACTGGCGCCCTGCTAATTCAATGTCTCTTGTTCGGAGACGGAGGAATAACCACTTTCGCTGCTAACTCGTTCAACATGGGGCTAGTCATGTCCTTTGTCAGCTACTATGTCTACAAGTTGCTGGCTACGCGTGCTCCTTTGCTATCTCGCCGACGTTGGTTGGCGGCTGCGGCATCCGGATATATTGGATTAAACGTGGCAGCCCTATGCTGCGCTATAGAACTAGGCCTCCAGCCTATACTCTACCACACTGCTAATGGGAGTCCTCTCTACGCTCCTTTTCCACTTTCCGTATCGATTCCGGCCATGTTGATTTCTCACGGATTTGTCTTTGGTTTTGTCGACGCGGCTGCGACTGGTTTCTTGGTTTCCTACATTATGCGTTCTGACTCGTCCATATTGGCAACTTCGATAGCTCAAAGCATTCCTGATCTGAGTTACAGGTGGGGGAGTTGGACGTATTCCTATGATTACCGCGCAGTCTCCAGCGCCACAACGCTCAATTTTCAGAAGACTGTGGATACTCCTTGCCGTTCTCGTAGTACTAGTCCCATTGGGTTTGCTGGCTCCAGGATCGGCGTTTGCCGAGTGGAGTGCATCCGACCTAGAAACAGTATTCGGGATGACTCCTCCTGCAGGGCTCAAGAGCTTGGAGGGTCTGTACAATGCTCCTTTCAGCGGCTACAGCGTGCCCGGGGCAACAACCTTCACCCAACTCAGCTTGGCGTATATCCTCGCAGCTGTCATCGGACTGTCCGTACTAGGTTTTTGTCTTTTCGTATTCTACCGAGTTAAATCGAGAGCTATTGCCTCAGATCCTGAGTCCCCACAAGAAGTGTGATTTCAGATGCTTCCTGAATGGTTGAATCAGAGACCAGCCGTCGGCCCCTGTCCACGCTGCACGCTGACAGGGCCTAGCAAGAAGAGCATAGTGGATAGAACAATCGGAGCCTTCTCGAATTTCTTCGATGAATCCAGCTACGCTGAAGGCTATGCAAGCAAGAGAGGGCTACTGCAATTCGTTGACTCTCGTTTCAAACTGATCGGGATGCTTTGGCTCGTCGTCTGTGTTATCCTCGTGGACGCGCGTGGAGTGGGTTCTATCTATTCTCGCTGTCACCCTTCTTCTTGCTCTCGCCTCAAAGGTGAGGTTGGGTTACTACTTGAGGAGAGTCTGGCTCTTCATCCCACTCTTCACACTAGTCATTGCCGTTCCAGCCATGTTCAACTTCATAGTTCCCGGACAGCCTCTTCTCGTAGTCCTAAGCAAGGGTGAGCCCCTTGGGCCTATTGCGTCTCCGTGGACCATTTCACTCACGGTTCCAGGTGTTCAAGGTGCTATCCTCTTTGTCTTGAGGACAGGCGCTGCTGTCTCTCTTGTGATCCTACTTGCTCTGACCACCCGTTGGACTGACCTGCTGGCATCCCTTCAAAGTCTGAAGGTTCCAAAGGCCTTCGTGATGATACTCGGCATGACTTACAGGTACGTGTTCGTTTTAGTGGGCATTGCCCAAGACATGTCTTTTGCTCTGAAGAGCAGAACACTGAGCCCCGAACGAAGTGGAGATGTGAGAAAGTGGTTGGGTGCAACCATTGGAGTCCTCTTCCGTCGCTCAATGAATATGAGTGAGCTTGTTAATTTGTCAATGATTTCACGCGGCTACGACGGGAGAGTTAGAAAGGTTACTGGATTCCACGCTGAACCGTTTGACTGGGCCTTTCTGGGCTTTCTCCTCGGACTTGGCGTAATACTGCTCATGCTTCGCAATATCGCTGTGTTGAATGGGATTTGAAATGGCCCAAGATAGTGGGCTCGTGTTCGAGTTGCAGAATGTCTGCTATTCTTACTCCGGGCAGATCATTCTGCGCATGAGTGACGTATCTATGAACGTTAAATCTGGCGATTCAATTGCCATTCTAGGAGCGAATGGTTCAGGGAAATCCACACTGCTCAAGATATTGTGCGGTCTAATCTTCCCCTCATCAGGAACCGTCAAAGCGTTTGGGTCTGCATTGAGTGAAGCGGGAATGGAGTTGAATAGAAGTGAATTCGCCCGCTATTTCAGACGGAGGGTGGGGATGGTTTTTCAGGATGCTGATTCCCAGCTATTCTCGCCAGTGGTCTGGGAAGAAGTGTCATTCGCCCCTCTGCAACTAGGCCTCCCTCAACAGGACGTGGAGAAGCGAGTAAACGCATCACTCATTCTTTTGGGAATACCGCATCTCCGAAATCGTAGCCCACAGAGCTTGAGTGAGGGCGAAAAGCGGAAAGTGGCTTTAGCCTCCGTTCTTTCGTTGGGACCAGACATCCTCCTGCTGGATGAGCCCAGCTCAGATCTCGACCCCCGCACCAAAGTGTGGCTAGAAGGATTCCTCAATGAATTGCATGATAGTGGCAAGACAATCATAACGGCTACTCACGATCTTGAACTCGCAGCCGACACGTCAAACCGTTGCATCATCCTTGACGAGCAACACCGCATGGCAGGCGAGGGAACAACAGAACAAACGCTCAACAACTGGAATCTCCTGTTAAATGCCAATCTAGTTCATGTTCATGCGCATAAACACGGACAAGTTCTTCACACTCATCCGCATGCCCATTCAGAATGAAATTCAGGCGTATGAGAAAATTGTTACGTAGCCTTAGCTTTCCCACTTCTCGGTTCTAGCCGAAGGGCCTCCATACACGACAGTATGAGCTATCCAATTGGTGCACCTGGCGAATCGGCTACATCTCTTTGTCTCATGCGAGACTGCCGCTGAGCAAGCTCCGTTAGGATCTGAAACTCTGTGAACCATCCGGGCTTCAGCCCTGCTCAACCCGCAGTTGAATAAGGGTTTACGCCGTTTTAAATCTGGTTGGATTATCCATCCGGCTAGTTGAGAGGAAAAATGTGCATATTGCAGATGGCATACTCACGCCAGCGTGGTGCATCTTTTGGTTTCTGTTATCAGCAGTTTTTGTATTTGTAGGGGCAAGACAGCTGAAGGCAAGACGCAAACTTGACCCCTCATACATGTCCACGGTCGGCCTCTTAGGCTCAGCCGTATTTGTAATATCGGTTTGGCATATACCCGTGCCCGTAACTGGCTCGTGCTCACACCCAGTCGGAACTCCAATGGCCGCAATGATCATCGGACCTTTCCCAACAGTCGTAATATCCGCAATCGCGTTGTTCTTCCAAACGTTCGTTGGACATGGCGGAATAACCACAATCGGCGCAAACACATTCTCAATGGGAATCGTTGGAACATTCGCAGGGGTCCTTACATTCTGGGGATTCAGAAAAGCCGGGGCCTCAATATGGCTCTCAGGCGGCATGGGTGGACTAGTTGGAGATTTGATGACCTACGTGACAGCAGCTTTCGAACTTGCAATCTCCATTCACCCAGCACAATTGCTAGAATGGTGGGGTATGTTCACTGTCGGTTATTTGCCCACACAGATTCCGTTGGCAATCTTAGAGTTTGGATTCACGGCGAGCGCTATTCAATACATTGCACATCATAGACCTGGATTGTTAAAATGGTGGTTGATGAAATAGATGGATAGATTCACAAAATACGCTTTACTTGCTATGGTCTTAATTGTCACAGTAATAATCGTCAGCGCGTTATGTCGGCTACTCTGTGGGAGGCAATGCGGCAACTGACGACCAAGTAAACAATGCGGCTTCAGGAAGCAGTACTACTGTTTACTATAATCCTTTCACCATAGAACATTGGGGGGTTCACGGCGAATATGTAGGTTTCTTCTCAGCTGGGTGCGTTGGAGGCCTTCTGGTTGGCTACCTCTTCCAAATAGTAATTAAGGGTAATACCGTGTCGAGGAGGAAAAACTGATGATCCCTGTATGGATAGCGGGGGATCCATTAGTCGGAATTCTGACAACAATCGGTTTCTTCACTTTCATAATTGTCGGACGCACCCTGAGACTTAGGCAACTAAAACACAAGAGCAATAGCTGAAGTCAATGGAATATGTGAACCTCGAAGAATATACCGAGGGGCACTCGGCGCTTCACAGGCTAGATGCTAGAGTCAAGACCATATGTGCTATGATGTCGATTTTCTGCATTGTCATTTTGACTCATTGGTATCTCCCCTTGCTTTTCTTTGCGGTTTGTTTTGGGTTAGTCCTCTATTCTAGGGCACCGCTCCAAGTTTATTTAAAGAGGCTGCTGATTGCGATTTCTCTTATTGCATTTACCGGCGTAATCATGCCTTTCACTTATGGGTCTACGGTAATAGCTCGTGTTCCCTTGCTAAAGCTTCCTATTTATTCGGAGGGCATTTACTTTAGCGTTCTTGTGTTCGCGCGTTGCATTTCCGCGGTTTCAGTTCTGAACGTGCTTATTCTTGTAACGCCAATTACGACGGTCATGGACTCGTTGGCGTGGTTTCGGTTGCCGTCAGTGATCATCGATACCATGTTGATAATGTTTAGGTATATCGGCATTCTCTCTGAGGAAAGTACACGGATGTATCGTGCGCAAGCGTCGCGGTGCGGTCATTCCAAATCTGTGAGTTACTTCAAAAAGTTAGCCAATTATGGTAACATTGCAGGTTCACTTCTAGTAAGGGCTTTTGACCGGTCCGTGAAAGTTGGCAATGCAATGGTGTCAAGGGGATATACTAGAAAATATAGCCTCTTTACGTGCGAGGAAAAGAAACTGCCTAAACTCGATGCCCTTCTCGGTGCACTGGTAATAATTGCTAGTATTAGTGTAGTTCTTGTTGACGCATTTTTACTGTAGATGGAGAAAAAATGTCTTGAAACCCGAACGCGTTCTCCAAACGCGGGGTCCACTGCATGAAGTCAATTGAAACAAACAATCTGTGCTATACCTATCATGACGGAACAAGAGCCTTGACCAACATGAACTTTTCAGCTGAAGAAGGTGAGAATATGGCTATTCTTGGGCCTAACGGTGCGGGCAAGTCTACTTTACTTCATCATTTTAATGGGCTGTTAATGCCTTCTTCTGGTAAAGTTCTTGTTTTAGGTAAGATTGTTGACCCATCAAATCTTGATTGGGTTAGACAGAAAGTTGGTTTAGTTTTTCAGGATCCAGATGATCAGTTGTTCGCACGCTCCGTGGGTGAAGACGTTGCTTTTGGGCCTGTGAATTTAGGTTTGCTGCGTGATGAGGTTAAGGCCCGCGTGAAATGGGCTCTGGAAGCGACCGAAATCGCGGACCTAGAGAATAAGTCCCCTGGAAACCTGAGCACTGGGCAGAAGAGACGTGCGGCCTTAGCTGGGGTGCTTGCCATGAAACCTGAGATAATTCTCCTGGACGAGCCTATGGCTAATCTTGACCCGAGGACGGCTAGCAAAGTCCTCAGGTTGTTGCTCCAATTGAATAAGGATCTCGGAATAACTTTGATTATTGCGACTCACGATTTGGATTCAGTTCCGCTTTTTGCTGACAAAATCTGTGTTCTCAACAAAGGTCAGATCGCTCTTCAAGGGCCACCCGCGGAGGTTTTCTCGAAAGCAGATACGATTAGAAGCATGGATCTGCGTCTGCCCCGAATTACACATCTCTTCGAAATTTTAAGCAAGAACGACAGCATACTAACAGGCAAGCAATTTCCCCTAACTATCGGAGAAGCCAGAAAGACGATAATAGAGCTTGTCGAAGAGAAAAATAGCAAAGGCTAGCCAGCGATTATAAGTGTTGAATGAAGGTACTAGGATGTGCATTTTCCCGAGATTGCTAAATCATCTAAGGAATCATTCGAACAAGATATGACGAATTGGCTCTTACAGAAGAACGAAAAAATAGACAGTGGCAAGTGGAATTATCTCCGCCCTAAAAGAAAGTCGTAGACTACTCCCTAGAGTCGCTTCTTTGATTGGATGCTGAAGATGGTGGTGATATCAATGGTGCGAGTAACGGAATTTGAATCGTCGTTTCAGACGGATCTTCATCACAGTTTCTTTTTGACTCGGTTGTAGATCTTCATCGGTTTGCCTGTTCGGGCTCGCTGTTGAATGTACCATAACGTGTTCTTCCTTATCCCAAGCTGTCTAGCCTCAGTAGGCGACATGGACAGTATTCGGTTTCTTACAGCTTCAGAATCATCTCTCGGCAATAGCGGCCTTGGATTATCAAAGTCGAGTTCGCTTCGTTCCGCTAAAATATAGCTTGCTAGTTCCTGGCATTTCAGTCTCATCACGGTGCCCCAACCGTATGACTTGCCTCTGTAGCGGGTTGTCGAGTTGAATTTGATTCGCAACGCAGTCAAGCAGCTTCTTTACTGCTTCAGGTTTCAATCGAAGAACGTAGCTGTCGAGCCTGTAGAATTCCTTCCTGCTAAAACGTTTGTACTCTAAGCATTCGATTATGGTAGTGTCAACAAGCCATCGACAGAGCTCCATTAGGTCATACACGAAGGCATATCGTGTTTGTTGTGCCTCATGCAAGAAGCCAACGGTTGGCTCCAGGCCTACACTGTTCAAGGCTTTGCGGCATTCAGATTCAGGCACAGCGTATCCATAGTTGAGTAAACAGTTGACTGGGTCTGAGGCATTCATTTGATGAGTTTCATGGGTGCGTGATCTGAAATGAAGTTTTGCAGGAATGACCGTCTGAATATATTGCCAGTAAATGTCCGCGATTCTCCCTTCAATTGATAGCAAGCGCGGCAGACTTTCACATTGAGCCAGCCGTCCCAGTTCAGATTTCAAATTGACTTCGGAATCAAATTTCCCGTATCTCTCAGCGAGCCAATTGAGAACATCAGAAGATCTCTGCGCTTTTGCTTCCATGAGTTTCTTAGCAATGTAGAATCGTTTCGTTTGGTCCTGGTAGGATTCAATTTGTGCCATTTTCAGTGGGCCATTCACTGGGTCTTTCGGCAGAGTTGACGATAGCAAAGTGCCGTTATAATCCAACATGAAGAGAGGAACACCGTGACGCATCAGCCACTTGATTGCTGCAAGCGGCCCTCGCCAAGTACTCCTTGGTGGACTCGACGTCCAGTAGGTTCGAGTGTCTGGCTATGGATTTGAGGGCTCTTACTGATGCTTCTACGGTTGATTTCCTATATCCCCGTTTGCTGACCCAGAGGGCGTAGGCGATTATTTCCCCAAGACAGGAAGGGACCGGGTCCAGTAAATGGTGGACCGGGCGGGATTTGGACCCGCGACCTTCCGGAGGTTTGGTGAGAACTTGCAAACCGGACGTTCTTCGGCCCAGCGTAAACGTGGTATACCAGGCTGAACTACCGGCCCACTTTCCTCTAGAGCAACCAACTCGAACCTTTAACCCTTACCGGATTCAAACCTATGCAAGAAGTAGCCTGGACCTTCTGTGAGCACGAGATTGAAGTTCGCCTGCGCAAATTGGGTGCCCGGCGTAACTTTACAGGCGTTCGAAGGTCAGGTCAGTTACGTTCTTCGCGTTTTGCAGCTGGTTCAGGCATTCCTCGCACACTCTCTTCTCCATCTGGGCACCGGCCATGGACTCTTCTTCAAAGAGGGCTGATGCGGTAGATTGCAGGTACTGAGCGTTGAATTTTGCCTTTCTTGTGGCTGGTCGTCTTTCGCAGACCTCACACAGTCCGGGTGCTGATCGTCGTTGCATCCTGTCAATCATTCGTGTCCCTCCTGACACTCCACTCCGAGATTCCAAGTAAGTTCATTAACTCCACATCAAAAATATTAGACTTGACACTGTCGATTGTTGGCGGTACCGGGACCAGTTAGGTGAGAAATTGCGGTGATACTCACTCTTGTCTCGGACCTCCTGTGATCGTTGGTTTTGAGGGCCGCCGAGGGGACTTTCACGTCGCTAGAACGACGCTTTGAACCCCTCCCGCAGGGTCCACAGCCTTGTACCCATCGAGTGGTCTGTACGCTACCAAGTTGCGTGGAGTTGTTGGACTCCTCTACGCTACGGCGGCCATCGCTGCACCGTGCGGTCTTGTTGTCATATCAACTTTTCCAAGTCAAAACAATGCTCTGCAGGGCTAGTCAATCGATCAGCTTTTCTAATCAACCGCTCATCTCGAGCAGTCTACTAGCCTGCGCGGGCTGATAATTTTGATCAAGTTGGGCATGCACGTTTCAATCGCCGGAACGATCGATCAAGCTGCAGACAATGCACGGGAGCTGGGTTGCGACACGTTTCAGATGTTCACACGCAACCCGAGGGGTTGGCAATTCAAGAAGCTTACTGCCGAAGAGGTAGCGGAGTTTAGACGGAAAACCGAAGCCTACGGTCTGAAGCCGATCGTATCACACATGCCCTACCTACCCAACCTATCGAGCCCAAGGAAGATTATCTATAACAAGTCGTTGAAGTCGTTGAGTGCGGAACTTGACCGATGCGGCCAACTCGGAATTCCCTACATCGTCACGCATCTTGGCAGTCACCTTGGGAAGGGACCGGAAATGGGCTTGAGAAATATCGTCTCCGCCATCAACATGGCCATTTCACAGAACAAGAACGATGTCGTATTGCTCCTCGAGAACACTGCGGGAACAAAGAACAGCATGGGGTCCACCTACGAAGAGATCAAGAGAATCCTGGACGGACTAGAAAATAAGAAACGGAGTGGGATCTGCTTTGATACTGCGCATGCATTCGCAGCGGGCTACGATCTTCGAACCGCAGAGGCGGTGAACGGGACGATTGCGAGATTCGATGAGATCTTGGGTTTGAGCCTGCTGAAAGTGATTCACCTGAACGACTCGAAAGTTGACTTGGGGGCAGGCAAAGATAGGCATGAGCACATAGGAATGGGGCACATCGGCGAAGCAGGATTCAAAGCGCTATTCAAACACGAAGCCCTACAAGAACGTCCCATTCATAATGGAAACACCGATCGATGAACGGAGAGGCGATGTGGAGAGCATGCGAAAAGTCCGGGAACTTGCAGCATAGCGACACGTTGTTTACCCATGAGAGGCTTGAGCGAGAACATCTTCATCTGGGTGACGAATGCGCCTCGCGACATGATCAAACTAATTCCACACTGTTTTGCCTCTTCAGCCAATCGCGCATTCACGTGGGAGTAGTAACCAACTGATTTGCACGCTTTTCCAACAAGAATATTCTGCAACTGGACGAGCTAGTCTCCAGAAAATCTTGGTTCACGACCAGAAGTTCTGGGACGTTCTCCCTCAACTGCCACAATAGCCTTTCGTAATCAGTCACCAACTTCAGATCGGCTCCGATTCGTCTTGCTTGACCTTCAATTCTGGAAGAAAACAAGAGATCTGGCTCGAATACCACGACGCTGGGATTTGACTTCATTCCTGACACCCTCTTCTGAAAAGCTGAAAGCTGATTAATGTTCCCATGATCACTAGGACGCTGACATTGATCTTCATACAAGTCCCAGTTGGAGCGATGCAGAATTTCGCCTACGTTATCGGAGATGAGAAGGCGAAGGTTGCCGCGATTGTCGACCCAGCTTGGGAAGTGCAGAAACTCCTCGACATTTGCAAGGATCTAGAGCTGAAGGTCACGCTCGTGATCAACACACATACCCACCACGACCACATCGAAGGAAATAATCTGGTTGCCCGAGCAACGGGCGCGAAGATCATCATGCATGAAAGCTCTAGGTTGAGAAAGGACATCGCCGTAAAGGATGGGGACACCATAGAGATTGGAGCGCTCAAAGCCAAAGTCATCCATACTCCCGGTCACTGCCCAGATCACATCTGCATCCTCGTCGACGGCAAGCTGTTGACTGGTGACCTACTCTTCGTGGGTGAGTGTGGAAGAACAGATTTACCCGGCAGCAATCCTGGCGACATGTACGAAAGCCTGTTTCACAAGATACTGCCGCTACAAGACTCGATAGAGGTTTACCCTGGTCATGACTACGGAAGTCGACCATCTTCAACGATTGGATATGAGCGCAAGAATAACTATGTCTTGAAACCCCGAACTCGTGAAGAATTTGTTAAGGTTCATGGCGCAACCGTGACACCTGCCGTCGAAGAGGCAGACACATGAGCGAGCCGACGGGTCCGATTGAATCTGACATTCTAGGAAAGATCTTGCAAGCGATACTCCCGGTCCCTGAAGGAGTTTATTCTCCGAGCGAGGACAGCTTCCTGATGCTCGACGCCTTATCCACAATCCCAGTTGAGGGAACGAAGTTTTGGATGTTGGGACAGGTTCAGGGATACTGGGCCTGTTCTGCGCTTTACGGGGCGCCAGCGTGACCATCACCGACACAGACCAGGTTTCGCTACTTCATGCTCAGAAAGCCGCGAAAAATCTTGGAGTAGACTTGGAGGCCGCGCTCTCAGACCTGTTTTCCAACGTAAGTGGACAATTTGACTTGATCCTGTTCAATCCACCATACCTTGCCAGCACCACTCTCGAAGACAGAACGGTGGATGGAGGAAAGAAAGGGGCAGAAATCGCAATGAGATTCCTAGAGAATTTGCAGAACACCTCAAACCGGAAGGATCCGCCCTGTTACTGGTGAGCAGCCAAAACGACCCCTCCTCGCTCGCTGACCAGCATCCTGAGTTCGATTTCTCAACCGTTGCAAGACGTGCTCTGTTCTTTGAGGAGCTTCAGGTGCTAGGCGTTAGGCTTCACGGGAATGTTGCTCGTTAGCGATTTGATGGCGGCATCATCGTCATAGAACTCTTTCTCGTTTACCGGCTTACGGCCTGCAAAACCCTCATGGAGTCCATGCCAGAACATGACACGCTCTTCACCAAGTCGCCAGCACAGCCAAACTCTCATTCCAAGCCTCACAGCCGGAAAATCGATGAGCCCCGTCGTCATATCCTTCAAAACACAACCGAGATCCTCAAGCGTTTGAATCTCCTTTTCAAGTCGTTCCATTGTCTTTGCTACCGCGGCATCATCGGTCCTGCTATCTGCATCTTTCTTAATGGCTATGATACGTTCTACTGTTCCTCTCATCTCAGGCAGAGTTTCGTTAGCTTGCTTAGGAGTGAAGAAGATCGGCAAAGCCGAATACCCCTCGAATTCTTGGGGCGGAGAGGATAATAGCTTTACACCGAAATGACTACGGAATAGGAGAAAGGCATAATTACGGTCGCTGGTGGGTTCGAGCGAACTCTCGCTGCAGTTTGAAGGATGATTCTCACGTCAACTGACACGGAAAGGCTCAATTCTAGAGAAATCGCGGTTACGGGGAGTTTCTTCTTCTGCGAAGTCTGCAATGCGGTCTGCGAATACGGCGACCCAGTATGGCAGGAGCATCAGAATGAAACTAGATTTCACAAGATGAAACGAATGCTATTGCTACGCTGCGCGCATTGCGGGGGTGTGGTAGTCGACGCGTACGCTGAATTCTCTCCTGAACGCAACCAGTTTTGGTGCAAGAATTGCATCGGAGAGGTTGGCTACTTGACGTTCAGATCATCGAAGTAGAGTCTGAGTTTCACGTTTCCTGACGCTCTCCATAAACTTTCCAATAGAATCCGCTTCGATACGGTTGTCAGGTGTTGCCGCCCTCCCATCGGGGCTCTCCCTGCTCCCTCGGTACCTTCAGGAAAGATCAGCGGAAATGCACAGGTTTCCTTTAAGGCGCTTGCCGTGAATACCCATGGGCATCATAACTCGCAAGGCCGCTGAACCAAAGAAACTCTCCATAATCCATCAAATTCCTAGGAATTCAACCAAAATCGTATTTAATGTGCATGAAATCGATAGACTGATCCTGACTTCGGGAAAGATCATTCATGTCAAGCAAATCGAAGACTGACTAAGAAACAGCGTGGAAAGGGCGCCAGCGGCTGGGAAATAATCGCTGGGTTGGTGATTGTTGTCCTTGCAATCTGGGGAGTGTACTCGTTCACTCAGCCTTCTCCCCAAACAACAACTACCGTAGGGCAGACGACAACTGGCTCAGGTGCCCCGGACTTCACTTTGCCAGTGGTCGGTCCTAATGGGTTGACTGGTGAAAAAGTTTCTCTGTCGTCGTTTCGAGGAAAAGTGGTATTTTGGAGTTCATGGAACCATGGTGCCCTCACTGCCAGAACATGGAGCCCGTATTGAATAGCCTGTATCAGCAATATGGAGCACAGAACGTTGTCTTCCTATCGGTCGCTGGACCATGTAACGGTGCCACGGCAAGCGATGCCGCCGGGTTCATTCGCGATCATCATGCAGGCTGGACCTTTGTATACGATTCTTCAGGTACGACTTTCGACGCGTTCGGAGTCACAGGATTTCCGACTTTCTTCATAATTGACAAAGACGGCAGAATTGCAACCACATATCCCGGGGAAATCCCCGCAACAACCATAGCTGCAGATCTGACTCGCCTTAACACGTGAGACGATGGCGCAAGGCAAATCGGATTCAATTACGGAGCGAGGTATTCTGGATTTATTTGGTTTGAGATTGGCGGATCAACTGTTCAATCGTGGTAGGTCAAACAGCCGTCAATGATTTTCGTGCATCGTGTGTACTCGTGCACTTGTGTTTTCTTCTCGTCAATGATGTGGATGACTTGAATGTCCAGTGATTTCAAAAAGTCGGCTACCATGGAGCGATGACATTTCCAGTACAAGGCCTCTGCACACATTATCGCAACTGTTCCTTTGCCAATTAGTTGAATCAATTCATCTATGCCTTGCCTGAATGCTCGCAGTCTCCATGTGATCTGCGTAGTTCCTGAATGACTGGTTTTTCCAGCATTTGTTCTTGGAGTCCTCTCCTAGTCCTTTCCTTCTGCCGCCGAGTTTTGGCAGCCACAGATATTGAATTTCGTGTTTGGAGAGTTCTTGCTTTATTGTGTCTGAGTTGAATTGGGGTTTCTTGTGAGATGCAGGATAACTTCGGATATCTACCAGTATTTCTATGCTGTATGCGTTGAGAACTTGAATTAGTTGTTCGATCGTTCTAGTTGAATGTCCGATCGTGAATACCTGCAACGAGGATTTGCCGGACATCTAGTTGATTGGTTACTACATTACTTCTACGTCGTGTGCGTGGCTTTCTTTGAGTCCAGCTGGGGAAATTCTGATGAAGTCACCCTTTCCGCGCATTTGATTGATGGTGGTTGCACCCGAGTAGCTCATCCCCGATCTCAGGCCTCCGGCTAGTTGGCCGATGACTTCCGATGCGCTGCCCTTGTACTCCACGAATGCTTCGACGCCTTCAGGAACATAGTCGAGAAGGCCGACTTCACTGTCTTCTTCGTTTTGTTCAGACTTTTGAGCGGATCGATCGAATGAAGCTGCGACCGAGGCCATTCCTCTAACTAGCTTGTACTTGCGCCCCTCTCTCATCACGGTTATTCCCGGGCTTTCTTCCGTCCCTGCGAAAAGACTTCCAACCATAACCGTGGAGGCACCGGCCGCAATGGCTTTTGTGATATCGCCGGACGTGCGTACTCCCCCGTCGGCAATGATTGGGACACCAGTCGGATCGGCGACTTTTGCGCATTCAATAATTGCGGTTAGCTGAGGGACTCCAGCTCCGGTGACAATTCTTGTGATGCAGATCGCGCCTGACCCGATTCCTACCCTAACTGCATCAGCGCCTGCGTTAATGAGATCTTGCGTTCCCTCTTTGGTCGCTACGTTTCCAGCGATCAGTTCTGCCCGAGGAAACTCTCTCTTGATGGAACGGATCGCTTCGAGGGTAATTTCTGAATGTGCGTGTGCGACATCGATCACAAGCACGTCAGCTCCTGCCTCGTGCAACGCCTTCGCCCTCTCCATATAGCCGGGCTTGACACCGACAGCTGCCCCGACCATGAGCCGTCCCTTCGCATCTTTCGAGGCGTTTGGATGCTGCTCGAGGCTGAGTATGTCTTTGCTGGTAATGAGACCCCGCACCTTTCCATGTCCGTCGATCAGAGGCAACTTTTCCACCTTCTGTCTGTGAAGGATTTTCTCTGCTTCTTGGGGGCTCGTCTCTGGTGGAGCAGTGATCATGTCTTCGACTTTGGTCATCATTTCAGAAATCTTCTTTTCCGAATCATGCTCGAAAAGTAGGTCACGGGCGGTTAGGATACCCTGCAGTTTCCCGTCGTCGCCCAGTATTAGAAGACCAGATACGCCATATTGAGTCATTAGACGCTTGGCGTCTCTTAGCTTCTGGTCTCCCCTTATGGTGTATGGTTGCTCGATTTGAATGCTCTCAGAACGTTTTACTTTGAGAACCTCTTCGACTTGCTGCTCGATAGTCATGAAGCGATGAATTACCCCCATTCCTCCGGCTCGCGCGATTGTAATAGCTAATGCATGTTCCGTTACAGTGTCCATGGGGGCGCTGACGATGGGCAATTTCAACTCCAAGTGTCTGGAGAGACGCGTTGTAGTGTCGACATCCTTCCGGGAGCGTATTGCAGATTTCTTGGGTCTTAGCAATACGTCGTCGAATGTCAACCCTTCCACAATATCATTTGGGACCATGGTTTTGAACACAACCTATTCCATTAGGAACGACTCGTGTCAACGTTCTTGGGGTTTGATGAAATTTTCAATTCACCGGACGACTATAGCGTGCCACTGTCGTTACAGCCGATTTAAACATTGACGGCCTCGTTCCATTCTCACGTCAAATTCATCTCTCGTTTCGACTCTTTATGACAGGAGTCTTGACGATTCCACCGAATAATTCTTGCTAGTTGAAGTGGTAATGCTAAGTTTGCTTTGTGAGCCAATCTGTGAGGGCATATTCCATGGCCGCACTAAAACCGCCTTTCTTACCGCCAATGATTGTGTTTCAAGGAATCAGCAATATCAGTCAATATAAGTAAGCGCGCTTACGACCTTCAAAGACTTTGTGACGAGCTGATCCTGAATGAACAATGCAGTCGAAACAGAAGCATTGAGGAAGGAGTATGGTGAACTGGTTGCTGTCGACCGTCTAGATCTGGAGATTGAGGAAGGAGAGATCTTCGGTCTGCTTGGGCCCAACGGTGCTGGGAAGACCAGTACACTGTCTATGCTTGCCACTCTTGTGAAGCCCACATCTGGCACTGGTCGAGTGAATGGATTCGACATAATCAAACAGCCAGATCGAGTCCGAAGATCGATAGGCATTGTATTCCAAGACCCCAGCAGCGACGATATTCTGACCGGTTGGGAGAACCTCTATTTGCATGCTCTGATGTTCGGGGTTCCTAGAGACGAGCGCAAGAAAAGAATCCAATACGTTCTAGGACTTGTTGATCTCGAAGACAGGGCCAATGACATCGTGAAGAAGTACTCGGGCGGAATGCGCAGACGTCTTGAACTGGCACGTGGCCTCTTGCATAATCCTCGAATTCTCTTTCTTGACGAACCAACCCTCGGCCTTGATCCTCAAACTCGTGAACACATTTGGGCGTATATTGAGAATCTAGTCAAATCGGAAAGCGTAACCGTAATCATCACAACGCACTACATGGACGAGGCGGATAGACTTTGCAACAGAGTCGCAATTATTGACCACGGTAAAGTTATCGCACTTGACAAGCCGTCAGCACTCAAGACCAAGGTTGGAGGAGAGATCATCAAACTCCGCGTTCGGTCACCCAAACTCGACTCCGTGAAAAGCCTGGATTACGTGCTCTCTGCAGACCAATCGGGTAGCACACTGCTCCTGACGGTGAAAGATGCAAGCACTCATTTGCAAGAGATATTGGGCATGATCGGAAATGTGGAATCTGTGGAAGTACGTTCACCCACACTGAATGATGTCTTTCTCTACTACACGGGCCAAGAGATTAGGGAGGAATCTGGCGAGGGCGGAGTTTTTGAACGCATCGTGCGAGCCAGGAGTGGATATTAATGGGGGAACTTGAAGGCTTCTACGCTCTTTGGTACCGAGAGCTGAAAGTATTCACACGGGAAAAATCGCGCATTGTGTCATCCCTTTTCACACCGCTACTATGGATCACAGTATTCGGAGGAGGACTGGGATCCGCTGTCTCCTTAGGCGGAGTGAACTACCAGGTCTTCATATTCCCCGGCATTCTCACAATGACGATCTTATTCTCCTCCGTTTTTTTTGGACTTTACATAGTCTGGGACAAGAAGATCGACTTCTTCAAAGAAGTCTTGGTTGCCCCGCTATCACGTACAACAATTTTCGCTGGAAAAATGTTCGGAGGAAGCATAGACGCGCTCCTACAAGGAGGAGCGATGCTCTTACTGGGTTTTGTGTTGGGAATAAAATACAGTCTCCTCAGTTTTGCACTTTCCTTTCTTTTCATGTTCATTCTAGCCTCCGCGCTCGTAAGCCTAGGACTAATTCTCGGAGGGAACATGGAGAGCGTGGAAGGCTTTCAGCTAGTCAGCAGCTTCCTAATCTTCCCAATGTTCTTCTTTAGCGGCGCCCTATTCCCCATCAACAACCTCCCCAACTACCTCATGCTCATAACAGTTCTTGACCCCGTAACGTATGCAGTGGACGGCATGCGCGGACTTATCCTTGGCTCATCCCAACTCCCAATCGTATTTGACCTAGGAATTCTCATTACATTCGCCGTGGTCATGATGGGAATCGGCACTTGGACATTCAAACGTCTCAAGTAACGAATATGACAGTTTCAGCTTCCGAACTGGTCTTCTGCAATCTGCGACCAGTGAGCATTTGCTATCGTGCCGACGCAGCTCGATGTCAGACATAATTTCAGTTCTGGGGATGAATAGGTAAGTCTGATTTTTTCATGTCAAATGACTCCTACCTCAGGAACAAGCACTCTTAATAGGCATGACACGCTTCTTGTTACTTGGTTAGGTATACGGGCTGAAGCGAACGTCTTTCCGTAATCATTCGCGTTGACGTCTGAGTTTTCTCCCGAAGAACTAGCTGAAATAACTAAACGAGGTGAATTGAATGAGCTTTGAACGTTCCATCAACAAACCAGTTGAGGAAGGCAAAGAATACGAGTTTGACATCAAAGAGACCAGCCGTCGCGGTGACGGAGTCGCAAGGATCGAAGGCTTCGTAGTCTTTGTTCCACAAACCAAGCCTGGCGACCACGTTAAGGTCAAAATAAACTCAGTAGGACCAAGATTCGCAACAGGCGAAGTAGTCCAATAGAGTTGGTGAGGGTCTATCCCTCACTTTCCAATTTTTCTGTAGCCCCAGATTACGGGTAGTTTATTACGGATGCTGCTATACCTCATAAGAGTTGAAACATCATACCAGCGCTATGGAGACTACCGGGACCGAAGACAAGGAACCCAGATCGGGACCTTATGTATCTGCTACAGCTTGCAAAGAAGCATAAGTTGGCAGTAACCATGCTTCATGATTCTATGCTGGCTACGTGGAAGCGTGGCAAAGCCCAGTGCGGAGACCTTCTTATCGAACTGCGACAGCGCGGAGAAGGATGCTCAACCTACATGTTCTCTTTGAAGGGGCACGCGTTCGCACAGGCGAATATTCAGAACGACTCCATTAAGAAACTGAGTAGACTTCCAGATGAGTTCGCAAGCTTTCTCGATGCTGAGGAGAAACGTCCTGACTCACGCAAATTGAACGCTATGTCTGAAAGTGCTATCAGTAGCCTGCGTTATGGATTGAGCGGTGTATCTTTCAAAGCCCGCGTCGTGAAAAAGTCTGAAGTCAGAGCTGTAACGTCTAAGGATGGGACTCCCCTCCTAGTATGCGACGTAACTCTCTCTGATGGAACTGGGGAGATACCGCTAGCAGTGTGGAACAGCCAAATAAGCACAATCTCACAAGGGGACCTAGTCCAAATTCAGGACGCAAGAGTAAGAACCTTCAGAGGCGAGATCCAACTCTCCCTGAATAGGAAGACAGGTGTACTCACGGTACTCGAACCGGCGAACAAGGAACACCACATAGCGGCTTAACCGCCAAGTACTGCGACCTCAATAACAACTAGACTCGACTGAACAGAGACAAGGGAGACCGCCGGACAGAAACCACGGCCTTCTCGCCACATCATTAGCGGCTTGGCAGTGATCCTCCTATCGCCGCGTTTCTTCGGGCAACCCCTCAAGAAGCTACACGTATGGAATTCTGGTCCAGCCTCTCTACAATCCTCTGAATAAGAATCGGCAAATTTGCGCCTGTCTTCGAGCTTATGTTGAGAATCTCCTCCGACACGAATATCTTGCGTGTTTCCTCGAGGACTTTCTTCAAATGCTCTTCTGTAGCAATATCGATCTTGTTGATGCAGACCACTACTGGAACTCCGCTGAATTCCTTCCGCATGATCTCGTGGGAGGCTAGGTTTTTTCGGATCACCGTTTGAATGTCATCGCTGGCGTCGACGAACAGAAGCACTAGATCTGAGTTAGCGAGTTCATTTATCGTAGTGTGAAAGGCGTTTAGAAGCGTTGGGTTCAGGTCCTCGATGAATCCGATTGAGTCAATCATGATGAACGGGTGTCCTAGTTTCGTGGTGTAAGGAGTGCGTATCTCGCGGGCAAAGGTCGATAGAGTCGTGAATGGACCCAAACCTGTTTCCTTCGTTTCCTCCGCAAGCCTGTTGAAGAGTGTCGTCTTTCCGCTCTGTGTGTAACCTGTTAAAGCAACGATTTGAAAGCCGACTTTTCCTCGATGCTCTCGTAGATGCGACTGCTTCAGTCTTGTTTCGCGTAGTTGGCCTTCGATTCTACTTATTCGTTTGCGTGACATTGCTTCATAGACTTCGTATGGGTACCTTCCCGGGCCACCTCTTCCCATCTGTTCGCCAATGATACCTCGCATTCGGATGGATTCTCTGCCCCAGGAAAAGGTGTATCGAAGGCGGGCCAACGCTATCTGGAGTTTTGCTTCGGTCGTAGCGCTTCGTTTCTCAAAGACTTCGAGTATGAGGAGGTTCCTGTCGAGAACGCGAACTTCATCACCGAATTTCTTTTTGATTCTGAAGATTTGACCCGCTGAAAGTTGCCGTGTGAATATTACTACCTCGATTGATTCCCTGTGGAGAGTCTTCCTGATTTCGTCTAGTTTTCCTTCGCCCACGAAATATGAAGAATCGAATGCCCGTCTACGTTGGGTTACCGTACCGACAACGTCGTAGCCCACGGTCTTTGCGATATCGTTCACCTCGCTCATACGAGGCTCAGTCCCAGGAGAAAGGCACTCTACGAGAAGTGCTTTCAGATTTCGCACAATCCTACAAAGAAGCTGCCCGTCACAAGCCCATCCTTGTCGAACGTATACGCATGCTGACTATTAGGTGAGAAACAAACGGCCTTGGTCAACCGTCCTCAGCGACACAGATTGAGCCCATTTTGCGTTCTATACGTGCCTTCTCATGGTAATTCAATGGTGCCGTCCGAACAGGACTAGCGCCATGAAAGTGGTAAAAAAAATAGAAAGCAAGTGCGCTAGAATTTCACCATTCTAACTCCAAACTGTAGAAAGCGCAAGTCAAACTCGAATGCGACAGCAGTGAATGGACGGGTTTCGAGACGGCAATCCATGAAATTGGTGCCGGAAAGCTGCTAGAATAGGGGCCTTTGATACCAGGGGTAGAGTCGCTGAGTGAAAATCACGAGTAACGCTCCAAGTACACCGATTATTACGCCGGCAAGGAATCCGCCGCCGATGAGCAGGCTTACAATCGCCGCGGGGAACACTAGAAATGCTGACAACACCCGGAAGCCTAGAAAGTACAGAGCTAATGCGCCGATTATTATCAGACTGAGAATCATGCCGAGTATGAAACTGAAATATCCAATGGGCACCACCCATGGGAATACGCTGACCCAAGCCGCGAAGAAGACAGGGGACAGCAATGCGGCCGCGTTGATGGCTATTAGCACTGCGGCTACGAAGAACAATACAACCGGCATCCACCAGTATTTCACCAGAAAAGGTGGACGAGGGAACGGGCCGAATAGTACTCCGCCAGGGGGCATCATCCGGGGCCCAGCTTGCATGCAGGGGCTGCAGTGGATAGGGGAAGCTATTGGAGTGGGAATTGGTCGGGGAACCCTTGTATTGTAACAGTCCGGGCACATGGCTAGATCAAGGTACGGCTTGTAGCATGAACTACACACACTGCGTCCACAACGACTGCAGACTGCTACCGCAGGAAGGCCTGAATGGTAATAACATGAAGTTGGCAATCCGTAATCTACCCCTATATCGTGGTACAGTTGATCCTCAATACATGTTCGACTTTATTCTTGACAGCAGATTGATGTTAATAGCAAACGTTTCCGCAGAGTACAAAACGCTAGAATGAGTAAGGAATACCGGAAAACATGTTACTACGTCGACAAGCAAGGTATAGGGATAATCATGTCATATGGGCCCGCAATCACACAGAGTCCGAGCGGATGCCCCAAGTGCAGGATTTGCGGAGGATGTACCCAATGGTCGAATGGGCGATGGTTTTGCTTATTCTGCAAGAGGTACCAGTAGAACACCTTTTGAAATCTCAGTCTTTGAGCCGTAGCAAATAGTCACTTGCGAAACGACTTTGCCTGAAGGCGGAGTGAACGTTCTCAGAAGAGATGGCTGCGGTTTACTGTTCTGGACTAACCAACGACGAAAACCAGAACAGATCTCTCATTCAATCGTGCAGCTAGAATCTGAAGAGTGCTTTTTCGAAATCTACGATTTTTCCGTTCCTTATTTCGACCCCTTCTCGTCTCAGCATACGGATCTTCTTTTCTACTGTCTTGCCTGAAGTTTTGCCTCCAAAGCCGCCAACGCTTCCTTCAGATCTTACTACTCTGTGGCAGGGGACTCTTGGGGCGTAGGGGTTATTGCGACATGCGTTCCCAACAGCTCTGTATGCTCTTGTATTCAGTTTCTTGGCGATTAGACCGTAGGTTGTGACTTTGCCTTTCGGAATGCTTTCCATGAGCTTCCACACTCTTTCATCGAAATTCAATCTTCAAATTCGACCTGATGTTCAACTATAACTGGGGCCTCAATAAAAACGATAGCTGCTCTGGAGGGCAGGCTTCGCGGCCGCTCGTAGTCCTTCGATCCTGATTCTGAATCTGAATCCTTGAATCAATGAAACATACTAGTGCTCGATTCTTCTTTCATTTTCACGAATAATCTTCAGATCTAACGACACCCGTCATAGGTTCATGGTTCAGGAAGCGCTTCACGTTTTTCGCTGCACGCTTCGTTGCCTCGAGTAAAGATCCAGCCGTTATGGCTGAGTTGTGTGGTGAACCCAAAACATTCGGAAGGGCCAGGAAAGGATAGTTCGTGCGAAACTCGCCTTGTCTTAAGGGCTCAATCCACCAGGAGTCTATGGCCGCCTTGAAATCCGGATTTGCCTTGAGCTTTCGATATAGAGAGCCTTCATCAATAATCTCGCCGCGAGCCACGTTCACTAGAATAGCGTCATCCTTAATCCAGGCCAGTTCTCGGTCGCCTATTAGTGCGCGAGTTGAATTCGTCAACGGAAGCGCGATGAGGATGATGTTGGCTACGTGCAGTACATGTTCAAGGTCTTTTAGGGTGCCGATGAACTCAACTTGTTCATCTGTTTTCCCTGTCGTGTTTATTCCATAAATCTTCACGCCAAAACATCGCAAGAGTCGAGCGGTAGCTCTTCCGATGCCGCCGAAACCCAAGATTGCACAACTGGATCCTCGCAGCATGCGATTCATATCGGATTGATCGAAAATACCTTCTTTGAGCTTCTCGTGTCGGTCTAGGAGATTCTTGGTCAGTGCCAGAATCATGGCCAGCGCATGCTCTGCCATCGATTCCGCATAGGCGCCAATGTTACTCGCGATAACAAGGTCGGACGGCAAACTAGAAAATGGGACGTGGTCTGCTCCGGCGGAAAGCAATTGCATCATTCTTGCACGGCCGATTCTCTTGAATTCATCAGACCGGAGTTCCCTCCCTGGGCTCCATGAGATCAACACATCGGCAACGGCAAGTTCCTTCACCCTATCCTCCGGCGAAAGTTCATTGACAAAGACGACATTGGCAACTCTGCCCAAAAGGCGGATCATGGATTCTCGTTCCTCGCCGCCCACGCGACATGTAACCGCAACATTAGTCAAAGAGCGCTCTACCGACCATGAAAAGAAACAGAGACTCTATTTGAAGTGTACAATAGGACATCACAATAGCTTCGCATGGAGAAGCATGCTCGCAGAATCAGTGGAATTCTGGAATTAGTGTATTTCACTATTCAACACATGAGGGTTGATATTCTACCGTATTATTCGTGGGCTCATGCGGCATATTACAGTCGGCGTATTTCATGACGATACGATAGGGCGCGAATTGGGAAAAAAAGGCACTGAAAGCGACATCCTTATGTTCAATAGAAAATTGAATGAACAAATTTTCAGCTTCATGAGCCCTGTGGAAGATAGGATATCACCGAAAAGCCAAATAATTTCTGGAATAGACGCTGCCGTAGTTGTGTTCGCCGAAATAACTAGAGAGTTGGGTGAGACCGTTGTGATGCTTGATTCGTTCGGTGTCTTCAATGGAATAGCTGTAACATCTCCCTATGCGACACCCGACCAAATCGCCGCGATAATCAAAGACACGTCCCTTCGCTCATTTCATGTCCAGGAAAGAGACCCGACTAAGATATTTGAACTCCTCAGAACCTTTGAGCCTGAAAGAGATACGAGTTCATCTACGGTAGTGGTCGTGGACCATTCGTTCAGCGTTAAGGGAGTGGGCGAGGTCATACTCGGATTCGTGAGGAAAGGTATTGTGAGAAAGTATGACAAGCTCACGCTTCTTCCATGGGACAAGGAGGTAATTGTGCGCTCCATACAGCTCCAGGATGAGGATTACGAGGAAGCTGAGACCGGATCACGGGTCGGTCTAGCCATAAAGGGCGCCACCGTTGAAGAGATGAAGAGAGGATCTATTTTGTGCACCTCCGGCAGTGCCAAGTCAGGCACAACTCTGAACCTTTCTTTCAAGAAAAGCCCCTTCTATTCCGACGAGTTGAAGGAAGGCCCATACCACGCTACTGTAAGCATGCAGACAAACCCCATCAATATCAAAGAAATAGGCACAACTTCGATAGTCATTGAATCTGAGAAACCGATCGCATATCTACCGGAAGACACTTTCGTTCTACTCGACCTCAACGCCAAAAAGATTCGTATCATGGGCAAAGCACATACCTTGGAACGCTAGTACACAGATAGGAAGCGCGAGACTTCTCCCGATTCTCATCCCTTCAACGCTCCAGGAGTGATGGAGGTAATCCTCATCTATCACAGAGAAAATGACGAGTTGACAACAGCGTAGTTCAGCGGGACAACACGTGAAAATCAACAGAAGATCGTTCATAAAACTGATTCCGATAGCAGCCGTAGCGCTCTGGTCTTGGTGGTTTCTCAGACCAACTGCAAATGGGCCAGAGACTACACTGCAAGTTTCTGAAACGAAATCGGTCGAGTCGCAGACTACGTCGACTATTTCGATTGGACTCCAGACTACATCGACGGAAAGAAGTACAAGCCAAGCAACATCAACTCTGGAAAGCTTCCAATTCCCGGAAACGTGGAACGGTGAGATCACACCCTCCATAGACTCGAACGAGTATCGATTGAAGATAGACGGAGATGTCTCAAATCCTCTGGAACTAAAATTGACAGAGCTATATGCGATGACCAGCGTTCTCAGAACCCTGAGAATCCAATGCGTGGAGGGCTGGTCAGCTGACGTTCCTTGGGAAGGTATTCCGTTGCTTGACCTTCTTAGACAGGCGGGGCCACCAACGAACATCGGTCAGGTGATAGTTCAGGACGATGCAGGTTACAGTTCGACACTTAATTCAAGTGAAGTTGCTAACTTGGACTGCATGATTGCGCTGAAGGTTGCGGGTCTCCCATTGTCGGTTGATCACGGTTATCCCGCAAGACTGGTCGCTCCTACAAGGTTAGGCCTAGATTGGGTGAAGTGCGTAGGAACGATAACTTGCAAAAGAAAATGAAGTCCACGAAACCTAGCGGCAGACCCCCGCTCATGACCCACTAACCCAATTTTCGCAGCTCAGAGTGACGTTGACATGATGACAAGCAAGGGCCAAGCGGCTACACAAGTCAAGAGACCGTAGCCGACCCACCTTCGTATGCCCCGTGCACGAAAGTCAGCGAAATAGTCTACCGCAAAGATGCAGGTCAGAACATTGATCGGCGCATAGAACCATGTCTCAAACGGCTCTACAAGCAGCAATTGCCACGCCAAGAGACTCGCTGCCACCAAGAGCAGAAGTCCGCGGAAACAAACCCTATCGTCCAAGTACCTTCTCAACTGGAGAATGAACAGGGGCAACGTCAAGACTGCAATAACCGGGTTCACAGCGTAATCAAGCGTTACGAAAAAGTTTGAAGTTCGTGCAACGATGGGGAAAAAAGAGGAAGAGGTCGGTCCCCCTCTCGACAAATCGAGGAACATGGCGGCACGATTGAAGAACGTAATCGCATCCGGTCTCATCGAAGCATGCATACCGAACATGAAGCGCAACATGAACATCTGGTCGTTCAGAAGACCGCTAAAGCCATTCATCAGGATAAATTGGACAAAAGGGATAACGTAAGCTAATGCGCTCGCTGCAAGAGCAAGCAGGACTCCAGAATACTTCTTTTCGAGAATCAAAAACAATAACGTAGGCAAGACTATGAAGAGGGCTGTCCATTTCGATGCCAAAGAAAAGCCTAGACATAAACCGCCCAACAAATAGCTCCGAATTCGAGGCTCGGGTGCTGAGAGTAGGTAAAGGCCAAGCAAACTGAAGAAAAGCATGAACACTTCGAGCATAGGATCCACTGAAATCGACACATTAATACCGTCAAATGCCAAGAGACAAACTACCGCAAGTCGTCTCTCTTTATCCAGAAATAGTCTTTCGGACAGTAACATAACGACGATGATCGATAGAAAGCTGAATAGTAGACTGCCGATGTTCCGTTGTGAGCATAGACCTCGAAGAACCCAATGATATACTTGGCCAATGGCGGGTGTTCTGGATTCGTTGAGTTAATGGAAGCCCCGGCGATGTACGCTAGACCAGCAGGCGCGTAGGAGTTGTAGGCGTCCGGATAGATAATGAATGGAATCGGACGTAAAGGCATAAGTAATGCAAGAATTCTCACCCCTAGAAAGAGGGATATTATGATGAAGGTGGCAATCGATTTTCTGCGCATTTAGTACACTACTTGATAATCGGCATTCAAATTTAGATACGCCGACATTTCGATCCCTTCGCTATTCGACCTTTTGAAACTAGTTACGTCAAGTCAGCCTCCAGACTTACCAGACGCTAGTTCCTGCCTCTGGAGTGCTTTGGACAAAGCAATCCGGATCTTATGATCAATGCGGACTACGAATACAACAGTTCACTTGAACTCGTCCGGACTAGGTATTCAAGTCCGCAGCTATCGTATTCGTGAGCCGCAACGCAAGCATTGGGCTGCACCGAATTCGACTGGTGAAAGACATACGGGACACATTGCAGTTCTTTGAAGGGGCTGGTGAGGAGCGATGCCCGGCGGTTGTTGAGGGTAGTAAGGTGGCTGCACACTCTGTGGGATTGGTGGATATCCTGGTGGTGCAGCGAGCCCGTACGGTGGCGGCGCGTTCGGCGGATATGGGACATAACCAGTTTGCACAGGCGATGCGTAGGGTGGTGGATAGGGGCCAGCGGGCCATACGGGCGCCGGAGGCCAATACGAAGCGCGGCCAAAGAAGGCACGCACGCCGCGAGTAATGAGGTATAGCAAAATTACGCCGTAGAAGACGGCTGGAATGATGTTTAGGTAGCTTCCGAATAGAAGCCCAGCGAGGCTCGTAACCACCCCGACGATCGCGAGTACGATGGCCGAGATCCAAGCCCAACCGCGACCTGTCCAAAGCCCATAACTCAGGATAAAGGACAGAAATCCAACTATGAAGAACAATACAATCAACGGAACCAGCACAAACCCGAAACTGGACCCTCCCATACCTAAAATCGAAGCACCAAGGGAATAGACTGCTGCGAATAGAATTCCGAAAATTATGTCAACTATGCCGGCAATGATTTCCAAGACTGCGAGGACGGTGACACCTATGGGTCTGGGCGGACGAAATACGGGATACAAGGCTGACAGCAATTTCACCATGGTCCTTTCGATGTAATGAAACCAATTAACAGGTTCATGGAAATCCGTTGGTTTGGAGGGCGGTTTATTGTTAGTATTGAGTTGATCGGTGTGCAGACAAACAACTCGCACCAATTACCTAGAGACTTCCCTCAAGGCCCTCGTTCTGTAGGATTTGCTAAGCAAACTCAGACCGTTCGTTGGTACACCGAAGGTCTTTTTGGCGGCGACAGGCCACCGATGGGACAGACCATGCAATTTAATGGTGTGCCCATGAATTCTAGGAAAACCACTCTGTTAGAGTTCTATGCTGACTGGTGCGCCCCCTGCTTGAGAGTATCCCCCATGGTAGCAGAGCTGGCTCACGAGTTTGAAGGAAAGATACGCCTAGTCAGAGTAAATGTTGACACCGACTCGGCGCTGGTCGACAAGCATCGAGTGTACAGTCTACCTACTCTAGTTTTCGTGGTGAGTGGGCATGAAGTTGACCGCATGATTGGAGCCAAAACGAAAGCCAAGTACCGAACAGCAATAATCAAGTCGTTGCGCAAGAGAAATTCAACCAAGTCATAGTAAATCAAACCGGAAAGCGGCATCTCCAAAGAGCCTGCAAGGGTACAGTTTCCGCAAGCTCCGGCGTGACCAGTTGCGGTCAGATTCGAGAAAATTACCACTGCACTGAAATTGCCAGTGCGGGAAGCATCTGCTAGCTGGCAAGAAGTGGGATAGAAAACTGCCCTTTCCTACTCCTTTCGGTTCATTCCCCATAATTCGGACGCTAAACCTCAGAGACAGGGTAGGAGATTTGCAGTCACAGCGATTGTAACTGCAATCCTTCTCTGCCGTTTTCATGTCAAGTATGGTTGTGCTCTACCACGGGTAGCCGTAGTAGTAGTAGCTGAACCAGGGTTTGTAGTAGGGAGTGTAGTACGCACTGTAGTATGGATAGTTGTACCAGTAGTTTGATGGGTATACGTAATACGGATTGATCGGATAGCTCATTCTCCTATTCACCTCCTAACTCATTTGAGAACCTGCGTCTGTCAAAGAAAAAATGCGTCAATTTCGACGCCTCTCAATCTGGGTTTTGCTGTATGCGTGATTATTATAGCATATGGCATATAACTTTTGCTCATTACGGCTCTGTAAAGTCTTCGTCGGGTCAGCCCGATTTTGTGGGTTGTCAAAAGTCATCGGGTGCAGGCGGTAACAGGTGAACGCCTCGGCTTTCGACACGTTCCACGCCCATTTTTGGCTCCACCTGTGACGAAGTAACTTCAATAGTTTAGGAAAATAGCAAAGGATGAGTTTTGGAATCGAATCGTGGTGTTGGATGGTAATCCAGAAGAAACAAGCGACAAATTCGATAAGATTCTCAAAATCAAGACGGACTAAATCCCTGTTTGATATGAACGGTATTATTCTATAGGCACATCTCACGCCATCAACTGAGAACTTGACAGCGCCGATAGCTTCCATTTATCCTTCGAACTTGACAGGCTATCCTATCCCTCAATAACTTGACAAGACCCTCATTACGCCCCTGTTAGGTCTAGGCCAAATGTCGGTTATGTGATTTCAGGCCCAATTTACTGGTAGCGTGTTCTCCCCAAGAAATTATACTTCCACGCCAGGAAGAACAAGAAAAACCATTGCGACGAATCAAAGTGGATTAATCAATAACCAGACTGCGTTCCTCGCCGTATATGGAGCAATGCCAATTGAACACCGCAGGCTGAGCCCGATTTTCAACTTGTGACCAAAGCTTTTTCAGGGCGTCACTTTGGCGGGAGCAATTAGGGCAGTTCTCGCTTAGGGATTGCAATCACGATTACCTCTCCGTATCTCATGGCTGCTGTTCTGCCCACCAAACTTCAAACAATGCTCCGCAGTTCTCGCCGTGAAGCTCAGGCTTCGTCGAATCCTCAATCAATTGACCACCGCATGTTGAACATTTCATAAAATTCTCATCGGCTGCCGATAGCAGTGTAACATGAAATTAATGAGTCCATTACGTCACCGCAATGTGCGAGAGGAGGTGACAAATTTTAGGCCAGTGATGTAGCAGAATGAGGGCGGGCCTACGTGTGGCCCACGTTGTGTTAAGCGGTAAGCTGGGTCAGCACGGTTAGGTTAGTTCACTTCTACGCTGACCGCAACTGTTACAGAACTTTGAATTTCGTGGCAGTTCGACACCACAATTAATGCAGAACGCTTTGTCGGGGTTTGAAAATGAGGTTGGCAGGCAGGTAAGGAGGTGACTCCATGCAGCACCCAACGGTTACCCGATGGGACCAGCCAACCTCACATGATGTATTAGATACTCGTGTTGACAATGAACTCGATTACTGGAATCTTTCATCATAATTTTTGCTATGGCTCTAATCAAAGTGGAGATGGTTCACGCATCTGATAAAGATACATGCGTTTTGATACGTACGTGGTTTCTTAGAAAAAAGGAGGGGCAGGTTTGTGAGGCTCAGTAGCGCTGACGTTGCTGGTTCGATGATTCTGCTTAACTGCAGTCTTTGTGATAGCTCTTCTTCATCAGGAAGAAGCCTTTCTTAACCTCTTGACCTGCAGGAATCTCTTTTCCACACTTTACACAATTCACGATTACAATTCCTCGCAGGTACCGCTGTTGTTTCACTGTATTAAGGGTTGAAGATCTCAAGGTGATGCGAAATTAGATTATGAGGAGATGCGAAGAGGTTCGGTCTCAACTATTGCTACCCTAGCTCTGGTCAGTTATGCGAGCGCAGCGAGCGAATGCGTTTGAAAGTGTGTGTGCGCGCGTATGTAACGTGTCTGATGGTCTTCTTGTGCCGTCTGACTATGGGAGAGATTTCTGGAGTAATTCTGTTACTTTGGTTGGGTTGCTGGGGGCTTCCACGCTAACGCTAATGCGCCGCCGATTATGCCGAGTACTAGTCCTGCGCCAAGTCCGCCCATTGCGCTGCCGAATATGCTGAGTACCGAGAAGATGATTATCAGGATACCCCACGTGGTGTGCTCCTGCGGTTTACTGTTCAACATGACGGCGCTGATTATCACTATGGCTCCGAAGATTAGACCTACCAGGCCAAACAAGCCGAAGCCGTAGCCCAGGCCGCTCATCATTCCGAAACCGCGCCCCATCATGCCGCCGTATCCGCCGTAGCCGCGCATCATCCCGTAGCCGTAGTTGCCCATCCACCCGCCAAACATGGTCATCACGCCCCCGCCCAGGAGAATGAAGATGCCGCCGATCAATGAGAGAATGAACGCCACTCTGGGTTTTCCATTCCTGTCATTTTGCCGATTTCACCTCCACCTGTCCAGTAGCGATTAATGTTTTACCGCGATCGTTTTAGTTGGTCACGATTAGTTGTCCGTACATGCCTGACTCAGCGTGATCCTGATAGGTGCATACGTACCAGAATGTGCCTGGTTGGGTCATGTTCAAAGTGTATGAGTATTCGTGCGCTGAACCTTGGTTGTAGTCTGCGGGTGGAAGGTACGGCATCCAATTGCCTGACATCATCCCACCCATCGCCATGTAACCATAAGGCGGACCGTACCCCGAAACGACCAGGTTGTGAGGCATGTCAGTGTCCAGATTCACAACCGTGAATTGAAACGAAGCCCCAGATCGCATTACAATGGTCGGATTGATTAAGCCGTATATTACGAAAGCATCATCGGTAGTGTAGCTTGGTGGCTGCCTTCCAGTTATGTTAACGGCTTTGTCTGGCATTAGCGCGAGTGCAAAAACATTGAATTGCCTAGATTCAAATACGATAGTATTGTTGCTGGGGATTACTTTTGCGTAGGACGGAATGTTTCGCATCGTCTGTATAGCCTGCGCAATCGTAACCGGCTGTCCAGTCGCCACGGGCCCTTGCCCCATCATTCCGCTATAACCGCCGCCGTATCCACCCATCATTCCCGGAGGGTATGGTTGCTGCGATGAAGGGAACTGCGATCGCTTCCCAACCGCTCGCTGATTGTATCCTAAACTATAACCCTGGTAAAGGAAAACGCCCAGAAGGCTGCCGATACCTAGAACTATCAGAACGATCGCTAGTAAACTCGTGTTTCTCAAGTTATATCAATTTCGAAATCGACCTCTCACGCCCTATTTAGGCGGTACTTTCAATCAATTACAGCTTGGACCGAGAGTGTGGTGGCGTATGGTTTGGTGCGGGGGCGGGGATTCGAACCCCGGAACCCCTACGGGACAGGGTCCTAAGCCTTCCGCGCAACACTGCTCTGCGCCTTTGACCTGGCTTCGCCCCTTCAATAGGTGAAGGATTGGCAACCCCCGCATCAGTGAACACTGCAATAGTGCCACGCATACATTAGCCGTGCGATTAGCTCTCCCAAAGGCCCACATACATAATCACGAAAAAAAGAACGCCTCAACTCGACGATAAAACTGGGAGAAATGCGGCAAGCCACCTCAACGACGGCCAGTGGGATTGCGCTCAGAATATCCGTCTGCCTTCAGAACCTCGACGCATTTCCCAAATTCTCCAGGGCAGCAACAATGCAGAGTAGATCAGAGACCTGGTTGACCACCCAGCCATTAGGGAACAGTCCCAAGGAACACTTAATTCCGCCCGTGACGACCGATCGAACAGAGAACTAGGTATGACAATTCAAATTGACAAGCGAACGGTACTAGTCGTTGTAGACGTCCAAAACGATTTTTGCCCAGGCGGCGCACTCGCGGTGCCCGAAGGCAACAAAGTCGTCCCGATCCTGAACAAGTACATAGAGAAATTCGAGAAAGCCCACGCTCCGATAATATTCACAAGGGATTGGCATCCATCCGATCACAATTCTTTCAGGACGCAAGGAGGCTCATGGCCGCCGCATTGCATACAAAACTCGAAAGGCGCAGAATTCCACTCCGAACTCTTCATTCCTGACGAGACGGAAGTTGTATCAAAAGCTGACAGGAAAGACGAGGCGTACTCGTTCTTCCAAGGAACCGAATTGGCAGCGAAACTACACGAACGCGGAATCAGGAAACTCATCGTAGGTGGACTTGCCACTGACTACTGCGTGAAGGAAACAGTGCTCGACGGGCTCAAGTACGGGTTCGAGGTCTTTCACCTGGATGACGCATCCAGAGGGGTTAACGTTAACCCAGACGATTCCGACCGAGCGTTGAGAGAAATGACGGCAAGGGGCGCGAAACGAATTACTTTTAGAGATATTGATGACAGCTCGAGTTAGGGGAAGAAATATGGAAGGGATTGAGAGGGGGGCGCAACCTTTCCTTCCTTCTCCAGCTGTCGATGCTTCTCTTCAACCTTGACAATACGAATCATGTGATGCTCTGCGAGAACTCTGTATTCCTCGGAGAAGCCCATTTGATGCAGCACATGCTTCACATGCAGCTTGACATCCTTCACACCGAACTTACTCCCATCCGCTGTGTCAGGTACGATCAGAAGCTTACCTTTCAACGAAACCTCTGTCTTCAATCTCTGACCTAGCGATTCCGCAAATTCTTTACCAACCTTCTTGAGATCGCCCAACTCGATCTCTATCAATTAGGAAGCCTAAAGCAAGTTTGATGGAACTTCCCTAATACGCCTTCGCTTCAAGGGTCAAGGAGAGGCTGCTGGTTGGAGGGGGAGGCGAACGATCTCTCCACACCCCTCACACCTGAGAAATTCAAACCGCTCATCTCTGAAAAGAAAGCGGATTCTTCTCAAGTGCCTGCAGACTCTTATAGCATTGAATTCCTTCAAATCCATCGCCGCAACGACCAATGGTGCAATGGGACGAATAGCTTGGAGACTTGGCTGAAAGTACTCTAATCGAGACTGAGTTGTTGGTTGGCTCAGAGCCCATTGCAAGCGCCTTCGCTAAATCTGAACATCAACAGAACACGCCTGCAAGAATCCAATTGGAAAGAAGTGATACGCACATGTCAAGAATGTAATGGGCGTATTCTTCATGGAAAATCGAGCGTACCTGTCTCATTAATGGCTGAAAGTATTCGGCGTCAAAGCTAGGCGTGAAAACGCGTACAACTCACTCTAATCAGCTCCGTCTTCCTACTCAATTCTGATAGTGTTACGCAGTGCTCCGATCCCAGAAATCCTCGCTTCAACGACATCTCCGTTCTTCAGAAATTTCTGGTCGGTGAACGCTGCGACCCCCTCTGGCGTGCCGGTTGAGATTATGTCTCCAGGCTTCAGCGTCATGCCCGCGGACACATACTCGATTAGGGTATCAATTTTGAAGACCATTTCGTGGGTATTGGAATGTTGCCTGATTTCACCGTTTACGGTGAGCGAGATTTCCAGGTTGTGCGGGTCCGTAATCTCGTCTCGAGTGACAAGGCATGGTCCGAGCGGAAATGATGAATCTAGCCCTTTTCCTTTCACCCAGTTCATGCCCAGAGCAGCAGCGGCACTGTCCGACCGCGTCGAGAACTGAAGATCTCTGAAGCTGATGTCATTGGAGACCGCATAGCCTGCAACATACTCCATTGCATCCTTGCGTAGGATGTTCTTCCCAATTTTTCCAATGATGACAGCAAGTTCAGCTTCCCAATCTGCCTTGATTGAAATCTTCGGAATCAGAACGGGGTCATTTGGTCCGATTAGGGCGTTTCTGAATTTTGTGAAGAAATATGGTTCGGAAGGAGGCTTCGTATTCTGTTGCGCATTATGTGAGAGATAGTTCATTCCCACCATGAGGATTTTCTCAGGGTTTAAAATTGGACTTCGAAGAGTTACTGATTCAATGGGAAATTCACCAGCGTAGCCTGTGCTCTTTATGCGAGTGGCGGCGAGCACATCCAAGAGACCTGTTGAGAGCACTTGGTCTATGGTTGTGGCTTCTCTTAGTGGTGTAATGTCAGGCGCTTTCGCCATCTCTATGAGGTCAGAAATGTGATCGTTGTGGACAACACCCACTCGAACGGTCCCATTCTTGACATAGTGTACAAGTTTCAAGACAGACACTACGACCTCTGTGCATGCGGTTTTAGGAGTTGCTACTATTTGAACAAGTCACGATGACTCACGTTCTTGCTATCTAAGGCAGCATTTTATTCGACAATAATTAATCTACAGTGAGGGAATCGTTTTGGAGTCATTCGGCAAGTGTGGAACTGAACTTCCTCAAGGTGCTCGCTTTTGTTTCAAATGTGGTTCCCCTCTCATCGGACCCTCTACTGAGCAGTTTTCTGTCAATTCTGATGATTTAGTGAAGAAAGTTAAGGATCTGTTGCACGAGGGAAATGTGAGAAAGATAATAGTTCGAGACGAAGAGGGCAAGCTCCTGCTTGAGTTGCCTGTTACGGCAGGTCTAATAGGTGCAGTTTTAACACCTTGGCTCGCGGCAGTTGGCGCGATCGCTGCGCTCGTTACTCGTTGCACTGTCTCTCTGGAAAGGGAAGGATGAGGGCAAGACTTAGCTCGAAGCATTTTCTAGAATTCGTGTCAATCAATACCTCGGCGTTTGCAGTCTGGCGATTTGGGACGAGACTCGGTCCACGTATTCATTCAATCTAGCTAGCACTGTTTTGGCCGTTATTACGCCCAAGACCTTGCCCCCTTGTATGACAAGAACCCGCCTGATTCCGCGCTCTGACATCATCTGAGAGAGAGAATCAATCCCAACATCGGCCTTAACAGCGACCAAACCGGTGCTCATTAGGTCTTCAAGTCTAGTTGTGACTGGGTCTCTTCCTTCAGCTACGAGTTTCGACAGATAGTCCCATTCAGTCACGATGCCTTCAGGACGCCCATCGGCCCCGAGAATAATCACAAACCCACGTTGACTCGACTTCATCTGTTTGGCTGCTTCAAGCGCACTCATTCCTCTAGGTAGGGATAGAAAGTCTTTCTCGACGATATCCTTCGCAAGAAGTACCATGAGTGAATCAACCAATCCTCAGCTAATTAACGATTTCATGAAACTCCGCTGACCAGTTGCTTTTCAGGCCTGAATGTTTCTGGAGCCTCTCAGCGAGGACGGTACCGCTGCCATCAGACTAATTATGGCAATTGTAAGGAAGATATTGTGCATTACGGCTATGAACAGATTCACATTGAGCGCATTTGCAGCTATAGGCAAACCAGCGAAAATTGCTTGAAGTGTGCTTAGGGGCATGCTTGTGGCCATTACTGCGAATGCAAACCCCAGGCTAAGCAGGAACCCTGTAGTCACCATCGTTGACGACATCCCCGAAGCGATTCCTCTCCTTGCAACCGGAGATGCGCTCATGATTGAACTGATGTTTGGTGCTACGAACATCCCTCCTCCGATGCCTGCCAAGATCATTGGGAGTACGAAGATGGTGTAGGGGACACCTACAGGCAGCACGGCAAACCAGGCGAACGCCATGGCGGACACGAGCAGACCACACGTGCTAAACCCTCTAGCGCCATATCTGTCTGAAAGGAATCCACTCAATGGCCCAACACTTACGAAGGCAATTGAGAACGGAATCAACAATATGCCCGCTGTTAACGCGTCCAACAGCAAGGCACCTTGAAAGTAGAAAACCAGCAAAAGCAACACCGCTCCTCTCGAAACGGAAGCGAGAAAATTGCTCATCATGCCAGCCGTGAACGCACGGATCTTGAACAGCGTCAAATCCATCATAGGGCTCTGAACCTTCAGCTCGACGTACACAAAACCGACTAGCATCAATAACCCCAGAACCATCATTGCAATTTTGACCACCGTGAAACCGGATATGGCTCCGAGGGTTAGACCGAGCAAGAATATTGAGAGACCCCCCGCGAAGGATACGTTCCCCAAAGGATCTAGTCGTTCACGACTAATCGTAGCCAACTCTTTCAATCTCAAATAAGCCCAAGTGGTCGCGAATATTCCGACGGGAAGATTTATCCAGAAAATTGACCGCCACCCAAGCGTAGCGGATAAAACTCCACCCGCCACTAATCCTAGCACTGACCCACTTACACCCATAACTAGATTGATACCAATGGCTCGACCTCTTTCAGTCGGTGGAAAAGCGTCTGTCAAAATGGCTGCATTGTTCGAGAATATCAATGCTCCGCCAGTTCCCTGAACAAGTCGGAAAATCACTAGACTAATTCCGTTCGGAGCGATGCTACAGAGCCCAGAGCCCACAGTGAAGATTGCAAAACCCAAATTGTACAGTTTTACTCGTCCATAGATATCCGCAAGTCGTCCAAAGGTTAACAGCAGCGTCGCTGTAACAAGGAGGTATCCCATGATTACCCAGAGTCCGTCGAAAGTCGTTGTTCCTGGCAGTTCTCTGATTATCGTTGGAAGTGAGATCAACACTATGTTGGAATCGAGCTGGGACATGAACGAGCCGATTGTGGTGTTGGTCAACACAGTGTACTTGTATTGCAACGAAACCGCCGTTGAACCGGCGATTTCGAGTAAGCCCAATGATAAGCATTTGTTCCCGTCTCTCAATCACATGTTGGCGTGAGAAGCATGCTAGAATCCGTAGAGTGGTCTCTGAATCAAGTCGGAGGTTCGGATTTCGCATAACATGCTTTGTTTCCTTGACCGCATGCTTGCGGTGGGTTTCCTTCTAGGCATTCTAGGTTTCAAAGCAATCGCGATACCCATGACAGAGAAGAACAGTACAAGTCCAGCCCATGGAATCCACGCGGGCATAGCAGGTTCGACAATTATATTGAGGACTGTTTGGGCGGTTTGGTTGCCGCTGACTGCGATGATGTACGCGGTAACGTTCTGTGGAGCAGCTGCAGGTGTGACCTCAACCGTAAGGACCGTCCCAACGTTTCCCATCTGAGAGTCTGCACATTCAGGAGTGAATATTGTTCTGAAACCGGTGGCCGGAAAACCTTCTAAATTGAAACAGACTTGTGCCCCACTGACTTTCTCAGGATTGGTGACTGTCACTTTGATTTCTGACTTATTTCCCACCTTTATGACGACAGAGGAAGGCTCAACCGTGACTCCGAATGCGACATCATATCCGCGCTTGGGAAGAGCCATTGCCGATGGAATGACGATCACAAGAAGCACGATGGCAAGAATGTGAAATCTCAACGACCCGCACCTAATCGTAGAGGGACCCCCTATGAAAATAACACTGAAAGGATACTTGAGTTTTTGAGTATAAACGGCTCGAAACTCAGCCCCGAAAGCATTAGAGGCAGACTGCCGTTAGCTGGATGAGCAGGGTGACCGGGTGGTCCGAGTTGAGTACACAACATAATAGGCATAAGCAATTTCCAGAGAAACAAGCGTTCATACTTGATAATCCAGTTAGAAAGTTCCTTTTCCCGCCTGAACGGTTGATCTCGAAAATCAACGTAGGCTCAAATGACGTGGTGGTAGATTTCGGTTGTGGGCCGGGATTCTTTTTGATACCACTTGCAAAGGTTGCTCGCAGAACGATTGGAGTAGATGTTTCACCGCGCATGCTCGAGAGAGCAGCGCTACAAGCCAAGAAAGAAGGCGTAACCATCGAATTTCTCCAGAGTGATGGGACTGAAATAAGATTGGAGAATAGCGTAGCTGATTTGATTCTTCTGAATCATGTGTTTCACGAAATAGAGAACAAACCAACAGTTCTAGGCGAATTTCGTAGAATTTTGAAATCTTCTGGCAGAGTAGCGATCGTAGAGAGAACACACAAAACTAGAATCCCGTGGAGGAACATCGGTCCACCTGTCATTGATGAAAAGGAAATCGTCAACGACATTCAACAGGGAGACCTCAAATTTGCTGGAACCGTTCCATACGGAAACAGTTCCATAATGTTCGCTCAAAGTCGTTAAGTTCCTAGAGGCGACCACCCGAGTCACGCCCTAACTCGAAGTTTCGCACAGATACTTGAACAAGCTTCTACGTAACTTCGGAAATCATATTCGTCTAAGAGCCTTTCAGGTTAGAGTGTTCATCGAAAACTGACATGTTGACTAATTCTCATGAAGTCTCATAGAATGGCAGGGATTTACCCCATCCAAGAAAAACCTATAGCCCCGCGTTCCTGCGATGCTTCAACAGACCTGTAAAGTCGAAATAATACCATTGGAATCTGAGAATCCATTGCACGCAACCATCTCGGTCACTGGGATTGTCCAAGGCGTAGGGTTTAGACCATTCATATATAGGATAGCCAAACGCCAAGAACTTAGAGGATTTGTCAGGAACCGCGCTGACGCCGTCGTCGAAATCACGTTAGAAGGTGACAAGCCCCGAATCGATGCCTTCCTGCAATTACTAACCCAGGAAAAGCCGCCTCTTGCACGGCTGGATAGCGTTCAGGTCAATTATTCTGAAACAGAGGTAGGGCTGGCTGAGTTCATCATTGAAAAAAGCTCCCAAGAAAGAACTAAGAGCGGATCGGTCATTCCACCCGATATCGCAATTTGCGACGATTGCCTGAAAGAGCTGAGGGTCCCCACAGATCGCAGGCACGACTACTTCTTCATTACCTGCACGAACTGCGGCCCCAGATACACAACGATCATGGAGGTTCCGTATGACCGACCGAACACGACAATGAAACAATTCCCAATGTGCGTCAACTGTCGATCCGAATATACGAATCCTCTAGACCGCAGATTCCACGCCCAGACCATAGCATGTCAGACATGTGGCCCTAAAGTCACATTGCTCACTAGCTCAGGTGAGCCAGTCGATGTCGACGACCCAATTGGAGAAGCGGGAAGACTAATCTCTGAGGGCAAAGTGTTAGCGCTTAAGGGAAACGGCGGCTTCCACCTCGCGGCCTCGACTCTCCAAGACGACCCTATCGAACAGTTGCGACGAAGTAAAGAGAGAAGAAACAAACCATTTGCCATAATGGCACGTAGCCTTAAGGCGACTCTGACCTTCGCCGAGATCAGTTCTTGGGAGCGCGGACTGCTTGAATCCTACATGCGACCGATAACCCTGTTGCACAAGAGAGACCCGTTTCCTCTTTCCGCAATGATATCGCCTGAGCTGGACTCGGTAGGTGTCATGCTACCTTACACAGGAATGCATTATCTTATCTTCGATTCAACCAGCGACCCAGCGCTAATAATGACGAGCGCTAACGCAGCTAACGAACCGATCATCACAGAGAACAAGAATGCGATTCAGAGACTTGGCAACGTCGCTGACTATTTTCTAGTACACGATAGAGAGATTGCACAGCGAGCAGATGACTCAGTCGTCCGATGTATAGGCGAGACACTTGTTCCCGTCAGGCGATCTCGAGGCTACGCACCGGCCCCGATAGTCTTGCCACAGTCACGTAAGACTCGGGCCTTGGCATTAGGCGCAGAGCTGAACGTAACTGCATGCATGATACTTGATAACAAGGCATACTTGACTCAGCACATTGGAGATACAGAAACCGTGGAAACGGCGAAGTTTCTGGAAGACGCTGTTTCCCACCTCGAACGGCTCATCGGCTTCGAACCGGACGCCCTAGCGTGTGATCTTCACCCAAAATTCACGACCACGAAGATCGCTGAACGCATGTCGAAAGAACTCAGCGTGCCATTACGACGAATTCAGCATCACCATGCTCATGCGGGTTCGCTAATGGCTGAACATTCTGTGGATGAGATCGTTAGCATTGTCTGCGATGGGTTCGGATTAGGTTACAAGAACGAAGCCTGGGGAGGAGAAATCTTCGTATGTCATGGTGCTGAAGTGAGGAGAGCGGCCCATTTGGAAGAACAACCAATGGTGGGAGGAGATCTAGCAACACGATATCCAGTTAGAATGGTCGCAGGAATTCTCAGAGACGAACCCACTATTCAGGATTGGTTGAAAGCTAACTCGTCGCACTTACCTCACGGCGAAGCTGAGATACCGATCGTCACGCATCAGCTAGACAGAAAAGATTTCACCTGGACTTCGAGCTGTGGAAGAGTTCTGGATTCAGTCTCCGCCCTATTGGGAATTAGTTGCGAACGAACCTACGAGGGAGAGCCTGCAATGAAACTCGAAGCCTACTCAAGAGGAGGCGATGATAGGCTGAACATTAAGCCTGAGATAGACGGCGAGATCATTAGGACCACAAACATAGTTCGCAGCATATACCATAACCGAGCGAAAATCGCCATCGCGGACTTGGCGTTCTCTGCACACGCATACGTGGCTCGGGCCTTGGCGGCTGCCGCTATTGGAGTAGCTGAAAAGGAGAAAATCAAGACGGTGGGCTTTTCTGGGGGGGTGGCGTTGAACGAGTTAATCTCACTCATGATTCGTAAGATAGTTTCTGACGCAGGGCTTGAATATGTTGGCAATTCTGAGGTTCCGCCAGGAGACGGAGGAGTATCGTTCGGGCAGGCTTACTTGGCTTCATTGCAGTAGGGCCGCATTCCTCTATCGCCAGCGTGCAAGCATTCGTTCGGCTTCCTCGATGTCTAATACTTTCAGCACGTAGCCTGCATGAACCAGAACGTAGTCGCCGACTTTGGCGTCGATTAGCGCGATGTTTGCGGTTACAACTGTTCCGCCGCCGAGGTCGACTCTTCCCATTTCGCCTTGGATTTGGGTTATTTTCCCTACCTGGGCGAGATCATATGGGTCGCTCATATTGAAAGCTGACCTAACTCGACTGGTAATTGCTGTATAAACTAATAAGTAGATTAGCCGAGAATCAACTGGCGCGGACAATGTGTCTAGCATATCCCGGAAAAGTCGTTGAATTGGACGGCGATTTTGCTAGAGTGGATTTTGGTGAGGGCACGATCAAGGAAGGCGTCAACGTCTCCCTGGTTGAAGCCAAGATCGGAGACTACGTGCTCGTTCACGCCGGATATGCAATTCAGATAGTTGACGAAGCTGAAGCTCGCCAGACGCTTGAGTATTGGCAGCAAATTCTCGCCGCTGTCCCGGAGGACCAGACGGCCTACGAGCGTCAACTGAAAGGCGGGCTCTAATGATCCTAGAAGGATACCGGAACCCGCAGCTGGCTAAGAAACTACGCGTCGAGATCGAACGGTTGGGCCAAGCCATCAGAGAACATGTCATAATCATGCATGTGTGCGGCTCTCACGAGTGGACAATTACACACTTTGGAATTCGTACACTACTTCCTGAGAATGTTGAAGTGCGCGCAGGCCCCGGATGCCCTGTCTGCGTCACGCCTGCAGCCGACATAGATGCTGCCGTGAGACTGTCTCTTAAAGGGAAAACGATTCTCACTTACGGTGACATGTCGTGCGCCAAAGGATCGAGCATCTCGCTCTTTGAGGCTAAGGCATCGGGGGGCGATTTTCGGGTCGTGTACAGCGTGCACGATGCCGTGAAGATGGCTGAAGCAAATCCCGGACGTGAGCACGTGTTCTTCGCAGTGGGCTTTGAGACAACTGCCCCACCAACCGCCTACGAAATCCTGAAAGGGCCACCATCGAATCTTACGTTTCTGACCGCATATCGCTACGTTCCACCTGCAGTGGAGGCAGTAGCAACCTCACCCGATCTAGCGGTTAGTGGATTCATGAACGCAGGTCACGCCTCCACAGTGACGGGCATGAAAGCATACGATCCATGTTTCCGGAAAACACGGAAGCCTATGGTGTTCGCAGGGTTCGAACCAGTCGACGTTCTGATCTCCATAGCCATGCTGCTACGTCAGATCGCAGACCGAGAGCCCAAGATGGAGAATGAGTACACCCGCGCGGTGACCTGGGAGGGAAATGTAATGGCACAAGGGGCCATGGACAAGGTCTTCGACCGAGTCGATGGATATTGGCGCGGCGTGGCCACGATCCCAGCCTCCGGGTTCAGTTTGCGCGAGGAATTTCGAGAACATGACACTCGTTCACGCTTCCGTTTGAAGGAAACCCCCGGAAGCGAGCAATTCGTGCAGCGTGCAAGATGTGGCGATGTCATTCTCGGAAAGATCGATCCCCCCGAGTGCCCTCTCTACATGAAAGAGTGCACACCCGCCTCTCCGAAAGGACCTACAATGGTCTCGGCAGAGGGAACCTGTAAAATCTGGGCTGATCACAAGATTCTGGCATCCATGCGATGCCGCGTCTAGTCGGCTTTAGCAGATTCTCGGAACTGGATCACCTGCTGGAGGAGCAACGATCCTCCTCCCACCCACAACCGTCTCCATCGCCACTAGATCGAACTCCGAAGTTGCCTCCCCAATGATGACAGCATTCTTCCCGAGGGGTGTATCTTTCAAAGCGGCGAGCACAAGCTCAGCCTCCTCAGGAACTACAGCAGCAACAACCTTCCCTTCGTTCCCGATCTCCAACACATCTAAGCCTAGCATTTCACAGGCGGCTCTAACTCCATCCTTCACAGGGATAGATTGCTCTTCCACAAGGATACCGACATGTGATTTCTGGCTCCACTCGTTTAGGAGATTAGCTAAACCTCCTCGTGTGGGATCCTTCATCGCCACGATCCCCCCCGCTTCCATCATCTGGTTCACCGTGGCTTTCAGTGGCGCGGCATCCGACTCGACTCGGGTTTCAAACCCATAACCCTCTCGTGCTGAGAGAACTGCAATTCCATGATCACCAATCGTGCCGGATAGAATGATCTTATCTCCAGGTCTAAGGTTGCTGTCAAGTAGCCATTGAAAGTTCAATGCACGATGCTTCTTGACCTGAAGGAGATTCTTGTCGAGCAGTGCGTTGCGTTTCCCGATCCCTGAAGAATTTATCACGAACTTGTCGAGTGCACCTCTCTCCATCACTTTCGTATCTCCCGTAATCACTGAAACATCCGCTTCGTCGCAAGTGTTTCTCATGCTCTCCAAGATTTTGTCGAGTTCGCTGAGGCTGAATCCTTCTTCAATAATGAAACCCTCCGCCAGGGCTAATGGATCGCCGCCAATCATGCAAATGTCGTTCACCGTTCCACAAATGGCCAACCTCCCAATGTCGCCTCCGGGGAAGAAAAGCGGTTTCACCGTATAGGAATCGGACTTCAGAACCATGCCCTGAACGACGGCTGCATCGTCGAGCGCGTCGAGAGGAACATCAACTCTTGCACCGCCAAGATGCTTCAAAATATACTTCTCTATTAGTGATTGCATTACCGAGCCGCCGGCGCCGTGCGCCATCGTTACGAGATCAGTCTTCGCCATTGACGATAACAGCCTGATGAAAGTTCTGAGATGTTCGCCCCTTATAGACCTGCAATTGATACCTTCATAGGTTGGCCACACAAAGTTAGCCGGACAAGGCTTCAAAATGTGTCGCTTGACGTTCTGGTGACGCTCCTTCCCTCATGCGCTGCAAGTTGAGTTTTCATTATTCTCAACCATTCCAGTCAAATTTGAAATTACACAGGAAAACAACCGAAAGGGGGGGAAACGATAAAAAGCGAAATTTGAACCGTAGGTTGGATTTTGTGTGTGTACTAAAGCTGGTGCGAGCAACAGAAATTGAACTTACATTGTTCTATTGCCTTGGTGCAAGGCGGCGTGTACCAGCAAAGTGGGGCTGAAATCCCCTACCCAACCCCTGAGTTCAACATCTACGGCAAACCTGTGGATCTCTGTCTCGGAAGTACATATCTCACTTGTTAGTGGTGCGGAGCTTGGATTAGAATAGGCTTGATCTATACGGGTATTTCTGTATGTAGCATAGTGCTTTATGGTTCTCAGGTTTGTTCCACTGCTGTTGCCTAATCAACGATGCTGATTTCTTGTCGCTAGCGTAAGCCGCGACGAATCAGGCTTGGTCGTGATCGGGCAGCGAACAAACAGAATAGGAATCATGTGAATTGTCTGAAGAGAAGAAGGAACCGATTACCGAAACTAAAGTTAGCAGACGTTCAATGCTGAAATGGGGCGGTGCACTCGCCGCAGCAGTAGCTGTGGGCGTAGGTGCAGGCTACGAAACAAACCAACTATTACGACCCATAAGCACGTTTACGGAAACCGCCACTGAAACAAACTACCTCACGGTAGAGAGGGAACAAGTGTTCGTAAATTGCTCTCATAGTGGGCCAGTGTCCGTATACGTGAGGAATGGTAAGATCACAAGGGTCGATCCCCTGACGATCCCAAACTGGAAAGACATTCCATCCTGGGAGATAAGCGCCAGAGGAAAAATCTTCAGTACCATAAGAAGCAAATCATTGATGAACAGTTGGTCGCAGTCCGCTCGTAGGTTCGTATACTCTCCTAAGAGACTACTATACCCTATGAAGAGGGTTGGCTTCACGCCAGGGGGCAAGGGCGACATTTCCAACAGAGGGAAAGGCGAGTTTGTCAGGATAACCTGGGACGAAGCCACAGACCTCATAGCCAGTGAAATGGAGAGACTCAGGACAACCTACGGTCTGGGCGCTATCTACCTAGAAACTAGCGGTCACTACCAGAGCATGGGCGCTTTCTCCTCCGGCATAAGCGACACTATAAACAGATTCATGGGCTTGTACGCCAAGAAAGGACCAACACCACCACCCTACCCAGACGCGGCTAACCACCTGCCGCATGGTCCCAACTGGAACGGCAGCTTCATAGGCTGGTCAACCGCCCCTGACCTAATGTATGGCTACTATTGGGGCCCCGGTCAAATATGGCCTCAAACTGACCTACTCGAAGATATTCTAAAGAACACCAATCTAGTGGTCTACTGGAGTGCAGATCCGACCAGCTCATCACAATTGGGTCGTGGATACGCGAGTGAAGAAACCCTACGCTGGATTCAGGAAGCAGGAATCAAGACGATCGCGATCGCACCTACCCTAAGCGAAAACACGGCATTCCACGTGGACAAGTGGATGCCCATCTATCCAGGCTACGACATACCTCTGGCAATAGCCATAAGCTACGTATGGTTCACCGAGAACACGTGGGCTAAGGACTGGGTTGCGACGCATGTAACCGGAGTCGAGAAGTACCAAGACTATGTACTGGGGAAGACCGACGGTGTGCCAAAGACGCCCGAGTGGGCTGAGAAGATCTGTGATGTAAAGGCCAGAGACATCAGGGCTCTGGCGAGGCTTTGGGCATCAGGACCAGTTTACCTGTGGTGTTACACTGCCGCGGCAAACCGTGGTTGGAACGGGGAAGACTGGGCACGCATGATGACCACACTGCAGATACTGCAAGGCAACATCGGCAGACCGGGAGGCAACATGGGATCAGATCCAACAGGACCAGCTCAAAGTTGGAAACTGCCAGCAACGGGTATTTCGGGAATAGGGCCGATCCTACCGGCGGATCCCTTTCCAGTCCACCGCCACCCACATTACACTGTATGGGCGAAATCCGTCACGAACCCACCAGTCACCTGGAACGGGGGAACCACAGGTGCCGTGAAGTATTGGAAAGAATTTGCACTGAAGCACGTGTATCCTTACGAGGGAGTCTCTCAGGTCCGGATGGTAGGCCATCATACCGCGGGACATTTTGTGACACAGAACGCATGGCTGACGGATAGAGCTGCAGTTTACATGAATCCTACTGTCGAAATGTCTTTCGTGGCCACCATCTTCCAGGAATCATTGAACAACTATGTAGACGTACTCCTGCCGATTTGCACCCACTACGAGCGAGTCGACATCAACAACCACCCCAACAAATACGTCGTCTACATGCAGAAGTGTATTGAACCTCTAGGGGAATCGGTAAGCGACCTGCAATTCTTTTATCGACTGGCAAAGAAGCTGGGCTTTGGTGACCAGATGTACAACGGCATGACGGAGGAAGAGGTGGTAAAAGCAATCTATCAATGGTCTTCGATCCCCCAGATGGGGGTCAGCTGGGATGACTTCCAAAAGAAGGGAGCCGCCTTGATCCCCTTCACAGTGTCCATGGACAAATACCAGCGCGCCCCAGCCATGAAATGGTTCTACGACCAGCCCACGGGTTCGGGGCTAACAACACCATCAGGCATGATAGAGATCTACTCTCAAACTATTGCTGACCTAAACGGTGAAAACGGCAATCCAGCACCTATCCCCAAGTGGAACGAACCTAACGACGGCAAGTCAAGCCCACTAGCGAGCAAGTACCCACTTATCGGGTGCACTCTACACTTCAAATGGAGACTGCACTCAAACTTTGACCAAGTTTCGTGGCTTCGAGAATTGTACAAGATGAAGGCAGGCGACAAAGAGTATGAACCTATGTGGATGAGCCCACAAGACGCGCAGGCAAGAGGCATCAAGCACGGAGATGTCATCAGAGTCTTCAACGATTTGGGCGAGATGCTCGCCTCGGCATACCTGACGGAGAGGATTAAGCCGGGAGTTCTAAGAGTGACCTATGGGACATGGCCGGACCCTGTTGACCCGAGAAAGCAATCCCTAGACAGAGCGGGTAATGTAAACACTCTGACGACAAATAAGAACTACAAGAACTGGCAAGAGACGATAAACCTCGCCCACTATATGCTTCAGGTTGAGAAGTATACGGGAGTGTAGTGAACAATGTCGAAAGGTCTACTCATAGACACGACCAAGTGCATAGAGTGCAACACTTGTACGCTTGCATGCAAGGACGAGCATTTTGGCAATACCTATCTTCCGTGGACGAAGGATCAGCCTGAGCTGGGCCATTTTTGGATGAAGGTGAATTTGGTTCAGAGGGGGACGTTTCCGAAGGTCAAGGTTACTTCCACACCTTTACCCTGCCAGCACTGTGATGATGCGCCTTGCATTAAGGCTGCTACTGGGGGGGTGATCTACAAGAGGCCTGATGGCATCGTCATCATCGATCCGATGAAGAGTGTGGGCCAGAAGCAGCTGGTTGCCTCATGTCCCTACGGTGTGATTTACTGGAACGACCAGCTCAATATTCCTCAGAAGTGTACTCTTTGCGCCCATCGTGTTGACGCCGGCGATCAGCCGAAATGTGTCTTGTCCTGTCCGACCAGCGCTATACAGTTCGGGGAGTATGAGAGTTTCACGGGCACCAAGGGTGCTGAGCAGTTGCATCCGGAGTTCAATGCGAAGCCTAAGGTTCTCTATATCGGTCTGCCGAAGACATTCATCACCGGCGTGGTCGTGGATAGTAAGGGTGAGTGTCGAGCTGGTGCAGACGTGAAGGCTACGGATACTTCCACAAACCAGGTTGCGGCCTCTGCAACTTCTGATGCGTTCGGAGATTTCTGGCTGGACGGACTTGTGGCCAAGAAAACCTACCAGGTCACAATCAGCGCCGGTGGCAATACTAAGACTGTTCCAGTGACCCTCGACACTGACAAAAACCTCGGAGACATACAACTATAGGATAGGGAAAGAAGCGAGACACCCAAACGTTTCTTATTTCTACCGGTACTTTGGGGCTGAAATCCCCTACCCCATCTCTGAGCCAGTTCTCGACATCAAATTGCCGACGAAACCGTCAGACAAGAAGAACACTCATGGCACATGTCTTGAAGTATATATCTTACCGGTTCGTCATATTGGGCGGTTACTACATGTGGTAGTGGCATTTCTGTATGTACCATAGTTCTTTATCATTATTCGCGTCATCTCCTTGTTGTTACCTGATTAACGACGAATATTTCTTGTCGCTAGCGAAAGCCGCGACGGGTCGGACTAGTCGTGGTCCGGTAACAAACAAATCTGAAGAGGAATAATGTGAATTGTCTGAAAAGAAGGAATCTGTTGCCGATAAGAAAGTCAGTAGACGTTCAATGCTAAAATGGAGTGGTGCACTCGTTGCAACCGCAGCTATCGGCGCAGGACTCGGTTTTGGGGCAGATACCCTACTCAGACCAACAACGACGCAGACGGCCACAGTCACTGCCACAGAAGAAAAGGAACAAGTGTTCCTCAACGGGTTCACGCCGGGAGGCAGTCCGGGAACAGGATCCCAGATATGGGTCTATGTGAAAAATGGGAGGATCATAAGAGTCAGACCACAGAGATTGCCCGAAGACAAGATTCAGAAGACTTGGGAGGTCAGAGTCGGAGACCGTACGTACACGCCACGTATGAGGGAAGGAAAACCGCGAGTCTCACCACACGGACTAACCTTTCACAGGAGAGTTTACAGCCCTAACAGGATAAAGTATCCAATGAAGCGAGTGGACTGGTCACCGACAACCAGAAACACTCAGAACAGGGGCAAGTCCAAGTTCGTAAGGATTAGCTGGGATGAAGCTCTTACCACTATCGCAAGCGAACTGAAGAGGGTAAACGACACTTATGGGCCTAGTGCAATTCTTGAGGCGCATCCCTCACACTGCCACCCTAATCAGGTGGTAGGCTATAATTACACGAGCTGTATTAACAGACTATTCTGCTACGCATTCGGTGGTCACACAAGCCTGATCAACAGCCCTGATAGCTGGGAAGGTTGGGTATACGGAGGGTCCTGGGTGTGGGGGTACACTTGGATTTGGGGATTGGCCCCGAAATCGGACATTCAAGATGTCTTGCAGAATACCAAGCAAATGATTCACTGGGCCCAGGACCCGTTATGCACAATCACTGACGGCCAGTATACGTTGTTTCAACCATGGTTGAAGGAGCTTGGGATCCAGCGTATCTTTATCAGCCCCGAATACAACTATGGCGCAGCTGCATATTCTGACGTTTGGATTCCCATCCTTCCGAATACGGATACTGCTCTAGCGGTAGCGATTGCTCACGTCTGGATAAGTGAGGGCACCTACGATAAGGAATACTTGCAAACCCACGCGTACGGATTCGACAGTTGGAAAGATTATGTTCTGGGGGCTGAAGACGGCGTCGCGAAGACTCCGGAATGGGCCGAACCGAAAACTGGGATAAAGGCGAGGATTATTCGAGCGCTGGCGAGGGAATGGGCCGCTAAGCCCACCATGCTCGCGATTCATGACGGAGGACCGTGCCGCGCACCCTACGGTTACGAATGGTGCAGAATGACGGCTTTGCTCCTAGCGATGCAAGGTCTTGGGAAACCGGGACGTAGCTGGGCGGAGGCGGTGGAAGAATTAGCGAATCCTTCTCGAATTACGCGCAAACCGTCCAGTCCGATTCTTAATGAAATCTTTGGAAATCTCACTTGGGTGGCGGATAATTTCGTGACGAACAATGTCCCTCAGATGATGTGGAAATCATCGCTTGCGGACTCAATTCTTAACCCGCCCCAGACATGGTATGGCACAGGTACTCACGGCAACTTCTCCCCTGTTCCACCGGGCATCACCCCCTGGTTCCCCCACAAAGACTTCGATACCAAACCATTCGGTGGGCCGGGCGGTCCTAACCCACAATGGGCGGTGGCAGCGGCGCCGATGACGTATCCTTCCAAGGGCTACTCCGAGATTCATTTGATACGATGGGTTGGCAGCTTCATGTTAGGTTGTTGGCAGAACGGCGCAAAATTGATTCAAGCCTATCAGACCCCAAAGATCGAGTTCATCTACAGAATGGACTATCAGTGGGGAGGCGAAGCGATCTTCTCTGACATTGTACTGCCCGTCTGCACCCACTTAGAACGCAACGATATTGCTGTAACTGGCTCGATAGCTTACCCGATGCAGAAATGCATCGAACCGATGTGGGAATCCAAGAGCGACTTCGACATAGAAACCCTACTGGCGGACAAACTGGGCGTGCTCGATAAGGTGCACGAAGGCCGCGACGAGGATGCGTGGCTGGCGAAGCTCTTCAACAACTGTTGGGTTTCCGAGTTCATGAGCTACGACGATTTCAAGAACCTGAAAGGAAACTACCCGGAGGGAGTCCTACCCAGATACTTTGAATATCCTTGGAACTGCGCTGAATGTGCCTCCTCCTCCTAGCCGGCCTGGAATGAGGGCATTCGCTGAGAACCCGCAAGCAAACTTGCTGAATACTAAGAGCGGCTTGCTCGAGTTTTCAGCCCAATGGCTTACGGAGTGGTTTCCGGAGGATTCAGAAAGAAGACCGGTTCCACATTACTATCCGTCTTGGGAGGGCCTTGAATCATCGCTCTCTGAAACTGAGGAAAGGTCTATGACAGTACCTTCACCTGTTCGCAGTGTCTCGGAGATCTCTGGAAGCTCTGTGAGAACACGGCCTTTGAAAGCTCTAGGGCTTCGCATCCCGAAGAGCCTGTATTTCTCCAGCATAGCTTGATCGCTGTTCTTTTGGAAGAGGCGCTCCCACTGCTTCGTGTAATCGAAAATCAGTACGGGAACTTGTTCCTGTAGAAGTTCTTCGACAATAACTTTGGCAGCAATCGTTTTGCCGCTTCCGCTGGCGCCAGAAACCAAGATCCCTTTTTGAGCGTGTCTTCTGAGCGGAAGGTATACGAAATCCCCTAGCTTCCAATCGTCTAGTGCGACTCGGCCTAGGACATTGCCTTCAGACGGAAGCTGGATATTCCATTTTGGCAGCGTGATTTGACTTGCATACTCCGTTTCTTCTTGAGGAGTATGACGATTATGTGTAAGCGGAAGATTATGTACATTCTTGAGGCTGTAAATGTATGTCTTCCCGGCTTTCTGGGCAGTGATAATGCCGGTTTGAATGAAGGGGTTGATGAACTTGGAAAGGTTGCGTACATCAATCTCAAGGAGAGTTGCAAGCTGATTTGAGCTAAGGCTACCCAGAACCTTGAGGAATTTGAGAGCCTGCTCTTTCTTGGTTGCTCCTGCTGTTGATGAGATGTCTGAGTTGACAGGAGTTTCATCGATCTCTTTTCCACCCCACCTTGAGACAACGGCAACATTGAGTCCAAACATCATGACCAAGGATACTGGGAAAAGTATGTCGCTGAGGATGCTTCCTGTAACCGAAACGCCGTTCCACGCGAGATATGCGTAATAGCCCAGTACCAGCGCCCCCACTTCGAAGACAAAAACAAACACAGACTTTGTAAGTATGCGTAGGATACGGCTGGTCACTTGCTCACCGGTGTTGGCATAATCTTCTTTCTGCCCAAAATTCGGCCAAATATCCAGACTGACAGAATTACGAAGAGAATCAGGAATACAACAGACGATGAAATATTGAAGAGAGTTGAAAGAACTGAGATTTGTTCACCTTGCGAGGATGATCCTCTTCCAACGAAAGTCAGGAATAGTGCAATCCATGTCAGGAAGGCAGCGAATCCTCTGAATCTTTTCGAGAATGGTGAAACAATGATGGCTGCGATAGCGCCCATCCAAACAAGAACATTCAGATTATAGAGCGGGTCAAAGAACGGAATAGCTCCGCCTGCTGAAGCTGGACCGACTAGAGTTATGATTAACTGGAATATGCTGGTTAGGGGATCAGACACAGATTACTTGGATTTCTGATGGCTTAAAGACACATGGTAACTCTCACGACAGTTTCAAATCTTATTCTCCGCACCACTAGTGCCACGCATACTCACACAATTCCCGATAGTCGCACCATGAGCTGCACACGAATTAGGTCTTGCTCGCTAGCGTGCGTCCAGCGACCTAATGTTTAGCATAACATAATAGTGCTATCGGCAGGCTAGTCTTGGCGTGGGAAAAAACGTGTTATCATCGCTTGACATTGCTACCGCAGCTTCGCTGGCACTTCTGGCGGTGGGGCTTGTAGAGTTGTTTTTTCGGATCTTCGGCGATTCCAGTGAAAAGAGAAAAAAGAAGGCCGAAGCGAGCGCAACCATGTTCAGGAACGTCAGGCGCCACCTAGACATCGAGTATCCGAAGCTAATGGAGCTATCCTATGAGTACTACAAGAAACAGGGTGTGGTAACGGATGAGATCAGCTTTGCGGTTAAGGGAAAACGAGTCAAAGCCTATGTGTTGACGAAGAAGAATTGGATTCCCGACACGCCTGTCGCGCTGTCTAGCCTAAAGTTGACCCGTGCGACATGTTGGGACAATGACAAAAAACATGTGGATAATGCTTCTTGGAGCAATTATCGGAGCCTTGAAGATCTGATCAAGAAGTACGAATACGTGCTGCCATTCGCAGAAGACGGGAAGAAGTACAGAAGGTATAGCGACGCAATAACTGCTCTTGATTCTCACCCTCTTTGGTGGGACAGCCCGGGATATCATTTGACCGAGGCTAATTTCGACGGGAAGAGTGAACTCGTGTGCAGGCTTGGTAGATATTATGACAATTTCGACTCTCAAGAAGTGCTAGGCTATGAGATTTCAAGGTCGTCGTTGTCACACCACAATGACGTAGCCAAGGTCCTAAGTGGCCTAAGGGCTAGAGGAAAACTAGGTAACCCATTCGACCTAGCCAACCGCGCCTCAGCGCTTAGTGTTGGTGTTCTTACCCTAATAGCTAATGGGAAAGACTACGAGTTCGTCATGCACAAGAGATCGGAGACGGAAGTGTCTGCAGCACGGGGGATGCTGCATATCATCCCTGCCGGTGAATTCGAACCTTCAATGCCGTCGCTCCTGGCGGTCGAGCTAGATTTCGACATCTGGAAAAACATGATGCGCGAGTATGCCGAGGAATTCGATCCAAATGCCCTGGATGAACAAATCTACCAGCCCATTAACTACGACAAAGACCCCCCCTTCAGCGACTTGAACCACGCATACCGAGTTGGGTTGATCAGGGTCTACGTACTAGGGGTAGTAATCAATCCATTAGTACTGAGACCGGAATTGCTTGCTGTCGCTGTCTTCGACGATGGGTCCTTTGACAAAATCTTCGCGCGGCGAATTGAGAAAGATGCAGAAGGAGACTTAGTGTGGTCCGTGAAGAAGAAGGGCGAGAAGAAGATGTATCAAGGTCATAAATTTGATGAAACGGGGGTCTCCTCATTTATCTCTCACGAGAGGATGACACCTCATGGCAAGGCGTGTCTAATGCTTGCTTGGGAGAAAAGGGATAAGATACTGCGGCGTTCGCGCGTATAACGAGAAACTGAGTTTGAATTGCCATTTGACAAGTCTTCGAGAATCTCAACGTATATGATGTGCGGGCCTAGATTGAACCCGATTTGCGATCAGATTGCACCCCGCTTGTACAACCCTTGGACCGATCATAGGCTAATCTATTTGTCAATCAAAGACCAATACTGTCTTGCAGAACGAATTGCGCAAGATAGCGTGATACCATACCTAAGGAACCGCGACTAAACAAAATCGTTTGTGGAGAAGCACTTGGAGAACTCAGGAAATTCCCAGACGAAAGTATCGACTTCTGCATGAGCTCGCCACCCTACTGGGCGCTTAGAGATTACGGAACAGAAGGACAACTTGGACTTGAAGTAGATTTTCGAGAATACATTTCCAAACTCTTAGAGGTATTTGATGAGCTCAAAAGAGTTCTGAAAGGAACAGGCAGTTTCTATCTGAACTTGGGAGACACATACTCTCGTGGTGGCGCCATTTCCGCAAAATGCAGGATAGGAATACCTTGGCGCGTAGCCCTCGGCCTCATTGACTCGGGCTGGATTCTTAGGAACGCAATTGTTTGGAACAAGCCAAATGCGATGCCTTCGAGTGTCAAAGATCGACTAAGCAATACATACGAACACATCTTCCATTTCGTCAAATCAAAGAAATACTTCTACAATTTGGATGGAATCCGAGTGCCGCACAAATTCGCACCCAAGCCATTCAACATCCGAGTTCGAGATGCGCAGAAGGGCAGATTGCAATCCAAATGGGGAATACTGGCGCACGTCTCAGAACAAGAAGCGAAAACGTACGACGAAAAGCACTACAACAGATACCCTCCGCATGAGCCGCGGCATTTCCAACTTTTGTCCATGGGCATCGCTCACGGTGGGCATACTGGAAAAACAGTAAGACATGACCATCCTCTTGGCAAGAACCCCGGTGATATGTGGAAAATCAACAGCAAGCAGCATCCATTCGCGCACTTTGCAGTCTATCCAGAGGAAATCTGCGTTAGACCAATTTTGTCAAGCTGTCCTGAGCAGGTCTGCATGAAATGCGGCCTATCTGAAAGCAGGCAAATCTTCCAGGTTTCAGAACTCTACAAGTCTCTGAAAGAATCTGTTCGAGAAATCGATGAAAGCTGGAAACGTTCTTGACTGTAGTCACTGAGCCGTAGTCCATCATATCCAGATACGGTGGATGACCAATCACCAAGTCAACTGAACCGTTTTCTAGAAATTGCAGATCTCTTGCGTCGCCAAGGATGAACTTCTGTTGTTCGAGCCTCGCCTTCAGTTTTTGATCTTTTTCTTCAACAATGGCAAAGCGTTTTTCCTTCGCCCGTTCAGCGTCTGGGCTCAAGTCAATTCCTAGCCCGCGACGATTCAGCATGGCACATGCAACGAGAGTAGTTCCGCTGCCAGCCATTGGATCGAGGACAAGCTCTCCCTCCCGGGAGTATCTCAGAATGCAATTGATCGGAACCATCATAGGGAAAGTGCCAGGATAGATCGTCCCGTTTACTCCAAAGAACGGGTCATGCCGCCTACTCATCGGCCAAACAGAATGAAACTGGAGCGAGAATTTATCAGCGTACTCTTTCCAATGTGCAGCATCGAGGTCGTTGATTTCCGCCCATTTGCCATTACTGCTCTGCTTTTCCATGCTGCCGACATTGAATTCGTGCTGAGGCGCATCAGGTATTCGTGCTCGTCTGACGACCATCTCAGTTTCGCGAGTTGTCAGATTCTTTTCAAGCACTTCTCTAGCAATCCGGGTTTGTTCTGCACGACTCAAACCTAGAAGATGTCTTGCGTGACCTTCAGTTAGGCCGTTGACACGTGTCAACGACTCTCTAACTGGCTTGGGAAGGGTTAGGAGTTGGATGTGGCGATTAACCCAAGCTACATCTTTGCCAAGCTTCTTCGCAAGCGCTCTTTGACTCAGCTTGAACTGTTTGACGCCCTCGCTCAGAACAGTTCCAATCTCCAAGGGTGAAAGGTTCTCTCGCTGCAGATTCTCCGTGAGGGAAATCTCGAAGGCGTTTTCGTCGGAAACGTCCATAACAATAACTGGAACGGCCTTCAGTCCTGCCTTCTCTGCTGCCTGCAGTCGTCTTGAGCCAGCTAGAAGTTCATAGAATGAACCCTTCTTTCTCGCAAGTAGCGGTTCTAGGATTCCTGTTTCTTGGATTGATTTAGTGAGCTCGTCGAGGCTAGAATCACTCTTGCGCAGAGCACTCCGACGAATTTTGTCAAGTTCAACTTTCTCAAGTCCTTCATTCACTCAAGCACCTGATTCTCATTAACTGAATTGGTTTTCAGAACTCAAATAGATTGAGCTGCCTCAACCATGCGGTTATTTATGCTATGACAGCCAAGAACGAATAGTGAATCCCACAGAAGAGATATTGCAGAGGCAATCATCGTTCGAACAGTTCTGCAGCCAATTTGACTGGTACGACTTCAAGATACTCAGCTGCTTCTTAACGAAGCTAGACTATCCGCTTGACACAACTACCCAATCATTGCATTCGATATGGCTGCTGTTCTCGCTGAGAGGTATCAAGATCTCGAAGATGACAATCTGCCGAAGACTTGGAAAGTTCACTGCTCTCGGGTTACTAAGGAAACTATCTAACACAAACCCAGCATTCTACGAAATCAGCAAGGGCCAGGAAGGGCTGGTTAAGAAGATAGTTTATTTCAAGAACACGGAAGAGTTCATGAAATTATAGAAACCGTTAACAGAAATGTTATCCTTACGATGTGCTGCTCTCAGCAATAGCCTACTACTACCTATACTTGCGAAAAAATTACTATTACTACTATACTGTTACAACATGAAGTTATTCCTAACGTACGGATTCTCGATATCTGTTGTATTGCATGCAGTGCCTGTCCACTGTATCTCTTATCATGTTTCGTTATCCGTTTCGTATATTTTCGATGATTTGTTATACGTTTCGATGTTTTCCATAGTCTGAGAAGCGTTTCGATCGATTTCGTCTATTTATTTTTGCAAAATTAAATAATTGATATGAAGACCGGCCCGAAGCCTATTGGCGGAATGCTGATGCCGAAGATACTACAGGTCCTGGAGGAAGCTGGCTGCGACCTCAGAGCCTGGACGATAACTCTCAGATTGCGAAATTGGTACAGATACCTCATCTCAGATGGGAGACTGTTCACAAGTATCTCGAACAGATGACCCTTGAGCAGATCATATTCAGATACGAAGATCCATCTGGGATTGTGACATACTCGAAGAATCCAATCATCAGACAGAAAGTTTTGTTTTAGTTCATGTATGACTCGTTCTAATTTAGAGTGCAAATCTGGTTGCCCGCACCACCAGTGCCACCACCACCGGGACGAACGACGACTGAAACGACCTTCGCAGTGACAGATAGTCCACAGGGGAAACTAGTAGGGCTCCGACTCGATGCTTTGTAGCCATTTGGAAAACTTGGTTTGAAAAGATTCCTCCGATCTGATATCATCGAAGGCACGTATGCGTTGAAAAAAGAGACTCATGTCTCCACTAGGTAGGGTTGATCGTACAGCTGTGGCCGCGTTCCATACTCTTTGATCTGGCGGTTCCATCCACGATTGGCCATCCAGACATAGAGCGAGACATACAGCCATGAGGGTAGTATGGGCTTTGCCATTAGCTCCACAGCCCTCTTCGGAATGGGCTCATCTTCAGCAATTGCGGCGGCGGTGATATCCAGCGCCTTCATGACGTTGCGAACAACTCCTCCCGCTGCTGAAAGGGGTCTGCCTGCAATGGTTGGTCCACCTCCGAGAGCAAGGCCTCCCGCCCAATCGATTCCTGCTTCCTCTGCGAAGCGACGACAAATGCCGAGCGCAGTATTGTTCTGTCTGGCCTCAGGGAAGCCAGAATTGACTATTGCCACCAGTCTCTGCGTCATCGGTGCATTTTCCGTCCTCTTGTGGTGAGCTATCAACTCAAGCGTAGCCACTAGTCGGGAGGGAAGGCTGTCCACATAAAGTGGGAACGCAAGGATCAAAAGATCTGAACTGTCAACGAGCTTGAGCAGGATCTCGCGGTTTCTATCGGAGCTGACACACACTGTGGCATAGGTTTTTTCTGTTTCAAAGCCGTTTTCTTCAAGTCTCCGAAGAAGGTACGTTCCTAGCGACTCTGAAGTGCTGGCTAACCCTCTGGGGCTACCGACGAGAAGCAATGCACGCTTAGTCCAGTTCATTGCATTCACTGCGTTACACCCGCTTTGTCCAAGAGTGAGTCAACTTTCTTCTGAATCACGCCAAGCGTGTCGGTTGAGTACACAATGCCTGAGTGAGCATGCGTATGCATGTTAATCGCGTTCCGAGCGACCAAGGTCTCGAAGAGTTCTTCGCTTTCGGGCTCCCGACTAGGAAGGACTCCGAACGCAACTAGGGTTGGAGTGCTTTCGTATCGGAGCGGGTGGTGGACCTCGCCTCCCATCTTCCTCAGGAATGGCAACAGTTTTGAGCATGCCATCCTGTCGACCGCTTTCTTTAGCTCCGAGGAATATCCTCCGAACGTAACTGGAGTCAGATAGACGAGCAGATTGCTCTGAATGGCCTTCTCTGTCACTTTCCTCCCATCGTCATTGATCAGGCATATGCCCGGCGTCCTCAGCCAGCAGCCGAAGCAGCCCGTGCAGCTTCCAATCTTCTTGTCGCGAAGTTCTATGTTGTCAACTTGATAGTTGAATCTCTCGATCTCAGAGGTGATGATTTCGGACAGAAGGTTCAGCGTGTCGTCTTCTGTTCTTGAGCCGTTCAAGATTATCGCCTTCATCTTCGTTCACTGGGTCAACACGTAGGCTCGGAGGCAGATTAGGTGTCTTCAACACTAATGTTGAAATTCAACAAAGTCGATGAATCGTCCTCGATGTTGCCACAATGGAACAGAGGTTAGGCGAACTGCTCTTCGACCTCTCCAGCACAGATCGATTGACTCTACTAACGGAGATTGACAGGGAGAGACTCAGGCTGAGCCAGCTGGCTGCGCGTTTGTCTGCTACGGCGCAAGAAACGTCCAGACACCTGATTCGCCTGAGTCATGACGATCTAATAGGGAAGGATTCAGAGGGACTGTACTTTGTCACAGCTTACGGGAAAGCCATGCTGAGACTTCTGCCGTCAATGGATTTTCTAAGCCGGCACAGGAAGTACTTCGTTTCCCATGATCCTACCTCGCTCCCACCTTCATTTCTTGAGAGGATAGGTGAGCTGTCGGAATCCGCATACGTGGAGAAACTAGGGGGTGTACTTGATCACTTACAGAATGTAATGAGCGAAGCGAAAGAGTTTGTTTGGTTAATGGCCGACCAGATCCTCACTATTGATGAGAGCTCGCAGCAGAGATTGGTCGAACGCGGGATCTCAGTGAAGGTGATTATTCCCGCCTCGGAATCCTCGTCCCAGAAGCTTAGGGCAACCGTGACGATACCCGAGAAAATGGAGATGCGCTTTGTTGACCAAGTGAGAGCAGGCGTATCAATGAACGAGTCCGTGGCCGGTGTGGTTTTTCCTGAGCTGAGTGGTAGAATTGACTTCAGCATTGGTTTCGCCGGAACCAGCAAAGGCATCTACGGCTGGTGCAGGGATCTGTTCTTGTATCACTGGGAACACGCTAAGAAGCTCGTGTGATAGAGGCGACCGAAAGCCCCACCTCTTGTTAGTGCGAACTGATGCGGAACGTGCTCGCTCAGCGTCTATTTATCCTCTGAAGTTCAAAATGAAAGAGGTCAGATTCACTTATGTCGGTTGACGGGTGAGAGAAATATTCGGATGGTTAAAAAGAAAGCCTGATCATGAACGCCTAAACATAGAAAGCAAACTTGACCAGCTGAACCAATCAGTAACAGACAACGCAGGATTCCAAGCAGCGGCGCTAACTCAACTTAACGAGAAAGCTGAGAAAACTCTGCAGGGCATCAGCAGAATTGACGAACACGTTACCGTTTCATCGGAAGCCATGCCCGAAGAAATGCGGAAAATCATTCTTGAAGCTCTCCAAGTTTGGATCAAGCTGGAGGAAACTAGGAAAGAGCTACAGACTGCCATTCACCAATTACCGGACGCATCCGGTAAAACACCCGGTAACTTGTCCGGTACATCACCCGAATCCGGACGGGTACACCCGGACACCCGGTCTCAACACCCGGACGTTCAGAGCCTAAGGATAGAATTGGAACGACTCACGCTCCGCCAGCGACAACTGATCAGCATTTTAATGGATCAAGGCTGGCTGACCTACGAAGAAATCGCTCAACACTTGGGAATTAGCGTCAGCAGAGCTCGGAATTACGTTAGCGAGATTATTGGACGCGGATTTCCTGTTTCGAAGGTAGATTCCATCGAAGGCAAGAAGATCGGGATATCGACCACAATTCAAGACTTCATTCTTGAGGATAGGCGTCCGGATACACCCGGTAAAATGTCCGGTATAGAAGACTGAACATCCGGTATACAATATGAAACAAAAGGTCGGGCTTGTGACTGTGCAACTCCTATTATAGACCCTGACATCTTTGCCGGATTCTCCAGAGTTGGCGAGAAGATAGGAAAATGGTTGAGTGGGTAAACGGTTTTGAGAATCTCCCAGCACGTTCCTGCAGACCAGGTTATTTTTCTTCTAATCCATACTCGGTGGCAGTTGATGAGGTGGACAAATGGATTGATCATGGCGATGGGCATCAAGAGCATCATCTGCCTGCTGAGAGATGACCAGATTAGCTACTACAACCAACTTCCTGAGGGTTTGCTGGAGTACTATCGAAAACATGACTTCAAGGTGGAACATATCCCAATCACGGACCCTGTCGGAAACAATTGCACACAAAGACAGCAAGAACTCGGCGACAATTTAGAACGGATCTATCAGACATTCCTTCAGCTGCCCAAACCTGTGTTGGTTCATTGCAGTGCTGGGGTTGACAGAACCGGTGCGGCAGTGAAGTATATCCGAGAACGTGGGCACAATATCGGATCTGCGCCAGCTGGGCGCATTTCCTAACCCAGAATTCTCCATCGAATGACTCGCAGTGCACGCAGACTTTTGACGCCGATGTTGCGAAATAATCGATAAGTTCTGCTCTTTCAGCCCGAGCTAAGATTAAACAGCGGTGATCTCAGCATTTCCGAAACTCATATGGATATTTTGCCGAATTTGCGAGTTCATGTAATTCGCTTTATACGCCGTTGCTGAGATTAGGGAGAAGTCTCACATTAGATGACTGGAATATTACGAAGAAGAAGGTGCCGCTCAGGACTCTTCGCCCTTCATCGCATGAGTTCATGCTAAACGTTGCCACTAAGGATGTCTTGAGTCAATTCGAATTCCTCGTGACATTTGGGGCATCGAATTTGCTTATGATCTAATTCTTCTATGTCTTTCACCTCCTCGATGCAAGTCATCATGATGACTTGTGCTGTTGTCTCCTAATCGATTTCTATGATTCAACCTATACCTTCCAGAATACAAATCCATAATCCTCCAGGTGGCCAAGTCATGGGTATGCGAACTACTATCAATGTCAACGATAAGATTTGGAATGAATTTGAGCTAGAGATCATTCGACGTTACGGAAAGTGCAGATTTAGAAAAAAAGCGCTTGAAGAAGCAATAGGATTATGGGTCGCCGATGAAAGGCATTCGACTCGTTGAATTGCTCCTCTAGGCACTGAATTGTCTATCTAATTGTCTGTCTGTCCGATATATTCTTCAGACAAGAATACCGCACGTAGATGGTCGTCCCAATCATTCATTTCGGACAATTTCAGACAAACACGAGCAGTTCATAATTCGGCACGGGCAAAACTCCGCTAGGGATCGGAATGGAGTGCGCAGCCTGCGGGCAAACAAACGGTGTCTCGAAATGCTACACTGTACGGAAAGGCGGAGTAAGCCATCTCGTCTGCTTCTGCAACAGTTGTTATTCGGCCCTTCAAAAAGAAGTGAAAAACCCGACCGGAGGACAAAAGGCCGGTAGGACGGCGAAAAGCGTCGTTGGTGCTCTGGGAGCAATTGGTCTAATCGTCTTGACGGCCATTTTCTCCGTCGCTTTGTTCGCGCTCAAGTCTATCATGAAGACGAAATCTGGCGCCGAAGAGAATGAAGGTAGTCCTTCCTTCAGCTTTGGGGAGGCCAACTTTGGCGACGGAATGAACAGCGAACCTATACTCGAAGACTTCCAATCGCAAGAACTCATGGGCTACGAAGTAAGCGATGAGACGGGGCAGCTCCACTCTACCGATGACTTAGTTAGAGAGTTGTATGGAGCAGAGGGGACTTTCAACGAAAGCGATACAACGTTTGTGAACCCGCACCAGACATTTTCCGACGGGGAGGATTAAGTTCACATGAAACATGCAATACTGAGTTGCCTTGCACGTACTTTGCGAGTTCAATGCGATTGCAAGACCAAAGTGGTGTTGACGACTTGATCACTGCGAATATTGTTTGTCACACAAGAGAAAACCAGTCGTCCAGATCGACAAGAAGCTTGAGGCGCTACGACATCAGGAACTTCGAATGGATAGATTTCAGAAGGTTTGGCTTATAGTTCGGTACGCCCAGATCGCAGACAAACCTGTTCCCAATCTAAGGAAATTGGCGAAATTGCCTGAGGCTGAGCTTTTTCGATTCCTCGTCAAGTTCACCGCGGCTGAGTAGTTTGAGGAGATGAGCGAAATCTCCTCCCCTTGGCCCAATAGCTTTGGAAAAGCTCCGCGTGAGCTCTGATAAGCCCCTTATTTGGGGACCAGTAGGTGCTCCACCGTCCCAGCGAGTCTTCCTCGGTTAACGCAGAATGAGTGTCGTCAAACATGCCGAACCTCATTGGCGTTATTCCTGAGTCTTTCAAGACTCTGACTTTCGCTCCCAGGTCAACATACTGTTTGGCAATCCAATCTTGTCCGGGGGGAATGAATCCGACAATTCTAACGTCTAGCTCTGGCTTCGCTCGTAGTACTTCCATAACTGGAGTGTTCGGCGTTTTGAAAGCCACGAACGCCCAGTAAGATTTCTCAACCTTGTTCTGGATCTGCCGTGCCAAGAACCTGAGCGTAGTGTCCTTGTCTCCTAGGAGCAGTGGTCGCTCTTCCAGAACTAGGGATCTGGTCTGGTATTGCGCTGATAGATCCTTGACCGTTTCTTTGATTTGACTGATTTCTTCTTCCTTGAATTTCAAGGGTTCCTCAAAAGCTGCCTTGGGGTTTTGGGGTCTGTATTTCTTCGGGCGTTCTCCTTCGACCTCAACAACAAAGCCTCTTCTTCGGAGACCATCTAATGTTTCGTAGGTTTTCCCCAGCGGGACCCTGGTGACCAGTGATAATTGTTTCGCGGTTGCTTCCATGCTTAGAATGAGCTCTGAATAGACTCTCACTTCATACTCAGTGAGACCGAAGTGTTCCAGGAAGGGTTTCAGCTTGTCTTTCGGGCTCACCATTACCCGAGATACGACCTTTCACTCCTAGCAGGAGTTAACCCTGCTTATAATTCTTGATAGCTACGCGATAGCCGTGAGAATGCAGATGAACCATGTAATTGAGCGCAATACTCGCATACTCTCTTCGGCGACGTATGGTTTTGTCGCATCCTTTCCTTCCACCAACCCGTTAATGAAAGGCCGATTGCTTCCGGAGCAACTGACAGAGTTCCTGTTTGACGGTAAGGTCACTATCGCGGGAACGGTTGCAGAGCGTATAAACCAACGAGTGTGTCTTTGGGCTGACAGTAAGGCCGGAAGCTGTCCTGTTGAATGGGCGGCCGTTCTTACCGGTCCGCGCGGGCTGCGGAACAATTCGGACACCAACATGATAACAGAGTTCTTCGAGCTTCCAACCTACAATCCCGACAAGCAAAGCCATCTGACCATCAACATGGCCGACATCGAAAAGATCGATCAAGAGTACCAGATCTTAGCGTTCGCCCATTCGCATCCAGGAGGGACTCTAGTTCCTTCCTTGCAGGACTGGATCACTTTCACCTACATTGATTTCCAGGTTCTTCGTCGGTCAATCCTCTACATCATACTTTCGCCCGCAGGAGAGAAGGCGATCTTCTCTTTCAAAGAATGCCATGAGAATATGAGCTGCCCGCTAGGGATGCTCAAAAACGTGAAAGGGAGGTGGCAAAGTTAGGTAACCTAAATGTCAGACACGGAGGGCGCTTCGTAAGCGTCGATGAGAACGCGACCGGCGACCAACTACGAAGAATTCTCGGCACCGGTGACGCTTCCCACCTAGTAGCTCCGGACGGACGCGAGATACCCTCAACCGGGAGAGTTCGTGACTACGTTCACGACGGCGACCCCGTGGCTGCACGACCAGAATTCGAATACTGGTGAAGAGCGTGAAACTCGAAGGAATCAAAGAGGACTTCCACAGGATTCAACGGGCTTTCCCAGACGCTGAACTAGACACATACGGAGGCTGGATGCTGCTCCCAAGCTTCCTGTTGCCAAGTCGATACAACAAGAACTCGGTGCCCGTTCTCTTTCGGCTTTTTCCCGATTCACCTTACACGGAACCCCACATCTACGTCCCAGATGATTTGGATCTCAGAAGTACTCACAGCGGACACTTGGATTTCGCAACCGAAGCCGACATGAAAGCCAAGAGCCTGAAGCGCATCTGCATCAAGATGCATTGGCAAGCAGGCAACAGTCTACTTGATGCGGTCCACTTGGCGCTTGATTTCCTTAATAATTTGAGGGATTAGGATTGGCTCAGCAACAGCAAGCGACGTCCGCTATCCGTGAAGAGGTGGTTATCCCGGAAGGGTTCACACATCGACTCAGAACCCACTTCAACTCATCGCCAAATGAACGAGTGACCTTCCTTTGGGGAGAAAAGAAAAACTCAGCAACCGGGGCACGAAAACTAGCCAAATACCTGATGGAGCCCGAAGACCGTGACTACGAGAGAAGTTCTTGGGGAAACGTGCGGCTCAGTCAAAAATACGTGAACAGAGAATTTGCGAAAGCTGAATCACGTGGCGTAACTCTCATCGCTACCATACATAGCCAACCAATGGTGTTTCCCAGCTCAGGAGACATACGAACGCATAGAGAGGTTGTCAAGGTCTACCCTGACCAACTTACAGGCACCTTCTGCAATGACAACCTCACATTCTTTCGCGACAACGGGCGACGACATGGAGGTCGTGCCCTATCGAGTCGTTGAGGTTGGAAGATATAACCGACAAGTTCTCGCATGGGGAGAGGAAGCGCAGCTTCTCCTATCTTCTTCAAGAGTAGCGATGCTGGCCGGCGGAGGAGGCAACTGGAAGATCGCGACCGGATTAGCAGGTTTAGGTCTGGCGGAACTACTAGTTTGCGACCAAGACAAATGGGAAGAAAACAATCGAAACCGTGTTCTAATCCCACCGAGCCATGTTGGCAAGAATAAGGCAGAGTCCACAAAAGAGCTTATTGAGCAACACTACCCGAACGTGCGAGTTACCGCATATCCTTGCCGCTTGGAGGAAGTCCCCCTCGAAGTGTTAGCAGAGTATGACCTTATAGTAATTGGTCCAGACAATTTTCCTGCCAGGATTGACGCGAACAGAATAGCACTGAAACTCAAGCGCCCAGCAATTTTCCCAGCAGCGGGAATTCACACGAGCAACGAGAAGATCACAACGATGGGAGGTTCCTGCAGAGTCTGGTTGCCGGAAAAGCAGGACTGGCCATGCCTTGAATGCCACCTACAAATTGACGACACCGAACGGCGTAGGGCAACCTACACGCCCGAAGAGAAATCCGAGGCCAAACGCAAGTACGGTATAGACCTTGCCGACGCCAACGTCGCATCCATACCATCACTGAACGACGTCATCGCAGGCTTCGCCCTCTGGGAAATAGAAAAGATTCTGACCGGAATAGACGAACCGTCGACTTTTCTCTTCTACGACGCGCTGACAGGCGAGTCAGGACGAATCAAGGAGCAGCGTAATCCGAGATGTCCCGCATGCGGCCAGCCAACGACCGAGGAAGAGCTTCAGGCCAAAGAAGAGGCTTTGGTTGAGAAGGTGAGGCGACTGCAGCCAGCGCGGACAGCTGAAACAGCAGAGCGGCCTAAGTTGAAAAAGCAGCTCGCTGCTATCCCCAAAAAGGCATTTTCCAAAATCACGAGAACCCAGGAGAAGGCCGAAAAATGAGCGCACGCAATCGAATTGATGACAAAGACCTACGGCGCATAATCAACGAGAAGAACCCCGACGAACATCCAAGTCCTTTTGATCGAATGGAGTATAGGGAGCCCCCAGGCCAGGCCCGGAGCAGACGAGAAATTCAGACTCCAGACGGGCGAAGAATCTATGCCGAAGACCGCATCGTCACAGTCAATCCCTACGATGCATCCCAAGAACAGAGAATTATCCAGATCACCGAGCAATGCGAGGGCTGCGGTCTGCCCGTCACTGCAGAAATGCTCGCGCTCGACCTCATCAAACCCTGCGCTGGCTGCGGTAGGAAAACCTGCCCCAGATGCAGAATGAACACAAACCTACACGAGTATCTGAAAATCGAGATCCGGGGACAAACACTTTGCGATACCTGTTGGCATAGACTCTCCAAGCAATTCATAATTACATGCCCGAACTGTCACCAACCCGCAAAAGACTATTACGACCTGAAACTCTGCGGAGGATGCGGGACAAAAATCTGCCCAGCATGTGGGGTACCATCAGAGTACCGGGAAATAATCTGCATCGACTGCCACCAAGCGATTCTGGATCGCCAAGAGGCACAGAGACGAGCCGATGAACTCTTCCGCGAGGCGCTGGGAGGACTCTGATTGCAGGCTTCTAACGACCAGCGCAGACGCCGACAACTCACAGAACCGACAAGGTCACCCCCTGAAACGGATGCAGACAGAGTCATCCAACAACTCTTCCCCATGCCCCCGCCACCAACTGGACCCTTACCTCGGAGGAGATCCAGAAAAATCATCCAACACGCTGATGGAACTCGAACTGCCGTTGAGTTCATCGTTGAGATTGACCCGGTAACTCAAGAACAGAGAGTAGACACATACGTATTCACGACAAAAGCCGAATGCCCATTATGCGGACGACTAGTTGGAAAACTGTACGAATGTCAGGACTGCTGGAAACGAGTCTGTGGCGCTTGTCTAACAACAAGAAAGATATTCCTTGGCGAAAAGCCTGTCTGCAGAAATTGTTGGCGCTAGCACACTGACTATCTCTAGAACGGACCCGAATTGATCAACTCTGCAGCTAAAGAGATTCTGAGCGGCCTCGGCTACGAAAAGATTCTAACTTTCGAGAAAGTTCCGTGCGACGTTTACTACGATGAGAGAAAGAAGATAAGCCTCAGCGTTGGCGAGGTCGAAGATGAATATTGGCTCAAAGCGTCCAAGCATTTCCTAATCAAGGCCATGCAAACCGTCGGAGATACGGTCATCTACTCAAAGCTGCAACAGATCACTTCCCTGATGGAATACCTCAAAACCAATGTTGCCGAGTTCCAATGCTCAGTATACTACATCGGCGACATAACGCCCCGCATAGCGTACAACAACTTTCCAGCCAAACCCCAACTCATCAAATACGAAGTTGAGCGACAATCAATCAGTCGAAGCCTTGGCCCTGTCGAACCGGAACAGAAAATGCAACAAAACCTCTTCCTGTTGAAGAATGTGGGCACGCATGACAATGTGGTCAAACAATTGGAACTTACTCTAGCCGGTCGTCAGCAGCTGAAGGAACGACTAGCAAAATTGGATGGAGAGCTGAGCGGTGCAGCCAGCGTACTGAATGAGTGGGTCGAAAAAGGACATGCCATAGCCCTGCTCTGGAGAGTTAGCACAACAATCAGGATATGCTCTAGGGGCAACCTTGAGAAATCGATAAATGACGTTCAATCTGAGCTGAAAAACATCGAAGACTTCAGCGTCAAATCAAGAGCGCATCAGCAAGGACTTTGGATCGAAGAATTGGCAGATCCATTCTACTGCTTCTACGCAGAAAGCCTCGGACTCTTCCATCCCATGCTTGCTCGAAGCTACCAGGATGTGCCCTTCCTCGGCGACTTTGCAGCAAAGCTTGAGGATACCATGAATGCCCGCATAACCGCACCTATCCAAAGACCAGGTTTCACGGACCAACCTTCGAGCAGCCGTTGCAGAGGCTCTGGCGGCCTTCCTTCGACTTGTAACAAAGGTGGATGTGTTACCCAAACAAACTAGACGAAACCACCGCGAAGTCACCAGACCGGTCTACTTCGGGCTAAGAGGAACCAGGAGCGAGTCTGGGAAGATTCTCGTCGATGAACCATACTTCGTGGATCTCAACGAGCTAACTCGACACGTGTTGATATCGGGGTCAACCGGCGTCGGCAAGACACGAGTAGCGCAAATAATCGCGGAAAGCTCAGCCCTCAATCTGCCAACAGTAATAATCGACCTACTCGGCGATTTCACAGGAATGATACAGGAAAACCCTCAGGCATCCAAAGAACGGCAATTCAAGCTCCCCAATGGGCGCAGCTATTCGCCGGTAATCTACACACTCGACGACACCGGAATCAAATTCGGAACCAACCTACTTCGCAAACCAAATGTCTCAGGAGAATTCCTCATTCCATGCGCTGACGAGGTTGCAACTATACTCAGCGACCTGATAGGCGACCTTCGATTTCGTGACACATTCAGGGAAATAATCGTGAACGAATGGAGAAATGACCAGCAACTGAACTTCGACACCTTCCTCGAAAAAACACGTACAGCGGCACGGGAAAAGAGAACTTCCATCAAGCTCGACAGATTGGCTCAGTTCAGAATTCTGATCTCGAAAGAGAGCTTTCAGTGTAGAAGAGATTCTGTCGGACAAGCTGACCATATTTGACTTGAGCGCTTCATCATACACCGAAACCCAGAAACAGGTTATTGTTTGGTACATTCTCCGCGCATTGCTTCACCATTTCCTAGGTCAGACCCATTCGGATGACATCCGTTGCCTACTCATAGTTGACGAGTGCCACAGATTCTATGGAGAAGGAGTTCCCAAATCAGCTGCAGCCGTCCTGGAGAACATTGTCAAGCAAGGCCGCAGCAAAGGCCTAGGAGTCGTAATGCTAACCCAAACAATACGTGACCTTCCAGAAGTTCTGACACAGGCCAACATCCGGATTCTGCTCCGCATACTTGAAGGAGAGATTCAAGCCTACGGAGCCAAATTCGGAATGGACCTAGCAAGAACGCTCCACACCCTTGAACCAAGATACGCTTACGTCTTCGACTCCGGCGAACAGCTATACTGCCAATTCCGACCCACACTCAGTCTACCCAGAGGAATCGAAGATTTCAGCCTCATACGGGAGTATTCAAAATCACGCGTTGCTCTGGAGAAGTTCACCACCCAGATTACATCAGTGCAAACATCACCAAAGAAAAACCTCCCACAACCAGAGCCAACCCAACCTCCAACAAGAACCAATCCTCCACTAACTCAAGATGAAAAACTATTGATTGAAAAACTCAACGAGCTAGGTGGTTCAGCTCGCAGCAAACGCGTTCTTCAAACGAAACTCGGCGTCGGACGACAAAAGATCATAGACCTCATTCAAAAACTCGAAGTGAAGGGGATCCTCGAAACCAAAAGAATTCAAAATCGCGCTTCAGTTCATCTCAAGAACTCCCAGTCAGGGGCGACAGGGATTCAGTCTTAGAAAGAGTAGTTCTCCTCCCCCGCACCGACCTCGGATTTTCTCTTATTGAACTATCCCGGCCCCTGGCGCTTTGGGACGAACCTCTGTATCGACTCGGGCTCGTCCTGAAGAAGTAAAGGCGAAGCTGTCACAGATTTAGTCTTTGAAAGACCAGATCTCGGCGGCCGATTTAGTGTTTGAGAGATGGTTCTTCTTACGATTGGAGCCACATGAGGTCTAGTTCGGCTTCTCGTTGATTCTTCGGTGAGCTTCTTCGTCTACGTATTGCATGAGCTCCTCGATTGAGTTGAATTTGGGATCTTTCATATTGTGAGTTTAGACTTGATACTATAAATTCTTGAAAACTGGCGCAGAGCGGTTGTTGAGGCGCTGGTTCATCTAGGGTTTGGTTGGGGTTTGCTGGTCAAAAGCTCTTGGACTCGTTTCTGAATGATTTCCTCCAATATTTCAGGTGTCAACATTCTCAGAAGTTCGTGTTCTCTTTCGTCGTCTTCCAGTGCAGTCTTGAGATCCAACGGTCTCCCACAGTTTGAGCATCGGCGTATTTCGGGTGGGTTTTCGTGTTTGCAAATTGAACAGGTTGCTACTCTCCTATCCATTTCGGATTCCTTCTCTGCCTCTGAGACCTTCTTCCCAGCTAGTTTCAGTAGGGCGTTGTCGACATCTCTTCCGGATAGGTGGACATAGACCGCGGCCATTTCCGATGACTGCGTCCAGCCGAAGTACTCCTTCATCTGGGCTTCGGTTAGATGTTTCGCTAGGAAAGTGGCTCGGGAATGCCTGAAAAGGTGCGGGTTACATTTCTTTCCTATCTGGGCTTGTTGTGCTGTTTGACGGAGCATGTTGTATGTGCTTTCGTGGCTTTGCGGTTCGTAGTGGTTCCTTGTTCCCAAGGAGACCCAGAGGTTGGTTGCCGGATCTTCTTTTCGTGGATGGTGGTTAAGCCAATTCAGTAGTTGAGGGGTTGAGTGTATTATCCTGACTCTTCTTGGTCCTGTCTTGCCGTTGACGTTTAGGATGGCTCCGTCTTGGTCGAATTGCACGTTCTGTAATCTTAGTGTCAGGAGTTCACCGATTCTGCAACCGCTTTCGTACAGGACCGAGATGAGGGCTTTGTCTCTTGGATTGGCCGCTGCCTGCACGAGTTTGTTTATGTCCGCGATTGTGAGTAATTGTTCGGGGAGTTTCGTTCGACCGTTCTTGAGGTGACGTTTCGGTTTGATCCATTTCACCTTGTCAGGGTATTCTTCGTCGCTGCCTTCAAGCCATTTCCAGAACTTCTTGACGACGACCAGATGGTCCGACACGGTCTGCGGGCTGAAACCATTGTTCTGGACTTTTCTGACGAGTTCCTCAATGTCTTTGCGGGTCAGGCGATTGAAATCCTTCTCGACGTAACGAGCCAGATTCCAGAACCGGTTTAGGTAGAATAGTATTCTTGCCTGACTTAATCCCTCAAGCGTGGCTTTGTCGCAGAACTGGAAGATTAATTGTTTGTTCGTCTTAGAAATCGCAGTGCTATTTTCTATTCTTCGGGTTACGGCTTTTATTCGGCCTTGAAGGTTGTAGGGGTCTTCTCTCACTATCTCGTTTTCGTTTTTTGAGTTTAAATCCTTATGCATGGGGCACTTCGTTTGAGATGTGGTGCTCCGGGCGGGATTCGAACCCGCGATCAGCGACTCGATTGGCCTTCGCGTTTATCGGCGAATAAGGCCGCTATGCTGTCGGTCCTGCCTGGTTAACCGTGCTACACCACCGGAGCTCTGCTGGAAACCAAGCTTTTCTTGACTTTAAGTTCTTTTGCAAATCGCCGCACATCTCGATTCGAGGCGACGGCTTAGTCTCCAGAAGACGTCAATAGTTATTTGAAGTCTTGAGAATTCACCTTTCCAGTCTTCCCATTTCACGTCCAGCTTCTGAACCTGCGCACCCGGGGGGCCTCGCTTACAGAAATCCACGGCCTTCTCAACATCTTCCTTCTCTCCCTCAAAGAGCACTTCAACCCGCCCATCTGAGAGGTTCTTCACCCATCCTACAAGCCCCAGGCGGTTAGCAACGTCAGCTGTCTCAGCTCTAAAGAAAACACCCTGAACTCTGCCAGTCACATAGACATGCGCCCTAGCCTTCACGGCCATCAACACCGCTTCTGTAGCATCACGGCCGATGAAAATCAATCTTGCCTCTCAGTGCAAAGTTGACTTCGCTGCAGGTCTAAATATTCCAACCTCCAGAGATACTCCGTTAAGAATACGTGCCGGTGAACCCATCGAGTTTGCGTGCAGTAATAGTGGAGTTGAAGCTTCCCGCTTTTCCACCGCTGGCGGAAGAGACTAGAACGATGGCTGAGAACATCGGCTACAAGATCGTCGGGACACTCATCCAAAGACGAAAAAGCGTTCATCACTCATATACGATCGGCCCTGGGACGACTTGATGATCTGAAGCGACTTGTAGAGGAGAACGATGCGGATACGGTCATCTTTGCGAATCCCCTCAGCAGCAGCCACGTCTTCAAGCTGACACAACACTTGGGTGGAGATGTGCGGGTGATCGACCGAAATCTGCTCATCCTCGAAGTCTTCGATAAACGAGCATTCACGAACGAAGCCAAACTCCAGATCCGGTTGGCCAAGTTGAAGTACACTCTATCATGGGGTAGGGAGTTCATCAAGCTTCGCGGCATCATGGGCGAACAGTTGGGATGGATGGGCCAGGCAACTACCCATACCAAGAATACTACCGAGCAGCCAGAAATCGAATCAGCAGAATCGAAAGCGAACTGGAAGACATATACAATAAGAAAATGCTGAAACGAGATCGAAGGCATGAACTTGGCTTCCCAATAGTTGCCTTAGCAGGGTACACTCAGGCGGGCAAGACTAGCTTCTTCAACCTCATTGCTCATGAAGACAAGTCTGGTTGGACTGGGCCCATTCACGACACTTTCGACATTCGCACGCAAGGCTTACACAGGCTCAAATCCCGACTCCACTGAATTCATTCTGATAGACTCAATCGGATTCATCGAGGATATGCACCCGATAATCCTGAAGGCTTTCCACGCCACTCTCGGAGAACTCGCCACAGCTGATTTGGTCTTTTTGTTCGTGGACGTAAGCGACTCCAAGTTCCCGTTGGAGAGGAAAATAAGGTCTTGTGCTCAGATTCTTCGCGAAGTAGATATCACTTCGCCCAACGATAGTATGCGCAAACAAGATTGATCTGATCACACCCGATCAGCTTCAGGAATCCGAAGCGCTGATCAGAAAGTACTTCCCCAACGAAGAGATCATACCCGCAAGCGTGAAGACTTGGAGAAAACCTCGAAAAGTCCTAGCCCTAGTTGAGTCCAAGCTGCAAGCTCAGAAGCTCATAGTGAAGCCGAGAAAGCCTCAAGCGCCAGGTTGAATTCGCGGTGCTTCTCGAGCATCACACTATGACCCGCCCCTGCTACTGAGATGCAATCTTGAGTTTCGTATCTTCTGATGGAGATATTGCGAATACTTCGGCGGGGTAAGCAGATCATCTGCTCCGCAAATGATCAAGGTCTGGGTGACGATATTTTCCACGTCGTTCATGCGATCGAAACGATTGCACGCTTCGAAATCACCATAGGTGACCTCAGCTCTGACCTTAAGCATCTCTCTGGCGATTCTTTCCACTAGAACCTCACCACAATTTGGAGAGACGGACATTCTGGCGATGGATTTGCTAGCATCCCCGTAGTCCTGCATAATTCTTGTCATAAGATCTTGGCGGACTCTCAGGCGTGCGCCAGTTCCCACCAACACCAGTCCTACCAAGTCCGAATGGCCTAGAGCATATTCGATCGCGATGGCTCCTCCCATCGAATGGCCCACGAGAACAGGATGTTCTATGGCTTTTTTTCAAGATATTCCTCAACAGATTCGGCGTATTCCGCAATAGTTTTGTAGCCCCAGACCTTCAGGATGACCGGGCAATCCGATCGCCTGCGCCTCTTTGAAATGGTGAAGTTGCAATTGCCAGGACATGCGGCTTCCTCCGGCTCCATGGATGAATACTAGAGTCAACTTCAACAGCTGCCGCAATTTCCAGTCCAGTATGGAGGCAATATACAATAAGCCTGACTATGGCTCGCTAGGAGTGTTGAGGCCATGGCTTTGCGTCCCCCAATCCTCCATGGGGTGCTCATTTTGCTGCTGATCGTCCGCGATGGCCTTCTCCCCTTCAGTATTAGCTCAAAGGTCGATGCAGATCCAAGCATCTTTCAACCCCGCCCAAACTGACCAAGGTATACTGGTAGCCATTTCGGGTCGGGTTTTTGAGCAGAACAATCTCTCCGTTGCAAACGCCGTCATTTCGATCCAGGTGAACAACCCTCAAGGAACAAGTATTCTTGTATCGATAAGATACACAGACCTTTTAGGCGTCTTTCAAGACACGTTCCTATTGGGGCCGAAATCACCCGCGGGCAACTATACTGCATTCTTGGTGGTCGACAAACCAGGTTACGATACAGCTCATCTTACGCTCACTTTCGCTTATTCGTCGCCAGATTTCTCAATGGAGTCCTCAAGATCCACACTTTTCCTTCAGCAAGGTCAGACCAGCTCTCTGACCGTTACAATCCTCTCCCTTCGAGATTTCAATGACCGCGTAAACCTTACGGCAATCAATATTCCGACGGGAGTGGCCCTACAGTTCAATCCTCAATCGATCATTCCCAGCGGAGCAGCAACGGTTACCGTTGTTGTCTCCACCACCGCGCGGGTTGGCAACTACACTGTAACACTTCTCACCGTCTCAGGCTCGTTGAGCCACCAAGCGTCAGTTCAACTGGAAGTGAGCCCAGGACCAGTTCGGGTTAACTTCATGTTCATAACAACTGTTGGAGCCACGCTTGTAGCACTCGTAGCGCTAGGGTTGACGTTCCGTTCACGTGGTCAGCGCAGGCGACGGACGGCGGCAGTTGAGGAGTTGCTCCGACAGGCGTCAGCGGACACTGGGTATGTTGCAACTGCTAGAGTCATCGCCCGTCTGGAAGAGCTCCGTGCGCTGGGGAAGGTGGACGAAACCACCTACCAGCGATTGAGAAGGGATTACGAGAGACGTCTCGAGAAGTCGAAATAGAAACCTGCAAATGGGATTCTGAGGGGAATGTAGACGCCCAGTAGAAGAGTTCAGTTGACTGGCAATCAATAGAAGGGCTACATTTTCTTAAGGCTCTCGGCTACTTGGCCAACGGACCTTGTGAATGTATGGTCAGGCTTTTCCAGCGTGTAAATCATCTTTCCACCCACAGCCATCAACTCACACATGCAGGGAATCATTCCGACCAGTGGAAGACCGACCTCCGAAGCAATCTGCTTCCCAAATTTCTCAGCTCCCCCTCCGGCCGCGATTTGTTCCAAAGGAATCTTATTCAGGACGATACCTGACTTCCTGCCGAGAGCATCGTACACGCCTTTCGACAATTCCTTTGTCCCTTCCAAGTCAAAGTCATCAGCCTTCATCACGAGACAGACGACATCTGCCCCAGCGAGCGCATTGATCGACGAGTACTGAGCTCCAGGACTTGTGTCAAATATCACGTAGTCGACTTTCTTCTCGGCGATAATTTCTTTCTTACCTGCAAGAGTCCTAGTCAACGCTTTGACCTCCCATTTCCTGTCCTTGCTCATGACCTCCTTCAGAGCCTCTAGGCACGGATTTGAAAAGCCTACCCAGAGTTTCCCCGGCAAGTGGAAACGCTCGGATTGATCAATGAGCGTGTCCACAATCTCACAATTCCCTTCTAGGTAATCGTTGAGCCAGTGCTCCGGTTTAGATTTGAAAAGAACATTCAAACTCGGTGCACGGAAGTCATAGTCAAGTATGCAAACATTCGCTCCTTGTTTCGCGTACAACGCACCAAGATTTACCACGAGCGAGGTCTTTCCTGTTCCTCCCTTATACGAGTGGAAAGCCAAAGTTTTGCTCAAATTAATTCACCTATGTTTCAATATAGAAGTGAACGTCCCTGCCTTTCCTTTTCTTCTTGACCAAACTCATCGATGCGAGTTGGTTAAGGTAGTCGCTCTCGACTGCTCTCACTCTTCCGGTTTCTCTGGATAGATCAGTGGCGGTCGCTTCCCCCAGGGCGGCCAAGGCCAACGCTGACTTGCGCAGATGATCAGGTAGTCCCAGAAGTGTAGTGACATCGAGGGGCAAGTTCTCGGGCACGGGGACCGACGGACGTAGGAGCGGTCCACCTGCTGACCTCTGGAAGTCTATGATTCGGTCCAACTTCTTTGCCACTATCTCCATGTTTCGATTCAGCTTCCTGAGTAAGTCAGTTACTACCGGGTCGCCTTTTGAATTCACAGAAAGGCCACATCACATAGTCCTCTGGTTGCATCCTATATGAAAGTTTGTAAGCGCTACACGTAGACAGTTCATTATTGTAGATATGTAGTACTCAACAACACTTATATGAACCCCTTGAACCAAATGGACCTGCGGGAAGAATCACACGTGCGTTTACAGTCTCGAACTGTAGTAGCCATAATGCTTTCACTCATCGTAGCCATCTCGACCGCACAGACCACGGGAATCGTGTCAAAATCAGTTTCCGCCGACAACACGCTCTCATTTCAGCTCGCACGCTCTCCACAGAGCACTGAATCTGCGTCAGATAGTGCAACCGTTACGATCAATCTTGATTCCGGGCAGTTCAAGATAGAAGTCAAGCAAGCCTCCACCAACTCAGTCTACCAAGTCATCTTGGTAACCAGCACCGCCAACAACAAGCTTGGGAACCTCACAACTGGGAATGGAAGAGAAGGCTACATTGAAGGAACTTTGAGAGCAGGAAGCTATGTTGCCACGTTCCAACTCCAACGACTTGGCCTTCTTCAGTTCGTAGGATCCAACGTTTCATTCGCAATAGGACTGAAAGCAACTGTCACGTCCATCGTTGGCACTGTTAGTTCATCTGTCACGAACGTGTCTCAAACGACCTCGAGCCAGACTAGCAACACGACGACAATAGCATCAACAGGTCATGTGCAGTTTCGAGTTGACCCTTCATCCAGAACGATCAACGCAGGAGCAATCGCGAGATTCAACGTACAAATCATTGCTGATGCCACAGCAAACGTTTTCCTCGCTTTAGGCGGAGTCCCGCCCGAAGTGCTGCAATTTTCACTCAGGATCACGGCGTCGCTAATCCAGAGTTTCACTCCAACCTAGTAATCGTGACATCAAACGACACACCAATTGGAAATTACCGGGTCACAGTTGTTTCCATAGTCAACGGAACAAGAATCCCAGACACAACTGTGAGCCTGGTAATAGTGTCATCTTCCGTTACAACCAGCACATCAACTACAGTAGCTGCGGGCACCTCACTGGTCGTTGGCTTGAGCACCGATCAAGACCAGTACAAACCTAATGCCACGGTTTCCCTTCGAGGACAAGTGACAGATGGAACAGGCGAAACCGTCATTGACGCAAATGTGGCTCTGCAGGTGGATGGGCCGAGTGGTGCCGAAATTGCCTCAGCTAAACTCGTAACAGACTCGGCTGGAATATTCAGCTTCAAAATCCCAGTTAACGCCACAAACAGGGCAGGGACGTACATAGTTTTCGCCTCAGCGGCCAAGTTTGGGTATGCAAGTGCAACAACGCACACGACTTTCGTAGTAGGAACATCATCGACACCCAGTGTTGTGATTAAAGACATCTACGCGACCGACATGTCAGGTAACCGTTCTGTGGTTTTCTCAACTGGGCAGACAGCGTTAATCTGGGTCGTGGTCGCAAACAGTGGTGCCACTTTCGACGGAGTCATATGGGTGCAGGTCCGTGACTCGAACGGCACGCCAATCTGGATTCAGTTTCAGATTTCACGACTGGAGACAGGCCAAACCGTAAAAGTCGCGTTTGGCTTCCAAGCGACACCAATATGACGGCTGGATTGTACACTGCAAACGTGCTTGTTTCCGACAAAATGATCTCCCAAGGCGGAACATTCTTCGCAAGTGCAAGCTCCGAATTCGAAATAACATCGTGAGAAGGTAAACCTTGGGATCAAAAGACCACGATGGGTTTGACGGCATCGCCTCCGACCCAAGCGCTATCCGGGAAGAAATCGAAGGACCACTGCAAGCATCGTCTCCTAGCGGAACAAACGACGGAAAGGAGACCGACAAGGCCGCACGGGATGATTCCACAATAGCGCTAGAGGAGTACTTGGCTAGCCGACTGCATCAAGTCGGCGAAGTAGCCCATGAAAGGAAGGAAATCGAAGGACTCAGAACAGGAAACGGGTGGGACGCGAATCAGGTTATTGAGAATGTCTTCAAGATTGAACCCATACCAGTAAGGCGTGCTATGGAGATCGCCCTATCGTCCAACAAGACCTTCAAAGGAAGATTACGAAATATTTTCCGAAGACGAAAAGACGGACCTAAGATCGTTGGAACACCCACAGTAGAATTTGTCCCAATCTGGAAACTCAAGGGCTTCCATGAATGCTACTACCTCCGGACAAGCACCTACAGGATCAACGTGAAGGACGACGTGGTCGGCGTCGAAGTTGAAGGTAAGAGCAGAGACCTAATGTTAGAAAAGAAACACCGCCACTTCATTCCTGCAGCGATAGTCGAAAGATTCCAGATGTTAGGCGCGTTTCTAACAAACGAATCAAAGTACTTTGTTGTCAGCGATGTACTGGAATTGGCAACTCAGAAATCTACGTCAGAGCTCACCATCACCGGACAGGGCAAGATAGTCGACCAAGAGGATGAGATGGCACTAACGTCATGGAAATCAAAAAGAATCTTTGACCCATCTGAACTGACAGTTCGCGGGGCAGTATCGCGGGTTCGAGAGTCCATCCTAACAAAAGAGGGTGTACTGAACAGATTTAGAGAACAGGTCGTTCGCATGCCAGAGCGGTTCAAACAGATTCTTAGCAACCGACTGCAAATATCTGGAAATGAAACGAATCTACATTCCACTCATCAGAATATCTGTGCAGAAAGGGACTCGTCCCCATTGAAATAGTGGTCAATGGAGCGAGCGGCGAACCCGCAAGCACCGAGGTTCTTGGACTACTTGAGTAATTGGAATCATGTAGAGAATAGAGCAAGTTAATTTGCAAGCAGCCAGCCTTCAATCAAATGCGCTGGACGAAGATGAGCGGGTTATCTATTACAGCAAAGTTAGTTCTACCTCTCATCTTCGGGATATTGGTTCTGGTATCACCCGTCGCTGTCGCAATCTGTCCTGTCAATCACCGTCTCTACGGATAGGGCTCGATACAAGCCTGGAGAAACTGTCTCGATATCCGGAGCGGTGCAGAGATAACCAAAGCAATCCGGTCTTCGATGCGGAAGTCTCGATTCAAGTGAATGACCCAGGAAACAACTTAGTTCAGGTTCAACTGTTATCTTCTGACCAGTCAGGCAGTTATACGGAGCCATTGAGCCTGTCGGGTAACTCACCCACGGGACAGTACATGGTGTACGCTACTGCCAGCAAACCTGGATACAGCAATGGACGAAGCCAAGCACAATTCTCAGTGTCGATCCAAAGTACCACTTCAACATCGACATTGACGACGCCCCCAACAACAACTTCGACACCATCATCCTCAACAACTTCCTTCTATCGGACCACCTCCTCGACACCCAACACCACAACTTCATTATCGTCATCATTGTCAACGGAAACGAACGCTCAACCCAAATGTCTGATCGCTACGGCAACTTACGGGTCGGAAATCGCGCCCGAGGTCACTTTGCTGAGAGATTTCCGGGACTATGCCGTTCTGCGGACATCGGCGGGAGAGAGCTTCATGCGGGTTTTCAACGCATTCTATTACAGTTTCAGCCCTGAAGTTTCCACTTTCATAGCTTCTCAAAATCTAGTCAGAACTGGAATGAAGATTATCCTTTCTCCGTTAATCGACATCCTTTACGTCTCGAGCCTAGTATTTGCCGCTACTTCTTTCAACAGTGAAGTAGCCATCACCATAACAGGGGTTCTTGCTTCATTCGAGATTGGTCTCATTCACCTAGGACCAATCTTGACCGTTCTATCCAGATTCCTCAAGTCTAACTCATCGCCCCCGTATGCCATTCGAGTAGCATTCTATCGCTGGGCATCGCTTCATTGGTGGGACTGTTTCTAGCCGAATTCTGCCAGCTTACCGTTCTCCTTGAGATAAGCACGGTTGGCGCGGTTCTGAGCAATATCGCCCTAAGAGGATTGTTGATACCTTGGGCTCTAACTCAAAAATGGCCACTTTCGCCCAATTGAAAATGGGCCCCGTGACTGAATTCTCTGGTTCAATAAGAGTGATAGAGAACGTTAACGCGCTGCAGCTTACCGTCTCGGTTTCTCTTTCTTTCCCTTCATCAGGGCGTCAAGGGATACAGAATTGATGGCGTAGACTTTGTAGCGTATTCCCGGTATGTCACCCATGGCCTTGCCTTCGGCACCGCCAATTCCCTCAATCAAAACCTCGTCATGTTCGTCTATAAAGTTGAGAGCGCCGTCTCCCGGAACGAATGCGGTAATGACCTTTCCATTCTTTATCAATTGAACGCGAACAGCCTTACGTACAGCACTGTTTGGTTGGCGTGATTCTACTCCTACCTTCTCAAGTACGATTCCTCGTCCTTGGGGTGCACCTTGCAATGGGTCTGCCTTGTAATCGAGCCCTAGCATTCTTCGTTTGTAGGGTCGATAGTGCCACCTAAGGCGACCTCTGTCCTTCGTTGCCTTCCTAGCGGCTAGGAGTCCACCAGCGCCTTGACCCAAACTCATCACGTTTCTTGTAGACCGAGACTTGCAACCTCTGATTCGCTCTATATGTGCTTATCGCACTGAGACATCATCTCGATCGGATAGTTCAATATCTCACCACATGACCTCCTAATTCTATGAAGATGGACAACAATGAGTGACGAAGTTTCTGCGCCAATCTACCCCCCGCCTAGAAGAACAAAATCGAGAAAAAAGCGCCATCTTACTAAAGCTGAATCATAGCTTATTCCTTCAAAGTTATGATTCACGAGCTCGAGAGGTACATGTGAAAACAAAGCGCACTTCGGATGGTCGATGGGCGGGTCACCGCGGCCATGGATCTGGCCCTGCGCAGGTTCTGAGGTTTCATGAGTGGTCAAACTATAGCTTAAATTGCGAACAGCGCACTCTCTTTCAAAAGCAGGTCTGATCATTGAAAGCGGAGAGTTCTAGTCGAACATTCCTCGATAAGTTTAGGAGTATACAGGTCGCTCTAACATTTCGAGACGTCTTTATTCTGCCCGGCCGTGCGGAAGTTGAGCCAAGCGCAGTGGATGTCCGCAGCCGCGTGACGAAGCGGCACAAGCTCAACATTCCATTCGTCTCTTCTCCTATGGACACGGTAACTGAAAGCGATATGGCTATCGCCCTCGCTAGGCAAGGGGGACTTGGAGTAATTCACAGGAATTGCTCTGTCGATGAACAGGTGGCTATGGCAAAGCGAGTAAAAAGAGCAGAAGCAGTCATCATTCGTGACGTTATCACAATATCTCCCGATGATACTGTGGGTCAGGCTTTGGCCTTAATGGAGAAGCATAACATCTCGGGGCTGCCCGTTGTTGAAAAGACGAAACTAGTCGGAATCGCAACCGGTAGAGATGTTCGCTTCGCAGAACCGAGTCTGTTTGTAGAGCAGGTGATGACAAAAAACGTAGTGAAAGCGGAAGAAGGAACGAGTATTGAGGAAACGCGAAAACTTCTTCACGATCATAAGATCGAAAAGCTCCCCATAGTCAACAAAGCAGGAGAATTTGCGGGACTCATAACCTTCAAGGACATCCTTCTCAGAGGAAAATATCCGTACGCAGCTCGAGATGAAAACGGACAACTGCTGTGCGCAGCAGCCGTTTCCCCGTTCGATCTTGATCGCGCGAAGAAACTTGATGAGTTCGCAGATATTCTGGTGACTGACGTTTCACATTTCCATAACGACAATGTCTTCAAAGCTACCAAGAAGCTGATGGCTGAAGTCTCCGCAGAAGTCATAGTTGGAAACATTGGGACGTATGAAGCTGCTGAAGACGCTATCTCCGAGCTAGAGGGAATCAGCGGGTTCAGAGTAGGGATTGGTTCAGGATCGATTTGCACAACCGCTGAGATAACCAAAGCGGGTTCTCCAACATTATTCGCTACTGGCCAAGTTTCAGATGCGGTTGCGAAATACGGTGCAGATATTCCGGTCATGGCGGACGGCGGGATTCGAACTCCAGGAGACGCGGCAATCGCCTTGACTGCAGGTGCGTCGGTTGTTATGGCAGGAAATCTATTTGCACGTTGCAGAGAATCTCCGGGTACTCTCATTACAATCGGAGGGCGATATTACAAGCAGTATAGAGGGATGGGAAGTCCGACGGCACGGGCTAAGCGGTACTCCCTCGACCGTTACAGCCTCCCTTCCAAGAGCGTCCCTGAGGGCGTTGAAGGATGGGTCCCATACAAGGGGGAGGTTAGTATAGTCATTGAGGAATTGGTTTCTGGGCTACGAGCTTCAATGGGTTATGCGGGCGCGAGCAGTATTCAGGAGCTTTGGAGCAAGGGACGACTGGCGGCTTTGAGCCCGTCGGGTGAAGAAGAGGCGCGACCTCATGACATACTCTTGCCAAGTGAAACGCAAGAGAGAGTCTAGAATTGGATTCAGCCGTAGTACGTTTATATAACCTCCGTCATATTTTCCAAGTGGAATTCTACAATGCCAATGATTCTCCCCGAAGAACTCGCTTCAAAGTCTGTAATTCCAGCGATTAGAGCCCTTGTCGTGAAACGACTTGTTGAAGAACACGGGATGACACAGCAAGAAGCCGCCAAGCTCTTGGGAGTAACCCAACCGGCCGTGAGCAAATATCTGCACCAAAAACGCGGTGCAGCAATCCGACTTGCCGGAATCAGAGAAATTGATCGAGCGACAGGCGACATAGCTGACATGGTTTCCTCACGCAAAGTAAAACAAATCGAGGTAATGAGCAAGATCGAATCGGCATGTGACTACGTCCGGAAGAACCGTTACATGTGCGATCTACACAAACGGTTGGAACCTGGCATGGACACAGCATCCTGCCACGTCTGTGAACAATAGCTGATTCACTTACAAGCCGAGATATGTGAGGCTCTATCATGCAGATCAAAATCAAAGTTGGAGACACGGCCCCAAATTTCGAAGGGCCAACGGCCGACGGAAGTCTGCTAAGCCTCAAAGATTTCGTTGGAAAAAAGAACGTCGTGCTATATTTCTATCCAAAGGATGACACGCCGGGCTGCACGAAAGAAGCGTGCAGCTTCAGGGATAATCTGCAACAGATAAGATCAATGGATGCTGAGATAGTCGGGGTGAGCCTTGACAGTGTTGAGTCCCACAAGAAGTTCATCGCAAAATACCGATTGACCTTTCCGCTAATCAGCGACAAAGAGAAACATATTGCAAGAGCTTATGGTGTGCTCAGTGATACTGGAACTTCCACAAATCGGATAACATTTCTGATCGACAAGAATGGAAAGATCGCAAAGATCTTTCCAAAGGTAGATGTAACCAGACATACCAAGGAAGTTGCGGCGGCGCTTGGAGAACTCTCGACCTAATGGCTGGGATGCTGATCGCATCGAATCCTAACTCGATCAAAGAATGCTTTGCGTGTCTGTCGTTATTGCGACATGATTATCTAGACTTGACAACCTTTTTCAATGGTGCTGCATTCGAGTTCTCGAACGCACTCTGAGATAGTGGTTGCGGTGCAGGAAAATGAGCCAAGAAACACTGCAGGATTTCGCAGGCGTTTGGATCGGCAAAATAAGTGAAATGGTGAGAACCGTCATTGGCTCTGGTCCGATCAGGTACGTAGTAAATTGGAGCCGCATGTACGCCCTCTGGCCAGTTCATCTCACCACTGCCTGTTGCAGTGCGGAGTTTGGTGCAATGATGGGGCCACGTCTCGATCCGGAAAGGTTTGGTATGCAGTCCGTCGCTGGAGGCCTTAGACAATGCGACCTATTGATCGTCGAGGGTACTGTCACTAAGAAGATGGCGAAACGGCTGAAAATGGTCTACGAGCAAATGGCTAAGCCACGTTACGTCATAGCAATGGGTGACTGCGCTTGCTCAGGTGGATTGTTTCATGACTCATACAGCATCGTCAACGATGTCCACAAGATCATACCAATAGACGTGTACGTTCCTGGATGCCCCCCGAGACCGGAAGCACTCTTGAGCGCGATTGTGAAACTCAGAGAGAAGATTCGCAGGCAAGAGGTGTTCGAATAGTGAGCGAAGCAAACGCTCTCACAGAGAAGAAGCCACCATAAGCCAACTGAAAACTCAGTTTCCAGACGCTATCAAGGACGCCAAAGTCGAACGGCCACGCCGTATAACAGTCAACTTCGAAAAAGACCACCTTCTGGAAATTGCAAGGTTCATGTGCGACAAACTTGGGTTTGACCACGTGAAGGGCGTAGCCGGCGTAGACTTTCCTACTCAGAAGAAGATAGAGGTCTTGTATTTTGCAGGGTCATATTCGAAAGCTGAAATCAAGGACTTATTGTCATACTCAAAACGGACCTGCCTCGCGACAACCCGACGATCGTTTCCGTCGTTTCAGTATGGCAGAGCGCTCACTACCATGAACGTGAAACCTTCGAAATGTTCGGCGTGAAGATTCGAAGGCCACCCGGACCTCAGGAAATTGCTAACACTCGACAACTGGGAAGGGCCGCCTCCGATGCTCAAAGACGTCAAATTCCCCGAGATGGGTCAGCGATGACAACGAAACCACCAGAGCCAAAATCTTTCAAAAGGGACTGCACAGTCATCGACCCTGGATGTGTCGGTGGGGCCGCAGCACCCAGGTTCAGGTCATTGCCGGATACTCATCCGTGTCGACGGCGACTACATTGTGAGCTGCGATCCGGACATAGGATATGTTCATCGAGGATGCGAGAAGATTGCCGAGTACCGGAATTATGTAAGCAACATTCCACATCTTGAGAGACCATGTATCGCCGATGCAATTCACCTAAATTGGGGCTACGTGCTTCCAGTCGAAGAGCTCCAAGGCGTAGAAGTGCCGCCGAGAGGAAAGTACATCTCAACCATAGCTGCGGAAATGAATCGCATCATGAGCCACTTCTATGGACTCGCAATTATGCAAGGAGTCTTCTCAGGTCATACAACAGTCTTCATGTGGGGCTTCGGCGACCGTGACCTCTTCATAGAACTCGCGGAAATGTTGACTGGCGCCCGCCTAACTTACTCGTTCTTAGCTCCGGGAGGCCCAAGGCGAGATCTTCCTTTCGGATTCGAAGATCGCCTGACTAAGTTGCTGGATTTCTTGAGAAGAGATTCCTGAATACGATCGAATGTTCTTCAGCAATCCAACCGTAGTCGCAAGAGCGAAGGGCGTTGGCGTCCTCAAGCGAGAAGACGCCATTAAACTGGGCGTTGCGGGTCCTGTGTTGCGGGCTTCAGGAGTCAAATATGATGTGCGGAAGGCAGAACCATACGGTGCGTATGGCGACCTGGAGTTCGAGATTCCGACCTTTGAAGAAGGAGACTCCTATTCACGTTTTCTCGTAAGATTTGAAGAGATCAAGCAGAGTGTGAGGATAATTCGTCAGGCACTTCAGAAGATCCCCCGAGGCCCGATAGCGCGCAAGGCACCTCTTGTTGCACCTGAAGGAGAAGCAACTGGGCGGGTTGAGTCTTCTCGAGGGGAGATAGCCTACATGGTGATGGGAGACGGCAGTGACAAACCCTATAGGGTCAAGATAATGAACGGATCATTCCGAAACCTAATAGCTCTGCCCTTCCTGATTCGCGGCGTTCACGTCGCGGACATGCCGATCATCTACGGAAGTTTGGACTATTGGCCCGTGGAGGCCGACAGGTGAGGGATGCTCGATGAGTGCAACAGTCCTCGGACCAATGTACGAAGGCATCAAGCACATGTTCAAACGTACTTTCACGTTGAAGTACCCCTACCAGAAGGTCCTGCTGCCAAAGGGATTTCGAGGCAGACATCTGCTCTACATGGAGAAATGCACGGGCTGCGGAATCTGCGCTTGGATCTGCCCAGAGAGATGCATAACCCTAGTTCCGCCCACAGAGAACAAAGAGTACCCGCAAAACCCAGAGAAACGCTTCCCCCAGTACTGGTATGCTCGTTGCTGTTTCTGTCATTTCTGCACAGACTACTGCCCGACAGGGGCGTTGGATTACACGCCGGATTACGAGCTGGCAGAGTACGATCGCAACCTATTGCTCTGGAGCCCAGAGCGGCTCTCTAGACCTCCAACGAACATTGGTGAGTATCACTCAGTGTTCCATGGAAGCAGCGGAAGCCAAGGCGTCACATACGAATAAGCGCAAGAAACAGAAAACAAAGTGATTCTGCGCCAAGAGTGAAATGAGAGTTCTGCATATGCCTGTGCGGACTAGGGATGCCTGAGATCCAAGACCAGCTTGTTAATAAGATTCAGAAGAGGACGAAGGCGCGAAGCGGAAGCGTGGTCCATATCGGCAGTCGCTCCGCTGCCGTTTTATACGGTCCAATTATAACGTACGTCATATTTAATAAACAACAAAAGTGTGACCGAACACAAACATACAACATGGGATTGGAATGACCACGACACTCGAAATCAAAGATCTGCATGTGAGCATAGAGTCAAAGCAGATACTGAAGGGCGTGAACCTTAAAGTCGCCCAAGGCGAGATTCACGCAATCATGGGACCCAACGGATCAGGGAAGAGTACCTTCGCAAATACCCTGATGGGCCATCCCAAGTACAAGGTGGACAGTGGCGACATTCTAGTCAATGGAGAGAGCATTCTCCACCTCACACCGGACCAACGCGCCAAGAAAGGCCTGTTCCTCGCATTCCAATATCCGCTGGAGATTTCTGGCGTGCCGCTTGCACAATTCCTCAGATCCGCCTACAGGTCAGTCAAAGGAGAATCACAGAAGACTGAGACGAAGGGAGTGGGCGGCGAAATGATCTCAGCTCTAGCCTTCAAGAACAAGTTGGAGGAGAAGCTGAAGGAAGTGGACTTGGATTCGTCGTTCTCCAAACGTTACTTGAATGAAGGGTTCTCGGGTGGAGAGAAGAAGCGCGCCGAAATTCTCCAAATGGCCATCCTGCAACCAGCCATAGCGATCATGGATGAAACCGATTCGGGTTTGGATATTGATGCAGTGCGAAAAGTGGCTGAAGTTATTGCTAGGATGGCTGGGCCTGAGATGGGAGTCCTACTGATAACGCACTATCAGCGTATTCTCGATTACATCAAGCCTCAGTTCGTGCATGTGATGGTGGATGGGCGAATATTCCAGTCGGGTGGACCTGAATTGGCGAAGATGCTTGAGTTGAAGGGCTATGAGTGGATTGAGCGTGCAGGCTTCGCCGGCTGCGGTTTGAAGGAACCCTTATAACATATGTCATATGAGAGAGTGTGTGAAACCAAATGGCTGCCAAACAGACGCTCGACATCGATTATACCAAGTACAATTTCAGAGACTCCGACGCCTCCTACGAATACAAGTTCCCGAAAGGACTAACTCGAGAGGTTGTCGAGCGAATCTCACAAATCAAGAAGGAACCTGACTGGATGCGCCAGTTCAGGTTGCGGTCCTACGAGCATTTCATGAAAAGACCTCTGCCAGCCTGGGGTGGAGACCTCGGCACACTGAAATTTGACGACATGCTCTACTATGCTAGCTCAACCGAGAAGAAGAGCAGATCATGGGACGACGTTCCACCGTACATCAAGGATACATTCGACAAGCTGGGCATACCCGAGGCAGAAAGGAAGTTCCTCGGCGGAGTTGGAGCTCAATACGAATCAGAAGTCGTCTATCACAGCCTGCGGGAAGACCTCGCGAAGAAGGGCATCATATTTGCAGACACAGATACCGCTCTCCGAGAATATCCTGAAATATTCAAGAAACATTTCGGCACGGTAGTTCCTCCTGAAGACAACAAGTTTGCCGCATTGAACAGCGCAGTATGGAGCGGTGGAAGTTTCATCTACGTTCCGGAAGGAGTCAGCGTGGACGTACCGCTCCAAGCATACTTCAGAATAAACACTCAGAACATGGGCCAATTCGAAAGAACTCTAATAATCGCTGACAAGAACAGTCGAGTGCACTACATTGAAGGATGCACGGCGCCCATCTACTCAACCGATTCACTTCATTCGGCGGTCGTTGAAATAATCGCCAAGCCCGGCGCACACGTTCGCTATACCACGATCCAAAATTGGTCCAATGACGTATACAACTTGGTCACCAAACGTGCGTATGCCCACGCGAATGCGACAGTGGAATGGGTTGACGGAAACCTAGGCAGCAAGTTGACGATGAAATATCCCTCGATATACCTGTTAGGACCCGGCGCGAAAGGAGAGATCCTCTCCGTTGCCTTCGCCGGCAAGGGACAGCATCAGGACGCGGGAGGGAAGGTAGTGCACCTTGCTCCCAACACGACTTCCAGAATCACATCGAAATCAGTCTCGAAGGACGGGGGAAGAACAACCTACCGTGGATTACTCCACGTGGCGAAAGGAGCGAAGGGAGTCAAATCCAGCGTTCGATGCGATGCGCTACTCCTCGACGAATACTCAAGGACGGACACATATCCGTACAATGAGATCAATGAGGACGACGCAACCACAACCCACGAAGCAACAGTAGGAAAGATTGGTGAAGACCAACTGTTCTATTTGATGTCACGAGGCCTCTCCGAACAAGACGCATTGAGCATGATCGTTATGGGATTCATGGAACCCTTCACCAAAGAACTGCCCATGGAATACGCAATTGAATTGAACCGTCTCATCCAAATGGAAATGGCAGGATCAGTTGGCTAGAGCCTCTAACCTTTTACTTTCATCAGTATAGTTGAACAATCAGATTCCATCTAGCGTGCGAGTGCATTAATGTCAGAGTTGACACTAGCCTCTGCAACGGAACAATCCGTAACAGCCTTGTCGGAATCCAGACAAGAACCTGATTGGCTGCAAGCATTCCGAGTCAAATCACTTGGACTCTTCCGTGAACTTCCAGCCGAACTCTCAAGCCTGTACACGAAGTATGTTGATCTGTCCGGGGTAGACTTTGAATCTACAATATTAGGCTTGCCCGAACCCTCACAAGCGGAAATCAATGAACTCGTGAGCAAACTCAAGTCTGACAGGGCGATTACGCTATATCAGATCCAGTCGAAAATCATCGAACCCGAGATTCCCGAATCCCTCGGAAAAGAAGGAATCATCTTCACAGACATTGGAACAGCCATCAGTCGGGACCCAGAATTCTTCAGACGTTACTTCCTTGAGAAAGCGATACTCCCAGAAGATGACAAGTTTGCCGCGCTTAACAACGCTCTCTTCACGACTGGATTCTTCATACATGTTCCCAAGGGAATCGAGGTAACGACGCCACTTCGGGTTATTACTATTGTTAACGCTAACCGGAGCAGCAGCTTCTTTACTCAAAACTTAGTGATGGCAGATGCTAGAAGCAAATTCACAGTCCTCGAAGAGCAATACTCCACCAAGCTGGGCGACCAAACAAAGAATTCAACGTTCAGCGGGTTGTCTGAAGTCCATCTTCACGAGGGCGCGGAAGTAACGTACGCCAGCGTCAACAATTTAAGCCCAGACGTTAACATTTTCCTAAACAAGAAATCTGTCGGAGAACGAGACAGCAAGATAGTGTGGTCCTCAGGGTTACTCGGAGGGGCCTTTACGCGCTCGCGACTGGAGAGCCTGATGGAGGGGCAAGGTGCATCCTCGGAAAATGTCGAAGTCGTATTCGGAACTGGGACACAACGTTTCGATGCTGTGTCGAATATTACACAAATAGGCCAAAACACCAGTGGCCACGCCGTCTCTAAGGGCGTGGTCAAAGACAAAGCCAGGTTAGTCTTCAAAGGCATGATCCGCATTGAAAAAGAGGCCAAGAACTCACGTGCCTATCTGGCGGAGCACGGAATGATCCTCAGCAAAGATGCGCGAGCCGACGCAATCCCAGGATTAGAGATTGAAACGAACGAGGTCAAAGCAACGCACTCCGCCTCGGTAGCCCAGATCAATGATGAAGAGCTCTTCTACTTAATGTCAAGAGGGCTCAATGAAGACGACTCCAGAAAGCTGATCATAATCGGATTCTTTGAGCCGCTTGTGGAACGGATCCCAGTCCCGGAAATTGCGAAACGAATTAGAAGAATCATAGACCTCAAATGGTCTGGCATATACGATTTCAAATCATATCTCAAAGCACAACCTTTCGAAGATCAATACTTCGAAGAAGAAGCTCACAAACCGCGTGACATATTTGAAGGACACTACAAATACCGATAAGGGCATTGGTATTTGCTCAGCACTCTTATATCGGGCGAAATACGAAACCATTGGATGTGAAAATCGTTGGCGCTAATGGGATATGAATGGCTAGTTGTCGTAGCAGTCCTTGTAATCATCTTCCTTTGGGGACCGCAGAAATTACCAGAACTCGCAAGATCGATAGGCTTGGCCAGAAGAGAATTCGAGAAAGCAGGCAAGGAAGCTGCAGCAAGCGTTTCAGAGACAACCACCCCCGCCACACAACCTGCAACTGATCCACTGCTCGTTGCCGCCAAAGAACTCGGAATCAGCACAGAGGGCAAGACGAAAGAAGAGATTGCTAAGGCAATCGCTGAGAAAGCATCAACGAAGTAACACCGATAGGTCACGCCAGAATTCGCGATGTATACTCCTCTTCTTGTAGAACCAAGACTGAACCTTTCGCTTCCCTTCCAAAACCGTCGCTTACAGCCTTCAGTACTAACTTCAAATTCACTGATCAGTCCTGACGTTAGAGAAATCTTATTGTGCTCTTTTTCGAGCGCACAGCTGGTCGAAAGTGTTTCAACTGGAGTTAATCAAATTACGGCTTGATTTGATGCGGAACGACGACGTTGAGAACACATGATACTAGTTTCCAAGAGCCGCACATCCTATGCGGTTGAAGCTGATCCAGAAATTGAATTGACGCTAATGAATCTCAGAGAAAAGCTACCGCGTTCATTCCATTCCAGAGGCGCTTGATATCCTCAGCGCTTCGTATGCTGGCCATCTGTCTGAGGATGTATCGTGGCCTCAGGTAATACCTCTTGTGAGCGTTGACTAGCCAGTCGCGGTATTGTTCTTCAGTGATACCCTTTGGGATGTACATGAACGCGCCCTTCAGATCGTGATGACTTTCCCATTTCGTAAAATCATATGTGTATCCTTCCTTTGCGAGGGTTTGGTATAGTTCCGAGCCTGGGTATGGTTCGAATTTATTGAAGTGAGCGAAATCCATGTTCAGCTTGATTGCTCCTTGCAGGTCGCCTTCCATTGTCTCCAATGAGTCGTAAGGAGTACCCACTATGAAGTTGGCTCTGACACTTATTCCAATTTCGTGACACAGTTTGACTGCCTGTATATTCTGTTCAACCGTTGTATATTTCATCAGGCTAGATAGAACGTTTTGATCCATCGATTCTAAACCGAATAGTACTTCCCAGCAACCGGCATCCTTCATGGCTTTGAGCACTTCCCGGTTTACCGTGTTCGTTCTCGCCAAGCAACACCATGGGAGGTCTATCTGACGTTTCTTGAACTCGTCGCAAATCTTCAACACGCGTTTCTTGTCCAGTGTGAAGGTGTCATCGTAGATCTTGAGGTCTCTCGCACCGTACACATTGACCAATTCCTCAATCTCCTCGAAGAGGTTTTCGACGCTGCGAAATCTGACCGAAAAACCGAAACCTCCTCGGTCACAAAAAACACAGCGTGTTCCCGCACATCCCCGAGCCGAGAAGACATGAGCGTTCGGGAGACGCTTGTAGGATGTTGGTGCTGGATGATACATATGCAACTGAGGTAGGAGATGCCTCGCGGGAAGTGGAAGTTCATCAAGGTTCTTGATGAATGACCTTCGTTCGGTGAGATAGAATTGTCCATTGTGCCTGAAAGCTATGCCGGCGACTTCACCCAGTCGATTTAGGCCGTTCTTCTCGATATGTTTGACAAGCTCGAGGGTCGTGTAATCTCCTTCACCTATTACGCCCACGTCAAAGCAGTCATAGGCCATCGTTTCTTGCGGAAGAGCTGAGACGTGCGCCCCGCCGATGATCACAGGAACCTTGGGTAGACTCTTCTTGAACATTTGGGCGGTAAGCAAGCATGAGCCGAAGGTCGGTGTTGTGGCAGATATTCCTAGTATGTCGGGACAAAAACTCTTGACTCTATCGATTAACGTTCGATGATTATATCCGAGACATTGACTATCCTCAATCCTCACTTCGTAACCGTCTCTTTCGAGAAGAGCCGCAATATACCCTAGACCTAGCGGCTGAATGACATTCATCACGATCTTCATACTTCTCGATTTGCCGACAAGGTCTCCGAATCCATACGGAGGATTGACCAGAATGATCTTCATACCTTGTTAGCTTCCCCCAGCAACTCGACCACTAACGCAATCAATATCTCAGCGCTTCACGATATGTATCTTTGATACTTAGTTTTTGTATCAGCATGAAGGTAAGTAGTGACTTGGGCGTTCCTATTTCTGGGAACATTCGAATTTCTTGAAGTAGTGACCTGGATTTGAGTGAATGTAGATAGCCTTCTTAGCCGTTTTCCCCAGTTTCTTGGCTTGAGAGATGGTCATGTGGCCATACTTGAGAGCGAACTCTTCGTAGGTGTCGTTGTACGTCGCCTCGATCACCGCCACATCTGCCCCCGCCACGTTTCGCGCCAAGTTCCTGCAGGCCGTCGTATCACCGCTAACGACTACCCTATAGCCATCGCTGTCCCGTATCGAATATCCAAGAGCTTTGCCAGAGCCATGCTCTACTGAGAAAGCTGTCACATCAAGCCCGTACAGGGAGAACGTCTCGTTATCACCCATCTCAACCAGCCGCACTTCAAACGGAAGGGGCTGATACATTATTGGAGGCTTCAGAAGACTGCCAACAACCTCCACTGGCCTGGGGGCGAGAACTACCAGCTCTTCTTTTCGGCGCAGGAGCCTACAGAAGTGCAGGAAACTGTATAGCCCTGAAAAATGATCAAAGTGTTCATGGGTCAGAAGGACCACCTTGATCTTCCCGAAATCAATCTTCTTGGAAGCAAGGTCTCTCACTGTCCCATCCCCTATGTCAACAAGAAAGTGGCCACCTTTGTTAGTGAGTAGGATCTGAGTTCCGATAGCCGAAGCTGAATAGAGAACATCGACAACTATCATTCGAAGCACCGTTCCAAGACCATTCGACCACGGCTCATAAGTGGTTCACAACGTTTTCCAAGCATGATACGTAAGAACAAAGAAGATAATTCGTCCTTTGAAATCCCTGAATAGCAGGGTAGAGGATCAACCCGAGATTAGGCAGACGATGGAGCAATTCTTAGATGATTCCACGAAACGTTAGGACTGCCCTGCTTCAACATTGGGAACCTATCACGCTGGCCTTAATGCTAGTGATTGGTTTCCTCTTACGCTTTTTTCCACTCTTGAAATACCCACACGTTGGTGGGGACCCATTTGTGCATTACAGGTATTCAATGGCGCTTCTGGATGGTAGAATGGACATTGCAGTTCAAGCGGGGAAAACTGGGAACACCATGGACCTCTATTACCCACCCTTTTTCCACCTTATCTCGCTACTATTTTTTGAAGCGTTCCCTGCGGTTGATCCTTACACAACTATGAAGATTCTTGCCAGCGCCTTTGACGTAATGCAGGTTATCCCAATCTACATGATTACAAAGCATCTGTCTGGGTCTGGGCCAGCGGCCATTCTCTCCTCCTATTTGCTAATCGCCTGCCGCAGTGACTATGAGATGCTCAGTTGGGGGGGCTATGCCAACATTCTCGGATTGCTCCTAACCGCTTGCCTAGTTTACGTTGTCTTGACCAGCAGATTTGTTTCCTCGTTGATCTTAAGCGGGACGCTCGCTCTGACTCATGATTTAGCCGCGGTAGTCATGTTCGCGGTTCTATTGCCTTATTTCGTTCTAGGAATCGAGAAAGAGAAGCGTTTTCCAGTCTCACTTTTGGGGTGTTTACTGGGTGTAGTGATGGCTTACGTTTTGTTCTATCATTCAGCCCTTCCCTCAATATTTGAGTTCTATACTAAGTACACACCACATTACGACCAGAGTCTCTACGTTACGCCATATATACTGGAACAAGTTGGACCACTCACAATCGGCGTGGCCATTCTAGGCCTGTTGCTTGTTTATCTGAAGCTGCGAGGCAGGACGAGCAACGGAACAGAACTCTTGTTGATCTGGTCAATTATCCCGTTACTTTTTTCATACGCTTACTTATTTGGGGTGGATTGGCATGGCGTGCGATGGATAGCCTTCATACCACAACCATTAGCGGTATTAGCGGGGATGGGATTTGGTATCCTTCAGAAGAGAAAGTTATTTCTCGTCTTCTTCGCCGTACTCTTCACGCTTCAGCTGATCTTTTCAGTTCAAGGATATCATTACGACATACTCCATTATGTGGTGCCATGAAGTTCGACAAATTGCGCACATATCACCTGGAATGAAGCAAGCACGTGATATCCCCCAGCCTAGAAGATCTGAGCCCACTCAAGACGCACTCGGCCGCACCGAGACTACTGCAGTACACTCGTTCGAATTCATGTGTGAATGATTGACAATTTCACTATTTTCCAGTTAGTGGACTTGAGTGGAGGATGCACGACGTTCTCTCTCATAAAGAGTATCAAATACTCCTAGGCTTTACGCCATAATACGATTGAAACGATTAACAATAGCACAATTATTCCGATGATTGTTTCATATGGCATCATTGTCATGAAACAGAAGTATCGACCCGTAACTTGCGCAAGACATACAGAGTCATAAAACAATCCGCTGTTGATAACGTAAGCAGGGTTAGGCAGGGGTATGGTTTGCCCCGGACCATACATCTCCATTTGCCATTGAATCACTCGAATCTCACTCTGCCTTCCAATTATGAATATGACAATGAAACCCACAAGAACCCCTGTAACATATCCAAATGCTGACCGGACTCGGTTCCTTGGCATAACTCATCCCCATTCGTCGTAGCAAATTAGTTACAATTCGGTTGACTACCAGATTTACCACTTGCGCATTACTCACTCAATGTGAGCAAGACAGGGAAGGAGAAGTTGTGAACCGTAACGCACATACCTACAAAGCGCTCAAGTTGAGTTGACGGGTTTGAAATTTTCATATTGTGAGGCCGCCTAAAAGACCGACAGCGAGATCCCTGTCGAATGGGCGTTCGCCTCTTCAATCGTGATACATGTCGAGTCTCTCCGCAACATCTACCGAAACAGCAGCAATAATCCAGAAGTTGAGCTGGCGGATTAGTTCGATCACGATTGCTCAGACGTGATAGAGTCTGTTTGGCCGTACGGGTTCCGATACTTACCAAATCCACGCTGATGCATGCTAGAGCAATATCATCGAAACCCCTGGTGACGGAATTGAGGACCTAGCGAACGGACTTCAAGTTCAACTGGCGGCGAGCGTATCCGCCTCCACGGCATGTACGCTCTCCGTTTGAGTTCTGATTCTTTCGAACTCCAACGGATGATCCTCAGTCATTTCCTGCTCTGAGACATTTCCCGTCAGGAAGGAACTGTTCATAGGGAAGTCACGCGGAGTGAAGTGTGACTGGTAGAAGTGGAAGATGACCAGAAGAAGCACGGCTAGCAACCCTTCCTTGACATGAAAGATAAGGGGCAAGTCGCCCATAACATGACGGGATCCGTACACCCACATTATGACGCCGGGGATTCCCATTATCAACATGCCCCAGTATATGCCCCAGTAGTCAAACTTTTGCGGATAGGAATATCTGTCGAATCTAGGTCGTTCCTTCCCTCCAAGCATGTGTCTCATGTTTTGCAAGAAGTCTGCGACATCCTTTCTGCCGAACATTATGTCTATGGACGCTGGGAACCCAAGCGTGCGCTTCGCAAGGTATTCTGCAGAGTAGAACTGCAAAATGGTAGACGCACGCAACTCCCAGCAGGAACTGCGGCGGCGAGATGTAGATCGGCACTCACGCTGAGGCCCCCCATAGGGGTAATTATCAACTTCCCCCAAGTATCGTAATACATCCGTGCGAAGCCTGTTATCGCGGCGACTGTGAAGGTAACTAGCACCCAGAGGTGCTGTACGCGCTGATTCAATGAGAACCTTTTCACCGGCCCTCCGCCCTCAAGCCTCCTCACGCCTTTGCTTGCCTTGCTGACGAGATCCAACCCATTATGAAGCATTGACAGGACGACGAGTACGACGATTAGTATGGTATACCATAGGCTCACCGCGTACTGTAGGGTATATCCAAATGTCATTGTGAGCATGGGGATTATGACGAGCGTTACGAGCCACACGATACACAAAGCAGATATGACAAAGTAGACCGCGAAACTACCGATAGTCCTCCCTGCAAACATTGTCTTCACCAGTTGTCACACCTCACCTGTCTGCGGGTTTCTTCAGCTCAGCTCTGGTCTCTTTCCCCTTTCTTCTAACGACCGTTCCAGCGCCGAGCGCTGCTCCCACCGCCGCAGCCAGTAGAATCATAAGGGCAGGCATCCACGGCCCCCATTGTCCGTACGCAAAGTAGATCGGCCCTCCTACTCCTACTGCAATCGGGCGTGGCTGGGTTATAGAGACCGTGTATGCCGCATCATCGACATCTCCGTCATCACCTACATGCCCACTATGTATTCTCAAAGTGAGATTTCCATTTGGCATCACAAAAACTCCACTAAGAGCGACCGTCCCGTTCCCGGAGACTGGTGACTTAGAGTACACTTTGTCGAAGAGCGTACTGTTCGTACTGGTCGCATATATGTAGAGCGTGAGAGGCTTTGCACCCATGTTCTGCAAGGTTACGTTGATTCCCACCGATGCTCCTGCCTTGGCCTGCATGGGAGATTTCACTTTGGTTATCGCCGCGAAGTGCCCCAAAACTGGAACACCTTGTTTGACCAAAACGGTGAAGGGAAACAGGGATCCTTGAGCCAAGATTGTGATGACATACGACCCAGGATCCTTGGGAGCGGTTATCTTGAACAAGGCAGTTATTGTCCCCTGGTTTGGGTTTTGATCCTGTGGAGAGTTGTCGTTGACCTGCTGAGGATTGAACCCGAACTTGGCGTTGTCAGCATCATTCGGCGACCATGTCATAAAGGCTGGAGAAACTTGTACTGCGATCTGCTTAGACGTAATGTTGAGAACGAAAGAGTTTCCGCTGTCAACATTAATCTCGAAAAACAAGCCAATGTCAGTGCCGTTAGCCCAAACGCCGACCCCCCCATTATGACAAAAACACCCCTGATCCTGATCTGGGTCAGGAATCCCATGCGGGGCAAAGCTTCCAATTATGATCGCTACAAACAATAACGTGATCAACCCGATCGCAGGCTGGCGAAAAGTGGCCATTCCTCTTCCTCAACTAAACTCCACCGTACCGTGCTGTCAAGGATAAAAAAGACTACGTAAGCAAGATATTGTTTTTTCTTACTCTCGTTATTGTATGAACTTCATAGAATGTTCTTTCTGCGACTATTCTACGAGTCTTCGCTTGGATACTACGAGTCCCCCAGCAAGCTGACTGGCTCCCAAACATGGAACTAGCCAATGTCGATAAGATTTATGGCTGGGCGATCTTCATCCCCGCTGCGTTGAGGGGCCTGTGAAGTGGTTTCTGGAACCGTCATACTCGTCTTGGCATTGCTTCTGCACCTAGTGGGTCTCTCAGCCCTTCTTCTGAGGAGGTTTAAGGTTGGGTACTACTCGTCGATTGTGGCTGGGTTCCTAGCCGTATTCGTCTACCTCACGTTCTCGTACCTTTTCGTATCGGATAACTTTGCATTTGCAGCTGTCTACGAGAATAGCTCTAGGTGGCTTCCGCTGCTCCTCAAGCTGTCTGCTTCTTGGACAGGTGCTGCTGGGTCTCTTCTCCTGTGGCTCTGCATGATGAGTCTGGCGGTGATTATTCACAGGCTAAAGGCAGGTCAATTGATGAGTGAGCAGGACAGGGTAGCAGCTCTCGTCATGAGCATCTTCACGGTCACTATCTTAGTCTTGGTTTTGATGGTGAGCCCATTCAGCGAGCTAGGGTCTTTTTCGCCTGATGGACAAGGGCTGAACCCTACCCTTCAAACATTATGGAGCGTGATACATCCTCCAATAATATTCTCCGCCTACTCCGCCATACTCCTTTCCTACTCCTTACTCATAGGCGGGCGATGGGGAAAAGACACTAGAGGATCTGCCGAGAACGGTTTTCGAGCGCTTAGGGTCTCGTGGATACTTCTGACACTGGGCATCGCTCTCGGCGCAGCTTGGGCGTACGAGACCCTTGGATGGGGAGGGTACTGGGCTTGGGATCCTATAGAAACATCAGCCCTGATCCCTTGGCTCCTCCTAACAGCATTCCTATTTGCAAAACCTGAAGACCCTCACACCGACTATGAACTATTCACTACAACTTTCTCAGCATCAACACTGTTATTCACTGTCTACATTGCGAGGAGCACGCAGGCTCCGAGCATTCATGGATACGGTTATTTCGTGGGGGGAACCGTCATTCTCGTACTGGCGCTTATACCGGTACTTATCTCATTCACAACTTCAAGGAGAAGGCGTTTCCAAGAGCCTAATGTTATCTCACGAAACAGCACATATCCCGCAATGACCTTAGCTTTCTGGTCGCTGATCCTCCTTGCGTCTGCAAATTTAATTCTTCTACTCTACTTATCGTTTCTACCGTTGTTCGGCAGAACTCTTTATGCGAATCCTAACCAATACAACTACACGAGTTTTCCATTCCTAATCCTCTTCATAGCAGCGATGATCGCAGAATGCGAAAGGGAGAATTCTGTCCTCAGAGACGTATTGCGGGTTTGCATTCCACTTCTCGCTGTGGGCGTAGCTCTTTCACTCGTGAAGTGGCCTACAGGAAACATTCTAGCTAATCTTGGGCTACCCTTTCTGGTCGGGCTGCTGTTAGCTGCTGCCCACCGCATGTTCAAGTCAGCAGGCAGGAGACCGATCCGCCTGGGTCGTCACCCAACGCTCAGATATCTTGCCTTGTTTGGTGTCGCCATCCTGCTGCTCGGCGTTTTCATCAGCTCATCCATGCAGTCTTCAGCCGTGGGGACGCTCTCGACAGGTCAAAGCATTAGTGTCCTCGACCTGAAGATTCTGCACGTGAATGTCACTACATTCCCCAGCAATCGAACAATCTTCTTGTCTCCATATGGAATTGTGCCTGAGAGCATAGTTACCAAGATCACATACAGCCTCAACGGTGATACTGAGGGTAGCAGAACGTTGCTTCTGAGCTATTATCCTGCATTCGACCAATTCGTGCCTACACCCGTGATCTATAGTTCCCCCACAGAGGACCTCTACATCGTGGCCAACCCAACCGAGAGCGTGAAGCAGGCTACGGTAATGGCGTTTACGAACAGGACTATAACGACGCCAACAGATATCCGGGTCACCGTTTCCAGAATTCCGGCGGTCTCGCTAGTGTGGCTGGGGGTCGCGATCTTAGTTGCCGGAAACTTAGCGCTGGTCTACCGCCCCCGCGCTTCTGAAAGCCGCGAATCGCCTGCCTTTTGTACATTGAAATCAGAAGTCGAAACACGGCTCGACGATTGTGAGACGCTTTTTCAACCCGCGATCTAATCCTAGTTAGAGGTGGATTTCTACGCTATCGGTGGATATTGCGCTATCAGAGACCTGTGTAGACTGTCTGCAACTTCAGCTGATATTACCCCAAACTTCTCGTCTATCTGCACCTTGCGTACACTGGCTTCGAGAAAAAGCTCCACAAGCTGACTCCGATTGAGGCCGCTGGTCTCATAATTGATGTAATCCTTCCAATGCGGTTTTCCGAGCGCGTCGTGATGCTCTTTCAACGTTCTGAGCAGCAACCTGTACCCGAATTTCTCGGGAGCGTCGAAAGCACGTGATCCGGGGTCTAAGAGTATCATGGGGCCCACTTCTGCGGAGAATTGTCTTTCTCCCCTCATAGACCCAACGAATCTCGCGTGCTGTTCAGTTGTTTTCTCCAAGTAGTTCAAGGTGTCCTTTGCTGTTTCCTTCGTCTCGTGCGGTAGGCCCAGCATGAAGAAGACTTCAATGCCCCCGCCGAGCTCAATGCAATCATTCACCGTTCTCTCAAGTGCATCGTTCGTATAGTTTCTTCCTTGTGCCATCCGGATGCTCTCGACTGCAGAGTCGGGAGATATTTGGAAGATGTTTCTAGGCATTGCTCTGATCGCAGCTTCGAAGAAATCTCTCGATGCAGGATAAAACAGTTCAATCATGAATGGCAGGTCGACGACATTCTCGATGCCTTTGAACAATTCGCGCCAATATTTCTCTCCTCCAAGTCTCGGGTCACCAACTAGGAAAACGTGTTCACCCCTTCGTAACAGACAATTGCGCTGGATTCGTAGGAGGTCGTCTATGACTACCTTGGGGCTGCGAACAGCCAGCTTCTCTCTCCTGAATAAATTCGAGTATGCATAGCTTGATCCTCCACAGGTAGCACAGTTGAAGGTGCATCCACGAATAAGTGGAACAATCGCTCTGGAAACTCTTTGATTCTTCGATGAAGCGGGGTCAGCCCTCTCGTCGGGTATGTTCGAGGTGTAGTCTACTTTATCCAAATCGTCTATTGTGAACCGGTGAGGGTTTTCCCTGAAACTTTCGCCCTCTCGCCAGCAAAGGTTCGACACTTCACTCAAATTCCTTTTGCCAGACAGGTATTCCAAGAGTTCTGAAAGCGGCTTTTCGCTATCGCCGCGTATGACGTAGTCTACGCAAGTGAACTCTTCTAGGAGTTCTTTGCGGAAGCATGATGCTGATAATCCGCCGAAAACTATGGGAGTCTCGGGATGATACCTCTTGCAGATTTTCGCTATCTCAAGACTTCCGTTTGCATGCACCATCCAGTGCAGGTCTATTCCGAAAAGCTTTGCACTTATGGATTTGATATAACGTTCTACATCGAAATCTCTCTCAACAATCATTCTTAGCGCTAGGTTTTGTTCCTGAGTTTCGAAACCTCTCTTCTCTAAGTGGTTGCGTATTGATGCAAAACCGACTGGTTGAACCTCGAACTGCGTGGAGGTACCCACAGTGGCTGTAAGTAGTCCAGAGTGTTGCATTCGTCTTCTGAAGTCGTAGACGCTGGGCGCATGCAAAAGAACAAGGTCGGACAAACGACAGTGTCACCTCCAAGCCATGATGAGGGATGTGTGGCCCTATCCTAATTTAGACAGTATGCATTAACTATACTGAACTGTACGATTCTCAGAGTTCTATAGAGACAGATCCGAGCCGCTCAGGAATTGTGCGTGAGTACCCAAAGGCTCAAACGCCATCGACCGTCATTCCGCACAGAGACTCATCTCATTCTTTGAGTTCGTTTTTCAGAATCTGTGTCAGATGGTCTGGGATTTCGCTATCCAGAGCAATGAAACCGACGGTTAGACGCGCCACTGACTTATAGAAGTTGGAAACGGTCACGTCCTCAAGCTTGCGGCAGAGTTGTGGAACCCACTTCATAAGGTGGTCGTCGAGAAACTCTTTTTGCAGGTTGAGATATGCCAAAGCGTTCTTGATGTCGTTGGTTTCGAGCGTTCTTGACGTCCATCTGCATAGGGTTGCCATGAATTCGAACTCAACTGAAACATGATCTTCTGGTTCCTGGAAACTTTTCTCTTTCTCAAATCCAAGTCTTCTGTAGGCTTCCATGATCTCGTGGAAGGGCTCTTCGTAAAGGAGGTGATCCTTCCCCAGATGAACCGATTCGATCGGATAAACTGGGTCTGGTCCAACTCCTAGGAACACCCTTGCGAACTCAGCAGCTAGATTTGTAAGCGCTTTTTTCTTTTCTTTGCTCTCCAATCCGTTCAGCTCGTTTATGGTATCTAAGAGTAACTTGACAGCATCTTTCAACTCCTCACCTTCCTGCGATTCGCTCAGGAGCCGCAGCATCGGTTCCAACTTGACAACTGTTTCGATGAATGGCTCGTCAACCTCAAGCTTGAATGCCCTCGACAGCAAGGAGTAAACTCCTGCTCGTGTCATGTTCGCTTTAGCAGCTTCCGTAATAGAACTAACACTAGCATTCAATAGTGTGCCCTTCAATCTCGCCCATATCAGGTTGAGCTCTATTAAAGTGGGAACTCTGAGAATTGATTTTGTTCTGTAGTCATTGAGGGGGTTCGGCTGGTGGAAGGATTTTCAAAGTGAAATCGACTTTCTGATCCGTCGATACATTTCCGGTCCATGCTTTGGGCTCGTATCCAGGTGCCGTCACGATGACTTCGTAGAAGCCGGGCAAAATGTAGAATTCGAACTGCCCCGTACTAGGGTTTGAGAAGGTCTTCTGGTTCACAATTCCTTTGGCCAGCATCATGACTTCCGCTCGAAGAGGCTTACCATCAGAGTCAAACACATTTCCGCGGATTGCGCAGCTCGCGGCTGAGAGTTTGAACTCGAGGTTGTTGGTCTGCCCTTCATTTGCTGTGAAGTCGAGGGTTTGTCCCATGAAACCCTTGGCGTTGACTCTGATGAATCGGTCACCAGGTGATACTCGCTCGAATCTGAAGTAGCCCTGCTCATTGGTCCACGTCGAGTCCATATCGCTTCCCGACAATACGCCCGACAAAACAGCTCCCGAGATCGGTTTTCCATCACTATCGTATACGTAACCGCCGACGGTTGTCTTCTTGAAGTCCAAATAGACATCTACGGTTTTGGTCTCGCCGCCCAGTACCTCTGTCTGTTGCAGTTTGGCCTCATATCCAGGAAACGGTGCTTCAACTGCAACGCTATACACACCAGGATCCAAAGCAGAGACTTCATACTTGCCTTCTTGATTTGAGAGAACCGCCTTTGTTCCCACTATGACTTTCGCGTCTTTGACTATTCCCCAGGGGTAAGTAATGCTTCCGCAAACGGTTCCCTTGTCCATTGCTATTTCGGGCGCATTTGTCTTCAGCGCAGGTTCGATAGTTTGTTTCGAGGTTGAGTCCGCTTCTTCAGCCATTTGCCTCTCACTTTGTCTTATTCAGAGGACTTCTGAGAGAAGCTTTTACTGTTTTCCCATGGTGTGCAGGAGTAGTTACATAGCCAAGGAAACAATCGGTTCGTGTTTGAGTTACTAACGATAATCAAGGATACGTGATACGTGTTCGAGAAAGATTATCTGAGTAACTGCACTACGTTTCTGACTATAATCACATTTGCGAAGAAGGTGGCTATGCTCGGAGTCTTGTGCAGTTGAACATCGCTAATAAGACATATTCTTCACGCAACCCACTTGTCAAGCGATATTTCTGGGCAAGGCTAGCGTGCATGATGAAGGAGGCTCGCCAGTATCATGCTAAAGTCATCTTGGATATAGGGTGTGGCAAAGGCGAACTGCTTGGAATGGTTAGAAAAGTATTTGCCTCATCCGAATGCGTCGGAGTTGATATTGGAGATTGGGTGTATCTCACAAAGAAGGAAACAAGATCAAGCAGTTTGTCAAATGTCGATATTGTAAGAGCCGATTGCAGATTCTTGCCGTTCAGATCAGGATGCACACAGCTCGTATTCTGCGCTAGTGTCCTTGAGCATCTATTTGACCCTCAACTGCGCCACTCCCGAATTAGCTAGAGTCCTTGAGAGAGATGGTTTGTTAGTTGTTGGAGCGCCAACAGAGAATTTGATATATGCGCTAGGTCGAAAAATCGCTGGGCTAACGAAACCAAGAGACCATTATCAAAAGGGCGAAGATCTTATCCGATTAATTGGGTCCTGGTTTACTCTACTAAATGTCCGTACACTACCTTTGAATGATTCACCGCGCCGTCTAGCTCTTTACCTTGTACTGAGCTTTGCTCCAACCCTTCATGGTCGGACCCTTACGAAACGACTGATCACGAATTCAGAGTGGATTGGTTGAAAGTTGTTTGATAGCAGCGTTTTGTTCTCGGTTGAGAGAAGTGTAATCAAGTTGCAGTAGGATGGAGCTCTAGCCTCACGTACTAAGTGACCGAGATTCTTGGTTGATCAGGCAGAGGGCATGCTACATACTGGTTTGGAACCAACATGGATAATGATGGAGATTAATGTCGGGTTTGAGGTAGGAAAAAGAGTTGGTGTGGGTCAGCGTTTGACGCTGGCCCAGAGATTTCTAGATCGAATTCGTTTCGGCCTGTTTTATGCTTCGTCGTTTTGTGTTAGTTTTGTTACTTCGGCTGAGGTTTTAGGTTTCATGTTGAGGCCGCTGCGTCCCACAAGCCCTGGGGGTACAGTTGTGACGTCGCTTGCGCTGTTGAAGACTGGGGCTAAGCCTGGGGTCACGGCGTCTCTTCGCTGGAGGAGTTGGAGTGCTGTGTTCGCATCGTAGGGTACAATCTGCTTCTTAACACGTTGAGGTTTAAAGACGATTGAGGGACTCGCTATGCTAGGGTCGGGCATGTTCTCAAGCTGCCTTAACGTGCCGTACTTCTTCTGCAAGTCCGCTAAGGGGCCGAAGTCTAACGTGCGCTGGACGCATGTTTCTGCGCAGCGTGGCTGCAAACCCTGTTCGAGCCTGTCGATGCACATAGTGCACTTCGAAGCGGAAGCGGTCATGGAGTCCGAATCGAACGAAATAGCACCATACGGACATGCCTCATTCGCCTTCCGCAAATCAATACTCGTAGCCTTGTCTGGGTCTATTAGGACTGCTCCGTACTTGTCTTCCTTGTACATGGCACCGTTCGCTGCATCCACACAGACCGGGTTCTCACAATGGTAGCATGGAGCCCAGACCGTGTTCAGCTTAATGTTCGGGAACGAACCCTGCTCGTACTGGAACATGCGCAACCATTTCACAGGACCCGCAGGAATATCATACCAATCCCTGCAAACCATCACGCACGCACGGCAATCGGTGCAACGGCTCTCGTCAAAGAAGAAACCATACTGAACCATTATTCCATCAACCTCCTAGAACTTCTGCACCTCAGCCACATCAGAACAGTGAACCGGCGCAATAGTCCAACCCTCAGGATTCCAACGAGTCAACAGTTGAGCGTCTCCCGTGTGTCGAGACCTTCAGGGCTCAGCGGGGTTCTCATTTGACTGAATTGTGGGTATGCTCCGAAAGATATGTGCGTAATTCCGGGCATAATCCTTGAGGTCACGTACACTGGCGCGACGATCTCTCCATTGTCATTGAAGATCCTAACTAGATCTCCATCCTTGACTCCACGAGCCTTAGCGTCTGCAACGCTCAGCCATACCGCATGCCTATACTCCTCAACAGCCCACTGGTTGAAATCGCTAGCATGGTGTGTTCGGTAGACGCGCGGTCCTCCGGTTAGGACTGTGAGCGGGTACTTGGCGCCGTCGCGGCCGATGTTCTGGTTTATGGGCGTGACCCATTGGGCGATTGGTGGAATCTTAGGCGGGTTGCTTCCTCCGAAGCACATGTTCTGGTCGCCTCTTTTTGGTAGTACGAACGACTTGCTAGATACGTCGCCGCTCGCGAGGAAATCGCTATAGAACTCGATCTTTCCTGACTTGGTTTCGAACCCCTGACCTTGCTGTACCTGTTCCTGATATGCAGAGTGAAGTGTTTGGGGGGGACGTGGCGCATAGAATACTGGCGACTTCTTGAAGTCTGCGTAGCTTGGTGGGTTCATTGGAGCGATGGTCTGGTTCTTCATCCATGTCTCGTATCCGGTTTGCATGACCTTGTCCATTGTCGTATCCCAAGTGTCTTCATTGTCGAGCGCGTTGAGAAAGAGTGGGCTCAACTTGTCGGCTACACCATGTCTTTGGGCTAATTGTATATTGACCCATTCCACATCCATGGCCTCGCCCGCTCTCTTAACGGACTTGAACCCTGCAATCGCGAGGTTGTTCCGCCGACTCTCACCTGCGCCGTACGTCCGCCAGTAGCCGTCCATATAGTCAGCCACAGGGAGAAGTATCTTTGCGGCGACGTGAGGCTGTCTCATGTTACATATACATGCGAACACAAAGTCGAGTTTTCTGAACCCTTTGAGAACGTTGTTAACGTCTTGGTCTCCGGCATGTTGTCCCATTTTGCTCTCTGCTAGTCGAATGTTCACTAACGGCCAAGCCGCAGCCTCGCCAACAACCTGCTTTAACTGCGTCTCGGTCATGCTGCCGCTGTCGACTTCGTCTCTGTGAAGAGCCGCAGTTTCCCAGTAGTGGGTGTTGGCTCGTGGTAGTCTTGGGTACGTAACGGCTGCCCGTTTCATGTCAGTGAACGGAGCTGGCAACCAGCCTCTTGATCCAACGTCAGCAGCGCCCCCGTATTGTCCGGGGGAACCCATCTGTCCTATCATGGCAGTGACGTATACTGCTGCGCGGGCAACGTTCTCTCCGTAGAGCTGTCGAGCGGTCACCCAGTGTGGTCTGAAGTAGCAGGGTTTCGTCGTGGCAATCAGCCTTGTAAGCGCAGTGATCGTAGCCGCCGGTACTCCGGTGATCTTCTCAGCCCATTCAGGAGTTCTGTCAATCTTGCCGTCGGGACCAGCCAGCGTTACCTAGAATGTAGTCCTGCCACATCTGGAAGCCTTTCGGCTCAACCCATTTGTTAACGAAGTCTTTGTCGTAAAGATTCTCTTTGAACAGCACATTAGCCATAGACGCCAGCAAAGCCATGTCAGTGCCAGGCCTCATAGGAATCCACTGATCAGCCTGACGAGCAGTCATCGAATACACAGGATCAAGAACAATCAACGGCACCCCCTTCTCTTGGGCGAGGGTGATCCAGTAGTGTTGGTGCAGCGAAGCCATTGCTGGGTTGAATCCCAGGAAGACCATCAGCTTGGTGTCTAAGAAGAGTGGGTCATCTGCTCCGTTCGTGTCGCTTACTCTTCCGCCTCCCGGCATGACTCCCCAGACCTGTTGGCCAACTGTGACTAGGTCAGCAAGCTGGTTGCCGGACCAAGAGGACATCCCCCAGTCCGCTACGATGTAGTTACCAAGATAGTCGAGATAAGGAAGACCGAGAGTTCCCGAATGCACCGAGAATAGACCACGCTTTTCCATCACCTGCTTGGTTTGCGCCGCGATCGTGTCAAGAGCCTCTTGCCAGGAGATTCTGACATATTGGTCTTGGCCAGCGCTGTTCGTGCCTGGAACGAGTTTCATGGGGTACTTGGCATGGTTGGGGTCGTAGAAGGATTTACGCCACAGGAATGCTCGCGGGCATGGTCGAACGTTTACCATCATTTGCTTGAGTTGGGTTTCCGGCACGTCTTCTCTAGGCCCGGCTTGCTTGTTGAGGTAGGATGCTGTGTCGGTTAGGTTTTCGAGAGCTGTGACTACCCCGTTCTTGATTCGTGTTTTTGTAGAGCAGGGTCCTGCCATGCATCCGTTCGAGGCACAGCAGAAGAAACTGTATGTTTCGTTGGCGTGCCTAGCGATGAGTTGCTGTTTGATTACGTCTACGCGTGCTGCGATTGCTGGGCTTAGAGGTGGTTTGAGGCTGATTGGCGGTGGAGGTGGTGGCTTCATGAGTTTGCGGGCACCGTACTCTGCTACGCCGCCTACGACGGCAGCGGCAGCCAATGCCCCCGTCCATTTCAGTAGCGAACGTCTACTGACTTTCTTATCTGCAACTGATTGCTTATCTTTTTCAGACATCTAACTTCAATTCCAACTTTCATTTTTATTCGCATGTTACAACTCAGGATCCCAATCGTGCCTTCAGATACACACGCGTCGATCCAAGAGCTGTATCGTATGAGCGTCTAGCGATTACATGTGATTTAGAGGATTAGCATAGAATCTACATAGAAGTATGGTTCTCTCTGTGGTATAGTGACCAATGTTATCGACCGGTAATATTACTCGCCATTTTTTCTAGGAGTCCAACCCAACACAAACCAGCAGTAGGAAGAAATCTAGCCGCACGGTAATCACAAACGCGGCTAACGAGACTGCTACATTTCTTCAGCAAAGAAGCAGCACAATTCAAAACGAAGCTTGGCAAGTCTTGGAACCGCTTATCACTATCAATATGCATACCCAGAGTTTAGCGAAATGTCCCGGTAGTAGCCTTGCATGGTGCCAATCCATTCTAGAACTATTGCGATCATGATGACTGCAAGCAGCAATCTCCTGCTCTTGAATTGGCTGACGGCAATCCCGGACCATATGCAGGCTGGTTGTTGAATGAAGTAGATCCAACGAATGCAGTCCCACTGGACTCCAAACAAGTAGGCATAAGCTAGAAGAAGAGGCAAAAAGAACCACATGTACAGGATCAGAGTTGACTGTGAAAATTTAGTCCTAGTCTTGTAGATCCACAAACCAACGCCAATCGCCGCAAAAATGAGAAACGGGTAGCTGAACATTTGTGGCCAATTGGCCGGCATTGTGAATTCTGCGTAGCGCGGAGCATAGTTTGTGTAGAGCTCATAGAGCGGAATCAATGCTTGCCAGTAGAACACGATGTAAGCGAGTCCGCCTGCGGCACAAAAAGCGACCAAGCACATTGGAAGCGTTTTGGTCTTCCACCAGGTGATCAGAAAGTAAGGCAGGAAGAGCGCCACAGCGAATACCATGGAGAGATGATGAGTAAGGAAGAGCGTTGCGGCCAGAATGCCTACTGCAACAGTCTTCTCTTTGATCACAAAGTAAGCTAGGAGGGCTAACAACAACAGTCCCGCGATATTCGCGTAGCCTCCCCAAGAGATCATCTTGAAATCGCCAGGGGTTACGACTGCAACGAGGGCAGCAACAGTCGCTCCCGCGCTGGTCTTCGAAACATACTTAACAGTATAGTAGATAGGAAAAATCTGCAAACCGTCAAGCACAGACACAAGCGCCTTCATAACAAGATAGGGATCCACCGTCGGAAACGCAAAAAAGAAACCAAGAGAAAGAAGATGAAATAGTGGCGGATAATAGAGGGTGACGTGTTCTCCCAACTGAGTAACCACCACGACCGTCGTTTTCCCAGCGAGCAAGGCCATTGAGAATTGATAGTGCAGAAACGGGTCATAGCCTACTCGTGGGAATCCGAGCAATGGAACGAAACGAAATGCAGACGCGAGAGCAAAAAACAATAACAATGCATAGCTTTCTCTATGCCTGACCAAATCTTTCCAATGCGCAAGTTTTGAACTCAAGCTCCAAGGCGGCCTGAGTTCTTCGAACTCAATAGAGAGTGATCTTCCAATTGAGAACAAAGCCGTCTTGACTGACAAAACTCCCTTACAATTCAAAATCAAGCCTAGCCCCGAAAGAGTGAGACTAGTAGCCGCCGGGATTCGTTCAAGCCTGGTCACGAATTCTCTTGTACAAATTGGGCTGAGAACAGAACCGTCTCAGAAAAACTAGACGGTTCAAAGAAGGCGACGGCCCTACGTTCTCAATTATGTATTAACTCCGATCAGAGCCTTCTGCTTACATTGGTGACATAATCTCAGCATTTTCAGCATCTGTTCAGAATACCCCGCCTGGGAGAACTTCCTCTCAAGACCTTCCATGGCCCGCTTCCATCCCAAGGGTGTTCCGCAGACGGCACACTTCGCCACTTCATCACGCGCCTTTTCTAACACGTTGGTGCGAACGATGTTGGAGAATTGGGTAACTCTCGAAATCACTATGGCCTTTTCTGGGCATTTGTCTCTGCAAATCAAACATCCTCCACAGAGAGAGGCGTTAAACATCAGCGTTGAACTCTCCCCGTCTTTCACGAATTTGATTGCGTGATCTGGACATTCACCCTGACAGAGCTCACAGAAGGTGCAATTGTCTTTCTTGATGGTTAGATCGAATAGAGGAAGGAAACTCGTTTCCGGAGCCACATGATCGGTACCTCTGTCCTTATGGAACAATCGAATGGCGCTAAGCGTAGTGTTCCTTCTTCCACCTACGGCGAACTCTGTGAGTTTATCAGGGTGAATCTCAGGCTCGGCGAAGAGGGATAGCCTTTTCGTAATTGAATCATCGGTCTCGATAACAAGGTGCTGAATAGCAGTATTCTCTGCGGTCGCTTTTGGTTCGCCTAACACACTTCCGTAGGATAAAATGTGCTTGTGCATTGGCGCTAATGCTTTGAAATTCACGCATGACGGATCAGGGCACACTGTGACTAATCTCACGCCTTGTAGCACTCCCTCTAGGAAGTGATGACTTGCAATTGATCCGATACAGGGAACAACAACAGGGACGATGGGGAGCCTGAGAGATGCACCGTTTCTTATCTCAGCTGACAATCTCCTCATTCCAATTTCACATGTCAACACTAGCAGTCGCTCAGTGTGATTCCATCGGACATTTGAGAACTCATTCAGCATGGCGGAGATTTGAGCATCTGAGAGTGACGGGCATTGTATCGCACCCACTGGGCAGTCTCTTGCGCATGCTCCACATTCAACGCACTGTCGGTTGTCGATGACAATTCCATCGCCATCCTGTCTTATTGCATCGTAAGCACAGGCGTCTCTGCAGTAGTGGCAGCTTCTAAAACGAGGACCACATACGTCTTTCAGAACCACCGGAATATCTGACTCCACTCTGAGAATCTTTGGAATAGATCTGAGAAGATCCCTACGCGAAACCTTTGGTGCGTTTAGGACCGTTCTGAAGATCACGTCGTTGACGTGGTCGGCATTCTCATTTCTTGCTACGTTCACCGAAGCAATGGCGTCTGCAACACCAATGTCGCCAGAACTATTCTTTTCGAGCAGAAGCTGAACGTCATAATATCCCACGGCCTTCCGTGCTAGACCGGCGGCCTCAGCGGAATGCTTCAGCGTTTCAATTACGCCTTCGTCCCAAGAACAGAACACGACGAGCCCCTTCAGACTGTTTCCAGCGACGAATTCTCTAATTCCGAGTCTGGAGGCATCGGAGCACTCGTCACAAAGAAGGGTGGGTATGTTATGACTTCGCAGAGTTGTCTCAAGCTCTCGAGTGACTTGAGCGGTTCTCAAGTCTGATGTGCCAGTGCAGATAACGACTCCGGTTCGCAATCGCAATCAGGTAAAGAGCAGGAGACTTGTTATACTAACTTATCATATAGAAAGTCTATTGGCTAAATAGAGAGGACATAGCATGAAAACTGAGGATACTAAAGAGGTCATTGACGCAAACGAGAACAGGAAAGCCATCTACATCTTCCTTACGACCATGTACGCTAAGGAGCTTACGAAACCATTCATCCTAGAACTTGCCACGAAAAAGGAGTTCTTTCTCAAACTGGCTGATGACCCCGAGACTGAGGAAACCGAGCTTGCTGAAGGCTTCAAAGGGCTCGCAGAGTTTGCCTCGAACATAAAGCAGGAGAATCTGGACAATATACAATTGGAGTTGGCGGCGGAGTACGCAGGTCTATTCCTTGGGGTACGCCAGATACCTCCACATCCTTCCGAATCTGCATACATGAGTACGGACCATCTGATTATGCAGAAACCTAGAGATGATGTCATGATGCTGTACAGAGCCATGGGTTTTGAGAAGGCAAAGGAGTTCACCGAGCCAGAAGATCATATCGCCCTAGAGCTTCAATTTATGGCGAACCTTTGCGAGAAAACTACCGAAGCGATGAAGAGCAACAAGACGGAAGACGCCAGAAAATACCTCGAAGCACAAAGAAACTTCCTCAACGAACATCTCGGAAAATGGGTTCCGTCACTTGCAGCGGACATATTCAAAGGTGGTAGACGGGAATTCTACAAAGCGGTCGCCAAGGTTACAAAAGGATTTGTCGCAATGGACAGTGAAATGGTCCAGGAACTCCTAGACGCATTGGATTCGGACTCGAAACCAACGCCCGAGGCCAAGCCGTAGCTGAAGTCCGTAATCAATTAAGCAAGCAAAACTGACCTTGATTTGCTGTCCTAGGCTTGTTGCGGCACAGGTGGACGCGCGATTTCCAAGCTCAGGTCGACTTTTGTGTCTGCTGAAATCTCTCCTCTCCATCCTTCGGAGAGATAGCCTTCAGAGTTTGCTAGAACGTCATAGGTCCCTGGAAGGACGGGAAACTCGTAGTGCCCGGTTTCTGTGTCAGTCCAAGTCTTCTGATTTATTACACCTGATTTCGAAAGGTAGACTTCAGATCGAAGTGGTTGCCCGCTTTTGTTGGACACTTGCCCGTACACCTTTAGGGTTGCCGGGTCAAGATGAAATTCGAGAGTTGTTGTGACCGCCTCTGGGGCAGTGAAATCTCTTGTCTCCCCCATGTGTTTCTGCGCATTGACCCGAATGAACTGAACTCCTGGACTTGCTCTCTCGAATTTGAAGTGCCCCTTTTCATCTGAAGTTGTGGATTCCACATCCTTTCCACAGATTATCCCGGAGACTACGGCTCTAGGGATTGGCTTCCCGTCTTTGTCATAGACGAAGCCTTCAACCACCGTCTTCTTGTGGTCGAAAATAATATCAACGTTCTTCGTTTCACCCGGAGTGACCTCAACGCTCTGCGGTGCCGGCGTCGTATCCTGGAAATGGCACTTCGGCAGCCAGATTGTAAACTCCTGGCTTAAGATTTGATAATGTATACGTCCCCGAAATGTCGGAATACGTGGATCTTCCTGTCACCCAAATTCTTGCACTCTTCACTGTGCCCCAAGGGTACTTTACAATTCCACTTATGCTTCCAGTATCTTGCACGGCACGAGCAATTGCGGTTGCATCAAGTGATCCCGCCATCTTGAACATTTCACGTCGACTTATCTTCTTGGCCGGTTTCGCTTCATTCTTGTCTTCTTTCTCGCTCATGCATGCTCACGCTCGAAGAGACCTACAGCACTAACCTATATTATTTATAAACGGTTTCCTAAAATGTAATAGCCAACAGAAAAGCGCTAAGCAATCAAAACGTTGAAAAAAGGATTTGAGCGCTAACAACCGTGATTGTTCTGAATCCTTGCTGTACCTCTTTCGATATCGACTTTCCTCTTCATCGTTGGATTCTTCATGATAGGTCAGTATGTTCTGTGGCAAGCTTACAGGCTGATGGGCGTCGCTCAAGCCATCAAGAAGAGGTTTGAGACAAGTCAAGAAAAGAGAAAAAAGATTCGTGAGCGCCGAGATATCTCGGCGCGTCGTTTAGACCGGCGGCAGATTTGCGTAGTATACTCTCGGGTCGGCTTTAAGTTCTGGGTTGAGCACTTTCGCATTTTTGGCGTTTTATCTTCACAGCTAGGACCGTTTCGTCACCGACTATACTGACTTGGGTGGGGCATGCGTTTACGCATGCAGGTTGTAATCCTTGGTCGAGTCTATGGAGGCAGAGGTTACATTTCTGAGGGATTTGAAGCACTTCATTCCAGAAGATTCTCCCTACGGGCAGGCGGCAACAATCTGTTTCTGGCCTTTACTCTTGACTGGGTCAAAGATCACTATGCCGTCTGGACGTATGGTTGCAGCACGGTCTATGGCTGCTGCAGCGCATGGAGGACTTTGGCAGAGCATGCACGGTTGAGGGATGTATCGGACTTGAACGTCTTTGCCCTTTCCCCACCCCTTCTCTGCGACCTCCATCCACAAATGTCCTTCAGGCAGAGATCCGCGAGCATTCATTCCCGACTACCCCCAAATTGCTGCTCAAGAATCTTGCTTCTGGATGACGCTTAAGAAATCGAATCTCACTTCTTCGACCTTCTCTTGGAAGAGCCCTCTCTCGATTGTTTCCTGCACCTCAGCGAGGTGGCGCTTTATCTCTAGAGCAGGCTGGGCAAGAATCTGCTTCTTGGTTCTATTTTTCTCAAGAAAACCTTTGCACTCAACGTCGTTCTGGGAACAGTAAACCACCTTGACTTCGCCATTCACCGAGCCGTAGGCGTATGGCCATATTCGACAGGAACTTGGTCTCACCGGATAGATCGTGCAGAGATTGTCAGGGTTCAAGAAACGGCAGCGAAGAGGCTTCCCCGAGGCACTATCCTCAGGCGCCTCATCTACACTTCTCTTCAGACACCAACCTGAAACAGTACTCGACGTGAGTGGAAGACTTCCCGGTGGGCCACTAGACTCATGGAAAACGACTTTCAGGCATTCATTCTTCCTGAAATCATCCAAAGAAGAGTACCCGAGACGCTGAGATATTCGAACCATGTCAGCATAGGTAAGACAGATACGCTTCAAAAGTGGCGGACGGCAACATCCACCGCAGTTAGCGCAACGATGGAGGAGAAAGGCTCCGTCCGCATTTCGCGGGATGCCGAAAGTTACTCCCAAGACTCTGAAAGGAAACACCGATTGTGCGTTCCACTTCTTCAGATCGACCGTGTTTGCTTATTCCCCCAATTCATTCCAGCCACGTTCATGATTGTCAGCTTGGCCCTAATTGATGCTCATCGCCGTCTGAAACTAGCATCTTCTCGCTGGATACGTACGAGACGACAAAGCTCCGCCTCCCTGATCCAATAGAAACAGAGCTCGAGCCGTTTCGTATGATGAGCTGTTTACACGTCTTCATTTAGACGGTTCGCATTGATTGTAAGTAGTCGAATAATTCTATAGTTTTTGGAAAGGCCAAATGCAGTTGGCCAATTCCGAAAGTCGTGGTTATTGCTCGGAACACGGGCCCGGTGTAAGAACGACTCTAATCAGTATAGTCCCGAGATACGTTCCTTGGAAAATAGAATCGGAGTGATCAGAAGAAAAATGAGAGGGGGGAGAGGAATGTTCCTCTCACGCTCGGTGACCTTAGAGGGTTATTTCGCCTAGGTAGGTGTCGGCGTCTAGGCTGACGGATTTGGTGTAGGGGGTGGCGCCGGATTTGGAGATTGTGACATTGTAGGTTTTCTTGGCGTCTAGGCCGTCGGCCATGAATTCTCCGAGAAAGTCTGAGGTTGTGTTGAACGTTGTTCCCGCGGCCGTATCCTTAACCGACACATTCGCTCCCGCCAAACAGTCGCCCGTTTTCTGGTCGATCAATGTCCCTGCGATGAACGTTTTCGGAAAGCCAACGTAGTAAACCCGCGGCTTCGTATTCAACTCGGGGTGTAACGGCAACGCGTTCTGAGAATCAATGGACTGCTTCAGATCATCATACTCACCGAAAGTCAATGCCTCCGTCGGACAAGCCTTAACGCATCGGGGCATCTCCTGCCACCCTCTATCTATCAGATGGGCGCAGAAAGTGCACTTCTGAGGAATGTTCAACTGATCATTCCAGTAAATCACACCATACGGGCAGGACGCGACAATCTGCTTCTGACCTTGACTCTTAACCGGATCGATGATCACAATGCCGTCACTCCGCTTGTAAATGGCGCCGCCCGTTGCTTGCTTCAGGCAGGGGGCATCGTCACATTGAACGCATGGCAGGGGCACGTGCGATACCTTAAGTTTCGGCCAATCGCCCCTCTCTTGACGAACCAACTTCATCCAAAACTGCTTATTCCCTTGAGGTTTAGAGTAGGGAGACCAATCGTTATCCACGAATTCGTCTTTACAGGCGACTACGCAATTCTGGCAGGCAACGCACTTGTCCATATTAACAACTAATACTTTGCTCATGTTCAACCCTTCCAAACCTCAACTTGTACAGCTCCAGTACAATCCGGTAGCAATTGACCCAAAGTGTCAGACTGGCCCTTTGAATGGGTGAGCACGTTGCAGTCACCGCTCTTATCCAGGGATGGGTTTCGCGGGTCGACCGGATCATACCATGCGGCTTGATGTATCTGAACCACGCCAGGCGCTAATGTCTTGGTGATTGAGGCTCCGGCTAGGACTGCTCCTCTGTCGTTGAAGACCCTAACGATATCTCCGTCTTTGATTCCTCTTGCCTGGGCGTCAACTGGGCTCATGTACACTGGTTCATGTTCGTATCCGTCTGGGCCCGCAATCTTGTAACAGTCCCTTAGGATTGATACGTTGTCGTACTGGCCATGGAACCTGAAGCGGCGATGAGGCGTCAACAGGTATAGTGGATAGGTCTTCGCCAAGTCGGAGTCCCTTCCCTCTCTCGGCGGGTAATATTTCGGAACTGGCGCCATCTTAGAGTTGGTGGTTCCGTAGTATTTGTAAGCGAGTTGAGAAAAGAATTCAACCTTTCCTGAAGGCGTCTTTAGACCGTTCTTCACGAAGTCAGCGTTCGCAGGCATCTGATACCACCATCTCTGAGCAACATTGGGCTTGTAATTCTGGTCATAGACGGTCGGATTGTATACCCAGCCAACTTTCTGGAAATCTTGATAGCTCATTAGTTTGGCGACATCTGATTTGTTGAAAGCAGCCTCAAGTATTTGGTCCTTCGTTTTTCCTTCAGCGAACTTGTCGTCTATTCCAAGCCTCTTGGCAAGTGCAAGGCAAGCTTCGAAGTCGCTTTTAGATTCCCACATTGGGTCGAGGCATTTTCCGTGGTAAAGGATAAAGTTGTGAACTGCTCCACCGCCACCCTTGTCACTCTGCTCTAGGATCGTGCATATCGGTAGAACAACGTCAGAGTACCTGTCAGTTCCTCCCCACCAGGGGGTTATGGTGACTATGAACTCAATGTTCGGGCTTAGGTAACCTTTCGCGGTCCAGTTCGCATTTACACGCGCTGAGAGATGACTGTGACCATTATTGTATAACATTTTGATCTCGGAATTGCCCGTCAATGGGTAGGTCATTGGTTTGAACATGTCCTCAGAATTCGCGGTCGCCTCGGCTCCAGTCCACGAGATCGAATGATTCAAGATCGCGTCTGCGAAAAGCATGTTGATTTACGTATTGTTTGATTGGGTTTGGGTAACTTTTCGATAAAACAGAATTTATGTTCGGTTGAGGAGCCGCCATCTTGTTTAACGGCCAGTCTCCTTCTCCATTCCAAAGGTTGACGCCGGGTTTTCCAAAGCCTTGCATTGCGATTAGCGCTACCTGGAACCGCCCCACTTCGTATCCGTATGATCCCCTTTGGGCTCCATTGGATGGTGCAATGGGTCCAGTGCCCGCAGACAGCATTGTTGGCTGCGATGCCCATTCCCTTGCCAATGCTCTTATGACCCTGGCCTTGACGCCGGTTATCTTCTCAGCCCATTCGGGAGTTTTTGGTACTCCATCCATCTTCCCGGTGATGTAGGCTGTGAAACTGCTGTTTGCTGGGGCTCCCTTCGGGAGGCTTTGTTCGTCGAAACCGAATGTGTGGGTGGCCACGTAATCCTTATCGTAGATTCCCTCCGTGATCCAGACATTGGCGATCGCGGCCATCATAGCGCAATCGGTGCCTGGGATTATTGATATCCAATTCATGTCGTATTTTGCAGCTGTGTCATTATAGCGAGGGTCTATGACGACCATCTTCTTTCCAAGGTCCTTGAGGAAGAAGTACAGGTTGGCTGCATTGGGTCCATCCGATGACATCTGTGTAACCATGGTGTTATGCGCCCAGAAGACTATCATCTTGGCGTTGTTGACCGTTTCCCATGCGAGGTCGGTTGCGTCGCAGCCGCCCTTCGCCCAGTTGTATCCATAGATCAGTGGTCCGCCGAAGCACCAGCCAGCTGAGGAATAGGTCGGCACGCGGACAGTCGTGTATCCACCCATGAGGCATAACAGTCTCGTGTGGGAAGTCGAACCCTCAAGGTTTGTTTGTTCACAGTTGGAACCTGTGTACTGGGCTACCGCAGACGGCCCATATTGCTGTATCACCCGTTTCCACTCGGAAGCCACAATGTCCAGAGCCTCGTCCCATGTGATCCTCACGAATTCACCCTTCCCCCTGTTGTCCACAGGGCCTTTACCTCCGGGTACAAAGCCCACTCTTTTCATCGGATATTGAACTCTGTCAGTGGCATAGGTGTACTTGCGATATCCCATGGTGACAGGTCCGTTTATGCTCTTGAGCGGAGGATTGAAGGTCTTATCTCCCACTTGGAACTTCGGATACGAGGCAGCATATGGAACTGGAATCGTGTCGCTTCGAATCACTCTACCGTTCTTGACGTAGGTAAGATGGGGACCATTATTGGACCTCGTTGCATAAACCACCTCATTTTCCGGATTGGTGACCAGCGAACTGGTCGCCGGTGGCGGTACTGGTTTCAGCAAGTTGTTTACCTCGTAGCCGACCCCAACGCCGACCGCGCCAGCAACCGCCAGTGCTCCTGTCCGCTTCAGTAGTGAACGTCTACTGATCTTCTTCTCAGCAACTGAGTCTTTCTTCGCTTCAGACAATTTACATAATTCCTATTTTCTTTTTTTCTTGCCCTATCACTGTTCGGGGCACGAGTCGTGATTCGGGCACGAGAGACTTTGGGAAGTAGCGAGAATATGAATACTCGCCAAATACTCTACCCACAAGAAATATCGAACTCACAATCTGAGTAGAACATATACTTCGCAATGTTACCGCACGGTAACATAAATACCGCAAGGAGATATCCCCTTAGAGCTTCCAGAAGTGAACTTCGTGGATTAGCGATCAGGACTCGCGGGTCAGCGAATGAGGATATACTTTTGAAAAATGACGGGGACTTGCCGGAGATATCTACCCGCAAGGGAAAGGAACTGGCTCACGCGCTGAGGAGAGTACTGGAAGAAATCGAGTTCGATAGTGTAAATCGTGAACTTCAACGCGAGCTCTTTGGGGGTAATTATGTCCATGCCCCCTATCCACTCTTTGACTCAGAAATTGACTACGCAACCATTCGTGCAGGTTTGGAATTTTTTGTCAGGAATTCTGGCTCTAAGATAACACTACGACAAAAGCTTGGTTTCGAATTCCTCATGTTCTCGGAGAACCTCACAAGGGAGCATCTGGAGATCCTACTGGGAGAGAAGAGCAGCCGACCAATTGATGATTTCCTAGATGTGGGGCTTTTCGTCGAAACAGGCTCCAATCGGATCCGTATGAACGGATTGGCACTCTTATCGAAAAGACTTGGGCGCGAAGAAGATGGAGCGGCGGTTTACATATTCGCAGACTCTCGATTTCGTGACCATCCCGATCAAAACAAATTCGAGAGAGTCTATGCGGGACTCGACTCGTATGAACTGGTAAACAAGTTGAATGATCTTGTTGGTCTTTCGGGTATTGGTATCGATATGGGGTCCGGGTCTGGAATCCAGCTTATCGCCGCACTCAAACTTTTCCCAGCAGTGAAGAAGATGGTTGGTTATGAGAAGGATAGGCGCGCCATCAATGTTTCCAAATTCAATGCTTTTCTAAATGGCGTAGGGGATAGGGCGACCATTGTTGAGAATGAGAAAGAGCTTGCCGCCGCGTTGGGTGATGACCTAGTGGATTTTGCGCTGAGTAATCCTCCCTTTATGCCTGTTCCTGACGCAATCAATGTTGACCGGGATGACGCTGAAATCCTATCAAAAGCAAAAGCCATCTCAATTATTGGTGAGAAGTCGGCCCAGCAAGTTTCTTTGAGAAACATGTGGCCCAGGTCCGGTTGGGGGGGATTGGATGGGGTTTCCATTCTAAAACCGATGCTCGATATTCTATTCCCAATCATCGGACCTTCCGGAAAAATAATAGTCTATGCAGAATTTGCCGGGAATAGAACTGGCCCCACGAAAATCTTAGAATTCATCGAAAGTCACGAGGGCTGGGAGCACAGCTGGGAACCGTTGAAACCATCATTCTACTACATGGGCAGCAGGCGGCAACCTGTCCTCCCTTCTCTGCCCGCACAGTTCATGGCAGTAGATGTGATGGGGCATATCCTTGGTGGATACCCCGAACTAAGTCAACCTCCCTACAGTGACATTCTTTTAGGTTACGCAGACGAGATTCTAGACATGTATCAGGGGCTCGGCATAACTCACTTTCACAAGGGATTTCTCACGTTGAAAAAAGGAAAAGAAACCTCTGACAACTATTAGGATGGGACCCAGCAGGAATATGACATGGCCCATAGCCGAAATCACTGCTGCTATACTCGAGCCGCCCTGTGGTATTTTTGGAAATGATTGACGACTTACGTCGCCCTTTAACTGGTTGGTGAAGACCCCCAACCAAATGTTGTCTCAATACAGAACTCCGAAAATGGAATATCAATATAGGATGGATGGATCGTGGACCGTCTGGGACTCGGATAGTGAGGCCAATTGGAAGTTCACATTGGTGTCTGCTGAGATCGTTCCGCGCCATATGTCCGCCTGATATCCCGAGACGTCCACAACAATGTCATAGGTTCCGGGGAGAACAGAGAGCTCGTAGTATCCGGAGTCAGCTTTCGATTCGGTCGTCATCAGAATGAGTGCGGACATCAATTGCAAGCGTAACTCACCCTGCAGTGGATGACCTTTCTTGTCGGTAACAGTTCCATGAACCTTGCAGGTTCCCCGGGTGAGATGGATTTCTAGCTCTGTCTTCTCTTCTTTTCTGGCAACGAAATCTTGAATCTGGCCCATGTAGCCTGTGGCATTGACTCGGACGAACAGGTTTCCAGGGCTCGCCCCATCGAACTTGAAGTAACCTTTCTCATCAGTCACTGTCGTTTCCATATCTTTGCCGCTTCTTACGCCCGACAAAATCGCTCCAGCGATAGCTTCGCCATCCTCATTGTATACATGACCGTGGACCACAGCCTTCTCAAAGTCCAGGTAGAAGTCCACCGTTTTGGTTTCCCCGCTGGCTAATGTCACAACCTGAGACTGCGCCTCGTACCCCGGGAACGGCGCTTGTACAGTCACGGTACACTTGCCCGGGCCCACCATCATGATCTCATAGTTGCCCTCACTGTCTGTGATTTTGTAGTCTTCCATGGTCACAACTTTTGCGCCTCTGACAATTCCCCAGGGGTATTTGACAGTGCCCCTGATCATTGCTTTTTCATGCGCAACATCTACGGTTGACGTTGCACCTAGAATGCCGGCACCTGTTAGCATTTCACGTCTAGTGATTTTTCTCTCCGAATTCGGTTTATCGTCCTTGGGCTCTTTGTTCATGGTTCTAATCCGTCTCTTGTGGAGTCCAGTCACTAGGCAGATAGGTAAATCTCAAGAAACTTTAGAATACTACGTTGTGTCACTCGCTTAAAAAAGCGAGAGGAGGGAAAGAATGGTTTGTGTGTGCCGTTTCTTTCCCTGTTTTAGAGTTGTATGTCTCCTAGGTTTGTGTCCGTGTTGAGGGTTACGGGGATCGTTTTTGTGTTTCCTGCTGCGCTGATTGTTACTTGGTATGCTTTCTTGGCTACAAGTCCGTCGAGCCAGAAGTCTCCGAACGCATCAGAAGTTGCTGAGGCCGCGACTTGGTTTGTGGAGGTGTCTGTGGCTTTCACGTCTGCGCCAGCTCGACACTCACCCTTACTATCCACAACCACGCCTGCGATGAATGTTTTCGGCAAACCGATATAGAGGACTTTGGGTTTCGCGTTGAACTCGGGATGAAGCTGTTCAGCGCCTTTAGTGCCCGTGAAACTCTCGTACTCCCCGAACTGTATAGCATTAGTCGGGCAGGAGAGGACGCACTTGGGCTGGTCGCCAGCATCAACACGATGAGCACAGAGAGTACACTTCTGCGGAATATTCAACTGGTCGTTCCAGTAAATGACCCCGTACGGGCATGAGGCGACGATCTGCTTCTGGCCAACGCTCTTCATCGGATCGATAATGACGATACCATCAGGCCTCTTGTAAATCGCCCCACCCGTCGCAGCCTTCATACAAGGCGCATCATCACAGTGCTGACAGAGCAACGGCGTAGCAACAACCTTAACCTTCGGAAACGCCCCCCGCTGAACAAGATTCACCTTCATCCAGAAATGACCCAGTTCAGGCTGATCCTTCGTCCAGGGCAAATACACGTTGCCGAAATGCTCATCCTTGCAGGCAAGCGTACAGGTGTTACACTCGATACACTTCGTCATGTCTATGAGTAAACCTTTCGACATTGTTCACTACACTCCAGTATACTTCTCAACCTGAACCATGTAGTGGTTGACGTTCACTTGTTCGCTCCAGTGCTTGTAATTCTCTGGCATCATAATGGTGTTCGCATTGCCCGCCCTGTCTAGCGACTGGTTCCTCGGGTCAGCAGGATCCGCCCATGCCCCGTATGTATATTTTAGCACTCCCGGCATAACCCGTTCGGTCACATATGCTGCGCCAAGCATCGAACCATTATCGTTGAAGACTCTGACGACGTCTCCATGCTTTATGCCTCTTGACTGAGCCTCTTGAGGGTTCATCCACATGGGTTCATACTGATAGTTGCCTACATTCACTTTGTATAACTCCCGAAGCCACGAAACATGATCAAAGTTCGAGTGGAATCGATATTTCCAATGCCCAATCACTCCGATGAGGGGGTACTTGCTCGCTAAGGGGCTTGCTTTACCATCCTTGGGCTCGTAAAACTTGGGGATGGGTGCAGTGAAACCATTACCGTCTGGGCCAACCGCGTCCTCGTAAGCTTTAGAATAGACCTCTAGCATGCCCGACGGTGTCGTTAGTCCACTCCCTTTAGGCTGGTTGTAGTACCATTGCATGGCTGGGGCCCGCGTGTATTGGTCCATAGGGATGAAGGGTATCAGCGCGTAGCCTTTCTTCTGGAAATCATCCCAGCTGACTCCCATGGTGGGAATCGATGACCAGTTATAGATAGCCTTGACCATGTCTTCCTCTGTCATGCCGTTGAACATCTTATCTCCGAAGCCTAGCTTGTTTGCCAGTTGCAAGAACATTGCATTGTCGCTTTTCGATTCACCGAGTGGTTCGATGCATTTCTGCATGTATACGACCCATTTGGTTGTGAAGCTGGTTATGTCGACTCGCTCTAGGTTGGTGCAAATGGGCAGCAGTATGTCTGCATACTTGCACAGTGGTTCTGTTTGGAAAAGCGTGGCCACAAATGAAGTTTCGATTTGAGGACTCATGTACGCTCCAGCGCAGTTTCTCAGCCAATTGGCCTCGGTCATAACTGTGCCCGCTGTCTCCTTGCAGATCATCCTGACCGGAGAGACACCTGGGTATGGATAGATGTGTTGCATTGTGAATTCCTTCCAGTACTTCACGGCCCCCGTGGTTCCTCCAGTCATGGTGACAGGTTGCCCTTTGAGACAGTCATTTATCACAGTGTACTGTGGGTGGATGTGGATTGGCCAGACATCTGCAGGTAAGATGGGGCTTATTCCCGCCCTACCCAGTGCTGGCAATTTCCCAACAATATTCCGCGAGCCGGTTCCGAAGGCGTACCGTTGATGTTGCCTCCAGGCTTACCGATGTTTCCCTGCAGTATCTGCATCGTAGTCAACGTTCGTGCCCACTCGTCTCCGTTCCATCCACGGTTCGCACCCGATTCATGACACCAGAGGAAAACTGGTCCCGATGCCCAAAGTCTTGCGAGAGCCCTGATATCTCTAGCCTTAACACCAGAGAGCTTTTCGGCCCACTCAGGCGTCTTTGGAACATTGTCACTCTTCCCGAGCACGTAATTCTGGAACTGGTCAACCCCGGTTGTGTGCGATGCAACCCAATCCTTAGCCCACGTGTTCTCGGTAAACCAAACGTAGGTTATAGCCAAAGCTAGGGCCGTATCGTATCCTGGATAGACAGGTAGCCACTTATCCGCGTGAAACGCCGCCGTTTCGTTGAAAGTGGGGGCAATGGCAATGGTTTTGATTCCTGCATCAGTGAACCAGCGGAGGAATTCCTCCTTGTCGTACCCACTGTACATTTGGTTAGTGCTGGTTGGATCGGCTGACCAGTAAACCAGCAGGTTAGTGTTTTTCAGCGTGTCCTCAAGCAGGTCTGTAGGATCCCATATCTGGGATTTGTTCCAGTAGTAACCGTACATGGCGTCGGGTCCGCATGCCCAGCCTGTCCAACTGTGGTTCCAGTTGGGACCATGCGGCAGGTGGTTAGCCGCGTCAGGGTAGGGCGGTGGCGTTGGCCCTTTATTGCCGAGTAGGCCTTGGAATCTAGCGCGAGTGTCACCTATGCCGTCGCAGAATGCGCCCCTGGTTTGGTAATGAGCTGATCCTACTACGAAGATTGAGCCGAGGCCGTAGGTGGTCCTCAGCCTTTCGATTTCGCTGGTTATCAGAGTTGTGGCCTCGTCCCAACTTATCCTAACGAACTCGCCTTTGCCTCTGTTCGAAATGTCGCCCTTACCGCCTGGCGTGTACCCAACCCTCTTCATAGGGTAAAGCAGCCTTTCGGGAGAATACACGAATCGGCGGTAGGACTGCGCCCAGCTGTTCATGAGCGATTTGTTGGTTGTGGGCGTGTAGGTTTTTCCCTTAGCACTAATCTGCCATGTGATCGTGTCTTTATAATTAGGGACCAGCAGCGGGTCGATTCGTGTTATTGCACCGTTTCTGACGCGCACAGTTACGGGTCCGTTGTGGCAGCAATTTACGAACAATTGCTCCTTCTCTACCGTTAGGTAGTTTGTCTCTGTCTCAGTCTGCGTAAACGTAGTTATAGGACGTAACAGCTCATTTGTCTCATAGCCTGCGCCTACGCCTACAGCTACTGCTGCGGCGAGTGCGCCGGTCCATTTCAGCATTGAACGTCTACTGATCTTCTTATCAGAAATTGATTCATTCTTATTTTCAGACATTTTCTTAATTCCTTTCTCGTTCGTTGCCTGAATCAGAACTTCCTCTGCTCCTTCCCGCTTCAGCCTGGGAAGAGGCTTCAGTGGAGTGAATCAGACAACGGACTATCTTTCGTGCTTGAGGATAAGTTGGTTCTCAAATTACTCTACGCACAGGAAATACCCACGCGTACACTACGCAATGAATATACCACGAAATGTTACCGTCCGGTAATGTATTTACTGCACGATTCGTGCACAATTGCGGCATATCTCTTCTTCCCCAGCAAGAATTCCAATTTGTTACCTTTCGGACCGAGAGACCAAGAAGTATCTTGATCACGGGTTTGAAGAGGATTCCAGCGGAGATTGACCCTGCATTGCCCTTTGCTCTAGTAGGAGGCATTGAGTTGACCAACTGATTCCAGCGCGGTCCGACGGATGGCAGCCCTGTACCGGTACAAGTCAGTAGGACCTAGCTCAGGGTAACTTCTCAGCGCTTGATTCAGATCCTGAAGCCTCTCCTGCGCTGTTTGCGGGTTGGGTAGTTGCATAAGCCGATCTACTTCTTCAAGAACGAATTGACCCGCCCGTGGAATGAAATATTCCTCGGCGGCTTCCTCCAAAGTTCTGAATACGCCATACTTCTCCCTGACCCTAACCGATTCTGCTAGAGCGTAAAGCGCGAGTCTCGCAATATCCTCTCTGCTGAGTAAGCGTGTTTCATAGCTGATCCATTGATGCCAGGATGGCATCTTCATACCTGCAATGTAGTCTCTGAGGTTCTTGAACAGCAATTTGTACCCGTACTTTTCTGAATAGTCGAATGCGAGGGAACCTGGATCGAGAAGAATCATAGTACCGAAAGCGTGCCTCACGGCCCCCGTTCCTTCTTGCACTCCTTCAGGCCTCGCGTGGCTCATTGCATAGAGCTCGTCCCAGAGACGCGAGGTCTGTTCAAACGTTTCAAATGTCTCTCCTGCCAAGCCCACCATGAAGAACACAGTGAGTCTAAGGCCAAGTTGCTTGCAGAGAGTTGCGGTGGAGAGTAGCTCTTTGTCCGTGTAAGGTCTACCATGCGCCTGCATGACACTGCTCACCCCTGACTCCGGCGACATCGTAAGCGTGACTCTCTCCCCAATGGAAGATAATCTCTTCAGGAACTCGGCTGGAGGAGGTGAAAAGAGTTCAATCGATATAGTGTCAATGTTTGATTTATCCGACTTCAAAGCGGTAAGGAATTCTTCGGAGTATTTTCTGCCACCCATGCAGGGATCCTGAAATAGAAAAGCCGCATCTACGCCTTGGTCATCCAGTCCCTCTAGGTCATCAAGGATCTTTGATGGGCTTCTGAAAGCAGGCTTTTCCCGGCCGAAAAGCTTTCCATAGCTATACGCTGAACCGCCACAGGAAACGCAATTGAAGAGACACCCTCTGCAGACAGGTATGCTCGCACGACGGAAGACAGGCGCTACCCTCGGTACTACAAGATCTAATCGCGTGAAGTCGAGATCGTCAAGATTACCGCAAGGAACGGCTAAGGGGTTTGCCACTATTCTACTTTCGTCACGGTAGGTGAGATTCGAGACATCTTCAAGCGAGCCTTTGGCTTCTAGCCTCTCCATAAGCTGTAGTAGAGGCTTTTCGGCCTCTCCACGTATTACTCCATCGATGAATGGGAAGCTTCGCATGATTTCCTCGGAGAAACATGTTGCAGTAAGCCCTCCCAAGAGCACAAACGAGTTCGGATGAAATCGTTTACACATTCTGGCAACTTCAACTGCTCCTTGGGAGTGTGTGCACCAATGAAGATCGACCGCGAATATCTTTGCCTCAGTTGCCTTCAAGTGTGATTCTACGTCGAATGTCTCGCTTGTCACCATCCGTTCTCCCAAGTTGTCGATTGAAACCTTGTAGCCGTTCCTATCGAGGTACTCGGCCATGCTAAGCAACCCTACGGGAAAAACAATGAACTGGTGCGTACTATCCGCAACGGTGTGAGCTATAGGGCCGGGGAACAGAATTCTCTTCCTGAAATCGTAAAGAGCAGGCGGATGAATGAATAGGATATCGAAATTCACATTGGAAGGAAAGGAAGTGGCTGATAAGAAGCTTCTGTATGTAGAACGGCAGGTACAAGTCGGCAGTTTGGAGAATAGACATATCTCTTAACAAAGGCGAATTTCGCAGCGTGATGATTTAGAATGCTATCCTTAGAAGAGGGAACCGCTCTGGTGAAAATCGCACGCCAAGCCTTCTTCACATATCTGACTGACAAACGAAGCTTCACGTTACCAGATCACTCCTCATTGAAGTTCGAACAAAGAACAGGTGCCTATGTTAGAATTGGAACATTCGCCGAGCAAGGACAACCCAACAAAGAGGTTATTCTTGGTTTCACTGGCTACCCAATGCCCCCCAAGTGCCTCGATCAGTCTGTGGTAGATGCCTCAACATCCATCGCTGTACGATCCGCTCTGCCGCCTTCGAGCACTGACGAGATTTCTTTTGAAGTCACAGTACTCTCGCTTGCGGAGCGATTGAAGGCATTCGATCCTTTGCGAATCGCCTCGGAAATTAAGCTGGGCATGGACGCAGTGATGGTGGGAACACCTGATTTGAAAAGAGCCATTATATTACCGCAGACTGCGGTCAAGACATGCAGTAATGAGGTTGAATTCTTGGGTGAATGTTGTACTGCTGCAGGTTTGATGGCTGATGCCTGGCTTACTTCTCCTGACATCAGCTTCTACAGATTCCAAACTGAGATCTTCAGAGAGATAGGATCTGAAAAAGACGTTGTGAGAATCTTGCTTACGGAGCTAAAATGAAAGGATGTGCGCGCAACTGGTCGCGCACTAATAAAAAAAGTGGGGGTTTGGCGAACCCGACTATGCCTTTTTCAGTACGAGTTCGCCTAGGTATGTGTCGGTTTTGAGTGCGATCGAGTCTTGAATTATTGTAGCGTATCCAGAGGCTTGTATGGTGAGCGAGTATGTTTTCCCGCTGTCGAGGCCTTCGAACTCGAAATCGCCGTAGTTGTTTGTTGTTGTCGTTAGGGTTGTACCTGACGCTGTGTCTTTGAGGGTGACGTTCGCGCCTTGGAAACAGTCATCGTTCGAGCCGTTCACAACCGTCCCTGCGATGAACGTCTTAGGTAGGCCGATGTAGTAGACTCGCGGGTTTGTGCCGAACTCAGGGTTAAGCGGCTTAGCTGTTCCTGCTGCAATTAGCTTAGAGACATCGCTGTTCGGATCGTCCAGGTCACCGAAGGAGAATGCAGCGATCGGGCAGGATTGAACGCATCGCGGCTCAGTCCATCCGCGGTCTAGTAGGTGGGCGCAGAATGTGCACTTCTGTGGAATATTCAGCTTATCGTTCCAGTATACGACGCCGTAGGGGCATCCGGTCTGCATATTCTTCTGTCCAGCGCTCTTCACAGGATCGAAGATCACGATCCCATCCGAACGCTTGTACCCTCCACCACCCGTAGAGCCCGTTAGACATGGTGGCTTGTCACATTGCATACAGGGCTGAGGCAAGTGAGTCATCTTAATCCAAGGGTAAACTCCTCTCTCACGCTCTTGCACGTTCATCCAGAACTGCCCCGTATCCGGCTGCGCTGCAGAGTAAGGTGGCCAATCATTCTCCACATACTCATCCTTGCATGCGACTTGGCAGTTGAAACATCCCTGACACTTCGTCAGATCTACAACCATACCGTAACGTGTCATCTTCGTTTCACCCTGTGAACTTCTCCACCTGCACTAGGAAAGCAGTCACATCCATTCCGAAGGCGTTGGTTGAACTCGTTTCGTAGGGAGTAATCAAGTTGATCGCACCCCCCGTGTCCTGGTAGGGTTTCGTAGGATCCCAAGATCGTAGAGGTGCTCCGTCTGGAATGCGGATAACACCCGTTTTCATTCTTTCCGTGACATGTGCACCCGCAAGGACTCCTCCACGCTCGTTGAAGATTCTCACAATGTCTCCCTCAACTATTCCTCGAGCCTTTGCGTCGGTTGGGCTCATCCATACCGCTTCGTAGTAGAGCCCGTTCTTGTAGACTTTGTAGGCGGGCAGTTCATTCAGCCAGTTGACACTGTTGTAGCGACTATGGAACCTGTACCTCGGGTGCGGGCTCTCGCACATCAATGGATACGTCTTTGCGCGCGCTGTGCTGAGACTCTCCTGGTGTGTTGATCCTTGAGCTATGTAGTGTGGTACTGGGGGTCTCTCCTTATCGTTGGGGAAATATTTTGCAAGGTTCTGTGAGTAGAATTCAATCTTACCTGACGGTGTCACCAGACCCTCGCTTGGACCGCCGATATTGGGCTTGTTATAGAACCATTGGAGACCTGGGTTTCGTGTCCAAGTATCTGGGAACTTGAAGACGTAGTAGCCTTTGCTCTTGAACTGGTCGTAGCTGATGAACTTGGGTAGCGAAGTTTGGTTGAATTCCTTTATGATCCAGTCCTCGACCGTTCTCCCTTCGTCGAACTGTTGGCCAATACCAAGCCTCTGCCCTAATGCGTCATTGATTTCGTAGTCGCTCTTTGATTCTCCCAAGGGTTCGATGCACTTCTTCATGTATACAGCTACGCAGTTGGCTGTGAACATGCCGTGTCCTGGTCCTGGAGCTCTCCAGCCGAGCATGCCAGCATCTATCTGTTCGAATGGAGTTGTCACTGGAAGGATGAGATCTGCGAACAGGGAGTCATTCTCCAACCAGGGATCCTGTGCAACAATGAAGTCGAGCTTCGGGCTTCGGTACATTTCAATCCATTTGGCGCCACAGTTCCAATCCGTAATGCGCGCACCGTGGTCCATCCAAACCATTTTGACCTCTGGAAAACCTTGAAGTGGATACGTCTTTTGAGTGAATTGCTCATCTGTGGCGCTCATCTGTGCTGCGCCATACCACTTTACCGGTGGGTTGGTGATTCCTGTAGGAGCAACAGTTTGGTAAAGTGTCTGTCTTACAGGGTTTGGCGGATTATGGTCAGCTGCGGTTAACAAGCCGGTTGTTGCAGTTGGAAGTCCAGTCGTCACGTTTGGAGGTATCGGCATGCTTCGGTCAGGCGAGGAGATGCTTGTTCCTGGCTTCCCCAGACCCTGCATTGTCATCAGGAGAATCAGCATTCTCGGCCATTCATGTGAGTAGTCGTTCCTGCAGCCTCCTCCTCCGTAACCTGCGTAATGACCGCTGCCGGTTTTGACGCCCATTCTCTCGCGAAGGCGCGTATCACTCTGGCTTTGACTCCGGTGATCGGCTCTGCCCATTCTGGTGTTTTCGGAACTCCGTCTTCCGTTCCAGTGACGTAGCGCTCCACTTGTCGAAGCCGTAGCCGTGGGTGTTCACATAGTCTTTCATGTATGTGCCTTCGTTTATCCAAACGTTGGCTATTGCCGCCGCGAAGGCGGCATCGGTGCCGGCTATGAGAGAGATCCATTTATCAGCGTACTTTCCAGCCCCCATGTTCAGCTCGGGTGTGATGTAGATCTTCTTCTTTCCTAGCTGCGTGCTCAGCCAGTAAGTGGGTTGAACATGGTCGGCTGAGTATATCCATGACGATGTGAGGGGGTCATATCCCCACATAATGAGTAGTTGTGAGTTTTGCATAGTGTCCTCCAAGCAATCCTGCTGATCCATTAGCCCTGAGTTCCAGGTGAAGCCCCATACGTGACATGCTCCCCAATACCAGCCTTCCCAACTGTCGGGGTTCCGTATCATTGTTGTACTTCCGCCGAAGAAGTTCAGAAGTCGTTGCATCGTTCTTCCTTGAACATTCGTCCAATTCCCATGTACAGCCTGATTTACGCTCATTATTGCTCCATTGCCGTATGCTGTCTTGATTCGGTTCATCTCGCTTGCCATGGTGGTTAATGCTTCATCCCATGAGATGCGGACGAATTCGCCTTTTCCTCTGTTTGAAACATCGCTCTTCCCGCCTGGAGCGAAACCGACCCGCTTCATAGGGTAGAGCATTCGGGTGGAGGAATAGACTTCTCTGCGAAAGGTGCAGTCAAAGACGGGCAGGTTCGATCTCTTTCTGGGAGTGAAACTCTTGTCGCCTACTTTAATCGTCCATGGTTTCGCCTCGTCCTCAGTGTATACGATGGGCGTAACGCGTATGATACGTCCTTTGCTCGTGTAGACCAAGCAGGGTGTGCCACCCGCTATTTCGCCAACGATCGAGGTGTTGACTTGCTCCTCGTATACTACAGGATGTATCTCAGTCTGCGTAAACGTGGTTATGGGTCGTAATAGTTGGTTTGTCTCGTAGCCAGCACCTACGCCTACAGCTACTGCTGCGGCGAGTGCGCCAGTCCATTTCAGCATTGAACGTCTACTAATCTTCTTATCTGTAATCGCTTCCTTCTTCTTTTCAGACAATTTTCTTAATTCCTACCTTGTTTGTTGCCCGAACACAGCTCCAGCGGGACCTGGACACTTCGGTTCAGAACAAACCTGGAGTAGTGATCCGACAACGAATTATCGCTTCATATGTTTGAATAAGTAACTTGGCCAATTACTCTATAGATTGGAACTGCCCCGCCGTCATTCCACTCTTTATCTATACCACGCGATGTTACCGACCTGTAAGATATTTACCATTGAATAAATCCGGCATTGATTAACGTCCATTTCGGCGATTGAAGTTTATTTCGATCGTTCATCCCGCTTGGAGAGCCACAATCAGACACCCGAATGGATAGACCTCATCCAATTGATTCTGAGATGTGTTAGAACACGTCCTCTTTCCTAGTGCAACTCTGGGTTCTGGTTTGGCGTCTGAACGATAACAATTACGAAGTGGATCCGGAGTAGATTCGAGCATGTTCCCACTTACTATGGAGAAGTTGGATCTGTCCGATTTTCGTTGGTCACGGAGTATCTCGGCGAGTTTGTGTGCGTTGATTTGAAACTTGCGGGTTGGGAAATTCTGCGCTGCTTCAGTCGGCTCCGGAGTTTGAGGGCAACGGTAGGCTTTCAAGCATTTCTAAAACTACGTCACCATCAATTCTCACGTAGCCTTCAGTGATCTTTGCGATCGCTTTGTAGAATTCACGTTGGGCCCCTTTTAGTATGTCAGCAGCCAATTTGGGCACCCATTTGGACAGATGCTCTTTCAGAAAATCTCTCTGCACCTCAAGATACTTCTGGGCTCCCACAAGATCGTTGCTCTTCAGAGCGTCCCCTGTCTTGCCAGATAGATATGCCATGAACCGGAGTTCGATTGCGATGTGGTCTTCAGGCTCCCTAAACTCGTCGACCTTGTTCAGTCCCATACTTTTGTAGATCTTCACCACGTTATCTCTGGCCTTCTGCATGATCATGTGTTCCGAGCTTGTGTATACAGATTCGGATGGGTGGGGTGGCAACTGCCAGACTCCAAGAAATAGTCCAGCGTATTCCACGGCCAGCTGAAGCCTACTGTCGTCAAGGTTCGCAGTATCTAGACTTGTAGCGAATTGGGCGAGCGCTCCAAATCCTTCAGACACATCCGTCCCGCGAACATCCGTGTCTTCCGCCAACTTGACCCAAAGGTCACGTTTTTCAGCGATCTCCTTCAAAGTCTCTTTTGTAAGCTCTACCCGGTATACCCGTGCGAGGAAAGAGTATACTGCCTGTCGATTGTCACTTGCAGAGACTAACTCTCCGACAATCTCAGGTTGCATGCGTTTTCCACATTCCAATAGCGCACGAGTAGCCTGAACGTTGATAATAAACAATGACTCACACCGCGGCTCACATGTACGGACATTGCCGGCAGTCTTTCCTCCGCCACGAGTCGACAGCAAACGACGAACAAATATCGCAGCTAGTTCGAACACTGTTCGTCGTGTTCAAAGAGGAAATATCTAAATCTCAGACTTTCGCGATGCGACCGCGATCGTTATGGTAGGAAATCCTTTTGCTAAACCGAGTCCCACACCTTCTGAAAAGACGGTTGAGATTGGAACCATCCAAGGAGAGGTCAAATATCCCTGGGGAGTAGTGGCTCTCGCGACCGTTAGGGCAGGGGACAAAAAAGCGGTCACGGATCGCACAGGCAAGTTCGAGATACGAGCTCTAGATGCAGGTTCATACACTATTAGTGTAGAACCACCGTTTCCGGGGTACGAGGCGCAGTCTCAGATTGTGGCGGTTGCTGCTGGGCAGACAAAGCAAGTCTACTTTTTCTTGGACTTCGCTAAAACTACTGTTCACGGTTATGTGTACGGCAAGGATGGAAAGCCGATTCCAGGGGCTATTTTATCAGACGTGATGTGCGGAAAAGACTTGAAAAGCACGGTGACTGATGGAACAGGCTATTTCAAGTTCGATGGGGCGAGTCCTGGAAACCTGTTCGTCCGAGTCAATGCCACAGGCTACATGGGCGAGACGTTGGATTTCGCTTCCAAGAAGGGTGAGAAGACGAAGCTTGAGTTCCACTTGACTCCGGCTAGCTGCAAGATCTCTGGGATTGTGTCAGATGAACAAGGCGGCCCGCTAGGTGGTGAAGTTATTCTCTCTTCAGAATCCATGGTCATACTACAGAAGGTCCCGTCAAATGCCGAATCTGGATATTACGAGTTTTCCGTCGTGCCTGGAACTTACAATATTCTCGCCAATGCAGCGGGGTATAGTTCGGAGGGATGGCGAGGGCCTGTCTCAACTGACTCCAAAGTGAATCTAAAGTTGACCGCCATACCGGCAAGTTCGTAAGACAGCATACACGTGAGCGATGTTCTGTCTTCAATCCAAGACCTGGCTTCTCTGATCCATGATCTTGTCATGCACTCGTTTGTCACTTCAAATACTAAGGCCACCCAACTGCAAACTTGATGAAATCTGACCAACGCCTTCCGCTAAACAGACTCTTCTGTTCCGAACGACATTCAGCAATCCCTCGGGACGATCCGTGAGAGTGAACGGTTTGCATCGTAAGCCATTGGAGGCAGGTGATATGAACGCAGCGCTATGTGATCCTAGCTCATTTTGTAAACGGTCGATAAATTGACTTTGCAGTCTGGAGCGCCTAACGCCCCTTTGGTTTGTTGCTGCCGATTCAGCTGGTTCCCACTTGCTCTAGAGCATCTAGTACACCCATCTTCTTGAGGTGCTCTCGCCTCTCCTCGTTGAGCTTCCGAGTGTTGACTTGGAAGAAGACCTGACGAAGACCAGCATCCATAGCGATCGTTTTGTACAATTTTAGGTGTTCCTCCCTATCTGTCATTGGGGTGAGGGGGATTCTCTCCTCCGACTCCATCGGCGCCAGCACTAATCGGGTCTCAGACCCCAAGTTATGCAGAATCCATTGCGTAAGAGCTTCGAAAGCGCTTCTGTCTTCCCAAAGTTTCGGATCAGTTAGGTTGGTGAGTATTACCTCGCAACCATTTGCCACGAAGATTTTTGCGGCATCTAGGATAGGTTGTGTTTCTGCGCCAAACTTGGTCCTGTAAAATTCTGAATTCAGGGAGGCTTTGAAGCCGATCGCTATGAAATCGGTGACCTTGGCGAGTTTTTCAGCAGTACTCTTCGTCATGTAACCGTTGCTTTCCATTCCAGTGAAGATTCCATGTTCTCGGCACTTTAGGAAAGTGTCAATCAAGTACTCGGGGTGGATGGATACTTCACCGCCAGTGAACAGCAGAACGTCGACGCTCCCGACCAATGACTTGACGAGATTAACCGGTTGAATCCACTGGATTCCCGGATTTCGTCGATTCGTGATATGTGCGGGCCAACGCAGAAATCGCATTTCAGGTTGCAACCAGGCAGATACGCTTCAGCCATCAGTTTGTTCCTAGTTCTGCTCCAGGCATGTGGAACGTCCATTCCGAACCCAACTTGTACGCCAGGCCATGCTACTGCTGAATAGTACATGTCACGGATGGAACCATGGTGAGCTGCTCGTACGTCACAGAATCCCCATGCACCCTCGGCGAGTTTGCACATCCTTGGGCAAACGTCGCAAGCGTTCTGGGTCATTCGAAATCTCTCAGGCTCAGTTGTGATTTGTGAAATTTCAATTTCCCGTTGCGCGTGATTCTTCTCACTATTCCAGTTTCAATTCTCTTTTGTGAGTGGGCTGGAAAGCTCCACTGTTCCATTACTCTAGCCCAGGTCGGCGGTAAATAGGTCTTGTCTGCATGTTTCAATTTTTGAATTGAGATTTCGTGTTTCTGGTTGCTCAGTGGGATGGTTCAATTTCTGAACTGGACATTATCTGGTCTATGGATAGAAAAAGAAAAAGGAATAGGGGTCGGTCGACGCGGACCTCGATCGCTGCCTTTATGTTGACGTCGTTGTTGCGGGTAGTCCCGCATAGTAGACCTTTGGCTTGGCTCCAAGTTCTGGGCTGAGTACGGTAGCGTTCATCGCAGATATGGTTGAAGCCAGTGTGGTCGCGTCAGCGACTGTCATGACTTGTGTTGGGCATGCGTTTACGCATGCTGGCTGCAAGCCTTTGTCGAGTCTATGGAGGCAGAGTGTGCATTTCTGAGGGATTTGAAGCTGATCGTTCCAGTAGATCTTCCCGTACGGGCATGCGGCAACAACCTGTTTTTGTCCCTTACTCTTCACTGGGTCAATGATTACTATGCCATCAGGGCGCAGGTACAGGGCGCCACCTGTGCCAGCCTTGACGCAGGGTGGATTGTCACATTGCATGCACGGCTCGGGAAGATAACGGACTTTGACTGACGCATCAATGGCTTTGCCCCATTCCTTTGGGACAACTTGCATCCAGAAATCCCCAGCAGGACCAGGCTGGGCGAGCGAGTATGGTGGCCAATCGTTGTCGACAAACTGATCCTTGCATGCGATTGTGCAGGCGTTGCAGCCTATACATTTGCTCGTGTCAATTAGCCAGGCGTAATGTAGCTGTGTAGTCGTAGTGGTGCTCATCAGACGCTCTCTCCGTTCCACTTCGCCATCTGCGCAAGTATGGAATGCCCGTGGTTTCCGAAGGCGAAAGGCGAATTCGTAAATCGCCCTTGGTATGTGCCAGAGGTAGCCGGTACTTGTCCAGCCACAAGTTGGTATGTCCCATATTGAACGTATCCCACAGGGTAGCCCCCGCTAGGATTGCCCACATCGTATTTCACGCCGTTGGCATCAGTCCATCTTGACAGCAATACGTTGCAGCACCCACCTTTATCGATAGAGTCACAGTTCCCTGGGATTATTGGATCGTACCATGAACCCCAAGGGACCCAAACCACTCCTGGCATCAATGTTTCTGTCAGATGGGCGTAGCAGAGGATTTGCCCGGTATCGTTGAACAACTTGACTGTGTCGCCTTCTTTGATTCCTCGCGCGTTTGCGTCGGCCGGATTCATATTGGCAAGATTGTAGCCGTTGATTATCTCTCCATTGTAGGTGTGGAGGTTCTGGAGAAACGGCGCATTCCTGTTCTTGCTATGGTTTCGGTACCTAGCGTGACTTGTAATGACCTGTAGTGGGTACTTTTGCGTAGCGGGACTACCCCTGCCATGTGGATTCGGATAGTACTTCGGAATGCAATATGTGCTGTCCGGGCCCAACATCTGGGAAATGAGGTTAGAGTAGAATTCGATTTTGCCTGATGGTGTAGCGAGGCCTGACTTTGGATCTGTGATCTGTTCCCCCGGTTTGTCGTAGTACCACTTCCATGCTGGCACGGGATCGTAGGGTTTGTAGGGAAAGACATAGTAGCCCTTCGCCTTGAATTGTTCCCAAGATAGCGGGCAACTTGATGCTTCGTAGAACTTCTGCAACCAGTCTTCTTGACTGTTGCCTTCGGTGTAGGCATCCTTCAAACCCAGCCGGTCTAGGAGGTGGGAGGCTATCCAATAGTCTGATTGCGTCTCTCCAAGCGGTTGGACAAACTCTGGTGTGTATACGATTAGTCCGGGAATTTGCGCGTTGGCTCCGATGTCTTGTGTTTCGCCTATTTGACAACACGGCAGAATTATGTCAGCGAATTTGGCTTCACATTCCAGGCGTGGGGATGTTACGACGAGGAACTCGATTTTGCCAGGCTTCTGGTAGGCTCTGCCTACAGAGGCACTGTCGGCGTTCATCATACCGTATCCTCCTCCACCGCCGCACTTCCAGACCAAGTGTACTTCAGACATTCCAGGTCTTGGGTAGATTTGTTCAGTGAAGACCTCTGGGGGTGTTTGGAATGTCATTGGCTCTCCTGTCATGCCATGCCACCTAACGGGAGGGTTCTTCGTAAAATCGGTGGCTGCGTTGTCATAGATGTAAAGCGAATGCAATACCTGCTTGCATGGATTAGTCGTTACTCCATTTTGGGCGCCAATCCAATTTGTGGCGTACTTTGTTAGGGCAGGGGTGGTCATGCTTGCCAGGCCGGTGTACCCTCTGGTGGCGGGTTCGGGGCTTCCCTTGATACCGCCGTGCCAGACATTCACGCCGGGTTTGCCAAGGCCCTGCAGCGTCTGGAGTAGGATCATCATGCGAGCCCAATCATGGCCGTATGATGTTCGGCATGTGCCCGACTCGTAGCATGCGAGAGAGGTGGGTTTAGATGCCCATTCCCTAGCTAGGGCGGTTATGGTGGCCGAGGGTACGCCCGTAATTTTCGATGCCCAATCAGGTGTCCGAGCGATGCTGCCATCGGGTCCGGCTGTCTTTCCGAGAACATAATCGCTGAACTTGTCGAACCCAACAGTATGCGTGTTAACGAAGTTCTTGTCGTATGTGCCCTCGTTGATCCAGATATTCGCGATCGCCAATGCCAACACAGTGTCCGTGCCAGGAGCAATTGGAATCCACTGATCACAATAGACGGCAGCCGTATCAGTGTATCTTGGGTTTATGGAAACCATTCGGATGCCTAACTCTTTCATCCACTGGCGCCAATTGGAACACTCTTGCCCGCCGTACGGAATTGATACTTGTGTAGGATCTGTTCCCCAGAAGACCAAGAGCTTAGCGTTCTGCATCGTATCTGCGAGATTGTCAGTTTCGGGACCTAACCCGTGACTCCCGGTGTACCCCCAAACAAAACTCCCTCCGTAGGACCATTGGGACCATGTCCAGCCTTCAAAAATGCGTTCTGTGAAACCTCCGGGGATGGGGTCGGTGATACCGCCTATGAAAGTGCGCATTCTGGTAAAAGCGGGAGTGCCGTTAGCTAGCTGTGAATCGATGTGGGGAGAGTAGTACATGAAAAGGGCTGGGTTACCGTATTTGGCTTTTACTCGCTTTATCTCACTCGCGACTGTGTCGAGTGCCTCGTTCCAAGTAATGCGTACGAAGTTGCCTTTGCCCCTAGTGGACACGTCGCTTCCTCCGCCAGGCACGAAGTCCGCCCGTTTTAGCGGATAGCTTATGCGCGTTGGATCACCCAATCTGCTCCTCTGGGCCAAACCCATTGCACTATTTGCGAGCGTATGGACCGCGCCCCTGCTGAAGGTCTTTCCTCCCGCAGTGACAGTGTAGAGCGTTTTTGCTTCATCCGGAGTTAACGCGAATGGTTCCACATAGAAGACCTTGCCATTCTTTACATGGACTAGGTTGACCTCGGCGGGGCCGCTTCCGTGGGAATGACTTGCTGCCACGAATGATTGATCTTTCCAGTATATGTCAGGCACAGTTGTGGAGACAATTTCTGGTGGAGCTTGAGGTGGCGTCGGTTGTAGTAGTTGGCTGGCTTCGTAGCCTATGCCTATTCCTATGACGCCGGCTACAGCCAGTCCTGCGCTCCATTTGAGCATTGAGCGCCTCGTGATCGTAGTATCTGCGATTCCTTCTTTCTTCTCTTCGGTCATTTATGATTCCTTTCCGTTTGTTGCGACAAAACGCTATCAGAGCGTCTCGATATATAGAGTTGGCATGGATTTTATGATTAGTAATTTCGGTAAATATGATCGAATGATAATATCGTATTCAGCAACTCTGAGGAAATGGTGTTCTGAATGCTGTTCAACTTAGGTTGCGTTTCTTCATAGTAGTTGCTTGCGTTCACTGCAATTTACTCTCGGTTCGAGGTCAAAGCCACTTTTCTCATCTTCATATAGGGAGCGAAACTTTTGCAGGACCTTATCAATCAAGACATAGGTGCCGATTCACACGACGCCGGCAGGATGTGTAACGTAATTGTGTAGTGTCTAAGAGAAAAAATCAGTTATGCACTATAGATCCGAGAGTAGAAAGATCTGAGGAGTTGTCACATCCACTTTCAATTCGCGAACTAGAGTTTTACAGCCGCGTTTTTCCAAAATGTTTGTCGATATGCCTACGTCAACATCAAGCTCTTTTAGCATTTTGATCTTGCTAACATGAAACTCCAGAAACTGATATTCACGACTGAAACGATAATCCCCATAGCCAGTCCTATCGAAAATCTCCTTCGCGGCTACCACATCTTTACCAAAGACTTTCGCGGATTTCAAGAAATAATCTCTGTGAGATAAGAACAGCGCTTTAGGAGCACCTCCTACTATGTTCTGCTCATAGACTTGACTCGTCTGCCTGTTCTCCAGCGAGCAATAATGGACGCCGAGCTTGAGTCCCGCCTCGAGGGTGAACTCCATTAGGTCAAGGGAGGTCTCCTCGCTACCAGCCACTGGCAGACCGCCGGCGTACCCGTAATAGTTGTGGAGAACCCGGAACGGTCTTGCCTTGATCTTATAGCCACGTGCTTTATACTCGTTCACGTTGCGGTAAGGGAAACAGAACTCAAGCAGATTGATACCAAATACATCTAGACTATCGAGCTCACTCAATATACCCTTCATCTCGTCGAGCGCCCCAGGCAAGACAGGCATCTCCACCATCACATTAGGAACATACTCCCGCGCCAACGCGATCCGGTCGAACGTGTGCCGCCGCGCCATTTCGGAATCTTCAATTCGAATACTGATTCGAATCTCGTTCAGATCTGCATTTTTGAGAGCTTGCAACGTCTCGCGCTCAAGATGATCGCCGGACGTGTAAAGGCGCGTATAGGCATCAGGAAAGTTCTGGCGGGCACGCTTGAAGAAGCGAATCGTTTCTTCCTTGTGGAGTAGTGGCTCACCGCCGGTGAGGGCGAGATGTTGGATTAACTGACCGCTGCTGCGCAGCGCGTCAAGTTCAGCCACCGTATCGCGCGTGTGTTCGCGTTGATAGTCATAATCTGCCTGATTTGGATTGAAGCAGAAGAAGCAATCCCGATGGCATTTCAACGAAATAGAGAACGTGAGGCTCCCCACACCTGTCTGACAGGCCTGACAGCCAGGCGAAATGCGATTAACGAAAACGCTCTTACCATCGTTGCGGATGATGGCACCCCTCTTGCCAAGCGTAGCGAGCCGTTCGCGGATATGTTCGCCGTCGTCCACATCTTCAATATCCATGCCCATGCGACAAATCTGTTGCATGAAATCCTGGTGAATGTGGACGTATTGTTCTGCATAAGCACGCAGGACCGAATTTCGAATAGAAGCGAGCGTGGCTTCATTCACATCTACAATCATCGCTTCTTCCCCGCGATGAGATCTCGTCTGGGCACAAACCCAGCTGATGTTTCACGAACTTCGAGAAGGCCTCTCCTTTCCCTTTTTCTCGATGGCCCTTTGAATGACATTCCTTGAGTTCAGGCGGGCATAATCTACATTGACAAGCGGTTAACTATGGTCCGTGTTTTTGCTCGCTGTGAATGGAATTATTTTTGCCGCGATCGTAACGATGAAGGCACCAAGTGCAATCATAGCACCTGACACGGCATATTCGACCCATGTCGGCGTGTAAGTACCCGTGACTGCGAACGAACTCACACCTGGAATGTACTGACCTAACGCCTGTCCTGGAGGAAGTGAAACTAGAGGGGCAACGAATGCTGGCAATATTAGTTCTATTCTGTAGGCGAACACGCCCACAATGAGCAGAATACACGCGATCATCAATGAACCTGCGGTCTTACGTGTTCTTGGGTAGGCGAGAATTGCGAATGGGATGATTCCACCAATAATCCATTCGGTGATGAAGAGTGGAGTGAACGGACCAGCTGTCACTAGCGAAAGTCGTGCGAGCTCAGGGTCGGCTTGTGGCCAATACTCCGTGAGGAGTTGCGCGGATTTCAGGAAGAAGTCGATGAGCAGCACAACCGCAAGCAACTTCCCTATCTCGTAAAGAACGCTCATGTCTAATTCTAACAGGCCGCGCCGCTTGGCGAGCAAGGCAGTCGCAATAAGCAGTGCGAGTCCAGAAACCATGGCCGAAGCTAAGAAGACTGGCGCCAAAATTGCCGTGTTCCACCAGGGGCGGGCCATCTGGAGTCCGAATATCCACGCAGTTACTGAGTGTAGCATTATAGCTGCAGGTAGGGCTACGAACGAGATGACTTTCACTATCGTATGATCTCTCGCTACCGCCCTGTCTGAGACATCATTCATCCCGAAGGCAAAGATACTGTGCTTCTTTGCAAGATCAGCCCTGCACATGAACCAGAGGTCAACGACGGAGATAGTTAGGTACGACAATACTACTGTAAGGTCCCATATGAAAGGCGAGTCCAACTGGGGGTACATGAACAAGTTCAGGACTCTGTCTGGTCGGCCGAGGTCTGCAACGATTGTGACTCCTGCGACTGCCACGCACACGAACGCCATCAGGGTTGCTAATCGCGAGATCGGTTTCCACCGTTCAACCCCGAAGACGTGACTTGACGAGGAGATGATAAGTCCGCCAGCACTTAGACCGATGAAGAAGATGAAGGTGATGATGTACAATCCCCAGACGACAATGTCACGCATCCCTGTCACGATCAAGCCTGTAGTGAACTGATATTCGAAATATGCGAAGGCACCTATTCCCATTATTACGATGAGAAGTGCCATCCACGCGTTCGAGAGCGTGAGTAGGCCAGGTAGTTTTGTTGTTTTCATCATTGTTCGCCTCATTTACTCCGATACGAAGCCTTTCCTGCGCTGAGGTAGGAAGTAGACCTTCGGATTAGTCCCTAACTCGGGTAGCAGTTGATATCCGCCTCTAGCTGATATCAATTGTGAAACTTGGCTTTCAGGGTCGTTGAGGTCTCCAAAGAATCTAGCTCGAGCTGGACACGTTACTACGCACGCAGGGTCTAGTCCCTTGTCAACGCGCTGTGCGCAGAAAGTGCATTTCTCAACAACACCCCGCGGTCTTACCGGTACGTTACTGTCACCTACTTGGAAGTCGGGGATGTGTTGTGGATTCCCCCAGTTGAAGACTCGGACTCCGTATGGGCATGCGGTTAGGCAGTATCGGCAGCCGATGCAGCGGTCCCAGTCAACGATCACGATGCCGTCAGGACGCTTATACGTGGCGGCGACCGGACAGACTCTTACACAGGGAGGGTCTTCACAGTGCTGGCAGGCCATTGGAAGGTGCTCTATACTCAAGTCTGGGAATGTGCCTGTGGGAGTATCAATCTGCGGTCCTCCCACTGTTAGGACGCGATTCCAAGCTAGGCCTAGAGGAACGTTGTTCTCTAGTTTGCATTGAAGTGCGCAAGTTTGGCATCCGATGCAACGTGCGAGGTCAATTACCATTGCGTACCTTTTTGTCATTTTCATAACCTCCTTAGACTTTCTTCACTTCAACCAATGTATCGAAGAAGGAACAGTTCATGGTGTCAGGGTTCTTGTAGTCGAAGATCAGTTGCTGAAGATTACCTGCGATTAGCTGAGCCTGTGACCAGCCCTTGCTGAGGTTAATTGTGCCAGGTCTTAAGCCATTATTCATCCTTGCCTTCAAAGTAACGCTGCCTCTATCATTGAACACGTTGACAATGTCGCCTTCAGCTATGCTTCTAGTCTGTGCGTCGGCAGGGTTAATCTCAACGAAGGGGAATGGATCAATCTCCCTCAGCCATTGTATGTTGGAGTATTGTGAGTGAACTCTGAATTTTGTTTTGCATTGAAGGCATATCAGTGGGTATTTCTGCGCAAGAGGATTGTCAGGCCAAGCCTCTATGGGCGGTAGGAAGGCTGGCATCTTCTGCTGAAGCTTCTCGCTGTAGAACTCGATTCTTCCGGATGGTGTGTTGAATTTGCCGTCTGTGAACGGGATGAAGGGTGCTGGGACAGATCTGAATGCTCCGTCGTGCTGCATCGTTTCGTAAGTAACGCCCATTTTCTGCAGGTTTTGACTATTGAGAATTAGTTTAATGTAATCTGCAGGTTGCTGGTTGAAGTACTCGCCAAATCCAAACTTGACAGCAAGCAGGCTGAATATTTCTAGATTTGATTTGCACTCGTAAAGAGGATCTATCGCCTTTTGATTCAATAATACGTGGGGATGCATAGTTGGGACAATGTCGTCTTGCTCGAACCAAGTAGTGGAGGGCAGCACCATGTCCGCATATTCGGCGGTATCGGTCATTGAGAAGTCCGAGACTACTATATACTCAAGCTTCGGAAAGAGATCGTTTATTATTTTATTTCGGTTCGGGAAGGTTGTGAGATAATTGCTGCTCGACATGAAAAATGCTTTAATTGGGTAGGGATCGCCTTTCTCGATCGCGTCGAATACAGCGAGATTATTGAGTTGATTCGCGCTGCTCTTGGTGGGAACCAGCCACGCGCCAGTCTGAAAGAGATTGAGAGGGGATGAAACCAGCGATGCTCCGCCAAAACCTCCCCAAGGTGTTGCACCGGGTTTGCCAATGTTTCCAGTCAGAGAAGCGAGTGTGGCTATAGCTCGACCCGTCAAATCTCCATGATAGTATCGATCAATTCCAAATCCCCAATAAATTGTTGCAGGCTTGCGAGTGGCATATTCACGCGCCAGCTGTTGAATAGTCTCAGGCTTCACATCAGTTGTCTTCGCTGCGTTCGCAGGCGCAAATTGTTTCGTGGAATCCCATAGAAGTTGGAACGCAGTCGTGCATTGAATGCCGGCGACGGTGTGTGTTCCGGTCAGAGACGGGCGAGGGACTCGCGTCAAAAGGTACTGCTGCGTTTGCATTCGAATCCCACACCATGTACTTGCTCGAGCCATTCTGTTTGATGTCTTTTTCGCGAAGGAAGAGCTGCGTGTCGCCTCTTACGAGAAATGGGCCGACCGTGTGATTGAGCACGAAGTCTGTGTCGTAAAGTGATTCCTCGATGATTACGTTCATCATGGAAAGTGCGAGAGCAGCATCGGAACCCGGCCTCAGTGAAACCCACAGATCAGCCTTGGAAGCTGCGATCGTGTATCTTGGATCAACTGCAATCAACTTTCCCCCGTTATCAAGCGCGTCGGCCACGAAGTGCCAGTTCTGTATGTTACTTTCTGTAATGTTCGAGCCCCAGAGAATGATCAACCTTGCATTAACGAGATCGGCAGCCTCGTTGCCTTGCCTGTGATCCGGCCCTCCAATAACCTGGAGTACTCCCAGAGGCATGGCTGAATCAAGCGCGCCCTCTGCGTATGTTCCTCCGAAGAGGTTAGCGAATCTGAGAACCGATCCATAGTAGCCGTTCAGGTAGCCGTAATAACCACTGCCGGGGATGAAATGCGACGGCCCTGTTTCCGTACTTTTGCTGGATTCCGGTCAACGTGGAGCAGATCGTGTTGATCGCTTCGTCCCATGAGATTCTTGCCCATTTTCCTTCGCCGCGTTCCCCAACTCGTTTCATCGGATACCTTAGTCGATCGGGATGGTACACGCGTTGTACATGAGTTAGTCCCCGAAGGCAGATGCGATCGTATCTTGAATCAGGTAGGGGGCCTCTCTCCGTCGCAACAAGTTTCCCGTCTCTGACATGTACGAGGAGTTTACAACCACTCCAGCAGTTCGGGGCGCATCCTCCATGAACAATCGTTTCCGCCTGTGCCGTTTCAAACGCACCTATCGAGGAGGGCGACAATGCACGCAGAAGGGGCAGAGTGTTTGAGTACTTAAGTAACGGTGTGGCAGTCGCGACCGCCGCTGCCCCAGCAGCAATCTTCATGAATTTCCTTCGTGAAACCTTCAATGTTGATCTGGACAAATTCAAATTCAATCAGCCATTTCAAAGGTACGTATGTATTATTGGTACAGTCTCTAGTGTAATGACCCGCGGAAGCGACTTTTCTGGCTGATTCCCTATTTTCAATGCTGGGCATTAGGGTAAGGGAGTAGTATTCCAGCTTAGCCTAACGCCCTTTCGTAAGCCTAAGTTTCAACGCAGCGCTTAGGTGATTTGGCATTTCATTATCCATTTCCACAAAGCCGTTCGTGAGGTAGGCCAGTGACCTGTAGAAGTCCGATTTCGCCTTACTCTTCAACCGTTTGCACAGTTCTGGAATCCATCTCATAATATGATCTCTCAAGAATTCTTTTTGGAGAGCAAGGTATGCTATTGCATTCTCAATGTCGCTTTTGCTCAGTGCTATCGCTGTCCAGTAGCACATTCTCGCCATGAAGTCGAATTCGAATGCTACATGGTCCTCGGGTTCGTAGAATCCCTTGTCTTTCTCCAAATCTAGACTTTTATAGGCGGCCTTGACATCTTCGGATGGTTCTTCAAATTGAAGACTCTCTTTCTTCATGTAGGCGGATTCTACCAAATGCACAGTCTCATCTCCGACACCGAGAAAGAGGCGAGTATACTCAACTCTCAGCTCCGTCATTAAGCCCTGCCTGCCACGATCGCTCAAAGACGCTATTGGTTTCACGAACAGTTCAAGGAGTTTGCTGCCTTCTACCAAATCGGGGTCTTCCTGGGATTCCGTTAGAAGCTTGATCGCAGGCTCAGCGGTAACAATGGCATTTAGGAAATCATTGTCAATTTCGCTTTTGAAGGCTCGCTGAGAAATGAGTAGAAGGAAGCTCTCGAGTAACTGATGCGTTCTGTTTCTTCAGGCATCATTGCTTATTCTATTGGCGTATTCAACGATTGTCTCATATTTCAATGGACCTAATCAGCGAATCGGTTGTATTATACGGCAAGCGGCTTGCACGCTCAATTCAAAGTGCGCTGGTTGTGCATTGAGTGTTGATGTTTTTGCAAAGGGTCTGACTCTTTCACTGGCCTCGCACTTTCATTACTCGAACGAGCATCATTGTTTCTTAAGCGAGTGCTTTTTTCATGTTCTGCACGATTTGTTTAGCTTCTTCTTCGGGTGAGCCTGTGATGCGTTGTCCTTTCCGTGATGGTCTCGGCAGTTCTTCGAGTCTTTCAACTATTGTCTGTGAGCCTTTCATGCCTATCTTCTCTTGATCGATTTCCAAGTCGGCTGCTGTCCAGACTGTGAGCGTGAACGCTTTGTCTGCCCATCGTTTTCTTCTGAAATCTGGAAACCTTGGAGAGTTGCAGCCGAGTTCGACCGAGGCCAGAAATGGAAGGGAAGTTTCAAGAACCTCGTATCCGCCTTCTATGGTGCGTGTGGCGCGCGACAGGTTCCCCGTTATGTCTAGTCGTGTCACGTAAGTGACCTGAGGTATCGCGAGCCATTCTGCAATCCCGGGTGGAACCTGGCCAGTGCTCGCATCGGATGATTCTTCTCCGCAGAGAATTAGATCGAAATTGCCTATCTTCTTGATAGCTGAGGCTAGGGCGTAGGCCGTGGGGTAAGTATCTGCTCCCGCGAAGGCTCTATCACATAGCAGAAAAGCGTTGTCAGCTCCAGACGCTATGCCCAGGCGCAGATATTGTTCATAGAACGGCGGTCCCATTGAGAGAAGTATCACATCGCCCCCCTGCTTCTGCTTTAGTTGCAGCGCCATTTCGAGCGCGTTCTTGTCAGGTTGGTTAATCTCGTTTTCAGCGTGACTTCGATCCAGAGTCTTGGTCGTTGGATCGAACTGGACCTCTTCCGTCTTCGGAACTACTTTCATGCAAACGATAATTCTCATTTCCAGTTCACTTTCTGGACTTAGCGATTAGTGGTGGGAGCACCTTCTCAATTTCGTCGACCACGATAAAATCTGCGTATGCGTTGATAGCTGCGTCACCGTCTTTGTTCACAGACACTACAGTCTTTGCTTCTCGAATTCCCGAGACGAAGTGCGCGGCTCCGCTGGCTCCTAAGACTATCGCGAGCTTCGGAGACACCGCACAGCCAGTCGATCCAATTTGATGGTCACGAGCCATCAAACCTTTGTCAGCTAAAGGCCGCGTAACTCCGACGACACCGTTAATTGATTCAGCTAGCTTCTTGACTTGTTCAAGTTGGGTTTCTGCTCCTCGCCCTGCTATTACAATAACCTCTGCCTTCATAACATCCACGCCTTCCTTTACCGACCGCTCAATCACCTTCGTTCGAACTTCTCCAATGTTTGCCGGCACCTGTTCTATCACTCCCCGTCTTTTGGAATTCCTTTGGGGAACTGGAAAGATGCCGGGGCGAACTGTAGCCATCTGAGGTCGGCTTTTCGGGCACTTGCAGATAGCAATCAGGCTTCCGCCAAATCCTGGAACACCACAGACAAGCAAGTTTGTTTCTTTCTCGACCTCAACGTGGACCGCATGGGCCATGAGGCCTGTGTTCAATCTGACCGCTAGGCGACCGGCGAGATCCCTGCCGTTGTGGGTTGCGCCGAGCAGCAAAATCTCCGGTCTACTGTCTCCAACCAGTTCACCGAGAACGTTCGTAAATGCTTCCGTCGTGTAATTTTCTAAGACAGGTGAATCGGCCACAAGAACTCGGTCCGCTCCAAATTGAACGGCTTCTTCAGCAAGCTTTCCAACATTATGCCCCATAACTACCCCCGTTGTTTCAGTCGCGAGCGCACGGGCTAGTTCCTGTGCTTTGCCTAATATTTCCAAGGAGACTGGTTCAAGTTGACCGTTTGTTTGCTCTAGGTATACCATGATCCCACTAGGTTCTAGCGTAGTCGTTGCTTCGTTCACATCCTCAACCTAGTTGCTTCTTACTGATTTCACCAATAGTTCCGCGACATCGAGTACACGCAAATCTTTTCCTACGGTCTTGATGCTGTCCTCGAAGTTTTGGATGCAGTATGGACATGAGGTTGCGAGTATTTGGGCACCAGTTTCCGCCGCCTCTTTGACTCGTATGTTTGACAGTCGCTCTCCATCAGTTTCCAGCAATATGCGGCCTCCGCCGCCACCGCAACACATTGTGTTCTCATGTGAGTTGTCCATTTCGAGAAGTTCGATGCCTTTAATGGATTCCAAGAGTCTTCGTGGCTCTTCTTGGATTCCATGGTAACGACTCAGGTAACATGGGTCGTGGTATGTTACTCTGTCTTCAACAGGTCGTTTGGGTTTCAGTTTTCCAGAGTCGAGAAGATTCGCGAGTAATTCCGTGTAATGAACCGCCCTGAATTTGGCTCCATACTTTGGGTAAATGGTCTTGAACATGTTGAAGCAGTGAGGTGAAATTGAGACAACAACAGATGCCTTAGTCTTCGAGAAGGTGGTCACGTTCTCAGCAACGAGCTCTTCCAAGTAGGCGTCTTCGCCACTTTGGTACACAACGTCTCCGCAGCATTTCTCTTCAGTCTTTAGGACCCCGAAGTCGACGTCAGCCGCTTTCAGCATGGATGAAACGGCTTTTGCAACGTTTTGCAGTCTAGGATCGTACGATGACGCGCACCCTGTGTAGAGGAGGACGTCTACGCCGTCAAGGGCTTCTTTGATGTTGAGGCCCTCGGTCCAGTTGGCTCTGGCCGCTTTGTTTTCACCCCATGGGTTTCCGTTCTCGTATACTTTCCACAATGCCTCCTCTAGTTTCGGGGGTGCTTTGTGTTCCAAGAATGCTATGGTGCGTAGGGCATGTAGCACGTCGACTATGGGAACATCTCTGGGGCATGTGTAATCGCAGAGTTTACAGGTTGTGCAGAGCCAGGCCTCGTTTGAGCCTGTGAGAAGACCTGCTTGAGCTGAACGGACCAGTTTTCTGACTGAAGGTGATTTTCCCGTGGCGTTTAGCGGGCAGACGGCGGTGCATACACCGCATTGATAGCACCAGTTCATTGGTGCAACTGCTTGGTTGAGTCGATCCCATAGCTCGTCATTCAGGGTTACTGTTGTCATTTTGAGGATCACCTTGTTATGAGGGGCGCGAATTTGGTTTGAGTGCTCTTGACTTCTTCAGCCGACAGTTGGTGTATCAGTTCATCCATTTCCTTCATTTTCTCAGCGAATCGTCTGCCCTCTGCCGCGCTGACCCAGTAGAGCTGTAATCTTCGAGGGTCTATGCCGCGCATCTGAGCGGTCTTGTGCCATCTTTCGAATCGGCGTTGAGTGTTGAGGTTGGCGTTGATGTAGTGGCAGTCGCTCGGGTGACAGCCGGTTATGAGAACGGCTCCTGCCCCTTTGCCCAGAGCATAGAATACGAGCTTCTGTGAGACCCTTGCTGAGCACATCGTTCGGATTATTCGTGAGCTCGGAGGATATTGGATCTTGGCTATACCGGCTTGATCGGCTCCAGCGTAGGAGCACCAGTTGCACGCGAACACTATGACTTTCTCGTGTGCGTCCTTGGCTGTGGCTGCGTCTATTTGCGCAATAAGTTGCTCATCAGTAAATCCCGGTGTCTCGATCGCGTCAACAGCGCACTCTGCAGCGCAGCCTCCACAACCTGTGCACATTGCCTGGACGATTTCAAGGTTCTTGCGGACTTCACCGCGAATTGCAGAGTAGGGACAGACTGGAACGCATCTTGCACAGAAAGTGCATTTCTCGTAGTTGACAATTGCCGCAAGTGGTTCTTGTTCGATCTCTGTTCTGGAAAGGATCCTCGCGGCTTTAGCTGAGGCAGCAAGAGCTTGAGCTACGGATTCACGAACGTCTTTCGGGCCCTGGGCTGTTCCAGCCAGGAAGACTCCTGGGACTGCTGCTTCGACAGGGCCGAGTTTCGGGTGGCTCTCGAGTAGGAAGCCCTCCGAGTCTTTGGTAACTCTAAGTTGCCGTGCGACTCCGTCTTCAGGCTCTGGTGAAACACCGATGTTGAGGACCAGTAGATCGGTGGGGATAGCCACATCGAGTCCGCTGAGTTCATCGTGGAGCATGACCTGGTGATTCTGGTAGGCCAGTGCCTTTTCGGGAGGCATGTTCTGGTTGAACTGGAAGAATTGTACGCCCTTGCGTGCCGCTTCCTCATATGCTTCTTCGGCGAATCTGGTGAATGCTCTCATGTCTTTGTATAGAACTCTGACTCTGTTCCCCTGATCTCGAAGCTTCATGGCTTGGGCGAGCATTGTCTGACAGCAGAAGCGTGAACAACCTCGTTTCTCGTTTCGAGAACCTACGCATGCCACCATTGTCACTTTGCTGCCCTTGAGTTCGCCTATTCGTTCTTCCAGGTCGAGACTCGTGATGATATGCGGGTCAGTTCCATATCCGAATTCTGTGGGTTCGTATGGCTCGGCACCGGTGGCAAGTATTATCGAGCCGACATCCAGGGTCTTGCCGTCGGTCAGGTGGACGTTGAAGTTTCCCACGAAACCGCTTACAGTTTCTATATCCGTTCCTGTGTGTACTTGTACTCCTGCATCGAGCATCTCTCGTTCTTTCATCTTAACTAGTTGTCGGGCGCTTAGGCCGCTGGGAGCTACCTCTGTTAACCTGAGTAGTGTACCGCCGAGTTCATTGTTGCGTTCCACAAGGTGGGTCTGGAACCCTTGTTTGGCAAGGTTTGTTGCGGCGGATATCCCGGCAATCCCGCCGCCTACCACCAAGGCGCTCTGAACGACCGGAACCTCGACATTCTCTAAGGCTTTGAGTTTCTTCGCTTTTTCTACGCCCATTCTGACAAGATCTTTTGACTTTTCAGTGGCTTCCAGTGGCTGTGTCTTGTGAACCCAGGAATCTTGATTCCTAACGTTTGCCATCTCAAACAGGTACGGGTTAAGACCAGCTCTGCTTGCAACTCGTTGAAATGTTGGGCCGTGTGTTTTTGGTGAGCAGGCGGCAACCACGAGTCGATTGAGTTTCTTCTCTATGATAGTTCGTCTTATGAGGTCCTGTGTGTTAGCTGCACAGGCGAAGCGCACTCTTTCCGCATGCGCAACTCCTTCAAGTTTGCGTGCGTACTCTAAGACTTCTGGGATGTTGACGACGCCGGCAATATTCGAACCACAGTCACAGAGGAAGAGTCCGATCCTGGCGGGGCCGGTTGTATCGATTGCTTCCACTATGGGTTCCTCCGGCCACGTCTTAGTGGTAATATGATTCAGTGAATACGAAGCTGCGGCGCCTGCTTCGGTAACGCTGTCAGGGATATCTTTCGGTCCTGCGGAGCAACCTGAAGCGTAGATGCCCTCGCGGGTGGTCGCGATGAGGTCTCCTCTGATCTCGCTCGCCTTGATGAAGCCGTCCGTGTCGATATCTATGCCTAGAACTTGTGCGAGCCTATCGAGCCTTCTGCTTGGAACCATCGCGGGTGCCAAGACGACCATGTCAAAGTTCTTCTCTTCGATTCCTCCCTCGTCCGTATTCTCGAATAGAACTTTGATAGATCTTCCATCCTCGGTTATTTTGGATGGTTTACCCCGCACGTACTCGACGCCCTCGTGTTTCGATCGGAGATAGAACTCGTCGAATCCTTTTCCGTAAGCACGTATGTCCATGTATAGGACCATGACTCTCTTGATGCCGTGGTCAATGGCCTGAACAGCTTCTTTGATCGAATACATGCAGCAGGTGCGAGAGCAGTACTCGCAGTATCGGTGATCTCTTGAGCCCACGCAGAGAATAAACAGTAGACTCTCGGGGTGAGAAAGGTCACTTGGTCGAAGTATCTCTCCTTTACTTGGACCTGAAGCTTGCAGCAACCTCTCGAATTCAAGGGATGTAAGAATGTCCGGATTCTTTCCATAGCCGTATTCTGGCAGGAGTGCGGCATCGAGCATATCGAAACCTGTCGCCACGATAATGGCGGCGACGTTTCGTGTCAGGTTTCGCTCGCTCATGTTGAGGTCTATGCAGCCTGGGGGGCAAGCCTGGGTGCAACGTGTGCATGGGATGTAATTGGGTGGCTCGTTTAGGCAATGTTCAGTATCGATCACATAGGTTCCTGGTTCAGCTTGTTCGAAGGGCGTGTAGATGGCTTTCCGAACGGTCAAACCAACGTCAAATTCGTTCTTTGTGCTTTGCGGGCATACCAAGACGCATTCGTTGCATCTGTTGCATTCGCTAGTGACGTATCGAGGTTTCTGTCGAATGGTGACGTTGAATTCTCCCGCCCGCCCTTCAACCTTTGTTACTTCGGCTAGGGTGATGAGTTCGATGTTGGCGTTATTGATGACTTCACTCATCTTCGGCGCTTCAATGCAGATCGAGCAGTCCAAAGTGGGAAAGTTCTTGTCAAGGGCAGCCATCTTACCTCCAATCGACGGTTCTCTCTCAACGAGGACGACTTTGGAGCCGGCGTTGGCCAAGTCTAGCGAAGCTTGGATTCCGGATATGCCACCTCCGATTACTAGCACGGTATCTCTCAAAGAGAGTCTCCCCGCGGAAGTTGTGGCCCTGCGCGAACGCTTGCATGTTTAGGTCGCGAGCCTTCGGGTAACGATTAGTGATCGCCGATTCGATAGCATTCCGGCTTACGATACGTGTTTCTGCTGTCAAAACCCCGAGCATCACAATGTTCGCCGCAACTTTGCTGCCAAGTTCTTCAGCGATGCTTAAAGCAGGTACGGCGATCAACCTCTGACCATTGTGGGATGGCGCGGTTACGCGACCAGACTCCACGATTAGAATTGCATCTTTCGAGATGTGCTCCCAATTGTCATCAAGGGCATCTTGGGACATGGCGACGAGGATGTTCGGTTTGGTGACGAGAGGATAGTCTATCGGCTCGTCCGAAATGATGAGATCTGCTCTTGAATATCCGCCCCGTACGTAGGGACTATAACTTTCGGTCATGATGGCCTCTTTGTGATCATGGAGCGACACAGCTTCCCCCATGAGATGACCTGCCGTGATGATTCCTTGGCCACCGCTGCCTTGCAGTCTGATTTCATGATACATTATTTCGGTCTACTTCTTACCTTATCGATCATGGCGCGTTCCAGTTCGTGGTATGTGGGTTTTCGTTGGTCAATGAAGTCGCCGACCACGATTTGGTCAGGTGGCTTCATTGTAAGACCTATTGTGCTCAAATCAGCGTGGTCATCAACACGAGAATAGCTCCTGAAATATTCCATCTGAGCGAATCCGTCTTCGAAGTCGTTCTGTTCGCCGAATGTTGGCGGGCATGGTGAGATTACTTCGACGAAGGCCACGCCTTGAACTTGGTAAGCTCGCTGCATTGCTTTGAGTAGTTGCCTAACGTGGAGAGTTGTCCATCTCGACACATATGATGCGCCGGCAGCCGCGACAATGTATGGCAGGTTGAATGAGGCTTCGAAGTTGCCGTAGGGCGTCGTGGCTGTTTTGGCGTCCAAAGGGGTGGTTGCGCTGAATTGGCCCCCGGTCATTCCGTAGTTGAAATTGTTAACGCAAAAAATGTTCAGGTCGACGTTGCGTCTTATGGCGTGGATTAGGTGGTTGCCACCTATATCGAACAGGTCACCGTCCCCTGCAACTACGGTCACTTCGAGTTCTGGGTTAGCTATTTTGAGGCCCGTAGCGAACGGTATCGCTCTACCGTGCGTAGTATGGTAAGTGTCAAGACTGAGGTAGCCTGGAAGACGTGATGTACACCCAATCCCTGAAACGATTGCGTGCTTGTCGAGTGGGATTTCAGAATTCCTGATAGCCTCGACAAGGCATTTTGTGACAATCCCGAGGCCGCATCCTGGACACCATATGTGGGGCAATCTCTCGGATCTCAACAACTCGTCCATTGGATGCCTCTCAGCTATTTCCGCACCTTGCACTGATTCGATTTGCAACATATTCTATTCCTTCATTAGAGCCGCATAGATTTTCTCGGGGGGAAACAAGCTCCCCGCCGCATGGTGGATCCCAATAACGGGGCAAGATGCGTACTCTCTGATCGAATGCTCCATCTGTCCGTAATTAATCTCAGGCACGATCATCTTTTTCGGGTTTAATCGTTTAATCTCATTTGCTGGAAATGGCCATGGCGTTATCAACCGAAGTAGTCCCACTTTCTTGTTGGCCCGCCTTGCCTCCTTGACTGCGCGCAAGGCGGACCGTGATGTGGAACCGTAGGCTACGACTACTACATCCGCGTCTTCGGCTAGATAATGCTCGACCTCCACTATTTCATCTGTGTGATTTCGAACCTTGTTGACCAAGTGTTCAATCATACGCTCAGAGACTTCGTAATCTGTTGATGGATACCCATGCTCATCGTGTGTGAGGCTCTCGATGTTCACATGATGGCCTTGTCCAGCCATAGCCATCGGTGGGAAATCTTGACTGAAATCAAAAGCCAAGATGTTCGGGTCTTTCTTGGCCTGTTTCTTTCGTTCAAGCACTTTGATCTTTTCGGCAGGAGGAATCACAAGTCTATCTGTCATGTGGGCCACTGTCTGGTCCGCCATCACGAAGGTGGGCGTGCGATACTTCTCGGCCATGTTAAACGCCTTCACGGTCAGGTCGAACATTTCTTGAACAGTACTGGGAGAATAGGCGATCACTTCGTAGTCTCCGTGAGATCCCCATTTTACTTGCATCATATCTCCCTGGCCTACAAGGGTAGGTAGGCCAGTGCTTGGTCCTCCACGTTGTACGTCGATGAGAACGCATGGAGTTTCGGTGATCACGCCTAGTCCAATGTTTTCCATCATGAGAGAGAAGCCGGGTCCCGCTGTCGCTGTCATCGACTTCACGCCGGCGTTCGATGCGCCGAGGACTGCTGCAATGCTACCGATTTCGTCTTCCATCTGGACGTAATGGCCTCCCAATTTGGGAAGTCGTCGGCTCATGTGTTCTGCGATCTCTGAGGATGGTGTGATTGGATAACCTGCGTAGAATCGGCAACCGGCAACGATGGCGCCTTCCGCACACGCGTGATTGCCCGATATAAAAAACTCCCCGACTGGATAATCACTGCTCATTGTTGCTTCCACATCTCCTTGAGGTTGATCTTGCAGTCATGCGGATTCCGCTTCGACACTTCTACATCAGATCTATTTTGACAGCGCCCGAGGGGCATTTACTGTAGCATTCCAGGCATTTCGTGCATCTTGCGTAGGATTCCTCTTGACATAGGTTGATTCCTTCTGGGCAGATCTTCGTACAGATGCCGCAGTTCGTATGTCGTGCGTTTCGCATCCTAGGTTTAATGAAGATGTTGTATTTGCTCAGAAGGGTCAGGAATCCTCCAACGGGGCATAGGTATTTGCACCAGAAACGTTTCTCGCCAAGGCTTAGACTTGCCACCGCTGGAACCGCTAGGATCTCGGCACCAATCGAAAGCTCCGCGCCGGCTATTGCGCCTCTGCATATTGTTCCAATTGGGCAGAAAGCGCACCAGACTGGTGTTTTAAAAAGGGCTGATCCTGCGAGTGTTGCGCCGAGCACAGCGAACTTGCTTGTCCCATTTCGAACTAGCGCATTAGGATTATTGTCGTATGCGAAGGGGTTGCGGCGGTGAAGAATGGTTTGAACTTCAGCTTCTCAAGCGCAGAATCAATGGCGTCAATCACGGTGCCTATTGGGCACGCCCAAGCGCAGAAAGCTCTCCCAACTAGGACGGTTATGCCTACGAAGATACCTGTTCCAATGATGAGTGATGTAGTTATGAAAGAAAAGGAAATGCTTGGCCTCAAGGCTTGAGTGAAGATCAGTTGAAGTACACCTAACGGTTCAGCGATTGCAAGACCTTTTCCCAGGGCCACTGCGCATACCGTTCCCGTTGTCAGAATTAGAAAAACGGCTAGGAAACCAAGCTGGCTGATCCATCGTATCTGTCGCACATTGGATGCGATTCTGCCAACCTTAGGTTCCTCCACTGCATAGATCGCGTAGTCTGGGCAGATCCACTCGCACATTCCACAAGCGATGCAGGCCGATTCTTTTCCTTGCTTTACCTGTGGATAATGATATCCCTGGCTGTTGGTTGCCTGGGAGGATTCCAAAACATCTTCAGGGCAGTATTCCCAACAATACTTGCATCCCTTGCAACGTTCAGGAATCACGAACACTCGACCGACTGGAACATGTCCGGTAGGCTTGTCGATTGGTTCGCGGGTAATCTGTTGTGCTACTAGTCTTTGTGGACTTGTTTTCTTTCTTGTAGTTGACATTCCAGAACCACTACTTGTTTGATACTGGTGGGGTTGGTTCCACCATGATACCGGTGGGGCCATAGGGTCGTGCTATGCAGACGTATGAGCACTGGTTGCATCCAATACACTTGTTTGCATCAACTAGGGGGCCTGTCATCACGGTGATAGCGTCAAACACACACAGCAGAAACACATGGAAATGAACAGCTACCGTACTTCCACGCTAGGCAATACTCTTTGTAAACCACGGCTGTTCCTAAATGGAACTGGTCGCTATTAGTCGGTTGAAGGGCAGCCGTGGGGCACGCTTGGATGCATCCGAACAGAGTTCCCCTTTTTCATTAGCTTTTTTCCATGCTGCTCCTGTCTCTGCATTCGGTTTTTCCAAGCCTTTGAAGACCATGCAATACCCTGCAGGCACATCCAGCATGGGGGTCCCAACGTTTCTCAGACCATCGGACAAGTGAGCAAGTCCAATCCCGCGCACAGGGCAAGCCTTCACGCATGCTCCACACCTAATGCAGTCCTCGACAAATTGATCTTCTCGAACCGCACCGGGTGGTCGAGCAAGGCTTCGACTTGGAATTATGTCGGCAAGGTCACCGAGCCCCAGGACGGCCCCGAAGCCGGCTGCCATTCCAAGAAAACGCCTTCTCGACACCTTCAACGTTATTCACAATCTTCCAGACATAGGTCGCCAAGCATTCTCGTATGATTCGATATTTTTCTCGTAGAGTACACAGGTTATAAACGGATACTGTAAATGCTATAAGGGAAATAATCTATACAATATATTTTTCTGACTCGAGGCACATATCAAAGGTATTCATCAAGACAGCCATCTGCACGCAGTTCCCTGTTTCAATCAGGAATTGAGAAGCTGATCCGTCAATGCTTCGTATCTTCGTAACGAAGCGGTTCTTTTGTGCTTCTCTGGAGTAGGCAGATCGAAATTGAACATTCCGAAGCCCCAGCCCAACTTCACCGGTTCAAACTCCTCTTTCGTCTCCCCGATCAAACAAGACCAGGCTCTCACTTCAAGAACTCGACTCCTAGTGAAGAGTAGCATCAACGTTGCCCAAGAGGGCAGTGCATACGGAGACTTTTGGTCGAATAGTCCTTATTCTACAGCTTATCGTAGCTCATACATAGAACAACCAGAATTCTGAGACCTCACATTCCGGCTCTTGATCAGTTTGAAACCTACACGACACACACACTCCAATGGACTTCGGGTTGCAGTGGTAATTCCAGCCTACAATGAAGGGGGGCGTGTAGGGCAGGTTGTCGAAGCTATTCCAAAAGAGATTGCCAGCGAAATCATCGTAGTTGACGATCACAGCACCGATGCGACTGCAGAAGAGAGCATTAAGAACGGGGCTACTCACGTAGTTTCATGCGCGTCCCGCGGCGTGGGTGCAGCCATCAAGACTGGGTATTGGGAGGCATTGAAGAGAGGAGCAGACGTACTCGTTGTGGTAGCGGGTGACGGCCAACATGATCCACGTGAGATTCCGAAAATTCTCAAGCCAGTCATAACTGGCAGTGCCGATTATGTTGTCGGTGACAGATTGAGCGTACCATTGGCCTCACTCTGACATGACGGCTTTCCGCTATGCGGGAAACAGGATATTGAGTTTATTCACTCGAATACTGACAGGGCTAGAGGTGAAGGATTCTCAGTGCGGATTTACTGCCATTACACGTGAAGCAGTTGGAGAAGCTCGACCTGCAATGGATCACCGACACATGGGGAGTCCCGAACGACTTCCTTTTCGAGTGCGCATCCCAACAGTTGAGAGTAAGATACGTAAATGTCAAAGCTCTCCGTGGAGAACGACGTTCCTACATCCGAATCCACTCTTACATACCGAGGATGGTTTTTGTGCTCCTTCGGGGGCGTCTGAGATTGGCTCGTTCTCGGAGGAAGAATATTGAAGAGGAAATTTGAGAAATTCTAGAACCGCTCGAAGCGAACCTATTCCCTTCCATCTCCGTGACCCGATTTGATTCTACGCTGCGGAAAATGTGGAGCAGAGACACCGGAGGAATTAGGTTTCTGTATCAACTGCAAAACCCGGTTCATCCCAAGAAACGCATACGATCTGCAACTAACCGATTTCGCTTACGGACCGGACCAGAGTGCTATCGAGTCGCTGAAGGTTACGGGCCCATTGCCTTATCTGATAAAGAATCTGACTGTTGCTGACCTAGAGAAGAAAATGTTATCGAAGACTGTCTCAGGAAGCATATCGAGTAACCTATCCCTCTACACTCGACGCGATGATTAGGGAATGTGCAGCAATTCTAGCACTAGACACTCTGCCTGACGCCTTCGTAGTCGAGGGTGACACTCCAAACGCTTTCACCTTTGGCAGCGAAGAAAAAGCCTGTGTAGTCATATACTCCAGCATGCTCAAATCAGCGAATGAAAACGAGCAGATGAGCAGTTCTCGGACATGAGCTAGGTCACGTGAAGAGTGGCCACATGCTGTATCATACACTTGCAGAAGTTCTCGGTCGCGGCGCTAGCCTATCAGCGTCACTTTTCGGACTCAACATTCTCTCAATCCCAATCCAACTTGCTCTTCTTTCATGGCATCGAGAATCCGAAGTAACCGCTGACAGAGCAAGCCTACTCATCGTCAATGAGGTTGATGTTGTGATATCACTTCTGAGGAAACTCGCCTTATTTCCCAATCCAAGCGGTGAACAGAGATGATGCAGGTGATCCTGGCGTCCTAGAATCAGCCTCTGAAATTTTCCGAACTCACCCAATACTCTCCAAGAGAACCAGACTCGTTAAAGAGTTCGCCAATAGCAACGAATTCCTCCGAGCAAAAAAGCAAGATTGAACTGCAGCGGAGAGTTCTTCCTGGTCTGCTGCCATTTTGTCGGTTCTGCGGATTAAAGAAAACTCCTGAGGCTTTGTTCTGCCCGAGCTTGCGGAAAGGCTCAAGTCTGAGTGTTCATGAGAATCTTCGGGAACAATTTACCAAAATCGTGACTTCGGGCACTGGTATTTGGGCGACAGATTCTAATCGACTGTTAAGCCAGCAAATCAAGTGAATATAGATGGAGAGAGGCGTACGAGAGTAACTCTCATCAACCCTCCATGGGAGTTGGGCGAACACTTCAAGAGATTCGAAAACGTGGCAAGCCTCCAGCAGCCCTTAGGCTTAGCCTACCTCGCAGCTGCCCTGGAGAGAAACGGGCATGAGGCGAATATTATTGACGCAGCTGTCTTGAACTATAGCGATGAGCAAATTGTCAACGAAATCCGGGTGACAAGGCGCCGATATTATCGGGTTAACTTGCGTAACCCCCAGCTACGGAAGAACACTCAGTCTGGCCACGAGACTGAAGAAAGAGTTCGATTCACCCATCTTGATCGGCGGACCACACGTAACTGCCTTGACTGAAGAGACAATGCGAAACGACTGTTTCGACATGGCGGTCTTGGGAGAAGGCGACTTCACGATAGTTCAGTTGACTGACGCCATTCTGAAGAACGAGACCTTTCAGAGGTGAACGGAATCGCCTACAGACATGAGAATGAAGTGATCAAGACACCACCGAGGCCCTACATCGAAGATCTTGATACTTTGCCATTTCCAGCGAGACATCTGCTCCCTAATCTGGCAGACTACAAGCCTACGCCCTCAGCTTACAGAAACCTCCCGCAGGCAACAATGATTACAAGCAGAGGATGCCCCTACCATTGCGCATTCTGCGACCGATCCGTCTTCGGCAACAAGTACAGAGCCAGAACAGCAGGAAACGTTGTCGATGAGATGCAGCTCCTCATTGACAAGTATGGTGCGAAAGAAATTAGATTCTGGGATGACACCTTCAACATAGATCCAGCGTAGAGTCTTGGCGATATGCGAAGAAATACTCAGACGCAAACTCGACGTAACTTGGACATGTCTCGGTAGGGTGAATCATATGACCGAAGCCATACTCCAAGCCATGGCAAAAGCGGGTTGTTGGCAGGTGGATTATGGTATCGAGTCTGGAAATCAAGAGATCTTGAATGGAATAATGAAAGGACAATCATTAGATTTGGTTCAAAGAGTTGTCAAGATGACACGGAAAGCCGGAATCGGAGTCAGAGGGTTCTTCATGCTAGGGTTGCCTGGAGAAACTGAAAAAACCATGAGAGAGACAATCGAGTTCGCAAAAAGCCTCGACCTCGCATCCGCCGTTTTTCATATTACGACACCCTTTCCCGGGACTGAACTCTTCAAGATAGCGACTGCCACGGGCGAACTGCGCTCAAACGCAAGCTATGACGAATACATGCTGGGCTTTTCAGAAGATGTCCCATACGTACCAAATGGTCTCACGGCACAATGCGTGAAGGATTTTTCAAAAATTGCGTACAGAGAATTCTATTTCCGTCCGAGTTTTCTAGTTAGGAGAATCCTTGAGATCAGGAATTTGAGTGACGTTCAGAGATATACAGGTGCGTTCTTCACGATGAACCGCCTGAATTAGCAAGGCTCAGAAGAGACCGCCCTGCTGGGTTCCACAAAAATCGTCATATTGAAAATGGGAGAGGTCCTTCCGAAAAAGATCGTGGGATCTTTTCTTGCATGGAGCCCAGATTTCGTATGTAGCTGGAACCGGTTGTTGATGATTTATTGAATTCTGAGATAGCTGTGATTTTACTGGCTGGAGGTTTGGGTTCGAGATTGGGCTCAGACAAGGCGCTTCAACCAGTTGCTGGGAAGCCCATGATCAGACACATCATCGACCGCGTTTCCGGACTATCTGACGAAATTCTTGTCGTTATCGCGCGAAATGCACCAAGTGGCAAATACGATGAAGCTCTTCCGGATTTCACTAGAGTCATAATGGACGAACTTGAAGGAAAGACACCCATTGGTAGGGATAGTCACCGGACTGCGAGCCATCAAGTCCCGATATGCAATCGTCTTGAGCTGCGATATCCCGTTCGTTAACAGGCGTGTACTTCAGCTACTCTTGAAACACGCTTCTGATGTTGACGCTGTTATCCCACGATGGAAAACTGGACAACTGGAGCCATTACAGGCTGTGTATCGTAGAGAACCCATGCTTCACTTGGCCGAAGAAGCACTGGCCAAGGGAGCAGTCATCACCGACAGAGGTAATCAAAAAGATACCTAGAGTCGTTTACGTGTCCATTGAAGATGAAATAAGAGCAATTGATCCCGAACTCAGAACATTCTTTAACGCAAACACGAAACAAGACGTAGCAAGAGCTGAGAGAATACTTAGCCAGAACCCAGAAGACTGAAGATTTAGGATAGTAGTCACATGGACGTCGCGAAATCCTCTAAGAGACGCTTTGCCTCAGAGTATCTGTGAAGAAGAATCTGACATTGCTCGGTCAGCTCTCGCTCCTCTCGATCCTCCTCCTCTGAATCTCCTGACCAGCGTCAATCCGGACCGCTTCTCTGCCACAGAGATCCTGTGGAGAGCGTACCGATAGGACATACCAATATCCTTGCATGCTAGGGAGATGGACTTGTGCCCTTCAATTGCCTGCAACAAAACGGCGATCCCCTCTCCGAAGAAAGATTCGCCCTTTGAATTCTCAAACCACAACCTAATCCTCACGTTGGTTGCTAGTTTTCGTTTCTCCATTCAAATGCGACCTATGCATCTGTTGCACCTTGTCCAGCAACCACTTAAAAACCCACAGCAATAATTGTTCTCGAGCGGCCGTCACAGAGGCAACATGCGAATCATTCCAAGATGGAAGGCTGTGCAATAGAACTGAACGCTGACTAAGTTCTACCAGACAACTCTCTGGAACAGAACAAGATATCCAAACCCTCCAATTCACTGGGCAGGTATGTGAAGAACGGGCATAATTTCGACATCATGCAAACTCGGATTGCCACAAAGAAGAGGATACATAGTTGGGATTCGGATGCGAACGAGGTCGCTGAGGGTGCCCACTCAAGTCATTGGTGAACCAGAAGGATGGGCGGCTGAGGCTCTCTGAGATTCCTGGCGTGACCACTTCGCGGATTTTGAGGCAGGCCACAAAGGAGCAAAACTCCATATTCTAGAAAGCAGCTGTGCGGTCAGCTCCAGTAGAATGAGTTCGAAAAACCAAGCTATTCTGAGATTTCCAGTTCTCAATTGATTTTTCGTTTCTTGCAGTACCACTTCCGCAACTATCAAGGGGCGCTTAAAAACCAGGGTGTCAAGCACATTAGGTGATATCTCCAATCATCTCCTTGAGTTGCCGATGGCCTCTAATGATCCTTGCTCTTTGCAACAGAACTTCTTGAAGTCTCTCGGGAGTTCTGTTCAGAACTGTAGTGTTCTCTAGAGTAGACGAATTTGTGGCCGTTCAATTGTGCCCTGAGCACTAGGTAAGCATCATCGTTGATCACATTAAGCGGAACATATTCTGCCGCCTGCCGGCTGATAGCAAACGCCTCGCCCGCCTGCATACGAAGTCCATTCTCAATTTGAGCCTCCAGCGTCCTGTCATGCAGGTTCCACATGAGATGCCCAATGTAGCCACCTTTCGTATCGATGTTGTTGATGGGCACGGGTCGACATCCGACAACGCCGATACCGTTTCTGCAATGTGAGGCGAGCGCGTCCACAAAACCCGAATCAGGAAGTCTAATGTCGCCCGAGAGAAGTATGAGTATTTCTCCAGACATATCCCTCAAGATCCTGTTGATCGCTGACGGCTTTCCTCGCCGTTGAGATTCGACGATAAGGCGGACTCTCGGATCTCTTTTGCAAAAACCCAGAGACAGACGAGACCGTATTGTCTGCGCATCCACTTGCAACTATTATGACGTCTTCAATTCGACTTCCTGGTGCGAGCCTTTGGCGTTCAATGTCGCCCAACAAGTGGTCGATGTTATCACCGTTATTGTGGCAAGTTATTCCGATCGAAATCTTCGTTGCCTGTTCCCTCGCACTCATTAGTTCGCCATTCTGTCAAGCCACTCGTGCATGAGTCTGCGGTTCTTATTCTAATGGCATTAAATACAAGCTACTTAAAGCCCTAGGAACACAACTTCGGTCAGCTGATTGGCGATGCAAAAGGCGCTGCTCCTGTTCACAAAGGTCCCGAACCCGGGCCGTGTGAAAACCCGCCTCACTGGACCAAATGGTCTTTCCCCCCTCGTCGCCAGTAAACTCTACTCCGCCATTCTCCTAGACATCTTCGACATCATGAAGAATTTGGAACGGTCGGCAGGTGCTCAACTGTATGTTTCTTACTGGCCAGAGAACGAAGAGTTGAAAATTAGGGAATTGTTGCAGACCGAAGGAACAACAGAACGTCTTGTTCTTCCCTCAAGATGAGAAAGAACCGACTGCAGGGACGAATCGCATTGACGCTCAAGAGAGCGTTCAACGACGGCGCTGAGGTTGCAGTACTCGTATTCGGCGATCAAGCGGAAATTGATGAGAAGCTACTTCTGAGAGCCTTTCAACCCTTAGAAGTAGCTGCCGAGAAGAATGAACAACGCCTCGTCTTGGGTCCGACTTGCGATGGAGGAACATATCTCATAGGTTTGACTTCGGGTATTGCGAATTGGTTGCATAGCTCAATTGACTGCACAAGCAGCAGCACAGCCGTTTCAAAGCTAATTGTGCAGGCACGAGACGCAGATCTACCTCTCACGCTACTCGATGATCTAGTTGATCTCGATGACATAGACGACCTCAAGTCTTCTCATGAAGAAAACACTTAGCAGCCATCCCCGCACTGGTGCAATGCTGAAGACGCTCCCATCAGTTCCGTTGCAGGAATCGGCAAATGAAGTCTCGGTGATTATTCCCACGCTTAACGAAGAGACAACATTGGAGGCAACCATTCTGCCGATTCGCGCGCAGTCCTGTCCCAGTGAAATAATCGTGGTCGACGGCGGTAGCACTGACAGAACGTTGGAGGTTGCTAATCGACTTGCAGACCGAGTTATTGTCTCAAGCCGACCTGGAAGGCAACATCAGGAGAACCTAGGAGCCATTGGGGCTAGGGGCAGCATCCTTCTTTTCTTGCATGGAGACGCCATAGTTCCACCGACACTTCTGAAGAGCATCACAAGATCCTTCCAAGACACGGAAATTGTTGCAGGTGGCGCCCATCTGATGTATTCGCCACCCAACCGGTTCAGATACCGCGCCCTTTGCGCATTCAGGGACATCGTGAGTAATATTCTGAGAATTTCGGGCATGGGATCGTCGTTCTTTGTTCGAAGGGCCACATTCCAACAATTGGGCGGATTTGATGAGAGCATGAATGAAGAAGCAGTGGACATGTGCAAGAGACTACGTGGACTGGGAAGCCACATTATGCTGAATGAGATAGTCCAGACCTCTGCAAGGAGGTACGAGAAATCTGGTTTTGCGAGAACTGTCTTCGCGTGGGCACTCACAGTAGTCCTCACTTACATTGGCATACGTGCCGTCCAAATTGAGCGATATGTCTGGCGGGTAGTCAGATAGTGTGAGAAATGATCTCTGCACATGGAACGACGTGGAATCGAAGCAAGCAATTTGCGAAACGAAACTGGGCGCTTCTATCCTGCGGGATCATACTCGAACTCGGATTTGTAGCGTTCTTTCAACTTAGCAGTGTGAGCTCGACTTGGCTCACCGACCTTTTCTTTGGTCTATTCTCGATCTATCTGATTGCCGTTTGGCGAGTAAAGAAGATGACTTCTGGCGGCTCAGAAGGATTATTGATCATCATCCTCTTCGCCGTTGCATTCAGGCTAACACTGCTATTCTCTGGGCCAGTATTCTCCTTTGACATATACCGCTATATTTGGGATGGAAAAGTTGCCGCAGGCGGGATCAATCCATACCTCTACCGACCAAACGCAACTGAGCTATCCTGGCTAAGAGACGCAAACTGGCAATCAGTCAATCATAAGGAACTACTAACAGGCTACCCTCCTCTAATGGAGATGCTTTTTGAAGGGCTATACGTCACATTTCAATCCCTCCTAAGCTACAAAGTGACGTTCTTTCTGTTTGACCTATCAACAATTGCAACAATTTGTCTCATACTCAAAGAATTGAAGCTCGACCTGAGGAACTCCTTGGTGTACGCGTGGGCGCCTCTAGTCATTGTCGAAATCTCCCAGACGGGCCACAACGACTCAGTAGCCGTCTTCCTCGCGCTCATGTCGTTCCTCCTGCTCCTACGCAAACGAAATCACATATCAGCCGCGGTTATGGCACTGGCGGTAGTCACGAAACTATACCCAATATTCTTCGCACCAATCCTCTTCAAGCGCTGGAACAAATGGGGAACCGCTGTGTTTCTATCCTTAATTTTCGTATTCCACTTGCCATACGCAGACATTGGCTTAAACGTCTACCGCGGCCTCCTCTACGCGTTGAACACATCCAACTTCAACGGCAGCGCATTCCCACTCATAACGATCATTATAAGATGGACGGACCTAGTGGCAAATCCTGGATTTGCGGCGCAAATCATCGTCTACGCAATATACGGTTCGCTATTGCTCTGGGCTCTATCAAGATCGATTCGGCAAAAATCCCTCCCTCCGGATCTGATGAAAATGAGTTTCCTCCTCACCGGTGCTGTTCTCCTACTGGATCGTTCCTTCTTCGCCTGGTATATGGTCTGGATTATTCCGTTTCTGGCAATCTACACGTCGCCATCATGGTTGCTCCTTTCTGGAACAATATTCTTAGGGTACATGAAGTACAACGCATTCCCTCCCCCTCCATTCGAAGCAGTAACCCCCCAGACCGCTCTCATCATCGACCTAGCCCAGTACCTGCCTTTCTACCTAATCTTCGCCTACGAGCTACTAAAGGCGAGGATTCGTCCCAACAGCCCAACTGCTTCAACTGACGCGAACTCATCTTTAACGATGGAACAAACTGTCTCTCGATGAAGGCGTTTAATACAAAGCGACAAACGCCACTCTACATCACAAAAAGATGAAACAAATTGAAGCGCCGGTTAACACGGAAAACAGATAAGCGAATCGCATTCAGACTACCCATTGAGTCGATTGCGTCCGTTAATCCAGAGAGCAGAAAGATATACGGCGAGATAAAGAGAAAATCAGGTAGTGTTCCAGAAATTTACTTGGTTAAGGCCCTTGCAGATAACCCAACTTGGCTGAAACTTCTTAACGGCACCGTTTTTCAATGGCCTAAACGCTGTGCCCTAGACGAGAAGACGAAAGAACTCGTTGGACTCGGGAAGTCCATAGGTCACTTGTGGGAACCCGGCATCCTGACAAATATCGAGGGTGCCATTGAGGCAGGAGCCACTTCCGAAGAGATTACTGAAACCATTCTTCTTGCTTCCATCGTTATCGGCCTCGCTGACCTTGACCATACCCTACGCGCGGGACACTTTGAAATTATCACAAACGACTCAACCGAAACATTAGCAGAACTTGATTTTTCGGTACAGAGAGTGTACGAGGACGCTATGGCTAACATGGAGCGGGTTCCTGAACTTTACCGATTTAGAATCCTAACCGAGAATGCGGACTGGTTGAGGCTAGTCCACGAATCTGCTAAGATCAGATACACACCTGGCGTCCTCGGAAGAAAGACCAAAGCTTTGATCTGTCTCGGAACAAGTGCAGCAAAACGTTGGGACAGAGGAATCGAGGAACATCTCGAATATGCAGTAAGATCCGGAGCCACTTCTAGAGAGATTGCCGACGTGCTGATCTCAACGTATAAGACAGCGGTGTCAATCGGTGTGCAGGCGGGTTTCAGTGTCCCGTGCAGCATCCCAGAAATGAACGGGTTCAAACTCTTGAAAGACTATTACTCGGAATCGTGGGTTCGACCGAGACCGAAGAATGGAAAGTAGCCTTCCAATCTATGATTGCTAAGACGGAATGGCAACCGTCTCACCGCCACTCTGCATTAGCGTGCCTGAGAAGACTAGCAAGAAAGATGAAGCATATAATCCAAGTATGATTAGCAAGCCAAAATTGTCGAAGTAGAACGTGCGGGTAATCGCAATCAGTGCGAGGACAATGCTTCCTAACTCTAGAACGCTCGTAAAATCAAGTGGCACCTGGTACGTCTTATCGCGCCACGTTCCGTTCGATCCAACTATCGCGTACTTAGGTGTCCTTTTGAAGACACCGGTTCTCTTGGAAAAGAATGCTCTCATACCCTCAACGGTATTGCTGACACTGATCCCGTAGCCTAAGAACCCAAGGGCTAGGAGCGACGACCAATTTCTTAGGACCCCCAAATGTTGTTGTCTCATCGCAACGATGTAGTAAGACCAAGCAGCAGCCGTGCAAAGCAGGATGGATAGAGCGAACACTATCCATATCGGTGTGGTCAAATAGTACTGGATACTTGGCTGTTTTGGGAAAAGTTGGCTCACTTTCGGTAATACTACTCTGATGCTGTCTATGTTGAAGATGCCTGCAATGGCTGCAAGAAGGAATGAAAAGTACATGAGAGGATGAACAAGGTAATACGTAAGATGAACCGCCGCCTCGAACTTCTGTTTCAACTTGAAGTCTCTGGCTGTGACGATCGTTGGCAGACATTTCTTAGCTACCTGAAGACTCCCCCGCGCCCACCTGCCTTGTTGCCGTTTGAAGCTTGCGATAGTCGGTGGTATTTCGCATGGGACGCCATCCTTAACGTACAAAATGCGGTAATGGTGCATCTGCATTCTGTAGCTCGCGTCAAGATCCTCTGCCAGCGTGTCTGACTGCCAGCCACCTGACTCTCTTAGCGCAGATGTGCGAATGATGCCGGCACTTCCGTTGAAATTAAGGAAGAGATCGCCGAAACATCTGGCTGGTTGTTCGATCAGGAAGTGAGCATCCATTCCGATCGACACCGATCGCGTGAGCCAGTTGTATTCTCTGTTTGTGTAGCTCCACCTAAATTGAACTACACCTATTCTGTCGTCTGAAGCAATGTATGAGGAAGCGCGATTCAGGAAATCACTTTCGGGGACGAAATCAGCATCGAATATAACTATGAACTCTTCCGTTGCATCGTGAAGGGCCGCGTTAAGGGCGCCGGCTTTGAACCCTGATCTGTCCTCTCTGTGCTTGATATCAACATTGAATCCCTTCTCCCTATACTGGACAACTTGCGGTTGCAATATTGTAGTTGTCTCGTCAAGAGAGTCGTCAAGCACGGATATGTGTACCAACTCTTTCCCATATTGAGCCGCCGCGCCTATGCAAGCCGCGAGAAGCCTAGCCGCCACGTATCGTTCATTGAAAATGGGAATGTGGATTGCTATCGTCGGCTTACTACTTGGCCCGCGCGATGGGGATCTATATCGTCTTGAGAGGCCGAGTAGGTAGTAAATGTTGAATCCATAGAAGAAAAATGCAATACTGGTAACCAGTGATAGTATGAGAATTGCAGTGCTGAAATCGATCAAAAGTTTCATCTGGCTTTCGGCTTTGGTGCAAACAGTGTTATCGCGGTTAATGCTGCGGTTTCGTCATTATGCTTCTGTAACTTAACATTTGTGACGAGTAAAACACTATACATCCAATGGTGTGGCCACCACCCACCAAGCAGGCTAATCTGCTATCCGAAAGCTCAGATTGTTATTCCTGTCAGGTGGCGAATTGCAAATCCTAGAAGATATAGTGCTATTGTGGCGCCAAACATTATGGCCGTGACCTCGATGAAGTCCTTTCTGAAAACTCCTCCTGATATTACGGATCCATAGAAGCTTATGAAGGCGATCAGAAGAACCGCCAACGCCAACGAACTGAATAAGGCATTCAACATGACTTTTGTTAGGAAGTAAGGCGTTGCGAGTATCACTGCCGTAATGAAATATGAGATCCCAGTGTATACCGCGGACATGGCGGCCGATCCTTCGAAACCAGCCTTGGCTTGAGCATAGGCCGCTGACGCCATAGCTATCGAAGCGGCGGCTCCCGCAACAATACCGGCCAGTCCCGCAAGTTCGGTTGAATTGTAGATTCCCAGCGACCCCGCGTGGATTCCCGCTATCTCCACAAGCGCGTCTGCCAAGCCGAGAACAATGAACGAGATGTATTTTATGTGAGGCTCGTCAAACCGCTCGTAGAAATCTCTTTCATGGGCTTCCTCATCAGCTATCATCTCCCTGAAGGTGCGTATGTCTTTTGATGGAATCCGATAGGCCAACCCCTTGTACTTCTTGATGACCTTCGCCTCGCCCCTCTCGAGATATTTGACTGCGAAAGTGACTCCCAAGAAGAATCTCAGGAATACGATCAGGTTAACCTTGAGAGTGCTCGCGCCGACTTTCCTTTCTGGACAATATTTGATCCAGAACACGTAGTGTTTGTACTCCATTTTGGCGAGTCGGGCGAGTGTTCTCTTGAACGCTTTGTTCTTTTCAAAGCGCGATTCTGAAAGTTTCTTGTATACAGCGCAGTCAGCATATTCATCCCTGGCACTCTCAAACGCTGGTTCTATCAGACTTTCGCGACTCAATCCCGCTGCACCAGCCCCACTTCCAGAAGAACCGGGTAATGACTCTAGTGATTTGAGGCAGTGCCATGAACAGGTCTAATAACTTGTTTAGCCTTTCTAGCGACCACCATGACTTGCTTGTAGCTTGTGCGAGTTCATGATGAAACTGCCCAGTTCAAGATTTGCGCCTTGTCCTGTTCGATATGGAACCTGACTTCGAACTTTCGTTGATTCCCTTTCTCATCTTGAAAAAGGCCGGTCACTGTAATCTGATCGTTGGGGTCTCTTTCCAACTTCGCGTTGAGAACCGTGATAGACCCTGCATTCAATCTGCTGCGAATCAATTCAACGGCCTTTCTTTCGGCAACTTCCAACTCCACATAGAACCCCTCAATTGAACAAATCTTGACTCGGATCGACTTCTCAGACTAGGTGTATCAAGGTTATCTAAAGAGGTTCGCACATTACAATTGGCTTTTGATTGACGTCTATCGTTTCTATTTGCTTTCACGGGACGACGACTGGCCATCTATTTACCTCCCCCACGTAGACCAGGTCAATGTGATTCAGGAGCGCCCTCTTCGGCGCATTATGTTTGCACCAAAAGGAGTAACTAGCATCGGACGTAACTATACCTAATCCAGAGAGCTAGTCTACCCGGGATGGTGAAGCGAGCATTGAGTGAGTACGTGAAAGTCTGCCAACTTTCGGACATCCCCACTGGAACCATGTATCCAGTTGATGTTGGTGAGCTTCGCATAATGATCGTCAACTTGGAAGGCAAGCTTTACGCAGTCGACAGGATCTGTACCCATGAGACGGCTGACCTCACTACGGGATTCTTGACCGATTCGGAAGTGACCTGCCCCCTTCATCTTTCGCGCTTCGACCTGCCCAGTGGAACTGTTCGGAACCCACCCGCAACCGAGCCCTTGAGAATCTATGGGTTGAAGATCGAGAAGAATGACGTATATGTGCAGAAGTAACCACAACAGGAATTAAACTGGAGAATTTAATATCATGCCGTATGTTATCGTTCAGCAGTTAATTGGTCCTGCAGGTCTAGGGTTTGGCTGAGAGACTAACCACCATAAACGCGCTTAAGATCCGAGAAGATTTTCCAATACTCAAGCGGCGAGTGAACGGGAAACCACTAATCTACTTCGATAACGCGGCGACGTCTCAGAAGCCAAGCGCTGTGATCGAATCCATTAGTAAGTACTATAGCGAATACAACTCCAATATCCACCGCGGCATTCACAAACTGGCAGAGGAAGCAACACTCGCTCATGAGGAAGCACGAGAAAAGGTCGCAAAATTCATCAACTCAGACCGCACAGAGGAGATAGTTTTCACCCGAAACGCAACTGAAGCAATCAACTTAGTCGCTTACACTTGGGGTCGCGCGAACATTGGCCCAGGTGACAAGATAGTATTAACGATCATGGAACATCACAGCAATATTGTTCCATGGCAAGTGCTCGCACAGGAGAGAAACGCGAAAATCGAATTCATCAAGATTGACAAGGATGGCTATCTTGTTCAAAAAGAGATTCAGGAGATGATCGATGGCAAAACGAAACTCGTATGCATGACTCATGCTTCCAACGTTCTAGGTACGATCAACCCTGTAAACGAGATTACGAAAGCCGCACACCGGCAGGGTGCTTTGGTACTTGTGGATGCCGCTCAGTCTGTACCACATATGCGCGTGAATATCAGAGAGATGGATTGTGACTTCATGGCGTTCTCGGGGCATAAGATGCTTGGTCCAACAGGCATCGGGGTCCTGTATGGGAAGAGCGAACGCTTGGAGGATATGCCGCCGTTCCTTGGGGGGGAGAGATGATTAGAGAAGTTCACACAACGGGCGCGTCATGGAAGGACCTCCCCTACAAGTACGAAGCTGGAACGCCGAATATTGCAGGAGCCATAGGGCTCGGAGTGGCAATAGATTACCTTCGCAAAATTGGAATGGAGAACATTCACGAATATGAGAAAGCGATCACAAGCTACGCCATGGGCAAAATGGACCAAGTCAAAGGGCTGGTTACATATGGGCCCCGAGAAGTTAGAAACAGAGTCGGAGTCCTAGCTTTCAACCTGGGAGATATCCACGCGCACGACCTCGCATCAATCATGGATGAAGACGGCGTTGCTATCAGATCCGGACACCATTGCGCTCAACCCTTAATGGAATTCTTGGACATCCCAGCCGCCTCCAGAGCCAGCTTCTACATTTATAACACAAAAGAGGAAGTTGACGCTTTCATTGCCGTCCTCGAGAAGGCTAGGAAGCTATTCAGCCCATGAGCTCTGACATTTACAAAGACATAATCCTTGATTACTATCGGAACCCACGCAACTTTGGCGATCTTCCGAACCGAGATGTTCGCGCAAAAGATTCAAACCCCCTCTGCGGCGACATAATCGAGATGCAGCTGAAAATCAACGACGGAAGAATCGAGGACGTACGTTTCAAAGGCAAAGGTTGCGCGATTAGCCAAGCATCGGCTTCAATGCTAACTGAAACCATCAAAGACAAGACACTGGATGAGGTCAAATCTATGGGCAAAACCGACGTACTAAATCTCTTAGGCATAGATCCTGGACCGACTCGAATTAAATGCGCTCTGCTTAGCCTCAAAGTAGTGAAATTAGCGGTATACGGATACCTAGGCCAAGCGATTACTGAAGAGGTAAAGCAACTAGTCTAGACCCGGAATGTCGCAGCGCATGAGAGAGCCTTCACAGTTGGATGAAAGGTTTATGTAATAAGCGGCAAACGAGCGGACCCATGTCGAACAAATACGTTCTTCCAGAGTTGCCTTACAAGTATAATGCACTTGAACCAGTGATCTCAGAAGAGATAATGCGACTACACCATGACAAGCATCATGCTGCATACGTCAACGGAGCTAACGCTGCTCTAGAGAAGCTTGAGAAGGGTAGAGCTGCGGGACTTCAAGGAGTAGATGTGAAAGCCATACTTAGGGACCTTGCTTTCAATGCCTCAGGCCATTCCATGCACACCCTCTTCTGGCCTAACATGAAGCCTAGCGGCGGCGGCAAACCCGGCGGAAAACTCGCCGATCAGATCAACAAGGACTTCGGAACATTCGACGCCTTCAAAATGCAATTCAGCACCGCGGCTAAAACAGTAGAAGGCTCTGGCTGGGGTCTGCTTGTGTTCGATCCGTTATCTGACCAACTTCTCACGCTACAAGCAGAGAAACACCAGAACCTCACCGCGCAGGGAGCTGTTCCCCTACTGGTCCTGGATGTATGGGAACATGCGTACTATTTGCAGTATAAGAACGATCGAGGCGCCTATGTCGACAAATGGTGGAACGTAGTCAATTGGTCCGATGTGGAAAGCCGTTTCGACAAGGCAAAGCGCTAGGAAACGAACATTAGTAATTGTAGGGCTTCTCGACGCGCACGAAATGGTCTGAACCAGTTCAGACCCCACCACTTTTTCAGGTTCATTAAAAGAAAATAGGCTAAATAGCAGATTAGCCTACTAATAGTCTCGATGCTGATTTCAGGCATCACCTAATCTTCACGGGTTTTGAATATCATAATTCAGAGGAGGTATTTGCACTTTGAAATGTGCCACGTGTGGCGGAGATGGCGAAGTCGACTGTTCCAAGTGTAAGGGTACGGGTCTACTCCCAACTAAGTGCGATGAATGCAAAGGTACAGGCAAAATACCAGCGCCTTCTGGCACCGGATCAGTTGAATGCGATATATGCAATGGTCGAGGCATAGTCGAGATCAAGTGCCAGCAATGTTTTGGTGGTGGCAAGCTAGTTTGTGAAGCTTGCGAAGGATCTGGCAGTATCGAAGGCGATCTAGTTCTTCCAATCGACGACGAACCAATTCCAAGCAAGATCACAAAGAAATAACCCCAAGAACTAGACAGAAACCTCCCGAACTTTGGCTCAGGGCGGCAACAATAAAACGCCGATAGGTTCTCAGCAAAGGTAAAGGAACACGGCCAATGACGGCGAGTTTAGCGTTGAGCTACGAGAAACACCGTTTCCTGAAAGAGCTAGGCATACAAGAGATCAATTCCGGTGCATGCGCCGGACCTGACGATTGGAACAACATTCATGGCAAAGAGATTCTCGACGTCATTACGCCGATAGATGGTTCTTTGATTGCGAAGGTAGCGCTTGCATCCGAACAAGACTACGATAATGTGATCGCAGTTGCACAACGAAGCTTCCAAGAGTGGCGACTGACCTCCGCGCCGAAACGAGGTCAAATCGTTCGCGAGATTGCTTCTGAGATACGCAGATTGAAGGAACCTCTCGCCAGGCTGATAACGTTAGAGATGGGAAAAATAATTGCAGAGGGAATTGGGGAGGTTCAGGAAGTTATTGATATCGCAGATTTTGCTGTCGGTCTATCACGACAACTTCACGGACTCACCATGCAATCAGAACGCCCTTATCATCGAATGTATGAGCAATGGCACCCCCTTGGCCCGATTGGAATAATCACCGCTTTCAACTTCCCGATGGCTGTGTGGTCGTGGAATTCGATGATTGCTGCTGTTTGCGGCGACACTATGATCTGGAAACCATCTTCGAAGACGCCCCTGAGCGCAATAGCGCTTCAGCACGTCGTGAATCGAGTCATGAAGGCAAACGGGTTGACCGGCGTCTTTTCTCTTGTTGTTGGCAAAGGATCAATCGTTGGAGAACGACTAATCGAGGATAGAAGAATTGCGCTCATTTCAGCAACCGGATCAACGACACTGGGAAAACGTGTGGCCGACGCAGCCGCAAAACGACTTGCAAGAACCATTTTGGAACTTGGCGGTAACAATGCGATCGTAGTGGCAGAAGATGCGAATCTTGATCTAGCAACTAGAGCAATTCTATTTGCTGCCGTTGGAACAGCCGGCCAACGCTGCACCACAACTAGAAGAATAATCGTCCAGAGGAAGATAGCGGATGAATTGACGACACGGCTTTTGAAGTCCTACGCGCAGGTGCGGATTGGTGATCCACTGGATCCATCCACAGTTATGGGGCCGTTGGTTGATCAGGACGCGGTCGACACGATGATGAAAGCTTTGCGAACATTGCCCAGCCAGGGGGGTGAGATCATTGTGGGTGGCAAGAAACTTGACAGATCTGGGTTTTATGTCACGCCGGCTATCGTGCGCGTTCCCGGCAATTCTCAGTTGGTCTGCGAAGAGACCTTCGCCCCCATTCTATACATCATGCAATATGATACTCTTGATGATGCAATCAGGCTGCATAACGAAGTTCCGCAAGGCCTTTCCTCCGCAATTTTCACGGAGTCTTTGAGGAAAGCAGAAAGGTTCCTTTCGGTTGTCGGCAGCGACTGTGGCATAGCTAATGTAAACATAGGCACTTCAGGGGCTGAAATCGGCGGCGCTTTCGGAGGTGAAAAAGAAACTGGTGGCGGTAGAGAAGCTGGGTCGGATGCTTGGAAGCAATACATGCGACGTCAAACAACTACAATCAACTGGGGCGAAAAGCTTCCCTTGGCTCAGGGCATCAGGTTTGGAGAAAGCTAGGAAAGCGCCAAACCACAATACGGATAACTCTATTCGCCGTGCTGTAATACAGTCAGTCCGTCTTAGTGCGGAATCGAAACCCGGAAGGCTGTCGATTACGGCTTTTGCACTATGTGAATCGCCTTTCCCATGGCCGCCTCCGCGGCCTCCATGATCGCCTCGGGTAGTGTTGGGTGTGGATGAATGGTGAATCCGAGGTCTTCGAGCGTGGCACCCATCTCGACAGCCAAGGCAGCTTCGCTAATTAGGTCTGAGGCTTCGGGGCCTACTATATGAACGCCCAAGACGAGATCCGTCTCCTTATCCGCGACAACTTTCACGAATCCATCGGTCTCTCCAGCGATTAGAGCTCGTCCAAGGGCTGTGAATGGGAATTTTCCAAGAATCGGTGCGTAACCTTTCTGCTTTGCCTGCTCTTCGGTGAGTCCCACCGATGCGATTTCTGGGTCTGTGAATATCGCCCAAGCTATTCCTCGGTAGTCAGCTTCGCTTTTCATGCCCGCGATTACTTCTGCGGCCACTATGCCATCTTTGGACGCTTTGTGAGCGAAGAGGGGGGGACCGATTATGTCACCGATGGCGTATATTCCGGGCACGTTGGTCTTCAATTTCTTGTCAACCTTAATCCACCCATGGGGGTCAGTCTTGACGCCCGCCTTCTCCAAACCAATTCCGTCACTGTTCGGTCTACGTCCGACCGAAACTAGAACCTTGTCGCATGGAACTGTCGAGTCCTTGCCATCTTCGAAAGTTGCGTAAACCTTCCCGTCACGGTACTCCTTCGCCCTTGACCTCACATGATACTCTATGCCCAACTTCCGAAACGCTCTCTCAACAACCCTGATTATCTCAGGATCAGATACGACGCCTGGCAGAAGTTGGTCCAGTAATTCGATAACGGTGACTTTGCTACCTAGTTGTGCGAACATGGTGGCCATTTCTAGGCCGGTTACGCCTGCCCCAACAACTACGAAGTTTCTAGGAACATCTCGAAGCTCCAGCGTGTCGGTTGAAGTAATCACGTTGGTGCCATCGAACTTGAAACCAGGTATTTCAACTGGTCGAGATCCCGTGGCAATGACAGTGTTTTCGGTCTCGATCGTTTCTAGGCCGGAAACCGTCTTCACTTCAATCTGCTTGGATCCAAGAAACTTCGCATCGCCTTTGATTATCTTCACCTTATTGCTAGTGCAAAGGTATTCGACTCCGGATACAAGCCGCTTTACGACACTTGCCTTCCACGCTTGAACCTTGGCCAAGTCAATTCTCAAGTCAGAGACTTCCACGCCAATCTGCTTGGCGGCTTCAAGCCGATTCTTCAGTTTCGCCACGCGGATCAACGCCTTAGAAGGGATACATCCTATGTTCAGGCATACTCCGCCCAAGTCGCCCCTCTCAACGAGAATCGTCTTTTTTCCGAGTTGGCCCAGCCTGATTGCAGCCACGTAGCCTCCTGGCCCGGAACCAATCACGGTTGCTTCTGTTTTCTGAATCATCTAGTCAACATCCATTTCTACTCAACAGTAAAGATACTGCTGCGAGAGGTAGTCTAACCATTAAAACTATCACCCGTTTAAAGATCGAAGAGCAGTGTACCCAGGGAACAGAGTTCGCACAGTGAATACTGCTAGTCAGGCCATCCCCGAAGTTTCGCGGCGTACATAGCCAATGGTCGATAGATGGCGTGGGCGAATTTCGTGTACGGCGCCAGCCCGAGAAGTAGTGCCGTTGATACGAGATGAACCGAGTAGGATGGGTATGCGATAATGCTGATGTTGAAAAGGCGAGTTACCTCTGACAGCATCCCAGTAATGGCCACTACGAACAGAAGCGCCAGGAAAAGCCAATCTTGAAAGTACGTCTTGCCCACTGCGCTCTTCTGAAAAATCCTTCTGAACAAGAGAACCGCCCCGCCAAAAAGCATCAAGGCTGCGCTCACGTTCCCTAAGATCTTCACCGGATGATCAAGCGGAAACGGAGCTCCCCCATCGTTAAGGGCATACACCAAGGTAGTGGTTATCGCAGCTCCTGCGAAGCCTACGATCAGACAAATGTGAGCTATCCATTGCAGTCGACCTGTGTTGCAATTGCGAAGGCTTCGTTGAAACGTCACTTCGCGGACAATTACACTTGTCAGACTTTTCAGACGCTGAAGAATAGTCCATTGTGACGGATCATCAGAACTGTGGCCTACCATTCTCCACATGTTCAGACCATTCATGCCAATTCCGAATGCAACCATCAAGCCGAGAACGATGCCTGCGAAGTCAACGAATGTGAATGGGAGGAATGTTGCAAAATTTACTGCTGTAGCCGCGCGACTGACTTGCGAGGCTGAATACACCAGCGCCAATAGAACCGCGCCAAGAAATCCCGTGAGCATCATGACAATTTTGGGGGACGTGGTTAGATTGCGAGTTGGCCCAGGAAGCCAGCTATACTTAGAGTAGGCGAGGCGCCTAAGAGCAGCCATGATTTCATATGGATCAGCTTCCCGCGGACAAGCGGCCTTGCATGTCAAACATGCCGAGCACAACCATATGTCTGGACTTCGTAATGCTCTTTCGCCGAGGCCCAGTTGGACGAGTCGTATTGTCCTTCTCGGGAAGGCTTTGATCTTTGCGGTTAGGGGGCAGTTAGCAGTGCAAGAGCCGCACTGGTAACATTTGCGTATAGACTCTCCGCCTAGAGCCTTGATCTCCTCAATGAAACCTGGGTTCATCTCATCGCTTTTTATGATCGTTCAGACTTCATCTCGCTTGGTTATCTCAGCGCCTTCGGGTAGCTTCCTTTTTCGTTCTTCAAGCAACTGCCACAGGCTGGATTCTGGATCGCGCATCAGGACTAAGCGGACCCATCTTCTGTATTCTTCCAGAAAAAGTCTGGAAAACGGAAGCAAGCTTGGCATATTGCGGTATTGTTGTTCTGGTTCCGAATATTCGCAGAGGTTCTATTCCTTCACGAACAATGGTCTTCTTGATTTCTTCCACATGCTTTCGAAATGCTTCCTCACCAAGAACAGTGCCCTCTCCCTCGATCATTACGACACCATCCGCTCCGGCGTGAAATGCTGCAAGAAGATGCTTGGCGTGAATCCGTCCAACGGACGGCACTTTGATTACGCGGACACTCGTCGGATACTGCTTCCTTGCAAGACCAACCAAGTCGCACGCAGTGTAGGCCGAGGTCCCCTCAACAAAGGCTATGATCTTGGGCTGAGTCAGGGTTGCCCGTCCGACTCCTTGGATCTCAGCCAATAACTGTGACTCGGTTGAGTTCTTGAGGTCGATCACTTCTTTCGGGCAGACTGGGACGCATAGCCCACATCCTACGCATGAGATAGCTTTGACCATCGCGCCCTCTGGAGCGATTTCTATGGCGTGTGTTGGACAGACCTGTACGCAGTCTCCGCACGAGTTGCATTTATCAAGAGTCACAAATGCCTTCTCGGGACTAATCGTGACTTTGCCTGTACCTAGGAGTGACGCTGTCCTCGACACGGCTGAGAGTGCCTCGATTACGGACTCCCTTACGTCTTTGGGACCGAGGCAACAGCCTGATAGGAAAACACCGTCGTTCTGGCTATCGACGGGCCTGAGTTTGTAGTGCCTCTCCAATAGGAAGCCATCTGATCCAACGTGAACGCCTAACTTGGCCGCTATCTCGCTGCTTCCGAGCTCGGGCAGGATTGCGGGACATAAGACGACTAGGTCGAATGCTTTCTCTAGTTCCTCTCCTAGGAGGGTGTCTTCTGCTCGGACCATAAGTTCGTCCCCGTTGATAGGTACCACTTGTGGCCCACGCCCTCTGACGAATTGCACTCCCTCTTCTCCAGCTCGAACGTAGAACTCCTCATATCCCTTGCCAGCTGCCCTCATGTCTTGGTAGAAAATCCACGTTTCAAGATTGGGAACAAGCTCTCTCAGAAGCAGTGCCTCTTTCACCGACGCCATACAGCAGATCCTGCTGCAGTACACCTGACCGGCCCTGCTGTCACGACTGCCAACGCATTGAATCCATGCCACTCTGCGGGGCGTCTTCTTGTCGGAGGGTCTGTAAACTCCATGCTCGATTAGTCTTTCGAGTTGAAGGTTGGTGATAATGTTTGGATGCGTGCCATAACCGTACTGAGTTAGTGCACTTGGGTTGAAGAGGCGAAAACCGGTCGCCAAAACTACAGAACCAACTTCGACGTTCTTCTGAACCACTTGATCACGCGGGTTGATGGCTCCATGTTTGCAGGCCTTTGTGCACAGCCAACACTTGGTGCAGTTCTTTTCATCAATAACGTAAGCGTTCGGCACGGCCTGCGGAAACGGTAAGTAGATAGCCTTGCGAAGGCCCATTCCCTCTTCGAACTCATCGGAGATCTCGACTGGACAAACCTTAGCGCACTCGCCGCAGCTGGTGCACTTATCCTCGTTGACGTATCGGGGGCTTCGTCTCAAGGTGAGCGAGTAGCGCCCCGCCGAACCATCAACCGACGTAACCTCAGTTTTGGTCATCAATTCAATCAGCGGGTGGCCTTTCGTCTCCGCAAGCTTTGGGCTGAGAATGCAAAGCGAGCAGTCGAGTGTGGGAAATGTCTTACTAAGCTGCGCCATGTGTCCTCCTATGCTTGGTTGTCGTTCAACCATGAAGACATTGTACCCTTGATTTGCAAGCTCAAGGGAAGCAGTAATGCCTGAAACGCCACCCCCTATGACAGCAACGTTGCGGCTCACCTTCGTCTCCGTAGGAGCCAGCGGTTCCAAGCAGGCCGCTCTACCCACGGCCCCTGCCATAATATCGATAGCCTTGCGAGTTGCACTCTCCTTGTCTAAAGTTGTCCAACTGATTTGTTCTCGAAGATTCGCTATTTCAACAAGGTACCGGTTGATGCCTTCGGTTGAGCCCAAGTCACGAAAAGTTTTCAGATGCATCCTCGGGGAACAGGAGCCTATTACAACTCTGTCCAGTCTATGCTCTCTAATCTTGTTTCGAATGAGGTTCTGCCCCGAGCTACTACACAGATACCTATTTGCCTCTGCACACTGTACATGAGAAAATCGCGAGACGGCGTTTTTCACCGATTCCACATCAATCGTATTGCCAATGTTTCCACCGCAGTGACAAATGAAAACTCCAATCCTTGGTTCAGTCGAACTCATCTAATGCCACCGCGGTTAGCCAGTAAACTCCAGCGTGCTCCAAACCTTAGAGAACAATGGCGCGGTATATACTGGGGGTCATTATGGAATATTGAACATATAATCGCATATACTCGAAAACCAAAACCACCCGGAGAAGCTGACCAACCGGTTTTGAACACTGGAGTTCTGTCAATCCACAACGACTAGTTCCTGATACTCTCTGCGTCCTGAATCAATTCTTAGCGATTCAGGCGGAAGGAAGTGCACGGATTGTCACGTGAGGAGACATATTATGCGATTTGTACATGATCGATTTGGTAGTAGCGCTTTGCCAGCATCCTAGTTTTGTCGATTGTTCTGCCGTTCTTGCCGATCGCAAGTGCTTTGTCCTGCGGATCAACCTCGACGACCACGATCTTTCGGTCGGGTCGTTCAGTTATTCGTATTTCTTTGGCTTTGGCCGGAGCAAGACAATTTCGCACGAGTTCTTCAACTGTGTCTCCGAATTCGACGACCTCTATTGGTCTGCCTGTCATTTTCCGGAGCGCGTTGATGTTCTTGCCACCCTTTCCTATGGCGAGACCCATCTGACCGGGTTTTGCAATGAAGATTATTCTATCGCCCTCGTTGTCGATTACGCAATCGTTTGCGGTTGCTCCGGTAATATTCTCAAATAGGGCGATGAGTCGCATTTCGTCGCCTCCTAGTTTGATTCTTGACGTACTCATGTGCTAGCGCGCAGCCAGTTTCAGTATCTCCGAATCGCCAGGCTCCTTCACAGTTAGGACGGCTACAACGAATGGTTTCAGGCAAGCTCCTCCAAGGTCTACGCTTGATCCTTGGTAGTTGTAGATTGGAACCGAGGACTGTTTCCGTATTGGAGAATATTCTGCTTGTGCGGTTCCGGGCAGTTTGAGGCCATTATCAGAAGCTTTGCCTTCGCAAATCTTGCTGCGTCGAGCGCTTCCTTCACGCCAAAGGAAACTTTTCCGGTCCTTACAGCCATTTCGATCTGTTTGTTCACATCTACTTTTGCAGCTTGCATTATTTCTTAACCTTCTCGGGCATTGACATGTAGACTTCGATGAGTCCTGTTCCCATGGGGACCTGTTGGCCGACGATGACATTCTCCGCAACTCCGCGAAGTGTGTCCCGAGTACCTTTGATCGCAGCGTCCACGATCGTTGGGATTGTTATTTCGAATGCGGCTTTGGCTAAAGTGCTCGCCTTTTCTCCGCTCACTCCATGCCTTCCTACCTGCAGCACCTCGCCGGAGGCGGTCATTGCATCTGCGACCAGCATGACATGGCGAACATCGACATCCAGTCCCTGCTCTTCAAGAACAGCCGTGGCTTCCTTAATTATGACGTTTCGAGCTGCTTCAATTCCGAGCACTTCAGCTACTTCGTGCATGTTGTTGGAGGTTGTTCTCTCGGTGTCAACACCTTCCGTTTCAAGTGTCATCTCTAGGTTGGAGCCTTCGGTCCTGATTACCCACTCGCTTTTGTCACCTGTCTTCTCTTCCATGACCAGCGCCCGCTTTACCTGAGGTATTCCCTTCACGTGCATTAGTGGCAGTCGCAATACCAGCCTGTTGAATTGTGGAATATCCATTTCTTGGGGGGTAATGTGAACCGTATTCCGCTCAACTTCAACCTTGCAACCTCCTGGCGTTACAGCTGTTTTCACGTCTTTGAGCGAAACGTCTCTCTCTCGCATTGCTTCTGTGTTCAGGGTAACAACGATTCGCATCTTGGTTATGTCTGACTCGAGTTTCGACGCGATGTCACCAAGGGTGGTGTGCGTAATGCTGGTGGCCACTTCTTGAGCCTTCTCGCGGCTTGTTCGAAGCTTCTTGCTGAGGTAGACCACCATCATGGGTGTTGAAGGTATTTTTCGTGCATCAACAATCTCAATCAGCCTAGGTAGACCTAGGGTGACGTTCTGTTCTCGGACTCCGGCAAAATGGAAAGTTCTAAGCGTCATTTGAGTTCCTGGCTCTCCGATAGATTGGGCTGAAACTATTCCGGCCGCTTCGCCTGGTTCAATCATCGATTTGTGATAGTTCTTAACAGCCTCCTTGACAGCCTCGTCTACTCCTTTCTTGGTCATTTTCGCCTTGGTGAGGCTGTCTTTCAATTGTGCGGCGAGGCTTTGAGTGAGATCCTCTCTGACGTCCGCGACGCTTCTGTCGACGTAGGATTTGGTGGCCTTGGCGCCCTTGTCCATGGTAAGTTGAACGCGTTCCACGAGACGCTCGGTATTTACCGCCTTTCCATGGTCGCTCTTCGCTGTGTCTACGCCATCCTCTCCATATCTGAATTGGATTATGTCACCTCGCGAATCTCGGACGGTTCCGTCGTATTCCACTCTGATGTGCTCCAGTGCGTTAATGAGACGGCGTTGCATGTAGCCGCTCTGCTGCGTTCTGACTGCGGTATCTACGAGCCCCTCCCTTCCTCCCATGGAGTGGAAGAAGAACTCAATGGGGCTTAGACCGTCTTGGTAAGAAGCGTAAACGAATCCTCGAGCCTCTGCACCCACATCTCCTCTCTCGAAGAAGGAGAGCGCTCGGTCCCTGTAGCCGCGTCTGATTCGCTGGCCGCGGATTGATTGTTGCCCGACGCTGGCTACCATTTGAGCAATGTTGAGCATCGAGCCGCGGGCGCCGGTCTTGGTCATGATAACTCCAGCGTTGTCAGTCTGAGTCATTAGGTACTGTTCAGCTAGCTCGCCTGCCTGGTCGCGGGCTTTCGAGAGTTCATCCATGATACGCAATTCGAGGGATTCTTCCATGGAACGGCCCGGTAGCCTCTCGAGAGTTTTTCCTTTGTATTCGCGATTAGGTCTTGAACTCGGTCTTCCGCTCTCTTGATAGATTTTGATATTTTGTCTCGGACTGCATCTGAGATATCGAGTTCGTCGATACCATAGGAGAATCCTCTAAGGGTTATGAATCGGTCTAGGAGCTTGATCAAGCTGTTCAAGAAGCTGCGACCAATTTCGGCGCCACTGTCCTTGACAATACGGTGAAAGAGGCTCTCAGATCTTTCAGCTCCTATCGTGTTCTTGTCCATGACTCCTTCTATGAGCTTACCATCTTTCACGACGACGGAGCTACCATCTTCCTTAGTCACCATACTTGATTTAGCTACAAAATTGAAACCTTGCGGGAGAAACAGACTGAGGATTTGTTTCCCACTCCACAGTTCGACTGGCCTCTTTATCTCCGGAATGGGGATCTCTCCGATGTACGAAGCGGCAACAAGCAATTTTCCGATCTCTTCCTTAGTTAGATAGGTCGATTTTCGGGTCAGGAGATAAGCAGAGGTTAGCAGATCCGTTTTGGCACCAATGATTGGTCCCCCGTAGCGTGGGGAGAGGATCTGGTCCTGTACCTGCATTAGCAGTTTTGCTTCAGTTCTAGCCTCTTCTCCCTGTGGAACGTGTAAGTTCATCTCGTCTCCGTCGAAATCAGCGTTGTATGGTGGACAAACACAGGGGTTCAATCTGAAGGTTTTGTAGGGTAGAACTCTAACCCGATGCGCCATTATTGACATCCGATGGAGGGAGGGTTGTCTGTTGAAAAGAACAATATCACCGTCCCTGATGTGGCGTTCCACGACGAACCCTGGTTGAATTGCTTCCGCTAAGCTTTCGCGCTCTGTAACGAATTCAAGGCGAACTCTTCGCCCATCTGGTCTTACGATGTAAAGTGCTCCTGGGTATTGGTCTGGTCCGTTCCTTATGAGACTCCGCAACTCTTCGACATTCCACGGTGTCACTCTCTCTGGAATTGTAAGACGCTGAGCTACATCCATTGGAACGCCTACTTCATTGATATCAATGTTCGGATCTGGAGAGATAACAGTGCGGGCGGAGAAGTCTACACGCTTCCCTGATAGATTGCCTCTGAATCTTCCTTCCTTACCCTTCAGTCGCTGGCTGAGGGTTTTGAGTGCGCGGCCGGATCTATGTCGGGCCGGAGGTAGACCGGAGACTTCGTTGTCAAAGTATGTAGTTACGTGATATTGCAATAGCTCGTGCAATTCCTGAATTATGTTAACAGGGACTCCGGACTCTAGTGCTTCCTTCAGTTTCTGGTTGATCCTTATGATATCAACTAGCTTGTGAGTAAGATCGTCTTCGGACCTGATTCCTGACTCTAGAGTAATTGATGGGCGAACCGTTACCGCCGGAACTGGGAGAACCTGAAGAATCATCCATTCAGGTCGAGCTGCGGTAGGTTCCATGCCCAATAGTCTAAGGTCATCGTCGGGTATGCGCTCAAGTCTCTCTCGAACTTGACTGGGATTCAGTCTCGAAGCGCCTCCCTCGATCATTTCATGGAAAGTGGTGGGTTTACCATGTTCGATGGGGTATTGGCGAGCTCCGCAGTGTGGACATTCCTGGCTCTTTTTGGCGTCTTTCATGACAGCCTCGTAGAATGTGGGGGGAATCTCGTTGAGCTGTTTCTGCTCTTTCTGCATTAGATCATTGTAGGTTTTGATCTTGTCAGCGGAAAGCAGTATGCGTCCGCAATTACGGCAGGTAACTTGAAGGAGCTTGTGAATCAGTTTTGCAAACGCGACATGAACGACGGGCTCAGCGAGTTCAATGTGGCCGAAATGTCCTGGGCACGCGGAGGCGGTGTTTCCGCAGGTTTTGCATTTCTGTCGGGGCTCCAAGGTGCCGAGGCGGCCGTCCATTAATCCTGAAACGATCGGAACACCATCTTCGTCATAGGTGTCAGCGGTTTGAATTTCAACCGCTGAAAGTTTCCGTATTTCGCTGGGTGAAATCAGCGTAAAGTGGATGCTACCGATTACTTTCGTTGCTTCATCAAGTGCTGACATTCTATGCACGCTCCGAAACTTCGAGGCGTGGGGCTACTCCCAGCGCCATGAGTTCTTGAAGTAGTAGTTTGAATGCGTAGGATAGCTGAACTCCTGAGATTACTGCCTTGTCACCGTCAATACGGCAGATGTACTTGTTCTGTTTCACGTCATGATAGGCGAGTAGTCCACATGTCTCGCAGATCATCACGGTGTATTTGTCGGATTCTTCGAGCAGTCTATCTCTAAGTAAAGCCGACGCTCCGTGACCGATTAGACAGTCACGTTCCATTTCTCCGAACCGTAACCCGCCTCCTCTCGCGCGGCCTTCTGTGGGTTGACGTGTCAGCATCTGCACTTGTCCACGGGCGCGAGCATGCATCTTGTCGGCTACCATGTGGTGTAGTTTTTGGTAATAGACGACCCCCACGAAGACGTCGGCAACGAGCTTTTTGCCATCGACTCCATTGTAGAGAACCTCGCGTCCGCTGTGTTGAAATCCTAAGTCTAGAAGCATTTCGCGAAGCGTACTTGGCTTTTCATTGCTGAAGGCAGTGCCATCGACAGGTTCTCCTCTCAGACTAGCCACCTTGCCAGCAATTGCTTCCACGAACTGTCCGATTGTCATTCGTGATGGAATTGCGTGGGGGTTTATGATTATGTCAGGGATGACGCCTTGTTCGGTAAAGGGCATGTTTTCGTGTGGAATTAGAGTGCCGATGACTCCCTTCTGCCCATGCCGAGATGCAAACTTGTCTCCGAGTTCCGGTATTCGTATGTCCCGCACACGGACTTTGACCAATCGATTCCCTTCGATTGATTCGCTGAGGAAAACAGCGTCCACTATGCCCTCCTCTGAAGGGCGCATGCTAACTGATGAGTCACGTTTGGTGGGACCTTTCACTTCAAATTCCCTGTATTCCTCCAGGAACCTTGGCGGACTCGTTCTTCCAATCAGCACGGAATTGCCAGTGACATCTGATTCGACCGAGATTACACCATCTTCTTCCAACAGTCTGTAGTACCTATCTCCTCTGTATCCCCGGATACCAGCTTCGGGCATCTCAAACTTGTCCCGAAGACCTCCGAGGTACTGCCTGCATTCTCCCTCATATACTCGGTAGAATGTTGATCGGAAGAGACCTCTATCGACTGAGGACTTGTTGATTATGATCGCGTCTTCCATGTTGTAGCCTTGGTAGCAGAGAAGGGCCACCACGCAGTTTTGGCCTGCGGGTCTGCTGTCGTATTTTATGATGTCCATGGGTTTGGTTCTGACAACTGGCACTTGGGGGTAGTGAAGTAGATGAGCGCGGGAGTCAACGCGGTTGGCGTAATTCACACAGGCGACACCAAGCGCCTGTTTCGCCATTGCCGATTCGTACGCATTCCTTGGGGACTGGTTGTTTTCCGGATATGGGATTAGAGAAGCGGCTATTCCCAGAATGGTGTATGGGGCGATTTCGAGGTGTGTCGTCTTCTCGCTAATTCGACTGGGGGAGATTGCGATTAGCGCATTCTCTTCCTCGTCCCGTCCAAGTATTCGATAACGCCCTTTTCCACGAGGTCTTCCCAACGCATCTCTCCACGTTGGACGGCTTCGACATGTTCCCGCGCGAGTTTTGGTTTTCCGTTCTCCACTATTACCAGCGGCCTTCTCACCCGTCCCTGATCACAGTGGACATAGAGTTCAGGGCGTCCACTCTGAACTTGCGATAGCGAGTATGCCACGTTGACCTCTGAACTTATCTCGCCACTTCTCCGCATGTGGATAAGATCCGAGGCCAGCCTATCAGCTTCTCGGGCATAGCCGGCAATCAAACCGTCGACAAAGACTTTGGCTCCGATTTCTCGTAGCTTCTTATCAGCCTCGTCAACGCCGACAACTCCCATTCTTCTCAGCTTAGAAACAAATTCTCTCGAGTCGACCCCAATTGAGATGACGGCACTCAGAGCGAGGTTCTTAACAAGGCCACAGTTTGAACCTTCAGGAGTTTCACTTGGACAGAGCCTTCCCCAATGGGTTGAGTGAAGGTCTCTGGCTTCGAGGTTGGGTTGGCTCCTACTCAATGGAGATTGGAGTCTTCGAAGATGACTGAGCGTGGAGGAGAAATTGGTACGGTCGAGAAGTTGGGTAACACCGACTCGGCCTCGAACCCAATTTCCAGTGGCAATGGCGTGCTGAATTCGCTCAGTGATTATCCCGGGACGAATTGCATTACTGATCGAAAGCTCAGCGTGCCTGCGGATTGTTATCCGTTCAAGTTGGTACTTGAGGTCTCGAATGAGATTTCTGAATGAGATTCTAAACAGTTCGGCCAGCAGTGAACCAGCGAGCTTGAGACGCTTGTTAGCGTAATGGTCCTTGTCGTCTGGTTCCCGCATTCCAAGCTTCAATTCGATAACACGGCAACCAACCTCCGCCAGACAAGCAGCTTTCTCTTTTCTATCCTCGGGATTGCGTCCAATGTGTGGGAGGAAATTCCTGTCCACTGAAGCCTCAGCCTTCTTCAGCCGGTAATCTTCAACCTGCCCCGGTGCAAGCCGATTTCCGATGTAGAGAAGCGCGTCTCTTTGAGTAACTACGCCGATGGATTTCTCGAAGGTGGGAGCGAGCAAATCCTGTAGTGTCTCTTCGGTGGAAATCATCTCAGCAATCTTTGAATCTTCATCGTAGCCCAACGCCTTCATCATGACAACAAGAGGAACATCTGACGGCACACCTGGCATCGTAATATACATCGCGCCATCCGTCTTCAACGTGACTTCTGTGCGCGCCCTGAAGCCCACAGTGGTGGAGAAGATCTTCGCCTTGTATGTGGGGTGCACGCCTGTTTGCTCTTTATCCACGAGTATCTTGTTTGCCGCCAAATCTTCAAGTGCGACAACGACTCTTTCTGCACCGTTGACTATGAAATAACCGCCAGGATCCAACGGGTCTTCACCGATGCTGATCAGCTCTTCAGAGGTCATCCGCGAGAGGGGACAAATCTTGGATCGAAGCATTACCGGAAAGTCACCGATATACACTATTTCCGTTTGACCCTCTCTTTCACCGATGACCGGAGTCATCTCCAGATGGAGTGGAGCAGCATAGGTCAAATTACGAATTCTAGCTTCAGTTGGAAATATCTGCCGCTCAGAACCGTCAACTTCGGTTACTCGCGGTGTTCCGATTTCTATCTTACCAAGTTTGATCTTCAGCGGATAGTCTTCAATCTCGATCGGAATCTCTCCCGTCTCGTCGACTATAGCCTGCAATCCACTCTCTATGAACTCGTTGTACGAGTCTATATGCTGTCTAACGAGTCCCTTTTCCTCTAGAAAATGCTTGATCAGTTCCCAGATCTGCGGACTTACGGTACCGGATGTGGTTATTGCCATAAAATCACATTAACCATCAACGACATAACGGTAAACGACAACTTCACCGGCGGTCGGACTCTTGCGGGTTACCCGCAGAATATCACCCATCTTCGCTCCGAGCGCCAACGCTGCGGGATCACTGGTTATTACATAGGGAAGCTGATGAGGCCTGATGTGGAATTCCTTCATCAGTTCCTCAGCTTCTTTCTTCGAAAGAAGTTCGTGCTTTGGAACTAATTGATGATCGAAAAGATTGTATGACTTCTCCTTTTCGGTATCCTTCAACCTACTTATCTCTCCAGCGAGAAAATATCAATCCAGCCCTTAATTCGAGCCTTCCCGAAACTTTCCCAGCAACCACCCTGACCGGCGCTAATAAAGTTTCATCCCTACCAAATGCTCCGCTAATCTTCAGAACGGCTCAACGGTTCGTTTCAAATCAGTCGAGTTTCGATCCAACTAATTATTGATGTTTGGAGCTATATTATGCTTGAGGCCAGGTCGGACATCTGAAGCATCTAAGGAATCTGGCAGCAACAAAATCCGAACTGTATTCTCTGGACCTGTACAACGCAGCTTTGCCGTTGTAGGGTTGGAGCTAAAAATGGCCACTTCGGATGAACGGTCCACAATACCTGGCATCCGATCTGAAAATCTTACATCACACATCAGATCGGACTACTAGATCGGTGTAGGAGCAGGAGCAGATGGCGGTATCGGCAAAGCTACAATGGAATGATGGGTTGAAGTTCAGTGTCGAAGTTGCTCAAGATCGCAAAATCGAACTAAACTCGGTCGAAGAGATGGGGCGAGCTTTCACCCCCATGGAACTTTTCTTAGTGGCACTGGCGGGGTGCACCGCCATGGACATTCAATGGATTATGAACAGACAGAGACAACAAGTCAACAGGTTCGAGGTCTTGGTAAGTGGCACTCGACGAGAGAAAGACCCGCGATACTACGAAAAGATTGATTTAGAATACATTATAGCCGGTGCAGGTATCACGAGGAATGCTGTCGAACGGGCAATACGCCTCTCACAAGAGGAATACTGTTCGGTGCGTGCTATGCTAAAAGACTCCGTCAAATTCAACATAAGATACACAATTGCAGATCAAGGGCATGAGAAGAAATTCGAATACGTAGGTTGACCCTATTTAGTTCCCAGTTTCAACTGAGCGCCAGAGGTATTACAATTACTCGCGTTTGTATGGACGTAGTCAGTTAATGGTAGGATCTCGGGCTCCTCTGATCTTAGATACTGTAGAGCTTCCACAATTGCCGATGCGAGTTCTATCGTGGTGACTACGGGAATGTTGTGCTCCACAGCTAATCTTCTGATCGCATATTCATCTTCTCGGATTGTTTCGCTAATGTTAACGTTTCCATTTGCGGGGATATTGATGACGAGATTAATTTTCCTGTCAACCAGATAATCAGCTATGTTCGGTTTCTTCGCACTCTCAGCAATCTTGTTGAGCGCAATAACACTCTTAAGCCCAGATTGGTGGAGTGCAATCGCCGTATGTTCTGTCGCATAGATGTCAAAACCCAAGGACGCCAGGGCTAGTGAGATGGGTATGATACGGTTCTTCAGTTCTCTGCCTCCCACAGTAATTAGCACTCCTCCTTTTTTCGGCAGTGAGATCTCGGTCGACTGAATGGCTTTGGCGAAGGCATCCGAGAAGTTTCTTCCAATGCACGCAACCTCACCTGTACTTAGCATTTCCACGCCTGACACAGGGTCCGCCCCAGCGAGTCGTACGAAACTGAATTGTGGTACCTTTACACTAAAGTATGGTAACTCGGGCGCACGATCTCCTGTAGTGTCAACCAATTTCTGCTTTCCAAGAATGACTGGAATAGCGGTCTTGATCAGATTGGTTCCAGTGGACTTGCTGACGTAGGGCATAGACCGGGAAGCCCGGGCGTTGCATTCGATCACGAAAACCACGTCGCCTCTTACTAAGTATTGAATGTTGAAAGGCCCGCGAATTCCAAGTCCCACAGCGATCTTTCTACTGTAATCACGTACCTTCTCAACAGTACTTTGTTGTAGCGTCTTCGGAGGCACGCTCATCGTCGCATCCCCGCTGTGGATTCCCGCGTTCTCAATATGCTCCATTACCGGGCTGAGCAAGACGTTCGATCCGTCGCAGACTCCGTCCACCTCAATCTCCCGCGCATCTAAAACGAATTTCGAGATGACGACGGGATGCTCTTGGGAAACGCTTGATGCGAGTTGGAGATATGATTCGAGCTGCTTCTCGTTATCCGCTACACGCATTGCAGAGCCTGAGAGAACGTAACTCGGCCTCACCAACACGGGATATCCAAACTCCCTGGCAAAGCGCTTACAAGCCGAGAAGGATGTGGCCTTTCTCCAGCTTGGTTGGGGGATGTTCAACCGGTCGAGCAGAGCGCTGAACTTCGCGCGATCTTCGGCGCGATCAATGGTCCGACTGCTGGACCCCAGGATTCGCACCCCTTGCTTGACCAGTACCAGTGCAAGGTTGTTTGCGATCTGCCCTCCCACGCTCACAAGAATCCCCTGAGGCATTTCTTTCTCGTAAATGTCCAAGATTCTTTCAAGGGTTAGCTCTTCGAAGTAGAGCTTGTCACAGGTGTCGTAATCGGTCGAGACGGTCTCTGGATTGCAGTTGATCATAATGGTTTCTTCAATGCCGTTTTGCTTCAGAGCCTGAACCGCGTTCACTGCGCTCCAGTCAAATTCGACGCTTGATCCGATTCGGAAGACTCCGGCGCCGAGAACGATGACCTTCTTTCTGAGTTGGAATTCGATCTCATCATCCTCTCCACCGTAAGTTACGTACAAGTAGTTTGTTCTGGCAGGCCACTCAGCTGCGAGAGTGTCGATCTGCTTGACAACAGGGCTGATTCGATTCCTTGCTCTATAGTCTCTAATCGATAGTCCATCAACTCCAAAACATATCCCGATCTGATCGTCGGAAAAACCCAACTCTTTCGCCCGTCTCACCAGGACGGCTGAATGCTGCTCTTCGAGCGTGCTCTGTCGAAGCATCGACTCGACGTTGACAACATTGTTCAACTTATTTACAAACCAAGGGTCAACGCCGGTCAATTCATAAATTTCATCGACGGTGAATCCATTCTTTAGCGCTGAAACAATGACTAAAAGGCGTTCGTCTGTGGGGCGCCGAAGGCTCTCTTCGAGATCGTCTCTAGAAGAGGCGTGTTGTTCGTTATTACACACTAGACCGAGCATCCCGATATCTAACATCCTCACTGCTTTCTGGAGCGCTTCCTCGAACGTTCGACCAATTGCCATGACTTCGCCCACCGATTTCATCTGAGGCCCAATATGCGGGTCGATGTTACGGAACTTCTCCAGATCCCAGCGTGGAGTTTTCACAACAACATAATCAAGAGCCGGTTCGAAACAGGCGGTTGTGATGTTGGTGATCTTGTTCCACAATTCGGGAAGGGTGTAACCAATCGCCAGCTTGGTTGCAATATAGGCGAGTGGATAGCCTGTCGCCTTACTCGCCAACGCCGAACTTCGCGACATTCTAGCGTTGACTTCAATTGCTCTAATCTTATCGCTGCGCGGATCCAACGCCCACTGAATATTGCATTCGCCGATCACACCTAGATTTCGGATAGCGTTTATTGAAGCAGCACGCAGCTTGTGGTACTCTCTGTTGTTCAATGTTTGTGATGGAGCTATAACGATCGAGTCACCAGTGTGTATCCCCATTGGGTCAAAATTCTCCATATTGCAGACGGTGATGCAGTTGTCCGCCTCATCTCGGACGACTTCGTACTCGATCTCTTTCCAGTGATGCAAGTATTCCTCAACAAGGACCTGTCTGATTATGCTCTGGGCTAGAGCGGGTTCCGCTGCTTTCGCCATCTGCTCCTTGTTCCACACGATAGCGGACCCTTTGCCTCCGAGAGCGTATGCGACTCGAAGAATCACCGGATAACCAATCCGCTCCGCGGCGATTAAACACTCGTCGACAGTATTTGCGGAAGCACTAGCCGGGACAGGTGTCGCAGAGCGAAGCATGGCCTGCTTGAAGAGTTCTCTATCCTCTGTTTCCTGAATTGTGCGTATCGGTGTCCCCAGAACTCGGACCTTGTGTTTATCTAGAATTCCGCGCCTTGCCAGTTCTATGCCGCAGTTGAGGGCGGTCTGACCACCAAACCCAAGCAGTATACTATCGGGCTTCTCCTTGCGAATGACTTTTTCGACGTAGTCAGCGGTTACTGGAAGAAGATAGATTGTTCTCCCAGGTTGCGAATCAGTCTGAATCGTCGCAATGTTGGGGTTCACAAGAACAGATTCAATGCCTTCCTCGCTCAGAGCTTTCAAACACTGAGACCCACTGTAGTCGAACTCTGCTGCCTCGCCGATCTTGATTGCACCACTGCCAAGGACCAACGTCTTCTTAATCCATTCATGTTTTGGCAAGTCTAAGCGCCTCCTTAAGATAGAAATCGAAAATGTACTCGGTGTCTGTTGGTCCAGGCGAGGCTTCAGGATGCCATTGGACCCCCCAGCAGGGCTTCTTCGAATGCTTAATGCCTTCAATGGAGCGATCGTTGGCGTTGACAAACCAGACTCCCAGGTCAGAAGTTTCGAGCGATGCCTTGTCAACTGCGTATCCGTGATTTTGCGTTGTGATGTAACATCTTCCCGTCTCAAGATCTAGTACAGGCTGGTTTTGAGAGCGGTGACCATACTTCATCTTGTAAGTGTCCGCACCCTCAGCTAATGCGATTAGCTGATTCCCGAGACAGATTCCCAGAACCGGAACACTAGCCTCGATTAGCCGTTGGATCGTGTGAATCGTCTTACTGCACAGTTTCGGGTTCCCCGGACCATTGCTTACTACGACCCCAACCAGTTTTTCCCGCATTATTGTTTCGGCGGCCGCGTCATATGGGAAGCGCTGCACACCTACCTCCCGTTTGAGCAGATTCCTGATAATGCTGAACTTCACTCCACAATCGATAAGGCCAACTCGATTTTTCCTCTCAGGATGATAGATAATCGGTTGACGGATCGAGACTTCTCCAACAAGGTCGGCAAGATTTGGATTTGCAATATTGTCAGCAACCATATGCTTTCCATTCTCACCGATCTGAATTCGGCCGAGCATGACTCCTCGTTCTCGTAGGACACGAGCGAGCCTTCTGCTGTCTACACCGAAGATTCCCGAGATGCCTTCGTCCCGCAGCCATTCATCCAGAGTGCGTTCGCTTTGGTAATGGCTTGGATTGTCGCAAACCTCGTGAACTATCAAACCGCGCACTTGGATACGGTCGGACTCGAAGTTGATAGGAAGATCATCAACGAGCGCATCGTAGCTTGGAACTCCGTAATTGCCGACGAGCGGATATGTGAGGCAAAGAATCTGGCCTCGGTATGATGGATCAGTTAGGGCCTCTGGATAACCCACCATGGATGTCGAGAAGACGGCTTCACCTTCCGCGGGGAGATTTGCGCCAAAAGAATACCCCTTGAAGATAGTTCCATCTTCGAGGATTAGTGTAGCCGTGGTCTTTTCTTTGAAAAGCGCACGTTCCGAATAGCCAGAGACAACAGACGATTTTTGCAGTTTTTGTAATTCCTCCCATCCGCATTAGGGAGGGATTGGGAACCCTTCTAGCGAGAGAGCGTGAAATGCTATTTGAAACTTCCGAGGAAGCAAAAACTTGAGTTATGAATTCACGGAACAATCATTTTCCAATGGACTTCAATTTCTCAATTGCTTCCTTCGCATGCCTTTCCGTGATCACCGGTTATGAGTTTCTTGTTTTTCAAAGTTACATGACCAGAGTGCGAGTATATTACGAGATTCTTCTGTCCTAGGAAATTATCAAAGGAAACTGATTTACTACTAACTGAAGGTGGGCAGAATCTACACGCTCGATCTCTACCTTGAGCAACTTCTCTCACACTTGACCATAACATGACTGCGACGGTACCACTTTTTTTCCTCGGACAGTTATACGAGCGGCTCCTTACGTTCCTCTGTCGCTTGTCCTACGACGTTTCAGTCGAGCTTCGACCTGAATCATCACAGGTGATTGCTCCCTGCTTGCGGATAGACTCTTCGGATTTGTCTGACAAGGGAAGGCCCAATTGTTGCGCACAGCACGGCTGTGGTCAGCTCATGGGCGAATCCGAATGGATATGGGCTCAAGCCACCCATAATGAAAGGCACATACATACCTAGAACTGCAGCCAACAATGGGTAATGGTAGATTGTTGCGTCCAGGATGGTTGTTCCAAGATCAAACAACATCGTGAGAAGGTACCCTCCCACAGCCATCTTTAATCGACCAATCTTGTCGTCGCGTTGCCATAATATTCCTGCCAGCAACCCCACCACACCCATTCCCGCCGACGTCTCAATTGTCCAAGGTCCGGCTCCGAGCGGAGTGGCGAGATCACTGATCGTCATGCTAAGCCAACCCACGACAAATCCTGGCAACGGACCGGCGATAATGCCGGCAATTATTACCAAGAAAGCTGTTGGCTTAACGTTAGGGGGGCCCCATACGGTTGCGACGCGAAGCGCAGCATTTGCGGCCGAAAAGCATGCGACAAGAGCTAGGAGTCTGGTTCTGACGGTCAAAACCGAAATAACCTTGATGCATTATCCAATACGCTCGGATAAAGAACATTTTGAGGCTCAACCTCCAGAAGAGATGAAGGCACTTCGATTCTGCATGACCCGAGTCGCTTATCACGACTTCAAGCTACTGTTAGAATTCCAAGCATCGATCCCTTGTTTGTTGGGATGATTGTCTGGCTTTCGAAACGAGTCTTAGAAAATATTGCGATTCTGACAGATTACTTGGTTGAATACCGGTCAAGTCCTAGTGCGGGTTTGACGGATCAATCGGCGAGTGCGCCTTCTTCTTCGTACGGCCCTTCTCTTTGGACCTCTTTTTCTCTTGGCCCTGCGCACACCCAGTAGCATTGCTAGCTCTCGCCGTTCGAAGACAACGATCGACAGTACCAGAGCTACTAAAATGAACAGTAGAGTCAGTGGGAGCGAGATTAGTGTCAAGGTAGTCTGGTCTACACTTAGGAATGCGCCCGTTGGCAATGTTACGTATAGTGAACTCTCCAAGCGGTATTGCCCGGACCGAAATCTTGAATCAATCGGGGAACTCGCTGAATATGCTCCATTGCCAGCGTAGGTCCCGGTACTGCACTCCATTTGGGTATCGTTCCGGCTATAGACACAAGCTCTGAAGCTTGCGTTCTGTATGGGTTGTCCATTAATTATCAGAGGAGATGAGGAAATCTGGACTGAGCCCGTCGGCAACACTCCCTCCCCCTCAAGGGCATCGATATTCCCAATTTGCGCTGTTTGGCCGAAGTAAGCGCCGTTTCGTTGCAAGTACACACCCTCAGACTGCGTGAATTCACGGAGGCTGAATGGTCCTGATGAAACTAGCGCCTGGTTCCTCAGAAAACCACTCGACAACGGATTGCCTAGCAATCTGCTCTTCGGTAACGCAAACAAATGTGTGAATGAATCGATTGCGTACGGGTCAGGGACCGATAGAGTGACTAGTACTTTCTGGTCTTGAACCTGAGCTGTCGAAATTTCACTTACTATCGGAAAGATGGGTGAGGACGCCCTGACATTTTTGATTAGCCAATTCAGTGTTGCTACAACGTCATCAGGCGTAATCGTTTGGCCATTGTAGAAGATGGCATTCTGACGAAGGGTGAGGGTGATTTGGTACCAGTCGTTGCTAGTGGTCCACTGTTGAGCAAGATCCGGTTTCAATATCCCCTTTTGATCATAGGTAACTAACGGTTCAGTGACAAGATCGAAGGCGATCCAGTCGGCATGGCTAGAACTCGTGTTTGGGTCTAGATTGTTGAATTTCGACGTGAAACCAATGCGTAGGGGCAGTCGGAAAGTAGAATTCTGCAGGGTCGCGAGCGCAGTCGCCCGCACAGAATCCTCCAGACTCCCTACAACCGAACGTACGGGTAGTCTCCTGTTCGCTGCTATCAGAGAATTCTTGGAGAAAACAGGTAGTACGGGGACATCGCTGGCAAGAATCTGCTGACACGAGTCGACCGCGTTCCGAGCACTCTGCTGGTTTGTCGGCGATAAGAAGTCACTTAGACAATTGTCGAAATCAGGGTTGCTGTATCCGAAGAGATTTGTTCCTAGAGGGACTGGAGAAATGTCGTTTTGACTATAGAATAGATTGAAAAGCCAAGTTGGCGCTGAATCCGAAGCCTGCGAATCAATGAAAATATCGAAACTGTAAGTGTTCATGGCTAAATTGAAGTCGAGGTTGGGCATCGGGAGGCTGACGATAGGAAGGCCGATCGCCTGCATCTGCCTCGCAAATAGGTCGGCCGCGGCAACGTCAGCGGGCTGGCCTAGTCTGCTGCGATGACCATAGCTCTCAATGTCTGCCCGGTCTTGGGATCCAATCTGAACCCTCCGGAAGCTGACACGTTGAACCCTTCGCTGTCAAGAAGCGCCCTAGCTCTCGCAGTATTGTAGCCGTAAGGATCAACCATGTTGACCGGCCATCCTGAAGCGGAATACGCGGATGAGAGAAGCCCTGGGTGAAGCGACTCGCCATATCCATCGAGCACTCCGCTCAAAGCCGCATGTCTGTCAAAACCTAGGAGCATAGCCCTCCGCAGATTCACATCGCTCAAAGGCCAATTCCTCTGATTGAGGCCAATGTACGTGAAATCGAAGGTGGGGATGCCGACCATTTGAATTTCTGAATTATTCTGAATGGACTTCAGAGTGGGTAAATCGATCTTGTCAATGGGGAGAAGATCAATCTCTCCGTTGGCAAGCCCTTGCACGGCATCCTGAAGCGAACTGTAAGGCTTCAGTACAATTGCATCCGGAGCTGGACTGGGAGATGTTAAGAAGACGAACGCTATGACCGAACAGAGGATAATCACTAGTAAACAAGCTGCAATCAGAGTATTCTTTCTCATCCCAGGGGCACCTCACAGAAATGTGACATCGAGTGCAAAACTTTCACGATAGTTGAAAGAGTTCGCGCCATAAAGCGTGTCATGGAGTACGAGCAGATATATGCCGGGCCCTATGCTCCCCGCGGCGATATCTTCCTCAGGCCCACCAGTAGATGTGCTCCACTGGAACTTTCCGTTGCCAAGATTCAGCGTTGTCGGATACTCCGAGGAGGCTATGAGGTATCCTGTGGGAGCTGTCATGTGCGCTTGAATATCCGTATCAGTATCAGACCAGCTGACGCTGACATCGATCTCGCTGACTCCGCTGGGCACAACCACGGCAAACGTACGCCAGTCGCCCGACTCGTAGCGTGCGCCCCAGTCGAACGCTCCATACACCTCATAATTGTCATAGGGAGTTCCGGCGGCGGCCGCTGCTTGATAGAATCCTGACGCGACTATAGGAACGACTACTGATACTGGTACAAGGCTCTCTGAATTTCCATCTGCTACCAGGATGAATCCACCATAAACGCCTGGGGCGGTTGACTTTGGAACAGTAATGGAAGCATTGAGCTTGCCTTCCCTGACGGAAAGGTTTGTGATCCAGTTCCAAGGAGCTCTTCGGTAGAATCGTACTGATATGTCGAACGGGACAGTGCCATTACCCTGGAACAGAATTCGCACTTTCGGCGTTCCCGTGAACTTATCCAGCGGTCTACCTACGACCAGTTCAGAGGTCGTACTTTCAGGAGCGCCATTAGATATCCTCTGAAGTGAGCCATCGTGCGCTTGGTTGTACAATTGTGCATAGAGTAAGTCATTGATGTCGTAGGTGGAAGCGTTGACGAAATTCGAAAAGCGGTAGAGTAATGTCACTTTCATTAGGTCCGTCCCAGCAGGAATTACGTCTTTTGAAATTGTCAACCAGGATACTGGGCTCGATGTGGAATTACGATAGTCCTTTGAGCCTACCTGTTGGAACATGACAGACTGAGCTTGTGGGTTCGCCGCGTGAGATAGATCGAACAGAGCAGAGGCCGTGTCACCTGGACTCACCACACCCGCGAACCAGTTGGCAGCGCTCATCGATTGATCGGGCAATTCTCTTTGCATATTCAATGTCCAAGAGTTCTCGAGGAGTGTGCGCGAGGACTCCCATGTGATAGGCGATTGCAAATAGAATCGCCCGGGTAACCTTTGGTCTTTTCCTTCCGAAGCCGCCGCGACAGCACTGTAGACGTCCACTCGCCCGGACCCTTGAGTGAATGGATCGTAGTCGAGATCGTGAGCCGTGCTAGCCAGTATCGATTTCACGAGGTCCGGTCTCGGAGTTACACCGCCATGGGTATCTCGATATTCTTGAACCAGTAACGCGAGCGCACCTGCAGTTACTGGCGTTGCCATGCTGGTTCCGCCGAAAACATCGTAAGCCTTCGTTCCGTTACCGTAGCCGCTAAACGTGTATTGACTTGTAAAACCGAACGCCCCCACATCCACAATGTCCGGCTTAGGTTCACCTAACGATGTTGGACCACGAGCACTCCAGGGCACAACCTCGTCAAAGGTGCCCGCCACTTCGCCTTTCACTGATAGGGCGGGTTGAGCCCGATAGGCATAACTGGTGGAAGCTCCGACCGTAATCGCAAGAGTCGACGCGCCCGGAGAGGTTGTCGTTCCGTAACCGTAGCCGCCGTTTCCCGCCGCTATGACCATAATAGTTCCTGGATAAGCTGGATCCAAATAGTGAGGAATACTGAACGCGTCCGCTAGTTGACTCGTGTAATCAGCGCCAAAGGTTGAACCCAAATCCCAGATAGAATTAGAGTCTCCCCAGCTGTTACTGATAATATCCGCTCTATGATTGCCAGTATATTTGAAAGTGAAGTCTACGGGGTTCCAATCGAAACCGGCCGCGTAGTACCATCCGAGCGTTGATTCACCTAACCAGAGCGCTTTCACCCCCATCACTTTCGCCTCAGGAGCTATGCCCGGTAACGTGAGCAACGTGCCGTTGTGGTAGATGTCCCGTCTAAGTACGCCACGAGAGGCCGCGTTTGCAGCCGTGTTTGAGCCGTGGCTCTCGTAATCAAAGAAAACGTTAATGAAATTGCCACTCTTGTCGATTGGAGGAAGAAGTGAAAAGTACCGGCCTGTTCTCCCACTCAAGTCAATTCCAAAAGCCAGCAATCCCGCGCTGAAATCTGGGACTCCGTCACCATTCGCGTCGAAGGCGATAAGATCGTTTCCACCCACCTTGTGTGGCTTCTCATCTGCAAAGCTATGATCGTTCCAGGATGCATTTGGTGCAGGCCAATGTAGACCAAGATCCATTGAATCAGTTTCCGCTCGGTTCAACCTCTGCTGATACGCCCTAAGGAAATTGTAATAGGCAGTGGACATGTCAACCACGACGGTATCGTAGACATTCGGTGTAACCGAATCCACTACGACAACCGGAAAATCAATGGTGACGGTTATGCTTGAGACCACATCCTGAACTGCTTCTTGAAGAATCCCGAAGTGATAATTGCCCGATTTCGAAATCACAGTCGGCGCACCATAATCATAGCCTATCTTCACTGACACTACGGTTTGACTCGCCGTACCAGAGCTAGTGTAGCTGGCGGCGTTCCAGACGTCCACAGACAGGCCGGAAGTCTTCAAGACATCGCCCTGGCGGTGAACAACTAGACTAGTTATCACGAATCCCTGCCCGTCCGGGTCGAAGGAAACGGCTTGGCCTAGACTGTCTCTAGCAACTGCTTGTTGAAGGTCGGGAATCGTGAAATCTGTACCCGTGTCAACGATGGCAATCGTGACTCCTTTGCCAGTGACTCCGAGTTGGTTTACGCGGTCCGCTCCAACGATTTCCCTTACTCGATACATATCGGTTGCAAGCTTCTGGCTATACACATCCGGATCAGGCTTCATGTTGTCGAAACCGATTCGCACATCCGAGAAGACGTGAGACACCGCCGGCGTCGATCCGAGCGAGAGCAACGAGCTTCTTTTCACCTCCCCATACACTAGGAGCGGAGCATTCGCTCGGCCTAGAGGGTACGCACTAGACAAGAGACCGTCAAGTGCGGAAATTCCATAGCCCGGCCTAAGCGCAACAAAAACATACACCGAATCACCGTTAGCATGAAGACTGGGATGCGTACTCCCCGTGCTGTAGCTTGTAAGAACCGGGTCATACTTCGAGATAGTTACTTCCGCTGCTAGCGCTGAACTCACACCAATAACAGACACCAACATTATCGTCAGGACTACAAGCCCAAGAAACTTCGTTGAATACAAGAAGATCTAAAGCTCGTCACTTCCGTGGGTATTTCAATCTTATCTCGAAGTCTATGAAAGCGGCTGTTTCAGAATTACGCTGTCTTCCTAGAATCGACTTAAGTTCAATTGATTCTCACCCACTGAGTTTTCGAGTCAACAGTGGCTAAGTGAGAGAAGGCGTGGATTTCAACACCAAATTACCGGCAGATATGTCCTAACAATGTTGCCGCCGATGACGAGATTCCTTGCTGATGGTCGATTGTTTTTGTAGCTAGACAGCTTGCGACAATTCTTCTAGCGGAGCTTCTTACGGGTCATCAGAAAAGTGGCTGCCAGCACGATGCCCACAATTAGGGCTGAGACGGTTTGGGTTGCGAACTCTGGAACGGGTACGCATCCAGTGCTTGGACAGGGACTCAGAAAACCCCTGTAGTTCATAGTCATACCTGCCGTAACAAAGAAAACTGACGCGAGTCTCGCTGTTTGATATCCTAGCGCTGCAGCCCAAAGCTCGTATGTACCTGCAGGCACGACCAGCTGAAAGAAACCATGATCTGCTGATGTGAAGGATGCATTCACGTCAGGAGTTGACCCGTCAGTTCTGTGCGCTCTAACACTACCTGCCACATCAATCGGATTACCATACTTAACAGTCCCGCAACCATCGGACGACCCGCAAACTATTGTACCAATAATTATGGCAGAAGCTTGGCCAGTCACATATGGCGTGGTCCAACTTACCCCACAGATGATCGAAGCAACAATAGCTAAAGTTAGAACTGCACTTGACCATCCACGCATTCTCAACCCGACCGAGTACACACACCCAATCGAGCACACAAAGCATTTGTCATAGCGTAGGGTACGCTGGAGCGCTTAGAAATAAGGGTAGGAGAGTTCCACAAAACGCTATTCACAATTTACTTGTTGATCGGGCTAGTGCCTCTTGGGTTGGGTTGTACCATGTTCACGTTAGCCTCAATCATCCACGCGATAGGGTCAACAGGAGGCGTAGACAAACGTTCAAGGCTGACGCTGTCGATTCCCGGTAATGTGTTCGCAGTTTCCGCCGTTACAGAAGAGACGGTTACATCATACCCGGAGGCATTCCGCCTGGCATTCCTCCAGGCATTCCGCCTCCCGGTGGGCCGCCTTCCTTCGAGCCTTTTGAAGAGAGGACGTCATCTATTCGCAGGAGCATGCAGGCAGCTTCTGTTGCGGATTTGACTGCCTGCTTTTTCACCCTTAGCGGTTCGACCACTTCATCCGTGAGCATATCAGCAATCTTTCCTGTCCTGACTTGAACGCCAAACCACTTGTTTTCTGGGTGGGCGTGTTTTGATCTGAGTTCGACCATTATATCGATTGGGTCGAGTCCGCTGTTTTGCGCTATTGTGAGTGGGATGGCTTCCAGTGCTTCGGCGTAGGCTTCAATGGCGAGTTGTTCGCGGCCTCCCACTTGCAGTGCATAGTCGCGCAGTTGCTTTGCGGTCTCCGCTTCGGGGGCTCCGCCGCCTGCGACTATCTTGCCGTCTTCGACGGCGTTTCTGACGACGCAGAGGGCGTCGTGGAATGATCGTTCAGCTTCGTCAGCGACATGTTCGGAGCCGCCTCGGATCATTACGGTAACTGCGTGAGGGTTTTTGCAGTCGCGGACGAATACCATTTTGTCGTCTCCAATCTTGACTTCTTCGACGAGTTTTGCTTCCCCCAGTCCTTCCGTGGGTACGTCTTTCGTGCTGGCTTGTATGGTTCCGCCGGTTGCTTTGGCGAGTTTCTCCATGTCACCGCTGCTCACGTTTTTGATGGCCATTATGTTCTTCCTTGCGAGGAAGTGTAGTGCCATGTCATCAATGCCTTTCTCGCAGAAGATTACGTTGGCTCCACTTTTCGCTACTTTCTCAGTCATTTCGCGCAGCATGGATTCTTCTTCGTCGAGGAAGCCTTTCATCTGGTCTGGTGAGTTGATGTTGATTTTGGCGTCGAATTCGGTTTTCTCAATTTCGAGTTTAGCGTTTAGCAGAGCGATTTTCGCGTTTTTCACTTGTTTTGGCATTTGGGGGTGTGAGATCTCTTTGTCGACAACGATGCCTTTAATGAGTTCGCTTTGTTCCATGCTTTCGCCTTTTTTCTTCAGGACCTTGATTCGGTCTATGTCGGCGGTGATTTTACCATCTCTTTCTTCCATAATTTGACGGATAGCTTTGGTGGCTAGTGTTCCGAGGTGTTCGCTCGTTCCAACTGTTGCCTTGGTGCCCATTGAGGTCATTGCTATGAGTTTGAGCATCTTTTCGTCGTCAGGTTGTATATCGATTGCTAGGCTTTGGAGGATTTTCAAGGCTTTCTCGGAAGCTTTCTTGTAGCCTTCCACGATGACCGTCGGGTGCACTTCTTGATCCAGAAGCTTTTCTGCTCTCGTCAGGAGCTCGCCTGCGAGAACGACGACGGTGGTTGTACCGTCGCCCACTTCACTATCCTGGCTCTTTGCCACCTCAACAAGCATCTTGGCGGCGGGATGTTGAACATCCAGTTCCTTCATTATGGTAGCTCCGTCGTTTGTGATGACTACGTCACCCATGCCAGTGACCAGCATTTTGTCCATCCCTTGCGGGCCGAGAGTGGTCTTTATGGTTTCAGTGATAACTTTCGCCGCGAGTATGTTGTTCCGTTGCGCATCCTTTCCAGTTGTACGCTGAGAACCTTCTCTCAGAATCATAACTTGCATTCCCTGTGTAGACATATTGAATCATCAATTTTTTTGATTTTTATTCTGAGGTAACGGCCTTGACCGAGAATCAGAGGCCTCGTCTTAGAGAGCCTCAAGATTGTGTGGCCCACGCCACATGGTTTCCATCTGTTACCTCAGGTAACGAGTATGTCATCCGTGCTATATTAACCACACACGCGCTCTATTCCGAGCCCCAATCCGGTAACCACAGGGTTTCCTGTTTCTGAAAATTCATGGGCTTTCAAATCGTCGAAAACGAATTGACCGCTTGAGGAAGATCAAAAATGATTCTCGACACACCGCTCACACAAGTGCTGAGCTTTACGTCTGAACAGGCTGTAAGACCCACAACGATCCCAGTAGCCCTCGACCAACGTCGAAGCTCCTCTTCGAGCTGGAATAACCCGTCTTATTTCTCAGGTCGGAGCGCTAAAAACCACACTTGGTTTATTTGTGAACTCTAGTCGTCTTCCTTCGTTTTCTTCGTCTCGTCTTATTCTCCTGAGGTTGAGGCAGTCATATCACGCCGCTAGGAATTTGCAATTCCTTTTCATAAGTCCTTTTTGTCATTGAAATCAGTAACCACATGAACGTGCTCAGGAGCTCACAGCTCCTCGCGGTTGTGTGAAGGATTCGCGGCACTGGTCTGAGCAAAACACGTACCCCTCATGCAGAACAGGTTTTTCGATTTTCCTGCCGCAGTTGGAACAATACGTCATGTGAGTCTCGTTCGATTTTTCAGACAACTCTCTCCGCAGCTCTTTCGATTCCCGGTCCTTTTACCTCTATATGGGGCGTCTTCTACAAACGTTTCGGATTAGGGTCAACTATTGTTTTCGTCTTCGACTCTCGATGCTTCCTTGGGTTGTTCTTTGAGGTTGCGAGGACCTAGATTTTGCCGCCAAAGCCTACGTAAAGAAACAATGCGTTCAACAGGACTATGGTTCCAATAAAGATCCCTGCAACAATCGTGGTGATTCTTCTGTTAACAAAGATCCCCATCAACTTCTTGTCCATCGTTAAAATCAAAAGAGGCAGGAGAGGAAGAGGTAGCAGCAGGCTCAAGGCGACTTGACTATAGACTAAGATTAGGATCGGTTCAATTCCCAGAAGGATTGCGATCGTGGTGGGAATTGTGTTTATCAACCGTGTGACAATCCTGCGTACCCAGAGATTCATCTTCCTTCCGAGCAACCCTTCCATAATCACTTGCCCAGCAATAGTAGCAGTAGTCGAAGATGAGAGCCCCGAAGCGAGGAGCGTTATCCCAAACACAATCGCCGCGGCTGGTCCAAAGAGCGGTTGCAGTGTCACATAGGCGTCCTGAATTGTTGCAACGTTCAATCCATGGGATCCAAACGCTGCTGCAGCCATCACCATTATGGCCGCGTTCACAAGGCCTGCAAAGGTGAACATGATGATGCTCTCGGCCCGATGAAGCTGCATCGTTCTATGCCTCTTCTCCATGTTCGGCTCGGTTATCTTGTCGTTTGATAGAGCCGAGTGGACGAAGATGGCGTGGGGCATCACGGTTGCACCAACAACGCCCACCGCGATTAAAACTCGATCTGTGGAAGCGAGGTTTGGGATCACGGACCCGGCGAGCAGTGGAATCAAACTGGGCCCGGTAATGAAAATCTCAAAAATGTATCCAATCCCGATGGTAGATATGAGCACCATGAAAAAGTACTCCAAGGAACGAACCTTTCCTCCCGTCAATCCCATCACCAGGACAACATCGAGAACCGAAAGGAAAGTCCCATACAACATGGGAATTCCGAAGAGCAGGTTCAACGCTATGACCGTGCCGAGGAATTCAGCGAGATCCGTCATAACGGTAGCCACCTCAGCTGCAAACCAGTAAGAGAGAATGTACGCACGCCGCTTCAGGCGTATACGCATGAGTTCCGGAAGAGAGTTCCCAGTCGCTATGCCGATCTTTCCTGATAGGTATTGGAGGAGCATGGCCATGATTCCGGCTAGCCAGACGACCCAAAGCATACTATAACCGAAGGACTGCGCCGCCGCTGATATCTGTCCCATAATTACCTGGATCCATGTAAGCCACGCTCACCATCAGCGCTGGACCGAAGTAATTCCACAAATCACGCCAGAAACCACTTGAACCCATGTAAGCTGCAGTTTTTAGCCCTTGCATCCTTCCTGCCGCCATCTGACCACCTTGGTCAGCCAAATGGGGGCTACCACGAACACTCTGTCAATCTAAATGAAACAGAAGCCTTCACCATGGCGACACCCATCTGCCAAGGGTCAGCAAGTCTCCGAGAAGCTTCCCAACGACGAACGACAGTACGGCTCCTACTATGCCAAGAAGAACATAGTGAATACCAAACTTCCAAGGGCCTTCCCGGCTCAACTTCCCAACCAAAGCCCCCAACCCGAAAAGCATCGCCAACGCAACAGTCAGCGAAACAACCATCGCATAGCTCAAGTTTGTCAGCAGGGCAAAGGGGACGACAAGTACTGACATTGATGCTAGTGAAGTTACGAAAGGCGAGAACCGTGCTCCTCCTAGTCTCAGCCATACTGCTGACATGTTGATTCTCCTGCATATGCTCTGCTCTTTCAGCCAGTTCGGAAGCGTAGAATCCAAAGCTATTTCCAAAAGAATTAGCTACCCCCACCACAACGCCGGAAATGATCACTATTGCTGAGCTATCCGTGGCGGTTGCAATCCCAATAACGACTCCGAGAATCGTAATCAAACCGTCCATCGTTCCAAACGCTACGCCTTGGAATCCCTCAACTAGATCGATATTTTTCAATGCGCGCCACATCCAGCACTGCCTTCACTGCTGATTCGAAGCCGATGTTTTAACTTCTGCTTTCCTCTTCTAGGATAGTGTAAGCTCGCGGTCCGTCTGACTCATCAAGTATCAGAATGATGTCTTCGTATCCTAGAAATGCGTCTAGGATGTTTATTCCGTTGCGGTAGAGCAGATCGGTCGCTCTACACCAGTTTGGTGATCACAGATTGGGAACCGTTCATGTAGTGGCCCAGCTGGATTTAGACCGGAATAATTCAAAACCTGCCGCATTCTGTAACCTTAGTGCCCGATTTCACATCGGTACATTTGTGCGGGAGATGAGATTTCGATCCCAATTCACAGGTCAGTGAAAAGATGTGCGCGGATTGAGTGGCGTAGCATCGGTTGAGCTATCTCCAGAATCCTTTGCGACGGCATGTCATCGGGAAGAGTTTGGTATAGGAAATTGACACTCAACTGGTTACTTCAGTTATCGGGTCACCCTTCGCGACCCATCCTTCCACTTGCACACTCGCACACCAACCCCTTCGGGCATACATGGCTTTGACAATGTCCTTGTCCTTTCGGACGTTCGGGAGAGCGTAAAGAAAGCTACATGGATCACAGGGTTTTGTAATCGTGATCACGGCCTCTCCGATTCGATATTGCTTTCCTGGGACGAACGAATTATATGGAATTCCTTGGGTTGTGAAATTCTCACCCACATCTCCAGGTTTGATCGCCCACCCTTCGCCTTTGAGCTCCTCAATGGTCTCCAAGGGCATGAGTAGAATCGCCATCGCCAAATTATCATGTGCCTTTTCATGCCTCCAACGATTAAAGTCCCCGCACAAGCCATTTCTGGTGACGAGAGCCCGCTGAGTCGGGTATTTGGGAATACCTCGTTCGCCGAGCGTTTCGGGTTTTACGTTTATCTGGAATACAATACCGAGCTGTGTCCTAGAAATCATCTAAATCACATTTCCAGTAGGTTCACTTTTCGAGGCGAGTGAATTACTAGAAACGTTCGCGTATCCTAAGTTTTGTCCTTCCAGACTTTTAGCACTGGAACCACCTGGCTTCCGATGACGCCTTCGACGGTTTTGATTTTTGACGTGATGAAGTCTGAGAGCTCTGAGGGGTTGGCGGTTCGAACCATTAATAGAAGATCTCCATAAGTGTGAATTTCATAGACTCCAAGAACGTTCTTCAGACTAGCAAGTGAGGGCGCGACATGTGGCATTGATTGTGGCACCACTGTGACAGCAATGAAGGCAGCAGTCCCTAACCCCAAATGCACAGGATCTATTATGGCACGAAACTCTTGCAGTATTCCCTTGTTCTGAAGCCGACGTACACGGTAACGTATCGTGCCCTCAGTCACATGAAGCTTCTTGGATATCCGCACGAACGGAGTTAGACAGTTCTCGGAAAGAATTTTGAGGATCTTCTCGTCCAATTCGTCCAAAGCTCTTTCTCGCATTATGCGTGTCAATCACGTTTTCTTTAATCACGTTTTATTTAAAAAACCTTGTTCAATTTTACGATATACGTAAATATGTCTTATGTCATTATGCCATTAAGGAAAAATGTGCAGGAGGCGAAAAAGAAAATGAATTCACGATATGCATACCTAGGAGTCATAACTGCAGTCCTCGCTTGCGTCGGCATACTCGCCAGATATTTTATGCCACTACGCGAACCTTACCAGTCAGCCACAATCATAGGACTACTCATCGTCGGTTTCATCTTCTTCGGGTACGGCTGCGGTGACGGATGGAAATGGCCCGCATGGCTAGGATCAATCCTCGTCATGATCGCTTTTATCCTACTAGCGAATGTGTCATTGCTATGGTTCATCCTAGCTATTGGACTGGGAACAATTAGCTATTCTTGGCGTGCGCAACACACAACACATCATTAGAAGCCCATGACGGACTGCACAAACTCACCTCTATTTTTTTCCCTAGAAAAATAGTTACTTACCGGCTAGCGTTATTGATGTCAGTATCATCTCGAATGACCATCGAGCATAGTGAGTTCACAATAAGGGCATGACGCTAAATGAGCCGTTTTCGCTCAATACATTTTGTGGATTGTGATGGCGGAAGCGTTTTTCAAACATGTCACTGCAAGAAACTGCGCCTTTGACCTCCGATCTTTCAGATTGTAGAAGCTGTGCTAATTTGTGCCTTGTTCCGGCTTTCGAGTGCTTTTCGACAAGATAAGCATTACACCGACTAGCATAACAATTCCGAAAGCGCTAAGCGCTATTAGGTCTCTGCCCGTAAGTATAACGTAAAAGTTGGCCATGTCTCCGTAACCGTACGATTGTGAACTGCCCGCTGTGGGTGGGAGTACGGTTATGTGCCCTCGCATGTAAGAGTGAGGGATGCAGTAGTAGTCATATTCGCCCGGCGTTGTGAATGTGAAGCTCCAACTCTGCCCTGGGGTGATGAGTATGACGTTGGTCCCTGAAGTGCCATGCGTAGAATCGAACGCTCGTTGTGAAGCAGGTTTAGGAGAATCGGGATTCCCTTCGGTTACCGTATGCCCAACTGGATCCTGATTTATCCATGTGACCGCTGTTCCAGCGGTTACCGTAATTTGCGCTGGATTGTATGCGTAGTTTAGAATCATGACAAAAGTGCTGTTCGAGGTTACAGCGGCGCCCGTACTCGTAGCGGTCTGGGTTGCAAGGGTCATGTTCATCATGGTTGTGTTTGGCTTCGGGCCCGTTCCATTCTTTATCGAGCTGATTATGTTTGGGGTTCTTGGGCCCACAACCGTAATCGTCGCCAACGCTCCTTGATGTATCCGGAAAAGCGAATGATCAACCAGCGTTAGTACAGCTGGGGTTTCAGCAGTGGATTCAACCATTACCGACCCACCGGCCGGAACAAGTGTAGTCTGAACGTCGCTAAGTGGGGGAGCAGAAATAGAGCCTTCCGTGTACACTTTGCCGAGTATGCCTCCGATTATGTGAAGTGACGAAACGAGATTCGGCCCGATGTTTCCGAAGAAAATTCGAAAGGTGTCACCTAGTTTAACCCTCATCGTACCATTTCCAGTCAAGGCTCCAACTCTACCGTTGAACACCACATAGTCCGGAGTCTCCGCCTGTGCTTTCTGGTAACTGAAATCCTGGTGCCCCTGCTGCCCGTATGGTCCTAAAGTGTAGAATTCTCCCTGCATAACATAGAACTCATCATCAACCTTAGCGAGTCCACCTTGAGGTTCAACTAGGATCATTCCATACATCCCGTTGGCAATGTGAGTGGGAATATCTGGGGTACCGCAGTGGTAGACGAACAAACCCGGACGCATCGCTGTGAACTGAAATATTGACTCATTGCCCGGAGCTGTCTGCGAATACGCACTACCACCACCCGTCCCCATTATCCGTGCGAATCAATCGAATGCGTCATCGTGCTGTTCGCGAGGTTCTTGATGTGCATCTCAACAACCTGACCAACCCGAAGTCGGATGAATGGACCTGGAACTGTGCCGTTGAACGTCCAGAACGTGTACGACACCCCATTAGCAAGCTGGCCCAGTACCTCCTCAGTAACAAGAGTAACAACCACCTTCGCCGCTGACGAAGGAGCGGAAGGGATGGCTATAGGAGATTCGCTCCTATCCGGAGCAGAGACAGGCGCGCTTGTCGCTCCGGAAACGCTCACACCCAAAAATGGAAGCGAAGTCGAAACAATCAGGACTAAGATGATTACGGCCACCCGACAGCTAGCTCTTTCCAATAAAGTAAGTAACCTCACGCTCATGGCACCCACATCCTACGCTACAGTCATACCAGGCACAAAAATAAGTCGAACTGCCGCTTTTAACGTATGCGAAGTGGCGATTATCGCTGGGTAGTCATCTGTTGTGAAGGCGCGGAAACAGACAATGTGCAATTGATCGAATAACTGATTGCCTCAAGGGTTGTCGGAACATCCTTGACAACGTTCATCTTGCTCGATTCTTCATTCCGGATATCACACAATCTACGCCTACCTTCCTTCAGCACGTAGACTGATGCGAGTACGAAGACTTCTTCCAGTGCCTTGATCAAGACGCCAAACGCGATGAGCGGCTGAGGCGGAACACCGAAAATCTTCACCCCACTAGTCGATACGAAGTAGATGAAAATGGAAACCAAGTTGCTAAGAACCCCCAGGGCCAGAAGCCAAGTATTATTTGATTTCAATATGAATCCAATACAAAACAGCTGGAACGCACCGAGCACAATGAAAAATATCGTCGCAGAAACCCAACCTGCACCAAACATGGTCTTCATGATGAATGGCGCGAACACAATTGTGAGGATAGGCGAGACCACGTGATCGAGGCTCGGCACGATCAGAGCCGTCGCACCAATCCTTCGCACGGTTCTAACTGAAGCCATTCTCGTAACGCCTAATGCCTATTGAGGTATTGCGGTGCACGCACAAACAAACGTTTGTTTTGACAGTTCAACTTCCGTCGGCCGCACTATTGATTCCACACACAATGCTCAATTTCAGTTCCCATTCCTGATGACGCACGGGGCAATGGACTTTACAGTTCCCTCGAATTCACCTCATTCTAGCTCGAAAGCCACCTTGACCTGTAGCTGACTCGAATTCTCGTGACTACAAAACGTTCCAGAGCGAAAGAAAGTCGCGTGGGTCCAACGATCATGAAAGCGAGAGAAAGATCACAGTTGCAGGCAAATGAAGAAATAGCGGCTGCAACATTGGGGAAGGACATGCCGCTTTCTCTCGGGAAGGCTAAGCAAGCGCTGCTAAAGCATACGGTACACGTATACTCCTACGTAGATCACGTGGTTGCTTCCGTACTGATTGAGGCAGACGACTCTAACCGACCGTACATCATGCACTTAACATACACGGGTAGTGACCTGCGGGTCGATAGAGCGTTCCTAATCGACCTGGAACGCAAAATAGTTGTAGACCTAACCTCAAACTGGAACACAGACATTAACATGAAAATGAAGATTGGCGTAATACGTAAAGACCTAGAAATCTAGCTGACATTAAGTTAAACCAGGTCCGACTGGCCCCGAGGAATCCTCAAGGTCCATCTATCATGCCTCCAAAATTACCTTATGTTTGAGAGAAAGCGACGTGAATCAATCAGCTCGGGTACTGACGAAAGAAATTGGCCTTGGGGCTGCTTATCAAGTAGCTCTCTTGAGTCGCAAGGGCCTTGAAGAAATTTCGCACTTGACTAAGCGGTTAGGAGAGGGCTATTCCAGTTTGCGGACAGTTATTGAAGCGCCTAGCATATTGGAGAATATCGAGCGCCTCGCAGCTCGCCAGGACCTGCCAATCATTGGCCCGGAGAAGGGCAAAGTGCTTGTTGACGCGTTGAAGCGGTACAAACCGAGACGGATTCTAGAAATCGGTACGTTGGTAGGGTATTCGTCAATTCTGATGGGACAACATCTTCCAGAAGACGGAACAATCACAACCATCGAGATAAACCGGGACGTGGCCGCATTGGCTAGAGAGCATTTCGAGGAAGCAGGTCTCTCAGAACGCATCACCATGATGATCGGCCCGGCGCTGGAAGTCATTCCTAGACTCCATGGACCCTTCAGCATGCTCTTCCTCGACGCTGCAAAGGACGAGTATTACAGGTACTTGAAAACTTCCGAGCCCAAATTGAGTGAGCACGCACTTGTAGTTGCCGACAACGTCAAAATCTTTGAGGATCAACTCCATGACTTTTTGAATTATGTTCGACATAGTGGTAAGTATAGAAGCAGAACAATCGACTTCGGTTTCGACGCAGTTGAGGTCTCCAAGAAGACCTCATGAAAGAAACTAACCCAGAAACGGTAACCGCGACCTGATCGACCGAGTTTTGGCAATCATTGGCATTTGTGTGCGGCGTTAATGGTCCTGGCAACCAAATTTGAACTATCGTCGTTCGTTAGAAAGTATGTGTGCGCACTGCTAGACGCGCCATTCAATACGGTTTGCCAGGTATAACGATACAATGAAGAGGTTGGAATTCTTGTTGAATGTTGCTAACGTTCACATTGTTCAGCAGTTTGGGCGCGGCTTTGGCGGAGTCGGAAAATGAGAAACAGGGTTGCTTCGGACAGTAGGATTGTATGGTTGATTGAAACCTCACGTGTAAAGACTGGACCGAACAATTCAGTTTGCGAACGCAATGCTAGGGTACATCATACGGTTTTCTGTAGGAGAATGCGGACACGAATTTCTAGATTCCGTGCTCCTGATAGTTCCGCTATGAATGAATCATTCATTCAGGTTATAGGTAGCGACATGCCGAAGTTAACTTAGGCTGAGTAAACAGGTTTAGGTCTTTTCCGAATGGTGGTTTATGTTGAGACGGTTTCCGTACGCTCTAGCGATTGTGTTCTTGCTTGGCTTTCTGGTACTACGCGCACCGTCAGTGTTTGCACAGATGCCTGGACAGGGGGGCGGGGTGATTTACGGTTGGGTGTACGGTTTCACGTGGGATGATCAGCTTGTTCCGCTTGTGTGGGTTCAAGTGACCGTGTACAATCCTAACTATCCTAATTACCCGCTGATCACTGCCTCAACAGGGGGGAATGGAGTCTTCGAAATATACGCCCCTGTGGGAACTTACAATGTAACGGTCTCCCCGCCAGGCTACTTGGCGCACAGCTCGATGGTGTCCGTCTCCGACGGCTCATCTTCAACCGTCAGCTTCTATCTGGAAGAATCACACATTCCCATCCCAGAGTTCCCGATTCAAATGGTCACGGCGGTAATGGTTATGGCACTCGCAGTGACAATGCTGGCCAAAAGAACACGAAAAAGCAAAGACTGAAGCAACGCTCATTCTCTACTTTGTTCTTGACCAAAAGACTAATCCAAAGTAACGTTGGATTGCCCAGCCCAAGTAAATAATCGAATTGTCGACCAAATACCCGTGAGTTTGAAGAAAAAACAAGTAGCATCTCCGCGTGCCAAGTAAGCGGAGGTGACAGTGACTGCTGTCGTACGAGTCTGAAACGTGTGGAAGCATGTCGAATGTTCCTGGGAATTGTTGCGATAAACCGATGGAGCTTGAGGAGAAATATGTTGATAATTAAGAGCATCCGGAGCTACGATCTCTCTGAGCATTCTACTTGTCATCGTCCCTGAAACGCAGGTTATCATGTTAGGCGCAAGCATATCGGATTGCTCTGCACATACTGGGCATGGGAATTTACATGACGCCGCTACTCCGCAAGTACACTTAATTTCCAATGCTTGAGGGCCTGTTGTACGGCGAAGAATCTTGTATCAATGCGAACAACAGACGACGAATCCTTACGTTAATTATGGCGCCAGGCCAAACCAGTACCACATCGAAATCCCGCAGCATCATTTCTACGTGGCGGCCCCTTCCCGAGATTACCCACAACCATTCTCCCAAGCAACGCCACCTCGAGCACTCTGGGGATTCATACTTGCAACTATCGCGGGAATACTAGTGATCCTAAACGCTGGGGCTTTGCTATCTAATGCGTTCTGGAGTATGTGGGCAGGTCTATTCTTCTGGTTGCCAGTGCTGGACCCATCAGCAACTCATGCGCTTGCGTTCGTAATTGGAGCGATCATCGGATTGATATTGGTCGTTGGATCTCTGCTGATGCTGTTAGGATATGGAACGATCGGCAGCATAGTGGTCTTCCCCCTCGCCGTGCTGAGCCTGATAATCGGCGGAGGTTTTGTGGCCGGATTCATTCTAGGTGTGTTGAGCGGAATATTTGGCATGCTTGGAAGGTAGAGGCATCATCTGGATTGCCAGTCTATTATCTTTGGATATTGGTTTAGTGCTTCATTTCCGCTAACCAGGGAAGACCCGACAGATATTCTCCTCGAACTCCCTGAGCAGGTCTGCGTGACGCCGCACTAAGTGCTATACCGATCCGACTAGTTCTCCTGACCAGAAGCTGGTGTGTCGACCGCTTCCTGGGGCCCCAGTTTGGTTCTCCGTTGATAAACGCTGAACACCGCTAGGAGCACTGCGATGATGCCAACGGCCAGGATGACCAACTGGTAAATCTGCATCATCGTGTTTGCATTTGCCAGCTGCTGGTTGAGTTGATTGATCATGGCGCCCTGTTGGGAGACGGTGCTCTGCAGCTGCTGGTCTTGAGTTTGGCTTTGCTTTAGCTGGGCTTGGCTCTGGTTCAATCGTCCCTGGGTTTGGTTCAATTGCTGTTGAAGCATTTGGTACGTTGATTGAAGAGCCACATATTCAGGCGTAGACGTCTGGATGTAAGATAGTGGTGCGATCGCGTCATCGGTCGTTGACCTTCGCAAGTTCCTGCACCGTTTGAGACGTAACTTCACCTGTGACCTTCATATACGTCAAATAAGTCTGCGAAACGCATCCTGCAGAGATCACTTCGAGTCCTATGCCGTTGTAGCTTCCGTATGCTTCGACCGCAGGAAGCATGCAGACGCCTAACACCATCATGACGCCAAGTACGGAGAGAAGTCTAGCGGCGAATTTCACTGGCAATTCCCGCCCATAGCCGTATGGAGAACTGGCGGTATATGCTTTGTCAATATGACAAGTGGCATAAGACAGTGAAACCCGAAAGAAAGAGAGAGAATAGTTTTCCAGTTTCATCCTACACCCTCCCAGATCCGCAAAGCCGTTCTCTTCTAACTAGCTCAAAGCAGCGGACCTGTCGAGAGTTGGATTATGGGGCGAACTATTCCGTCCTGGCGCGTGGTAATGGAAGACGGACTTCGCACATTGAAGAGGTTCCGGGAGTTTCTCAGGTCGGAGGGCAAGGAAATATTCGACGATCTAATGAATCAATGCAGACTCTACGCGTCATACGCTGGTTCAATGGCTTCACCCGTCAAGGAAGTTCCCCTCTTCATGTCGATGCTGTTCGGACAACACAAACGACTCATGGAACTAGAAAAGAGAGTAGAAGGTGAGAGTTAGGCCGGGATCCCGCTAGTCCTCGGCCTTCACCGGTCCGTTGACTTGGCTGCCTTCACCGTATCTTGCGCGGCAGAACTTCAGGTCGAAGATGTCTTCAGGCAGACTGCCGAAGAGACATTCCAATTCCTTGCCGATCACGTTCTTCTCCAAGTACTGCGATGTTCTGCGAGAACTGCGGGCAACCTCTAGACTGAAACCCGGACCAACTCTCTTTTTTTCTGAACGTGTCTGTGTGCCTTGACATGTAACAAATCAGTTTGAACTTTGAAGTGTGTAAAAAAAGACGAAAAAAAGGAAAAAGGGCTCAAAATGAGCCGCTATTTGGCTGCGACTGCTGGTGTAAGTACTATATCTTTGCCACATTTGTCGCAGTAAGTCGCGTATCCGGGAACTTGTGCATTGCAGCTTGGGCAGGCCTTCAATCTGAGGCCTTTGGTCCTGATGTACTGATGCATCATCTTGGTGAGTTCCGTGTAGCTTAGCAAAGCTCCCTTTGGCTGACCAGTTAGTAGTGCAAGCGTGTCGTCTGCTACTATTGAGCGCTGTGTGAGCATACTTTCTCTAGGCATAAAAATCACCTCCATACATTCAAGCGACTTTCAATCTTAGGCCAAGCCGTTCCAATCGCAATTCGGCTTCGTCTATCGTTCAGGCGTTGTATTTGATTTGTCAATTGGACACTGCCCCGTGCATATCCTGTTCATGGTGCCGGTTGAAATTTCACACGTCTGAGGGCTGATTACGCGCCTACAGAGCCGTGCTTTTGCTTAAATTGTGGGCCGTGTGGCGCGAATGGCCTCGAGTTAATAAGAGCTAGAGAGCTGATTTCAGGACTTGAGAGCGAACTTAGAAGGGATTCTCCTTATAGTTGACACGCTCCAAAATGGGGCGTTTCTATACATACTTTCGCTCACAGACAATCTGGCTGGAAGTAAGCAGCTTCGTTCTAGACAGCATTGCTCTTTGTATCGCGCTGTAAGACAGCCTCTTTTAGATCCTCCATGAGCGTCTGAAGGTATGCACTTTCGATATGAGCGGGCTCCAGATGTTTCTGAATTACTCTCGAGAATAGTAGACCAGTTGGGTTTCTCGCATATTCCGAAGAATCGAGTTTACTGTTACAGAAGTTATGGGTCAAAAGCTAGCAACACGATCGCCAGAGTTCACTCGCTCCCGAAGATTTGGCAACAGGCATTGAGCGAACCAGCATACTACGCCATTGAAGTTCTGGCCGAACAATATGATCCGCTGCCCTTCGATGAAAAAGAGAAGACACTGATCCACGAGCTTTTGCACATACCAAGCAGTTTCGGAGGGGGTTTTAGGCACCACAAGAATTGGGTTACTCGACGACGAGTCGAAGCCCTCTACAAAGCATTAAGAGAACGTTGAGATGCCGTTTGGCGCACCACCCCTCATTCCTCGTCTTCTGATATCTTCTGGGCCGCAAGTCTTTTGATAGGTCTCCATTAAGCCATCAGCCTGATTTTGGATAATTCAAACCCGCTCGCCTATGCCTATTTTTCCGACGCACTAGCGTCCAGCCGATCCACACGATTAGCACGATGAGAAGTCCGTAGGCGACGGGGTTAATGTATCTGAAGGCTTCGACCACCATGTTCCACGATGATCCAAGCCACCAGCCGAGACAAATTAGGATGATATTCCAAGGGAGGCATCCTGCGAGAGTATAGAGTCCAAACGTGAGCTTATTCATTCGATATAATCCAGCAGGAAATGAGATCAGCACTCTTGCCGCAGGCACTAACCGAAAGAAGGCCACTGCCATCGGGCCATAACTATCAAACCAAGTCTCTGCTCTTCGAAGATGTTCCACTTCTACGAATGGAATTCGTGACCTGTTCGTCAAGAGACGGCGGCCGAGTTTCAATCCCAAGTAGTAATCTACGAACGAGCCTATTAGCGCGGCAAAGGTAGCGACTAAGACCACGGCGAAGAACTCCAAGTCACCTTGGTAAATTAGGAACCCGGCGAATGGGAGGATTATCTCGCTCGGAACAGGAAGGGCTGCGGCTTCCATTATCATCAGAATGAATATGCCAAGGTAACCTGCCTCCGACGCCAGGGAAATGGCGTTCCTGGGAAGGTTAAGAACCAGGGCGACCATTCCTTCAGCCCCCTCCTGACCATTAGTCTCCGCCAAATCCTCCAAATAGGACAATGAGACAAAGACGACTGGTAGAACAAGCAGGGACAATATGATGAAGTTCCTGACTCGGCGTCTCATCTCAATTCACTCAACTTGACGTAAGAGTTTCCCATCAAAGAAAAAAGATGCGGCCAGTATCTCTGACTGATTGCATCGATTAGATATCCTCCATTTATTTGAGAGATTGATGTCAAAATGGACTTTCACTAAGAAAACCGTTGAAGTTATACTGGGGTCTATTTCGACCGCCGTTCCAATAATTGATATGCAAGCCTCATTTCTTCGTTAACAGAGTTGTCCTTGCTTGGCGTGCGCAAGCCGCATTACTAGAATTGTTGCGAGGGAACTGCTAGATTCAAGAGGAAACCCCACAATTGAAGCATTAGTCTATGCGGATGACCTTTGTGAATGTGCTGCCGTGCCGTCTGGAGCTTCCACTGGAAGACACGAGGCAATAGAACTCCGCGACAGCGATCCGAAACGCTACGGAGGTCTCGGTGTCTTGAAGGCCATTCAGAACGTCGAGAAGCTAATCGCGCCCAAGCTCCGGGGGCTGGAACCCCAACAGCAGGCTCAAATAGACAAAATAATGATTGATCTTGACGGAACCCCCAACAAGTCACGTCTGGGTGCGAACGCCATATTGGCCGTCTCCTTGGCTGTGGCAAAACTCGCTGCGAGGCTGAAGGGTGAGCCCCTTTACAATTACCTCAGTAAAGGGAGGGGAAGTGTCCTTCCCGTCCCCGTGATGAACGTCATAAACGGAGGCAAACACGCCGGAACGGGGCTTAGAATCCAGGAATTCATGATCATACCAGCTGGTGCGAAAAGCTTCTCGTCATCTCTCCAAATTGGCACGGAGATCTACCACGCCCTCAAAGAAGTCATTCAATCCCAACACGGTCGACAATCAATCAACGTGGGAGATGAAGGGGGGTTTGCTCCACCGATAAGTAGAACCAATGAAGCGATCGAATTGATGATTAAAGCGATTTCTGAAGCAGGTTACTCAGCAGGAAGTGACGTTTTTCTCGGTCTTGATTCTGCCTCCTCCGAGTTCTATGAGAATGGCGCCTACAGGATTGATGATGAAACGAAATCCCCTACGGAGTTAATAGACTTCTACACGACGCTGGCCGATCAATTTCCTATCCGGTACATCGAAGATCCGTTTGAACAAGAAGATTTCGAACACACCGCTCAACTAACAAAGAAGCTCCACGGAAAAGTCCAGATCGTCGGTGACGACATCTTTGTCACCAATGTTGGTCGGTTGCAGAGAGGCATCGATCTAGGAGCTGCCAATGCATTACTCCTCAAGGTGAATCAAATCGGATCTTTGACGGAGGCCATGCAAGCCGCAAGACTCGCCACGCAAAATGGCTACGGAGTAGTAACAAGCCACAGGTCAGGGGAAACGGCTGACACGACCATATCCGACCTAGCTGTAGCCTTAAACTGTGGACGAATCAAGACGGGTGCCCCTTGTCGCGGAGAACGAAACGAAAAATACAATCGGCTACTACGAATCGAAGAAGAACTTGGCGCGGAAGCTCGATTCGCAACTTTCTCCTAGCCTTACTCTCTTATGAACCGCACCGGTTCATATTGGACCGGCGAAGCCATCGCACGTCATGGAACTCACGGCCCGAAGAGATTACCTCTTTCGAGTTCGAGGCTTTGAAATGTCAAGGGAATAAGGATATTATCACAATGTGATATTATTCTACAATCGTCGGCCGCATATGGAAACCCACTCGATGATTCCGGACGTTGTTGATTTACTTGAAGAGCATCGCGCGACGACAATGTTGGAGTGGTCAAACTAGATGAGTGTAGTACCCGAGTTACATCTGAAACGACTGAAGACAGACCTTTCCCAAAAGTTAGTGAGTCCTGTTACACTTGCGGTCTTCACTCAAGAGCTGGAATGCGACTACTGCAGGAAAGCTCGTGAACTAGCTCAGGATCTCGCATCCCTCACCGATAAGATCAAAGTCAAAGTCTACGACCTAGTCAAAGACAGGCAGAAAGCGTCCGAGCTAGGCGTTAACAAAGTTCCCGCCACAGTAGTAGTTGGAGAAAAGGTGGGTAAGGTGACCTTCTACGGGGTTGCTGCCGGATACGAGTTCAGCACTCTGCTTAAAGACCTAGTTCAGACCTCGAGAGCGGAGACCGAGCTGTCACAAGAGACACGCAAAGAACTAAGCAAATTAAAGCGCCCCGTTCACATCCAAGTGTTCGCAACGCCAACCTGCCCCTACTGTCCCGAAGCCGTGAGTCTCGCACACCAATTCGCAATGGAAAATCCAAACATCAGGGCTGATATGATAGAGATCAATGAATTCCCACAGCTAGCGATCAAGTACAACGTAATGGGCGTGCCAAAGACCGTGATCAACGAGACTGTCGAGATGGTCGGATTGCAACCCGAAGAGGAACTGCTTCGCCTTGTAGCAGTTGCATCACGACCGCCATCACCAGCCTACGCCTAGAAGGAACTGAGCACGATGGATACAGAATTCACAACAAATCTTGACCAACTCAAAGACTACCAATTCACGGTCTCCTTCGACAAAGAGGCGCTTGGAAAACTAACTATGGACGAGCCTGCGCCAGTTGGGACAGAAAAAGGCCCAAATGCGTCTAGGGTTCTAGCGAGCGCTCTAGGCCATTGTTTAACCTCCAGCCTGATATTCTGCCTGCAGAGATCCAGAATATCGCTGAAACACGTCACAACAAACGTCCATACGACGCTAGCTAGAAATGATGCTGGTCGCTGGAGAATTCACGCTATCAAAGTGGACATAAACGCCGAGCCATCGAACGAACAGGATCGAGAACGAATGAAACAGTGTCTGGAGACGTTCGAAGACTTCTGCATCGTCACTCAGAGCGTTAGAAAAGGCATCAACGTCGAAGTTGCCGTCAAAACTAAGGACGAATGATCGGAGTTAAGGTGACCGTGCTTGGATGCCTATGAATGCGTCCTAACGAAACTCGATGTGAGAGAATTCAATTCGAAAGACGTCCCCGCTCAAGTGAAGCTGAAAGTCTTGGAAGCGGGCCGTATGACAGGAAGCGGCATGAATGTTCAACACTGGAAGTTCATACTCGTGCAAGACCCAGAGAATCTAAGGAAGCTAGCGGTAGACAGCACAACTGGAAGCTGGGTAGCGCACGCGAATTTCGCAGTCATCGTGATGACGGATCCCAAGTACGGATTCCACATGATTGACGCGGGAAGAGCCGCCCAGGACATGCAACTCGCAGCTTGGAACTATGGGGTCGCGTCATGCATTTACACAGGCACAAATCGGAAAGCAATGCAAAAGGATTTCGGCATTACGAGTGATATGATTCCGAGCCTCATAGTTGGATTTGGGTATCCGTCTAGGAAAGTCGTTGGAAAAAAGAATCGCAAACCCCTCAACGAGCTCGCTTTCCTTGAACGCTATGGGGAAGCTGTCGACCCGCAACGGATGGGCGCCTAGACCAGCGCACCAGACTCCCGGATCTTAGGTGAGTTCAAGACCAAACTCCTTTCGATTCCATGAATTACGAAGGTTCTCCAATTGCCCTCTCCAAAGTCTAGCTCAAGAGTTTGCTGAACGAACGACGGTTACCACACTTTGGCAACCTCATCAAAAAATGGCAAAACTCGGGTAACCCGAATCTGGTACCCATACGACAATGGTGTCTCTTACTTCACAACGCGTCTTGGTCGATTGAAAGGGAAGCAGATTCAGAAGAATCCAGCGGTGGCCTTGAGCATAGCTACCGACGAACACTCAAGGTCTGTGCTGATTGAGATAGGCTCGCCGCCTTGTTTTCGTTATCGTCCTCCGTAATAGTCTGAAATATGGCTCGTGATCATTCATTTTGGCCTCAAAAAATCTCACTGCGTCTTCGCAAGCACGTTTGTCAACTTGGGCATGCTTGGCGAGGAAGGGGATTAGTATTCGGTAAGCTTTTTCCCTAAGCTCCGTTTCCGTTATACGACCTCCAGATGTCTTACTGGTCACAGCAGCGAGTTCCTGCCGAATCTTGTTCAGGTCACGACCCGTCGCGCTTGACTTGATTCCTGGTCTCCTTCCTCTTTGAAATGTGAAAATGAAATCTCCCACGAACGCCCCTATCTGCATGGCATGAAAGGTCGTTTCGTAGTGACTGATGGGTTTCTGAAATAGAAGCCCGTTCGGAAGCAGTCTGAGACCAGCTCGTGATGCTGCAGTGACGAAGCTCGAAACTACTCCCACATCTTTACTATTGAAAGTGGAGACGAGGTACCGATCTTGCTTGAGAACACGATAACATTCCTTAAAAACCATGTAAAGTAGCATTTCGTAGTCTTGCAGAGTTTTTCGCTGAGTTTTGTTGATCACCGTCTCGCTCTGCTTCTGGATGGTTTTGCCTCTACTCATCCAAACGAACCAAAAGTCAGCTAGCTCGCCATAGTTCACGTTCCCCCCGTACGGAGGGTCAGTTATGATGGCATCAATGCTGTTGTTCGGCAACGCAAGCTGATCGGAACTTCCGGTCAATAGCAGGCAGGAAGCTTTGCCCTTAATGATGTCGTTAAAATCTCTCGCCTTTCTGCTCGCCGTTCCCATGTTCTCATTGCTGTACTTCTTCCCTCTAAGCACAGCAATGGCGCGTCGTTCGAAAGTCTTCCACACATTGATTTCGAGGCTTTTCGGATATATCCAGTAGGCGTGCATCGCCCATCCTTCTACGATGCGGCCGCGAAGATGAGATTGACGGCTAGCCCACTTCAGCGAGCTACTAAAGATGAACTTCAGGAACTCTCTAGCTTCTTTGTTCTCAACTCTTTCAATCTCATTCAACAGTAGCGCAAGTGCCAGCAGATTTCTACGGTAAACAGTTCGTGGAAAAAGCTGATTCCACGATTCAGAAGGGAGTTGGTCTTGTCGCCTCGGGGAATATGCGTCTTAGGAAACCACAACCTTCTTCGCAAGACGTTTGAACTAAAGTTCTTCTCGATCTTTATCGTCAACTGCTTGTCTTCTTGATCAGGGAACTTCTCGTGACTAGCATTGCAGGCGGGGCAATCGTATTTGAGCCGGACCATGTGCGCCATCCGTTCATCCCACTCAATCCAGTCAGCTACTGCTGTGGCGCCGCAACGGGTGCATTTAGTTGAGTAAAGGCGTGAAATCTCCCGCTTGACCCTTCCGGCCACTTCAAGAAAGGCCTGTCTGAGGACGTCAAGGTCTATGGGTCTGCTCTGCATATCGGTGACATAAATCGCCAGAGGATTGACGTCAGCCCCCACGACTTTTCTTTTCAGTTTCAGAGACTCGATCACCGTCACACCACCTCCGCAGAAAGGATCTAGGACAATTTCGCCAGGTGACGAGTAATGCGAAATGAGCTCGCTGAAGACATTCCATGGTCTACGAGCGAAGTACTTGTGCATCATGTATACTGCAGTATGAGGTCTCGCTTCTACAGTCTTGTTGAACGGGGTTTTCAAAAGCCTACGTTCCAGATCAAAGCTCTTCGTGACAATACTAGTCGGTGAATAAAGAAGTACCGCACGGCGTTAGGCATAAAACACTCAGCATGAAAACTGCTGTTGCAGATGCTATCTTCTCGGTTGCAAGGACAGCTAGTATCTCCGATTTTTCGTGAGCTAGCACTCTTCTTGAGGTAGCTTTAGCGTTAACCTTTGCAGTTTGCTTTTGGCGAAAAATGGCGGGTTTGCTTCCAACAGGGGGAGCGCACTCTAGACTCACTGAAAATATCTCTGGTGTTTGGGGCCCAAATCTTAAACGCCGAGTCGATAACTGTGCTGGCGGAGTGGAAGATTGTGATCTTGAAAGCAATGTTCATGGAAGGCCATGTTCCGAAAGGCGGCACATGTCTCTCATCTTTCTTAGCTGTAGCTTAAGCCATGACGAGGTTCAGCTACGGTTAGTCGCTAAATTCTGCTTTCTACTAACGATCTCCTAGGTGAGAGTGCTATGAAGATCAAGATTGTATCCACTGTTCATGTTGCCAGGTTGTCCATGACGAATGCGAGCTGGCCACAAACCCACAGGAAACCTATCCCAGGTTGGCCGGATTCTCCTCGCATGCCGGTCTCAACGTAAGCGTTGAAACAGTGCACGGACATGGATGGCCCAGTTTCCTGACAAAGAAAGAGAATATTGAGTGATTCGAGGAAACAAAGGCCACCTAGAAGAGAGTTGGTTCGTGTTTCAATGAGAATTCAAGAATAAGCAGTAGAATTGGTTCCATGGAGATTTGTTCCGGAGGATTTTCCTCATCGCTTCCCAACCTCTTGTTGAAAGTCTGATCATAGGAGCCCCGTAATTGACAGCATTTTCCTATGCTTTTTTGCCCAGTTTGTAATCTCTACGAGACAGAAGAAGATAGCAGGGGTGGATGGCGACTGCATTTTACCCAACTGAGGCGTGCAATAGATCTGCTGGTCTATCTCTCAGTGGCTCTCGGATTGGCACTTTTGTTTCAACTACATCTGTTGGTTCCAACTTGGCTCTTTTACTCTGTCTTGGCAGGTTGGCTTGCATATCTCCTTGTAGCAATCGGCGTAGCTAAAGGCCAAGAGCTCGCGTACCCGATGGCATTTGTGCTCTCCCTCTTGTCTCTAACTGTATCTCTTCCACAACCAGAACACTACTCGTTTGCGAGTCAAGGTAAGTGGCTCGCAACGTTCACATTCACGACAGGCTCAGTGTTACAAGCAGCTCTTCTCGTACTCATACCGATCTATTTAATCCAGAAGCGAAAGGCTTCCGTTTGAGCCAATAACCCATCTCTCATTATGGCAGAATCGACCTCAGCTGCCATCTTCAGCTCCCAGAAGATCTAAGGTTAACAGAAATCCTTTGCTAGCCAAAGGATCCTCATTTGAAAGTCGAGTTCTACCAATAGGTCGGCTGTTTCCAGGGCTCGGCAATCGCCGGTGTCCTATTATCACAGCACGGAGAGTCATTCGCAAGATTCCGAGGATCACGTTATCGTAGCAGAATGTGTGGGTTTAAACGTTCAAATTAGGGAGTCAGAGGAGAAGCGAGGCATTCTGAAGCAAGTTAAGAGGAAGGGTTTCGAAATCAGAGTTTCCGACTATTACGCGAGCAAGGGGTTCTCGGTGAGGCGCAATCTGTCGGACCGATACGGAGATTTCGATCTTATTGCAACGAAGGGAGAAGGCACCGTACGAAAGAGGCGATTCACGCTTCTGATTGAATGTAAGAAGTATCAGAAAGGCACGATTCCACTGAGAGTGTTTGTTAAATTCGTCAGAAAATTCGTGCGGTACTACGACCACTATGAAGGCATACACGGTGGAGAGTGGGTGGGAGTGTTTGCATACGTTGGTAGACTGGATAGGGAAATAAGACCGTACTGGAAGAGTAGTCCAGACAAGAATTGGATTCGCTTGCAGCCGTTCAGGAAATAGTCCCTATGCGCCGTAGGTGCTGTACCGAGTCTAGCTCAATAAAGCAAACGAATCTGAATGACGCAAACAGACCCTTGGCATTCCTGTAGAGCGCGATTCATTCTACAGTTGTTTTCCTACGGCGTGAGCTTCTCCGAGATAGCTGCCCACTCTGTAGTACTTGCGAGCTACTGGAGTGTAGACGATTGGGTTTATTCTCTTGATGTCTGGAAGCCCCTCCTCCGTGAGTATTTCTTCATCAGCCTTCACATTTACGATCTCACCAATGAAATGGGTATGGAGACCCAACTCGATCGTATGACGCAGGTTGCATTCCAGAACCAGTGGAAATTCTTTCACGTAAGGTGCGTCCACAAGCTCGCTCTTGACTGCCGTCAGCTTTGTGGCGGAGAACTTGTCAGTATCCCTACCCGAAACAAGTCCGACGTAATCCACTTCCTTAAGATATTTCTCGGACGGAATACTGATTGTGAAGGCTCGTCGCTTCACAATGTTACCGTGCGAGTACGTGGCCGATCTTAGGGAGACTGCGATGCAGGGTGGCTGGGAGCAGCATACGCCGACCCAGGCGGCAGTCATAACATTCGGTTTTCCTTCCCTATCGTAAGTTCCAACGATTGAAACAGGCGTCGGATATAGCAAAGTTTTGGCTCCTAAAGACTTCAAGAATCTCTCCCCACAACCATCGATCCTGTTCCCACGCTTCCGTTGATTCTAAAGGATAAAAAGCGAACGTCCGAATGTGACTTGGAACCTTCTTTACGATTTCTGAGTGACCGTTGCCATAGGACGAAACCAGCTGGACGCAACCCAGGGCGAAGCCAAGTTGAAACTGAAAACCAAGTCAAATATCGCAGAGATGGGACAGGGATCTCAGCCCCAGTTCACTGGCACAGATAGCTGCAGTTTGGTACTCTGGCTTATTAGCGGGCTTTGGCAGGTTGACGCGCGGACTTTGTTGGCCGTGTGTGTCGAATGAGCATGATTCGGAGAGGATTCTGTCTATCGCAGAGTAATTCCACCGTTTCGCCGGGTCTGAGACCGAGAGATCTCATCATAGCTTCGCCGATAGACTTTGAATCAAGATCGTTAGACATAATTGATCATTAGACTTGGTACCGAAGCGGAGGATAATAACGGGCGTCGTTGAGTGCGTGGAGCGAGGTAACTGAAAGTATTCTTCATTCCAGAAGCTCAAACGAATTGCAAGTCTTTAGGGCCTCCAGTCCAATCAATAAGCTTCTGCTAAGGATAATTCGAGAAAGTGTAAGAGCGACCAGTCTGCTATTCAGGTAGGGTTGAATGTTATGGGCTGGTATTGTCCTAGGTGTAAGACGAGATTCACTGAATTCCAGTCAATGTGCCCTTACTGCAATATCAGAGTGAGTAGATCTAGGTGGGACGAGTAGGGCCAGATTCCTCCAAAGATATTGACTTCAACCCTTGGTTTTAGTTGTGAGCGCTCATCGTTCTCCTTCTCTTTCTTCTCCTCGTTTGATTCTCTTGAGTTTGAGGCAATGGTGTCACTCGGCTAGGAGTTTGCGATTCTTTTCTAGGAGTGGTCCTTGTGCCATTCCTGAAAATCCTCGATTATCTGGTCAGCCATTATCTTAGTCGCCTCGTGCAACCAGCCACTACGCCTTCGGGCGATATCCCTACGCACGACCTTCCTCACGCTTCCGCTTCCAAGGTGAATGTTTGCCGTCTCAAATCCCATTGACTCCAGAAGTTGCTCCTCATCCACCTTTCTAGGAAGGTCTGTAAGCTCGATCCGTGAGCAATCCGGCGCAAGACGGCGCAGGAGCCAGCGGCCTCGCGTTCTGACGAACGGATCAGCCGCTCGACAGGCGTTTTCAAGGATCTCCGGATAGCGTATCTTCTTGGAGCCATTTCGGGCATATGCCCATACACACGCTGACGGAGCAAGCGCCTTTGCCTCACGCGCAACTTTTGCACCTTGCCAATCCGCTATACCCACAAACCGTTCATGGCCAAGACTCCCAATACCTGCAACACGATGCACGAGGCGGAAGTCAACGTTCTTTCCCGGCAACATGCTGCGAAGCGCACTTCTAGCGCTCTTCGGAACATCCTCGACAGTCGGGAGTTCGTCCATTTTATTCCAGAAGTGCTCCGGGTTCCGTAATTCGCCGGTCGCAACTACCCTAAGCCAACTGTACTGCTCTTCGAGAACGAACGGCATCCCACCAGATTTCAAGCCGGCAACATAACCATCGAGTATCGCCTTCGATACTCTCTTACTGGTGATTTTGAGGTGCCCTGCCGCAACCGCGAGGTTAGCGCTAACGGCCAGCCGAACCAGGTCATTAGTGTAAGGCATCGGGAAGGCTTCGTCGAAGTCATTCACTCCCCAAACTAATCGCCCTTCACTGTCCCGCCAAGTTCCAAAGTTCTCCACATGAAGATCTCCAACCGCCAAAACCTCCGGCGCCCTGGCGAGGTCCGGGCAAAACTCCCCCCACACCTGAGCCCAACGATAAAAGGTACCACGAAAGAAACTGAAAGTGTCCTCCGCCATGAGTCTATGTTTCAAGTCCAAGTCGGACTTAACCAGAGAAACACATTTCCCAACCCAACTCTCAAATTTCCTGGTAGCCTTAGAAATCTTCATTCAGCATTATCACCCACCGTACTCACTACACCAGGATTGCATAGCACGCGATAAGAAAAGGTGCACGATTACCTCTCAATACCGTTTGAAAGGAGCCATCATCTGATGACCACCGTTCAAACCAATCTATTTCTATCTACGACCGTATCGAAGCAAGACATGGTCAACAAAGCACTGTCATCGAGGTCGCTCGCGAAGGCTCCTCATCTACATCCACTGAGCCCTCACAACCGGCGAACTGAATAGCCAACACGCCATGGAAATCAGAATTAACAGTCACCTTTTGGTCGCAGACTTCTATGACTAGATTGCTGTTTCTAGACGATTCAGTTATTCATCTAGATGCCAGTGTCTTCTGGCCAAGTTCTCCATCATCGAGGCGGACAATATTCTCTTGAGCAGGAGATACCGCTTCTCTTTTCCCACCGCGTACCTAGCTCCGGGAGATGGGCTCCCTACTATCCTGACTATTGTCTCTGCTACAGGTCGCGGGTCCTGGCCTCCTTCAAAATCCTTCGCGAGGTTCGAAAGCCCCCGGTTTTGGAACTGCCTATAGTCCTCTATGGATCTGGCAGCATGTATCCTAGCATTTCCTAAGTTCGTTTTGAAGAAACCAGGCTCCACTGATGAGACCCTTATATTGAAGCTCATGACTTCTTGGCGTAGCGTTTCTGTGTAAGCCAACAAGGCTGATTTGGCTGCTGCATAGTAGCCCTCGAAAGGAACAGGAAATGTGGCTGCGAGTGAACAGATGTTAATTATTTGGCCACTCCTTCGTTCCCTCATTCCAGGGAGGACGGCGTTCACCATCCGAACAGCTCCGAAGAAATTTGTCTCAAAATGCGCCTTAGCTTCCTCGATCGAAGTTTCTTCAAGAGCGCCAGTGAGCGCTGTACCGGCGTTGTTTATCAAAACATCCACTCGGCCAGCTTTCGCAGTAATTGCTGAAACGCAATCCCTGACCGAGCTATCCGAATCTATGTCCAGTGACAACATTTCGAACGCATCCTCTTTCTCGCCCGGTGGCTTCCTGCTCGTTCCAAAAACCCTGAAGCCTTTTTCTGCCAGGAGTGAAGCTGTTGCTCTCCCGAATCCGCTTGAGGCACCTGTGACTAGAACAACATTCTGAGACATGCTCAGGTCTACTCTTCGTCAACGAGTTCTAGGCTGACTCTCACTATCTTTCCAATAGATAGCTTCGCGGCCTGATCTGCTGGAACAAGCCATTCCTCCACGTGAGCGCCTGCCGTACCTGCAAACCCCGGTCCCATTACTACTGCGCCGGGCATGGCAGCGCGAAGTTGCTTAGCTATATTGTCTGTCATCTGCTGAGTCATTCTCTCCTGCTCCGATTGCGGAAACGGTTTCACTCGCTGTTCAAGCATTTCTTCATCGAGTTTCACCTGAAGACGAACCTTTACCGGGTCCTCACTCTGCATAATCCCTACGATAGTGCCATTCTTTTGGACCTTCATACTACAGCACCGCCCGAGCAATGACCTCTGGAGCTAGATATGATGTGTTCGCTTTTTACGCAATGCTCTCGCACGTTCAATTGAACTGAAACCAGTGGAACTGAAGCCCTGATGATGGAGAAGAAACTTGTAGATTAGCACATCGAAGACTCAAAGGAAGATCGATCGAAGTCAAGAAGATAGCGAGTCAAATAGAAAACAGGATGTTGGAACTGCTCAGGAAAACAGACTAGAGCATCTTGTGTTGCTCACCCAATGAGGCATATGGTCGCTAGTATAATATTCCCAGATCCAAATCCGCCTCAGAGAAGATATCTAACTACTCCCACTATTGCTCCTAGGAGCACAAGCCATGCAGAGTTCACGTGAAAGCGAATCAACAGAACCAAGCTCACCAAGGTTAGACCCACAGCCACAATGTCAATCAATGCAGACACGCCCAATTGGTACGTTACAAAGGCCATCAAGGCCAAGGATGCAACGATCACGCCGTCAAGGAATGCACCGGCGACCGCAGAGCTGCGAATCCGAGGAATGAGTGGACCGCTAATCGCCACCAAGACAAAGCCGGGAAGAAAAATACCGATCGTAGCGACCGCAGCCCCTACCGGACCGCCCAACAGGTAACCAATGAAAGTTGCCGTCGTAAACACCGGTCCAGGCGTTACCTGCCCCACAGCGATGGCGTCCAATAGTTGAGAGTTAGTTATCCAATGCAGACGTGTGACCAAATCTGTCTGCAGGAATGCGAGAAGCACATAACCGCTTCCAAACACAACCGACCCCACCTTCAAAAAGATCAGAAACAAAGGCCACAACCCAAACGCGGACGAGGAAGGCTCAATGTACCCTCCCCCAACCTGCACCACAAACGCCAAAACAGGAGCAAGGAGCAACAGGAAGAGAGAAACAAGGCTTGGACTCTTCACATGCCTCTTCTCAGTAACCCACCTACCCAAACCCGCTAGGCTACCGATTCCGAAAATAACTAGCAGAGGACTGACGCCAAGAACACTTGCGCCAAGAGCCACAAGCCCACTGACCAACAAGAACCGTGTCTTCACCGCCGAACGTCCGAGACCATACAGTGCCTGCAAAATAATCGCAATGATAATTGGTTTGACACCGTAGAGAATATCCCCAACCTGAGGCAAAGAACCGAACAGAACATAGGCCCATGCCAGCACGGTCACGATAGCGGCGGCAGGAAGAACGAAACAAACCCCTGCCACAAGCAAACCAACCCAGCCCGCCTGCTGGTATCCAATATAGATAGCCGTCTCGGTCGACGTTGGGCCCGGAATCAAATTTGCCGCACCAAGCAGATCCAGAAATTTCTCTCGGGAAAGCCAACGGCGACGACGAACAGTCTCCCCTTCCATCATGGCAACGTGCGCTGCAGGCCCGCCGAACGCTAGAACCCCAAGCCTAAGGAAATAGACCGCGAGATCCGTCACAGACGCTGAAACGCCGCCCGGGTGCTCATCAGCTTTCAATGAAACCACAGTCCTCGAATCAATAACGTGCGGCTAAGGAAAGCCCGAAGGGATTCTAAACGCTATTCCACGCCCAATTAGAAGATAAATGTTCACAGAATCCAGGCAGAGAGCCCCAGAATTGAGAGGGGGGATCTCAGCCCCAATTTAACCAAATCAAATGTCACAGGCAGGGTAAGATTCAGAAAAAACGTTTCAGGTTCTTGTAACTTTAATCACATTCCACTTTCACAGCTTGTAATCCAATCGAGGATTGGCTTGCGGCTTGTCGCAAACTTGTTGCAGGAGTCCTTACCAACATCGCCTACATACGAAACGAATTACTTGACCACAGGAGTCACTTTGCAGTAGGACAGGAATTCCAGCAACGCCACTCTGTCCTGATGGAACTCCACTAACTGAGGTGGGAGTGAGTGAGTTTCCTTGAACGGCTACATTGGCCGTGACTGAAATGGCGGAGCCCGAGGATGAGATGCCCGTTACTATTACCCAATAATTCCCTGTTGGGGTGTTAGAGCTTGAAGACACGATGAGGTAGATAGTGCATGTTCCGCTCCATCCAATAGGCCAAGGGCAAGAGTTTGGACCGAGACCGGAACTTGAACCTGCTGGGGAGTTGAGAGTGAAACTTACGGAGGAGGGCGCGTTGGTTACAGAAACCGATAGATAAAACGCGTTACACTCCCCGACGCACCCCGACCAAATAGCAGTTATGGTATAGCGAGCCGTCCCCCCCGCTTGGATTGATTGATTGGGCGGGCTTAGTATCATACCATTCCAACCAGCACCTGCCACGGTAGACAAAGAGCCCGCAGCGACTCCCACTAGTAGAAGTAGAAGGAAGGCTCCACGCTTCATAAGATTCGTTCGATAAGCGCGCTTATATGGCTTTGGAATTTGTTAGCCGGCATGCGCTTGGACCGTAAGAATAACCTTTGCGAAGGTCAGCTGGAGATAGGATTTTCGTTGACAGCTCTTTAGTCAACACAATAACCTGCTAACCGGAGGTGTTTGAGATCGTTGGCCGCAACCAATATTGGACGAGCAGGTGAACGTCATGTCGTCGATTGGCTAAAGGCAGAAGGGTATTCTATGAAATGGAATACACTAGCGCCTGGCTCCACAGATATAGAAGCCCAAAGCTCCACGAAGCGTCTCTTGGTTCAAGTCAAAACAGCGGTATGCCCAACCGACCCCGACCGGTTGTCAGCCAAGGAAGAAAAGCGTATCACGTCACGCGCTGCAAGACTTGGAGCCCAAGCGTGGGAAGCCCGCGTTCAAGTCGGTCCAAATCTAGACTTGATTGGCAATGTCATATGGAGAAAGATCTGAGGTAAACAAACTGCTAAGTTAAGCTAAATCTGGTATGAAACCACCTAGATCCTGATATCTCATGACACGTCAGCAAGGTTTTGAAATATCGTCGGAATCCGACTGACTTCAGAGATGAAAGGGGCATTTCAACCGCAATTTACGGGTACATATACGCCGTTATCCTAATGCCGCTGTTTATGCCACGATATTTTCTTGTATCTAAATTCTAGATTCAGAGAGGTTCTTCTATTGCAAGCATGCTTGATAGAAGTAGGCCAGGCCTCATCTACCGAGGGGGATAGTTTGCCAGGATTCTGCTCAAAATGCGGATTATATATTCCAGCGGGTCGAACGAAATGCCCGAAATGTTACCCTCTCGACGGAATGCTCACCACTCGGAGGAGTTCTAGGAAGTATCCGCGCCCTGGCTACTTGGGCCACAAAGGTTCCCAAATTGAATGGAGCCTAGGAGGAGACAGAGAGCTTGCGGCCGAATTCGCCGGTCATAGACTTGAATTAGAAAAACGACTGAAGAGAAAGAGAAGGTAGAGCGCCAAATTTTCAGAGTGGTCCGGGTAAGTCTTGAATCATCGATGTTGCTGAACTAGTTTTCTTTCTTTGTTCTCAGTTTCTCTGTGTATGTGTCAGCTAGCTTGCCGAGCTTGGATACTGGCTCGAGTACTGCAGCGACTACTACGACAGCGATCACTGTTCGAATAATGAGCCTGACGAATAGCAGGCCGACGACCAGTTGCGCCAAAATGTCGCCGTCCGCGAATTTGAGCCGTGTTCGACTATGAGTGAAGCAGATTGGGCTTGAGTTAGCTGTTGGGGTTGTCGCCGAGTATACTGTTTCTGTCTCCAATCACGATAACATTAGCCGTGCGGTTTAGTCGCCTTGGTCTTCTGGATCAATTCAATTATCATATCAGAATACTTTGGGTCGTCAATCACATCCATAACGGCGGTCCACCTATTCCGCAATTCGCCTTGTAGCCGCGTACACTCTTCCAGTTCAGGTTGAGTGATTGGTGGAAGCTCGTTTTTGCGAGACTCGAGTCGTTGTATTTGCTCTTGATACAGCCTCCCAATAGCCATCTTGAGGGTTCTGCGATACTGGGTTTGGTCTTTGAATATGTACGGCTGGTTGCGAATTGTCTTTTCAATCATGTCATGTGGGTCAATGCGAAGCAGGGAATCTATAGCTGCTATGAGAGAAGTCGTGTCAGACATAGAATGAAGACCACGTTCAATGGTGAGTTATTTCTAACGAGTGCAGTTGAGGGATCAGTATGGAAGAGTTGGCGCCACTCTCTTCAAGACTCTCTTTCTCCTCAATAGCCAGTGCTAGAGCTTGTTTTAGCAGTCCTTTCCCTATCTCTCTTTGGAAGCTTCCTCTAGCCATTTCGCGACCATCATTGTTCGTCCAAGTCCCATTATTGGAAGCATTTGAATCACCACCTGCTCCATTTCGTCTGAACTTGCGCCAAGCCCGGCAGCGGTTCTTGCATGGGTTTTGAAGGCTGTTTCGAGGCTTTGGCTTCCAGTAATCGCCATCTTAACGAACTCAATTTGCTTGGCCGGCAAAGGCCCTGCCTACTTGCAGGCTAATCCTAATGCTTCGTGGGATTCCCAGATCTTCGGGTTTCGGTGAATGAACTTCTGGAGAGTCGAAGGCAATTCATCGATGTCAATTTCACTCACGATTCTATCACCAACATCCAATGACGTCAGCATCGCTCGCTTATTTAACACAAATATGCTATATGTTCAAATTGCGATGCTCACACCATGAAAATCACACACGCGAAACCTGGAGTTCAAACCGTTCCGAATAATACTTACATTCAGCTAGCCATGGCGTGCTGTTGAGGAATCCTAAATGCCAGCGAAGCTGGCTGCAAATGCCATCCGGCTAATCGAAGGAAAGAACCTTGCGCACCTAGCCACTCTAATGCCGGACGGATCGCCTCAAGTCACACCTGTGTGGATTGATCACGAAGGTGACGTTATTCTCGTTAACACAGCGGTCGGTAGAGTGAAACAGAAGAATACTGCAAAAGACCATCGTGTGGCAATCTCAATCATAAAGCAGGAGAACCCGTATGAGAAAGTCATAATCCGCGGTTGCGTGGTCGCTCAGACTTTCGAAGGAGCCGAAGCGCATATCGACAAACTCGCCAAGAAATACACGGGGGTAACCAAGTACCAGGGATCTCTCCCCGATGAGAGACGCATCATAATCAAGATTGAACCAATGCAGGTAACATCCTGAGTCCACGAGAATGCCGCCTACGACAGAAGTGATTTTGACGGGCTGATTCAAATTCTAGTACTTCCCATCAATGTGGGGATTAATGATGTTCTAAGGGCTGTTTCTGCGACCACGCAATGTGAAAGACGGAGCGTTATGCTTTAAGTAATCACGTGGAACATTGTGCAAAGCAAGAGGCTAGTCTATGATCAAGTCCATAATGGATGTGGCAGTTGTTGTTTCCGACGCTAATAAGTCGGCGGAATGGTACAAAGAGAAACTGGGGCTCGAAATTCGCGAGAAAGAAGGGCATTGGATAACCTTGGCCCCAAAGGACTTCAATGTTGTTCTGCACCTCTGCGAGACCGAACCGCTTGAAAAAGGGAACACTGGCATTGCTTTCTACGTAGACGACTTGGAGAAGACTTTCACTGAGTTGAACGGCAAAGGTGTCGAGTTCACAACCAAACCTAAGAAGACGGAATGGGGGAGTTATGCCATGTTCAAGGATCCTGACGGAAACGAGTTCTGGCTATATCCGGAGCATGAGTAAAGTTCGTCGCATAATGCGTTAATGTGCCTTCGCCGCAACTAGTCTTGCCGAAGCTCCAAACGTATCCTAATGAATCGCACGTAACCCGTCTGGCTGCTTCGCCCATTTTCGTCCGCATTCCTCGCAGGTGTAGCTGAGAATAGTGGCATAGTTGGCTCCCTTCCACATTTCAGTTCTTGCTGTACAGGGCATCCACTCACGGCAATATGGGCAATCCAAGTCGGACACCTAAAAGGCGACTGTCAAACCGCAGAAGTCGCATACTGGTTCAGTATCAGATTCGAAGTCATCGACGGGAGGCTCAACGACGGTTCCAACCTTACATTCAGGATTAGGCCTATCACCAGAGACCTATTGCGTGAAGGTTCAGGTTTAGAGGACGAGAGTGTGGGTTATGTGATGCTTTTCAACATACTCCACTTGGATTAGCATCTGGTTCTGCTTCGGGAGGCCTTTAGAGTTCTTAGGCGAGGAGGGAGGGTCGGCATAATTCACTGAGTCCGTGATTCTTGTACGCCCCGAGGCCCACCGTTGGAAATGCGGCCGACCGTCGAGCAGTGCGTGCAATGGGGTCTGCAAGCAAGTTTTGCCACGGGGTCAGTTATTCAGATGGAGCTAAAGCCGTACCATTTCGGGTTAGTCATGGCGAAACAATCATAGCGATGACAGGACCTCTGCGTAGATGCGGCCACTCGGATTCGACATTTGAAAAGATTCAATCGCTACCAACTTCGTCATTACCCCCTCAGAATGATTCGAGTGCATTTCGCAGAGTATCTTCTAGCTTACTGCTAGATGCGATTCAGAGATGGGTAGGGCATTTCAACCCCCAATTTGCTGGTACACGCAATCGTGATTCTGTCAATGTTCTCTTCTGCGGCGTGAATGTTGGAAGTTTGAACGAGGAGTGTGTCGTAAGTATCGATGGGGCTTTCTACCTAGTTCGGGTCGAGGTCCCTCGCTGGGTCCCCTTGATGCTTCTTTTCTGCCGGTGAATTCGTTTGGATCAGAGTTGAAATCGAGTCGCTCAATTCGGTCGTCCGCCATCGATTGTATTGTCCGAAAGTCGACATTTTGCTCAGCGGACACTATCGTCACTGCGGTTCCTGCTTTTCCCGCTCGTCCGGTTCTGCCGATCCTGTGAAAGTAAGTATATGGATCCTGGGGAACGTCGTAGTTGATTATGTGCGTAACCCCATCAACGTCCAAGCCTCTTCCTGCTAAGTCAGTGGCAACCAGTATTCGGCTTTGGCCCCTTCGGAATGCATTCATCGCTCTATCGCGTTGATGTTGGTTGAGGTCGCCGTTTAGTGCAATGGCGTCCTGGTTTCTTCTGTGGAGTGATTGGTTTAGCCGGAAAGTGCTACGTTTGGTTCGACAAAATACTATGACACGTTGCACTTTCTTGTCCTGCAAGATTCTAAGGAGAGCATCGAGCTTTCGGTCATGATCCACTTGGCAATAGTACTGGCTGATCTGTTTGACATTCAGATCGTCCGGCTCGATAAGGACTTCACGCGGATTCTTCATGTGCCTACGGGCAAGTTTGAGTACGTCCTTAGACATCGTAGCTGAGAAGAACGCGATTTGGCGCTTTCTTTCAGTTCTAGTTAGAATGTGTTCAACGTCATTGATGAAACCCATGTCCAGCATTCTGTCAGCCTCATCCAACACAACGAAATGGACTTTCTCGAGGTGAAGGGACCCACGTTCTAGATGGTCGATGACTCGTCCCGGTGTTCCAACAACGATTTGAGGGCAGTCTTTCAACGCGCGCAGTTGGAGACTAATTGATTGGCCACCATAGATTGCCAGGGCGTGCTTGCGCGTGAATCTCCCATAGGCGTTGATATCGCCGGCTACCTGCACTGCAAGCTCGCGTGTCGGAACTAGCACCAGCGCCTGAATGTTCAGGTTCCTTTCGTCAACGATCTCCAGTAGCGGGATACCGAAGGCAGCGGTCTTTCCAGTTCCGGTATGAGCTTGGCCAATGACATCGTTTCCTTGCCGTAGAAGCGGAATAACTGCCTCTTGGATTGGAAACTGATTCTCGAATCCAAGTGCTCTAACAGCGTCTAATATTTCTGGGCTCAGACCTAGTTTCTCGAAATTGCTCATAGCTCCCTTCTCCCTGATCCAATTGTGGTTCGCATCTTTGGTCCGAAATGAAAACTAGTCTGACCTTCTGTTCAACCATTACGTTTCCGCGAAAACGACGTTCAGCGCTTTCTTAAGTCCCTTGTATCTATTTCGAACAGTGACCTCGGTTACGTCTGCCACCTCAGCGATCTCTTTCTGCGTCTTCTTTTCTCCTTCTAGGACACATGCAACGTAAAGCGATGCAGCAGCAAGTCCCATCGGATCTTTGCCTGTGACTATTCCTTTCTTCTTTGCTTCATTTATGATTCGTATTGCTCTCTGTTGAGTTATCATGGAAATCTCTACTTTTGTTGCGATCTTCGAGATGCACTTCACTGGGTCCACAACGGGCATGCGCAAGTCGAGTTCATTTACAAGCAGTCGGTAGCTTCTTGCTAGATCTTTCTTGCGAATCCTGCTTGCGGCCGAGACATCTTTCAGAGTCCTTGGAGTTTCAGATATTCTGCAAGCTGCATACAATGAGGCTGCGGCTACTGCGGCTATCGATCGTCCACGTACAAGCGAGTTACTGAGAGCCTTGCGGTAGACTAGTGCGGCACGTTCTTTGATTGAGGCTGGAATGTGAAGCACATCTGTCAAGCGGTTAAGTTCGGCCATAGCTTGCGCCAGATTCCGATCCGCCGATGAATGGACCCTGGTCCTGATTTGCCATTTCCTTAAGCGGAGCATCTCTAACCTTGTTGCAAATGGAAGTTGGCGACCGGACGCGTCTCGATTCATACGATCAATAACAGTAGAGAGGCCCTTATCGGAAATGGAGAAGGATGTCGGCAGACCAACGCGACCACGTTGATCTTTTTCCTCCTTGGTGAACGCACGCCACTCGGGCCCTTGGTTCAACGCATGTTCGCTCAGAACCAGACCACAATTATGACAGATTATCTCTCCTAAATCATAATCTTCAATTTGGTTTGCTCCACCGCACTCTGGGCAATTCGTAATTTTCCCTATCTTTCTGGTTGTAGTACTCATACTCATTTTTTCATCAATTCACACTATGCTTTACGCTCGAGCCATCACTTCAGTAGAACGCGCGCCGTTCGACCTCAGAGCCCGTCATGTTCGGGCTGAACTACCTATCCTAATGACTGGTAGCTGATAGATAGCTTCGTCAGTGATAAGGATGTTCAAAGTACACGACTGAAGCTTAGCAGCTTCATTTTGAGGCGCAGAATCTCCTGCTGGTTGCTTAATTCTTGGTGCCCTTAGACAGATCCGTTTCCATATTTCCCGAGACGAGCCCCGCTTCGAATATTGAAAAACTGAGCAAGAAACCAGCCAGTAGAACTCGCCTCTTGATGCATAAAATCGGCGTAAACTCAGCGCGGATAAGGGTGAGATATTGGTGCGGGGAAGGAGATTTCCGCCCCAGTTTACCGGCACATATAACCTAACTCGGGGGCCGGTGGGATTTGAACCCACCAATATCGTGGGTGCAAATCCAACCCACTGGCGTTTCGGATGAACCCAGTGGTGTGGCGAATGTCCCACTCCCCGCACCAACAAACTACATCCCATCGATCCGGTGGTGTGCACACGCAAATTTTCTTCTACAACCACAAGCGAAAAGTATTCGGACTTTCATCTCTCATCTGACACAACACGGAAACATTACGACAGGTTAAATGCCCAAAGTGCGGCAGATATTACATAGCGGACGCAGATAGCGCTCAATGCCCGCATGAACCAACATGATTTGGTCACCTTTTATAGTGGTCTTGCCTGTTGCGCTTGTAGTATGCTGGAGATCTTACCTGCGTGGATGATGGTAGAGCCGTTAAGCTCGTGCCGATTATCGAAGCTAGTATTATCTTTCGTATAACTAGAGAATAGGGACGGTGGAAAACGAAATGGGTTATGAGAATAACGAGGTTACGGTGCCCCGAGGCAAATGACGAAAGTCAAATGCTCCGACTGCGGTGCAGACACGGAAGTACCGTTTGTGCCGACGACGGGCAGACCAGTCTACTGTAGAGACTGCTTCCAGAAGCACCGAACCTTCTAGGCAAACAGCCTAGAACCGATGCTGACCAGAATTTCTTCATTTTTGTTTGTCTTGATTTGATTCTAGACGGAACTTCGTGGCGGTCGGAAGTGTTAAACCCGCAATAGCCACCTTCGGTCTACACGTGATTTCAGTGCCGAAAGCAAAGAAGAAACCAAAGAAGAAGTAAGTGAAGGATCAAGAACTTCATTTACGGCGATAAATCTGGCGCACCAAATGTGCGCCTCCTTTTTCTTGAGGATTGTGGGCTTCGTCTTCTTGCTGGGGATTTCAGCTCTGGTTTCCTCTAACCTCTCAGAGAGTTGGAATAGTTTCAGAAAGAAAGAGAGCAGGAAAGAAACAAGCAGCCAGGGAGATCACTACACCCAATGTTCGGGCGGATCTTGGTCAGGTCGCTTCAATTCTTCCTTGCGTGAGTAAACTAGGGACTTCTGAAGAGCTATAGGTTGAGCGTCCAACTGTTCAGGAACGACTAGTCGACCCACACTGTATCCACAGACTCCCACCAAAGTGTCTAGCGTTGAATCTTAAGAGAGAAGACTCTCTAGAATCACCCATTACAATTTTGGATGACAAATTTAGTTCATACATTGCAAATATTGCAAAGAACTATCCAGAACTCGCTAATGAACTCATGAGGATTCCTAACTTCGGTCGGTAGCGGAGGACATCAAAGCTGTTAGAAGTATTTCGGACCTAGCGAGCAATTCGCTATACAAGCCTACTTTTGAAACAATGCTGAATGATGGAAAAAAGGAAGAGAGAAAATATTGCGGATCACTGGAAGCCCTAGTTTGGCTTGCTCGTGATCTGGAACTAGATCAACTGACCCCATTTTTTGCTTCGAATAGTTTGGATCAGCAGTATCGACTGATTCAGCAAGCATGGAGACAATCAACCACTTCCAACAAGTATGCTTCGGACAGATGGAAGGACTTTGACGAAGTCGTTGACAGGCTGAACTCGTGGAACCTGATTTGCATATACGTGGAAGACAATATCCCTTGGGGACCGTCAGAGGGAAGCAACCGCGAGCACGGATACTGGTGGGGAACTCCGCAAGAAGTGTTTGAAAGCAAAATGGGCTATTGCTACGAACAGTCTGGATTCGCTCTTAACTGCCTTATCAAGAACGGATATTCAGCAACAACCTCTAGAATACTCTTCGTAAGATGGGGTGCCTTGCCTTGGTCCAGTGATGGGGATATCACTGGAAAGTGTCATGCAGTCACCGTATCAGAAAAAGCAGGCAACTATTACGCTATCAACCTTGGGAAATCGACGGGGCCTTTCGACAGCTTTGATAAATTAAAGATGAGCGCCTCAAGCGGTCTTCCTGTCCTAGGGTACAAATGGTTCACTTATGATTCGATACCATTCCACACACCCGAAAAAGACATCTATCTTAGCCTTGTGGACACATAGTCGCACGAAGGTTCTCTCGTTTCCGGCAATCGTAGACTTGCAGTATTGGCAGAAATATCACACCTAGAGGATTAGCGGAACTCAGCCTCTAGCCTACGCGCCTACCCCGGTTCGCTATACGCACACCAAACACACTTCCCCTCGACGGCGTTCCAATTCCCTCGCTTGATTATTATAGCCCCGCAACCCGGACATTGCTTCGGATCCAAATGACTAGCCTAGATTGTTTTCTTCCGGGCTTCTAGCCAAATATTCTTTTCTCGCTTCGCCATTTTATGCGTTAGCCTGTACTTTCGATTTTTTCCGCTGTAGCCCAGCGTTCCGTGACTCCAGTTATTCTGACGTGGACTTTGTCGCCGGGTTGAGTTCCTGGTATGAAGACAAGGTAGCCGTTGATTTTAGCGACTCCACTGCCTCTTTTGCCTGACTATTTTCTTTCAGCCTCTCACCGCTACTATCTTTGTTGAGTGGCTTTGCCTAGGTTTCTTGCATTTTGAAGAAATAGTGTCTTTGCGAAAGCGTTAACTCGCGATTCCACGACGCCCACACCGTCTGGTTACATAAATGGCACCTGGCCGATGGAGAAAAGCGAGAAGCGACAAGGACGAAGAGGAGATGGTTTTGGAAGATGATGCTATAGAGACTGCTGGCGCTGATTGGTTTTAACTTCGGCCCACCTGCTGCAGCACTTGCAAACCAACTGTACAGTATCTCAAAGTCGTCGTGTGTATGCTGCGGTATACTGGGTCCATGGGGGAGCGGTAAATCAAGAGCGGAGTCTACGTTCTCATTTCTCAAACGATTTGGCTAGGCTACCTGCGAATGCCTCGAAGACTTTCTCCAGTTCTTCTTTTGCGATCTCCCAGCTCCTCCATCCGTAGAGCACCACAATCAGCATTCCCATAATGGGCAGTATTGCGGCCACGACGCCTATGCCCGGGATGATGACCATAACTGGCGCGATCAATGCTATCAGAATTAGAAGCGAGACCGCTTTTCCCATGTCCGCGAGTGAGCTTCTGAATTCTTCTTTCCTCTTCCCTGTGAGTCGTTTCCTGCGTGCGACTGCGTAACTGGCGAATGCGCCCGTTAGACTTTGTAAATCACTGTAGATTCGTGACTCGATAATCAAGGCGAGGATGAGCGCGGCGGCGCCAACCATAACCCCTCCAGCGACGCCAACGCCCGGAAGCACGTAACTGGTAACGTACGTTACGGGCATAATTAGGTACAGAACGAAGATGAGTGCGAGCATGGTGGCCAGGTCTGTAAAGATGTGAGGTAGACGTACACGTATCTCATCGGCGAAGCTTCTTGGCATTCAGCGTGCCTACTTCGTCGGCTTCTCGGATTCTTCGACGATTGATGCGAGCCTATCGGTGACTTTGTGAACGGCTTTAGCTATCTCCTCGTATAGTAACCGACCTGCGTCATAGAGAAGAATTACGACGACTGCTGCAAGAACCAAAGGAATCGCGGCTGCAAGTGATGCACCGACTCCAGGCATGAGCACAATGAATGGCGTCAGCAAGTAGAACAGGATCAGTATAACTAAAGCTGAGAGAAAATCGCGAGCGACTTTCCGAACCAAGTTCTGCTGGTGCTCTTCCAGCCCCGGAACTGCCCTCGCCAGCATCTGCGAACCATGATGCGCCATCACCGCGGCATCACGCAGGATTCGGACAACTAGAATTGCGAGTATGACAAGAAAGATCACCGCCACAGCCAAGCCAACCGACAGCCCGATCACTGGAACATTGAAGCTTATCGCAGAGCCTATAGGAATAACAATGTAAGCTACGAACAAGGTTATGATTAGGGCGACGAAATCTAAAACTAATCGCGGAAGCCTATCTCTAATCTCGTGCGATAGTGGCTTAACTGTCACTGTCATAACATCCCCTCCCAAGAATGGGCGTTGCCTTCACGTTAACCTTAGTTACGGGTAACTGATTTACTTTACGTTTTGACAGTACCCCCACTTGCGATTGTTGACAAATTGGAGACGGTGGTAGCTGCGATTTCTCCTGCGTGGAGATTAAAGAGTACACGTAATGTGTCCGCCCATCTCCGATCAATCGTCTAATCACTCGCCCCTTCCTGTACAATTTATCCAGGCTTGCTGCCACTGTTATCACCTTCATCGGACGCGTGAGTGATATCTGGGCCTGAAGTTCCTTGATTGAAATCGGGATTATTCTTTCCTGAAGCTCATGCAATAAGAGATCGTCAAGCCCCGATGCAATCTCCAGATTTGCTTGGGGGAACTGAGATGGGGTAGCGTCTTTAATGCAGGACAACGGTCTTTCCTCTAAAGTCAGAAATATTCCCTAGATGTTTTTCGCAGTAATGCTGGTTCAGTTGAAGCTTAGAGCCAAAGCACTGTTCACAAAACAGGCATCGGTATAATTTGATGAGAGGCAGCTCATTCTTGTTCTTACATCCAAATTTGAGCGTTTGATTCATAACTATCATCCCCGACAAGCAGGAAAACTCTGCCGCCTAGTTTCATGTACTAGCATTAGGAGACCACACCTTGTGCACCTCACCAGCCTCTGCATTCTTCCATGCTGGTCAACGTCTTCCCCGATTTCGTGCACTTGTTTATGCTGGCAAGATTTCAAGGCAAGCGACTGCATTCCTATCTTCCCAATGACACAACCCACAATTTTCAATTAAAGCAGATTGGTACAACTCTCAAAATACGTTAACACTAACAAGTGCATATCGCAGGATTGGATTCTGACTTTCACCTAATTGCCATTTTTCAGACTCGCTGTCCTTATGATGTTTGTACCAGAAGATTCATAGCTCAGAATTTTTCTGACGCACCCACGCTCTTGTGTATCGGGCAATTGCCGTGGGCTGACTTAATTGCGATGGTAATCTTTGGATGTGCGTGGAGACGAAGATCATGAATGCAGACGCACAAGAATTCTCGAGTTTATCCAGATACATCCAGGAAGTCACCTACGGCAGATAAAGCGAGAGTTGAACCTGGCGATGGGTGTAATTCAATATCACCTCTACGGACTCGAAAGAGAACAAAAGGTAATCTATCGCAGAAGAGGATTGCACAAGAGATACTACACGACTCATGTTTTCGGAGACAGGCAGCTGGAAATACTTGACGTCTTGTCCCAGGAGACGGAAAGAGACATTCTTCTTTTTCTGATTCAAAACCCTGACGCAACTCAGAAAGAACTCGCCGAATATGTGAGGATTTCTCCAGCATCGATTAACTGGCATATGCGGAGGTTATCCGAAATAGGGATTGTCGAAGCTAACCAAGACCGGATGAACGTGCGGTATACCGTTCGAGATGATCGAGCTGAGATACTTGCGCTTCTTAGAAGCTATCATCCTACGGTCTGGGAAAGATGGGCGGATAGGTTAGCAAACGCAATTTTGGATATTGAACGCCAAGAGGAGATCTACGAATGAGGTGCGAACGTCAAAATGGCAATTGATCATCTTTGCTCAGTCGCGTTGCAGATAGATCAATTTGTAGGACTAGGCTTATTCGCAGCTCATGCCCTGGTTGGATTCTTTGCGTTCTTCCTCTTCTTGTTGTCGCTGTACGCTTGGTCCAGACGAAGACAGATTGGAATAGTGTTGGTCTCCTCAGCGTTTTTGCTGTTCTGTCTGAAGGAAGTTGTTTGGGTTCTTTCAGAAATGTATGATTTTCACTCGTCAGTAGACCTAATTACCGTTCTTATGGATCTCGTAGTTCTTGCCCTTTTCTTTATAGCAATCGCCCGTCGACCCAGAAAGCGACTACAACTGACGAATGAACCCTAAGTTTTGCGGACATGCGATCTTTTGTATCTTTTTGGGGGGTGCGCACCATTAGAGGCACGCACAAAATGCCTGTGTGCTCGCTTCGCTCGCATAAGGGCGCTTTCTTTTGTTGTAGCGTGTTTTGTTGGGTTGAGTTTCCGATCGAGGCTTCTCTTGGATAGCGCTGTGTCCGCTTTCTCGCCGAGGCTTTCAAAGATCTGATTTGCCTTGTTGTAGAAGCTGTCAGCAGAAAGTTTCTTCTGAGCTCTAGCCAACCGACCTAGTTGGTATAGCGTTCTGGTTATTACTGATTGGTTTCCAAGCTTCCGACCGATCCCCAGGTTTTGATTGTACAGCCTCTTCGCTTCACTCACGTATTCAGTTCCCTGATTTACGCTATGCCTGTTGTTGCGCAGTCTTCGATGAAGTGCGCTGCTAGGCCAAGGTAAAGTGGCAGCTCCGATGCGTCAGGAAAGAGATAACCGAAGGCCTTCGGGTTAGCGAGCGTCCGGGTCACGAACTTTTCAGCAATCAGCCTTTGCCTGAACGTTAGGTCTCGCCGCGGCGCTCCATGACGATGGCGCTGTTCCCTTATTTCATTCATAGGCACTTAGTTCCCTTCAAAATTGGGTTTGGCTTTCTTGATGCGATTTTCGAGAGTGCCGTTTTAATCGAGCTTTTGCGCTAAAGCTTCGTTCACAAAAGAGGGATGGGTAAATTCCGATAATGGGAAGTGAGTCTTCAGCCTTGCTCCCTTCGTACTTCAGATGTATCTGAGCCAAGGTCATCCCCTGAATTAGGCCACGTAGTTGAGTCGCGTATAAGCGGGATTCATCTTTGGTGCGCACCAAGACTAGTTTCCATGTCATGGAGCTTCTAGAAACAGATGACTCCTTTCGGGTGACATCATTTGGAGATCGTTGCAGACCTGGACGGATTGAGCCGCGCCAGTCATCCATTGGTCGAGGGTTTGCAGGTTAGGTTCCGTGATAACGGGATTGACATACGGCCATTATGGGGCTAAGTACTGCAATAATGGAGGGAGAGGTTTTGCAGGTTGCGTCAGAGAAATCAAATTCGTGTATATTCGAGTTGTTGGTGCACCATTCAGATTCAACATGAAAGCGATAGCGGTCTTGCTGGTTCTCGTAACCATTTCCGCGTCATTGCTGTTCCTGAGTCATCCTGCGTATGCTGATCCCGGCCAGCTAACAAGCAATTTCGCATTGAACTATCTCGATGTTCGCCTCACTTATCCATCCGAGGTAACGCCGGGCCAATCCATAACGGTAACCCTACAAGCAACAGCCAAGACCAGCCTGCAATTGAACGGTCTTACGCTGCAGATTTACTATGCAATATTATCTCCCAATAGTCTTCGCCAGGTGGCGAGTACCACTATTGCGAAGAACACTGCAGTGAACGCCGGACAGCAACTTCAAGGCGTTACGCAGGCTCAAATTCCCTCCGATGCTCCGCGAACTTCTCTAATCGCTATGACATCCGAAAATGCGACGATAGCCACGAGATACTTCGCCCCAGCCAACTCTACACAACGTGCGATAAGTATCAGATACGAAATGGATTCAGATAACGCGATTACGGCCCTTGCGTACATACAGGCAACAACACCGGACTATCTGGCTCTGCAGTCTCAATATCAAGTTATGCAAACTCAAATGCAAACTCAAATCAATCAACTTCAAAAGTCTCTCAACCAAACCCAAGCCCAAATAAAGAGCATGAATGAAACTGAACTGCAACTGCAACGCACAATTTCTGATAGGGACAATACCAATACTCAGCTCAATGACCTGTTTCACCAAGCCATGAACAGGTGGCGCACCTTTGAGGAACTCGCTGCAGGACTCGGCATCCTCGCAGCGGCTTTGGCAGTTCTCAACATTAAACAGTGGAGAGGAAGACATAGAAAACGGGAGACTACCCCAACACCAAGTTAGGCGGTATCACTAAACAGACATCGGTCAGAGTATGTGGATGATTCATCCACAATAACTAATTAACGGCGATCGTAACCGAAATTAACCGCAAGAGTTTTACGCTTGCGATTAATCGCTCTGAATTTAGATTGACATGAAACGAACAGTGACCTTGCTTGCACTTGCGTTAGTTCTCACGAGCCTCCCTGTTCTTCAGGCACAGTCGGTTGGGGGGACTGGTTCATTCGCGTTCACGCTTAACGGCTATACGGTTCAGGGTCAACTAGTCAACACGGCCATCCATCATGACAAAAGCGTGACGTTAACGATGACTATAGATAGTACGATGTCAACGTCCGCCGGCAACGTGCCAATAAGCGGTCGTGGCGATTGGTACGGAGTAGCTAATGCTACCTCCCTGTCTGGAACAATTCAGAATGTCCAGGGTACCGCCCGGGTCTGTATCCTATTCTTCTTTTGCGGTAACGCAAACTACGTCGGCCAAGGCACTTGGGAGGGCACACTTTCAAATGGTCAAGGGACTGGAACATTTCAGGGCACCATAACATTCACCAGCTCCCCGGTATCCCAGATACCAGTCAATCGACCCATCCCAGTGTCTGGAACTTGGAGCAGCAACTTCCAGTTAACCAGTTGAGTGCGTGTCGGGTTAGGATACTACTGGTGCGCAAGTATCCTAACGCTTCGCATCATCAGCAAATCCCATTTCTGGTTTGGCGTATTGATCCTTCGACTGGTTGATCTATGAGGGTATTGCGATCACAAAACTAAGTACGTGTCCGCAGTTCTCGCAGAACGTGCCTGTATCCGGATCCGTAACTGTACTCTCATGTCTGCAGATATCAAGAGGTGCTGTTTTCTTTTGCATTCTCCAGTTCCTTTTGCAGTAAGGTTCTGTAGGCTGCGTATGCAGGCTCCATTCCCGGCGCTACCTGAACCTTGTCTGCAAGCATTTCCTCTAACTTGGCGATTCGCGCTATTCCGACCTTTTTTGTATTTTTCGTTTTATACAGGAATTGCATTGCTTTCCCGCAAGGCAACCCAAGTAAACGGGTTGGTGTCCGACTCACCTTGGAAACAGGCGGACATCATCTAAAAGAGAGTATCAGGGCACTTCTACTAGGCACTTGACTGGGCAAATGGACTGTTTTGTAGATCAGATTGGCATTCGTGCTATTCTTTGCCCACATAGATACATGATGCGACGTCTAGACTTAGAGGGTACGAACTTGATCCTACCTTCACTAGAATTGGCCCTTTGAACGGTGCCTTTTCCTCTATCTGAATCTTCACCCCGGGGAACATTCCTAAAGTTGCTAGGTAACGAAGGAGTTCTGCGTTCGGATCGGGTATTCTGCTCACGGTGGCACTCTCGCCGTTTCCCAGTGCAGAGAGAGGCTGATCCTTTGACTGAGGCATAGAACCGTCTTCGCGGGGAATCGGGTTCCCATGCGGGCAGGTTTGAGGGTTGCCCAGTGCTTTCTCCATGGATTTAGCTAGACTATCACTTATCACGTGCTCCAATTTGCAGGCTTCCTCATGTGACTCGGTCCAGTCAAGTTTCAAGACATCGGCTAGTAGTCGCTCTGCAAGTCTGTGACGTCGGAAAACTGAGAGAGCGATTTTGAGTCCTTCGCTCGTCAGCTTAACGCCTTTGTAGGGTTCTCGAGCGACGAGACCTTTGGATTCAAGAACTTCGAGTGTGTTTGTCACACTGCCCGGAGTAATATTGAGAATGTTCGCGATATCACCGGTTCGTGCGGCTCCGTTCTTAGCTTCGAGATTGTAGATGGTTTTGAGGTACATTTCAGGTGCAATTAGGAATTCATGACTCATGGATATTACCGACCTTAAATTTTGCCACTCGCATCTATGGGTAAGGCTATTCGTAGAAATAATCTTGGCATGTATTATAAATAGCGTCAGAATTTTGGTTACTTTAGCGAGATTCTTGTTAATGTATTTACTATCACCCTATCAATGGCTAGGGCCGAGCCTAGTTTCTTTCCCGTACAAGGATATTTCCCCCAGGCGGCCGAACACTCGATTGATTGGGACCAAGCCTGGGAAGAAACTTGCATCGACATCTTCGATTGATTTGCGCTTGCGCCCAAAGTCACCTTCGTGTTCTGAACTGTGCTCAGCTCTCTTTTAGGTGAAATTAGACCGATTCATATCCCCTCGCGAGCTCCATGTCAACCCGTGCCCCTCTGGCCGAGGCTGATCCTATGCTGTTTTCGTGTAACTCAATTTCCTGCAGTTATCGTCTCCATTTGGTCAAACTATCAAAGACACTAACTGATTTTTCTCCGTCACTGTCCTATACATTGATTAGAGTTACTTAGAGCTCCCAGATAGCGATGAGTGAAGTGCGCTCAGAGAAAATCAAGACGAAGGTAGTGTGTACGATAGGCCCCGCGACTTCGTCAAGGCGAATGTTGGGGCGTCTGACGAAAGCTGGAATGAATGTTGCTAGGCTCAACCTTTCCCATGACACACTAAATGATCATGTCGCAAATGTGCATCGCATTCGCAGAGTTGCAAGAGAGTTGGGGATTCCGATAGGAATTCTATTCGACCTGCCAGGTCCCAAGATTAGAGTGGGGAAACTCTCGCCTGAACCTATCACTCTCAAAGAAGGCGGACTAGTCACTCTAACTGGCCAAAGGGCATCAGGAAATCCGAGGATAATTCCGATCAGCCATCCAAATATTCTACGAGATCTAAACAAAGGCGACGTGATCTTTCTCGCCGATGGAACAATTCGACTTGTCGTCGCCAAAATCAAGACTGATGAGGTGCTCTGCCGCGTCATCAGGGGGGGCGTTCTGTTCTCAGGTAAAGGTGTGAATATTCCTGGGAAGAAGATTGGACTACGAGCACTCACTTCGAAAGATGTTTCGCTTCTCCGATTCGCTCTGCGACAGGGTGCGGATTTTCTCGGCTTGTCCTTCACCTCAACCAGCGAAGACATCGTAAGAGCCAAGAGAATTACACTGCAAGCTGAAAGCCACGCGTGGATCATTGCGAAGATTGAAACACGACAGGCAATTCAAAATTTCGACGACATCGTGCAAAAGGCTGACGGTGTAATGGTGGCCCGTGGTGACCTTGGCGTCGAAATGGAGATCGAAGATGTACCAATCCTGCAAAAAGAGATAATCTCGAAAGCGAACGCAGCTGGAAAGCCGGTCATAACCGCAACCCAGATGCTCGAGTCGATGGTCACGAATCCAACTCCAACTCGTGCTGAAGCGACCGACATTGCAAATGCCATAATTGATGGGACAGACGCAATCATGCTATCTGAGGAAACGGCTGTGGGGAAATATCCTGTGGAAGCTGTGAGAGTAATGAAGAAAGTAGCCCTCGCCACAGAAGCAACCCTGCCTTACCGGGAGTTCCTGGAGGCGAGGCGGTCCCTCGTGAAGAAGACTCAGGATGCCATTGCTTTCTCCCGTGCCAAGTTGCCTTCGAACTTGATGCCAGTTGTGTTGTGGCGAATACCCGAACTGGAGTAACAGCGCAAAGGGTGTCCAAGTTCAGGTCATCGGTTCCAATTATCGCATTAACGCACAGCGACTCTGTAGTGAATCGGCTTTCACTATTGTGGGGGCTATACCCTCACAGAGTGAAGAGGCTCTCGACCACGGCCGAGATATTTCGAGCTGCCAGAAACGAGGCACTCACGAGTGGGACAGCTCGTTCAGGTGAGAGGATCATCGTGGTTTGCGGAGATCCATCAACACCGAGCGGAGAGACCGACCTTCTTCGCATACAACTTGTTTGACTTTAGATCTCGCGACAAAGCGAGAATTGAAAGCGAACAAAGATAGGTTTATTCTAGAGACGAATCGAGTATCTCACTGAGAAAAAGACCGCATGTCCTCTGGCATTTTCAACACTTCAGCGTTTTTGAGATCAGCACTATGACTGTGGGGAAAGAAGCGCTTCTGTATAGGCGGCTTGCTGGAGGAAGAGTCAGGTGTACAGCCTGCGCTCGATATTGCAACATACCTGATGGAAAGACCGGACTGTGTGGAATACGCGGCAATGTTGACGGCAAACTGCAACTTTTCGTTTACGGCAAGATCATAGCAGGCCACGTCGACCCGATTGAGAAGAAGCCCGTGACTCACTACATGCCAGGAACGAAGATCTTCTCGATCGCCACCACTGGTTGCAACTGGCTCTGCTCCTACTGTCAGAACTTTGACATCAGTCAGAGGCGGAAGATTGAGGGAACAGATGTTACGCCTGAGAAGGTGGTCGAGATGACAAAACGCTATCACTGTCAAGGAATTGCCTACACCTACAACGAGCCCACGATCTTCATGGAGTTCGCTCACGACGTTGGTGTTCAGGCCAGAAAAGAGGGCCTTGCCAACATCTTCGTCTCGAATGGATATGATACCCCTGAGGCTGTAGACATGATGCACGATTTCCTAGACTGCATAACAGTCGACTTCAAAGGGAACGGCGAAACCTCCTTCGTGCGCAAGAACATCGGTATCGCAAACGCCGACCCCATCCTCCAGACATTGCTGGAAATTCGCGACAAGACTAGAGTTCACATTGAGATCACGGACCTAGTCGTGCCAGAAATTGGAGATGATTTAGAGGCGGCAAAGAAACTTGCCTCTTGGGTTTACGACAACCTCGGCCCCGATATTCCGATGCATTTCCTGAGATTCCACCCTGACTACAAGCTCATGCATCTTCCCGCCACGCCGATCGAGACTCTTGAGAAACATCATGAGGTCGCAAAGAAAGTCGGAATGAACTACGTCTATCTGGGGAACGTTACTGGACATCCCTTTGAGCATACATACTGCCCCGAATGCGGCAAAATAGTAGTTGAAAGGGTTGGGTTTGACATTGCGGGATGGCACCTCGACGACCGGAATTGCTGCAAGTACTGTGGTAACGAGATCGCTATCGCGGGGAGGTTGAGCAGCGCCATCAAAGAAGACCGATTCGTCCCCGTCTTTACGTAAATGCTTGAAATTGCCGGGTGATGTTCTTGAAATCTTTCAGAGTTAACAGGACTCTACCTGCCGGACGATATATTTTGCCGCAAGTTTTCGCCGGCCTCGAAGACGTGCAGGCCCTCAACAAGTGCATACATGATTCTTCATTGCTGCGCAGAATCCTTTCCAAAACCAAAGTAACTCTCACCGCAAACGGAACGCGTTACATGCATGTTAACGATGAAGACGGAAGTTTGGTCGTGGGGCTGGAGTATCTTCACGATGCCGACGAACGATACTTATCTAGACATAATCCATGAGCTGATCCATGTTAAGCAATATCTAGACGGAAGAGAACTATTTGACGGCCAGTACAACTACGCGGATAGGCCGACGGAGATCGAAGCGTATCAATTCACAATTGAAGAAGGCCGAAGACTAGGAACAACGGATGAAGAGATGGCGCGGTATTTGTATGTCGAGTGGATTAGTAGAGAGGAATTTGCGCGGATGTTGGAGGCACTAGGAGTTACCCCGTCCAGAGGCCAGTCGGAGCCCTGTTAATTTCAATCTACGATGATGGGACAAACTCACCGTATTTAGTTTGACTTTTCCTGTTCTGATTCTATTAGATACTTCTTCACGAAGTTTCTTGTATAGTCTTCCAAGTCAAGTTTCAGAGCTTTCGCGGGTTTGATCCAGAAGTATTCCTGTAGCTCCCTTCCGTCGAGTTTCACCTCAGAGCTCTTTGTTGTACAGATGTAGTCCATGAAAATGAAGTGTTCATGCATGTGGTAGTTTTCAGGGTAAATTGCCTCCTGCACGAGTAGCAATTTGACTGGCTCAACGTCTAGCCCCGTTTCCTCTTTGACCTCCCGTTTAATCGCGTCTTCAGCTCGTTCGCCTAGTTCTATGTGTCCGCCTGGAACTGTCAACTTGTTGCCCCACTTGCTCGATCTGACGATCAGCACCTCTTCGCTTGGATTCACAACTAGTGCACCCACTGTAGCTTCTGGATAGAGCTGCGGCATTTCCAATCAGCCTCATTTGGCCGCTGAATGCCAGACTTCATCCACATAATAACGGTATCTTGGGATGTCACTGATCCCCATTGACTGTGAGGGCGAGTTTTGCGCTCAACAAACATAAGATGAAGGTAGCGACAGGAGCGATTCTTTAGTTCATCTTAGCTCTTGCGCATCATAGCACCGACAACTGAAACAACCACAATCAAGCCACCGACCAAGAGTATCAGTGGCTCTTGCGTCCTGACGTAGACCAAGCCTGTGAAAGCGATAAGAGCTATCAGACCAAAACAATTAACGAGTACCAGTCTTGTTTCTGGGCTCACGGATCAAGTCGCCTCGTAAACTGCCGCATTGCGGAATCCAGTATATTTCTGTTCTTGTAAGTTAAAATTACATGGCAACATGCAGTTGCAATAGGTTGAGAAGTTAAATCTTCGGCGTCCCTAACAAAGATCAAGAGAGATCATCGAAATCCTGGAGATTTGGCTAAATCTAATGAACTCTAACGATTCGATTCATAGCCAGATAGATGGGCGCTCCAGGTTCTCTCCTGACGTCATTAGAATTGTAGATGAAGTGTTCGGCGGAACTGGGGAAGCTGTACTCGAATCGCTTGCGAAACCTGTGAGAACTTACTACGTTCGCTGCAATACGTTCAAAATCTCACCCGCTGAACTTGGCAGTAGGCTTGAGCGGCTGGGTCTCAATGTTGAACAGAATCCTGCGATACCTGAAGCTCTTGGCATCCATGTTGAAGGCCCATTCGTTGTGCCGCTGGCGGAACAGAAGATAGTTGTTGACAAACGTACTGCCGAGTCGGCATTGCAGGGAGCTAACGTTTACGCTCCTGGAATTTTGAATTGCGGATCCATGTGCATTGGAGAGGACGTAACAATCGTGTCCGAGCTTGGAGAGATTATCGCCACTGGGAAAGCCATGATGAGTGCAAACGATGTTTTGACGTTTAGAAAGGGTCTGGCAATACGAGTAGAGCATAGTCGCTTCATTGGCCCACACGTTAGAGAACTTTCCGAGTTTTCGCAAGGAGTACTCTATCCGCAGTCTCTGGCTGCAATGGCAACCGTACGCGCATTGAATCCAAAACCAGATGAAACGATCGTGGACATGAATTGCGCTCCAGGTGGAAAACTGTCGCACATCAGTCAATTGATGAACAATTCCGGCAGAGTGTTCGGTTTCGACAGGAATTCCCAGAAAATCGATCAGACTCGTCAGACCGTGACGACTCTGGGATGTAGAAATGTTATTCTTGGAATTCACGACTCAAGATACTTGCACGAAGATTTTTCTAACTTGAAAGCGGACCGCGTGCTGATCGATCCCCCGTGCAGTGCAATGGGGCTGAGGCCTAAAGCTTACGATTTCACAACTTTGAAACGGGTTAACGACCTTGCAGAATACCAAAAACAGTTCTTCAAAGCCGCCTGCGGGATCGTTAGACCTGGTGGAGTGATCGTTTACAGTGTTTGCACGTTCACACCTCAGGAATGCGAGCAAGCAGTCAAATTCGCTGAGCAAGAATGTGCTCTACGGGTAATCGAACAAAACCCTTTCTTAGGTGCCAAAGGGCTTTCTAAATATGGGCCCAATGGTGTTTTCTGCCAGCGGTTTGATCCCCACATCCATGAGATCGGCTACTTTATAGCAAAATTTCTACGTTGAAAAAAGGAGCTATAACGCTCGAATTCTTTCATTTTCCGGGGAAGGCCGTTGGATTTTCCTAAGTCAGTTTTGACGAAAGGGAGGAAGGATAAGCTGGAGGTTAGAGGCCTGGATCACCGGGGGAGCTATGTAATGTGCAAATGCCTTGATCCCATGACGATGAATCTGGCTGACACAAAACGAAAACTGGTACTCAAGGACCAAGATGGGAGAATCACGGAGTATTTCATTATACCATTGAAGGATCCAAGACGTGCACTCTTGATCACGCCAGAAGTGAAGGAGAAAGACCGACAAATTCGGAATGAAAAACTCGCGAAGGCCGAGGAAATCTGGTGACGATGAGGAATCTACGGCGGAGTAACTGGAAGAATCTGGATTAACGACTTTAGCGGTACGCCTTCAATCTTGGTTTTGCCACTCTTATTGACCAATACGATAACTGCCACAGGTTTAGCTTTGGCCTCGCGAAGTGTTCTGATAGCTGCCTTATGCGTTTCTCCAGCACGCAAGACTGCGTCTGCAACGAGCACTTTTCTTCCTCTCACGCCATGAAATGTAGGATTTACCAATCCTGGAAGCTTCTTGTGCGCCTCCCGGTGGGGGCGAACGGCCGCGAAGGGTTTTTCCAGTTCTTTAGCGATGGCTACTCCCAGCACCATACCGCTTCCTTCGACCGCAACGACTACTTCCGGCTCATCAAACTGTGAAGCACGTATTGACTCACGCGTGAGGTCGGCCAACGCAGATGCGACAGCTGCCAAGCGTTTGCCATGCGCGCCAAGCGAACTCCAATCAACAAACACATCGTGGGGAACAGGCTTTGCCGCACGCTCCTTTCCTCGAAGGAGCAGCCATACAACCGTGTCGGGCTGAACCTTCAATTCATCAGCTATCTCGTAGGTTGATAACCCCTTTGACTTGAGCTCTTGCGCTCTTTTCACAAGCTCCTGCGAGACCATGGTGACAACCCACACCAGTACATTACAATATCAATAACTGAGGTCTTATAAGAGCTGATCACCCCCACGAAAGGCCATTCAACGATTTACAAAGAGAATCAGACATGGAGATAGCAATTGTCAAACCGCCACTACACAACGCAGCAATACTCGTTTCACATCTCAAATACTGATGTCAACGGACCATTGAACTTGCAAGAAACGATTCTTAGCGCACAGACTTCAGAACCCGAATGGCTCAAAGGTGAAACACGGTTCACAGATATCGAAGTACTCAATGGCACCCCGATCAAATACGCCCTAACACAAACTGGCGATGTTGACAAATTCACTATCGACGTAAACGCTATGGCTTCGGAGGGCGATGGAGAAAACAACAACCAACTACGCGCCCATCTCGAACGCGCTATAGGGCTAAAGGACGACCTGCCGTCATTTTACAAAACTTTCAACGACGACGAAAAACTCCGCTCGACATTCTCGCAGACTTAGAGGTCTTCGACTTATGCGGGGGACAGATCTCTATGAGAGCCTCATCTTCTCCATCCTATCTCAAAACAGTTCCGCACAAAAGATGAACAGGACAGCTCGATGTCTAATGCAGCATTATGGGTCTAAAGTGGAGTTTCCTGACGGGTCAACCAATTTCCTTTTTCCAACAGCCGAGACCTTGGCTAAGTCGACTCCGAGACAACTACGCGCCACGACTTCAATGGGTTACAGAGCGAAGTCGGTTGTCGCAGTTTCCAAGCTGGTCTTCCGAGGCGCAATTCACCTAGACCTCCTTGGGGGGCGTTCCTATGAGGAAGCCATGGAGGTGCTCCTTGAGCTTCCGGGTGTGGGACCCAAGGTCGCAGACTGCTTTTTGCTCTATGGACTAGGCAGATTGGAAGCTGCGCCTGTCGATGTTTGGATTCACAGGATCGTATCTGAACTTTACTTCGACGGGCGCAAAGTGAGCAGGCTTATGACGGCACGATTTCTACGTGAGCGATTCATGGAATGGGCCGGTTATGCCCAGCTATACTTGTTTGACTACGCCCGTCGCGGCGGCCTCCGACAAGGCAACAGAACCAAAGTATCGAAACAAACCTAGTTTTCTCTCGAGTAGCGGTTTCGCGCCGTTTGTTTTCGGAGAGGTTTACGTTTCAACTTTGTCCCACAAACTCGGCAGACCTCCTGTTCTCCACCTGGGTATCTTCTGAAACATGCGGGACAGTAGTATGTCCATTCGAATTTTTGGCGAATGCCGAGAGTCGCAAGGGCCTGATACGCTATATCAATTCCCTCTGCGACGTTCTGAACAGCATAGTCATCACTGACTACGATGGGCGTCTTACCCTCTCTAGCTAAGTCAAGCGCCAGAGCCACGACACTTGTATCCGCGCCTGAGAGAACAACCCTGTCCCCGAGAGCTTTGGCTTTGTCCCGCACTTGTTTCAGAGACTGGGGGGTCGGACTTTGAATTTTCAATTTTCCCGATGAGGTGGAGACAGCAACGCGGTAGGAAGGCCCAGCTTGGTCTTTTAGCTCTTCAGTGACTTCAGGGACGGAATAGATTTCAAACTCCAACCCAAGAGGGTCCAATCCCATAATCAACGCCGACGTGTCCAGAACTAAGACTTTCACAAACCCGCTCGCTCCGACTCACGAAGGCGCATGAGACCTCCCAAAGGCGATAAACCCCCAATTCGCACGAACACAGCTGAATGTTCAGCTTTTCGAACCACTAACTTGATATCTTGTGATAGCTCTCTTTGAAATCTTCCGTCCGCAACAACCAGACCCTTTTGTTTCGGAGTCATAAGTTGAATCGAAAGCGGGCGGGCCATGGAAACAACTCTGGGCCGTATGAATTCGAGTGGGCATATGAATGTGATAACGTAAGCATCAACTGCGAAATCCACAACAGGACCACCCGCCGAGAGCGCATATGCCGTGGAACCGGTGGCTGTTGAAATTATGACGCCGTCACCCCTTGATTGTAGAAGTGAGTCAGATCCTATAGAGAGCAGAAATTCTAACATCTTCGATGGACTCCCAGATGAGATTACGACCTCGTTAAGCGCATCGACAACATGTGCCCCGTCCAAGTACACAGCCAATTTCGTTCGTTTTTCAAGCCGGTACTTACCTTTCATGAAGAGTTCGACCGCTCGTAAAGCTTGCCGCGGCTCAACCTCAGTAAGATATCCTCGTCTCCCCCTGTTGACGGCCAAAATCGGAGTTTCGGGGTCACGAATACTCATACAAGTTTTCAGTACGGTTCCATCCCCCCCGACTGTTACAATAAGGTCTGACTTCAGATCAGATAGATCTGTTCCACCCCCAAGTCGCCCTTGTTTGGCTAGCTCAAGCTCTGCAACGACTGAGATCCCCTTTTTCCTCAACTGTCTAGCAAGAGTGGCGGCGATCTCTAGTGCCCGTTGATCATCGAGCCTAGACACGAGGCCGACCTTTAGGGCCATTCAGACTTCCCCTAGGAAAATCAGTAACTACAGCTATGATAATTAAGTAATCCACTTCAAAAGGAATAATGAAAGGGGTTTGTCTGCTCAAAATTCCGTTCCGGACGGCCTGACTACCAGACAAGCTTTTTAGACGAAGTGCGTGCGTTAGCTGCTTCTAGGCATACAGCTTACAGGCGAAGAACTCTGAGTAAACCAGTTGATGTAGGCTCGCTGAAGATTGGACATTACGTATTGATAGAAGGGGAACCGTGCAAAATCGTCGAATATGAGAAATCGAAGCCCGGCAAGCATGGAGCAGCAAAAGCTAGAATCGTCGCCATGAGTGTTACTACTGGAACGAAGAAGAACGTCATTAGCCCAGTGGACGCTCGCATCGAGGTCCCGATGATTGAGAAGAAAACAGGGCAAGTGTTGGCCTTCGTAGGTAGTAACGTTCAGATCATGGACATGCAGAGCTACGAAACCTTTGAGACTCCAATTCCAGAAGAAGAGGAGATCAAATCGAAACTTGCCCCAGGCGTGGAAGTTGAATACTGGCAGATGCTAGGTCAGAACAAGATAATGCGGACAAAAGGATAATTAGAACAGCCTCGACTCACCCGAAGGCTTGCCTTTTGCCCTCAGCCATAGTTTCGCACATCAAGATCAAACGTGGAATGCGAATCTCCAACATTGCAAGACAAATGGAAGCAGTTGGAGTTCTCGGTCCAGCACGTTTTGGGAAAGCAGTCAGAATTCTCAAAGAAATGTTCAGCAATGACGATTATTCAAACTTCATCTCACTTGCTGGACCAATCATTCCAGGCGGCCTTAGGAATGTAATTACTGATCTCGTAGAAGAAAAACTGCTGGACGGAATAGTCACTACCGGAGCAAATGTGACTCACGACATGATCGAAGCACTAGGACACAAACACCTAGTGGGCTCTGAAACTCTTGACGATTCGAAACTAAGACGACGTGGATTGTCACGGATTTATGATCTATTAGTTAGGCAGAAAGCAATAGAAGACCTGGAGAAAGCCACACACCGAATGCTATCCAAAATTCCTGAATCCAAACGTCGTAACATTGCCACCTATGAGCTGCTTTGGGAGTTCGGCAAACAACTTCCCGACCAGCAATCACTCCTCCACAGTGCTCAGAGGCGGTCCATCCCCGTATTCTGTCCAGGCATCTTTGATTCAATGCTCGGATTGAATCTTTGGACTTACAGCCAACTAAACCCGCTTTTGATAAACCCATTCAAGGATTTCTCGAAGCTCGTCGACATGGCGTATGACGCGAAGAAGGTTGGTGTGGTAATACTCGGAGGAGGTATGCCCAAACATTACGTTTTGATCGCGAATTCCTATCGGGGAGGAGTGGATGCTGCGATCCAAATAACTTTGGACCGTCCGGATGGCGGTGGAGCTAGTGGGGCTCCACTTGAAGAGGCTATTAGCTGGGGGAAGGTCAAGGGCCATCAAATGCTCGCGACAGTTCTGGGTGATGCGACAGTGATGTTCCCATTGTTGACCTTGGCGGCGCTTGAACGAGCATGAACGCAGCGTTCGATATCCATACGTGATCTACTTCAGTCGCGGCAAGTGGACTTCAAGCACACCACGCTTGAATTTTGTCTTGATCTTAGTCTTGTCGATAGGAAAGGGCGTTCGAATTCTTGCATGGTAGCATGTGAACTCGCCATGCCGATGCTTAATCCCCAGATCTCTGAAGGTTATCTTCCTGCTCGTCTCGGCATCTATCTCAAGAACATCGTTAGCAGGGCAACCCAACTTCACTTGTTTTTGATTCACATAAGGGAGATCTATCGTTAGAACAACCTCTTTGGCTCCGACCATCAAATTGTAGAGTGGCTCAATGCAAGCGGCAGCGATATTCCATCCCGATGCGTGGATGGTTGAGATTTCCGACGCGGCCATTGTTTCTTCGCGACCACCTCTCCTTGAATCTGAACTCATTGATCATCACCCGTACAGCGGAGGGAGATCGTATTCGTGCGATTTGTTCATCTTCGACATCTCCTCCTGAGTACGGTGCATCATATCCTTACTCCGGAGCCGAATCTCTTCTCCTCTCTTCAAGAGTTCCGAGATCTCAACACCTAGTCCGAGGATCTTGTTTACAGCGGTCAATGTCACGGCAGCGGCTTCCGGGTCCGGATGGTTGTAGTAAGCTTGAGTCAAGAGCGCGATTGCCGGAATAGAGGTTTCAGCGCATCTACGAAGCAGCAAGCCATAGGCTCCAACTATGTAACCTTCCTCAAGAATTTCAGCTGCGCCGTTTAGTTTTGATTCTAGTCTCTTTTCGGAAATGGCTGCAAAGACCTTTGGCTTATCTATATCTTGTCGGTTGCTGATGGCCATACCACCCAAGGACAGCATTAGCCGGGTGCTTTTGCCTTGCGCCCAATCCGCTAAATCATTCGCGAGAGGCCGGAGAAGTGAGACTGGGATTGCAGTTTCAGAGATTAGTACAATTAGCGAATCGTTGGCGAAGATTCGCACAGGAGACTTGGGAAGGCCCCCATGCAGTACTATCATAGGTGGAAGCAGGTCTGATTCGAGCGATCCAACTTCCTTGAGCTTGAGTGAACTAATTAGATGTGAAGCTGCAAGTAGTCCCACCAGCCCGACATCCGGGAGACCGTTTATCATAATCGCATTTCTTGGAATGGATCCGATCTCGACTATTTGAAAGCCGTCTTTCTCAGACAGCCGCTTAGGCATACTAATTCAGCCGAATTCCCATCCACCGTCAGCGGGTAATTAAATGGTGCGCACATAAGTTGAATAGATTCTTAGAGGGTTCGAAGTAGTATCAATACAGACCTCTTCGAGAAGAAATGCATTGAGCGCTCTCGAGAATCTAGGAAAATCATTGAACGATGCGGTGAAGAAGCTACTTCGACTTGCGGTTGTGGACGAGAAAGCAATTAAGGAACTTGTCCACGACTTGCAGAGAGGTCTCATTCAGTCCGATGTCAACGTAAACCTAGTGCTCCAAATCTCTCAGGCGGTTGAGAAGAGGTCCCTTGATGAGAAGCTTCCACCGGGAATATCAAGACGAGAGCATGTAATCAAAGTCCTTTATGAGGAATTGACTCGATTTCTCGGAGAAGAACCAAGCAAGTTAACGATCGAACCGGGCAAGACTCGGGTCATAATGCTGGTAGGCATTCAGGGTACCGGGAAGACAACAGCTGCAGTGAAGCTATCGCGCTTCTACCAGAAGCGAGGAATGCGTCCTGCGATAGTCTGCGCCGACACGTATCGCCCAGGAGCCTACGACCAACTAAAACAACTTGCAGACAAAGTGAACGTACCAGTCTATGGCGAACCTGCCTCCAAGAACGTTTTGAAGACGGTCAAGAATGGAATGGAATCATTTACCGACCTGAAGCACGATCTGATCATCGTCGACACGGCTGGTCGCCACAAAGACGAACGAGAACTTATGACTGAAATGAAGGACCTGGCCGAACAAATCAAACCGGATGAGATAATCCTCGCGGTTGACGCCTCAATAGGCCAAGCTGCGATGTCCCAAGCAAAAGCTTTCAACGCGACCACCAAAATAGGCTCAATTTTCGTCACGAAACTTGACGGCACAGCAAAAGGTGGAGGCGCCCTCTCTGCAGTAGCCGCAACCAATGCCAAAATCAAATTCATTGGAACAGGCGAGAAGATCGATGACCTTGAGCAATTTATCCCTTCGAATTTCGTGGGACGCCTTCTTGGAATGGGCGACATCAAAGCCCTCGTGGATAAGGTACGTGAAGCGGAGGTAATCGTTCCAGAGAAGAAAGTCCGAGCATTCCTCGAAGGCAAGTTCACCCTGAAAGACATGTACGACCAGATGGTCGCTGTCCGAAAAATGGGCCCGCTTAAGAAATTGATGGGAATGGTGCCGGGGGGCATGAACTTGCCTGACGATGCAATGGAGGTTGCAGAAAAGAGATTGGACTCTTGGCGCGTCATAATCCAATCGATGACCAGAAATGAAATAGAAGATCCAAAACTGGTCGACTCTTCGAGAGCAAGGAGGATCGCCAGAGGGTCGGGAACTTCAGATAAAGAAGTCAAGGAGATGATCAATCAATACTTCATGATGAAGAAGATGATGAAAAGCATGAAGCGACGCGGTGCTGCGTTGGGTAAGGGGATGCCATTCTCAGTTCGACGGTAGTGGAGAAATAATATCGATCATCAAAATTCCTATTCATATCGGTACAGAACGTTACGCAAAGATGGCGCAGTGACCTTTGCAATGCGCGGCCAAGAAGGTTAATTAGCCCGCGTCCTAGTCTGCTAACAAAATTCGAGGTCGCCAATCGTGAGACGCTCAAAGGGTTATCGTTCAAGGACACGGTCACTTCTGAGAAAGAAGCCTCGAGAGCGAGGAAAGATCGGACTGAGTAGAATCCTTAGAGCGTACCAGGAAGGGGAGAAAGTTACAATCTTGATCGAGCCGTCTGTACACAAGGGCATGCCACACAGGCGCTACCACGGAAGAGTGGGAATAGTTCACGCCAAACGAGGCAAATCCTATGTCGTTCATGTCGGAATGGGAAAGCAAACGAAAGAGATCATCGCTCGCCCGGAACACCTGAGACCTATACATTGAGCTGAATGAATTGCCGAGGAAAATAATGGACTCAAAGGCCACTCCTACGGCAGAAGCAAAGAGAACCTTAGAGAAGGCGAAGGAAGAAGAACTCGGAGAATTCCAGAGGCGCACCTTAGATTATGCCTCAAAGTTCTCTAGAATCCCCGCAGCAAAAGCTGAGAAGCTTGTGAAGGAACTATCTGAGAAGTTTCAACTTGAAAGGAAAGACTCAATTCAGATAGTGAACACGATGCCCCACTACGCTGAAGAGTTGCGGACAATTCTCACAGTAAAAGGAAAGATCGTCGGAGCCGCCGAACTGGAGAATATTCTGAAACTCGTTAATGGCTACCGAGAATAGCGATTTGCAACTACGACCAAAGACAGTATTATAGGAAGGCTTTTGTCCTTGCAAGCCACCTGAATAGGTGGATGCGCTGGACTTTGCAAAATTCTGGGCATAGTCCCAAAGAAACGGCAATTGACTTAGCACGTAGACTTTCACCATTCTGCCTCGTTTGATGTGAGATACAACCCCACGAATTCTGGAGAAGAAGACATTGAGTGAACATATGGAAAGCCCAGCGGAAAGAAATGTCGGGTTACCATCATCTCAAGGGTTTAGGCCTCCCACAAGCACCCCGTCTGAAACAGGTATTCCGCCTCGCCTATACGAAGAGTATGCATACGTACTAGATTTTCTCCAATATGGGAGACCAGTAGCTGACAAGTCAAGACATCTAGCTCTTCCTACAGTTCAAGTGATCGGCGAGACCTATTTCACGCTGCTCGAAGCTGAGGTACGATCAGGCGCACCGGTCAGTCTTCACGAGCGCGTTTACATAGGAAAGGATCGCCGTGAGAAGATTAATCGAATAATGGGAAGAATCGGCTATAACGATTTGACTGCTAACGCAAAGGCCGAGGTGCTTTCCGTTCTTGAAGAGCTGATTGGCAATCAAGAGCAACGATTCGTCTCTTTCTTCAACAATTCTCAGGCAATCACACCGCGCATGCATGCACTGGAACTGCTCCCAGGAATAGGAAAGAAATCAATGTGGCAAATAATCAACGCAAGAGAGAAGAAGCCCTTTACAAATTTCAAAGACATTCAGGAACGGACAAGCGTAGGAGACCCAATCAAAGTGATCGCAAAGAGAATTCTCGATGAGTTGACAGGTGGCGAGAAATACCGCATCTTCTCAAGAGCACTCTAAGCCGCTCGCTAACGATGTGCTAGAAGAGAGCTACTAGTTTGCCCCGAAGAGTAGTCTTGCACATTGATCTTGACTATTTCTACGCTCAGTGCGAGGAGAACCTTAATCCCACTCTCCGTGGCAGACCAGTAGTCGTCTGCGTTTATTCGGGGAGAACAGATGAGAGTGGCGTGGTCAGCACGTGTAATTACGAAGCCAGAAAGTATGGGGTCAAGTCAGGAATCTCAATTGCCCGTGCAAAAAAGCTTTTCGGAACATCAGATGCATGCTTTCTCCCAGCTAATCGCTCGCATTACGCAGAGGTGTCCGACAATGTGATGCAAATATTGGAGACCTTCGGCGACGCTTTCGAAAAAGTGGGAATCGACGAAGCTTACTTGGACCTTACTTCAAGAACTAATGGAGACTTCAACCGAGCTGAGAGCTTTGCACGCAAGATAAAAGTGAAAGTCTTGGAACAAGAAGAGATCGCTTGTTCTGTAGGCGTTGCACCAAACAAGCTGCTTGCGAAGATCGCGTCAGACCTCAACAAACCAAACGGTCTCACAGTTGTTAGACCTGAAAACGTCAGACTCTTTCTCGAAGAATTATCGGTCGACAAGCTCCCCGGTGTGGGAAAGAAAACTCAAGAAAAGCTTGACAGACTGAAGGTCAGGACGATTGATCAACTTGCGACTCATGATGTTTCAGTTTTGCACGAGGTCTTCGGAAGCACTTTGGGAACCTATCTGTACAGAGCGGCACGAGGAGAGGATGAGGAGCCAGTGGAAGAACGAGAGCAACCAACACAATTAAGTCGGATTGCGACTTTGAAAAGGAACACTCACGACATTTCGGAGGTCCTTCCGCTTCTTGAAGACCTTGCAAACTCAGCAACGGAGAAACTGAATGAGAAAAATATGATCTGCAAAACCGTCAGCATTCTTGCCATCCTTGGCGACCTGAGTATCCACAGCAAATCGAAAACACTTGATTCACCCACATACGATAAGAAAACCATTGTACAAGCCTCGAAAAATTTGCTCGAACAATTCCTACAAGTAGAACCAACCGCAATAATCCGCAGAGTCGGAGTGAAACTCTCCGGACTCTCAGGGCGAAGCGGACAGACAGATATCTACAAATTTCTACACTAGCATTCGATCGAACCTTCGATGATAACACAGCAGCGGAAGTGTTTGAGGTGTCCTGGGTACGACGTGAACTTGACTCGATAGGGATACCCCCACTCAAGCGATTCGGCCAGCACTTCCTAGTTGACAGGAAAGCTAGGGAAGAGCTGATTGAACTTGCGGAACTGACGACGGACGACACGGTCTTGGAGGTCGGCCCAGGCCTCGGCTTCCTTACGTCAATTCTCACAGAGAAGGCGGGTCACGTCATCGCAGTCGAGAAGGACAGAACACTCGCCGTTTACCTCAAAGACAAATTCTCAAACACCTCCAACCTCTCAGTAATCCAGGGAGACATACTGAACACCAAGATCCCCGATAACGCGAAGATCGTGTCCAGTCCACCGTACAACATTTCATCACCATTAGTACTGCAAATCCTGAACAGTCGATTTAGGCTCGCAGCTCTCTTGATGCAAGAGGAATTCGTTAAAAGATTAACAGCGTCGTCCGGATCACGCGATTATGGAAGACTAACGGTCATGCTTCAATTCAGAGCACAGGCAAAACTCGCCAGACAAATATCACGAAGAGCTTTTTACCCGCAGCCCAACGTAGACTCAGCGCTTGTAACAATTATACCGAGCATTGAACCTTCCATGAAGAGCAGGGCGTTATTCGAAGACTTAGTGCGTGTGCTCTTCACACAACGACGAAGAAAGCTACTGGGAGTTTTAACTAAACATCTAGAGCGCCGTTATCCAGATCAATATGATCAGATACTCAAACAAATCACTATTCCAGAGAAGAGAATCTATGAAACTACTCCAAAAGAATTCGCAACATTGTCTAATCAGATCGCAGAGGCCTTGATTGATAACGGTGAAACATTTTAATGGGAGTTAGAGTCGTTCTTCTCGAACCTGAGAAACCGGGAAACATAGGCGCTATAGCACGTTCTATGAGAAACTTCGATCTCAACGACCTCTGGATTATCAACCCGAAAACAAGGCTTGACGGCGATGCAAGAGCATTTGCGATGCGCGGCCTCCAAATCCTCGAATCAGCAAGAGTCGTTCAAACTTTTGACGAGGCACTCGATGATATTCATGTAGTAGTCGGGACAAGTTCTGTGAGAGCGAGAAGCTCATCGAACTTGTCGCGAGTTGCAATCACGCCCAAACAACTCGCCGAAAGAGTTTCCAGCATAAAGGGATCCATCGCAATTGTGTTTGGCAGAGAGAGCTCAGGGCTCACTAACCAGGAATTGGACGCCTGCGATTTCATGGTTACAATACCTGCAAGTCAAGACTATAATGTTTTGAACGTGGCAACAGCGGCTTCAATCATGTTCTATGAGATTTTTCATAAAACAAAGTCTCGACAGGACGAGCTTGCTTCGGAACCATCCAAACAGAGACTCCTGATCCAATTCGACCTCCTAACAAGAAAATGTAAGATGCAAACGCACAGACGCAAACTGGCACAACGCGCGTTCCGCAATGTAATCTCTCGATCATTTATCTCAAGGCGCGAGGCATCCCTGCTCGTTGGTGTCTACAGGAAGGCTGTTTCAAGACTGATCTAAACTTAAGTAACACTCTTAACATTCACGCTAGAACCCTTGAGCAGATGAGAAATGAAAGGCAGAAATTATAGACAAATCAAAGGGCAACCTTACACACGGCTAAAGTACATTCATGGAACACCTCCACCGAAAATCTCAAAATTCATGATGGGCGACACAAAAAGCAAATTCGAATACCGATTCTCTCTGGTTGCACAAGGCCCGGTGCAAATCAGACACAATGCACTTGAAGCGGCTCGAGTTGCTGCGAACAAGGTTATGTTCGACGCGCTAGGCGAAGTAGGGTACAAGATTCACCTGCGCGTTTATCCGCATGTTATCCTACGCGAAAACCGCATGATTGCCACGGCAGGAGCTGACAGGTTACAGGAAGGTATGAGAAGAGCGTTCGGCAAACCATCCGGGAGAGCAGCTAGAATCAAGTACGGGCAATCAATCTTGGACATTTACGTCAATAGCAGCGCGATTGATACTGCAAAACAGGCTCTCCGCGTTGGATCAACGAAGCTCTCGATCGCGTGTGTTATTAACAAGGAAAGTCTCGTCGCTCAACCTGCAGTTGCATGACTTTTAAGCGCTAGCCATCGATAGTTCCTAGGTCAAGTGTAGTCGAATCCAAGTTTTCGACTTATGGCGAATCTCAATCGGCCACAAGCGGACGGCTTTTTTTGATTTTCGAGAACGGTTAAGTTGTGCCCTTGAGCCAGCTAAAGCGATGCCAAGTCTTGTACCGGTTTGAAGAGAACAGAATAGTTGAGGAGATTAGAAAGCGCGGGTCAAAACGAGTCTTGTTGCAGATGCCTGAAGGGCTGAAACCGCACGCCTTCAAGTTGGCCAAGCTACTTGAAAAGGAGACAAACGTCGAAGTCTTCCTCTCAGGCGACCCATGCTATGGTGCTTGTGACCTTGCGCTTTCACCTAAGAAAGCAGTTCAAGCGGACCTGCTAGTTCACGTCGGCCATGCGGAAATTCCAGGCGAATTCCCGGAAGAAGACGTCTTGTACGTTGAAGCACGGGCTGATGAGTCGATTGACGAACCACTCACCCAAGCGCTCCACATGCTGGAGAAAGAACATGTGATCGGTCTTGCTTCAAACATTCAACACATACACCAGATAGAACACGCAAGAAGAATCTTGGAACAACACGGAAAGGAAGTGCTGATAGGACGTCCCTCGGGCTGGCTGAAGTATCCGGGACAGATCTTGGGATGCGACTATGGAAGCGTGCGAGCTATAGCCGACAAGGCTGATGCCATAATCGTCTTGAGCGGCGGAGATTTCCACGCGTTAGGAATTCCCCTCGCTACAGGAAAACGCACAATAGTCGTCGACCCATTCCAAATGGAAGCCCGAGACATGACTGAAACGTGTCAAAGACTACTGCGAAAACGATGGATAAACATCACTCGGTTCAGAGAAGCTAGAAGAATCGGAATTATTGTGGGTTTGAAAAGCAGTCAGATGAACACCGCCCTTGCACGACGTATCAAGGGTCTCCTAGAACAAAACGGCTATTCAACGATTCTTCTATGCGCGACTGAGGTCATACCTGAAACTTTGGAATCTTTCACAGACTTGGAAGCATTCGTTGAGATCTCATGCCCACGCATAAGCACTGACGATCAGGAACGCTACCGCAAACCAGTCCTTAACCCCGAGGAAGTCATGATCGCCTTGGGGAAGAAACAATGGGAGGATTACACAAAGGGTATGACGTTAGAAGAATGGCACTAGACGCATCCCATCCCAGACCTTGCCCGACTAATTTGCATCTCAGCTGGAGATGTTCGAGTTGAAATCAAGGACAATCACGATCCGCAAGCATGACCTAGCAATCTATCTTCAAAATGTGGGATCACATCCAATACCAAAAGTCGCTCTTGAACAGTACTCAGTTCCAGCCGACTTAGCCGCAGAGATTCTATTTCGCGCATGCTACGAATTCGGTGATATCGAAGGCAAATCAGTAATAGATCTTGGAGCAGGAACAGGAAGACTTGCATTAGGTGCCTCAATGCTTGGCGCGGAATACGTAGTCGGGGCAGACTTGGATCGACTGGCTCTTGAAGTAGGAGCGAGGAACTGCAAGAGACTAGGATTGAAAGTTGACTGGGTTCTTGCAGAAATCGAGACCATTCACGGACCAGGGGACACAGTCGTAATGAATCCGCCGTTTGGTACTAAAAGCCCGCACGCAGACATACGATTTCTTCAAACAGCGCTCAGAATTGGAAAAGTGATCTATAGTATACACAAAACCTCAACGCGGAAGCATCTCGAGCGATGGTTCTCCGAACACAACAGTATGGCGAACGTTATCTTAAGAACTAACATGGAGATTCCACACCAGTACTCTTTTCACAAGAAGCACAGGCGTTACGTGGAAGTTGACGTTTTCAGAATAGTGCGATCCTAGCATCTGTTGATACCTGCGCTTATATACTGGGCTGCAATCTAACGCCCAAGAACCGGTGTAATCGCAGGAAAGATGTAGATAACTAAGAATCGTTCGACAGATATTGCGAGCTAGTGATTGTTGATTTCGGTGTTGCTATTTGAGTAAAGTCACACGTGAATTAGTGCACCCCGCTCTTCCAGGAGATAAGCTGGGAGTAGTTGAAGAATTCCTCCCCGGAGCAGGAACATACGAAGAGGAGGGTACGATCTATGCGAACTTCACAGGGACTGCAAAAATTGATCTAAGGAATAAGCACGTAACAGTATTACCGACTACGCGAACACCAGAGCTCCCAAAGGAGGGAGCAACAATCTTAGCCTCTGTGACACATACTCAAGAGAAAATGGCGACAGTAAGCATTTGGAAGATCAACGACAAACCGTTGCAGAACCCCTTCACGGCAATACTACACATCTCTTCCTCGAGCCCGAGGTACGAAAGGAATATGTCAGACGTTTGCAAAGCCGGCGACATTATCCGTGCGAGGGTTATTGACATGACAAATCGGATCCCCCAATTGACCACCGCCGGACGTGGTCTAGGGGTAGTGAAAGCTTCCTGCTCCAGATGCGGCGCACCACTTGAGTTTACAAATAGAAGACTTGAATGTGCATCATGCGGTAACATTGAAAGAAGACGACTCGCGGAAGATTTCGGCAAGGCGGTTTGAAGGTTCAGAATATGCAGGTTAAAGTTCTTTCCAAGAGCAAGAATGAACTTAAAATCGAAATAATCGGTGAAGACCACACATTCTGCAACCTCTTGCAGCACACTCTTCTAGAAGACAAGAATGTCGAGATTGCAGGCTATGACCAACCCCACCCACTCATACGATCTAGCATTGTCTATCTGAGAACTAAACGAGAGGTTTCGCCAGAGAAAGTGCTACTGAACGCATTGGCAAACATCAATGAAGCTAACAAAGAGTTTAACGAGAAATTTTCTAAGGCCATCGGGCCATCCTAATGTGCCAACCTGATCCTATGCGTCAAATCATGCGTGACAAACAACTAGCAAGTCTAGGAGACGCATACGTAAATTTCGTTTACTCTCTGGCCCTCACCCGACTAAAGGGCTATCCTCAAGGTACGAAGGTTAGCGACCGAATTCTGCGCAGGCTCTGAGACAATCAGGTTTGCGCGATCGTCTAGGAACAAGGGTGACAAAGAAAGACCTTGCAAACGCCTCCGAATCGGTTCTTGCAGAAGCTTACCTCAGAGACCTTCTGACAATAGAGGAGAGCGTACGACTTCTAAGCCAATACTCCGAGAATTCAACCACCGGCCTCTCAGATCTGCTCAAATTGGCAGCAGAGAAACTGCAAAGGGCAGAGGTGGCGAACATCCGTTGATTAAGAAAGAGGCTAGAATTCTAGGATTAGCAGCTGCCTCCAGTGGACATCTGCCGAGTCTAGTTATAGGCATCATTTTCAGAGGCAACCTATGGCTCGACGGCATTCTCACATGCCAGATACGGCCAAAGCAACCTGACTGGTTGGCAGGGTTGGTAAGCGCGATAGTGCGATCAAGGCAATATTCACAGATTCATGCAGTCATCCTTCCGAAAAAAGTCCTCGTGGATGGGGTTCGATTTGATATTTCGGATTTTTCACACAAAATCAATTTACCTGTGATCTCCATCACTAGAAGAACTCTCTATCAGAACGGACCTACACATCGAAAGCCGACGCCCAAATCGAAAGAAGATTATTTCAATATCAAAAGAGCTGGGCGATTGGTACCCGTCATGGTTTCTGGAATAAGCCGCGAAGAAACCCGTCAGATCTTTGCAGTCGCTTGTCTAGAAGGCCAACAGATTCCTGAAGCAGTGCGAGTCGCGAAAATGGTCGCAACACATGTTACGGAGCGGACTTTTATCTCACCTCACAAGCAACGCTTAAATGGCTCTCTCTGAGACTTGGGTAGCCGGTCGCTATAGAAAGTGCAGTTTTGCCCAAAATGCGGCTTAGCCCTTCTGCCAACAAAGAAGCAGAAATCGGTGGTGCTAAGTTGCCCGAAATGCGGCTACGAAACTAAACGGTCAGATCGTACAGTTCAGATGCTTGAGCATCAGAAGGAGAACGTTGTGGTCATCGGCAAGGAAGACCAGAAGATTCGCACACTACCAAAGACGAAAATAGACTGCCCCAAATGCGGACATAAGGAAGCTTTCTACTGGCTGGTTCAAACTCGGGGCAGATGAATCGTCGACGTAGTTTTTCCGATGTGCGAGCTGCGGGACAACTTGGCGAGAGCAATCCTAGGGTAAAGAACAGCACCATCTGCACCGTTCACTTAAAGTACGTAAGCACCTCTCTCTAAAACATCTCTATGCAAATGGTGGTTGAAAATTGTTCAAAGCAAAGATCAGTGACGCCAGGTTGTGGAAGAATCTCCTTGCGGCAATATCCACACTCATAGAAGAGGCTGACTTTAACGCTGCACCTGAGGGCATTAAGATCAGATCTATGGATCCATCCCACGTAGCTATGGTTGATTTTGAATGGGACAAGTCCGCTTTCGAGGAATACACTTGCCTTCAACCCACCAAGATTCGCCTGAATGTTTCTGACATAGTGAAGAAACTGCGCGGTGCAGGCCAAGAGCCATTGGAAATGGCTTATGACGAGACCACTCGCAAGCTAAACATGGTTATCAAAGGGCGATGGAAGACCACTTTCACATTACCCACGCTGGACCCGGGCGACGAAGAAGTCCCAACCCCAAAGATAGCTTTCAACACAAAGATCAAGATGATAAGTTCAAGCTTCAAAGACATCATTGACCAAATACAAACTGTGAGCGACAACGTGCGGTTTGAAGCTACACCAGAGAAATTCACCGCGGATGCAGTTACGGAGCTAAGTGGCGCGAAAATAGAACTTGAGAAAGGGAGCGATGTGCTCCTAGAAATGGACGTGAAAGAAGCATGTAAGGCAACCTTCAACCTGAATTATCTATCGGAAATATCAAAAGCTGGAGCCACAGCTGCGGAACTCGTAACCCTTGAATTTTCAACGAACATGCCGGTCAAGTTAGAATACGAAATGCCACAACAAGGAAAATTGCTCTATTACTTAGCGCCGAGGATCGAAGCAGAATAGAAGCGCTACCCTTGGCAAGCGACGTTGTCGCTTCTATCTGTAGGTCGAAAGGCTAAGAAGAATGCAAGCGCTTCTAACAAAACTCGACCTTGCCAAGTTTCCCTTCACAAGCGAAGCATCAGAGTACATAAAGTCATTCAACATTGAACCGATCGAGTTAGCGAGACCAGAACTAAATCAAATACTCCAACGCGCTTTGGAACGTATTAAGGAAGGAGTATTCACCGGGAAGATCTCTGCTGAACTAACGCAGGAGGATGTTGACATTCTAGCCTATCCGACTGCTCTAATGTTGATAAGTGCTTTTGATGACGATAGAACTCGGAGGAGATATGCCCTAGCGGAGGCGAAGAGGGCATATGAGTTGTTGAGAGATGAGCTTCCAGAGAAACTCCTTCAGATTGCAATGGGATCGTTCGCATGGGGCGCGAAGCTAGTTGATCGAGATGTGGGGGATAGCCATTTCGAATTTGCGCTTCGGTTCGAAGACTATGTGCACAATTCGGCGAGAATACGAGATCTGAAATGGAAACTGGTTAACAGAGTACTCTCCGAAGGTTTCGTATTACTTCCACGCGAGGACTTCGCTAGGTTGCTGGAGGAAGAAGTCCAAGCGAGGGTTCTCGACAAGACTTCTGTTTCGCAACTTACTCTGCCCTCGGAACTCGAACTCCAGGTCCAACCGTTACGATCCTTGGTTGCAGCTCGTACTCGTCAACTGGCCGCAGATAAAATCCCCCAAGCCGCGATGGCCGCAGCGATGCCACCCTGTATGACTAATTTGCTGAGCCTACTTCAATCCAGTAAACACATTTCACACATGGGAAGATTCGCCATGGCCGCATTTCTACTTAACATAGGGACCAATGAAGAAGAACTGCTGAAAATGTTCAAGTCATTTACAGACTTCGATGACCGAATCGCGAGATATCAAGTGGAACACATAGCTGGAAGACGGGGGTCGAGAAGGAAGTATACAGCTCCGAACTGCAGCACGATGAGGACTCACGGATTATGTGTCAACCCGAACGAACTCTGCGCGACAATCATCCATCCCCTATCCTACTATCGGAGGAAAACAAGAAGTCTCTTCCAGAGGCCAAGACAAAACACGCGCCCACTTCCCCTAAGAGAAAATCGGGATTGACCAGTGAAACATCCGCTCATTATCTCGATATCTCTGGCGTTGATCATTCTTTCCTTAGTGAGCCCTATGGAGGCTACTTCGAAACGCCTAATCGCGACCACTCTCGTCTACCACGATCCCGATCTGAGCACTGCCACAGTACTGGTTGAGGGATTCGGCGACATTGGTTTGGCAGAGGCAAGATCTCTCGGCTATCTTGGAACAGTAACAACAGTCGCAGGGCAAGTAGCCGTTTTACATACCCAAACGAGAGACTTGCCAAGCGTTGCGCGCCTCCCATTCGTTTCAAGAATTGAACAGCCGTGGCCACTTCACCTTTACCTAGACAAGAGTGTGCCAGACACAGGCGCAAACGCAGTATGGAATCAGGTTATCGATTCATTTGGCAGAAATGTCACTGGCAGTGGAGTGATCATTGGTTTTGTCGACACTGGAATCGACGTTTCTCACCCTGACTTTAGTTTTCCTAATGGAACCACGAAGATTCTCTACTTGTGGGATCAAACAACCACGGGCCGACCCCCTCCCGCATTCGGGTACGGGCATGAATGCAACGCCAACGACATCCAAAATGGAGTCTGCTCCGAAAACGATACCTTCGGACACGGAACACATGTTGCAGGAATTGCTACTAGTTCTGGTAGAGCAACCGGGAACTATACTGGAATTGCTCCAGGCGCTAGCATAATCTTCGTCAAAAGCGGCCATGGAGTTTGCTCAGGAACTGGTTGGACATTCGACTCGGCTGAGATTCTTGACGGTATTAACTACATAGCTACAAAAGCCAAACAACTTGGAAAGCTGGCCGTAATCAACCTGAGCCTAGGTGGAAACATCGGAGGACACGACGGCTCCGACCCCTTAGAGCTAGCACTTGATCAACTCGTTGAAGCAGGCACCCCAATTGTGGTAGCCGCCGGCAACCAAGAACAAGACAATGCCCACATTCAAGGGCGCCTCGCAACAGGAAAGACTGTCACATCCGATATTGAGGTAGGAGATACTACGACCGACCTGGCGATTGACGTCTGGTACGCTCTTCAAGATGACATTGACGCTACACTAACTGCGCCAAACGGAAACACCACCACTCTTCAAGCATCAACAACGGACACGTCTGCTCACTCCGGCAACGTCACAACGATAAGCAGATCGTCTAACCTTGGGAAGGAGTTATACTTCGAAGTGAACTCGAATAACTCACTGCCCACGCGCGGTTGGAGCATAACTCTGAGAGCCCGAAATTCAGAATCAGAAGGACTCTGGGATGCATGGGTAGATACTACATCATGCGCGTCGCCAGGAGCCTCCTTTCTGCCAGGAAACGGATACAGTATCGATCAAAATGATACATTAGGAATACCGGCGACGGCACACTTCGTAACAACTGTCGGAGCATACGTAACCAAGACATCATGGAAAGGACTGAACGGCCAAGTCTTCGGGTCCAACTCCACGAGCGTTGGAGAAATCGCATCCTACAGTTCTTGGGGTCCAACACGAGATGGGCGCGTAAAACCTGACGTGGTAGCCCCCGGGGGGCTGATTGCGTCAGCGAGGTCAGAGGATATTGCAGAAACACCGAACGACCCAGACCGGCTCCACAGATTACTGGCAGGCACAAGCATGGCCGCTCCACACGTCTCGGGCATAATCGCACTAATGCTTCAACACGCGCCAAACCTTCAATCAGTAAGGATTCCTCAGATTCTCAGAGAAACAGCTCGTCTGGATTCTAAGACAGGTCTTCTAGCAGGTGGATCGCCATCCTGGGGATACGGAAAGGTAGATGCTCGGGTGGCCACTGGCCTCATTCGATTAACTCTGATCGTCAACGGCCTACCAGTTGGCGTCGAGCTACCCGTTCATGCTGACGGAAATGAACTGGAGTCTGCAATTGATTCCTGGCTTTACCTGTACTTTCCTCCAGGAACCACTCACACCATCGCAACGCCAGGATTCGTCACCACAAAAGAGGGAATACAATTCGACCTAGCAAGTGCAGAACTCATAGTGGGGATGAAAACTTTTGAAATGCCGAATTACGGTATGAAGTCAGCAGTAGATTATGGGAACCTCAACGAGACGGCGTCGCTCATTCTGAGCTACGAGCCTACTCAAGTCACGAAAAACCTCATTCACGTATTGCCTTCGATTGTAATTTTGGCTCTAGCGATTGCCGTTGTTTCACTTGCCTTTTTCATTTACCTCGTCCGTAGAGGAAGACCTGTTCACAGCGTTAACGAGAATTATGACAAAAAGCGTTGGAAGACTTCCAGTCGTCTCCAATGAGACCTGCGGAAGAAATGATTGGTTAGTCACGCACACTGACAGTTCAAAGGCCATCGTTCCACGAAAGGCTTGACGGATAGATTTTGAATCAGCGTTAGCCATTTGTTCGCTCCATCAATTGTTCAGGACGCCAAGTGACGAAGAAGAAACGATAAGTGATGTAACCTTATCCGAGCGCAACTAAACCATATATTTGCGACTGAATATTCGAACACGCACTTGAGATTCAGTAGTTACCAACTTATGTGGAAAGTGGATCCGCTGTCGAAAACCGATTCTGTCAAACGTCTCGATTTCCTGCAAGGCAGATTCCGAGATTACTACAAGAACAATCTCGATTCCATCAAGCCTCCGCCTGCAATGACGGAACGAGAATACGGATTCCTTCTCTTCCGCGAGAAAATAATGGTACGACACAGAGCTTTTCGCGACTTCAAAGCGTTCACCGAGTCACTTTTGTCCCTTGCTCCTTCCGATGCATACTATTCAACCGCCTACTACAGGCGACCTGATTTGCAGATGGATCAAAAGGATTGGCTTGGTTCAGACGTTGTTTTCGATGTGGATGCAGACCACATCGAGACTCCCTGCAAAGAAACACATGACATGTGGACTTGCCCCCAATGCAAGGAAACGCGAATGGGCAAGAAACCGGCCAAGTGTCCAAAATGTGGCTATGAAAAGATCGAAGACAAAGCATGGTTATGCGACCGCTGTCTCATCGCCGCAAAGGAAGAAGTGCTGAAGCTCATCGAATTCCTAGCTGAGGATTTTGGAATCAAATCTGAAGAGATGCATCTGTACTTTTCTGGGCACAGAGGATACCATCTCCACTTGATCTCGGACAAGTTGAGGACCCTGGATGACGTTCAAAGAAAAGAAATCGTAGATTACGTCATCGGAATGGGCTTGGACCCTTTCGAACAAGGGCTCTATCAGGGGCCGCATGATCTGTACTTGGGAGATAAGCTATCCGTCGTTAGTGGGCCACAAATGACTGACCCGGGCTGGCGGGGCCGCCTCGCGAAAGGCGTTTACCGAATTATTACCGAGTTGGATCAAAGGCAGCTTATCGAATTGGGATTTTCGCGAGGTGCTGCTCGCCAAATACTTGATGAAAGAGAGAAAATCGAAAGAGATTGGTCGAGAGAGATTCTTTGGAGCTATTTTCAGGACAAGTGGGGAGTAACAGACCGGGTTTGGAAGAACGTAATCGAGAAGGCGCTAGTTTTAATGGCTCTGTCCGCAAATATCGACACGGTTGTTACGACGGATATTCATAGATTGATACGAATGCCAGAAACCTTGAACGGTAAGACGGGATTCAGAGCAACAAAAGTCGACCTTGACCGTCTGGAGGAATTTGACCCATTCTACGAGCCGATAGTTTTCGAAGGAACCCAAAAGGTACACGTTATGGAAGCACCAGCACTTCGTATTCGAGATAAGACGCTCGGACCGTTAAGCGATGAAGACATTGAGCTACCTTTAGCCGCCGCAGTACTTCTAGTGGCCAAAGGAGTTGCTCTCCCGCTGGTGTGAAAATGTACAACGACCTTTACAAGGCTTGGAAATCTGAAAAGACATCTCTTCAGCCGGAACACTTACCTAATGATTTCTACCGACGGGCTGCCAATTATCTGAAAGGCTTACAGGAAAACTCAGTGTCAAGTGATCCTCACACACTTCAAGGCAGACTTCTGATCAGAGAAATGGAAATCGTGGGACGCCTTCTGGACGAACTGCGGGAAAAACGTCTTCGCAAGATTCTAGAGAACGCGAAGAACGGTCTCTCTGTTGCCGAAGACGGTCTTACGGCGGAAGAGCAAACTCTCGCCCACACGCTCAACTCTTCTCTCACGAATCTTAGAGAAAAGACAGTAGAGAGGGAAAGTGTGTCTCCCACCTTGGAGCATACTGAGCTTACGGTAGTGAGATTTCTTCAGGATATACCAGAAATTGTCGGAACCGATCTAAGAATTTATGGCCCCTACATGAAAGAAGATGTGGGTTCCCTTCCAACTCAAAACGCCCAAGCGCTAATCAAGCAAGGTGCTGCAAAATCGATCGACATCAAGGGTCTATCACAAACCTCGGAAAAGGAAAACTATCCCACCAACAATAAATAGAACGCACATGGCTAGCTAGCGAAACCAGGCTGTTCCACATGAAAGCTCCGAAACAAATGCGAACCTATTGTCCAAAATGCAAGTCGCATAGCGACCACCAGGTATCAATCTACAAAAAAGGAAAGGATCGAGCCATGGCGATTGGGAACAGACGCCATGAACGTGACGAACATGGATATGGTGGACAGAAATTTCCCAAGCTTAAACGAACCGCCAAGACTACCAAGAAACAGTTATTGAGACTAACATGTAGAACGTGCGATACAACAGTCTATAGATACGGTATTAGACTTCGAAAGCTAGACATCGTATAGATAGCACCTAAAATTCTAGAGGATACCAGATCCTCGAAGCGCTTTCGAACCTTCACCGTGCACTCGAAAACGATTTATTTACAATATCTTTTTCGATTCAACTCTCGCGACGGAATTCCGTGACCTGAACTTTCAAGAGAATCAATCATTTAGACCTACCTTGGACACAATACTTATGTGGGATGTTCATATTGCAGATGGCTCCCCACTAACAACTCGAGTGCAATGAATATGGTCAAAGGCGAACTAATTCCGAAACCTGAAAGCACCTTTGTAAGAGTAAAATGCACTAAATGCGGAAACGAGCAAGTGATATTTGACAGACCGTCGCTCGCTCCTCACTGCTCCGTCTGCGATGAGCTATTGGCAGAACCGACCGGAGGAAAAGCAATACTCAAAGCAGAAGTCGTTCAAATGCTTGGGTAAGGCTCATTGAAATGACGCTCGCGCCAGACTACCCAGAAGTCGGCGACCTCGTAGTAGCAACAGTCACGAGAGTTGTTGACTACGGGGCATACGTCAAACTTGACGAATACCCCGGCGTGGAAGGTCTTATCCACATTTCTGAAATAGCAAGCACATATGTTAAGAACATTAGAGTTCATGTACGGCAAGGTCAGAAGCTAGCTCTGAAAGTCCTCCGAGTGAGCACACAACGAGCTCAGGTGGATCTCTCTCTGCGAAGGGTTACTGGGCGAGAAAAATCTGAGAAGATGCTAGAATGGAAGAAAGTGAAGAAAGCAGACTCCATCATTAAAGGAGCTGCTGAGCGTCTGAAAGTCGGTGAAGAAGACCTAACCAAAATCAGAGGGGTAATAGACGAAAAATTTGACAACCCCTATGATGCCTTTGAGGAAACGATAGATGAGGGTGAAGAGACATTCACGAAACTTGGGATGAGCGAAGATTGGGCTAAAGCTCTAACAGAGGTAGCGCGAAGCAAGATTAGGCTCGAAAAAGCGAAGGTAATAGGAACAGTTGAATTAACATGCGTGAAGACCGCTGGCGTTGAAGCGATAAAGCAGGCATTACGGGGGGCAAAGAAAGTGAAGAAGTCCAGGGGGACCTCGATCAAAATCTACGCAATTGGATCTCCCCGCTACAGACTCGAAGTCAGGAGCAAAGAGATAACTGATGCCCAGGCAACACTGAATCTCGCCATCGCGGAAGTATTGGGCACAATAAAGGGTCTGGGCGGCGAGGGAAGAAAGTCGGCTTGAAATGGCTTCTTCGGAAATGCCCCGCCTGTAAATTATATACATTGAAAACTACGTGTCCGAAATGCGGGGGAGACACTTTGTCTCCACATCCCTCGAAATTCTCCCCCAATGATAAGTATGCTCGCTTCAGGCAACCCGCGAAAGCATGAGGTCCTCTGAACAAGAATTCCGAAATCAAACCGCTTTCATTATGAGAGAGGCGGTGGCTTGGTTGTAATTGTCGTCTCCGGCAAAAGTAACAACGATTCTTAACGTGCCCGAGTGCGAGACTCTCCAAGTGTAATTCATGGACGGAGACGTCATCACGAAACTATTGATTTTGACGAAAGTTTGGTTGTCGGTCGTGTAAGAGAGCGTGATGTTTTCACCGCTCACGAAGGGATCCATATGCCAGCTGAAGGATACGCCTTGTCCTATTGCTGTGTTAGTTGTTGATGCTTTGAGCGTTAATGTAACGTTGGCTTTGTTGACCACAAGTTGCTGAGCACTAGAGGATTCTAGGTAGACACCTTCTCGGCCGAGGAAGTGAACTTGGACGATATGGTTCCCTGCATCGGGAGCCCAGGTGTAGTTGAATGAGCCGTCTTGATGGACAGGGATTGTTTGAACCTTGTTGAAAGATCGTCCCGGAATCAATGGAATCTTCTATGTCAACAGTAGAGCGGAAGAGGCACTCAGCGGATTGCCCTTCGTATCCGTTAAGTTGCCGGCAATCAACACTTTCTGGCCGTAATTAATTGGTCCGGGTATGGACTTGAACTTGATTAGGGTCGCGGTTGCATAACTCAGTTTGAACAGAAGCACGAAATGGTTTGATGATGTGAACGCTTGCGACAGGTAGGGTATTGTCGTTCCCCCTGCCGAAGGCGATGAAGCCTGCCATCATGTAGCCTAGCAGTGTCGTGGTGGCACTTGGTCCATTTGTGGTGTCGGCAATTGTATCATTTCCCACTACTTGAGTTCCGTTCATTATTACTCGGTAGTACGTTGAGGACTGCTGCCCGCGGGTTTTGTTTCTCCGTGAAAATGACCTTGTAGTTGTTCCACATGGTATTATTTCCAATGCGGGCCATCCAGTACCATTTGCCATCTTCCCCGAATCCCTGCCACGGGGACTGCGATGATGACGATGAGGTTGATCCTGTTGGAGTGACAAAGATTGCGACGTACGAAACGTTGTACCGTTGCAATGTTGGGATAGCGAATGTCGCGTTATCAAGGAAGGTTTGCGCAATCACGGCGATCTGTGTCGAATTCTGAGTCCCATTATCTGCCAAGGTTCTTCGATCACCTAACGCCGTTATCCAGTATCCGTAGTCCCACCACGCAAAGACGACAGAGCCCGGGGGCGTGTTTTCACGCATCCACGCTAACGCCTGAAGCCAGTCCTGATACTTCATTTCGCTTCCTACTGTGGGGACGGTGGGTATGCTGGAGGTTGCGATGGTTGAGGGTTGGTATGAGCCCTGTACAGCTCTCCAGAATGATGGAGCCACTATTAGAAGCAGAATAAGGAATATTGCGACGCCGAACTCTCTCCCGATTCTTGCGATAACCCGCGTTTTGCGCCTTGGATAAATCACAGCCTCTCTTATGATATCCACTGCAGGTTTGCCCAATTCCACGGCACCGATTCCTGCGAGTACGCAGAAGACTGGCGCCATAATCAGTGTTAGACGGACAAATGAGGCTGCGAAATAGACTGAAGTTACTCCCCATAGAACAAGGAAGACATCATCATTTCTAGCCCTCTGGAGCATGAAAACGAAACCGAATAGGGTCAGAAAGATGAGTGGTGCCAAACTCGAAAAAGAATGACCCCCAAGTAGCCGGCTGATGTTCGGCCACGCTCTGGATTATCGGAATATCGCCACGAACAAGCGGGTTAATTACCGCGTAGAATTTTCCAGCAGGGTTCGAAATTATGTTGAAGTATGAAAGTACGATGACTACCACCGCCGTTGCCGCAGTACCAATCACTAACGTCAACAGTTGCGCTCTTCTGTTGGCGAGATAGGTGGAAGCTTCCCTGGCGAGAAGAACTACTTCACCGGCTGGAATTGCCAGCCAAGTCAAATCTTTGAGCGAGCCAAACCCGAGCTTGGGAACAAGGAATGGGGTAAGGAGGAGGAATATTCCCATGCAAATTGAGTAGGTCAAGAAGAACTTTTTCGAAGAGCGTCCCAAGATTCCTAAGAGGACCGCGTAGAGAACCAGCAGATCCAGTGGATAGTAAGCCGCTGCCCAGCTTGCCGCGAGGAAGTAAAGAGTTAGACCCGCCAATGTTGCGTACGCGATCGTCCTCCGCGTCGAGGAGCTTTCAATGGTTGCACGTCTGAAGAAGAGGAAGATCAGAATCATGAGTAGAATCCCGAGCGGTTCGTGACGGAGAAAACCGAGCTGAGTTCTTCCGATGCTACTTACATTCAATGCCATGAAAAGCGCAGCAAACATTCCGACCCCTTTGCCCCAGAGGTCTTTGCCGAGGAAGTAGGCGGCTATCACGGTCAAGGTCCCAAAGAGGACTGGAAATATCATTGCAACATCAAAGACAGTGAAATTCGCACCTACGGCACGAAGGAACATGGTTATTGCTGCCACAACGAAGGCGGTTCCGTAAAGGTTCCAAGTCGGCATGTCAGCGCCATACGGATACCAGCTCATCGTGTCATGCCACCCAAACCAGGCCAGGAATCCATGGTCAACGACGTACTGAGCCATGCGCCACTGCAAATATGGGTCAAACTCGTTGAGGTAACATCCCCAGCGAATCGGCATCAACCGCACAGCGAAAGCTATGATCACGACCAGTCCGAGCGCAATCGCTTCGAGAACGGTTCCGCGCGAAACTTCTGAAAGAGCTTTACGAGTTCCTTGAACACGTTCGGCGAGAACTTCCCGATTAACGTACTTCCCCAGGATGCCCTTCATCTTACCGAGAACTCGCCGAGTAGCTGACAATTGCAGGCACCAGAGGAATTTTCAGATTAGACTTTGTGCCTGTTATAAAAGGTTGATGAAGACCTGTCGGACGCGAACCACAGATTGTGTTGACAACACGATTACCTGTACTCGGCAGGCAAAATGGGTCAATGGAATAGCAGTTATTCCAATCAAATACGCGCAGATGTCAAAGTAGCTCTTCGGAGCGCTCTGGAGGTATTCAATTCAGAAGAACAAAGTCCGAAATACTTGTCTGAAAGACATCGAGAATTTTGTTTGGACAAGGAAGGTTACGATGGCCGAATCTATGATCGTATGCCCTTCGTGTAGGAAGCGCTCTCTAGGCGACGGAAGATACTGCATTTATTGTGGTTCGATACTGAAACCGGTATATTGTTCCCAATGTGGAACTGCAAACCCTGACGATCTAGAGCAATGTCTGGAATGCGGTAACCCGATTCCTAAGTTGGCAGATGTACGTTGGGGACCGATCGTCACAATTATGCAGCCGACGTCCGCCATGAGTGATGAAAGATCGCACGCGGCCGACCCCCATCCTGAGGTAATCACATCGAGCCCGAAGCCTTCCAATGGGAGCACTGTTATCTAGACTTCTTGCACGATTCAAACGCAAAGAAATATCGACCGACTAGATCTTCCGTGAATGCCCATATCTGGACGTGTCGTAGAAGGGCATTTTCACCACCTTCGCTTTCTCCCTTCGACCTCTTACGTCAATCTCTAGCGCAGTTGCTTCCTCGCCAGCTTCTTTTTCCACGTAGCCCATAGCAATCCCCGTGTTGAGAATTGGTGAGAGCGAGCCGCTACTGACAGTTCCTACAGGATTAGCCTGATTAAATATTGTGAAACCATGCCTTGGAATGATACGCCGTTGGGTTGCCAATCCAACACGAATCCTCGACAGCCCATTCTCCTTAATTTCCTGCAACTTGTGTTTTCCGACAAAATTCTTATACAATTTCACGACGAAACCTAGCCTAGCCTCGTAAGGATTCGTATTCTCGTCCATGTCAGTGCCGTAAAGACAGAGTCCTGCTTCAAGGCGCAATAGATCTCTTGCACCCAAGCCACATGGTTCGACCCCAAGCCCACTGCCCGCTTCCAGTAACTTGTCCCAAACAGCTTCCGCATTGCTCGGCCCATCCACTGGAGAATCCCAAACGAAAATTTCGAAGCCGTCCTCTCCGGTGTATCCTGTTCTTGAAATCAGAGTTTTGAACCCTGCAACCTTGGCCCACGAGCACCCGAATCGAGATAAACCGAGAAGCTCGTCGCTACTCAAATCCTGAACTAGCTCCCGTGCCTTTGGCCCTTGAACGGCGAACATTGCAACATTGTCTGACACATTATCCACCTTGAGGTCGAGTCCGGTCGAATTCTTGATAATCCAATCGTAGTCTTTCATTCGATTTCCCGCGTTGTACACGATCAGGTATTCCTGATCTTGTAGACGAAAGACTAGCACATCGTCCTCGATCCCTCCATCATAATTGCAAATTAACGAGTACTGTCCCTGTTGATTTTGAAGTAAAGCCACGTCATTGGTCGTGATGTGATCCAAGAGCTTTTGTGAGTCCTTACCACTTATGATTGCCCGGCCCATGTGACTAACATCGAATATGCCCGCGGCGTTTCTTACCGCCAATGATTCAGCAATTATACCCTTGAACCAAAGAGGTAGAGTGAAGCCTGCGAATTCGGCTAAATGACCGTTCTTCTCATGGAAAGCTTGCAGTTGCACTGCCTTTGCCAAGACTCATCAGCATGCTCTTGTCAACGAAAAAGGCCCGCGACTAGAAAACATGTCTAACTGGGCTGCTCATCGAATCGAGCTATCTTGACTTTCTCAGTGTCAAAGTCAAGCTTCTTCTTGCACTGGGGGCAAAGACCGTTATGACGCTGAATGATCTCCGTGGGCGTCTCCAACTCGAGACCTCGATATAGGATTGAACCACATTCAGCACAGAAAATCTTCTGCGGCAATCACGTACCTCGCAAGTCGCCGAGCCAGAGGTAAGGTAAGCTATTTTAGCCTCTTGGTTGTTTCCAGTTTCGAGTGCAGTGGAAGATGTTCGAAAGGCTTCAGATCAAACTCCGGAAGTTGTCTTGGAGGCTGCAGCGCGCATTTGGCAACCTTGGATATACGCTGCGCATTTTCAGGGGACCTGGTGCGAGGCGGAAGCCATCAACCTCCGTTTTGGCGATATTGGTTATCAGTATTACAGGGTTCATCCTTGCGGGGGGGATCTACGACCTGACAAACTCTCCGATCTCGTTGCTCCCAACCACTACTGGATACTCGGTCTTGATCAAGGGAACGCTGGGGCAGCAGACTCTGAATGAAAGTCTGATCGCAGGTTTTCTTTACATGCTCGGGCTGGGAGGTTTGTACATGCTACTCCGCAGTACACGATTTGCGTATAGACCTCGCAACGCTTACCTACTATTGATACTGGGCACGCTAACAGTCTTGCTAGTGGTATTTTATTCCAATGCTCTAATAACCCAGAAAGTTGGCGGTTAAAACAGCCTTTCACCAATAGGTCGATTTCAGTCCGAGTAGATATGCACCAAGATTCGTTAAGAAATGAATCGGCGGCGTTACCAAAAGAACTATCACAGCAGTTCCTAAACTCACGTGGAAACCAATCGAAACCAGCAAAACCGCGCCCATTACGAAATCCAATTGGTCAAGGACAGGGAAAGGCCCACCGGGCTTGATCATGAGCCTTCTCTTCACGAAGGCCCCGGCCATGTCTCCAAGCAACGCACCTAGAGAAGCCAGAATCGCAACAGGTAAGAAATTCTGAGCCAGAAAAAACGACTCAAATATACCCACGACAGCTCCGACTATCAGACCACTCGCAAAACCCCGAATTGTTTTGTGATCACCCAATATCCTTTGTCCATCGGAAAGTGATCTGCCACAATCGATTGGCCTACCTCCTCCGAAAATTACTGGGGCACCATTTGTGCAGTAGACTGGTAAGAGAATGTAAATCGCGTAAACCCAATCTTGCACCGATGGCCACAACGAACTCACAAACCAAGAAGGAAACCGCTAACGTCAGGGACGTGGAGATAAGGCTTAGGTTGACACATCCTCTAGGCCGATATCACTCAGGGCGACCAGGCAACTTTCTCCTCCAATATCCGATCCTTCAATTCGTTCAAGATCAAATTCCTTGACACCTTTTCTGGGAGTGTTCCGAAGCCTCAGAATCGTACGCGGAAAATGAAAGAGCGCACGCCGCGCCACAGGCTCAACATCTCCCAGAGGAGGTGTGAGTCGGGCGTGGACTTGGCTCGTTACAATGCATGCGACCTTGCTTGAAGCGCATAATTCCCCGAGATAAGCTAGTTGTCTGCTGAGGTCTCGATTGAGCGTGAAGACACTCTCGGCACCTGAGAAAGCGGCACGGTACAGCGAAGATGTCGAGTCAAGAATCACCAAACCGAGACTTGGGGTAACGTAGTTCTCGATAGACTCGATGAGAGTCCGTTGTTGAGAAAATGTCTCCGGAAGAAAGAGCATTATCAATTCGCTCGCTGCATGGAACTCAGTTCGGGCAATTTGTTGAAATCTCTGCTGCGTAAACGAGTGATCCGAGTCGACGTAGAAAACCTTCAACCCTCTCCTAGCCGCGGATGTTGCTGCTTGGATCACAGTTGTCGTCTTCCCAGTCGCAGCCTCACCGTAGATCAGAGTGACACCCTCCCTGCTGAAGCCTCCGCGAAGCAACATATCCAGGCTGGGACAACCTGTTGGAATCTTCAGTGGTTCAAGCGACATCTTAGAAGTTCCTCTCAAGCTTGACTTTTTGATAGATGCTAGGTTGCAGCCCGCTTATCCCAGCGTCGAGACCCATCCCGTCCGGAGTAATTATTAGTTGTCTGCACACAGAAAGAGCCTTGCCATTGAACTTCTACCTAACGCTCAACACAGACTGTAATCTTCAGTGCCGGTATTGTTACGGCAAGTCATGCGAAGACTTTGGGAGCGATTTTCACGACCTTCAGATCGATGAGTCTACACCAAGATTGATCGAATACGATATTCAAACTCTTCGAAGCTTCCTACGGGACGATCCGAATCTTCTCCTCATATTCTACGGAGGCGAACCTTTGCTCCAAAGGCGAAAAATGGAACAGATAATGGATGCGATGCCTAGCGCTCGATTCGTGATACAGACCAACGGTCTATTGCTCGACAGGATGGATGCTAAATATGTCAACAAATTTGAATCAGTTTTTGTCTCCTTGGACGGAGACAAGGCGCTTACAGACTACTACAGAGGGCGCGGAACATACGATCACGTTTTGAAGAACGTCAAGGCAATTCACGAAAAAGGGTTCGTAGGCGAGATTGTTGCACGAATGACAATTGGAGAAGAAACAGAGATTGACCGCCAAGTCTTGGCGTTAGCCGAAAATGCAGAATTCCCTAACTCATCTGTCCATTGGCAACTGGATGCTCTTTTCTGGCAGAACGATTTCCCTAAGCGGCATTTCTCTGACTGGGCCCAAACTAACTACAACCCTCGATTGAAAAAGCTGATTGATGTGTGGGTTAGCCGGATGAAAACGGATGGAAAAGTACTGCGGCTCTACCCCTTTCTAGGAGTGGTGGAGTCTCTATTGCTCGGTGAACCCAGTCGACTTCGCTGTGGAGCTGGTTGGAGCCTTTTCAACATCCAGACAGACGGTAACATAACCCCGTGTCCAGTCATGGCCGGGCTGAAGGATTTTTATTTGGGAAATATCCGTGAAACCAAGCCTGAAAACATGAAGAGTGTCTCAGTTATTTCGCCGTGTAATCAGTGTAACATCTTATCAATCTGCGGGGGACGGTGCCTCTATGCAAACGTCACTAAGCTTTGGGGCGAAGAAGGATTTAGCCAGGTCTGCGGCACAGTTCGGGAAATGACAAATGCACTCCTAGAAGCGCTACCAGAAATTAGGACGCTACTAAAAACTGGAAAGATCTGCGCGAGCGACTTTCATTATCACAAGTACAATGGATGTGAGGTAATACCCTGATCCCCCAGGCGTTCGTTTATGTCAGCATCGTTCGTCAAACCGTCACGGGCCGCTCGATCTTCGCAAACTGCCTCTCAATCTGCGCTCTGTGCAAAGTGTTCATCGTGCAAAATGGAATGATTCTACCGTCCGGGATTGCATAGTGGATTCCGCAGCGCTCCACTCTTTCAAGATCGAAATTGTAGCCGTCCATGAAATGCATTGCTCCGATCATAACAATGCGTCGCATTAGTTGACCAAGTGCTTCGTAGCTACCTTCCTTAGCGACACCCATAATGAGCGGCCCCAGCACTTTGAGCTTCAAGTGTTTCAGGCCGTCCATCATCTTCATGTTCGCCCTGATCTTCTTCCCAGCCCGAGCAAGTTCTGCGACTTCATTCATCGAATTCGTGAAACCCTCAATGTTCGCATACCTCGTAATCGGCACGAGTTTGTCATCTTCAACGAAGACAAACGTGGCCATCCCACAATGTTCGTGCATTGTGAACTCAGGGTACCTGGTGCCCTTAAGCGCACTCACGGCCCTTGCGAAAGGAACAACTACCGGAATAGGATAGAAATCACTGCGTTTCAACTGACCGTTAGTCTGCTCTTCCAAGAGTGTCATGAAATCAGGTATTGTTATTCTGTAATCCACAAGCTTGTCTCTGTCAATCCTACCCGTGATCGAAACTGGCTGAACGTTAACACATCTTACTACGTCATGGTTTCGTGCAGCGAAGTTCAAAATTCCACCAAGTTGATTGTCGTTTACTCCTCTGACGAGTGTGACAACGAGGATTGTGCTGTCATGCCCTCTTGCTCTCAGGTTGTCAAGCGCCTTCAACTTCGTCGGTAGCAAATCTAGACCGCGTGTGACTCGGTAGGGGTCGTTCGTGATACCATCGAATTGGAGGTAGAAACTTGAAACGTCCGCTTTCACAACCTTGTCAAGAAACTTTGGATCGTTCGCTAAGCGTATCCCATTTGTATTGACTTCAATATGATGTATACCCGCACTGTGAGCATAATTGACGATTTCAGGGAGATCGTCTCTGAGCGTTGGTTCGCCTCCGCTGAGTTGGAGCGCTTTTACAGAAACGGGCTTATTTGCGGCGAGGTTGTCAATCATCCGACATATTTCCTTGAACGACGGTTCATATACGTAGCCTGCGGCCGAAGCGTTAGCGAAGCAAATTGGGCATTTCAGGTTGCATCGGTTCGTAACATCGATTATTGAAAGAATCGTCTGAGATTTATGATTGGGACAGATTCCGCAGTCATATGGGCACCCACGTGATGTGCTCGTTCTTGGATTCTCAAGGCCGTCGCCAATAGTAGAAAATCCTCTTGCCCGATTCCATTGCTCAAAGTCGGACCAGTACACGTCTTCATATTTGCCATGAACAGGACACGATTTGCTCATCATGACAACGTTATTCTTTTCAAAGATCTTTGCAGGGAGAACGTTGTGACATTCAGGGCATATACTCTTTGTCTCCTTCAGAAAATTTTCTTCCATGCCATTGCACCTGTCTCATAAATGCGGGGTTTAGAATCTGCATAACCGCGAGCGGAGTGTCAACTAAAGCTTCGCAATGTAAAGTGTGTAGAGTAATGAGTCGGACGACTTTCAACCGTAGGAAAAGGGGGAATCATGAAGCGACCAGTTTAGGCCTAGTGATCAGAACTTGTGAGCAGTTCCTTCACTATTGCGCGAGGCCTCGCAGCGTCTAGCAGACGCGTAAACTGCTTGATCCAGAGCGGGTAGAGTGTGAGTTTTCCATAGAAGAATTCTTCGAAAACTAAATTGTCCAAGACGCTTATGGCTCTCCGGACTCTCGAATAACCGTACACCGTTGAGAGCCGATCTACATTGTCGAGCGAGGGTAGGTCGAGGAAGTCGGAAGCGATGGTTTCGCACAGCGCGTTCGACGTCTCTCCTTCCCGTAATCTTCTTTGGCTTATTCTTCGAAGGACCAGTCGCTTAAACGCCCGCGACTGATTCAGCCTCTCCTCGAGACTGGATCTTTTCTGGAAATCCATGCGGAGCCCAGTTCCACTAGTTGACTGCAGCGCATTTTTAAATTAATGCATGAACGATGGAAGGACTATTCGCGGGTTGCTTGGCGTCTTTATTGCTTCTTGGTAACTTCCTGGATGAACTTTACATAAGCTTCAGCTGTTAGGAGCGTCTTTAGGTCATCCTGAAGACGCGAAGGTTTAACTACCAGAATCCAACCGGCGCCGTACGGTTGTTGGTTGATAAGTTCTGGTGAATCAGCCAATTGTTCATTTCTTGTCACAACTTCACCTGACAACGGAGAATACAGTTCCGAAACAGCTTTCACAGATTCAACTGTGCCAAATAAGTCGTTTTGAGTCAGGACCTTGCCGAGGTTCGGCAAATCTACATAGACTACTTCGTGAAGGGATTTCTGTGCGTAGTCGGTAACCCCGATCCGGCACGTGTCCCTCTCAATTCTCAACCACTCGTGCTCTTTGGTGTAGTATAGATCATCAGGTACCTCGGTTTCGTCAACTTTCATTGCAACATTCACCAGGCTTTGAGGAGGTAAATTAGCGGTGTATTTAGCAATATGCTATGTCCTTTAGCGGTACAAAATCCGAATCAAGAACGAAAATAGTCCGGGGATGACTTGCGCTCGTGCGATATCTGCTTGCTAGCAAGAGAACGTTAATCGTGCGAGGGCCAGCCTCACTTCGACTCTTGGATGGAGAGGCGACCGCGCTTGGTGCGCCCCTTGGAGGTCGAAAGGTGGTCGTTCGGCAGGAGAAGCAACTGCCGATTGAAACCACATCCGGAGCAGATTTGGATCTAGTAATGGCCGAGTCGGGAAGTATAATTGAAGTTGACGGAAGCACAATTCCAAGGTCATGGTATTCAGCTCTTGACGCGCTAATGGAAATGGAACAAGGCAAAGTTGTGATTGTCGGGGCGCAGGACGTTGGCAAAAGTACGCTGTGCACTTTTCTCGCGAATGGTTTACTGAAAGGCCGAGTTACGTCTCGACTTATCGACGCGGATATAGGGCAAGCGGACATCGGTCCCCCAACAACATTGGGAGAAGCGATCGTCTCCGAGTATATTTCGTCACTTATCGACCTGAGCCAGTTGGCTATGATCTTCATCGGCGACACAAGCCCGAACAGAGTCCAATCAAAATTGATCGAAGGGATTCAACGATTGTCAAATACCAGAAAGCAAGCACTTACCATCATCAATACAGATGGTTGGGTATCCGATGCTGAGGCGCTCACCTACAAGGTCGAACTCATCAAAGCGGTTCAGCCGGACCTCGTCCTCGGACTCACGAGAGGTCAGGAGCTCGAATCGATCCTGTCCGGAACGTCAGTTATGTCAATGCAGATCGAAGCCCCAACGTCAATTCTGACGCGTTCCCGAAGCGACCGAAGACAAATCCGAACCGCAGGCTATCGAAGATTCTTAGATGGAGCAAAGATGATGAAATTTCCACTGAGAGAAACTCGATTGAAGTTACCGAATGACCTTCAATCGATTCAGTCGGTGCGAATCTCGGAATTAAGAAATCTAATCGTTGGCTTGCTTGACGCTCAAGGTTATCTCCTTCAAATTGGGATTCTTCAAAATGTTGATGAAGATTCCTTAAGAGTGTATTCTAGATCAACGGATCAATTGAAAGAGATAGAATTGGGAAATGTGAAACTGTCTAACGACGGTATTGAACTGGGATACTTAACCTGGTAAGATCAACTCCGTTCCACAAATTCCTAGAAGCGAGATGAGCCTGCGAAAAGATTACGTTTAATTAGGCTTACCACAGCTGTGGGCAAGCTCTCTTGTAGTGTTATGCATCTTGAGCAAGTCTGTGACGAACAGCAGAATTGGGACCGAAGATAAACTGAAACAGTCGAGAGACCAGCTCCTCAAAACTATCGTTGAACGCACTCTTCAGCTGACAGCTGAGGGAGAGAAAGTCGCGCGGTTTGAGATTGGAGAGCCCAACTTTCCAGCGTCGTCACAGATAATTCGCGGACTTACTGAAACATTTCGAGAGAAGAGAATCGTTGGATATGGACCCGCCGCCGGCATATGGGAGCTAAGGAAAGGGCTTGCTGACGTATTGAGCAGCGAACACGATACTAGAATCGACCCGGATCAAATTCTCATCACTCCGGGTGCAAGGTTCGCCTTCTTCTCCGCCATCGCCAGCCTCGTCAAAGAAGCAGAACGTGTGGTGATTCCGCAGCCAGCCTGGTCCGCATACGAGGAATGCGTGGACTTCATGAAAGGCCACGTCGTTCCGCTTAGGACAAACCTTGACGAGAAATGGGAAATGGATCTGGGGAAACTCGAATCGGGTCTGAAGAAAGGAGCTCGAGTCTTAGTCCTGAATACGCCTAACAATCCAACCGGGAAGATCATTGGCCAAAAGAAATTCTGTGAGATAATTGAATTAGCTCGGAGATATGAAACGATTGTTATCTCGGACGAAGTGTACGACAAATACGCATATGCCAAGACGCCAAGCATACTCGAGAGCGAGGCGTCCAACTTTGTCTACATCAATAGCTTTTCCAAACAATTTGGCCTCACTGGATGGAGAATCGCATACCTGGTAACTACGAAAGAAAACGCTATGCGAATCAGACGAGTTGTCCAAACACTAGTAACCTGCGTCCCAGAGTTTACTCAGAGAGCGGCACTGGTGGCAATCAAGAAGGGTAGACGTGAAGCTCAACGCAACATCAATGCGATTCTGAAAAAAGTTGACCTCACGTGCCAAGAACTCAGCAAGATCGACGTATCATTCTACAAGCCTGACGGAGCATTTTACGTGTTTCCCAAAGCCAACAAACCCAACTTCGACTCGGTAGAATTCGCAAAACAGCTCCTAGAACAATATCGTGTGAGCGTCAGCCCGGGACCAATTTTCGGGGACTATCCTGAGTTCTTCAGGCTCGCAGTCTCATTGCCGGCCGGTCAGATACCCGAAGCCATTAAGGCAATTGGGAAGGCAATAGACTCCTGGCCCTCGTAAAGACCAAAATGAATGCAATATTACAGGTTTCACATGCCCTTGTAGAGGCGCTCTGCCAAGAATTCTGGCAGACCTTCTCGAATTATCTTTCTAGCTACGGAATCAACATCGTATTCGACTCGGCTGACCTCGAAAAAGTACTTGCCCTCGGACAGGGTTAGAGTTGCGAAAGAAGCGTGTTGATCACCGTCTCTGGGTTGACCGACGCTACCCGGATTTGCCAGAATCTCTCCATCGAAATTATAGAGCATTGGCATATGCGTGTGGCCTAGGAGAACGAGTGATGCTCCTGCTCTCTGAATCAAATGTCGTGCTGACTGTGTCGAGATGCCTGGGAAAACGTATTCACTGAGTGAATCTCTCGGACTTCCGTGGAAGAGAGCCAAAACGGTATTGTCTAGTTCAATCTTGGCTGAAGAAGGCAGATTGGAGAGATAGTCTTGGTTTTGGGGCGTGATCTGACGCTCGCGTCCACCTGACGGCAATCTCCGCATATGATGAAAAACCGCTGGTATCGCCAGTTGACACTGCATAATCATGATTTCCTCCGAGCGTTATCGTAGGTTGAAGTTGTTGAAGTTGCTCAACGACCTCGTTTGGCTGGGGGCCATACCCAACTAGGTCGCCGAGAAATAGGAGATGATCATATGGAGGTAGGTTTGCGATGACCGTCAGAAAGGCTTCGAGGTTTGAATGTATGTCTGAAATTACTACGATTCTCAATGGCAGGATCAACGGTGTGAGTCTGTACCTGCCAAGAAATTACTGACGAGGCAAGCTAAAGCTCTAGGTCGACATGTTCCAAGTAGGACAGATCTTCGCCGCAATAGGGGCAAAGCCCGAACTTCCTGTCTACCTGTTTACCGCATTCAGGGCATTCGATCTTCAGCGGTTTCTGCAGAATGGGCAGAGTGAGAAGTCAGCAGATACTTTTCGCCCACACTTTCCGCACTCGTGTTCATTCCCCAATCTTTCTGATCTCTCAGATTTTTCGATTATCACGGGGAAAGGCTGCCCAGGTTGTGACGTAGACGTGCGGATGATATTCTCACGTAGGATACGATGCAGTTGGTAGGCATCGCTCTTTGAGAGATTACTGATTCTTATGCTCTGAACGCCGGACCGCATTAGAATCTCGACGCTCGCCTTGCGCACACCTCGGTCAAGTTTGATGTTAACCATGTTTGAATATGGGTAATCAACGAAGCTCTTCTTCAGCCCCAATCCACCCGCTTTTCTAAGTATTATGCGCTGGTCGCTGACAACGACAGTTTCGCTGCCTCGAACGATCCAGGCGACCTTTTCATCGTAATTGATCAGGCTTTTCATGTCTTCGGGTAGCATTGCCAACAAATTACCCTCCTAGGATAGTTGAGCGTCTTCACAAATTTGATGATAAGATGTATTGCACTAGTGCATCAAAAATCCAGTTATCAAAAGCCTACAAACCAACCAAGACACGGCAATCTCATGCAGCATCATTAAGATGGGTTAACTAAGCTCCAGTTAGCAAGACGCCTCGGATCGTTATGAATATCATCGAGGAGAAACTAGAAGTCAATTCCAGAGTCTTCAGGATAAATTCTATGCAGTTAGAGAACGCGGTGGTGGCGTTCTTTTTTGAAGAGCGAATGCGAATGGGAACCGTTGCCATCGCCATGCCTGGAACCGGAGAAGTGGCTGTTGGTCGTTCATCTGTCCTCGTTGGGGGTAAGTACATGATGACTACGAGAGCCCTCGCAGAAAGATTAGCTGCCAAGACAGGAAAGATAGCGTTGATATCACTTTTCACTGAACTTGACGAAACAGAAGCATTGCGGATGTATGCAAAACTTCTTGATAAAATTCCCAATGCGTCTCATAGCAGACAAGAATCGACCGCTATTGACTCAATAAGAGAGAACGTCTGAAAGAGGCGACTCGCCGAGAACTTTAGCTGCAGCTTCAGAAACCTTCTCGCGATGACTCTGTTTCGTATACACTCTGATTATGTTCATGAACAGCCTCAGTTCTTCGACTACTTTGGACAGTTCAGTGATTTTCTGCGGAATCTTCTCTCCTGAACGGCTTTTTGAGAAGATCGGTATCTCGTTTGGCCCGATTTGCAGTGCATAATGGTAAGGCACTGACGGTAGCGATGGCACATCTATCCCGACCTCCGACACTGGAATCCTGGCTTTCGCGGCAATTTCTTCCTCCAACTTCAAACGTACACTCTCGTTCGTAAAAACACTGGAAACGAGCTCATCTTTGGCGAAAAAAGTCCTCTCGTAGGCACATTTCAGAAGTCTTCGCTCCGAAAGCGCCTTCATGATCTCACGAGACTTGGGACTGGTAAGCAATCTCGACCAAGTGGTGTAGTCATCCCATTCCAAATATTCAGCAGGGCTTTTGATTTCTAGAATGTCAAGGTCTTCCTTTGCTGCGTCCAAAGCTTTGAGGAGCATCATTTCCACAGCTCTGGAAGTGCGATGGAAGTAGATCGCCCTGAACGATTCGAGCCGCGCGATAATCAAACTCTCCAAAGTTGGGAGGGCAGTGATATCCATAGCCAAGTTACCGTCAAGCACATCCATCGTGTAAATGAGTCTAAACACGTCAACTGACCCATATCCAGCGCCCGTGTGATAGGAATCACGCACCACGAAGTCCATCTTATCAACATCAAAAGAACTGCTGATTATCTGCCTGAGGAATGGCTTTTCTGGGTTTGAAAGCCTTCCCACAGCTAGGCCACTCAATTCCCTTGGATCGAAGCCTTGAGCGCTTATTTCATCGGTCAACTCCGAATTCGCTATGATCCAGCTTGACATCTCTTCGTGATTTCGGCCAAGATACTTTACAAGAAGAGGTTCAAACAGATGTGAGAATGGCGCGTGCCCGACGTCGTGTAACAGTGCAGCCAATCTTACTTTTTGCTTTTCGTCCGATGACAACTGAACCGGAAGGTTTTCTGCAACAAGACCGGCAAGAAACATTACGCCAAGGACATGCTCGAAACGCGTATGATTAGCCGCCGGGTAGACATATTCCGCGCCGGCCAGCTGTCTTATCCTTCGCAGCCTCTGTACTGCGAGAGTATCAATGATGCTCTTCTCAGTCGCGGTTAGCCGTATGTATCCGTAGATCGGATCCTTGATGAAGCCCCAGAAGCCACGCTCGTTATTATTTTCACTCGCAGTTTTTGTATCTTTTGCCATTCAATCACAGACTCCCTAGCGCGGACTCACCGAATTGGCATTGACACATGGACAATTATGGCTTTCTCACTCACTACGTACGTGGCCACTGAAGGTTTAGAACGCAGATTCTGAGTAGAGATGAGCTCGATCAGATCGATTTCTTCAAAGAAGTGGCTTCACGTATTTCCACAACTCCAGACATACAACCTCTGCATCGCGTTCGCCGGCAATAATCTTCCACCGATGTTTCCTAGCTAGCCGCAAATACGCGTGACGGACTTGACGCAGATAGGATAGGTTTTCCTCGTGCACATCGCGGAGCCGCCTTTTTCGCATAAATGAAACTTTTGGAGAAATATCCAAAATTAGTACAAGATCTGGCCTAGGCAAGTCCTTTTCCAGCGGTTCAAGCCAATTCAGCGAAAGCCCGTGCGCGATACCATATGCTAGATTGGATGGTGTATAACGATTCATGATCACAACACGGCCGAGCTTGACTTCGCGATCGATTGAGACAGCATTCTCCCACTTGTTCGCCGCGTAGAGAAGATGAACCGCATGAAAATCGAATCGGGTTCTTCCAGCCAAATAGAGCTTCAGCTGGCGTCCAATTGGTGTTGCATAGTTGGGAAAGCTCCAGATCGAGGTGCGATGGCCGAGCTTCTGAATCTTTCTAGCCAACATTTGCGTTTGCGTTCTTTTTCCCGACTGATCTATGCCATCTACGACGACGAGCTTGCCTGATCCTTGTCGCACACCTCTTCCGTCCATTCGAACAATAACAGATTACGCATTAAAATTAAGCGTCATTAAGAATAACTCAAGAAAAAAGCATCGATCTCTTCACAGAATTCAGTTAGCAGCGTGCTTTGACTCTGAAGCAGTTATCATTGAAACAGATAGGCAACTTGTCGTTCAATAAGCTTGAACGTTCAGAACTATTACATAGCACGGTCACTTGGCGAAGCTCAGAATGAGCGCGAGACTAAGAATTCTGCGATCGTGGCAAGACTCGTTTTGGCTTCAGATGCGGGCAGCGGATCTAGGGCATTCATAGATTCTTTCAAAAATGCTTCCGCTTGGTTCTTGGCGTATTCAATCGATCCATATTTTTGGTACATCGCGATTGCTTTTCGAGTTTCTGACTTCGATATTCCCTTCTTCCCAAGCAAGTTTCTGAATGTCCTCTTATCTGAGGGCCTAGCAACTCTCAGCAAATGGGCTGCCAGTACTGTCTTCTTTCCTTCTCGGATGTCGCCACCGATCTCCTTGCCGTACTGCTTAACATCTCCCTGAATATTCAGGAGATCGTCAACAATTTGGAAAGCAATACCAACAGTTTCTCCGAATATACCTAATGATTCCAACTGATGTTCTGATGCGCCACCTGAAATCGCACCCGCCTCTACGGAAAGACGGGTCAATGCGCCCGTCTTGTACTTGAGGAGACGAATGACTTCGTCCTCAGAGAACTCTTTTCTCTTCCACATGCTGAATTCAAAAGCCTGGCCCCAGGTGATCTCGTAGGCGCGCTTGGCAATCTGCGAAACCAGTTTGTGGCGATGCTCATTTGGAATCGTGCTGGAGTTCGCGATCTCGAACACTTTAATGAGCATGGCATCACCTGCATTGATCGCCGTTGGGGTTCCGTATATTCGGTGAATGCAGGGTTTTCCGCGTCGCAATTCGCTCTCGTCCTCGATGTCATCATGGACCAGAGTCATGTTGTGCAGCAGTTCAACAGAGGCAGCTGCTGCGATGGCATCATCTCTTTTGCCTCCTACGCATTCGCAGGCCAAGTATGTCAGAGCGGGCCTAATTCGTTTCCCACCACGGTCGAGCAAATCCCACACTGACGTGTAGAATTCCTCAGGCTCGCCCGTTCGTGGCAGATGTCGTGAGAGCTCAGACTCGACTCCTCCTTTGTACTCTTCGAGGATTTCTAGAGCGAATTTCATAGACCAGTCTAACATGCGCCGTTATTCTTCAAGTATGCTCAAGATCATGAACCTCATGGTATTGAACGTTGACGACTCACTATTCAGAGCTCTGAGGGCTCAGCCTCGGCGAGTTAAGGTTTGGCGGCGGCTACCGCCAAGAAGCATCAACTATAGTGTGAAGTACGTGCATTCGTTGCGGCGCCTCGGTGAGGCTTCAGCTTAGACCTCTGCTTTTGTCTTGTATTTTGCGGTTAGAACACGCCTGATTTCTTCCGATATGCTATCCCCTATTCCTGAGACTGACATTAGTTCTTCCTTTTGCGCCAGGAAGATCCGTTCGACAGTTTGAAAATGGTATAGGAGTTTTTTCGCTCGGGTGCTGTTGATGTTCGGAAGACTGGAAACGATGTACTCTTGTTGGTGTTCGGTCGTAGTTGGCTTTGGAGCGGTCATGATTCGAATTGCACGCTTCTCTTGGACTTGTTCGCGACGTGCGATAGCAAACATAAGTTGGGCGGTTTCAGACGGTTCGCGCGTCCAGACAACGGTGATCCCATAGTCAACCAATATACTTGCGTATGCACCCATCATGGCTTCAGGTCGAACACGCCCCGAGCCTGTAAGTCTCTCACCTTCAACGACGATTATGGGTTTCATGAACGACTCTTTCAGCCTGCCAGCCTGCTCGAACAACCGCCCGTCGATTATGGAGGAAGCGAAGTCATCAACGTCCTTTCTTTCCACAACCACTCTATCAGAGAGGATAAAGTCGCCTACTTCCAAGGTTTCGGATTTGAGTCGCGCCCCAAGTTTCGCGAGCTCTCGGGTCACAAGTGCTCCGAGTTCTCTGGTGTCGGCTATCACAACGATTTGTTCAACCATTGTCTCTTCCTTCAATTTCGATGAAACGAATTTCTCAATCCTGATCTGCCCTACATCATGTGCTTCTTGAGTTTTCATGAATTTTCGAATTGCGGCCCCCATTTGACGTTCCTTTCGTTGTGATACCCAGTAATAGACTTCATCGCGAGTTCCTTTCGCGATTAAGATAATTGCCTCTCCTGGTCCTTTTCTTCCAGTCCTTCCGCGGCGCTGTATGTAGCGGACTGCGCTTGGGACGGTGTCATAGAATATGACTTCATCACATTCGACGATGTCAAGGCCTTCCTCCCCGATCTGCGTTGCAACGAGGACGTTAGACGTTCCTGACCTGAAGTCGTCGAGTATTGTCGTTTGCTCCTTCTGCGTGAGACCTTTATCTTTCTCGCGAGAGGCTTGCCCCACCAGTCGCACAGCACAGACGCCGTCAACCTTGTTGAGTAGCTCAACTAGCCTCGCGGCGGTGGTTCTGTAATTTGTGAAGACCATTACTCGGCGAGCTCCTTTGCCCAGAGCTATTCGTATACTCCTGATGAGTTCCGTCACCTTAGGATGATCAATTTCTTTAGCCACAATCTCATTCACAGTTGAAGCGACTCTAGCAATTCTCGGATCTTCCAGAATCATCTTCAGGCCCGGTGTGCTCCTCTTGTCGCATTTCTCCTGCAGACCTTCAATGTGTGTCTTGAGAGCTAGGAATCCCTGTGTTTCTAGAAACTCGATTGCTCTAATCGCGTGAATCGAAGCGTACGCATACCCAAGTAAGGGTTTGACCTCCCTTTTTCCCGCGAAGCGTCTTCTAGTATTCTCTGTCTAGCCGCGAGCACGTCTCGCAACCGCACTCGATCGATCGCCGCGCTTTCGAGATATCCCTGATCATTAATCGCGCGCAGTTTCTCACGAAGGAAACCCTCCAGGTCCAGTTTTACATCGTGGAATATTTGAGGGAGATCTATCATAACCCATTTTACCTCTATACCGCCCACGTATGGCTTAACATCATCACTGTCGATTGTTCGTGCTTCTACCCACTCCAGATGAAGGTTCGTGCAGATTTCACGCACATCCGCCTCGCTGGAACCCGGAGAGGCGGTCAAGCCTAAGATTCGACCATTATTTACAGAGGCATACTGATCTGCGATGAACACATACGCATAATCGCCTACAGCCCTGTGGGCTTCGTCGAAAATTATCAAAGAAATCATATCGAGAGCAATCTTGCCAGTGAGAAGATCGTTCAGGAAGACTTGCGGCGTGGAAAGAATCGCGCGTTTGTGCCAGAGTTCGACTCGCTGCTCCGGTCCAATCTCCCCCGTCAACCAAACAACGGACTTGACGTCGATGTTGATCAATCTCTGAAAGCTTCGGAAGTGTTGGAGTACCAATGGTTTGGTTGGAGCAAGCATGACAATGCTCTTGTCCGGCATCAGCCTGAGGCGCTCGGCGGCAACGTAGGCAGCTATGACAGACTTTCCTAAGCCTGTAGGAATACAGACGAGCGTGTTTGAGCGTAGAGCAACCCGAGCGATTGATTCTTGATATGACCGGCGTTCGACCGAGTCCGCCCTGATGAGCGAGTCTGAGTTAACGCCAGATTGCATTGATAGAACGCCCCCGCGATCCACGACCAGTGTGAACGTTGCCTGAGTATAAGTCGCGGGGTGTGAGCTGGTTTGATACATATGGGCCTATTGTGGTATTTTGCCTCCACATCTATCAAATCGAAGAGGCCAACGAAGTCTCTCCAGTCAACGCCTTGCCCTAGACGAACGTAAGGTAATCAGTAGGTCGGCGCTGCCAGCATAGATGAGTTCGTCGATGTAGGATAGAGTACAGATTCTAGTCTAGCTTGGCTCCACAACTACCACAGAATTTCGCATTCAGCTGGATTGCTACCCCACAACTAGCACAGAATCTAGGGTGTCCCACATATGGCGGCACGAATAGTGAGACTCTCTTGAAAAGGATCGACAGATCAGGTGTAAGATTAGGACGCGCGTCCGTTAGAAACGTCAGGTAAGCGGAAACATATGCGAATGCGGCCACATACCTTCTCGTCGAGCGATAGAGACGAGCGCCCCTTCTACCGAATATGAGAATGTGAAAGAATTGAAGAAACTCTATAATCGAGATGTAGATAGCCCACAGATAGAAAACAACCCCAATGACGATTGCATAGAACCATCGGACAATGAGTTCCAGACGAGACGCTTTTTCAACATAGGGAGCCATTTCGAATGTTTCGGTCCCTTCCATAACGCTCTCACTCCTCGTGAGGCTTGGACCCGCCGATCATCTAAACTTAGCACTTAACACTCACGCACCTAGTCAGCCGAAAGACGGTATCATGAATGAACACTGACGAACCTTGCCCGAAGAACAGATGGAATGCAGTCTTTCAGTCGGAGCCCTGACTTCTCAACCTTCGCAGTTTCTCGATGGCAGATAGCCAGGTTGACATGGCCTTTCCATAGGCGACGAGCTTTTCGGGGTCAGTTTCATTCTTCAACGCTAGGTTGACTTCTTGGATTTTGGTCATCAGCGTTTGCTCTGTTGTTTCCAGTATGCTATCGGATTTTAGCCGGTTTTCATCCTCTACGGAATGGATTATCACTACAGGTTTGTTGCATCTAGCGCAGAATGTTTCTTTCCCCCTTCTGAAGAGGGGAGTGCCGCATTCAGGACAGGTCTCTGACAGCATGGTTGCGCCTGATTTCAGAAGGTCCGCCATTTTCTTGACTTCGATCGCCAAAATCCTCAACAATGGAAGAGCATAGGAGAACACTTTTACGCTTGTTGGCTTCCGGCCAAAGTCCCCATTGTTTGAAAAAGCAGAGAAAGAGTTTAGATACTGCGCATGGATAGTTTTGATTGAAAGGTTCACTCTCTTGCGGAGTGGTCGAACATGTCAACCAAAGCTAAACGTAAAGAAGAATATGAGGGAAGAATTAAACAGGCTTTGGTCATACTGAACGAAGTATCCAACGACACGACCACACCGCGCAATATTCGCCGGGCCGCCAAGACTGCAATGGATACGCTACAACTAACCGATTTGAGCTTGGGAGTAAGGGCGGCCAACGCAATCTCCATCCTGGATGACATAAGTCAGGACCCGAACATGCCACCCTACACTCGAACTAAAATCTGGAACATCGTCAGCCTCATCGAGGCCATTAAAGACTAATTCCAAGTTTTGGACTGGCCTCTGAATTCTCAACTAAATGCACCTTCTCCGAAGGTGACTCTTCGTTGGAGCTCACGAATCAGACATTCACAATAACCAAGCTTTACGGCGAACTGTCCGCAGTAAATGAAATCAATCTGACCATTGATTCTGAGTAGATTTTCGGTCTACCCGAACCTAAGGATGCGGCCAAGACACCCCTGCTCGGCATGCTCAATACTGCTCTTCCTCCTAAAGAGGGCACGGCGACTACCAATCTATGGAGAAACGATTTTAGCAGCGGTCACGGGCGACTTTTTGCTTTTCTAGCAGTATTCTCTGAAATGATAGATCTCATTTCCAAGGCTGCGTTCAAATGAGCTCTTTGAGAACAGATATGGAGTTATGAAACAACTCAACTCACGAACCGTAGTTTACTGCAGATTCAAAAAGAACCGCAACCTTAAATGCAGTTTGCCGAAACTGAGCGAACAGTCAGGTCGTGGGTGAGTTGAGAAGTAGGATTTTCGCAATGGTTGTGTTAGCATGTTTACTCGCAGCCGGTTTATTCTCGCAGCAGGCAGCGCCGTCGGTTAGCGGTATTGGAGTAGCGAACGTTGTTGTTACCAGTGTCTATTGGGGATCTAATCCCATGATCCCTTCAACACCTCATGCAGGTGACATTAACGTGCAACTTTCAATTGTACTGTCCAACGTGGGGGATGACATTGCACGACAACTCAACGCAACATTGATGCTAGGTTCACCGCTGACCTACATTTACTACCGGAACGGCGCTCAATACGCTGCGGCAGCCGTCTCAAAAATCGCTGGCGACATAAACTCAGAAGCAAGCTTCACGGTAGGTTACACGGTCAACATCGATCCAAACGCAAAGGAAGGAATCTACCGATACAACCTACAGTTAGTATACACCTCCGCAAGAGACCTGCAACAAATCAACAGCAACGCCTTGATCGACGTTCCCATTTGGAATGGGGAACTGCACATTCAGTCGATCGTCACTTCCCCGACCAAGATGTATCCGGACAGCAAACAAGTTTCGCTTAAGGTGGGAATCGTGAATTCTGGACTGGGCGCAGCCAAAAACCTTTTGCTTCGACTGGCACTGAAACCCCCCTTCACAGCCTCCTCAAGCAGCTCCGACCAGGTCTATGTAGGAAATATCCCCGCTGGTCAAAGCTCCGAGGCCGATTTCATCGTAGACGTTGCGACCGACGCGCAATTCGGACAGTACTCTGTCATATTGGGTGAACAAGCAGGGCAGAACATCATTCCCATCGGAGAACTGACACTGTACGTCGCCGAGAAGGTTAAGTTCGATATTGTCAGCTTCACACCAGAAACAGTGTCCGCTGGCGACTCAGGCCGAGTAATACGGGTCGAATTAAAGAACAACGGAACGGTCAAGGCAGATGCAGTTAGAGTTCAACTAAGAGTGGGGAACTTCTTCACCGGAACATTGACGGACTTCCTAGGAACTATGCTCGCAGGAGAAACAAAAGCAGCTTTCTTCACGGTCGATATTGATTCCAAGGCTCAGCCCGGAAAGTATAATATCGATCTGAGATTCGACTGGACGCAAGATAACAACGCACTCGACGATACGCTGACTCTATCGTTGACCGTGGCGACTACAGGCGCGCCAGTTACATTAATCGCTGTAGGAGTAGTCGCACTGGTCGTTTTGGTTGGGTATTCGTTCATTAGAAGACGGCGAATGAAAGCAACCCAAACTCCAAAGTGAAAAACACTATCTGAACGCGGATCCTACTGACTTGGAGCAGAGAGATGTTTGGTTCAACGATTGGCCATTGCTATCCTCATGTTAGCCTTGGCTGTCAACTTTGCTGCTCCGGTATACGCACACACAACGCTGGGCAATCTAAACGGAACCACTCTGCCCTACCGATCCAACGACAATGAACTGAACCCTACTAACACATGGGCGGGCGACCACGTCCCAGGCCCCCTAGGCTATGTCTGGCCCGGAAGCGGATTGAACACGTATTCAGGCATTTCATCTAACCCGCCAGGATACCAATCACCCTTCACAACCTCCGAAAATCCGACTCAGGTGACGGGACACGCGTATGCTCCAGAGGGGGCGATTCTTACCTCCACCATCAACCATGATAGCATTGGCGACCTGATCTTCGCCATTAACTTCTCTAAACCATGCGTTACGCCTACCCCGCTCCCCAATTGCGCATTCACGCCTACCCAGAATTTCGTTTACGACAGTATCGCCATCTACATTCCTGCCCCCGTTTTCGATAAGAATGGCACACTCGTACAGGACGGTTTTGAACCGGCAGGAGGCATAAATTGGGACCGCGGAGAGAACACGAACATCGTCACTACAATAACCGACAATTATGAAAACATCTTCTTAACAAGGGCTGACAGCAATGACCCGTTTGAGCCTGGATCATGGATTCTGTACATCACGGCTCCGATAATGTTCACAGCCGCGAATAAATGGTCTGAGTGGTACTATATTCGCGTAAACGAAATAAGAGCCCCTCACGTTGCCGGCAGATATTTCTTCAAAATATTCTTGGATAATCACTACCCAGTTCGCAGCCAGAACAACGCACTAAGTCTGATCGGAAGTACGATGCCCATGGAGAACTGGCCCGTATTACTCGTGAAAGGAGAAGTTGACCCTGCAATAATTTGGGGAACAGTTCTGTACGGTGATAAGGATAGTGCGTTCTACGGTCTTCCCTTGAATCTTCCCGGGAGAGTCAGGGCAGTAGGAGTCGCAACCGACCCGTTGAGCGGACTTTCGACCGGTCGTGCGGTGGAAGCGAGAGGATACTTTAACTCTACTTCTCAAGGTCACTTCGAAGTTGAGGGGGTGGCGCCTGGAATTTACACCATCTACGCTTCAGCTTCAGGCTATCCTGAAAAGAAAATTGCAGAGAACGTCAAGGTTTTTCCGGGACAGTCCCTCAGACTAGACGCCTACCTCCAAGTTGGGCCACAATTGAAAGGTGAGGTTTTCTCCAGAAACAGGCTTGGCTCCGTTCCTTGGAGTGGGCAATTGCCAATCACAGTAGTAGTCTACGACAGCGACACCTACGACCCCGACAGCGTCGTAACCTATTCTCCCACTAATCTAACTGATGCTCCATATTCATCGTACGTGGTCGGAAACACGACGTTCACCCGTGACAGTGGCAGGCTGACGAATGCTCTCAATGCTCTCAAGCTAGTGAGCTTCCCCTGGGAAAATTGGAACACTGGTTACTATCCTTATACAAATGCGTCGTTTAACTTCAAAGACCAATATGGAATCTTCAACGGAGTCGGACCAGCACAATACTGGTGGGTAGATCCACAGCCTCCCCCGCTAAATCCCGTTACTGGGCTCGGTTCCACTGGAGATGGCTTCCTATTTCAGTTCGGCTCGAAATCGGCCTACGGTGTCCCAACGAAAATGTCTGGCATGGTTCCAGAAGTTTTCGCAACTTGGACCGACAGCCTGACCCCGGGAAGAAAATACTACGTCCGAGTCTTTGTAAACGGGTACGTTCAAAGCTCAAATGACGGGACAAGGTTAATCGATTACACTTTTCAGGTCTCAGGAAGCATATCGTCGCAAGACGTATTCATTCCCATTACTTTGCAAAAGTCAGGATGCCTCAACGTAACTGTACATTTTCACGACACACCAGGCACACTTCAAGATAGCCCAATCCGCGGGCCTGACCCTCGACGGTTTCTGATAGTAGAAGCATTCGCTCGCGACGGAACCCTAGCAGCCCTTAATTTCACTCAAGTTTCTTCAGCTAGCAATCAAGCTTCAATTTCCTTGAACGGTTTTGGGATGGCTGGACCGATCGCCGCCCCTGACCCGCGCGCTTCCATAAAATACTCACTTGCTCGATATCGGGGAATCTATGATTACGGACTGCTTACTGATACTTACACGATACGGGTTTTCATGAGAGGATATGTGCAAGCGCTCCCTCCAGCGACAAGCTTCGACGAGCTTGATCAATCACTGACGGCAACCATCTCGATTGGATCAGGGTGCATACTTCTCAGCATGCACATGTATCGTGGAGGAGGAATCGATGCCACTGTCTACTCAGTTGATTGGGAATCACCGCCCGTCCAGAGAAATTGGCTCTGGAATCATGCTCCTGCAAGCGCGCTCGTTTACGATATTGCTTCAAAAGCGTTCATTGACGTGATCTACTTCTGGAACAATAATACGAACCAATGGGCGATCCCCGAGCAGAACTCACAATTCTCAAGCATACCTTGGCCAAGCATACATTGGCAATCGTCCTTTGGCCCCGGAGCAAGCTTTCTAGTCACGAATGGATCTACCATAATAGATAGATATGGACCTGACCTCCCGGATTTCCCCTCACTAGACCCATCCCAAGATCGAGCCACGGTGATATTTCTACAAGAGAACTTTCAAACTGGATTCCTCTACAGTTCAAGCTTTTACAGGACAGATTCATTTCGATCAAACTTGGCCATCTATCCCGGAGTCTACGCGCTGAACGTTTGGACCTATGGCTATGTTCAGGACAATGTAGCAACCCTCGGTGACCTGGGGAACGTCCAGCTCTCTGTTCCTCGGTTGGGCTCGTTGGCCGATGCAAATGTCAAATTGGTCACTGGAGTGAATTTGACGATCAGAATGGTCTTCAAGACTGAGGGCTTATTTTCTGGAATCCCATGCACCTCATCGGTGCGAATCCGGGTTTTTGATGATGGAGATGACTTGGTCGCAGCGACCACAGTCTTCTCTGACGCGGGAACCCTGATGCCAAGCTCGGCTGCAGGCTTCTTCGCCGACGGTAAGAAACTACTATCAGAACCTATTCCGGCTGGAACGAAAACGCTCGAATATGTGTCGCTTGCCGGCCAATTCGGTTATGTTGACCCCAGCACTGGGAGCGCGAATGTTCGCTTCATTACTCTGTTTCCTCCAGATCATGGCATATGGGGGCGCTCCACTCATCCGGGGTCGTATTCTGGCGATTGGACGGTAATGGTTGATGTCGTGAACTGGTATCTCCCAAACAAATTCTATCCGGCAGCACCTGCACTTCTGCAGGGTGAGTCTTCGTACTTCTACCCCTACAACCATCTAGGCCCGTATCATGAGACAGGCTACGCGCGGATATCCAATGTGGCCCAGGGAGGTGAAGCCTCGGTGGAGTTCGGACTTGACCTAAGGGGCTACGTTCAAGGAGCCGTCTTTGGATTGAATTGGGATGACGCTACTAGAACAATGAGTTGGGCCAGTTTACAGATCACCAATGGTTCCACAACCTACAATTGGCATACATGGGACGGCTGGTTCGATGGATATCTTGATCCAGGCGCCTATCAGGCAAAATTGTCTGAGTGGACGAACCACGGTGAAGGACACCAAACAAGTGATTTCGTGCTAAATGTGAGTGCAGGGCAGATCGGCAGCGAAACAATCTTACTTCCAGAGAGCAAAATAGCCATTCCGGAATTCACGAGTATACTCCCAGTGGTTTTCGTGACCACTAGTGTTGTACTTGCAGGTTTGCGATCTAAACGGGCGCGGCGCAGGAATAATTGAGCGAGAAAATGTGTCTTAGATTGTCCGCTTTGATAGGAACAGAATGACGCACTTAGCTTCATTCTCGCGGAGACTCAAATCCCGACACCTGAATTCGCAGCTGTCCCACTAACAATTCTACTGATGTGCGCGGCTGGAGCATTAATGCTGAACTGGAGAAGGCGTAGGTAGACTACATCGTGCGTTTCGATAGCAAGATCGCGATGGGCATAAGGATGAGGCTGCTGACGAATAGAATGAGAAGGTCTCCCCAAACCGCGTTCAGTCCGGCGCCCAAGTAGATCAAGCGTCTAAGCGCGTCATTACCATAACTCCAAGGAAGGCTATCCGCGATCGCCCTACCGCCAGGCGCCAGCAAGAGCGGGGAATTCGTGGCCCCTGCCAACGTGAAGAGTGGAAAGGTCATTGCTATCTCAAGGACGGTGAGGGTGGCCGACCCGCGAATCCTAGCTGATATCGTCAGCCCCAAGGATAGAGTGAAGACTGCGATTAGGATGGTCGTCAGGAATATCAGAATGAGGCTTCCACGAATCACGAGACCGTACAGGCTGAAGATAACTAGCATCAAAGCCGTCCTCAGAATAGTGAGAACAACGGTCGCGAACATCTTACCCGAATAGACGGCGAACATACTTACTGGAGAAAGCGTCAAGCGCGGGAACGTGCCCCGCTCACGTTCCCTACTAATCGCGTTCACAATGTCGTCGAATCCCCCAAGGATGGCGATCATCCCCAGAAAGCCGGGTAGAATCGGATCGCCGCTGGGGGGGCGCCCTGAGAGAGGTCTGGTGATTACCTGGATTGGTGCGAGTTTCAAACCGAAATTCACGCCTCCCTCACCAAAGCTTACCTGGGTTGCAAGGTCCTGTGTGCCTTGATTCACTGCGGTGGAAACGAACGTTGACGAGGTTAGTTTCGAGTTATCCGTTGAAATTATAACGAACGCGTCGCCCGTAGCCAGCGCGACCTCGAATCCCTGTGGTATGATTATAGCGCCAATCACTTGCCCATTCGCAACCGCCTGATACGCTTGATCCTCTGTCTGAACGAGCTGTGTGACATGGATGAACCTTGAAGTCGTGAGCTCATCGAGAAGCGCGTTTGAAGCGGGCGTCCCATCCAAGTCTGCAACGACCACCGGCACATTATGGGTTGTGGCACTGAAACGCGGATACGATAACGATGAAAATACTGATCAATAGAATAGGAAACATGATTGTTAGGATAAGGGAGACCGGGTCGCGACGCAGCTGTTTCAACTCCTTGCCGGTAATTGCGACCGTGTCACGAGCAAAGTTGTTCATGTGATGAGCCTCTCCCGAGAGACGTGAAGAAGAACCAATGCGAGAGCGTAGCATACGATGATGGATCCGATCAAATACTCTACGTCAAATGTAAGAGATAACAAGGGCCTGCCCAGTAGGATGGTGCGCTTTAGCGCGTCGAAAGCGTAAGTAAAGGGCAGAAGGCTGCCCACCACCTGAGATGGCCCGACTAGCAAATTATTATCGACAATCAAGCCGCTGAAAGCGAACAAGAACAGTATCAGAAAGAATTCTATGATAACCACCGCCCGCTGCCCCATCTTCAACCCAGCCGCGACGAAACCGATACCCATCGTAACTAGGGCAACAATCAACGATAACGCCATCAAGGTGAAGAGATCAGTATTTGGTCTTGCGCCATAACCGTAGATGGAGATCCCGAGAACGGTAAAGGTTCGAATCACATTCAGCAGAAGGTCGAAGAGCGTTTTGCCTAACACTATTGAGCCGAGTGGTACCGGCGACACTAAGAGGCGCGCGTAAGTTCCATCCTCGCGCTCCCTGGATATTCCGCCGGAAATTTCGTAGAAACTTGCGAATATTTGCACTATAGCAAGTACCGTTGTCAGCCCTACGTTAAACCCTGCGAAGATAGCCCCCTTGTTGACGATTCCAACGCCAGCTACAGATTGTTGCTGCAATTGGCTAAGGTAAGGTTGAACTTCAACGTTCGGACTAAAACTCTGAGCATAGCTTGTGAGCGTGCTTTGGATCTGGTCAGAGACTCCGGGTTCACTATCATCGGTGTACAGTATCAGCCTTGCCTGATTTCCGTTCTCTAGATCGTTTTGGAAGCCTTTCGGAACAACGATAACAGCGTAAATTTGTTTCGTTCCCAACTCAGCTATGGCAGTTTGCTCATTGTAGCTTTGTATCGAGTTATGAAAGTCTGGTGAACTAGTCAACGTTCGCAAGAAGCGAAGTGAGGTAAGCGTATTGTCGTTGTCTACCCATCCTATCGGGATGTCTGCTGTGGGCGAGAAACTACTGCCCGCTCCACCTCGGCCTGCACCGAGGGATACAGTGAAGAATAGGGGTAATACGACGAGCGAGATCAGTATAGCGCTCCGATTGCGGCGGAACTGGCGAAATTCGTTCTCAGCGACGGCAACCGAGTCGCTGAGGAATTTTGCTACTGACATCGGAAGATCGACTGTACTCTATGCCTTTTGATCTGCAGTCTCTAAGAACTGGTCGATTTCCTCTTCGCCGCCTGTTAAAGCGATGAAAGCTTCTTCCAGTGTCGGGTCTTTCGTGTTAATCGCTCGAATCCTCCCCCCAACACCCAGCAGAGCGCCCGCGACTTCCTCAGCGAGCGTGTCTGTCCGCTCGCAACTGACCTCAAGCTTCGGATCTGTATACTTCACTCGGTAAACTTGTTTCATTCCCTTCAGGTCGAGTTTCAGCTTTTCGAGCTGAACATTCGATAAGCCTGGCGTCTCGACTTCAACCACTGAAAGTTCGCTGACACTATGTTTCAGTTCGTTCGGGGTCCCAACCTGCACCAACCTACCCGCAAACATAATGCCCACTCGGTCGCATATCTTCTCAGGTTCGCCCATGTAGTGGGTTGTCCAGATCACAGTAACCCCTTGCTCGCACTGTTTCTTCGTGAAATCTTGAAGTGCAATTGCGGATTGGGGGTCGAGGCCAGATGTGACCTCGTCAAGGAATAGCACCTGTGGGCTGTGAAGCAGGGCGGCGCATATCATAGCCTTCTTCGACCACCCAGTCGACAGAGCGCCGACTAGTCGCTTAGCCTTCTCCCTGAAAGCAAACATATCCATCAGCTCCTTGATCCGAACCTCCGCTTTACCACGCGGGATTTCGTAGAGGGTGCTGAGCAACTTCAGGTTCTCCTCAATCGTCAGATCCTTGTAAAGTGACACTCCTTCAGACACTACTCCAATCTGCCGCCTAACCTCAGCGGCCTGCTCGTGGATATCATACCCCACGACATTAGCCGTGCCACGTGTCGCTTCGATAAGGGTGCACAGCATTCGGACGGTTGTTGTCTTCCCCTGCGCCGTTCGGTCCGAGCAAACCGAACAGTTCCCCCTTGCCGACGCTCACGTTTAGGCCGTCGACCGCGGTGAAGCGCCCGAACATTTTCGTCAAAGCCTTGGTTACGATTGCTTCCTCAGGCATTGCAGATCACCATGACTTACTCGCAGCTGGGCTGTTTTCGTCGGCGTCACCTCGCGAACTATCAATTCTTTTCAACTCCAATTTCCGCCGTCGTCTCGTGTGTCTTCCGGGCTCACCGTTCATCAAGTCCACCCTCAGAACACCGCCTGTTCCAACGACTTCCAGTATCATTCCGTCCATGGAGCCCACATGTATATTCAAATTGAGACTGTCAACGGCTGTAAAATGCCCGAAGATCTTGGTCGGAGTTTTTGTAGCGATCGAGTTGTCTGACATCGAAATCATCTTGATCGATGCCACTCATCCTCGTCCTGTCCTTCTTGATGGTTTACTGATCGAGCCATAACGAATAGAAGGTCTGATAACCGATTGAAATACGGCACCAAATTCTCGTTTATCTTCTCCACTTTACTCAGTGAGACTATGCTTCTTTCGGCCCGTCTTGTAACAGACCTAGCAAAATGGAGGAGCGCTCCAGTTTCGCCACCACCCGGTAATATGAATACTTTCAAAGGAGACAGCCTCTCCTGCAACTTGTCTATGGTCTTCTCCAATCCCGCAACCATCTGCTCGCTGATTCGTGGCACATCATGAGTCTCTTCACTTGGGGAGGCTAGGTCCGCTCCAGCTGCGAAGAGATCTTTCTGTAACCCTTCAATGACAGAGTCTATTTCCTTGTCTTTGGAAGATGCCCGAACCAAACCAAGTACAGAATTCAGTTCATCTATGTCCCCATACGCCCGAACCCGAGGCGAATCTTTTGAAATTCGGACACTGCTGAATAGACCTGTCTCACCCTTGTCGCCTGTCCGCGTGTATATCTTTGCCAATTCGACTACTCACGCATAGAGTGAATGGAGAGAAATTTAGAGGCGCTGGTTTCTGGCGAGATTGGTGCACATAGTTGAAGATCGGCACGCAACTGAATGACGTTATAGAGATCTGAGAGAGCTTCAGCTACCGCAAGTGCGTCGAAATGCTCTATATTCTCAACAGTTGCAAGGTCAAATCTGCGGAAGAAGGTTACGTGCAAGGTTAAGCTGATATTCGGCTGAATTGTGGCTAGGTAGCCGCGAGCTTTCGACCGCACGAACCGCAGAACTTTGCGTGCTGGGGATTAACCGCGCTGCAGAATGAGCAGGTTAGAGTGAAGAGAGACCTACCACAGCCGTAGCAGAACTTGTTGGCCGCTGGGTTTGCCATTCCGCACTTGCTGCAGAAGACGACGTTCGGTTGATTGGAAGGTTGTTGCATCCTGTGCCACTCCAATGACTGGCATTGATGTTATTCATTATGCATTTGAATGCTCCGTAGCTAGGAATGTACAGATTCTTTGGAGGACTTCATCAAGCATAGACATGGTTAGCTTTCCAGTTTGTGTGTTCTGGCGACTTGGGTGGTAGGACGCACATAGGACTGGATGGGGTTTTGGCAACTCGTAAAATGCCCCGTGTCGGAATTTCAAATCTTTACTTTCAAGGCCCTGCTCTTTGAGAAATTTGACGTATGTATCAAATGCGATCCGCCCCAGAGCCAATACTACTCGCACGTTGGGTAACAGGCGAGTTTCTTGAGTCCAGTAGCGTTTGCAGTTCATTATTTCGTTGGGTCTTGGCTTGTTTTTGGGTGGAGCACATCTCACAATTGCGGTCATGTAGACGTCTTTCAGTTGAAGCCCGTCACCTATGCTTTCTGATGTGGGCTTATTTGCAAAGTCGAAACGATGAAGAGCAGCCATCAAGAATAGCGCTGATCCATCGCCGGTGAACATTCGGCCCGTGCGATTTCCGCCATGGGCGGCGGGGGCAAGGCCGAGGAGCATAATTCGACCTTTGGGATCACCAAATCCTGGAAGTGGCTTTCCCCAATACTTCCAATTCATGAATTGTCTTCGTTTTGTCTTAGAAACTCGAATGGAATAACTTCTGAGCCTCGGACAGAGCTCACATTTCACAGCTGTAGAGTTGAGTTCAGCTAGTGAACGGAAGAGGATTGGGGGCTGTGGCAAATGTATCGAGCCGCCACGTTCGCTAGGAGGCGTTCTCCGGTCAGTACGGGCTTTCTCCAGACACGCTCGCTGTCTGCGCTATCCCTTGATGTTGGCCGTCTCCAAAATAGGTCAAAGTAACTGGAAGCCACCCCGTCCAATTCATCGGAAAGTGCGCTTCAAAGTATCCGTCCTGGCCGGTGGTGACAACTTGCGTTCGATAGGACCCTTCAAGGTAGTAGGTCATATACACCTTTACTCCTGCCACAGGCGCGCCCGTGGAGCTCCTCAGGTATCCCTTGACCCCAACCGACAGCCCTTTTTGAGAGACGCCTGCAACAGAAACGAAAGCTACCTTGCTCCCTTGAGTCGAGGGAGGCGTATTGGGCAATGCGACAAAATCCCCTGGGGGAATCTGAAAACTTGTGCTAACAACAACTAGAGCCCATCCTGCCAAAACAATGGATATGAGGACTATTAGCAATAGGATAATGCTTTGAACTCTAGGCTTTCTGCGTCTCTCTTTCGTTTCGTCCTTGCTCTCCATTCTTCTGCGCCTCGCTGACTCGAAAACGGAGCAAAACGACTGGTACCGCGGTTAAAGTCTTTCCGGCGAGATAAACCGCTAATCAGGATGCTCAAGTTTCGCTGGATGAGCCGTCTTCCTCTACCCAACCGAGCATGGTCTAATGGCAATCTCGCGAACACAAACTTATTTATCACCAGCTCTATGCTGACGACGGAGTCTACGAGAAATGTCTGAAGCTACAGTTCCAGTTCTAATTCTGAAAGAAGGTGCAAGTAGGACACGTGGTCGTGACGCACAGCGAAATAATATTCTAGCCGCCAAAGATTGTCACCGAGACCATACGTACCACCCTTGGTCCCCAAGGGATGGATAAGATGCTGGTCTCAGGCATGGGTGACGTGGTCATCACGAATGACGGGGCCACAATAATGAAAGAGCTGGATGTTCAACATCCTGCCGCCAAAATGCTTGTGGAAGTCGCAAAAAGCCAAGATAATGAGGTTGGCGACGGGACAACCACCGCAGTAGTCCTCGCTGGTGAGCTTCTTACTAAAGCAGAGAAGCTTTTGGATCAAGAGGTACACCCGACTGTGATTGTTGAAGGGTACAAGAAGGCCTCAGAGAAGGCTTTGGAGATTCTCCAAGGTCTCTCCATTGACATTCAACCTGACGATGAGAAGATGCTCAAACTCGTAGCCATGACGTCTATGGGAACCAAGTCTCTGTCAGAATCCAAAGAGCACTTCGCAACCCTTGCGACGAAAGCCGTAATGCAAGTAATGGAAGAGAGAGATGGGAAAACTGTTGCGGATATCGACAGGGTGAAGGTTGTGAAGAAGAAGGGCGAAAGCATGGAACAGAGCGAACTCGTAAGAGGGATTGTTGTCGACAAGGAGGTTTCGCATCCTCAAATGCCGAAACAGGTCAAGAACGCAAGAATCGCTCTGCTTAACGCTAAGCTTGAGATTGAGAAAACTGAATTTGATGCGAAAATCAACATTAACTCACCGGATCAAATGAAACAGTTCCTAGATGAAGAAGAGATGATGCTTCGCGAAATGACCGACAAGGTCGAGAAAAGCGGAGCGAATGTCATATTCTGCGAAAAAGGGATTGACGACCTAGCACTACACTTCCTCGCAAAGAAGAACATAATGGCCATCAAGAACCTGAGCAGCGGCGACATGGAGAAACTCGCTAAAGCCACAGGTGGGACGATACTGGCGAGCACGAAGGACGTTGCGGCGGATGCGCTCGGTGAAGCAAAGCTCGTGGAAGAAGTAAAGATTGGAGACGACAAACTGGTTTACGTCCGCGACTGCAAAGACCCTAGAGCTGTCACAGTGATGATTAGAGGCGGATCCGACCATGTTGTAGACGAAGCCGAGCGATCATTTCACGACGCGCTTTGCGTTGTAAGAAACGCTGTTGAAGATCGCAAAGTAGTCGCCGGAGGAGGAGCCCCCGAAGCCGAGACGGCCAAGCAACTGCGCGATTATGCCGTGAAAGTGGGAGGTCGCGAGCAGCTCGCCATCGAAGCTTACGCCGAAGCACTAGAGACTATCCCGCTAACTATAGCTGAGAATGCAGGCCTAGACCCAATCGACATAATGGTTGAAATTCGCTCCAAACACGCCGAACCCGGAAACAAGTGGTTCGGAGTCCAGGTGAAGACCGGAAAAATCGCGGACATGCTGGCGGAGAACATAATCGAACCTCTTAGAGTTAAGCAGCAAGTTATCAAGTCCGCAACAGAAGCCGCAAGCATGCTGCTCAGAATAGACGACGTGGTGTCATCGAAGGGAACAAAAGAGAGTGGCCCACCCGGAGGCGGAATGCCGCCAGGCATGGGTGGAATGCCAGGCGGAATGCCGCCAGGCATGATGTAGGGATCACAGCATCATAGCGCAGCAAGCAGCATTCGAGTATCTGCAAGACTTACAGTGAACCGTTACACCGCCGTGTGGATTACCAAAAGGGGTAGCGAAGCGAACAGTCAATAGAATAGACTGATCGAATGTCAAGAAAGGATCAGAGTGGGCAAGAATCCGATCTCATTAGTTCACTATCCAGCGCGATTGTTCTCGCATGAACTGTTGCACGTAGTACGGTCCTAGTCCACTCTTCCCTGTCGAGCCGCTACCTTTCCATCCCCCAAATGAATTGACACCCGGCCATGCTCCTGTAGTTGCGCCTGATCGTCGGTTTGCGTAGGTAACGCCTGCTTCAATGTGATCGAAGAACATCTGCATTTCTTTCTTGTTCTTCGTATAGATGCCTGCACAGAGTCCATACTCTGAATCGTTCGCAAGCCTCATCGCCTCTTCAAACGACTGAACACCTGCAACTGTGAGGAATGGTACGAACAACTCATCTCTGAAGAGTCTGTGTTTGACAGGTAGACCGTCGACGATGGCTGGTTCAACAAAGTATCCGTATTCAAAATCCGCGTTACTCAACACGTTGCCGCCGTGAATAAAATGGCCGCCATCTCGTTTCGCTTCCTCCACTGCTTTCGAGTAGGTTTCTACGGCAGCTTTGTTGATCACGGATCCGAGAAATGTTTCCTTGCGTGTTGGATCGCCTATCTTCACAAACTTCTCTGTGTGTTCTTTCAACAGTTTCAGAAACTTTTCCTTCACAAGTTGATCAACGTAAACTCGTGAACAGGCGCTGCACTTCTGACCGCCGAATCCGAAAGCTGCTCGCACGACTCCCTCGGCAGCTTGGTCGAGGTCGGCGGAGGCTGTTACGATTGCAGGGTTCTTGCCTCCCATCTCTGTGATCACAGGTTTGGGATAGTTCCTTGCGAAACTGTGGTAAACGTTCATGCCGACTTCCTTCGAACCCGTGAAGACCAGCCCATCTATGCTCGGATTCTCCTGTAACTCGGCGCCTACCGTTGCTCCCGGTCCTGTGACGAAGTTGAAGGCTCCTCGAGGGATACCCGCATCAAGTAGAGATCTCGATAGCTCATGGCCGAGCACAGGTGAGTCGCTTGAGGGCTTGAAAACGACGGTGTTCCCCGCCACTAGCGCACCCGCCGCCATACCTGTAGCCAGCGCGAGTGGAAAGTTCCACGGTGCAATTACTGCCCATACACCGTATGGTCTAAGGATACTGAAAGTTTCTTGTTTGAGGCCAGGAGATTCAAGCGGCTTCAGGAAGCCTTTGTTCGCTTCCATCTGGTCACAGTAGTAGCGGATCAATTCTGCTGCTTCATTGACCTCGGCCAGTGACTCTGCGCGGTTCTTCCCGACCTCAAATGCCATCCAGGCGGATAATTCGTAACGGCGCTCTATGATCCGGTCGGCTGCTTTGCGGAGGATGATCATGCGATCCTTGTAGGACAAGGCGCTCCATTTGGGAAAGGCATCACGCGCGGCCGAGATCGCAGACTTCACGTCGTCACGTGTGCCTTTCGGAAAAGAGCTGACTACGATCCTTGTATCGATAGGGCTACGGTGCTCCATCTCCTCGCCAGTGGAAGCCCAGTGCTCGCCGTTGATGTACATTGTAAACCGAGAGCCAAGCTTGTTTCGAACAAGTCCAACGGCCTTGTCGTATGCTTCATCATCTTCCGGCGTTATCTTGAGAGTAGCGTAGGTTATGCGAGGAACCTTCGATCCTGTTTTCGCCTTGATTCCAGCCGTCCGAGCATTCCTCACTTTCTTCCGAGCACTCTTTGAACCAACCAATCAAAACGTCCCCTTTTGATGCCTGTGATGATTATTCGGATCCTAGGTTTATGCATTACATTCTTGGATCTGTCAAGCAAGTGCAAACCTGAGGCAGAGAAGGAATGGCGATCACGTTACACGAGACAATGTATGCGAAGACCATGAGGTTCTATCCGGACGTAATAAGCGCGCCTGCAGATGACAAGAAAGAAAAGGAACGCACTAGGTCAATTCGTTTTTCGGCTCGACTTTGTGCGCTTTCGTAAGCGATGTTTCTTCTTCTGCCGTTGTCGGATTCTGAAATCTGTTCTGCTTAATTTGTGAGGCATAGCATCACACTGCTATGAGACATAGGTTGAACAAGCGATATATGTTGAGTGGCTACTCGCCGGTAAGGACACATAATCGCCGTTTCGTGAAAATATCGTCCAATGAAAACATCTCCAGCGAAGACTCCCCAGCATGCCAGGAAGCACTCCCATATTTCCGGGGCACTTCCAGTCTGCAGTGATGGGGAGACCGTAGAAGATAGAACCGCTGAATCATACTGAAGCCCCAAGCTACAATGTTCGAGAAACTCAAGTTCGAGTGTTCTTTGGAGAGAAAACAGGAGACTAAATCGCAGTCGCTCTCCTAATTTAATGATCTTCTCATCTTAAATCCCGAGCCTTCTGCGATGCGAATTCGGGTTCGACTAGTAGCAATTAGCGTGTGAAGTCTCTCTTGTCAACTGTGACGTTGATGGTCTTCACGTATGAGGGAGAGTTGGATGAGGCCCCGGTTAGAGTAAAGAGCCCGTCAACATGGAGTTTAAAATGCGCATCCTTATTCGCCCCAGCATAGGTCAGCATTATCTCACCCAGTTTACCCGTGCTGCTCTTCTCATGCTTGATTGAAATGTTCTTGTCTCGCTCCGCGAACCAGAACTCGATTTCTTTTCGTATAGTGGGTTCGAGCGAGTCGAAGGCAGCTCCTTTGTATTCCTGACCGAACTTGGCGGTGAGAGCCTTTCGGCACTCTTTGCTAAGGTTGGTCAAGTAAGCGAACGCTTTCTCCACAAGCTCCGGACCAGATTTCGTATCAGTCATGGGTTTTCTCTCCTAGTGAGTTTTCCTCCTGAATTAATTCCTCATAGACGTCGACGGGGCTTGCTGGAATGAGTTCTGTTTGTTTGATTGTCTTAGTTTCCTTAGACAAGAGTAACCCAACGCTTTCAGAATGTCGATCAGTGCGTTATATCAAGCTGCAGGTTATCATTGCGATATTGATCGGCTTGAGGACTCGGTACGCTATTGGGGTCGATGGAGGGGCAACTAAGACTGTTGCGTTGATAGGGACTGAGAATGGTGAAATCCTGGGTCGCGGCGAATCTGGCTCCTCAAACTACCATAACGTCGGAACCAACGCCGCAAGCAAAGCGATCAAGAGGGCTGTTAGCTGGGCTCGGAAACATGCGAGGAATTCGAGAAGGCTACTCGGATATCGGAGTGGTTGCTTTGGCAGCCTTGAACTCCCCGAGAGACCTAGCGACTGCGCGCCGTTTCGTTCGAGCCGCAAAGATCGCTCCCCGGGTCTTTGTAGTTCATGATTCTGTGGCTGCCCTACATGCTGCCACTCACGGCAAGCCAGGTATCGTCGTTATTTCTGGAACTGGGTGCGTGGCTGCGGGCATCAACAAAGCTGGAAGATACGTACGCGCTGGGGGATGGGGATACCTCATCGATGATGAGGGCAGCGCCTATGACATTGGGACAAAAGCCCTCAGGAGTGCCTTCAGAACACTCGACGGACGCACCCCAAGAACAAAACTGGCGTCCGCATTAAAGCGAAGATTTCGAGTGAAGATGCTTGAGAACGCTTCCCCATTGATCTACTCCGATGAATTTGGAATAGACAGCATCGCTGGATTAACTCCCTTAGTATCGAAATTGGCACCAAGCGACGAAGTCTGCAGAGAAATCTTGAGGAATGCCGGAGTGGCATTGGCAGAGATTGGCATGCGTCGTCGCGAAGCAGCTGAGAATAGAACATGACGCCTTTTCGATCGCTCTTGTGGGTGGAACCTTCAAGGCTGGAAGGTATCTTCTTCAACCTTTTCGGGCTAGAGTAAGGAAGGAATGTCCGCGAGCTGAAGTCGTGATTATGAAGACCGAACCTGTTCTGGGAGCGTTAGCCCTCGCTGTATCCGAACTCCAAAGGAGCCACAGATCATGACAAGGAAAATGGACCTTGATTAGTAGCGTTGTGAAGGTTCAGTGGATGAAACTCTGGAACTCTAGATTTCATCTTCTGTGCCACCAGCACGCCCTGATTCATCAAATACTTTCTCTGTTTAGGAAGAACTCGATTCTATTTAGATCACTCAATCCGATGCATCATCGCATGCGCAACAGAATTCTTCCACGTACGCAATTTTTGTGACCCAAAATGTCGCGCGTTGAACTTCCTTAACTGCCAACTCATCATAGGGCCTATAAGCCGGGCAGAGTATTAGGACGTATGTCAGATCGGATTTTTCTCTGCAGCTGCCAAAAATGCGGCACCAACTTTGAATTCACTGGAACATACGAGAAATTCAATGATTTCATGTGTTCAAAGAACTTCGCATGTCCGAGCGGGCACACTGAGAATCGTTCTCCTCAGGCTTTCGTGAAGATACTGAAAATGAGTGAACCGCAGCCGATCGTCGATTGGAAACCAATAGAAGGGAGAAACTACGTTGACATTCTCAACTTTCAAACAGCGCGGATCAGCGGCATCCAAATAGAACACCTAGGTTCAGGTCTGTACATTGATCGTCGAACAAGGAAGAAGTACGATTATGAAGAAGATTCAAAGGGACAACGACACTACTACGAAGTAATCGCATGATCTAACGAAGCAAGAAAGTAGTGCAGGAAATTAGCAGAAGCCTATTTCTCTTTCTTCTTTTTCTTTACCTGCTTGGCCTTTCCCATTTCAAATTCTCCAATTGAAATAGAAGATGATGATCATCTCTTAACGTTGTCGGAACAGCGTCGAGTGCGAATCTTGCCTTTCCTCCCAGTTCTTGGTTCGTAGGAGTTGAATCGAAGTTGCCGCTATCATTATCAGCGTGGGCCATTCTCTACAACAGGTATGGATTCGAGCGGATTAGATCAGGTAGTCAAAGACTACCTCGCGGCTAAGTGTGGAACGGCTCTAGATTATTTTGTGATTGAAAATCGAATGTCCCCCGACGCGAATGGCGATATGGGTGTGACTGGGAGCTATCGAAAAAGAGCCGGTGATAAGAACGTCTTCTTTACGCTTACAGTTAACCTTGCTTCACGTAAGGTACAGAACTTTCAGGAGTACGGTTGAACATTCATCAAATCCGGTACATTGATGGCTCCTTAGGCTTCCTCCTCGTGCACCATCGTGGACCTGGAAAGATTCTTCTGCATGCTTACCAGGGTTAGTTCGATGAGGTATTGAAGTGACGAAGCCTGAATGGCAGAAGAAACGAAAGAGAATGGCAAGTAAAATGGGTAAAAGCGGTAGGGTAAGGTAGAATGAATGCCCCTTTACTGGGCGAAAGAGACTTATGAGAACCGCTAGGACTGAGTGTAGATAAGCACACTAACATCCATCGAGGTTGATTTGAATTGCAAGTAGGAAATGCAAACGATGCAAAGAGCTTGGTAAGGAAGTACATTGTGGGGACTCGTTCTCGACATGGAAAAATTGTTTCGATTACCATCGATCAGGAACCAGAAGGTCCGGACGGCAAAGGTGTGTGGTCGATAAAGGGAGCTTACGTTACAGAAGAAGGCGGTAAGGAGGAATTCAGTGCCTCCGTCACTTCTCGTGGTGAAGTGATAATGGTCAGTCCTCCTACATCCGGAAGTCCTGCCGGAAAGCAACCATTAAGGCCCGGCAGACGATGACGGACCTATCCCTTAAGAGAGACGAAATTGTACTGGCGTCCAGCCGATTGTGCGTCAAATGCGATTGCACAAACCCATCGCCGAAATCACATAAAGGGAATGTTTGAGAAAATTGCAGAAGATGCGGTCGAAGCCCAAGCCAAGACCGCCCGCGTATTGGACTGACGGAACCGTGAAATGGTACGGGCGCTATAATCGGCTCGGCAAGCAAGAAAACTAGATAGCTCATCCTGACTCTCGTTCTCTGAAACTCATTGCTTCTAGGTTATGTGAATTCATTGCTAGCACTCACCAGATTATCGGGAAATCCCATTATCGCCCCTAGAAATGGCCAAAAGTGGGAGGATGGTGGAACTTTCAATCCCGGGGCAATTAATGTGGGAAGCACGATTCATCTGCTGTACCGCGCCGTGGACGGGAGCAAGGTCTCGCGTTTAGGATATGCACGCGCTTCGAACGCCGCAGAGATCTCATTCCGTTCTTCGGAGCCAGTTCTCGAACCCTCGGCCAATTGGGAGGAATTTGGTTGCGAGGACCCCCGAATCACCTCTCTGGAAGGCACTTTCTACGTGACGTATACCGCGTTTTCGAAACGAGGACCACGCATAGCTCTAGCATCAACTAAGGACTTCTCACATTTTGAAAAGCATGGACTAGTTGGACCTGATCGAAATGACAAAGACTGTGTACTTTTCCCAGAGAGAATTGGCGGGAGAGTTGCGATGCTCCACCGACTTCAGTCGAAAGTGCAGATAGCCTACTTTGAGAGTGTCGAGGAGCTTGAGAATTCACAGAAATTCTGGAACGAATATGTGAAACACTTCCGCGATTACGAGGTTATCGGGCCCAAGTTTTCTTGGGAGAAAATGAAAGTCGGCGTGGGACCTCCACCGATTAGAACAGAGCGTGGATGGCTCGTGATTTATCATGGCGTAAGCGCGGAACGCATGTACCGCGCAGGAGCGGTTCTGCTTGATCTGGACGACCCGACAAAGGTGGTAGCACGCACTCAGGGAGCCTATTCTTGAACCGGAGATGGAGTTCGAGAAACGAGGTGTCGTTCCGAACGTGGTCTTCCCGGATGGAGCAATCATTCAGGATGGAACATTGTTGACCTATTATGGTGGTGCTGACAAGGTCTGCTGCGTTGCGAGCGCTCCAATCGACGAGTTTCTCGATGAACTGGAAAGAGGGAACTAATCGTCGAGAGAAGTCACCGCTTCGTTTTGAAAAATCCAATAAATGTTACCGCGGCGAGAAGGAAGGCGAGCGTGGATTCAGATCCCTGATTTTCGTTCACACCCATCTTGTTGATGCCGTCGTAGCAAGCACCTGTTGAATCGTCATAGAGTTCAACAGACTTGGTATTCAGACCGAAGAACCAGCCCATAGCTTGGCGTATAGCGGACGCGTACACGTCGGACCGCGTGAGGTTGTATGCAAGCGCTGCAGTTTCCACCATCCCTCCAGCTTCGATTGGTTGCTGATCATAGAGGGCCCTATCTCCACCCTTTGGATACCAACCTCCGCTCCCTATGGGGACGTAAATTCCATCAATGGTTGTTGCGGCCTTCAGGAACTTCATACTCTCCTCAGCGACGCCGAGATAGACCTTCTCGCCCAACGATTCATACGCAGCAAACAATGCCTGGCTTAGTCTCGGGTTATCATAGCTTAGAATGCTCTCGAACCACTTCCAGTCCGGAGTCTGGTTAGTGTTATACAATTCAACGAGACTGTTGGCAATTGTCCTAAGATTGGCTCTCAGATTGTCGTCCTCTGAGTCAGTATGGAGGCGCTCGACTAGGCCCAAACAAGCGTAGGCCTTTGTGCGCGGCGATGTCGACTCCCTAGCCCAAGGTAATGCTCGATCAAACATGAGTCGTGCAGAAGCTTTGACCCCACGGGGATTCTCAGCATTGATCACCGCGCCAGTTGCCCAAATCGCTCGCCCCAGATGATCGCCAACCGTAGGGGCGTCTATGGTTCTCTGCGAAAAATCCATGAGGTTATGAAAACGTCCATCATCAGCTTGCATTACTAGCAGGAAACCGATCAGTTTGCGCTGCATTTCGGAAAGTCTTTGTCCTGGCCAGAAAGCCTTCGCTTTTGCCGCGAACACCAGTGCCCGTGCGTTGTCGTCAACCGTATATCCTTCCCTTCTCGCTGGAACAGAGAACTTTGCGTGTTGGAGAACCGCGTTATGGTCTGTTAGAGCGAAGAGATGCTCAAGTTTCACTGACCGCTGCAGTTTCAACGACAGTTCGTCGAACCCGTCTTGCAAGTCTGAAGGTTTCACCATATTGATCAGCGACCCTCGCCCATCCCACTTCCTGCCCATACTTGAATGCGTTCGCCTCCAATCGCCGTCGAAGCCGCAAATCACCAAGTATGCGTTGGGCACATTCGGCTAATGAACGGGCATCTGCGAACTTGCACAATAACCCTCTGCTATTCGACAGAACCTCCTTTGCGAATATTGTCGGCGTTGAAATAACCGCCTTCGCATGCCCGAGGGCAAGGGTGATGGTTCCGCTAGAGACTTGATCTTTGCCCAAGTACGGTGCCAAGTATATGTCAACTGCTTGAAGGTGAAGTGAGAGTTCGTCTTCAGGTAGGTAGCGGTCTACAAAGCGGACATTATCTTCTACGCCTAGTCGTTTCGCAAGAGAGACTAGTTTCTCGCGATAGGCTTCACCCTCACGTTTTCGAACCTCAGGGTGCGTCTCGCCTATCACCAAGTAGAGTATGCGAGGGCTTTCTTTCACCAGGTAGGGCAATGCTTTGATTGCGTATTCTATCCCCTTTCCCGAACTGATCAATCCATGCGTGGCTAGGACAATGCGTTTGTGAAGCCCAAGATTGACGTTTCGCGTATTCTTTGCGCACGCGGTCAGGTAGAGCCGCGCCGTGGCGGATCACTCTGATCTTATGTGGATCAACAGCGAAGTGCTTCTCGAGTAGTTTGGCTGCAGATTCAATGGTCACTACTACATTACTGCTGATCTGAGCGATTTCATTAACGACTTGCCGCGCTTTCTCAGGTGGTTTCTGGAGCACGGTATGGAATGTCGTGACAAGAGGCATCTCGATATTTCTGCAAAGGTCGAGCACGTACTCGCCCCATTCTCCACCGAAGATGCCGAATTCATGTTGGAGACTTACTAGGTCGACGTTCGATTCATTCAGAAACTTTGCAGCTGAGATATAGCTCTCACGATCATGTTGGTCGATCGTGTGCTTTACGTTCGTATCGGAATAACGTTCTCCGTTCTCATCCAACGCAACTATAAGGTTCTGATATGCATGTCCACGCATCATCACAGCTCGCGACAGGTCCCTCGTGAAAGTCGCTATCCCACAAGCTCGAGGTGGGTATGTGCTCACATACCCGATTCGAGGTTGAATATTCAATCTACTCACGTCTTCTTGGGTCCAAAGCCACGACCTCCACCGGACGCTTAACCCGTAGGCCGCTCAACCTTCGAGGTAAAAGTACAACGAAAGACGTAACCGATGGTATAGGTTATGGTTACACGACTAATAACTATACGCTTTCCAAGCCAACAATCAACCAGCTGTCAGAATATACTGAATCAACGTCCAGATGACCTAGTAATGCCTCTTTGTTACTTCAGTATCGTGACGATATCCCGATCTTGAACGACATGGTCCATTCCGACACGTTGAGGGCTAAACCTTACGCTCGTCCCTGAAACGAGGGCATACTTTGCTTCGCCCTCGATCTTCTTGTGGATCCTCTGACAGACGTCGGAAATTGTTGACCCAGCCGTCACAATCAAGGGCTCTTCGAAATCGGGCACACCATTCCGGGGTTTGAGGAAGACTTTGATTAATCGCAGTCGATCGTAGATGGCGCCCTTCAGTTTGTCGAGGTTAACGTTTCGATCCGCGGAGATGGGTACAAAATCTTCGCCCATTCGCTTTCTCGCTTCAGCTATGTACTTTGGACTGACCAAATCGATTTTGTTCAAAACAGTTACCGAGGGAATGTATCGACGATTTCCGGTGGCTACGTCTATGAGTTGGTCGTCGGTGATGTCCTCTCTGATGACGACGTTACCCTGATTAATCTTGTATATGTTCAGTATCGCTTTGGCGGTTGACTCGGTCAAATGAGTTAGGTTGCATGTCGCTGTGATGCCGAGCCCGCCTTGAGCGGATTTGCTGATGACAACATTTGGAGGTTGAGTGTTGAGGCGGATTCCCATTTCGTATAATTCTTTCTTTAAGACGCTGATCTGATCAGGCTGAAATACGTCCAGAACCAGGAGTATTAGGTCGGCGTTCTTTGCAACGGATAGCACTCTCTTGCCCCTGCCGGTGCCGGTTGCCGCGCCCGCAATGATGCCGGGTAGGTCGAGAATCTGTATCTTCGCTCCTTGATACTCGAGCAGACCGGGAACGACTGTCAGAGTCGTGAAAGCGTATGGAGCGACCTTTGATTTGGCATTTGTAAGTCCATTCAGAATTGTTGATTTTCCCACACTGGGGAGACCGATCAGCACTACGGTGCAGTCGCCGGCCTTCTTTAGCTCGAAGCCCGCTCCACTTTGCTTGGAGCTTTGCGCTCGTTCTTGCTCTGCCTTGAGTCTTGCGAGTTTGGCTTTCAGCAGACCTACATGGTGTTCGGTGTGCTTGTGAATCTGGGTTCTCTTCATCTCCTCCTCGATTGCCCGTATCTTCTCAGGCACACCCATGATCGTCTGCTCCAGAAACGAGAGACGATTCTGAGGTCGTTCAGACGAGCCTGGCGGAGTCGTTCTAGGTTCATCATGAAACCCTCTTCGCTCTGGCTGTCTGCTGAGAACGTCACGTCGAGTATTAGCTCGTCTGGCCCAAATCCCTTCAATGCCTTGACGTCTTCGGCGATTTGATCAATGCTTCCTGAGAAGACATGTCTATCGCTGCCCAGAGGTTGTGGGGGTTATGGAAAGATTGTAGCGAGTTATGATCTTAAGATCTGAGGGATTTCGACCTGCCTCCCGAACGAGAGTTCTGATCTGTTCTACCATCGTCTTCAACGTGTCAACAGGCAATCCTACGGGCATCCAACCGTCCGCAAAGGTGGCCGTGCGTTTCAAGGCGGCGGGTGCAAACGCAGCCAAGTAGATTGGCGGATGCGGTTTCTGAACAGGCTTGGGCTGGATGATCGATTGGGGAAGTTGGAAGTATTTTCCGTGGAACTCGGCTGGATCAGAAGTCCATATTGTCGTCAGGAGTTTTAGAAATTCATCAGCGCGTTCGCCACGCTGTTTCATAGACGCGCCCGCCGCGTCATATTCGTCCTTCGACCACCCCTGACCGAATCCAACCCTCAATCTTCCACCCGAAAGAACGTCAAGAGTGGCTAATTGTCTCGCAAGGAGAACTGGATTGTAGAACGGGATGTCTAGCACGCTCGTTCCTAGTGCGATGCGACTGGTTAGAGCTGAAACGAATGTCAATGTCCCGAGAGGATCCAGAATCCTCTTGTAAGGCTCAGGGAGCGGACCACCGTAGTATGAGGTCTGAGGTTTTAGGGCATAGAGCAGGCGCTCGGTTACCCAAAGGCTGTCGTATCCGTAATTCTTCGGCGCGTTTAGCTATCTTGAGAATAGTGCTACTATTGCCTGCTTGACCTATGTTTGGAAGGAAAAATCCGAGACGCATCCAATATCAACTTAGCCAGACCATCAGTCAACCTATAAACTTCCTGTCGAAAGGTTCGTAACCGAAAAGCGTGCGGGATTGTTGAACCCTGCGAAATAGTCGGTTCAAATGCCACAGGAAGTTTACCTGATAGGGGTTACATCCTTCTCCGATTTCTCCAATCGATCAATTGAAGAATTCGCAGACAAACGACTGGTATGTCCCCGGAGTTTTAGCCCATCCTGGTTCAAACCCTCGACCATGCTTCCTGGAGTGATTCCGAGATTCTTGAGGATATTAGAACAAAAAGAACGTGTTCTTGAACGTTTTCTGAATGGTGTTCGGCTCGAAAATGAGCCAATTTTCCGTTCTAAGTCAGAATTCATGTGTTAGTGAAATGTTTCGAAAGAAAGAATCGCAATATCGCTCGACGAGCATGGCTCTCGTCCGACGGGCAGCTCATTTCTGGCATGTGACATGGGACCAATCTTTGAAAGCGTCGTGGAGCGCTGCTCTACTTTTTTCCCAGTTTTGGTCGCTGCTTGAGAACTTCATGGGTTTTCCACATTTGGGGCAGGGTATTTCGAAGTGAACTTCATGCGTTCTCACGTATTCGGCGCCTTCGTTTATCGCGGCGCTTCTTATGGAGGCTCTCGCCTTGTTCAGCTGCTGCATGAACCGGCCCTGCCCCAGAATTTGTGCTTCCTTTTGTACAGCCTCCCGGAACATCTGCCCGTTGGGTTCGAGCACGCTTGCCGCTTTGTCTGCAGCTTCGTCAAAGTTGAGGCCATCGTTGACTTGAATCTTCAAAATTGCCGTGTAGAGCGTTGGCGGGATGCTCACTCTAATGCGTGGTCCCTTCTTTTGCTTCTGACTCACAATGCCACCCCCCGGTAATGTTCGGGCATCGCTCGATCTGCTTCAGAGGCACATTGATACCTACACGAGACACCTCGGCCATGCACAATGCAGCTACGTTGATTGACGAGGTCCGGACGGGCCATTCCGGTGCGCTGCGGTGAGTTGCGAAATTTGCGTTTTGGAAAGTGCGTAAATGGCCTCAAATTGGTGCTTTGAGGAAGAGTCAGAGTTCCAGGGGCAGTTCTGACCTGTGCCAAATGCCACATCGTCCCGCTGCCATCTTCCGCGTGAAGACAAGACTCCAGGCAAGGGTTGTCCGTGTTCAATCCAGATCAACCTCGCGTCGAAGCAGGGTAAGCCAAAGAGGCAGTCTAGCAAGGAGGTCAAGAATCGGGATCTCGTCGCTTTCCGTTAGCAGCACATAGCGCAGGGCCGGCTGGCGGCTCAGCTTTTCCGCTGCGAACCTCTTCAACTCAAGAACGTTCACGTACCCAATGGATGTGGCTTCCCCGGTCAATGGGTCGGTCCCTCGCCTGGAGTCACGCGTCCAAAACGTTTAATCGTTCCGTGTTTCCGGAACTATGCTGTAAGTGCGGAACTATGGCCCTCTACGATCACCCCATTGACAATGACCTAAGCCGACTCGCAAGGACTCTCTTCAAGCCTGCAATAGACGACGCAAGATCTCTGGAAATACTGTCGCGTATAGCTCGGAACGGGCCGCAAACCAACTATGACATTTGGAAATCAACCAAACACAGGCTCGCGAAGGCTGAGATTGACAGACGGATCTACGGCGAAGGGAACATAGTTGGCCTGCTGCCAGAGAGTTTCCTCCGCCTAGAAGGGGTGGGGATGCGGAAGAAGAAGCATTATGGACTGACGATGAAAGGATTCCTGACTTGTCTAGCAGAAGTTGCGTGCGAGGACATCTACATGTTCAAGGTCTTCAAAGAAACCTACAAGCTGCTCGAAACCCACGAAGGCGCCTTAAAGAATTGGCTGACGAACGAGCAAGTGAACGCGTATTGGAAAAACCTCCCAAGCAGGGTCAAGACTGACCTACTGATCTTTTTCAGATATCACGCAGAGAATGGAGTTCCCCTTACCGGACTCAAGAACACGGCACAATACTTCACCAATTTTTGGACGACTATCGAGTCGGTTCGAAAAGGGTTGGAATACGATCCCGAATGGAGCAACCTCTTTGAGAAGAGACGAGAGTTCGAGGTTATCCCAGAGCCATTGGCCCTGCCTGGCCTGAAAAGAGATGACTACGACAAACTTGTGGCAGCACGCGAGTTTCTTGATTGGGTCAAACTGTTTACTGCTTGTTGGATGACCGCAGACCAAATCAAGCTACGCGTATGGTCCATGGGCGAGTTCTCAACACAGATATTTCAAGAGCCGGACCAAGCTCTTATCGACGCACTACTGGAAACATACAAGTCGGTAGTAGGAGCACTACGCGGAAATAAGATACCTTGGAGCATAGACTCTCTGATACTTGGCGAGTAGCTAAGAGTTGAAGCATAGAGAAATGTTGGCAGAGAAAGAATTGGTGATAGAGCTCTCCCCTATACTCTGCGAGTAGTCTTCCCCACATCGGAATCTATCGCGGTGATGAGTCCGAGGCTTGAGGCATCAAAACTCAAAAGAGCAACCACTGTTCCTGATCTTCGCACTGTTGAAGGTCGTGTGGCTAGAAGATACTGGGAAGCCTTCGGGAAAGTGATGCCTGAACATTTGGATTTTCACGGAAGAATGACGCCGAGTCATCAGAATAATGCGTCTAATCCGGTGAACTTGGCGTTGAACTATGCTTACGGAGTTCTTGAGGGGGAATGCAGACGAGCGATCAATGCTGTTGGATTGGAATCTTCGGTGGGGTTCCTGCATGACTTCAGCAACTACCAGACCAAACAATCGTTAGTCTATGATTTACAGGAACCCTTCCGCTGGCTCTCCGACATCTCAGTCATAGAGGCGTTTGAGTCTGAGGCGTTGAAGCTGTCAGACTTCTACTTCACAGGAGACGACTACCGATACCGATTTGAGCCTGACGCTAGACAGCGGTTCATTGAAGTTCTGCGCCAGCAATTCAATTCAGGAGTAACGTACAAATCCAAAGTCCTGAAGTGGGATACGATCATCGAGCAGAAGACCACCGAGCTCGACCGCTATCTAGTTGGCAAGTCTAGGAAGCTCAACCTCATTGAACCAGCACCGATTCTGGCGAGAAATGATTCACAAGTCATACGCAACAAGATCCTACAGATAACTCAAACCCAAGCAGAGAAGATTGGTATCACGCGAAGCACACTTCATTATCTGCGCAAAAACGCCGCCAATGATCGTGCATTCCGAACTTACAACAAAGTCAACGAGAAATTAGAACACGCCTATACTTAGGAGGGCGACGTCTACATGGACATTCTTGTAATCGGTGACTACAACCATCCCCGTGCAACTTGCGTTAATTGGATGGAATCCATAGAATCATTTCCGAATATCGAAGAATTTGACTTGGTGATTGTTGCTCTAAACACTCTCACTCAGGAGGGGTTCGATCAAATAGCAAGGAAACTCGTGGAAATACGTTCGCAGATTTTCACAGTCTTCAGGACAGGTCGTTCCGTTTGGTGTATCATTGAAAAGCTGATGATACCTTCACCGCCAAAGAGCGGTCCTAAAGGGTTCGTCGGAATCCCACCAACTAACTACGATTGGCTCTTTGCATATCCTACAATAAATGAGGTCCTGGAAGGGCGAAGTATTGAGATCGCCGATAGCAAATTCGCGGCATACCTTGAGAAGGTAAAGAAATGGAATCTGGAGATCGAGAACATCTACGAGCTTGAAGCGCAGTACGGTTCAGCGCAGCCTGTTATCGCTCAAGGTCTCGTTCTAGAACCGATCGCGGTAAACAAGTCGGGAAAATTGATAGGAGCACGCGTTGTAGCCGCTGATGTTGAAAGTTACGGGAATGGCACTGTATGCCTACTCCCAAAGCCGACCGAGTGCGACACACACGAAGCAGTCGAGATCTTGATAGACATAGCCACAGGGGTGGAGCGAATTGAACCAGAATGGAGAAGTGGAGTAGTTATCCCCGGCCTCAGCGATGTTGAGAAGCAGATGAATCAACTCAAGCTCGATTACAATAAGCAAATGAATGATCTACAACTGAAGTGGCAATCGCTGGACAAATATCGTGACGTTTTTTCAGTCCATGAGTCGCCGCAAGTTGAATCGGTGCGAGTGATTTTCGGGGATCTCGGAGTCCAAACTGAAAGAACGAAACCTGGATTTCCTGTAGATCTTCTGGGAAAAGAAGTAGCAGTGGAAGTGACATCCATCACGAACAAGGTGAACGCGGATTCTCCGAAAATGTTTCAACTGACTCAGTTCTTCGAGAAACATCGCAAGAATGAAAAGGTGATACTCGTTGCTAACACATACAAGCGGGAACATCCTTCCGCGAGGAAGGGTAAGCAGGACTTTACGCCGCCGGTTATCGATTTCTTGAAGCTGAGGCAAGTGTGTGCAGTGACCGCTCTCACCTTACTTGAAATTTGGAAACAATGCATGGATGATCCGTCTAAAGCTCGAAAATTATTGCTCGAAACCTCAGGCGAGTTGAAACTATGAAGGCCATTCGCTTTGAACACGTTGCCATTTCGGCTATAGTAGCTACGTCGGGTCTTGCTTCCATCTTGCTTGCATATAGTGGAAACGCAGTGAGTATTCTCACAACCATTAGTACGTTGATACCAATCCTCTCTTTCGTCATGTCAAGTCTACCCAAAGGACCGAACATCAGAATGGAGAAATCTGACTTTGTAATATCTGGACGAATAGGATTTGGATTGAATGTTTCTTATCATCATGAGTTACACTTCTTCAATTACGGGAACGCTGATGGTCAGCTTCTTTCGGTGAGCCTGAATCCGAAGCAACAGATACCTCAAATGACAATTTCGACGAGACCTATCGTACCGCAGTCCACAGTTCTTCCGACCGTGATCCCGTCCAAACAACGTGCGACCTTGGAGGTCTCAGTAGATACCAACGCAAATCCTGGCCAGAGCCCTCCCCAACAGCTCGACGTCGAAATAGGTGTAAAATTCGAGGTTTCGACCAACAAAGGCCCTAGGCCGCGAGAGGATTCATTTAGATTTCGAACCCAGAATTGACGGATGTGGTTCAGACCGACTAGTGTGCGCACCAAAGTGAGAAAAATGAGCATATTTCCAAAATACGAGGAGCTCCAAGATTATTTGGACTCATGCGGTTTCACGTGTTTTCCTCGCGAATTGAGACTGGTCGGTGAAAAGCATCCTCTTGTCGATCTGGCTGCCTACAAAGATGATGCATTCTGGGCGTTCGAATACAAGTCCTTTGCAGACCGACTGGACAGAGGGGTAGAGCAATGCAATGGCTACGCACGCTGGTTCAACTATGTTAGCATAGTCATCGAAAGAAGACTCACTGCCAAAAGCAAGTACTACGCAATTTGCAGGGACCTCGGGTTTGGTGTTCTTCTGAGAGCGATAGACGGATCCTGGGCGTGGAAGCTTGATCCCAAATCACAACGCCCATCGAAGGAGAGACTAGATTATGTTCGCAGGAAATTCGCCTCAGAACGATCATTCCTGCATTATGAAGGCACATTGCATTTTGACTCAAGCCCAAAATTAGAAGAGGACTATGCGAAGCTCCAACAAAAGGAGTTGATGATGGTTCCTCAAATCGCTAACAAGCTGGGACAGGCCAGTTTGAACCTCTACATTTCAGTTTGGCATGCAGGTTCATTTGTGGAACCCAGAAAAGTCTGGCTTGTTGTGTTCTCCAAGACGCCCCTCAGCGAAGTAGGATCTGTCCAGACAGAAGAGCTAAAGCGATGGATTCAGCGCCCCGAAATCGTCTGGGTATTACATTTTCCAGGCGATGACAAAGGATGGGCAGAAGTCGAGAACGACATTAATGGAAGGATACGTACCGTCGCGGAGGTTCTTGCAGAACGAATCCCAATGACATACAACATTGCACGCGACCTTCGCTACTGTGAGTTGCAGCCAAAACTATACTCGAAAAAAACAGAAATCACGGAAGCCCTCAAAGAGATCAGAGGCAAATATGTGTAGTCGGCAAGGTTCATGAGTGTTCGATGCGCCTGATTTCGTCTCTTTTTTCATTTCAATCGATACGCGTCTTCCAAAGGCAAAACTATACTTGCTCTGGGCTAGGATTGTCTGAGTAACAACAAATCAGTTGTGAGGGGCATCTAATGCCACAACTCGTTTTCTTAGGAGCAGGAGTTTCAGCGACCTTTGGGCATCCTACGATGAAGGAAATTGTTCCTGAGTTTGAGAAGCAATTGAATGGAGAAAGTCGTGCTTTCTATGCTGGAGTCTGGAAAACGCTTGAAGCAGCCTATCAGTACATAGACCTTGAGACTGTTTTTTCTGTTATCGATAGAATCGCTGCAAACTATTCCTTTGTAGATTTGGGGCCCGTTGCAGTCTTCCATTCAGCCAGATACTTCGGCATCGAGTCAGCCACCGCGCAACTGAGACCGACAAAGAATGATGTGGAACTTGCGCAAATTGTCAGGACCGAGTTTCGAAGATTTGTCAAGAATCAATTTCAGGTCCGGCCAGAACGCCTCGGTGACATCGAGTCATACTACGGCCATTTCTTTGAACTGCTTGCGAAACACAGAGAGCAAAGTGAATCTCTCTACGGCAGTTCCAGTGGTTTCGATTTTCTCCGATGGCCGATATTCACCACCAATTATGATCTCAATCTTGAGACATTCTTCGAACTCAAAGGAATAGCTTTGAACGCTGGAGCCACGCCTGAACGACAGCAGATGGTAATGAATCCCAGCAGTCTCGACAGAGATGATCTAATACTTGTGAAGTTGCACGGATCGCTGAATTGGATAAAAGTTGGTGATAGAATCCGTATCGAGACAATGCCTTCCGAGGCAGAGTATACGGTTGACGGTCAACGGGTTCAAGGAGAGGTAGTTCTGTACCCAGTTGTAGGGAAGGAACTGTACAGGCATCCCTACTTGGATCTCTTTCGGATATTCAAGAAGGAATTGAATCGCACCAAGACATGGGTTGTAGCTGGATACAGATTCAATGATGAGGTCATCCGGCAAATGTTCATCGATGCCTACTCATACGAGAAGAAGATGATTCTGATCCACCCAAGGCCTCAACCGATTCTTGAAGGACCTCTTGCTCCAGTTAAGGACAGAGTCACTGTCCTCGAAGCCAATTTCCAAGATGCGGTAACAAATCAGATCGATAAACTCGATGAACTAGTACCACCGAAACGTATCAAGCGAATCTAGCCACGGAGAATTATCGTGAGTGTTCAGGTCCGCCCCTAAGAGGTGGGGGTTTCGTGTGTGTGGTATTACTGGTGCGGGCATCGGAATTTGAACTTTCAATTTGTGTGTGTGTGCGCGCACCACTAGACCCACACACACTTTTCTAACGACGACGGACGACGGTTCAAATTCGGGTGCTCGAACGTAGAGGGTAGATAGGGAAGGGTTTGTTCTTGGTGGTCGCGTGCGTTGAATGATAGTGACGTGGAAGTTTGAGTGATAGGGTGAACGGTCCTATTTCTGCGCCTGAATCAGCAGGAAGCCATGAAGGAGAGATGGATAACGTTCTATCTTGACGGTATGAAAGAGGGCTCTGATGGAGCCTTCAATCGCAAGATGCGTGTGATAATCAATAGGCAGATCATATCCTAGCATGCGTCTAAGCGCTTTCCTTAGTCTTGACTCGATTGGCGCAGAGACCAGCAAATAAGCGCCGGTTCTCAAAACTCTCTTGATTTCGCCGAGTACTTCATCGATGTTCGATATATGCTCCAAGACGTCTGCTGCGATTACAACGTCGAACTGCTCATTTCTAAGAGGAAGTCTGCATGCGTCGCCCCTGACCAGCGTTGTCTTTAGATCTATCTGCTCGTGTTTGAGCATCTCATGAACCGTTGAAAGATGTTTTCGACCTTCAGGGCCCACGCCGATCACAGCGTCCGACACGTTGCCAAGCGTGGGAAAAAGGACACCTGGACCGAAACCTATTTCGAGAGTAACTTGCGTCTTATCCCACTTGACCAATTCAAGAAGCTTTTGAAATCTCCCCCAGAAAAATATTGAAATGAGTGTGTTTCTAGAATAGTAAAGGTCGAGCATACCAATCTTATCACGATACGATCTTAGAGAGGGACGAATTATTCTCATTCGACCGCCCTAACTTCGATTGACTGCGAGATATCCTTCAACAACCTGACACCGATCAACTAGCGTCAATTTACTGTTCAGAATCGCTTATCGCATTTTGCCTCTGCGTGAGGAGAGCTGTGGCTGCGCGAATTAAAGTGCGTGTGACTTCAATGACGACACCTTTGTTGTATTGTTGTCGAGTTGAGTTGTGTGTGTGTGCGCACACCAGCATACCCGCCAATCTCCTCACGGAGACCATGCTAACTCCCATATGCTAACGTCCCTACGGCCATGCTAACGCTACGAAAACAAAATGGAACGCATGAACGGCGAAATTCGGTGACAGAGAAAAATTCCTGAACGACGACGGTTCAAGTTCGACTCGTAACAAGTTTCTTAGGACCAAATATGGAGTGGTATTCTCATGTTTGATAGACCTGCGCAGACGAGGCTTCGAGACAGACTTGACTATGAGTCTTGGCTTCTTGACTTCATATCTAACACTCTCGAAATGTTCGAGGGCGGCATCGACCCACAGAAGATCACGCTCACAAACCGGCAATATGACCAAGTTGTTGAGACCAAGGTTCACGAATGGGCAGGAGAGGGCAAGGTTATGGAATTAATGACCTCCATAATGCCACTTATGTTCACAGCAGCGTACAAGATAGTAGACGCAATTTTCGAATGGGTCCTGCAAGAAAACCGTAACCTTGGAGTGATAGATGAAGTTCCGTGGAAGTTCTCTGCGAAGATCGCAACTGTTCTGCGCTATGACAGTCGGCTCACTTTCCCTCCGCTCTTTCAATCAATGCCATACATCAAGGAATACTTGTTCGCGATCTACTCCAAGTCACTGAAATTTCGTAATGAGATTGTTCACAATCATCAATTCTCAATTGCAAATGACACACTACACATTAACACGGTCGAGAGGGGCGAAATTTTCACGCTCAACCTAAACCGGCTAGCATTAAGTGGTTTTGTTAGAACTTCTGTAATGGTTGCGAATCTGCTGACTCAATCATGTTCGCTTGGCACAAGAGAAGACTGCCTGCTCAAGTATTATCTTGATCAATGCGAGAAACTCCATGCACTTCCACGATTCGACCAAAAGAAACCAATCCTGGTATACGTTGTGTTGAAAGTTCCCGAGGAGAAAGGCGTGTTCCCTGCAGATCTCAAATACGTCAGGGACAATGTGGCTAAGATTCACCCCGACGCAGAAGTTCTATTCGACTTGGAAGTCATCGGTCTCGTGGACAATCACACCTCAATTCGTTGGTTCTTCAAATCCGATTCGGTGCCCGAACAGGACCTACTTCAGCTTAGCAAAGATGACTACGAAGCGCAACGTACCTCATAAGGTGGCCCACAAGTTGATTCTCCATGAAGAGGGCAAGTTGTCGACGTAGATTCCAGCCGTCATCCATCGTCGTTCATATAATTTCTGTGTGTGTGCTTCTAGTGGTGCGGGCATCAGAAATTGAACCGTCACGTCAGGCGTATTTGGGTGGTGGTGGTATCAGTGGTGCGAGCGTCGCAATTTGAACTGTCGTTCGTTATGTGTGTTCACAACATTGCCGTTGCACTAATCTGAGGCGGAGTGGTTGAACTCCTTATTCCGCAGTAGACTCGTCTGCCTGAATTCTCCCATCCTTGGCAATTTGGACGTCGTACGCGTGTACGTATCCGTACTGATCACGAACAGTTCCTGTGACTTGGTTGAACGCACCTACCTTGTTCTGTTTATACGACCATTGCGACAGGGTTAGCGTCAATCCAAATTGACTGACTGCCTTGTTCATCATCTGTTGTACCCATTCCTGAGCTGCAACAGTACGTTCGTTAGGTTCAGGATTTGGAAGCGTTATTGTTCCAGTTACTTCTGGAACTTGGACACCGTATGCCGGTCTGAGGTTGAAGTGCTGGCCCGTGCTTGGTACTATATGGCTCTTGGGGCTGGTCGACCAAGAGTCTACGTAGGATAGATCCCAAAAGGGCCACAGGGCGGAAATACCACCAAGCTCTGACAAATTGGGTTTTTTGATATTCAGATCCAGCGCATAGATCGCAAATTCTGAAGCGAAGTAGAGAATTTCTCGTCCCTGAGCACCCTTGACAAATTGCAGACCATCGATCGAAGAAGGGGATGGCAGACCGGAACTATTGATTGCCTTATTGGGGTAGATCCGTGTCGGTTTCTCAGAACCAGAGACTGAATCCAATCCGGCGCCTGCGACCTGATAGATACAAGCCCCAGAACAATTCCCATTACTAAGATAGAGGGTAGCGGTTGAATTTTCAGAGACCACCCCCGAATCATTGAAGGCAAAGTCGCCAGCCCAATAATGGAAGCCATAACCTTCTCCCCCACAAGTTTTGGCCGGAATCTGATCGAGCTTAACCGTATAGTAAAGAACAGGATTATTTGAGTCATCGAGATAGTAGATGTGCCCATTACTACTACTACCGCTACTCCTGCTGAAATATACTCGGTTCTGGTTACCGGATGTGCTCGAAACCTGTCGGACTCGAACTGTAGAGATGTCAAAGTTGTCGGAGTCGTCTTTGTAAATTGGCGTGGAATCTAACGTCTCAAATCCTACCGGATAAGAGTTGCCGGAGGCCTTGAAGATGGCTTGAACCGGGCTCTCGCTTGGGTCTGTTGGATAGAATGTTCCAATAAAGTAAAGATTTCCGCTAGAATCAAACGTGAAGTTCTTAACAAACTCCACTTCCAGATACACTCTCTGGCCAGTCGTGGAGTCTATAGTAGAAGGGATATACGGATACACTTCGGGCCCTATCAATTTGTTGTCTTGTAAATCAAATCCGTATAAAGTGGGTCCAGTGGCCGCTGTTGGGACGCCATTTACAATCTGCGGTGATGCCAAGTTAGAAAATAGCAATACTCCCATAGTTCAACTCCTCGAACATATTATGGCTGGTCTCATTGTTAGTTATCACTTTGCATTCCATATGGCATTGATCGAACACTAGTTGAGTCGGGTAGAGCAATCTCTTCACTGCAAAACATATGCCCGCTAAAAGAAACTGAGGAAGAAACTCGTTCCGTCGTCGTTCATGCGATTGTGTGTGTGGGTCTAGTGGTGCGGGCAACAGAATTTGAACTTACATCATTCCGTTGCTTCACACATAGCGAGCTTGCCTAATCCCATGATGGCCGAATTAACTCGCGCTCGAATCCTCCTATTTCTTGACGAAATGTGCCCCACCCGCAAAACTATGTGGTTACCATCGATTCTGACTTCAAACTGGGTCGAATCTGATTAATGGATTCTAGTAAATTGGGGCTGAAATTCACTTTCTCAGTTTTCAGTTTCAGCCTGTTGTGTCATAGGTTTCGTCTTACCGTTTCCGTACCATGCCCGGTCACATTTGCATTGATGCTCACAGCAACGTTTTCGTAAAGGTGCATTCTGTGAGAAGTGATTGCGAACGTTGTGGCCGCATTTCTCGCACACAGACGTAGTTGAGGAATAGAGTTCGGGAGAGACTTGCATGGATCGGCAAATCAGAGCTGGGTTCTTAGATTCACTTGGCAGTATCAAATCAAGAGGCATAATGCAATTGTGCTGTTTTGAACTTGGACTTCAATTCTTCCAGTTATATTTCCTATGGAGAATACTTCTTTCCACCCGAAGTTGTGCTTGATTCAATCTCAGTAGTAGGCTGTTGGAAGGTATTCGCTGATTAGAAGGCCGAATCGTACGCATCTGATCAGCCTTAGAAGTCCATCTAAGCAGAACTGTATCAGCAATTGCGCATTCCGACACCGATGAAGTCCCAGATTCATCGTCCTTCGCGCAAGATATGATCGTTGAAAAGAGCTCCGTGTCGACCCATCTCCAGACTAGGCGAGCGAGCCTAGTTATCTGGTCAACTTGAGTACCATTCCTCAGGACCACTTGAATGAAGTTTGACGTGGCTCTGTCGTACACTCTGACGAGATCTCAACACGTTTAGGCCCTACAAAGAAACATTTTGGCAGTGAATATGCACGCAAGATCGTATCTACGATTGAAGGTCAAACGTGGACGTAGACCATCCGAGGCGGCTGCCAGATGTATGCTCAGAAGTATGCGGTGCATTTGAAGAACTTCATTCAAAACGCGCGTACTGTCTGCTCCATAGTTGAGGACCGAGAGTCTTACGACTAGCCTGAAATCCCCTGCCCCAACTCAGTTCAATATCTACAGCTAACCTGTGGATCGGTGTCTCGGAGGTACATATTTCTCTTGTTAGTGGTGTGGGGAGGTCATTACATTAGGCTCGATCTGTACTGGCATTTCTGTATGTAGCATAGCGCTTTATCATTATTCGCGTCATCTCTTTGTTGTTACCTGATTAACGACGAATATTTCTTGTCGCTAGCGAAAGCCGCGACGGGTCGGACTAGTCGTGGTCCGGTAACAAACAAATCTGAATAGGAATAATGTGAATTGTCTGAAGGAAAGAAGGAACCGATTACCGAAACCAAAGTTAGCAGACGTTCAATGCTGAAATGGACAGGCGCACTAGCCGCAGCCGTAGTCGTGGGAGTAGGCGCAGGCTACGAGACAAACCAGCTATTACGACCCATGACCACATTCACACAGACCGAGATAGTCCCTGTCGTCTACGAGGAGCAAGTCTACTCCACGATGGTAGGTGAGACTTCGAGTGGAACACCCTCCTGGGTCTACACGAAGAACGGGCGCATGATCCGCATAACGCCGATGGTGTACACTGAGGACGAAGCGAAGCCATGGACGATCAAAGCGGGCGGGAAGACCTTTACTCCTCGAAAGAGGGCAAATATCCCGGTTTTCGACCTTGCTTGTCGAAGGGGATGCTACGCTCCTAACCCGTGCTTTATCCTATGAAGCGGGTGGGTTTCGCCCCAGGCGGCCAAAGTAGCGTCGATAATCGAGGCAAGGGAGAGTTTGTTCGGATTGGCTGGGATGAAGCCTTGGACATCCTTGCGTCCGAGATGAACCGGGTCAAGACAACCTACGGAAACGGAGCCATACTCTGCATTAACGGGGGGCATGGTCAACACAAGACAGTTCACGAGAGAACGATGCCGCAGACTTCTGAATTGCTTTGGTGGATGTACCCTTATGGTGCGCAACCCTGACAGTTGGGAAGGCTGGTACTGGGGCGGAGAGCACATCTGGGGCTTCGACTGGGCCAGTGGCGTCATGGATCAACTCGATGTCTTGGAGGATACAATGCAGAACACGAAACTCCTGATCCACTGGTCGGAGGACTCTCTTACAGAGAACTTCATGCACGGTTGTGACAATGTCCAATGGACTCATTGGTTGAAGGAACTGGGAGTTGAGAGAATTTTCGTCACTCCTGACCTTAATCAGGCGGCCGGCAAATACGCGGACAAATGGATCCCGGTAAGGCCGGGCACCGATCCTGCGTTGGCGGCTGCGATAGCGAACGTTTGGATAACTGAGGGCACCTACCAGAAGGATTACGTGAACACACACGGTTACGGCTTTGACAAATGGAACGCGTACGTGATGGGAGCCGAGGACGGCGTTCCCAAAACACCTGAATGGGCTGAGTCGATAACAGGGGTGAAAGCCAGGGAAATACGCGCACTCGCAAGAAAATGGGCATCAACCACCACAAGCCTATGCATTCTATTCGGAGGCGCCTGTAGAGGGCCGTACTCAACCGAATGGCCCAGAATGATGGTCCTACTGCTAACCATGCAAGGTCTAGGGAAACCCGGCGTAAGTTACTATCAGACAGTGTGGTCGGGCCCGCGTGATCCCACATTTGTACCCATAATCGGTAGTTTTGCAGCATATGCTGATACAAATCCTCCTAACCCTGTAATGCAAAGCCTGTACCAAACTGTTCTTCCTGGCGGAATTCTTAATCCACCGGTGACGTGGTACGGATCAGGATTTGGATCCTCCCATAATGAACAGTTCGTTCAAAAGACGTACCCTCTTAAAGGCTATTCAGAGGCCAAGATGATATGGATGGATAACGTTGCACGTATTACGAACTGGAATTGTGGCAACAAGTGGATCGAAGCATACAAGAGTCCAAAGATCCAGTTCACAGTAGCTGTGCATCCGTGGCTTGAGAACGATATGCTGTTCGCCGACCTAATACTTCCAGAGTCAACTTGGTTGGAACAGGACGACATTGCTACAATCGGATCATGGTCACTGGGAAAGGGAAGCAAATTTGGCAATGTTGCTTCTGTGTACATGAAGAAATGTATTCAGCCGTTAGGAGAGTCAAGGAACCCGTATGATATTTACGTGGCAATAGCGAGCCGACTCGGTATTGAAAAACAGTACACCGAAGGTAGAACCGTAGAGGACTGGATCAAGACGATCTTCAACAAATCAACGCTGCCTAAGTTCATAACCTACGATGATTTCAAGGAAAAAGGCTACTACGTGTACAAGTTTCCAGATAACTGGCCGCGAAACCCAGGACTTCAGTGGTTCTATAACAAGCCCAATATCGCCACCCCAAGCGATGGCGTCGTGACACCGTCAGGTAAAGTTGAATTCTACTCGCAGGTGCTTGCCAAGAATTTCCCCGATGACAAGGAAAGACCGCCAGTACCTCACTACATAGCCGAGGGACCGACGCATCAGGAGAGCCTCACCTCAGCGCACGCAAAGACCTACCCCTTGCTCGTTGAACCTGCTCACCCCCGATACAGGTTCCATAGTCGTGAAAACAACATCTCTTGGCTGAACGAGATACCTGCTTACAAAGTTTGGAACAAAGGTGTGTGCTACGAAGCAGTGTGGATTAACCCTAAGGACGCATCGGCAAGAGGAATAAAGGAAGGTGACGTCGTGAGGGTCTTCAATGAACGGGGAGGAACTCTCGGGGCCGCGCATGTCACGGAAAGGGTGATGCCAACCGTGATCCGTTTTTCGTATGGTGGAACCTACCGTCCTGCGGAGCCTGGCAAGAACTACCAAGATACAGCAGGCCTAAGCAATCTGATTTCTCCGTATGAAACCATTTCTGCGAACGTCTCAGGCATGGCCGTCAACGGTTACCTGGCGCAGGTGGAGAAGTGGGTGGGTTCGTAGATGGCGCGTTACGGGATGGTTATAGACTTCACAAAATGTCAGGGATGCTTCAACTGCCAAATCGCGTGCAAAGATGAGTATGTGGAGAACGATTGGCCCCCATACTCAGCAGCACAGCCGGACACTGGACAATTCTGGATGACCGTCCAAGAACGTGAAAGAGGAACATTTCCCCATGTGAAGATGGCATGGATACCTCAGCCCTGTATGCAATGCGACAAACCACCATGTCTTACGGGTTCTACGGGTGGTGCTGGGTACAAGCGTTCGGATGGGATAGTGATCTTTGACCCTGTGAAGAGTGTTGGACAGAAGAACCTGCAGACCGGTTGTCCCTACGGTGTGGTTTACTGGAATGATAAGTTGAACATTCCACAGAAATGCACCTTCTGCGCCCACCTACTAGACCGAGGATGGACTGAACCACGTTGCGTTCAATCCTGTCCTATCGCAGCGTTCACCTTCGGCGACCTCGACGACCCCAACAGCGACGTCGCGAAACTGGTTGCAGGAGGAACCGCAAAGCCGCTCAACCCAGAGTTGGGCGCAAACCCCAGAGTCTACTACATTGGTCTACCCAAGACGTTCATTGCAGGTACTGTTGTGAACGGGTCTACCAACGAATGTTTCCAAGGCGCCAATGTCACCCTCAAAGACACCGCAGCAGGAACAACGACTTCGACAACAACAAACAGCTTTGGCGACTTTGAGTTCGAAGGCTTAGACAGCGGGAAAACCTACTCGCTCACCATACAAGCCTCTGGATACACTACAATAACCCAAGACTCCATCGCACTCAAAACCGACACATACCTTGGCGAACTCACGATGCAGAAAGCATAATTGAGAAGACACATCCGACTTCAGAAAACACGTCCAAACCTTCCTTTCCCTTCCTTCTTTTCCACATATCTTTCTCTGCGTAAAATCCGATGATTCTTGGCGTTGGCGTTTGAGGTTGCAAGAGCGGAAATTTGGAAGAATCTTGAGGAGGTCAAATTGACCGAACTGAAAGTGAATCGGAAAAAGTATTCAGCACTGAACGATAGAGTACGCAAGTTGCAGGCGCGTCTCGCCCGGTCTGTTCCTAGAATTGAGCATGAAGCCATCATAGTCGCACTGCAACTTAGAATCACCGACCTCGAAACAAAACTACGCGAGTCCAGGAGCGAGGCTAATGCTTTGCAGGGGAAAGTGGCACGCTTCGAATCTCTACTGGGTCAAATCGATCCGGCGCGCGAGACCACGAAGGTCAGTCTGTAGACGCTCTCCTTAATTCTAAGCTCGATGCGCATTCAGCCGGATTTACACCCAAAAGGTCAATGGCGGCTTCGTCAGCGCCCATTTTTCAAATTCTCCAAACGCAGGCATCCATGCGTACCAGTAAACTGGGGCTGAAATCCCCTACCCCATCTCCGAGTTCAATATCTACAGCTAACCTGTGGGTCGCTGTCGTGGAGGTACATATTTCATTTGTTAGTAATGTGGAGTTGTCAATGGAAAACGGCTTTGCGATTCCTCAAATCTTGAATCCGATAAGGATTGAAACGCCCAAGGCGATGACGATACAATTGCCAAGAGTGAATGTTGCCGCTTGAATTCTTGATGAGAGACGTTTGTGACTCAAACCGGTAATGCAAGCAATCAGGGCCTGCCAGGAAAGTGAAGCTAGAAACGTTGCACCTACAAAGATTACGACGTCCATTTTTGAGAATATGATGTTGAGTCGTAATCCCAAGATTAGCGATGTGAAGTACGTGACGGTCATCGGGTTGAGGAGCGTTAGACCAAAGAACATCATGTACGTTCTCAGGCAACTTGCCGAAGCATCGCCAATGCTTGGTTGGGTAGATCCATTTGATCTCCTTCCTTGATAGAACATCCACAGTCCAATCGCGATCAACACCGAACCGGTAAGGTAGTGAATTATGGAGGAGACAGGTGCGAGAACCGCGGCTAGAAGCGTACCCACAAGAGCTGCCACCGTAGCGTAGACTAAATCAGCTGTCGCTGCTCCTAAGCCAGCAGAGAAAGCTACTTTGAATCCTCGACGAATCCCAAGCTCAATAATCAGGATACCTATCGGACCTAAAGGGATAACGAGACCATAGCCTGTAATCAAGCCTTGCAGAAAAATATCCAGAGTCATCGTACCTAGCACATTTGATTCGTGACGCTGAATGACATTCCATATTTAGCCATGACCTGAGAGAGTATTCATCGGTTTTGACTCTTCACGCGCACGACTCTGTGGTCCGGAAGTTTTGCGCTTCCTTACTGGAGGCTGTGTATAACAGACTTCCTTACTGGAGGCATATATCTTGCCGGTTGGTGATACCCGGCGGTAACTACATGCAATAGTGGCATTTTCTATATGTAGAATAGTGCTATATCCTTTTTCACGCCAACTTTTTGCTGTTGCCTGACCAACGACGAAGGTTTCATGTCGCCAGCGAAAGCCGCGACCTATCAGGCCCAGTCGTGATCGGGTAACACACAAATTGAGTAGGAATTATGTGAATTGTCTGAAGGAAAGAAGGAACCGATTACCGAAACCAAAGTTAGCAGACGTTCAATGCTGAAATGGACAGGCGCACTAGCCGCAGCCGTAGTCGTGGGAGTAGGCGCAGGCTACGAGACAAACCAGCTATTACGACCCATGACCACATTCACACAGACCGAGATAGTCCCTGTCGTCTACGAGGAACAAGTCTACTCCTCGATGGTAGGCGAGGGCGGCAACGCTTGTTGGGTCTACACGAAGAACGGGCGCAGTCCTCCGCGTCACGCCCATGGTGTACACTGAGGACGAGGCGAAACCATGGACGCTCAAGGTTGGCGATAAGAGCTTCACGCCCAGAAAGAGGTCCACCCTGACCTTCTTGGACACTGCATATCGAAGGCTCATTTACTCTCCGAAAAGGATTCTATACCCGATGAAACGTGTCGGATTCGTTCCAGGCGGCAAGAGCGACGTTTCCAACAGGGGCAAAGGCGAGTTTGTGAGAATTACCTGGGACGAAGCCCTGGACACTATGGCAAGCGAGATGAAACGGATCAAGTCGACATATGGGAACGCAGCGATACTTAATGTCAGTGGGGGTCACGGCCAAAAGAAAGCTGTTCACTCAAGGAACATGGCACGTCTTCTAAACGCGTTTGGTGGAGGTACCCTTATGGTTCGCAACCCTGACAGCTGGGAAGGCTGGTACTGGGGCGCGGAGCATGTGTGGGGCTTCGACTGGGGTACCGGTAAGATGGATGAGTTTGACCTTTTGGAGGATGTGATGCTGAATGCGAAACTCCTTGTCTGCTGGTCAACTGACTCGCTTACGACTAATGCGGCAGCGTCTTTCGACTCATTTCAAGTAATCCACTGGCTGAAGGAGATCGGGATTAAGCAAGTCTACATCATGCCCGACCTGGCCCATCAGGCTAGCAAGTATGCCGACAAATGGATAGCGGTTAGGCCGGGAACCGATCCCTCGTTGGCGGCGGCGATAGCTAACGTTTGGATAACTGAAGGCACTTACATGAAGGATTACGTGAACACTCACGGTTACGGCTTTGACAAGTGGAACGCGTACGTTATGGGAACCGAGGACGGCGTTCCCAAGACACCTGAATGGGCTGAGAAGATCAGCGGCGTCAAAGCCAGGGACATACGTGCACTCGCAAGGGAATGGGCTTCAAAGCCTACTAGTATATGTCTTCATTATGGGACGGCATGTAGGACGCCGTATTCTCACGAATGGGCAAGAATGACGGTCCTATTGCTGACTATGCAGGGCTTAGGCAAACCTGGAGTAACTTTCTTCTCGCCGCGAATAATAAATGCGCCAAAGCTCCCCACAACTGTGATAGGTACTCCAACAGCTTTGGCATCCGTAGCTGACAACCCGCTAACGTCAAACCCTGTTGCGCAGAGCGTCTACCAGACCGTGCTTCCTGGCGCGATTCTCAACCCGCCCGTGAGCTGGTACGGGGGAGGTATTGGGGGCCCCCGTAGCGACCAGTATGTGCGAAAGACGTACCCCCTCCCAGGCAATCCGGAAGTCAAGATGCTCTGGATGGACACCGTCTCACGCATCACAAACTGGAACTGTGGCAACGAGTGGATCGCGATGTACAAGAGCCCCAAGTTCGAATTCATCGTCGCGCAACACCCTATGATGGAGGACGATGCACTCTTCGCGGACCTAGTTCTCCCCACAACAGCCTCGCCATTCGAACAAGACGATATTTACTCGATGGGGATGGGGTCGTCCCGGGATGGTCCGCAATGGGGCAACGTCGTCGGTCGTCTATATGAAGAAGTGCATTGAACCGTTAGGGGAATCCAAGCCTGAATATGACTTCTACATGGCGTTGGCTCAGCGGCTGGGCGTGGACAAACTGTTCGGGGAAGGCAGAACGGTCGAGGACTGGATCAAGCTGCTGTTCAATAATTCGTCCGCAGCCAAGGTACTGAGCTACGACGACTTCAAGGCGAAGGGATACTACGTCTTCAAGTTCCCAGATACCTGGACACGAAACCCAGGACTCCAATGGTTCTACAACAAGCCCAGCATCGACACTCCAAAAGATGGACTCGTTACACCGTCAGGCAAGATTGAATTCTATTCGCAACTTCTCGCTCAGAACTTTCCCAACGACAAAGAGAGACCTCCAGTACCACAATACATAGCAGAGGGACCAACACACCAAGAAAGCCTGACCTCAGCCCGTGCCAAAAACTATCCTCTACTAGTTGACTCTCCCCATCCGAGGTACAGATTTCACAGTCGTTGGGCCAATATTCCTTGGCTGGAGGAGCTACCCGCTCACTATGTCAAAGGAAAGGACGGTCTCACTTACGAAGCTGTGTGGATCAATCCTGTCGACGCCAAAATCCGAGGTGTGGTCGAGGGGGATATCGTGAGGATCTTCAATGACCGTGGCGCAGTCCTCGCTGGGGCACACGTTACTGAGAGAGTAATGCCGGGAGTGGTGCGTATTGCAAACGGTGCGTCTTACCGCCCTGCGGAGGCTGGCAAGTCCTACCAAGATACGGCGGGGCTGATCAATCTCATCTGCCCATACAATACGAGTTCAGCTAACGCGGCGGGCATGGTAGTCACTGCTTTCCTGGTGCAGCTGGAGAAATGGGTGGGATCGTAGATGGCGCGTTACGGGATGGTTATAGACTTCACAAAGTGTCAGGGATGCTTCAACTGCCAAATCGCATGCAAAGATGAGTATGTGGAGAACGATTGGCCCCCATACTCAGCAGCGCAGCCGGACACGGGGCAATTCTGGATGCACGTTCAAGAACGTGAAAGAGGAACATTTCCCCATGTGAAGGTGGCTCACATCCCTCAACCCTGCATGCAATGCGACAAACCCCCATGCCTAAACGGCACCACTAACGGTGCAGGATACAAGCGATCAGATGGGATAGTGATCTTCGATCCTGCGAAGAGCATTGGACAGAAGAACATGCTAACCCAATGCCCATATGGCGTTGTATACTGGAACGATAAGCTGAACATCCCACAGAAGTGCACGTTTTGCGCCCACCTACTAGACCGAGGGTGGACCGAGCCTCGTTGTGTTCTATCCTGTCCTAACGCAGCGTTCACCTTCGGCGATCTGGACGACCCGAACAGCGCCGTCGCGAAATTGGTCCAGGCTGGAACAGCGATGCCACCCAATCCTGAGTTCGGCACAAACCCGAGAGTCTACTACATCGGCCTACCTAAGACATTCATCGCGGGGACCGTTGTGAACGGTTCGAACGGTGACTGCTTCCAAGGCGCGAATGTGACACTCAAAGACACCGCGTCGGGTACAACCGTAACGACAACAACAAACAACTACGGCGATTTCGAGTTCGAAGGCTTAGACAGCGGGAAAACCTACTCGCTCACCATACAAGCCTCTGGATACACTACAATAACCCAAGACTCCATCGCACTCAAAACCGACACATACCTAGGCGAACTCACGATGCAGAAAGCATAATTGAGAAGACACATCCGACTTCAGAAAACACGTCCAAACCTTCCTTTCCCTTCCTCCTTTTCCACATATCTTTCTCTGCGTTTTGGGAATCGTCAGGAGTTGATCGCACAACCGTCTTAATCCAATGTTCAGATCCCCCGGGAGTCTCAGTTTTGAGGAGATGCGAGATTTCACGGTGTTGCGCAATAATGCTGAGCCATTTTATCTCTTGATGATTAGCGAGACTGTATACCCAGCATTTTCCTACTTTGAAAACACGATCGTGTGACCATACCTTGACGCCCGAGACTGGTACGGTAACCTTGTATTCTTTGATCTCGGCCTTGTATAATGAAGTAACCAAGTTCCTAATCTGGGTCGATATGACTGTCTTTACCTCGTCCGGCGACGCTAGAGCGATCTCTGCTAGAGTCGAATCCACTCTTTTTTCAATGAATGTCTGAGAGAATGAAACTCCGATATCAGACCTGACAATCTCATTGGCAACAGTTTTCAGAGAGGTATTCGCTTTAGCGTCTAGGCTGAGAATCCCATTTTTCGTGCTGAATGCTCGAACCGACGCATCATTTTTCGAGAATGACGATCCAGACCATGCGGTGGCGAAGAGTTCTTCAAAATCGCCTAATAGGCTTTCGATCGACTTACTTGGGGCCAAGGCTGCATCACTTTCCAGTCATCATAAAACAAGTCACTTGTAATCACCGAGTTGTTGAGCCTTTCATACACTCGTCGATATGCACTGAAACTGGAAGGCTCCGAGGCTCGTTTTCTCAGATAGTGAAGTGTACTCTTGCCGATCCCCCTCTTCCTGGCTTCTGATTGCGTTAGTCGGAGAATTTTCTCCCTAGTTGCCCGGTAATCAGCCATCGCTAGAGCAAATGGAGGATCAGAGAAGTCAAGAACACGGGATCGACTCGACAGGTATCTTCCTAGTTCACTTGTCTTCTCTTGGATTAGAGTATCCCATTTCATGTTGCGGTCCTTGTAGCTTGCTCCAGAGTTGAATTTCTCACGAAGCACCTCGATGAATCTATGCCTGGCGTCAGGCTCAAACCGGTATCGGTAATCGTCCCCTGTAAAATAGAAGTCTGATAGTTTCAAGGCTTCAGACTCAAATGCCTCGATGACCGAAATGTCAGATAGCCATCTGAACGGCTCCTGCAAATCGTAGGCTAGCGACTACAGGATTCAATGTCCTGATCTTGAACCGGAGAACTCTGCTGGCTGGTTTTTCTTATTGAATTGTGTGGCGATTTTTTCAGCGACGCTCACGGTGTATTCTATGTCTTCTTTCTCGATTCCGCGGTGGGTAACCATTCTTACTCGTCCGCTCTCCACAGCTCCTGCCATTACTCCGGAGTCGTGCAATTTCGCAACCCAGTCTGCTGCGTTTGTCCCTAGCCCGGTAACATCGTAGATTACGATATTGGTTTGGACTTGAGGTGGGTCGAGTGAGATTCCTTCGATTTTCGCGAGCTCTTTCGCTAGCATTTTTGCGTTTGCGTGATCATCTTTGAGACGATCAACCATCTTTTCAATTGCGATTATGCCCGCGGCCGCAATTACTCCTGCTTGTCGCATGCCTCCTCCGAGCATTTTCCGGTAGCGTCTGGCACTTTCGATGAATTTGCGATCTCCGACGGCTAGGGAGCCGATTGGGGCACTCAGACCTTTGGAGAGGCAGAACATCAGGGTGTCCGCGTAACGTGTGAACTCTCGTGCATCAACATTCTGGGCTACGGCAGCGTTGAAGATTCTGGCGCCATCCATGTGAACGTTCAACTTAAGGCTGTGCGCGAAATCAAAAACCTCTTTCATTTGTGATGGTGACCACACTGTTCCTCCAGCGCGGTTATGTGAATTCTCGATGCAGATCAGACTGGTGGGTGGAAAATGAATGTTCGGAGGCCTAAGGGATGCCTGAATATTCTGTGGGGTCATTACTCCACGGTTTCCCTTCACAAGTCTTGGGATGAGTCCGCCCAGTGCTGAGAAGGCGCCGACTTCGTAGTAGTACAAATGTGCGTCAGCTTCCAGGATTACCTCATCACCCCGCTTTGTTTGGCTCAGCACACTTACTAGGTTCGCCTGGGTTCCGCTGGTGGTGAGCAAGGCCGCCTCTTTTCCCATTTTCTTGGCGGCCATTTCCTCTAGACGATTGACTGTGGGGTCCTCTCCGTAGACATCGTCACCGAGTTCAGCCGTTCGAATGGCTTCAAGCATTTCTTCTGTTGGGAGCGTGACGGTGTCGCTTCTCAGATCAACTATCTTCAATCGAACACACGAAAGACAGTTACAGTCATGAAGCAAATATGCATGCTGGAGATGCTCGAGAGATCAAGTTACCCAGACGGTTCTCTTGGCGGTGAATTCGAGCAAGCCGTAACGCGAAAGTTCCGAACCCAGGCCGCTCTTCTTTACTCCTCCGAATGGGAGACGTAGATCCGACGTGACAACTTTGTTAATGAACACCATTCCTGCTAGGATGTCGGGGACAAGCTTTTCGGCTTCGTCTGGGTTGCCAGACTGAGGGGCCCAGTCCGTAAGGCGTTTCATTTGCGAACATTACGGCTTCATCTGAAGTCTTGAACTTCTTGAATATGGCTACGGGGCCAAAGACTTCCTCATCAAACAGCTTGTCGGTTTTCACGATGGTCGGCGGGATGAAGTTGCCCTTCAACCCCTCTGCCAATTGTTCCACTTTCCCTAGTGATTTGAGCCTCTTCACTTGGCCCGCTACGATCCCTTTCTGTTGCTTGCTGGAAAGTGGTCCGAGGAAGGTGTCTTTGTCAAGAGGATTACCGATCCTGACTTTAGAAAACTCATCCTTCATTCTCGTGTAGAAGCTATTGTACACTTTTTCATGGGCAATGAACCTTTTTGAGGCGATACACGACTGCCCATTGTTTTGCATTCGCGCATAGGCGCAGTTCTTCGAGGCCACTTCCTAGTCGGCGCTGTCAAGTACTATGAATGGGTCGGATCCTCCCAACTCTAGCACGATCTTCTTCAACTCTTTCCCTGCTCTTTCGGCTACGTTTGAGCCTGCTGCGGTTGATCCCGTAAGCGAGACGCCATCTACGTATCGAATGGTGGCCCTCGCCACATCTCCCGTAGCAATTATGGATTTGAAAACCTCAAGGTTGAAGATTTCCTGAATCTTGAGACTGCAGCCTTTGCCGTCGAGATCAAGCTTCCAACCCTGCTGTGATTGTTTTAGCTTTGCAATTTTCTTCTTAACGTCTTGGAGAGTCTCTTCTCTGTACTTCCCCAATGGCTGATTCGTGTAGGGGTTGACGGTCGTAATCACAAAGACCACTCTAGTACTTTTGACGTAATGATCACGTTAGTTCAATTGCAAGAAGTTTTGATAATGAGAACCAGTCCTCAATGACCTCTTTCGCTCCTTTGCCGTAGTATTTCTCGTAGACCAGACTTTAGCCGTCCACGACTCTTCAGTTCCGTCTTCCAGTGGGCGTGCGTTTCCGGAAAAGTTTCTTCCTCCTATTTCGAAGGTAACATTATTGCTTTTCCTTATGTTCTTCATCCAGTGGGTTTCTTTGCCTTCATGGCTAAGGTAAATGCTGTTTCCATGGATAGCAAACCAGAGCTCCACAGTGTGCGGGTTGTGGGTCTTTCGCCCGATGGTTGTTAAATGAATGAACTTCTCAGACGTCACATTGGCCAAATCTTCGCTTGCCATCGATTTCACCTCAAGAAACATCCAAATCGAACGATCATTTGATATTCGAGGATAGTAGTGAAGTTTCTTCGGAAACCTGTGCTCGATCCTAGTTACAGCGAGCTTTCTTTGCGAAGCGTTCAACGATTTCAAGAGCTGGCAGGACACTCCCCGCTCCTAGGGCCGTTAGCACGAGGCCAGTGCTAACCACCATCATCAGGACTGGTAGCGCGAAAATCTCTGAGACTATGAACCCGACAATCAGAGCGGTAAGTATTGCCGCCAACCATCTCGCAACTCTACTCTTAGTTCTCGGGTCAAGTCTATTCCGGCTTAACCAGAATACGGGGACCATAGGTATTGCAAGGCACACTAGGCCGATTAGAGAGCTGGCCGCCAAGCCTGCGACTAGAGCCGCAAATTCTGGTTGTGATGCGGTCAGAGTATACGTCAGCGATGCCAGTTGGAGTATATCGATGAGTGGGTAGAGTGCCACTTTGGCGACTGTGCGCACTGTTGCGTGCGAGCTCTCGTATTGCGCTACGGCAGGGCTGAATGAGTAGTACCACGCGTTGAAGACCTGCATGAAGTTTGAGCCGGCGAAGGTTGCGGTGATTTGCTGGTCACGGAAGTTTCGGAGGAATTGCACTTGGGACGCGAGTTCAGAGCCGTAGGTTGCTGTGGCGATGAGGCATGGAGATACCTGCAAGTGCAAGGTAATCTGGTGGGTTAGCGAGGGGGTATCGCTCGTTCCGGTTACTGTGAGCGCATAACTTCCAGCCGTGTTCATTTTTGCAACAATACTCATTGTTGTTTGTTGCACTCCGCCGTTGGGGGCAGGGCTTACGGAGGAAGGTGAGAAGCTGATGGTGAGACCTGGTACCGATGTGGAGAATTGGCTGCTGAAGGCGACGTTGCCTTGGAAGGGGCCGATGGATGTAACCGTCAGGGTGACGGAGGTTCTGGATCCTTGCGACAGAGTTACGGATGATAAGGGTCCGGTCAGGCTGAAGTCGCAGGGGTACTTGCGTCACCACGAGAACCGGCGGCTGCGCTGGTGAGTGCGGGGAGCCTCCGCTGGCTAGGCCGGTGATGGTGATTGGGTAGGATCCGGCTGGAGTATTCGGATCGGTCTGTACTTGGAGTGATGTTGTGAATGTGGGTAACCCGCTTGTGGTGGTTAAGGAATATGTCGCGCCGGGTGCAAGTCCGGAGGCGGTTAGGGTTACGGATTGTGAGATGCCGCTGGTCAACGTGACCGCCACGTCAAATGAGGCTGACTGTCCTTGTGAGACTGTGACGGTTTGGCTACTCGTGATGGCAACAGTGTAGTCGAATGGGGGGGGTGGCGGGGGTTGATATTTCTGGACATTGAGTGTGATCGCGGTGGTTTGGTTTTGTCCGCTGCTTATCGCGAAAATATTAATGGTGTATGATCCGACGCGCGTCGAGTTCCTGGTGGAAATGGTGAGCGTCGAGATGAATGATGGAATCGATATTGGAGGCGTCAAGAGAGCTGTCGTGTTCGCGGGAGTCTTGGAAATGGTGAGCGTGACGGATGCTGGGCTTCCGCTGACCAAAGTGATGGCAATGTTGTAGGTCGCCGTTTGTCCTGGATTCACGGTCTGAATGTTAGGGGACGCTGAAACCTGATACACATAAGGAGGGGCAATTGGGGTTGGAATGCTGAGGCGACCTACTCTGTTCACGGTCACATTGCTTTCAGTGAACCACACGTTGTCACCAGCATCAAGAGCGATGGAGGATGGTTTTGAGGTAAGCGATGGGAGTTTGTACTCCGTCACACCATTAATCGGACCTTGAAAGACGAACACAGATGATGTACTCGGGGTCTGAGTTTGGGAGGTTCCAGATCCTCCAGGAGTCACGGTGACCCCCGCCGTGCTTGAAGCTTGTATCGCTGGGACGGCGCATGATGGGGATCCTACGGCGGGAGCGATGGTGCAATAGGACGGCGTTAAAAGCTGTCCAACGAAAGTGGTGGTAGTGTTGAGATTCGCAATAGCTCCCGCAGTTGTTTTCTGCAAACCAGAAAGCGTTTCGCGCAGAGTCAAATGCAGCTCCCTCGGGTAGAGCACTTGAAGTTGGGATCAGCGTGTCCTCGTATACGGACCCGCCCGCCGTATCGTTTCCCAGAATCGAAATCTTGTTACTTCTTAGGTTGGAGAAAACTGCAACTGGAAAACCGCTGACCGTTGCTATCTTAATCTCCGCGGGTTGATACACTCCCAGGCCTAGCGCGCCCAAGTCCCACAACGTCAGCCGATTACTGTTAGCCTCAAGTCTTCCAATCTTATTGTTTAGTGATTCAGTGAACCATACAAAACGGTTACTTGCACTTGTTGGTGGGCTTACCACTTGGATATAAATTCCCCAGGGTTGCAAAACAGGTACGCCTGGTGAGGCCGTCGCTCCCGGAAGACTCCACTCGGTCAGACTATTCGTGCTCGGGGTTAGTCGCCCAATGATATCTCTTCCAGATTCCGTGAACCAAACGTCCGCGTTTTCGTCCACGTAGATACCGACCGGCTTGCTTCCCGCGGGAAGTTGCCATTCGGTAAAGTTCTTGTTGAAGATGTCGAAACGCGCGATCTTGTTCGAGGCGTATTCCGTGAAGAAGACCTGCGTCACACTGCCACCGGCAAGCAAAACCTGTGTCACGAAGATGTTGCGTGGCTGGCTGATGGGGGTCGTAATGTTCCATTCAGTGAACGTGTTGTGGGATGGGTCAAGGCTGGCGATTTTATTGCTTGAATTCTCGGTGGTCCAAATCTTTCCTGTCTGATCGAAAGCTATACCCACAGGGCCTCCGCCCCTTGTTGAAACATTCCATTCGGTAAGAGTGAACTTAGAAACCGAAATTGCTTGACCGTGGGACGGACTGCCTGATACCACAAAAGTCGTTGGAGAGTAGTACGTGGCGGATAGTAGAATCACGGCAAGAAGTGCAGCAACTGAGACAATGCGCATGCTAGAACCCCGGTCGACCTCTCTCGGGTTATTAAATGAACTTGGGGATCTTCCCGTATAAATAACGTTTTCACGCAGTACGGAAGACCCCGGTAAGTATGACGCAAACATAGACCTTCCAGAGCGCTGAATCAGACTGGCCCAAGACAATTTGGGCAGATAGAAATCACATGTTCCACGAGTACCCCATTTCTGGATTATTCCATAGGTTCAACATGACCGTGGTTGGTTTCGCTGGAATCTAGAAGAATTCAAGCTGTTCCGCGAGAAGATGATCGAGAAGATTCCTGCGCCGGAAAATCGGAGATTGCTTAAAGGCTTGAGGGGCGGGATTATTGGCGGATCGGTGCGCAGAGTTTGAGGATCGTGTTAGGGATAACGGGAGCATCGGGGGTTGTTTATGGCGTAAGGTTGGCCGAGGAGCTGGCTAGAAGCGAGGTTGAGTTAACGGTCATCGTATCCGACGCTGCTAGAAAGGTGTTGGCGACAGAGATGCCTGAAGGGGTTGCGGTTCTGGAAAAGTGTGGACCGGTATTGGGGGAGGGTGAGGTTCAAGCTGATATTGCGTCTGGTTCTGCGAAGTTCGATGCTACGGTGATCTGTCCGTGCTCGATGAAAACGTTGGCAGCCATCGCGAACGGCTACGCGAACAATCTGATCACCAGAAATGCGGATGTGGCCCTGAAGGAACACAGGAGGCTAGTTCTTGTTGTGCGTGAGACACCGCTGAAGCGCAATTCATTTGGAGAATATGCTCAAACTCTCAAGGTTGGGCGTTATAGTGATGCCCGCCAGTCCGGGTTTCTATCACAATCCCAAGACCATCAACGACCTCGTAAACCACATCGTAGGGAAGGTAATGGATGCGGTTGGCGCCGAGTCGAACCTCTATAAGAGGTGGGGGAGTTGAGTTTCGAAGGGTTGAAGCAGAGCCTCGATTCCCAAAACAAACCTGTAGAAATCAATTAAGCGAGAATCAAAACATGTCTTCGTTATCCAGTTAGTCACGACGTAAGTCTGCCGGAAGTATTCTACCGCTCGTAATGAATCAATATCGAGAGTGTGTTCCGTGCGATCTACTCGAGTCTGCGCAGTATGTGGTATCCGAATAGTGTTTTCACGATTGATGAGGTCTGCCCCTTTTGAAGGGCGAACGCAGCTTGTTCGAACTCCTTAACCATCTTTCCTCTGCGAAAGGTGCCGAGATCTCCGCCGCGCTTACCAGATGGGCAACGAGAAACTTCCTTGGCTATGTTCGAGAACTTTTCGCCTTTGCTAAGTCTCTCCAAAACGCCTTGCGCTTCCTTTTCGGTTTTCACAAGAATATGAGCGCAGTGAATCTCATTGGGCAAATGCGAACTCTCAACGTAAGTCAGGAAAAGAGTGATCAATTAAGCATGCCGGCAGATTTGCAAGACATGCGACAGATAACAGGGGACTATCTGCTTTGGTGCTCCTGATTCGAATCACATAAACGGAGCAGGACCGCGCAGCTTCTAAGATAGACCTGTACAGAGCCGTGAACTATGATCTCCTTGGCTGAGGGTATTGTTGCGGTATGTCTGGCACTTTTCATAGTAATCAATCTAGATAATCTATTGCGCTATAACGCGAGCCGCTCCACAGCATCTTCGAAGCCTGAAATTGAGAAACGCATAGCGCTGCCGCTCTTACTGTCTGGAATAGGAACCGTCGCATTCCTAGTCGAATCTTTTCTCTACGTGATCTTAGGCTACTGGCGAGACTTAGGTTCCATCTTTGGTTCCTTTGACATAGGGATGATGCGAATGGGTCTGCTGAAATCTTTCGGTTCTTCTGTAATGATTTTTGGATATGCAGTTTTCATTTGGAGCGTACTTGTTAGAGGGAGGTATGCCACGTCGTGGCAGATGCCTGAGGGTCATAAACTGGTGAACTGGGGGCCTTACCGCTATGTTAGGCACCCTTCATACTTGGCATACTTTCTAATGTTTACAGGGTTCTTACTTATGTGGCACAACTTTCTTGCCCTAATCCCATTAATTGCCGTCCCCGGCTACATTCTGCTGACAATCCAGAAGAAGAGATGCTAGTAGCGAAGTTCGGAGTTGGATACGTTCAGTACCAGAAACATGTCGGACGCTACCTGCCTCGGATATACGGGGCAAGCGGTCCAGAACATGAAAACTAGTCTGATTTTGCGCTAGAGGTTCAGTCGTGCGTATGAATTCGCTGGCGCTATTCCTCTGACGATTTCAGGGTGCAATATCTCCGCAACGATTTCGAGACCGGCTACGATACGTGGTCCAGGGCGATTGAAATACGCAGTGCCGTTCACTGCGAATACTTGATGATTCCTTACCGCACGCAAGTTCTCCCAGCCTGCATTCTTTTTGAGTGTTCTCGATTCTTGAATTGTTCTTTCAAGATTGAAACCGCAAGGCATTATGATCAGTATTTCCGGATCGTAATCGAGAACTTGCTTCCATTCGATTCGGATTGATGGCTTTGACGGTCGCGCAAGTCTATCTATCCCGCCTGCTTTGGCGATCATCTCTGGAACCCAATGTCCAGCAGAAAAAACTGGGTCCAGCCACTCCAAACAGCCTACTTCTGGCCGGGATCGCGCTTTTGAGACCAACGCTTCAACGTTCTTCATCCTACTCCGTAGTGCGGAGACGAGCTGTTCAGCTTTAGCTGCTCTTCCAGTGACCCGGCCTATTGTCAGTATGCTATCCAAGACTTTCTAAGATCGTTGGTTCAAGTGAGACTATCTTCCTTTCACCGTCCAGAATCTTACACGCTGACTTGACCTCGGTGAAGGATGGAGCGCAAACTTCGCAGAGTTCCTGAGTTAGTATGAGATCGGGGTTTGCCTCTTTCAGCGCGTTTTTTTCTATGTGATAGACGCTGATGCCATTGTGGACTTTTCCACTAACCCATTCGTTGAGCGCCTTACTGCTGGCTGTTGCGGGGTCGATATCTATTGAGGTTAAACGTACTTTGTTCGCCACCTCAGGAGGATAATCGCAGTCATGGGAGACTGCTACGAGATCTTCACTTAGACCCAGTTCGTATAGGATCTCAGTGGAGCTGGGTAGAAGAGAGACTATTCTCATGGTAACGCCTAATGAGCCAGAACAATAAAAGTAATGTCCGGTCTAATCCGGAAGGGCGCGGTTGGAGAGCTATGAAGGGTCGATTATGACTTTCGCATTCAGAGTTGGAGTGATGCAGACGTTTTTCAAACTTACGATAGTTTAAGCGGGGCTTAGATATGGTTAGAAGCACGTTCAATTTTCAACTAGTTTCCAGTTGAATGCCAACCTAAACGGAGAGACTCGGGGTTAACCGGATGAGAGGGCGTTTTTCCCTCAAGACCGTCAATCAGGTTTTCAGCCGCAATTAACGCCATTTTCGTTCTGGCCGTTATTGAGGCGCTTGCGATATGAGGCGTTACCGTTACGTTCTCGAGTCCCAGCAGAGGGTGATTCTTGGGAATAGGTTCAGGATCAGTTACATCCAACGCTGCGAACGCTATTTTGTGGTCTCGAAGTGCTTCGTAAAGCGCAATGGTGTCGACGACTGGCCCTCTAGAGCTGTTCACGAGAACACAATTGCTTTTCATTTTTTCAAGTTGCGTTTTGCCAATGAGATGATGCGTCTCGCTAGTCAGGGGGACGTGTATTGTTATGAAGTCGGACTCGGTCAAGAGTCTCTCGATTCCTACATACTCTACTCCAAGTTCATTCTCAATTTTCAGTCGTCTTGTGTGATTGTAGTAGAGTATTTTCATTCCGAAGCCTTTGGCACGCCGCGCAACCGCTGTTCCAATCCTGCCCAAGCCAATGATTCCCAATGTGGCTCCATGTACATCTTGACCAAGTAGAATCATGGGGCTCCATGTCTTCCAATAACCACGCCTAACATCTCTGTCACCTTCTACGACGCGTCTCGCGGCCGCCATGAGTAGCGCGAAAGTGAAGTCCGCTGTGGCTTCGGTGAGAACTTCAGGGGTGTTTGTGATAATTATGCCTCTTCTCGTGGCTTCTCGTATGTCTATATTATCGAAACCAGCCGCATAGTTGCTGACCACCCGCAAATTCGGGGCGTGGCTCAACAGTTCGGCATCAATCTTGTCGGTGAGCAAGCATACCAGCCCTTGAACCTCTCGAACCTTCTCGAGAAGGACTTCTCTGGGTGGTGGAATATCGCCACTCCAAACTTCAACATTGCAAAATGAGCTGATTCGATCCATAGCCATTGCTGGGAGCTGTCTCGTGACGTAGACCTTAGGCTTCAATTTCGACTCTCCATTGCTTTCGAATCACAACGAGATTACTCTTGGTGTTCTGCTGCGTGTTTAAAAGAGGCTGGAAAAGATTGCTGGGAATGCACTATCAACATGAGCGCTGGAACCAATGCCTCTTTGGAATCTAGTATTGAGCGGTTACCCAGCCTCTGGGAAGACCGTTCTGGCCAAGCGCCTTGTCGCTGAGAACCGTGATTTTGTGCGATTAAGCGTGGACGATTTGAGAGACATGTTCTTCGGGCATATCGAGCCACCGAAGGATGAGGAATTCGTTTACAATTGTCTAGCCTCCTTACGTGATCTGGTGCTGAGAAGCGGGCGGAGTGTGGTGTTAGATTCCACAGCGCCAAGAAATTCAACTCGCGAATTCCTTCTCAAAACTAGAGTGGAGGGTGTGACTAGGCTTGTTGTGCTTTTGATGGTTGAGAAGAACGAGCTAGAAGGCCGTAATATGGAGAGAGGGATGACGGGAGCGGTCGAGGCATGGGATAAAGCTTGGGAAAAGCCGCACGCAAGCATGCCCGTAATGAAATTTAGAAATAATTCGCTCACCGAATTCGAAACTAGCTACTACGTTCTTACGGACCTTTTGAGAAGCAAAGTCAATCCTTATCGAAGGAGATTCGTGGGTCACATGTTCCCGAGAATTGCGTGGCAATGCAGGAAGAAATTCGAGGTTCTTAATCACAAATGACGATTTCGATTGTAGGCTTAATACCTGCCATAAGCACGGGTTGAGATGGCGCCGGGGTAGCCTAGCTTGGTAAGGCGACAGAGTCCACCTCAAGTGCGTGTATGGACGTTGAACCTCGAGATCTGCTGTTAGAAATGGGTCAAGACAGCTGTTGGTCCTCTGGGCCTCGTGGGTTCGAATCCCGCCGTAGGGGTAAAGCAAGGAACCCTGAAAGGCAGGAGAAACTCCCACCCCCGGCGCCAACAAACTCAGGAACTGGAACACGTTCAGCGACAATCCATGCGGAAGCTGCCATCTACTTCAGTTCAATGAATTTACTCTCTCGCCAAACCTTTCGTGGAACGATGTTTCTCGATTGCCCTTGAAATGTCAGTGCGCGTGACTATCCTAATCATTTCGTCGGGAGTCTCATGAAATTACCCCTTGCTGATCTATCCTAGTTGCGCGCGAGCGAACCCCATTCATCAATACACATCCGAATAGAACTTCACCTCACTCATCGTAATAAATTACAACAACACCAATCTTATCACGCAACAAGTTGGTTACGGTTCAATTTCCAGTGCTTGCACCAGTAGTACCACCCACACCAAACCTAGAACCCATACAGTATTTACCGAGTCATGTGACTGACTGGTATTTTTTTGCTTAAACTACTAGACACCACTGAATAGCCCCTAAAGTTCTTTCGAACCGTGTAAATACCAACCACCGAGACCGATTTAGTCACGTAACAATTCGCATTCGGGTTGTAACGAACAAAGAAAACGGGACTTCAGAAACCGTGAAGCGTGAAACGATCAAGAAAGGTTCAGGCGGGGACGACTTAGCTCTGCTTCTAACACAGAGACTGAGACTTGAAGGCTTGGAGGATGTGAAGGTTGAGGCAAATACCGTAGATGTGCCTAGCGGCCAGCTGGCAGCGGTGTATCTGTTGACCTTTCCAGATTCGCTTCCTGATGACCGAAAGCTGGAGATGAGTGCGGTTACGCTAGAAGAATGCGCCAGTTATCTTCACACATCGCACAATTCGAAAAACTCTGCGCCGAATTGAAACTACGACCTCCCACGCCCTTTCTCAGACTAACCGCGGGCGTTCGCCTTCTCCACATGCTCAATACCTGCGACCACTTGCGCCTGTTCTACTTCAGACGTTTCTGAGACCTTCCGTTGCGCTAAAAGTCGAATCGCTCGGGCTACTCGCAATACTACCATTTCGCAATTGCGATCTAGCTCTCAGCCGGCAATCGCGCTAGGAGTTCATCGAGGACTTGGATTAGAACTTCGATCGTCACGCGGGGATTACTGAAGCGGGTTTGTTTGGCGATCTCGAGGCGTTTGCGGCCGCCTTGGATCCAGTCCTATCTGCTTGTCGATGAAAAGGGAAAATAGTCAGACGAACTAAGGACTCAGCCAGTTGTTTTCCCGATGATTTCGAGGATGATCGAGACAAAGCATGCGAACCGCGGTTGACCTCTACCCCCTTGCGCAATCTGCGGCCGGGAGATTGTTCGGTGGAGAGATCAGCAGGTCGTCGCCAAGACCACCGGTCACGGTACCGATTATCGCCATGTGGGATGCGCCAGGAAAGCTAGAATCATCTGAGTAAGGTAACAAGCCAGATCAGGGTAGAGTCAGGGCTGCTTTCTCATTCATTGATCCTCAATCTTCGCCTTACCCTTCTGCGCGTAGTGTCGATCAGACTCGGGGGCAGTTCTTCTTATGAAGCGGAAAAATCTCTGAACTATTAGTTTCGAAGCCGCATTTCTCGCACGTAAATCGTTGTCCTTGCTTTTCATGTAGAGGCATTGTTTCCTAACTCTTACCTTTCTTTGCCTTCTCCACGAGAATCTGATGGTCGGCAAGCGAGATTAGTAGAATTAGAGTCTGTAACCGGATACCTAGATTTTCGGTGACACTTGTATAAACGCCTTAATCTGGACGGTCTCATTTCGGCTGGACCCGCTGTAGCCGGCAGCCGTTGCGGGAGTTCATCCAGGGCGACGTTGTGGACACTTTGGTATATGCTCGTGGATTTTCTCCGGAAGGGCTGGATCTAAAGTGTCACCGACACTAGCCGTCTCTAGTTACAGTGCGTTAAAGTCAGTCCGATGTCAGTTTTGGAGATGCCAAGCTCATACGCAGGGAATGCGAGACGCTGTATCGCTACAGTGGTAACTATTCTCTCGTACCTAGTCTCACGTAACGTGCGCTTGTATTATTTAGCGCTTGCTGGAGTAAATTGGCGTCTGCGTAACAGCCTGATAATGTTTCGGCGGCGATGCCTGCTTTCGGTAACGTCACGTCTGCGTTTGGTGCACTCGGAATTTATTGGTGTAACAAAGCGTTTGGTATCTAGGACACCAAGTTGGTCGGAGGGTATGTCAAAAATCGTTTGGTGTAGCGGGCCTTTTAAATCATGAGTGACAGCACCCTCATTCTGTTCTTGACGCACTGTTAGTCGAATTTGAACTAGAGAGAAAAGGAGCCACTTTTAACTTCACAATACCCAAGCGGAGAGCTTAGCCTCGAAGAAGATTCTGGTCGCAGACGATGAGTTGGATATGCAAAACCTGCTCAAGATAATCCTTGAGAAGAACAGCTATCAAGTCTCACTTGCCGCTAACGGCCTAGAAGCACTACAGAAAGCGATAAGCGAACTACCAGACCTTATCCTCCTAGATGTCGTCATGCCAGCGAAAAGCGGCTGGGAAGTCTGCAAGACCTTGAAGTCTCAAGACAAAACGAAACACATACCCATAATTATCTTAACCATGCCCTCCGTCGCTATTGAAGACGAGAGTAGTAGGGGACATACGGGAGAAGCTGGAGCCAACAGCTACCTTCCAAAACCATTCAACGAAGATAAACTACTGACTGAAGTCAAGAAATACCTTCACTAGGCCGCTATTCTAACCTCTACTTGCTGCTTGCGTCTTGAATTAGTGTCAACCACTTGTTTTTGCCCTTCACTTTGATTCCTGCTTTCTCTGCTGGCGTTTCGCCGTCGAAGTTCGTCCAGGATTTGGATTAGAACTTTAATCATCCACCCTCTGAATCGTTCGCGACGCAATGGAAAATCGCGTATTCTTTTTGGACGCTTCGAAAAGCATCTCAGATCTGATTGAGGCGATGGTTGAGAAGGAAGTGTGGTCGTTTGTGGTCACAAAAAACGAAATGCCAGTCGGTACAGTGACAGAGCGAGATATCTTACGGCGGTGTCTCGCCAAGGGGTTGAACCCAAACGGAATGAAAGCGGAATCCATCATGAGCACCCCGATCATCACCATCAACCCTGAAGCGCCTCTGTCCGAAGCTATGACCCTGATGGTCGAAAAGAACGTACGTCGCATCTTTGTGGTCGAGAAAGGTAAGATAATCGGTAGACTCACGCAAACCGGCGTCTTTGGTCAAATGCTGAACATATTGATCACTCTCTCCTCAATCGTGTGAACCAGACCGAAAAACTGTCAGAGCCCGCCTTGGATGAACCTTGAATCCCTAGTTCAGCTCCCACTCCACTGTCAAGACTCGGTTCCGATTACGAGCGTGAAATGGGTTATGGCTTTGTTGTCCTTGTCGAGTGCCAAAGTTATTTAATTATCAACTACGGAAAGAATGAGTCCATGAGCAAAAGTGAGTCTGAACCGCAGAAGAGCCTGAAGAGGATATCGTGGCAGTACGAAAACTGTCTCTCATGCATATGGTTCCTGCCAAACGACCCCCTCAACGCCGACCTCCTAGAACGCGGGAAATGCGTACATCCGAAATTGAAGACATACGACCTGGTAGTTTCAGGCCGTGATTGGTGCAATCTCTACGCTGAGATAGGTCAGAAGCAAATCGACAATCGTCAAGAAATGGCAGTGAAAGCGGAAGAATCCAAGAAGAAATAGCGTTGAGACTAATTGCGTCGAAAGCCAGATCACGAATCTTGTGTCTTTACTGAATCATCGCCGGCATTCACTTGAAGAGCGAGAATTTCGAAAAGTTCTCTGTCTATGGTTTTTCGATAGACTATCCACCCGTTTGCCGGGTTGAATTCAATCCAAAAAGTCGACGTGAGTCTGGTGACGTCGTGTTTCATTTTCCGGACAAGGAAAAGCTATACCTCTCGTGGGGTGCACTGGAGAAAGCCAAAAAGAACTTTCGAACCGTAGAAAAACATGCCGAACACAGCGTCGAAAACTTGCGAAAAAGTGGAAATGTAAAGAACTTTGAAAGAGTCAAACACGATACCCTGAATGTCAACAAACACAAAGCAATCTACAACCACGTCAAAGTAGACCAGCCGATACCCGGAATCTTCAGCAGCAAGAAAATGACGTACCGTCAAGGATATTCGTGTCACCTTCACTGTGAGAATTCATCAAAATACTTCGTAATCTACACAGTTCTGTCGCCTAGCGGCCCTGAAGATTTCGGAGAACTGTTCCTAGAGATGGCAAAATCATTCAAGTGCCACTAGCTCTATCAACAGTACACAAAGAGTGCGACGCCTCTAGGCGCAATCGCAGATATGAAGATTGCAAACCTCATCGACCAAGTCACAGGTCGAGTGGCGCTTCCGAATGTATGCTCAGACAGACAGGAAAACACCTGCGAGAGATACACATCTATTTATCAGATTCCAACTGTTATCCTGCTGAATAGGAGCTGCCGAGTTTGGATATTGGTGGAAATACGGTCCTCATCACAGGAGGGGGGACCGGCATAGGGTTTGCCTTAGCTGAGAAATTTGTCAATGCAGGAAGTGTAGTAATAGTGTGCGGCCGGCGCAAGAACAAGCTGCGACTCGCAAAAAAGAGAATACCTACCCTTCACATCAAACAGTGTGACCTTTCCAAAGAATCCGAGAGGAAAAACCTGCTCCGTTGGACCACAACACGATTTCCCAACTTCAACATGTTAATCAATAATGCCGGAATCCAGCGGCAAATGAATTTCACATCCCCCACGGTGAGCAAGCTCCCGTCACCTAAAGACGACGAGATAACTATCAACCTCGCCGCCACAATACGACTCTGTGCGCTCTTCACCCCAATCCTCTTGAAGAAAGAATGCACCATCGTAAACATTTCTTCAGGATTAGCATTCGTGCCCATTGCAATGATGCCAGTCTACTGCGCAACCAAAGCCGCCATTCACTCATTCACCAACTCGCTTCGCCATCAACTCAGGGAAACCTCTGTTCGAGTGTTTGAGGCGACACCGCCCACCACCGACACAGAACTTGACGCAAGTTTCGCTGGCGAGGAGGAACAAGCATATCGAGGAATCAGCCCCCAGGAGGTCGCCGAAAAAATCATAGAAGGCATGAAGGCAGACAAGGAACACATAATTGTGGGTGAGGCTCAAGGACTCTATCAAGCAGCGCTGCGTGATCCAGAAGCCATATTCAAACAGTTGAATGACTAAAATCAGCAGCCAGAACGCTCTGCCATAGAAGCAAGCTTGCAGGGTGAACCCCACCGATTTCTTACGCCCCATCCAAATTGAACTAAACATGGACTATACCGAACCGATCGAAGGTTCGAAGGGTTCAGGGAACCAGTTTCGGAAACCAGCGATACCGTAATAGTGGGGAGGCAGCGGAATGACAGGCGTGTTCCCGGGGGTATTGCTGTTCGGATCCGAAAGGATTTCGAGAAGAGACTTCTTTCGCTTTGCCGCTAGACACACCAACACCTACCTCAAGGATACTAACCGCTGGGCAGGCTGTCAGACTATGAGAGATTTTCTGGAGCTTCTCACTGATGAAAGATACAACGTATACCCGATAATCGAATACGACTCTTCCTACAGACCGGACAAGGTCAATGTCCTTCTGAGGCACGATATGGACTACGACAACGGATATGGGATGCTCGAGCTTGACTACAACCACGGTTTCAGAAGTACTTCCTACCTGAGATTGCATGCGGAAAGTTACTACACAATTGAGGAGATAGCTAGATTCTATCAACTGTTGGAAAAATACGGGTTTGAAGTGGGATACCATTACGAAGTCATCGACCAAACTATGAATGGATCTGAGATCGATTGGAATGCTGCGGAGAAGCTATTCCAAGAAGAACTTGGTTATCTGAGACAGTTCTTCAACGTTAGATCCGTGTGCCCGCACGGTGGATTCGCAAATCAGCCGTCCCTTAATTATGAGTTCGAGGAGGATGAAAGCAGACTTGCCAAATTTGGAGTATTCTCTGCCCTTCAAGATACCATTCTCGACGAGAGGTAAATTTCCACTACTTAACAGACACCGCCGACGACTTTGCGTCAACAGGACTCGACTATTTTAGCGAAGGATTGGGACAAGAAGAACCGGAGATGTTGTTGAGATTCTTGTTCACCCACAGCCGGGACGATGGAATTACAAACGTTACTACAATTATCTGCCTCCAACCCTTACTCCCAAGACTTTCCAACTTCCCACAGCCTCCGCGACTCTTACCACTTCTTCAACTTCAAGCGCAAACGTAACCACTTCAACTCTCACGTCTAGCTCAACGTCGTCCGCGACTTCCTTGATTAGTCAAGCCATTACACTTCGTAATTCCGTTCTGGACTCCGCTTGGCAGTATCTAGCCGCTCCTATGACTCTCTTCACTGTGGGTGCAGTTGACCTTTTACAAGATCCACCAGAGGAAACTGGAAAGACTACGTTCAGGAAATTCTGACGGGCTGCAACCGTGAACTGTTATCTAATCGACTATTTGTGAGGGTGCGGCAAGCCTACAGAATAGTCTGGAACTAGGAAAAGGGCTTGCGGCAAGACCCCCCTACTCTGAGATTCAACGCTGAATTAGTGCACTGTTCTACAATGTGTTGATAATGCTGGCGCTGAATTCTTGGTTCTAGTCTGGAGTTGCTTTGTTTTCGAGTTTTCTGAAGAAGCAGGTCATTTCGCCAGTGTGGCAGGCAGGTCCTGTTTGGTCCAATGAGTAGACTAAGTGTGTCTCCGTCGCAGTCGACTAGGATTTCATGCACTTGTTGGAGGTGGCCTGACTCCTCGCCCTTCTTCCAGAGCTTTTGTCTGCTGCGGCTCCAGTAATGAGCGAATCCAGTTTCGAGTGTAAGTTCAACGGCTTGTTGATTGGCGTATGCTAGCATGAGTATTTTGCCTGACTTTCTTTCTTGAGCGACCACTGGGACCAAGCCCGTTCCTTTCTGGAAGTCAATATTTTCGAGAGATGCCGATTTCAAGGTCTCACCAAGACTCCATTCGCTGTCAAGTAGTCCTTTACTTGTCTTATTGATAATTCTTCATAGTGAAAGAGTGATGCGACTAGGGCGGCGTCGCAGTTGGTCTCTGTGAAAGCTGAAAGGAAATGAGACAGAGAACCGCATCCGCCGCTTGCGATCACCGGTATGTTAACTTGACCTGTAATATGACGTAGGAGTTCAAGATCGTAGCCGATTCTTAGTTCCATCACGGTCTATTGACGTCACCAATAGCTCTCCTGCTCCCATCGCTTCAGCTCTTCTTGCCCATTCGCCTGCTTCCAACTTCGTGGGTCTGGTTGCCGAGTGGCTGAAGACCATGAATCTTTGGCCATCCTTCTTCCTTGACTCGCTTTGCGTCAATTGCGACCACGACGCATTGCGAACCAAACAGATCTGACAATTCCTTGATGAGGCTTGGTCGTTGTATGGCGGCTGTGTTTATCGACACTTTGTCTGCGCCGTTGCAGAGTACAAGTCTCGCGTCGGTCATGCTTCTGATTCCTCCTCCCACTGTGAATGGGATGTCTAGATTTGCGGCGACTTTTCTCACGAAGGGATCTGAGTGTTTTTCTCTGCTGTAGGCTGGCGGTTATGTCAAGGAAAACGATCTCGTCGGCGCCCTCGTCGCGATAGCGGACCGAGAGCTCCACAGGGTCTCCGGCGTCACGAAGGCCTTTGAAATGCACGCCCTTGACAACCCTTCCTCTCTTGATATCGAGACATGGTATGATGCGTTTCGCTAGGGCCAATGCTATCGGACTCCAAGATTCAGTTCAGTAAGGTCAAGAGTGCCTTCGTAGAGAGCTCGACCGATCACGACTCCTTCAACACCAACGCGCTTCAATTCTTGAACATCATCTATGGTTCGCACGCCTCCTGACGCCAGGATCTGCACATTAGTTGACTCACGAATATTTCGCAAGGTGACCAGGTCCGGTCCTTGTGCCTGCCCGTCAAACTCAACGGCAGTGGCTAGGACTGTTTTAACCTGTGAATCTTGCAGGTGTTTGATCGCCTCAAGAACTGAAAGATTCTCCTGCTTCGTCCAACCCTTCGTTACTATCTTTCCGTTCTTGTAGTCGCATGCAACGACGATTCTCTCCCGACCGTACTCGCTGATGACCTGATTGAGCGTTGACGCATCATTGTACGCTAGAGTGCCGAGGACTACGCGGTCAACCCCAAGCTTCATCCAGCTGTCAACATCCGCTCTACTCCTCACGCCCCCTCCAATTTGGATCGGGATCTTTGCTTCGTGGACGATTGATTCGGCAATCGAACGATTCGAGCCTGTCTTCAGAGCGCCATCTAGATCAATTATATGTAGTCCACTGGCTCCTTCGCGCTCAAACCGTTTCGCGATGGCGAGAGGGTCGTCGCTCCACACGGTGCTCAGCTCAGGGTTTCCTTGGCGGAGAGAGACAACTCGTCCTTGGTGCAGATCGATGGCGGCCCATATCTCCAACTCGTTCACCTTTTGACCAGTCGAAGAAAATTCTGTAGGATAATGCGTCCTGAGGTTCCTGATTTTTCAGGATGGAACTGTGTGCCGAAGACGTTGTTCTTAGCGACGAGGCAGGGGTACTCTAGACCGTACTCAGTGGTAGCGACGATACAATCTGTCTTGTGTGTCTGGGTAGTATGAGTGCACGTAGTAGACCCATGATTCGTCTGGCACTCCCTCGACGAGTTCGTTGCGATTTCTTACCTTCAGACACATTCCATCCGATCTGAGGCACTTTCACCGTCGAAGGGAGGCGCCTTACTCTCCCTGAGATAGAGTCCCAAGCCTCTGCCAGGTCCTTCATCGCTGCTTTCGAAAAAGAGTTGAAGCCCCAAGCAGACTCCCAGAATTGGCTTCCCGGCACTTGCCATATCACGAATCTCATCTCGGCGGCAGTTTTCTTGCAGCCTCGCTGAAGCTACCGACGCCGGGTAGGAGGAGTGCGTCGGCGATCTTTGCCTTGCGAATGTCGGAAGTTATCTGAGGTTTAGCGCCTTCTCGTTTTAGTGCGGTTTGTACGCTGTATAGATTTCCAACGCCGTAGTTGAAGATTGAAACACGCATTGCTACATCACTCCTTTCGATGATGGTGTTTGGAGAGATCGCCTTGTGTCGAAGGTAATTGCGTTTCCAAGGGCGATGGAGAAGGCTTTGAATGCCGCCTCGACCTTGTGATGATCATTTGCACCCTCCAGGACCTTGACGTGAAGAGTAGCTTCGAGTGTCGTCGAAAGCGATGGAAGGAAATGTTCTAGGTCTTCTCTTGGTGTGTCTTCAAGCATTGTTCTTTCGAATTTGCAGTTGTACTGATGCGAAGGGGCGTCGGACTAGGTCAACTGCAGCTAGGGCAAGCGCATCGTCCATGGGTACAATCGAGTAGCCAAATCTCCGAATCCCACTCCGATCCCCCAATGCTTTGTTGAGGGCCGATCCGAGTGCCAACGCAACGTCTTCGACAATATGGTGTTGCAGGTCGCCTTCAGCCTTGACTTCAAGATCTATGAGGCTGTGAGTGGCCAAGGAATCGAGCATATGGTCTAGGAAACGGATTCGTGTTTGGTTAACAGCTGAACCTTTCCCATCCAGTGAGACGGAGACTTGGACGTGGGTCTCCTTGGTCTTTCTATCTATCTCAGCGTTTCTCATTTCTCAATGACCTCAAATAACTGGAACCTGACGAACCGTTGGAAGAATCAGATCGGCGTCTCGATCTCTAAAGAACTTCGACTGCTCTCGTTGACCTAGTCCTGTACCGTAGATGCCTGCAAATAGCACTGGTACTTTTAGTCGTCTTGCATCTTCCGCCATCCTCACATCTTCAGCTGAGTCTCCCACGTACAGCAACATTTCGGAAGAAAGCGTTCGCTGTGCATGAATCAGGCTGCGCCCACTTGGTTTTCGAAATTGAGTAAGTTGTGGAGCTAGCTTGGGATGAACATCGAGGTCGCCGATGAAAACCGATGCTTTCACGGTTGAAGTACTTCATCATGTCGCGGAGCACATGTTTGGTTGCAAGGTAGGGACGACCTGTAACTAGGGCAAGTCGCCGTCCTCCGAGTAACCTGCTTAACGTCTCGAGATCTTTTGGTCGAATCAGTAATCGTTCGTTCTCGATGAAGCCTCTTCCTTTGTAGTGGTGAGCCTGAACGCCGTACATCCTTCGAAAGAGCGTGGGGCCGTGATATATCTCGTCGAACAGGGTGGACAAAAGACTCCTTGGGTGGGCTACCTGGGTAGCCGAGCTGCTCCTGTACCGTGGCGATGACCGAGGCAGGAATCGATGGACAGATGAGTAGTGTGAAGATAGCTGTTCACAGCTTCGCAACCAATGCTCGCAGTCTGCTGTGGTGGAACAGAACTCATCGACAACTGTCGCTGATTTCTCTGGGTGAAATATTGGAGTGACTCCTGTGCTTCCGTTCGGTAGACCTTCATGTGCCAGCCTGCGTGCTTCGCTCTTTGGGAGGGCCATAATAGAGAACAGGATTAATGCGTAGGTGGAATCCCAATCGTTGTTGAATCCACCAGTTCGACGAAGCTGCCGAATCAGTTTCGGCGTGAAATTCTTCCCAGGCGAATTCGATACCGATCGTTTTCACACAATATTCTCTCTGCAACTTCGGTTATGGTTGCGTCATACGATCTCGAGCATCCACCAAGACACCGTCGCAGTCGAAGACCACGGCATCAACTTTGCGTAATTCTGGGAGGCATGATGGTTTGATCCAGGCTCGCCCGTCTGAAGTCTTGCACGTTGTCGTACTTCTCAGGCATTGCTCAATACCACCTTAGTGCCTCAAGAAAGTCCGAGTTCATCGCTCTGGTCCCGACAGTGACTCGAATGCAATTGGGAAGGTTCAGGATGCGTCCTACCTTCTTGGTCGCTATGCCTCGCTCAAGGAGCGCGTTGAATGCTCTGGGTTGCGTCTATCGGAAGATCCAGTAGGATGAAAGTTCGTTTGGGAATCAAAGGCTTTAACGCCATCAATCTGCCTTAGCTGTTCAAGAAGCCATTTTCGCTCTTGTCCTCAACGACTCGACGCCATTCTCCACTAACTGAAATTCTTGAAGCATTCGAAGGGCGATGGATACAGTGACACTGCTGAGCGGATAGGGGTACTGTATGCGGTCGAGAAAGAGCGGTGCCCAATCAGGATGAGCTATGATTAATCCTAGGCGGATGTCTGCCAAGCCGAATGCTTTGGAGAACGTGCGCAATACCACGAGGTTGCGCCGGTTCTCTACCTCCTTGACAAGGCTATTTGCAGCAAAGTCTACGTATGCTTCGTCAAGAACGACTAGACCAGGAAATTTCTCGCTCAGCTTTGAGGATATCATCACTTGCGAATTGATTTCCAGTAGGATTGTTCGGAGAACAGATGAAGATCATCCCTCTGTCGCTGGCTTCTTGCAGAATTGTTTCTACTGGCAGCGAGAAATCATTCGTTGAGCTTGACTTCAGTGCAGTGCGCTCCAGCTAGCGAGGCTCTCAACGCGTAGAATGAATATGTTGGCCCCACGATAATTGCTCGATCTCCTTCTCGTAAGAAGCCCTGAGAGAGTAAATCGATTCCCTGATCAGCTCCCTGCGTCGGGACAATCATGCCCTCCGGCAAGGAGAGACGCTTTGCAACGGCGGTGCAGAGTTCCTCCACCATGCCCAGAGGGTATCTGCGGACATCGACCTGTGCTACGGCTTCGCGAACTAACCGAAGAACTTCTTCGGCTGGGATGTGCCAATTCTCATTAGCGTCCAACTTTACTCGGATATTTCTTCGCTTTCGAATTCAAACTGAAAGCGTAGCTTTCTCGCGAACTTGAGCGTTGAGAGTCTGTCGTCCAGCCAATCGCTCAATGCGTTTCACTTCGTGAAACGGGATTCAACCGAGCGATAGTGATTGGGAAGACCTTCCGCCGTGGTCAGGACTTTCAAAGGTTGAAGAACGGACTCCAGACCCTCCGACGAGCCTTCGATCGTCCAAGTTGGTCTCACGAAATCCAATGACGACAATCCGGCGTGACTTTTTGCAAATCCTCCGGTGGGTAGAACGTGATCGGAGCCGACGCAATAGTCGGTTGCGGCTGCTGGAGCAAATGGCCCAATGAGGATTAACCCCGCATTTTGGATTCTTTCAGAGAGTGTCTGGGCGTTCTCTGTGAGCAACTCCAAGTGCTCGGGGGCAACTTGGTTCACGAATTGGCATGCGTCATCCCAGTTGTCGCACAATGCTGAGAACCCTCTCACAAAGGATGATTCTACGTATTTTCTTCGTTCAATTTGAGTGAGTAACTGTTCAATCTCCGAACGCACGCTCTTCACGACTTCTTCTGAACATGCCACTAACCCAGAGAGGCAGTCCGCTCCATGTTCGGCCTGAGCGACGAGATCCCATGCGGCAAGTCTTGGGTCTGTGGCTTCGTCGGCAATTACAATGAGTTCAGTGGGACCAGCGAAGAAATCGATGGCCACGTCACCCGAAACGAGCTTCTTGGCAAGTGCTACAAAGATGCCGCCTGGACCAACAATCTTCTCCACCCTGTGAATCGTATTCGTGCCGTAGGCAAGAGCAGCAATTGCTTGTACGCCGCCGCACCTGTAAACTTCATCCACTTTGCAGAGACTCGCTGCCGCGAGAACCGCATCGTTGACGGTTCCTGTTGAATCTGGCGGGGTGCATACTACGACACGGGGTACACCTGCAAGTTTGGCCAGTCCCGCGGTCATCAGAACGTGTACTCGGGTAGATTGCTCTTCCGCCTGGCACGTAGCATCCGACGGATGATAGAGGTTTAAGCGCAAGTCGCATGTGGAACCCATTGAACTCGGAGGACAATTTGACCTTGGATAGCAGTTCTCTCTGCAAAACCTCAAGACGCTGCAATGAAAAACGTAATGCTGAGAGCACTGGTTGGGCGACACGTTCCTGTGCTTTCTCGATTTCGCCTCGTGGGATTCGCAGTTGATCCTGGCGAAGGTAGCACCGTCGAATCTACGCGTGTAATCTACGACCGCCTTATCGCCTCTTTTTCGAACGTCGCTGATGATTCTTCTGTACGAGTGCTTCCTTTCTAGGAAGACCTTGGACCTGACTTCGAACGTTCCCGGCGACTTTTCTGAAATTGTGATGTAGTCACATGCACCTTGGGAAGCATTGGCCTCATTGGTTCGGTTCTTCCGTTTCGCGATCTCTTCCAGCGCGAGCACCTGCTGAGGCTCATGCACGACGAGCCCCTGAGCGAGTTTTCGGAGAGTTGGAAGCAACTGGAGGAACTGGCTTTTCTCTACTACCGTGTTGATTGCGTACCACCCTTTCTTCGATAGGGGATTTACAGTCGGTGTTCTGAGCGCCGGAAGCTTGTCTAAGAGTTCTTGAAGGTTTTCCTCTTTGACATTGACGAATATGTGCAGCCGTTTCTGTGCTTCGACTACGCCTTTGAGAAGTGTTAGTACATCGTAGATTTTCTCTCTCTTCCAGGGATCCGCTAGAGCCTGCTTGTTCGCGACCAGTTGCGCAGTGGATACCAAGATTGTACCTATTTGTTTTAGTTCGTTCTGTTCTAGTGATGTGCCTGTTTCAGTTACTTCTATGATGAGGTCAGCGTCTTCTGGTGGTTTGGCTTCTGTCGCTCCGAAGGAGAGATAGATAGTGACATTGTGATTCTCCCCTTTTCTCCACCAAGGCGTCACAATTACTGGTTCCTGAGAACCAAATCGCCTTCGATATTCCGGCATGCTCTTAACGAATTGAGAGGCTATGTTGAGGTATTCGGTGGATATGCGTACTGGTCGACCTTGATTCCACAGCCCTTCAAAAAGCGAATTGACAGAACTCGTAGGGCATGCTCTTCGGTATGGCTGCAACTATGCGTACGCGGCCATACTCTAGATCTTGAAGCTTCTCAACTTCAGCCCCGGTTTCTTGGATCCAATCCGAACCCGTTATTCCGATATCCTGCATGCCCTCAGCGACGTAGATTGGAATCTCTTGTGGACGAAGAATCTTCAATTCAATGTCAGGATCGCTGACGACCGGGTCGGTAAGTTCTATCGTGCCCCGAGATTTTGTATTGTGCTTTCTGAAAAAGTTCGAAAGTTGCTTTTTCAAGAGAACCTTTCGGCAGCGTCAGTTTCAGGCGTTTTGAGCTGGAGCTAGAAATGAACTAAACCAGCTCTGATGATCGTAGTCCCCTCGCATCTTAACCACTTATCCGTCCATCACCTAAATCAACTTATTTAAAGATTCAGCGCGGCAAAAACTGTAACTCAAACAATTCATTGATGACCCTTGTCCGAGTTCATCTGGTCTACTTTCGACTTGGATTATTCTCGCAATCATTCTGTTACCATTCGCTAGCGTCTGGTAGGCGCCACCAACCCTCCACCTGTCGCGGACGAGTGTAATGCTGCCATGCAGTATGATTCATGCTTTGACGAGAATTGCGACAAGTCGGTTAGAGGAACTCGCCCTTGACGATCGGAATAACCTTGCCGCCAACAGACACGTTTATCGTGCCGCCTCTAATGTCCGCATTCAGGTAAAGCAGAGAAGGCCTCCCGATCTCGTATCCCTGCTCAACACGGACGTTCAACTGTTCCGTCTCGAAGTACCGATGTTTCACCAAGTAGGCTGCTAGGCAACCATTGGCACTTCCCGTTGCGGGATCTTCAGGAATACCGAAGTAGTCAACAAAGACTCTGACGTTCAGGTTGTTCGCAGTATTGTACGTTTCAGGACTGAAGACTAGTATCGACTTTGCTTCCGTGTTTTTGATCAGATCGAAATATCGGTCCTTCACTACGCTGCACTTCTTCACCGTCCCGAGTTTTCTCAAGGGCACGATGATGAAAGGCAATCCAGTGGAAACGGTTTCAATGGGAACGCGATCATCAATTGCGTCCGTCTCGATGCCCAATATGCGTGAGATCTCATTGTATTCGAACGTTCTTCCAAAAGTCGGTTCTATCTGCCGCATCCAGAGAATTCCCTCGTTGCCGAAGGTGACCGGGATTTGACCGAGCTTCAGATTCAGTAGCACCCTATCGACGGGGTGTCTGATAATCTCCTGTCGGATCACATACGCAGTTCCCAGAGTAGGGTGACCAGCGAAGGGCATCTCTTCCTTCGGAGTGAAAATACGCACGTCATAGCCTTCATCATGCTTCTTGTCGGTGATTATGAACGTGGTTTCGGAGTAGTTTGTTTCTCTAGCAATCTTCTGCATTTCAACGTCGATGAGATCTCTTCCATACCTCACCACCGCTAGCTGATTGCCGGCGTACTTCTCCTCTGCAAAGACGTCCACGATGCTGAATGCGAGTCGACCCATTCTCATCCACCTACGGGAATCACTGCACCAGGTCTTCTTAGTTCCTCTGTTTCCTGCGACGGACTTCACAGATTATCTCTGACCAAGGCGATAATGAGCTTCCTGCAGTGCTGCGGATACTGTTCGACCCAGTGATGGTTTGCAGAGAATCCACCAGCAGACTGCCGAGTAGACATCGATCTTTTCAGATTTTTAGGAAGCCTGAGTAGATAAATCCCGAATTAGGCGGTGTGTGCTCACGATGGCGTCCGTACGAATTGTTGTATCGATTTCTGTACGGTCAAGTTTAGCACGATTTCTGCGACGTCGGTCGCGTACTCTCCTATTCTAAGGAGACTCTCCGATATTAGGCGAAGTGCGGATAGATCGCTCGCTGGCATCTTCTCTTTGAGTAGACGTTCCACGATTTTGGATTCGAGGTCGGTTATCTTCTCTTTGTTTGTGAGTACGGAATCTGCAAGTCTATAGTCACCCGAGAAGAGAGCGTAAGGAGGTTTCCATCATTTCTGACGAGATTTGGCTGAGTGAAGAGATATCTCTTATAATTGGTGGATCCAATTTGCGTTGAATTAACAATGAGTTCTCCGCGATACTTGCCGCATGATCTGCAGAACGTTCGATACTTTTTGTGATGATCCTGTATCCGAGACATTCTACCGGCACGGTCAAACCGATTCTATTGAGGAGGGGAGTATGCTGTACGGCCCATTTGAGTTGTCTTATGATGTACAGGCTGAATCGGTCGATCTCGTCATCAATCTTAACCACTTGCTTCGCCAGTTCATGATCTGTACTTGCCAGCGCCTGCAGTGCATCTTGCTGCATCGAATTTGCAATCGAGCTCATTCGCCTAAGAGCATCGGGCACTAGAAGTTGAGGGAACGTTAGGAGTACTTGAAGAGTTGCGCTTCGTGATGATTCGGTGACCAGTTCGGTGCCAACAAGTTTGTTCCTGGCCACATCTCTGATCGCCTCCCGCATGGTCGAGGTTAAGCTTCCTGACTTGGAGCCGATCTCAATTGTAGAAAAGCCGACCATGTAGAGCGAGATTATTTTCCGCGTGACAGATTCTGGCTCTTCGTTTGAATCCACAGAAATCGTGCAGCGGGGCTTGTCATCGTCGTACTTGATCTGCTCGAAGGGGCTTAGCAGTAATCCATGATCGCTCTGCCTGCTAAATTGGATTCGGCCTCCTTTCTCCAAGCCCGCCTCTTCCACCCAACGTTTCGGCATCGATACAATATACGAACCGCGACCCGTGAGTTGTACTCTGCGAACGTAGCGATCTTCGAAGTCTTCCTTCTTTTCTTCGACGGGTTTCATGGTATGTCATATAGATTACTAATATTTCACGTTAACGTTCCTAGGTTACTATACCTTAGCGGCCGTGGTTATGTATATCACGGAATCGCCGATGTAACACGCATGGTCTGCAATTCTCTCGAGGTATCTAAGTACAAGCAAAGAGGCTACGGCGCAACGCATTGATACCGATGGTGTCTTCGCCTTTGCCAGTTCCCGATTATAGTCCATGTAGGCCTTGTCAACGTGATCATCATCCTCCCGCAAAGAGCGAGCCAATTTTTCATCCTTGCTCTTGAAGGATTGTATGCTCGTCTGAATCATTTTGGTTACTGTGCCACTCAATTCTTGAACGACTGACTTGTCACAGTCTGACAGGTCACCGTATACCTCCAAAACTTGGGCGATATCGTAGGCATACCTTCCGAAGCGCGAGAAGCCGTAGGCAATCTCGAGACAAGATTTGATGAAGCGTAGATCGCTTGCGACGGGTTGATACCTGGCCAAGAGTTCAACGGCAAGCTCCTCTACCTCAGATGCCAGTATTGAGAGTTCATTTGCCCGTTTGAAAGCTTCTTGTGTGATTTTTTCACCTTTAGCATAGGCTTCAATGGCCTTCATGACTGATTGTTGAGCTAGGTTAGCCATGTCAACTATGTCATTTTGCAGCCTACTGATGCCCATGTCCATTAAGCGAGCCATGTTTGCTTCAACCAAATTTCCCGCTTATGTATCGTTCTGTCAGCTCATTGTGCGGATTCTCGAAGATCTGACGTGTCGGTCCGAACTCAATTAACCTCCCCAAGTACAGGAAACCCGTCAAATCAGAGATCCTAGCAGCCTGTTGCATGTTATGAGTCACAACTATCACGGTGTAAGTTTCCTTCAACTTGATTATCAATTCCTCAATCTTTGCAGTAGCTACAGGATCCAATGCTGAACAGGGTTCATCCATCAACACAACTTCGGGTTCGACGGCGAGCGCCCGCGCAATGCAAAGTCTTTGTTGCTGCCCTCCAGAAAGGCTAGCCCCAGACTCATCAAGTCTATCTCCAATCTCCTCCAAGAGAAATGCCTTCCTCAGATTCTCTTCGACTTTTTCACTAATCAGCTTCCTGTCTTTCACGCCATTTAACCTAAGACCAGCCGCGACATTGTCAAAGACCGACATCGTGGGAAAGGGATTCGGTTTCTGGAAAACCATGCCTATCTTGCGTCGCACGTCCACAGGATCTATAGAAGGATCATAGACGTTCTGTTCGTCAAGCAATACTCGTCCAGTCACCCACGCTCCCACAGTTACTTCGTGCATTCTATTCAGGCACCGGATGAGGGTTGATTTTCCACATCCAGACGGACCGATTATTGCTGTGACCGCCTTTTCTTTAAACTCAAGAGCAACGTCGTCTACGGCTTTCTTCTTTCCAAAACCAGCACACAGATTTTCCGCAATCAATTTTGTATCCAAATCTTCAATGCCCGCTGCTTCATCTTTGGTTTGCACTAATGTTTCTGTAAGGTAGCGTGAGGTGAGCATTAGTCCTTTACCGTTTCCGTGGTCTTTTAGATCGAAGATTAGTTGAACATGAGTTATGTGATTCACATGAGTGCATGTGGACGCACGGTATTTCAATGCTATTTCACTATATAGCACGCAACTGAACAAGGGCGCCCGTTGATTCGCATGTCAAATGAATCAAAGAAGAAAAACACCACACGACTAGTTATCATTGCTGTCGTGATCGTGGCAATACTAGCAGGCGCCTTTGGATATCAGATGATGACGACCACATCCATGACCACAGCTATGATGACAAGTTCCGGCGCAACATCCATTCCCTTAGCCACTATGACAAGTTCTACTATGACCAGCTCAAGTCAACCTCTGCAACCAGTTACGCTACTAGGTGCTGGAGCAACATTTCCACAGCCTCTATTACAGCAATGGGCAGTCTCATACCACCAACTAAACCCGTCTGTGACCATCAACTACAATGGAATCGGAAGCGGTGGAGGAATCCAACAAATAACTGCGAAAACAGTCGACTTTGGAGCCTCAGACGCTCCTCTGTCAGCTGCTCAACTCGCAGAACGCGACAGGACTAGTTGTAATGCCTGAGACACTCGGAGGAGTTGCAATCACTTACAACCTCGCAGACCTATGGGATTTCAAACAAAACCGTTTTGCACTTCACCGGAGATGTCATAGCAGGGATCTACATGGGAACAATCACCAAGTGGAACGACCCAGCGATCGTATCCCTCAACCCAGGTGTCAACTTCCCCAACGTACCCATTACCGCAGTTCACAGATCGGACGGCAGCGGAACCACCTTCGCCTTCACCGATTACCTTTCCACAGTCAACTCTAATTGGAAAACAGCCGTAGGATACGCCACATCAGTAGCGTGGCCAGTGGACAAGCTAGCGAACGGAATCGGAGCGTCAGGCAATCCAGGCGTTGCTGGCGCAGTATTCAACACTCCAGCATCAATAGGATATGTTGACGTGATCTACGCCGTGAGCAACAATCTTGGCGTCGGAGCCGTCAAGAATGCAGCGGGCAACTTCATAGTTCCAACGCTCGACACAATCAAGAACGCTGCGACAGCTGCAACTGGCAACCCAAGCGTTGCTGATATACAGACTGGATTGCACATAGTGAACGCTAGCGGAGACCAATCCTATCCAATCGCCACCTACACCTACTTGTTGCTCTACAAAGACATGTCAGTTCAGCCCAGTATGAACAAAGCCAAAGCTCAAGCCCTTGCGAAGTTTCTATGGTGGGCCGTTCACGATGGACAAAGCTACGCTTCAGCGCTGATCTACGTACCCTTACCGTCAAATATTGTCTCTACCGACGAACAGGTACTAAAATCTCTTAACTACCAAGGACAGCTGCTAATAACATCCTAGTCGTGTGCTAAATGCCCAACGTAAGCCGTGCTGGAAGGAAGGCACGGCTTCCGAATTTTCTTTCATTTTTCCTGATTGCTGCAGCAATAGTCATCCCAGTTATCGTCGCCCTGATGTTGCTTGAAATTGGCAATGGCAGTCTAAGGGCATTAAGCGTGTACGGTCTCAGATTTCTCTATGGAACCGACTGGAATCCGAATCCTGCGCAGGGCGGACTTCCACTCCTAGGAGCCTTACCATTCATCTATGGCTCTATCATGACCACAACAATCTCCCTTCTTCTCGCTGTTCCGGTCAGTTTGGGAGTTGCTCTATTTCAGGCAGAACTATCGCCAAGGGCGCTTCGTGTACCATCAGTCTTTGTTGTGGAAATGCTGGCCGCGGTGCCTAGTGTCGTTTACGGCCTTTGGGCGCTCCTGGTTCTTGTTCCTGTTATGCGAGATTACGTTGATCCAAGCCTTAGGGCAACTTTAGGATTCCTGCCTCTGTTCTCCGGATCAATTACCGGCCTAGGAATGTTGAGTGCTGGAGTAATTCTTGCTGTTATGATTATTCCATACGCGTCTTCGGTTATGCGCGAAGTGATTACTGCTGTTCCTCGAAGCCAACGTGAAGCAAGCCTCGCGCTGGGTGCCACAAGTTGGGAAACCGTCAGGACCAGCGTCTTGCCTTTTGCCCGAACGGGCATCATTGCCGCCATTGTCCTTGCGTTGGGAAGAGCCATCGGCGAGACTATGGCGGTTACAATGGTCATCGGCAATGTGGCCAGAATCTCCCCGTCACTATTTCTGCCCGCCTACACGATTCCGAGCGTTATCGCGAATGAGTTCAGCGAAGTGGCGGGTAACGCAATCTACCTATCAGCCCTGTTCGAGTTGGGGTTGATACTCTTCGCTATCGCTTTTATCATGAATCTTCTAGGGCGAGTTCTGATAGCGAGACTGAGTTTCCGAACGAGGGGTGGGGTCGCTGTTTAGTCGGCACCGTATGAGAAAATATAGTAACACGCTGTACGTCGTTCTTGCGAGCTGCTCATTTCTAATAGCGCTAGCCCCACTTGTCTCAATCCTCTATGATACATTCTTGAAAGGCTTTGCCGCTTTGAGCATTGACTTTTTCACCAAGGTCACTCCGCCCATTGGCGGCACTGGGGGTGGAATTCTCAACGCGATCGAGGGAAGCCTCGTTATGGTTGGAATCGCTTCGTTGATCGGTGTCCCAGTCGGCGTATTGGCTGGAGCATATTTGACAGAATACCCAAGCAAGTTCGCATACTATGTCAGACTTCTGGCCGAGGTTCTCACTGGAGTGCCCTCGATAGTGACAGGAATCTTCGTTTACCTACTTTTGGTTGCAACGCTGCATCGGTTCTCAGCTTTGGCGGGCGGAGTGGCACTCTCTTTCATGATGATTCCTATCGTCACTATATCAACCAATGAATCACTCAAACTCGTATCATCCTCCATCAGAGAGGGAAGCCTGGCACTAGGAATCTCACGAGCCAAGACACTGGTTTATGTCCTCCTTAGTACGGCGAAAAGCGGCGTGGTTACTGGTATAGCACTGTCAGTTGCACGTGTCATGGGTGAGACAGCGCCTCTGCTCTTCACAGCTCTAGGCAGCCAAAACATGATGACGAGCCTTAATGACCCTGCTTTGTCCATGACTATCATGATCTACAACTTTGGGACTTCACCATACGCAAAAGCTCATACGTTCGCGTGGGGTGCAGCCTTGGTGCTCCTGTTCATTGTGCTTAGCCTGAACGTTACGGTTCGCTTGGCTTCAAGATCGAGAGTTTCAGGCGCGGAGTAACGATGGCGGAACGCAGCTGAACGTAGAATTTGGTTGGGGTTCAGCCTATTTTTTTGCCGGGTTCGCTTCATTCGTTGTTTGATAGATAGAGACCTGTTTCTTGCGAAATATGTCGCATGATTTACACAGAAGATTCTGTCGAAAGCAATCAATGACTAGCGATAGAGTTACAGCATTACGTTATTGATGATTCGCAATTGAAAGTTTACAATAATGACGACGCTAGGCAAGATGAAACATAGATCTCAAGAGAACATAGACTGTCGCAGAGATAGCCGCTGAGACAGGGATCGTCAACACCCAAGCCCAAACGATCCTACGTGCGATCCCCCAACGCACCGCCGACAGACGGCGCGTAGCTCCTACTCCTATTATTGCGCCGGCAATTGTATGCGTGGTGCTTACCGGTATGCCAAAATGAGCGGTGAGAAAGAGGGTTGAGGCGGCCGCTGTTTCAGCGTTAAATCCTCCAAATGGAGTCAGCTTCGTAATCCTCATGCCCATCGTGCGCACTATCCTCCAGCCGCCAAAGTATGTGCCGAGAGCGATTGCCGCGTGAGCCATCAAGATAACGTAGTAAGGTACGTAGAACACTGGTCCTATTAGACCCTGGGTGAAGAGGAGAACTGCGATTATGCCCATTGTCTTCTGAGCATCATTACTCCCATGACCCAAACTGTACAAGGCTGCTGATATCAACTGGAGTCGACGAAACGCTCGATTAGTCATCGGCCGTTGAAACTTTCGAGCGATTCTGGAAGTAACTAAAATCAGACCCATAGCCACAAGCAAACCAATCAAAGGGGATAGAACAATGAATAGAACGATCACGAGCAGACCCTCCATATGGATGAATGCCCATCCACCTGCCACGAGCGCAGTACCAACGAGCCCTCCCACGAGCGCATGTGAAGAGCTAACTGGCAGACCAAGCCACCAAGTAATCACATCCCATGCAATAGCACCAATAAGAGTACACAGAATCAGCCACTCCGTAACGACATTCGTGGTGATTATTCCCTGCCCTATCGTCGACGCTACGGCAACTCCAAACCCAAACGCAGCAACGAAATTGAAGAAAGCAGCCCAAAGGACTCCGGTCTTAGGAGGAAGAACTCGTGTCGAAACGACTGTCGCGATAGAATTGGCCACGTCATGAAACCCGTTCATGAAATCGAAACCTAACGCTACTGCTACAACTAGGATCACAACTTCGAGAGACATCAAACAACCTTTGATTAGGAGTATTCCACGACTATGTTACGGATCTCTTGAACTACGTCTTCGCATTTGTCCGTAATACTCTCCAAGAACTCGTAGATTTCTTTCAGTTTGATTATCGTGATCGCGTCATCTGTCTTGAAGAGCGCCGCAACGGATTCGTGCAGGAGACTATCAGCCTCATTCTCAAGACGATCCACTTCGATGCACCTAGCCTCTATGTCCGGAGCTGTAATCTCGTGTATGAGCCCGAACGCAACGTCTATCTCTTCAACTGATTTGAGGACTAGATGTGCCATTCGTTTCATACCTTCGGTCGGAGCCTTAATTTCGTATAGCTTCAAGCGCTCAGCTACGGCATCTATGAAGTCTAAGACATCATCATATAGTGAGGCGAGCTCGCCGATTTCATCTCGGTCAATGGGCGTGATGAAAGTCGTTCTTAACCGATCATAGATACTGTGAACGATTTCGTCGCCTTGGTGTTCAATGTCCTCGATGTGCTTCCTCTTCTCGGATAGGTTCTCAAAATGCAATATCATGTCGTTTAGAGCTTGGGCGCCCATCAGCACGTTTCTCGACTCTTGCTCTAGTAATTGGAAGAAGACTTTCTCTCTTGGAATCATGATCTCTTTCAGGTTCATTTGATTCGCCTACTGCGTAATCTCATGTCAGGTCCACTCCAGGTTGCGCTGTGGGGGGCGTATCCACATCCGTCCACTGCTAGAGTATCCTGAGCAAGGAGGCTACGACTATTTTATTTTATTCGGATCTTCCTAAATCAAGGACTTTCAGAAAGCAGAGTGAATCTCGCGGAAGTTCAACGTAAGAATAGGCAAGATATAGGTTGCCAAGACTTTCATGCACGTTGGCCAGGCATCTGATCAGCGGAGAAAATGCTAGTCGATAGTCAAATAACCACTACTGTTCCTCTCAAACTCTCACCCCATTAGGTGGGATAATTGGCTGAGGAAGACTGCTGCCACGACCACGACGACGCTTGGAAGTGCAAACGATGTAAGTACCAGCTCCCGCCTGAGCTTGTGAAGCGAATCAACGAACAATTGAGACGACGCCACGGTGCCACCAATTAGAACTAAGGTGGAACTACGCAAGGTTCACGCGGCTCCGTCTGTTTGCATGTGCGCGCACTACTAACCCACAAACTACATACCACCAAACCAGAAACAACCAACCACGCAACGTTTAACCGCAAACCATGAGTTGGGGACTCTTTTTTCTGATGTGTGAAAGGACTATGTCAAGCGATATTGCCAAGTTGTCTGGGCGTAAGAAGCCAGAGTAGGGTCGCACATTTCCCGGCTACCAACTTGTCAACCTGAAGTTTGCAAAGTCCCCCTTTCTTCAACACAGGCCGAACACCAGCGCTACCAGAGGTTAAAGTTGAGATTAGCGCGCTGAGCTGAGGTTCGTGCCCGACCAACAGCAGATTCCGGCATGAAGCATACCTATCCTGTAACACTCTGATCAATTCCTCCGGCAGGACTTCAGGTTTCAGTGCGGGCATTGATTGTATCGCTTCGCCCAGTCCATATTCCCGACCAACTAAGAACGCGGTTTCAAGTGCGCGCCTATAGGGACTCGTTAGAATAACATCGAAGTCGACATTCAGACGGCGCATGCCACTGGCAATTCTACGAATCTTCTTTACACCTTTGGGAGTTAGTGGACGATCAGAATCCAGTGGATAGATCGCGTTCGCTCTTTTGACGGCGATTCCATGGCGAAGAACGTACAAAATCTTCTCGTCAATAGTCCTAATGACCCCTTGCTCATGGATGACTGGTTTCCAGACATTCCCAAATTTGGGAATAGCTCGTAGAAATCGTTGGGCGGTTTCGGCTTCTTGCCTTTCGAGGTCCAGCCAAATCTCGATCACGGCACGTTGCGCGCTCTCTTTCTTCCACTTGAACTCTACCAGATCTTTCATCAAAACTTCGAGGTCCTGAATCTCCCCCATCAACCGCGCAAGAAATCGAGCTGTTCCGAGCTGCTTCCGGTCCCGTGGGATTAACGGTTGCAACATTTCAATCATGTATCTAAGAGGTCTGAATGCCAGTCGGACATTGTGAATTGTTGAATGGTCGGCTAGATTGACGAATTCGAGCTTCTTGTTCACCACGTCAAACGAGCTGTCAATCGCGGCCTCGATGATTTTGTTGGAGGCTGCGGCGTTGGTTGTAGCTCGGGTGGTGCTGAAGCGGATTCTAACTCTGTTAATTGCATTTTCGACGAATTTTTTGTCCACGTTCGACAGTTCTTTCTTGGCTGCACTTAGATGACATGATTCTCTATCGAGCAAGGTATCGTGGAATTCTTTCAATTCTGGCAGCTCTTTGAGAAATCGACGAGCTGCCAGTATTTCGACATGCACGTCGCGAAGTTCGCTGAGCATAGACAGTTGCTCTTTCAATATAGCACGAGCCCTCAGCAAAGAGTTGTCCGGCGTAAATCGTTCGATTAGATCGATACTTGCCATGAGCCGTCGGATGCTCACGCGCAGATCGTGGACATTATTCGCTGAAGTCTTCTCTTGAAACGCATGCAAGTTCTTCCCATAGTTGTTCCATTCGATGTCCAATGCATCGGTGATGAACTTCATTGGGTCACGAATACGCGAGCTAACATTCAAAGCCCGTTTCGGCACGAGTTTTCTTGCCGGGGGTCTTTTCAAGAGGGCTCGGTTCAGCTGAGATTCTTCAGGTTTGATCGTTTTTTGGAGAGACTGCTTTGGTGAAGAGCTCTGCATTGAGTTTGGTTTAAGAGCTGTATGTGGTGATCTCGATTGAAGCCGTTTCTTTCCAGGATTAGGCGCGGTTCTGCCACTTCGCTTCGTCGCGCGTGAACTAGTTTTTGCATCTCGCTCGGATGAGGACTGCCGAACATGGAGAGAGCTCGCCCTTATTTTAGAAGGCCCTTTTTTCAATTGTCTGTGACAGTCTCCTGATCTTGGGTGCTCTTGGTTGGACTTAAAGACTTCAGAAGCTTCTCGAGAAGTAGATTTGCGCGGATTTCCAGGATTCGTCGATTCCTTTGACCGCAATCAGCTTTCCGGGCAAGGGTTCGTGGTTTTGTGGCATGATCATTCTTCAATCACGATCTTCTTTTTGTATGTCTTTTCGAAGAAGCGTGATCCCTGGCTCAACGCCCATCTCTCGAGGTATAGGTCTCCTTGACCTTTCAAGCGCATAGTGAGCTTCTTGTTTCCACCAGTTAATTCGAAGCCTTCGACCTTGTTTGCGTGCTCTCTGTCGAGTGCTTCTGCTAGGCGCAAGAGAGACGCGAGTCTAACAACAACCCTACGCCGCTTGGGTGAAAGATCCATAAATTCTCTGTGGCTCGTCTTTGGGAAAGATCTGCTGTGGTATCGTGTAACATTCGCGACTATTGCCTTCTCAAAGTCGTTGAGGCCGATGATTGGTGAGGACTTGATCAGATAACATGAGTGTTTGTGGTGATCATCTGTGCCGATGTAATAGCCTATGTCGTGCAGTAGGGCGGCAACTTCGAGTAAGGTTCGTTCCTTAGAGCCCAATTTGTGCAGCTTCTTTGTCGCGTCAAACAGTTGAACAGCAAAGCGTGCAACATTCAGGGCATGTTGTCCGTCAACGTCGTATTTTCTTCCCAATAGTTTCGCAGAGGTGATTAGCTGAGTCCGTTGTAGAGGTCCTGCAGTGCTTTTCAGGTTTGCAGCCATGTCAATAAGCAGCCCCTCTCTTACTCCTACTCGCGGGATGAGGATCTGCTCGGCATGCGTTTGCTTAGCGATGCTTTGGAGTACAATGGCGGCGGGAATTATGACATCAGCTCTATCAGGTCGCAATCCAAAGTCTTTGATACGGTTTTCATATGACCTAGATTGAAGCGTTTGAAGGACGGATTCGAGCTCGTTCACGGTGATAGCCGTATCATTTTTTCCATTGCATAATTGTACCCGCAGATCACCTAAAGTCTCAACATTGCCACCCGTTGCGATCCACATGTCTATTTTGTGTTCGCTTATCTCTTTCATCAGCCGCGTATCTGCGACATTGATGTACTTCGCGAGCCAGCTGCCTGAAGACTCTGTCGCCCCGCTTTTCTTGTTCAAGCATATGCAACAATCTAACGGTACCAATGGCGAAGCTTCGAGTGGCAACTATTTCACGTTCGTTTGCAACGCTAATCTCGACACTCCCACCACCGATATCGATGAGTAGTGCCACTCTACCCTCTAGTTTCACGGCTCTCGAAGTTGCGAGGTAGACGAGACGGGCTTCTTCTTCGCCGCTAATCGTTTCTATTGTTATTTCGGTAGCTTTCGCAATCTGGCTGATGACATACTCTCGGTTCCTTGCTTCTCGGAGAGCGCTTGTGCCCACTGCCTTGACAGATTTCACTTTGTCTTGATTCATACGTTTTCGAAATCTCAGAAAGGCATCCATAGCTTCGACAAGTCGCTTGTCAGAAATCTCTCCTTTTACGAAAACATCTGCGCCCAAGCGAACTGCTTCTCGGTCGCTATGAAGTATGTGTAGCCTACCTTGGTCATCTGCTGATGCAATTCCGAGCCGTATCACGTTCGACCCGACATCGATTGCGGCTATGTTTGGCATTGGATCCCATTCTGGCTAGATTAGGTCAGACGAGCTGGTCATGAAGTATCGAGGGGTCAGCTTATCAAACGTACGGAGATCAAAATCCTTCATGAGTCCAGATAGAAATCAGCGGTATTCATTTCCCTATGGTTATTAGCGATGGTGGGCGGCAGCAACTTGAGAACTGTACACTGGATGTCCTAAACTTGCAATCGTTTAGGCAGAAGACAATTCATGTGGTTTCAGAAGATTTTACGGTCAATCACATAGTTGCATGTGCACTCCTGTAATTAGCCTGAAATAGTTCAGAGAGAGCAGGCTTGATCGTTTAGCCTTGGGTAAGTGTTTGATCTATATCGACCAACAATCTGGATCGCGCGAATGGTATGAGGCAACAATGACACTGCCTCATGAATCATCATCAGTAGTGCGAGCGCTCAAAGTACTTCGTTTTCCTCCAAATAAGAAAGGCGAAGTGACGGATGAGGATTTTGAACTGCTCAAGCAGCACGGTCACATAGGTGAAGGAAGGCTACAAGTAGTGGAAGATTTCCCCCGACACGAAATAGATCTTCCGCATCAATTGCCGTCTGACTTTCTGTCAAACAGCACAAGTCAGCTCAGGAACAAAGTTGAATTCATAACAGCCTGAAACTTGGGGGGAGAGTTGGTATCCAAGTCCTTTAGGAATGGTGCTCCAGTCTATTTCTGCGAAGTGTGCGGGTTCGGTTACGGTAAGCTTGAGAACGCAGAGGTGTGTGAAGAGTTCTGTGGCACTCACGGATCCTCATCTCCAGAAATAGTGAAGAAAGCCACTCATCGTCCTCTGGTTAAAGTTATGTCAATTGCTAGGTAGATACTCATTCGTTCAGCCTGCTCAGAAACGAGAACTTGTTGCAGAATAGAATTAGACGCGGCCGTTGCTGCTGCACGTGAATCGCATGTAGGCACTGTGACGTATTGAAATCCCGTGCGAAATTAACATAAACTATTTCGAGAAACTCGCACTCGAGATGTCAATCGAAAACGCGAGCAACGGAATCCACGTCTCCGCACTAGAGCACGCAACAGATTTCAATCACTCCGCCGTGGTGACTGGCATCGCACGAACCTATACTCAGAGAGGCATTGCCGTCAGGTCCGAACCTCCCGTCCCCGGAGGAAGACGCGCCGATTTGGCTGTGGATTTTGGAGGGAATTGGGTCTACGTAGAAGTTAAGACGCGCAATGTTCGCGTGGTCAAGCGGAGCCGGTCCTTCCGAAAGTACGTCTTGCGGGAGATGTTGCATCTTCGGGCGCACTCACTAAAACAGTTGCCGCGAAAGGAATCAGCGCTAGTGGTCGTCTCTACATCTACGTCAACAGACAGAGGAATGGCATCAAGAAAGATCGCGATTGCCCGGGCGTTTGAGGACAAGTTTTTTGACGATAATTCAAACAATATCATTGGGGTGATGATTTTCGCACCATTCCACAATAGCAAATCGCCGACAGGTTGGAGCTATGCTTCAGCCATGATCGTGAATCCGAAGTACAGAAACCCCGGAGAGAACCTAGACAACCTTGCCGCCGTACAGCTATGAGCTACTTCGTCCGAATATGAGGCCCAATTCTCGGTCTATCAAATTAGCGCACGACCATCTATAGTGTGATCCTGAAGATTCTTGGATGGTTTACCGAGTCAAAAGCGAACCTTATCTCAACCACCCAGGTGAGCCCCAGATCGGTGAAATCGTCTGATCAACATGCTCACAGTTCTGGTCATTTCCGTCTTTGCAGGGCTTCTCGGCGCCCTAACTGGACTGGGCGGAGGAAGCATCATGACGCCGATCCTTGTCCAATTCGGCGTGCCGGTCAAATACGCGATTGCTGCCAGTATGGTTACGATTATTGCAACTTCAAGCGGGTCCGCGGCTTCTTACGTCAAGGAACGCATTACAAACGTGAAGGCTGCGTTCTATCTGGAGATGTTCACCATAGTAGGGGCTATCGTCGGTGCCACAATTACCGCCTTCATACAACCGCGGCTACTTTACTTCTTTTTGCGGCATTTCTTCTCACCTCTTTCTACGGTCTTTCAGGACATTTGAGAGAAGAGTTTCCGAAAGGCACTAAGCAGGATCGATTTTCAAAGTGGCTGGAACTGGGGGGCAGTTACTATGATCGTGCAGCAGGAAAGTCGGTCGATTACAAGATAACTAACGCTCGTCTCGGAGGTTTGGGAATGACAATTGCCGGATTGGCCGCTGGAATGCTAGGGATAGGAGCGGGCGCGTTCAAGGTCTCAATTCATGAACTCATTATGAAGATGCCGTCAAAGGTTTCGAGCACCACGAGCAATTTCATCATTGGCATAACTGCCTTGGCTGGTGCAAGCGTGTATTTCGCATCAGGATTGCTGTTCGTTGGTCTTGCGGCTCCGATGGCTGTGGGAACCATCATTGGAGCAGTGGCTGGCGGGAGAATACTAAACCGCATCCCCAACCGAATTATCAGGTACCTGTTCTTGGCAATCGTTCTGGTGTTGATCGTCCAAATGCTCTACAAGGGGATGACAGTTCAATGAAGCGAATTCCCAGTGAAGAAAAGCTTGAGCTAGTGATTAGCTACATACTCATTATCGGCGTGATACTGAGCGTCGCAATGGAAGCGATTGGAATCACCAGCTACTACTATGTCCACCGAGACTTCAGCATTGTCTTTCAGCCTCAGTACGAGTTAAAGGGAGCAGATTTCTTCAGTTACTCTGGAGCGACAATGCTAAGCCTGATTCAGGGAAGCTGGACACCGTTTACAATTCTCGCTCTCGGACTAGTGCTATTGATGATCACACCCTACATGAGAGTGGTGGCTTCGGTAATCTATTTTGGAGCTGCTAGGAACGTCAAGTACCTCGTCATAACCGCCTTCGTTCTGGTAATTCTGACTGCAAGTCTACTGGTACACTGACCTGAAACGATATCGAACTCCTGCAGATTATTGCAACTTGAAGTTTGTTGGAACATAATCGTCTTTTGCCTTATTGATTTGGAACCTGCAACTCTTCGAACCAGTCTAAGGTCAATGATGAGACCTGATCTTCAGCTCCCTTGAACGTGTGTCCGGTTTCGGGTAAGACGATTAATCGTCTCCGTCCGGGAATGGATTTCTCGTATCTTTTTTCTTCGGCGAGCGTTACGTAATCGTCTTTATCTCCTATGACCAGCAGAATCGGTGAAGGATTCTTTCTTTTGAGCAGACTGGCGCAGCTGAGGGACATCAACTTTTCACGCACACATTTCGGCCGCAGGTTGAGTCCGAACAGTTCAACTTTCATCACCCGAGTGACGTCGTGAACCTTGTCTATAATGGATAGAATAACGAAGAAGGCATAACCTAACTTTCCGCTTCTTTTCTCGATGAAGGTCTTTATGTTCTGGTAATGGTCTGGTGGCGTTGCCCAGAGTGCGTACCCTTTTACTCTGTGATCGTCGACCAGAGAATAGAGGCTGATGGTTCCGCCTAAACTTCTACCCACAACGAAAGCGCTCGTAGAGTTTACCTCCTTTCGGTTCAGAAGAAATTCGAGCGCACTCTTCGTGTCTCGTTGTTCACCCCATCCATAATCGAATTCGGCCTCCACTCATACCACAGCCGCGAAAGTCGAATAGCAAACACGCGAATCCTCTCTCAGTAGCCCTCTGGGCGAATGTCCTGTAAAGGGGAAGCCATCTGAAACCTTCCGAGTGCATGGCGTGGCATACTAGAATTCCGGGGCAGTTCCTTCGCTGGGGCAGGTAGAGTTCGCCGCGCAAAAGCAAGTTGCCCGACTGAAATTGAACCTCTTCCATTAGCGACATTCTTCGAGGATTCGCACCTGAGGTTTTTCATCATCGTAATTCGTGAGAACTCGACGTCTCGGACGCCGTAGCCTAGCTGACTGTTAAATATTCATTCAACAAGCATGCTTCGGAAGTAATAATTATGGAAAAACCTTGGCTCAGCAGTTGGCCAAAAGGAGTACAGCAATCAATCGAGTACCCAGAGATTTCCTTGGGCGAAGTCCTTCGGAAGTCAGCCACCGAATCCCCAGACCACGTTGCCATTATCTATTATGGCACTCGACTTACCTTCAAGGAACTCGACGGATTAGTCGACAAGTTCGCAGAAGCCCTTCAAGATCTCGGACTCACGAAAGGTGACCGTGTCGGAATCTATCTGCCGAACATTCCTCAGTTCGTAATCGCGTATTATGGTGCATTGAGGGCTGGCGGAATCATCGTCGCCCTGAGTCCACTATACAAGGATAGAGAGATTGCTCATATTCTAGCTGATTCCGGAGCTAAGATTCTGGTTGCCTGGGACAATCTCTACCATTATGTGCAGGCAGTGAAAAATGAAACCGAACTGACCACGATCATCACAACTAGCGTTCGTGACTATCTTCCACCAATTCTAAGACTGCTTTCACCGTTGAAGGGCGTCAAATCCTACCCGTGCCCAGGCGCCCAAGACATGAAGAAGCTGCTATCCAAGTATCCCGGACAACCAAGGCCGGTTGAAATCGCTTCGAAGAATGATGTTGCACTCCTACAGTATACGGGTGGCACAACGGGTATTCCGAAGGGCGCCATGTTAACGCACTTCAATTTGGTCGTGAATGTTGCGCAGGTCAAGGAATGGGGCCAGTTGCGGCCTGGTGTGGACACGCATTTGTCAGCTCTGCCGTTCTTCCATATTTTCGGAATGACTACAGGCATGAACTCGCCCATTTACACAGGATCAACGATGATTCTTATCCCAGACGCAAGGGACCTCTCAACTATTTTGAAGACCATTGAGAAAGAAAAACCAACGATTTTCTGTGGTGTACCGACATTGTACAATGGCCTCATCAACAGGCCTGACATTCAGAAACACGATCTCAGATCAGTCAGGTTGTGCATTTCGGGAGCTTCAGCGCTTCCTGTTGAGGTCGAGAGAAAGTTCGAAGCTCTCACGGGTGGACGGTTGGTTGAGGGATACGGATTGACGGAGACCAGTCCAGTCACGCATTGTAACCCCGTGGATGACCCGCTTAAGAACCATCCAGGGACGATTGGGATACCAGTCTCGGATACTGATGCAAAAGTCGTGGACATGGACAGTGGAGTGCGAGATCTTCCGGCTGGAGAGGCGGGGGAATTAATATTGCGTGGTCCCCAGGTGATGATCGGTTACTGGAACAAGCCAGAGGATAACAAGGTCTCGCTTCGCGGAGGCTGGTTCTATAGTGGTGACATTGCAAGCATGGACCCCGATGGATACTTCAGAATAGTTGACCGAAAGAAGGACATGATCGATGTCTCCGGGTACAAGGTGTGGCCTCGAGAGGTTGAGGAGAGACTGTTCGAGCACCCAGCTGTACGGGAAGCAGGTGTGGTCGGCATACCGGATTCGAGGAGCGGCGAAGCAGTAAAGGCGTTCGTTGTTTTGAAGGAGGGGTATGAAGGAAAGGTCACGGCAGAGGAAATAACCAGCTTCTGCAAGGAAAAAATGGCTTCATATAAGGCTCCCAAGATTGTAGAGTTCAAGGGAGAACTCCCCAAGTCCGTAGTGGGCAAGGTATTGAGAAGAGAGCTGAAGACACACCCACAGACATGATAGACTAAATGATGGAGTTGTGTGATTTGAAACGAGTAGCAATAGTCGGCGTTGGACACTCCAAGTTCGGCGACAGACGCGACGTGAACCTGCCTGAAATCGGATTTGAAGCGGCCAAACCGGCGTTTGAAGATGCAAACCTAACACCAAAAGACATAGATTTCTTGAGCGTAGGAACGGCGGGCGGATGGTACGAGGAATTCCTACCAGCAGTCGTCGTCTCAGAATACCTGGGATTAAGCGGCAAAGGCCTGGTCAGGTGCGAGGCAGCTTGCGCTTCCGGAAGCGCTGCCGTGGCAACAGCGTACAACTCGATTGCAAGTGACCAATCTGACATAGCGATGGCCGTTGGAATCGAGAAGATGACTGAGATAGATGTTTTGACAGCAGTTGAGCTGATAGGGCGAGCGGGCTACTACACATGGGAATTTCAGAATTTCGGAATGACTTTCCCCGGATACTACGCCCTTCATGCCACCAGTCACATGAGCAAGTACGGAACTACAGAACAACAACTTGCGGAAGTAGCCGTAAAGAACCACAAGTACGGCGCGATGAATCCAAACGCACACCTACAACGAATAATAACGGTAGATGACGTTCTCGCATCACGTGTCGTCGCATGGCCACTGAAGATGTACGATTGCTGCCCAATGAGCGACGGGGCGGCTGCTGTAATTTTAGCCTCAGAAGAAAAAGCAAAGTCGATGACGGACAGCCCTGTCTGGATCGAGAGTATCGGCATCTCATCTGACACCGCAAACGTGAGCAAACACGCTGAATATGCGAGTCTACGCGCCACAGTAATTTCCGCAGAGGCGGCGTTCAAGAAAGCTGGGGTTGGGCCAGACCAAATCGACGTAGCCGATGTTCATGACTGTTTTACGATAGCAGAAATCCTAGCTTACGAGGATTTGGGCTTCTGCAAGAAGGGTGAAGGTGGACGGATGATCGACGATGGACAGACAGAGATTGGCGGGAAGATTCCGATTAATGTTGATGGCGGACTCAAAGCGAAGGGTCACCCAATCGGCGCAACCGGAGTGTCAATGATAGTGGGCATGACACGCCAACTCAGGAAACAGGGAGGAAAAGTTCAAGCACCGATAAAGAACGGTCTGGCACTCGCGCACAATGTTGGCGGCACAGGTCATTACTGCTACGTGACGATTCTTAGGAGTTGAGAATATGTCTCTTGGTCCACCTTCACAAAAACTGAAGTCCAGACCGGTTACCTTCATCTTTGAACTTCCAACGGAAAAACTCAAAGAGTTCTGGAACGGCCTCCCGAAAGGAAAAGTGTACGCTTCAAAATGCACCAAATGCGGAAAAATCACTTTCCCACCAGTGGCCGACTGCTCGCGCTGTCTCAGTTCAGGAGTCGAATGGATCGATCTGCAAGGTGAAGGAGAAATTGAAACTTTCACACACATTGTGGTTCGACCAACAAGCTTCGCAAACCATGAAACATACACAGTCGCAGTAGCCAAAATGAAGGAAGGCACCAGAGTGCTTGCATGGTTAGAAGGCGCCAAAATGGGCAAGGTCAAAGTCGGTGCAAAGGTAACACTAGTCGGCAAAATGTCCGATGAAGGACCGACCTACGCCTTCACCCTCTCATGAGAATGTATGAAGAGGGATTTTGATGGCGAAGAAAGAGATTTCCAAAGTAGCTGTTATCGGCGCCGGAGCCATGGGCCATGCAATCGCGCAAATCGCATCCATGGCGGGAATGTCCGTGTCATTGACTGACGTGAAACCTGAGTTCACACAGAAAGGTTTCGAGCGCATCAAATGGAGCATGGAAAAGTTCGTTGAGAAACGAACCATGAGCAAAGAGGAGATGGACGCCGCACTAGCAAGAATCACACTGGTAGAAGGCTACCCCAAAACTGTCGCCAACGCCGATTTCGTTATCGAAGCAGCCCCCGAAGATCTGAGCCTCAAGAAGAAGATCTTCACTGAAATAGACGCCAATGCTCCACCTCATGCAATACTAGGATCAAATACGTCAAGTCTCAGCATAACCGCCATGGGCGCGGCAACGAAAAGACCGGACAAGGTAGTCGGGATGCATTTCTTCAATCCACCCCAAATGATGCCGCTTGTCGAAGTTGTGAAGGGAGCGAGTACCAGCGACGAAACCGCCCAAACGGCGATCGAGCTAGCTAAGAAACTGGGAAAAACCCCTGTCTTAGTCAAGAAGGATGTGCGCGGATTCATTGTAAATAGCGTGCTGGGTTTCGTGTTCAACGAAGCCTTCTGGGCCATGTATCGAGGAGAGGCGACGAGAGATCAAATCGACTCTGCAGCCAAGTATAAAGCAGGTTTTCCAATGGGAATATTCGAACTAGCAGACTTCGTCGGACTTGACATAATTGATAGCGCTTCAAAACAGATGGCATCAGAATACGGAGACCGGGTGAAGATCCCGCCAGTTGTGGAGCCGATGGTGAAAGCCGGCAAACTCGGACAGAAATCAGGAGAAGGTTTCTACAATTGGAAGGCAGGGCGTCCCAGGATTCCATTTGAACTTGCAGACGAGTTCGATGTTGATCGAATTTATGTCACATCGGTCAACGGTGCCGCTTGGCTTATTCAAAACGATGTTGCATCGCCACAAGACATTGATACGGGAATGAAATTCGGAGCCGGCTGGCCGTCTGGCCCATGCGAGTTGGCAGACAGGTTAGGGTTGGATACGCTGGTAGCAAGGCTCAAGGAGCTTCAGACCAAGCTTAACGAGCCCAGCTACAAGCCTTGCCCGTTGCTCGAAGAGTACATAGGTAAGGGTTGGACCGGCCGCAAGAGCAAACGAGGATTCTACAGCTACGCCTAAAGGCCTAGATGGTCACTGGACAGGTTGCGTTGCCCGCCAGTCTAGACACTACGAAATCTCACGGTTGAACACGACGTTCTACGCTTAGTAACTTTTCAAACGCCAAGAGATAAGCCGTTTCAAATCTCCGGAAGCCGCTGCAATAATTCATCCAGGACTTCAATTAGAACTTCGATTGTCACGCTGAATAGAACAACGTTCAGAACTGCACACCATAAGGCATATGAAACTTCACATTACGAGTCACCCAAATACTCAACGCACACAGAACTACTTTACGATAGGAGGCGGGATTCGCATTGTGGCATCCAATCCGCAAACTAACAGAGATCAAAGAGTCACTCCGTGCTATCAGTGGTCTGAAGAAACTGGACGAGCTTGACTGAATTTCGGTATTCGTCAGAGACCTTTCGATTCGAACTTCGAGCCCTTAACCCGTCGTCCATACCACTTTTTGGTTGCGATCAAAGTCTGTCAGGTAAGCTTCTAGGCTTTACGAATTCGGTCCTTATCAATAGGTTTCGGATTATTTTCGCGGCTTCACCATCTCCGTGGTGACTAATCTCACCGATTGTCAAGTAATTACCAGTATTCCTCTCGGACCCTTCAGAGGTCTACTCTCGCTATTGTCCTTACCCAAATCAGAAATAGATGTTACAGTTCTTGCTGAAGTTACTGGAATTAAACGAAATCAAGAGGAGAAGAAATGTATGTTACTAAAGAATGGTTGGGTAAATCATGGTTTCCTTATACGCGAACGTGGGCATTGCTGCAATGCACGTTCTAATGAAATTTTGGAGAGTGATGATTGATGAGTGAGCCGAAACAATACGAATCGCTGATTGTAAAGAAAGAAGATGGCATTGGGTGGATAACGCTCAACAGACCTCACCGGCTCAACACGCTCACTAGCGACATGGTTGGCGAGATGCACTCGGTTCTCGATGATTTCGAAGCAGACAAAGAGGTCAAGTGCATTGTCATCACGGGAGCCGGTGATAAGGCCTTCAGTGCAGGAGCAGACGTTACGGCATTCCAGGGTCTTACGCCCGCGACGGCCGTGGAAGCGTCAGCCAAAGGACAGGCGGTGTATTCACGGCTTGAGAAGATCGGTAAACCCGTCATAGCCTCACTTAACGGCTATGCCCTGGGTGGGGGATTGGAGATGGCTATAGCCTGTGATTTTCGAGTGGCATCCGAGAATGCTGAAATGGGCCAAACTGAGTCTAACCTTGGACTAATCCCTGGTTGGGGCGGCACGCAACGACTCGTCAGAATCGTTGGGTTACCGAAGGCTAAGGAGCTCATAATGCTTGGAAATCGCATCACCGCTGAGGAAGCTCTTAGGATAGGATTAGTCACTAAGGTCGTTCCGAGGGCAAAGTTGCAAGAAGAGACCGTCGCCTTGGCAAGAAAGCTTGCTGACGGCCCACCCGTTGCCCTCAGGCTTGCTAAGGAAACGATAAATTTCGGAACGCAAGTTCCTTTGGAGATAGGGTTGAAACTGGAAGCACATGCTTTCGGAATCGCCCTCTCCACCAAAGATGTCATGGAAGGAGTTTCAGCCTTCATGTCGAAGAGGAAACCAGAGTTCAAAGGAAAGTAAGTAGGTTATTGTGATGCCACTAGAATTTACCTTTACCGAAGAGCAAGAACTCTTCCGAAGAACCATTCGCGAACTCATGGCCAAGGCAGTGGCTCCAAGAAAGAAGGAGCTACTCGAAGCTAGAATATGCACTCCAGACGTGCACAAGGCTCTCGCAGGAGCTGGATTGACTGGACTGCTGGTTCCGACGGAATACGGTGGTTCCGCATCAGATTACGTTACATTCATTCTTGCAGTCGAGGAACTTACGCGAGGCGACCCTACAGGTTTCGCTGGTCTGCCAATCTGGTATGGAGCCTCGTGCGCCAGGGTGTTATCGGTCTACGGCAGCGCAGAATTGAAGGAGGAAATCCTTCCGAAGGTCACGAAGGAGGGATGGATAACCCCACTTCACAACACTGAACCCGGCTGTGGAACCGATTTCACAGCAATAGCCACAACCGCGAAAAAAACGGACAATGGATACACCGTCAACGGCGAAAAAGTCTTAGTGAGCGCCGTGCAGGAAGCCATCAAGTACCACGGAGGATTCATTACCACAGTGAAGACCGTCCCGAGCTCGGGAGCAAAGGCATGAGCATACTGTACATTCCATCGGACTCCAAAGGGATCACAATATCCAACTACACTGGCATGGGAATCGACATCGGCGGAATACGCTACGAAAATACTGCGGTGCCAGAACACTATCTTGTCGGGTTCGAAGGCACAGGCTACCAAATGACCTACGAATGTTTCGTGCACGCTCGCGTACCAACTACTATGAGCATAGTGGCAGCCGCGGAAGGCGCCCTCGAACAAGGGATTCAATACATCAAGCAGAGGAAAGCATTTGGCAAACCGATTGCCGGGCATGAAGGCCTTCAATTCGAACTCGCGGAGGATTATGCGAACATTCAAGCATGCAAATGGCTAACATACCGCGCCGCTTGGCTCGTTGACCAGTATCACAAAGGTAAAGCGTCGTTCAACGATGCAATGACCGGCGCTTCAGTAGCCAAGCTCGCTGCTTCCGAGCACTGTGTGAAAGCCGTAAGCGATATTCTCGAATGGTACGGCGGATTTGGAACCACAACAGAGTACG
>CAWIHH010000005.1:0-349256 GCA_963835925.1 Candidatus Bathyarchaeota archaeon
TGCATGTGGCATCACGGTCGCTCCGATGATGCCCACTATCAAGACTATGTTGTCGGGGCTAAACGCCGGCGAGACGAAGGCGTGAACAATCTGAGGCATGTCTAGGCCGGTAACGGTAATTTCGTACAGGAAACCGAAAGCTATGATCGATACGAACAACATGAAGAAATACTCAAGTGCCCTGAAACGCCGCGATGTTAATGCTAAGAGGATTAGGATGTCAGCGGCTCCGAATATTGACGCGTAAAGTAGGGGCACGTTGAACAGTATGTTCAACGCGATAACAGTGCCCAGGTACTCAGCAAGGTCAGTGGCCGCACATGCAGCCTCGGCCCCAATCCAGTTCAGATAAACGTCAAACTTAGACTTAAGAGACTCACGGACGAGCCCCGCCAAATCCTTGCCCGTTGCTAATCCCAGCTTTCCTGAGAGATACTGGAGGAGCATCGCCATGAAATTCGCCATCCAAACAACCCAAAGCAAACCGTAGTTGAAAGCCGCACCCGCCTGAATGTCCGTCCCATAATTCCCCGGATCCATGTACGCCATGCTCACGATCAACGCCGGACCCGCGAAGACGAAAAGTGAACGATACTTGCTAACGAATCGCCTTATCCGCAAATTTAGATGAACCTAACTAATCTAGAAGCTACTACTTTACATAGCCAAACCAAGCCTTAAGCCTTTACTTCTTTGCTTCGCCATTGACAGATTCAAGCGTGTACGCACAACTAGACCCAACACACGAAAACACAATCCAACGGGACCTAACAAGACACGACAACACATACTGGCATAATTTCAGCCATTTCATAGCAGTTGAGTTACATCAGCAACAACAATGACTGAATGAAGAATAGAATGACGGTTACAATTTGGATGCTCGGACTACTGCCATTCAGTTGCCCGCACCATTGATACCACCTATGAAAATTGTCTAGTCTAGTGTTCTCTGAGATTGGTTCTTCCGTGGGGCGTTCAAGCTGTGTTAGCTATTCTTTCGAGGCGTTTATGTTTTCGCTCTGTGAGTTGTCGGTTCTCTCCGCGGTATGGTTCGTTTCGGGTTAACATGGCGTGCATGATGGTTACCATTTTGTGGGCTACTGCTACGATTGCTTTGCTGGATCCGTGTTTCCGTTCGATTCTCTCGTAGAATGTTTTCATTTTTGGGTCGTGTTGTCTGGCGGATTGGGCGCATTGGCCGAGTATCCATCGAGCTCGTTTGCTGCCTTTCCGGGTGATGTGCCCCGTCCAGCTGGTCTCTCCGGATTGATGTACTTGGGGCGCTAGGCCTACCCAGCTTGCAAGTTTATCTGGGGTTGGGAATCGTTTCACGTCTCCGATCTCGCTGAGTAGAGTCATGGCTGCGGAGTAGTCGACGCCTGGGGTGCTCATGAGAAGTTTGGCTTGTTCCTCGTTCACGGCGTCTTTAACGATTTGTATGTCTGTGTTTTGAACCTGTTCGTTAAGTGTCTCTAGGACTTGTAGGTTGGATTGGAGGATTTGCTGGTCTACGGTTGGAAGGTTTAGGCTTCGAAGCCATTCCGTGCCTTCTTTACCGAATAGGTCTGTGTACGTATATGTGAGGTCATGTTTGTCTAGGAGTGCGTGGATGCGGTTCTTGACTTCGGTCCGCATTTTCATCAGGCTTGCTCGATGTCTGATTTGGGTTCTGCGTTCTCGGTTTTTTCGGGTTGGGACGTAGCTTTCAGCCACAAGATCGCCTCGTAGCAGGGTTGCTAGGGTCTTGGCGTCTACGCGATCCGTCTTGATTCTGGCTTCAGCTATAGCTTTCGTCTTGGATGGGTTGCTGAGCTTAATCTCGACGCCTTCATCCTCCAGCCTATCATATACTTTGATCCAGTAGTTGGCTGATGGTTCAACAACAGCTTTCACATGCGGATCCAAGGATCTTGCTAGGTTGGCTAGGCTTGAGGCGCCGTCTAGAGTATTGTCAAACCTTAGTTCGCGTAGGATGGTTCCACGGTCGTTCATCATGGCGGCTTGGCAGAAGTGTTTGTGGACGTCTATGCCAACGTACACTGCCATTCTTTCTTCACCTCCATTCGTTATGGTTGGCTTGAACGCGGCACTCACCTATCCGCGCGCGAGGCGCATTCAATGAGCCGCTCCAGAAGATTGCCCATTCACACACCCGACCGCTCCCTGGGTCAGGGTCTAATCGGGCTTGCCAACCTCAGAGAAAAGATCAGTCACTAGGACTAGACACTTTTCATCTCTTCACACACAAAAAGTCGATAGTCAATCATCCCTGCAATACGTGCGCCGCTAACCGAAGACCGCCTAAAAGACCGGGTTGTGATTCAAGAGGCAGAGATGAGGTGACATTACTTGATACAACAGGGAGTAGAGCTTACCGGCTGAAGTTCTGTGTCTTCCGAAATACAATATGTATGTTGAGAGATAGGATGGGATATAGTTCTTCGCGTATCTTTGGGTAGATTCAGATCTCGCGAGGGTTAGACTCTGACAGCCTTCGAGGAATACTTTTTTGATTCTTACGAAGAACGAGAGCTCGTGCCCTTCGTTCCATAACAGGCAAGTTGCGAATAGTGGGGTTCCGGAATAGCCGAAATATCTCATTACATGTCGCAGGTCAACGGGCATTCCATGTTCTCTGAGCAGGAAGCTTACGAGTTTCCTCGACTCTCCTATTTGGATGGTCGTATAAGTAGCAAAGTATTGAACAATTTCACGTGGTACAAGTTGCCTTGATAGCAGGATTTCACCGATTGTGAAGAATAGAACCAAGGGAACTGCGATTATGTACCGCCAAATTGGAGTTATAGAAAGCCGCTTCAAATGACTCCAACTTAACGAGTTGAATCTTTCCAGAATCATCATGAAGTCCATGAGATCTCGCAGAGAGAGTGTACCGTTTGTGATAACATGAGCGCACAATACGGAGAGCGCATCCTCAGGCCGCATCAATTGAATGGGAGAGGCCATTACCTGACCCGAGCGCGACTTGGACCATAAGTCATACCACGACGGATACCCGAACGAGTAGGTCAAAGAGATCGGGACGCTATGCGTCTCGCAATGAGCAGAGAACCGCGAGATGCGTCTCGTGAATAATGTTTGGAGTGGCCGAGATTCGCTGACACGATACCCTGCTTTGACTATTAGTTTTTCGGCATGGAATTTGTCAGTCTTGGATTTGAATAAGAAATCCCAGTCGCGTGAGTAGCGCATTAGCGGGTCTTCATAATATTGAGTGGAAAGAAAGAGTCCTTTTATGGGCATTACCTCAAGTTCTCTCTCCTCGAATGCTCTAAGAAGTTCTGCTGCTTGAGATCGCTGAATTGTCTGACCTACGACGTATTGGTAGAACAACCGTTCATACTTTCGCGCTAACGTCTTAGGTAGAACAGAATTTGAGCGAACATTGTTGCTAAGCCACTTGTAGGCTGGATAGAAGACATCATTGGAGATCGCGCTTTCCAGCATCCTTACCGTGACCGATCTATTGCGCGGGAACGATGGAAACTGTTCTCTTGTAAGTTCCATTACTACTGCTTCTGTTAACTCCTTATTCGCGATGAGCTTGTCACCATGGTACATGGGTAGTCCCGCATTTGCTGGAACAGCGCTAACCTTTAGCGCGTTGTATAAGCTTGAACAGGCCTGCCATGTCACTTCCAGCATGAATCTCGTAGCAGTCAGCATGCTGAAGGATTTTCGAATACGTCCGCATTACCTTTGAGATCCTCTCGCTTTTTTTCCAGCCGGACCAGTGAGATTGATTCATCTCCGAAACGTACGAGTCAGTGAGCAGGCCCAACATTTGTTGTTGCGTTACTTGTTCTATCTTGCTCTTGGTCGAGTGCCAGACGTTAATGTAGTACATGGAGATGTTGTTTAGCTGAAGCGGGTCTCGCCGGGAAGGAAATATGGCTCCGAGATCCACCAATCCTGGCTTCAAACGAACGTTAACAAACTTACTTTCGCGTCGAAGCCTGTTGAGAGTTTCTTTGCGCAGATCACTTCGCAACAGGAACGGGTAGATCGCTTTCTGTCCGAGGAAAAGTACATCATCCGTAATCAAAATTTGCCCGCGAATGAGGTAATGCATGAGAAGCGTTGTTTTCCCGGTTCCAGATCGTCCAACGAATATTCTTATGCAAGTTCCATCTGTAACTGCTGACGAATGTAAGGGAAATCGGTTTCTTCTTTCAAGGCCTCTTATCACGGACCATTTCATAAGAAATCTCGGTATCGGAGTCCTTTCCACTCGCCTTTCAAGAACTGCATCAAAGCTACCGGTCTCAAGGTTGATTCTTGCGCGGCTATCTCCGAACTGCAAGTATCGAAGGTCTGACTTGGTGTAGATCTCCATGTTCTGAACGAATACGTCCCTAATCGCACCGATCGGCACTTCCAGTTTCCTTGTGCCGTCACTCAGAAAATTGAGTCTAACGTTGATAGGTCCTGGAATTCTCGATAGATAGGGCCTAAAATCCTTCAACAGTTCTTGAGCGAGCGTTGCACTATGCGAGTGAAGAACGGCTTTCAATCCGTGTATTTCCAGGCTAGCAATCGTGATGTATCATCTGTGCTTCAGATTTCTACAAGGAATCCTGAGGTTGCAGTTCTGTCGCTCCAGACCTTCCTCAACTTTGGAGGCTGATAGCTAGTCGACCTGTTCAACGTGCTTTTGCGAGCAGAGACCTTACCAGGACGCTTCCGGTAGTTCAGTTGTACTAGACCTAGGCTGTTCAGCTTTGTGATAAATCTGCGGACATCTACTTCAAAGTGTTTGCTGCCATGTTGAGACCCATTGCTAAGCGCGGTGGCTATTGAGTCCAGTGAATATCGCCCGTCGCACATATGCCACACGCGTCTTCCAACCTCATTTGCTTCATAGAGAGACCCAGATCGCAGTATCAAAAAGTAGGAGAGTACCCGCGTCTCGCTCTATGACCGAATCCAATTTTGACGGGAAACAATTCTGCAAAGGCAAATGCTAGTCTTATAGGCACTTGGCCTATCAGGCTATAATCGTTGCCGCAAGATGACTACGAGCAAGATCAGCGCAATTGTCCCCACATTCAACTCTGCCGAGACCATTCAGAAATGCCTTTTCTCCTTGACCAATCAAAAAGTTGCACCTTACGAAATCATCATCGTTGACGGCAATTCAAGCGACGGAACCAGGCAGATTACTGCCGCATTTCCCAATGTCACCTTGATTAGGAACAAAAAGTCGCACTTTGGTGGAGCCTCACGAAACCTCGGTGCGGAACATGCCGAGGGTAACACAGTCTTATTCATAGACTCAGATTGCTACGCCGACAAGAAACTCATTTCGTGGCATGCCGCTGCGTACCAGCATAATGATCGTTTGCATGGAGTTCAGGGTGTAATAAGAAGCGTTCATAAGACCGAATTCGCCCGCACTATTCAAAGTCTCTTCCTAACTAGTTATTGGATCAACAACGTGAAACCGAACGGCATGATCAAGCTGAACAGCGCAGCTGGCACGAATCTTAGTCTAGACAGAGACCTGTTCTTGAGAAATCGATTCAGCGACGACCTACTCAGCTGTGAGGACGTGGAATTATTCATGAAGCTGCGTAGGATAACGGACATAGCAATTCTCCTTGAACCCAGAGCTGTAGTCTATCACCCACATCCGACCAGCCTGCAGGAGCTATTCGCGCAACGTAAATGGTATGGTGAAGGCTCAATCAACTTCTATCGGAAATATTGGCACTCCACTTTCAAGAGGAACTCGATACTGAATACATCAAGGCGATACATCCAATGGGACGCTGAACTACTTGGTTCGGCGCTCCTTAGAGATCACCGGCTTATATGCACTGGTTGCCCATTCGGGAAATGTCGCATCTCACGATCATGCTTACCTCGAAAGACTCTAACGGACAAGTATGTGAGACAACTAACTTGTGTTGGTTGGGCGGCCGGTGTCTACAAGGGTCGGTCGGGCATTAACTATACCTGGGTTCGGACACAAAGCCATCAAAACTAGAATGACTCATCGTAAAGATTCAAACAAAGCTAAACACAAACAAGCGAGCGCGAGGCCCCCTCCATCGTTTTCGCGCGGTTGGCTGTGAGCTAGTAGTTTCTTGTCTATGACGGAATCATGTGGGGTTGATGACATGTTGAGTGTTCAGTCTTCTGAATCTTATCGCTAGGCAATTGTTGCTAATGGAACTCATTGGCGCTCAGCAACGAAGATTGCGCAATTTGAACCGTCGAGGTTCAGTGTGTATGGGTATGGTGGTGGCTTAGCTGGTGCGGGCACGCGATTCGGTCAAATCCTACCTAGCCATCGCTCCCATAAGCGAATCAGGAATTCCCTTGTGGAAGCCTATGGCGAACCCGACTGCAAATCACCGTGGCAACTTACAAAACGCTATATTGCCATCAAAGCCACACCTGCAATTTGCGATAATTTGTAGGTAGGTGAAATGTTGCCCAAGAAGAAAGGAAAGAAGTCAGCAAAAAAACGGTGAAGCGAAGGAAAACCCAGCGACCAGCACCCAAACCAACGGTGCCACCAGCCGAACTCCAGCCACCAGCGCCTCCAGCGGAAGCCGCTTCAAGTCCACCTGCGACTACGGAGCCCCCGAAAACGCCAACCGTTTGAGTTGACGATTTAACTGCTTCAGTGTTTCGTTTGCTAAGATGGAACGGCGCTTGACCTATTAGCGGATGCCACCTCTGGCATCGACTGCATCCCAATATTATCGCGTAGCCCAGTAGGATTTGCAGGACAGCCGTTTGGAGTATGAGCCTTACGTTAGCGTTCGAGGCGGGTTCAGCAATTTGAGTTCGTAGTCTCACTTTCTCTGCTTGATTTAGTGGTTCTCCCCTAGGGGTGCGCCGTCGCGTTCCAATTAGTGTGGAGTCACACTGGGTGTGAGTCACGATTTCTTACGATCCGCCCTGGAAGTTCCTATCTTTCTTTCTCATCGGGAAGAAAAATTTCGATGACTTTTTTTCTTATTTTCTGTCTCGTTGAAAATCTGCGTTTGAACTTTCTTCGACGAAGAACGCGTTAGGTCTATCGATATGCAGTCTGCCGAGAAGGTTTGCATCCGTTTGACGATAAAGAACCTTCACTATACGTGAAGGTGAAGGAGAAAAATAGGGAGGGGATTTGCGCTGTAGCGCTTTCGAGCGGTCTGTTCTGGGTTTAGATGTTGTTGAATGGGGGTGGTTGGTTGTTGTCGAATAGGTTGAGTTGGACTGAGGGGCGTGTGCCTAGTTGTAGTGGTACGATCATTTGTTTGCCTTGTCTGATTATGCCGACCTGCAGTGTCTGTCCTGGGGTTGCGTGTGTTTCTAGGTATGCTGAGAAAGCGTCGTAGTTCACTATTCTGGTTCCGTCGAGGGAGACGATCACGTCGCCTCCGATCGTGTATTGCTGGCCGTCGACTGTGACGTTTTGGTTGCCTGCTTTGATCCCTGCCTGGTCTGCTGGGCCGCCGGGTATGGTGCTCTGTACTAGTACTCCGTATGTTACGCCTGATCCTGTTACTTGGGCTAGTTGATAGCTCATGTCTGCCAGTGAGACGCCCAGGTATGGGTGCTTGTTGTAGCTTCCATCCTTGACTAGGTACGGTAGTTCTCTGGCGATCGTGTCCGATGGGATTGCGAAGCCTAAGCCTTGGGCGCTGCCGCCTGAGGGGTCAGTTTGTGTGGCCGTAGTTATGCCCACAACTAGTCCGCTGGGGTCGATTAATGGTCCACCGGAGTTGCCGGGGTTTATTGGAGCACTGAACTGGATTGTGTCAGCGACCGAATATTGGGTAATTCCCTCAGGCAAAGTGCGACCAACCTGGCTGACCACTCCGACTGTGATGGTTCCAGCAAGCCCGTAGGGGCTACCTATAGCGACCACGGACTCTCCGACTTGTAGAGAGGATGAGGAGCCTATTTGGATAGGGTGGAATTCTGATTGTGGGGCCGATTTGACTGAGACTACTGCGAGGTCACTGTACGGGTCACTGCCAACCACTTTAGCCTGGTAGGCGTCCCCGTTCGAGAACGTGACCGTATCATTCACCATACCGTCGACCACGTGGAAGTTGGTGATGATGTAGTACGAGTTGCTGTAGGATATGACCCAGCCTGTGCCGAGTACGCTCCCACTAACGTTCATTGGACCACGACGGGTTTGGGTTACGGAATACGTGTCTCCACTGACTGTTACAACGCTCGAGTTCTCTAAGGCGTAGATTTGGACTGCATTAAGAGCCTGATTGGATGACTGAACGGCTGTGAGAGGGCTAGCGTAGACCTGCGATGTGATGTCGAACGCTTTGGGTTGGACGACTCCTAGGAGTAGGGTGTCGTATACGGTGACTGAGCCTAGTACTGCGATTGTGAGTAGCAGAATCGCAACTGTTTTTCTTGAGATATTTCTGGAATTCAATTTTATAATTACCTTCAGGTTTCCTTTAGTTTACTGATGCATGTGTATGCATACATCCCCATATATATTTCAGACCTCGACAAATTCAAGGTTAGGTAAGGCGCATTATTGGTTTAGTTGTATGCAATGCCTATATCTATGCCTCTACCTATGTATCAATAAAATCGTATGGCTGATGTCAATTTGGGAAGACTCTACATAATTCTCTCGGATCAGGTGGAACGGCGATTGCGGTTGGAAATTGTGAAGAGGTTAGGGGGAAAGAAAGGAGACCTCAGCAACGCCATAGAAGAATCGGTCAAAATGTGGCTGGACAACAAGCCGCTGGAACCGAAGGCCAACTAGCACGGCATCTCAAGAAACCTAGTGTGGCTGGTATGCGTGATCTACACGCCCACCCGCTGTTTTCGACCGCGCCTGAAAGCGATTTCAATTCTGCCCAATACAGTCACAGGAAGTCGCATCTTCACACACATACGTTATTTTTCCAATGTTCTACTAATTGATCACTACTATCTGTGGAACAAGATTCTCTTTCAGCTCGAGCGCTTTTTCAAACTCGAAGAGAGCTACATTCTTGAAAGCCAACTGATCCAGCAATTCCTTGGACTTCGTTGGCTTATCCCAAATCTCAGCTAGTGCCTCTCTAACCTCGGCTTCGTCTCGTGCCCTTGTGCAAACCTTCTGCACAGTTACTTGCTTCTCAACACCTCGAGTGTGAAGCATTTCATTGAGGTCTGCTGCTTTCAGAAGCTGGATATTCATTCTTGCGGCATACTGTGCGAGGGATAGACAGTCATTGCCGATGGTTATCTTTTCTTCAGGGTTGAAAGCTGTGCCTGAGAAGATACCTATGACACCCTGTTTGATGGCCCTGCCTTCCGGGGTGTCCACGCCAGTGAGGTCTCCTAATGGGTACAAGCCAGCTTAATTCTTCAGAGCCCAAGGCTTCCATTGCGCCGTTCTAGCTTACGAAGGTTTGTTAACCACGTGCAGTCTGTGGACTGTATCGGTAGACGAATTGACCTATATCCTTCCTGGAAATTACCGGCCATCTAGCATAACAGCTCTCACGATCTTGCACATTATTGCGGGCATAATTGATTCGGTAATCGGTCTCTTGCTATTCCTTGCTTACCTGCAGCCCAGCTCATTCGCCCCACTCATCGGCATGCCTTTCACCTTCATCTTGCCCGCGATGGGCGCAATCTGGTTCACATTTGGAGTTTTGGCGTTCGTTATTGCATTCGGTGTGTGGAAGGGAAAAAGATGGGGCTGGCTGTTAGGGGTCATATTGGTGACGGACGCTTTTGTTCTCGGTGTTTTTGGAGTGCTAATGGGAGGTATCCTGATAGTCTTGCCCCTGGCGATTTACGCAGTGATTTTGATCTTCTTCAGCATGAGCAGAGTGCGAATTTACTTCGGTCAGAAAATTGCTCCATACGCGCCGTTCTTTCCTTTAATGCCCGGCTATGGTTATCCTACACATGGGCCAGTTTTACAACAATCAAGTGCCACTAGACCTCCGCCTCCTGCGCAACGCTTGACAGGTTGGGGACCTGCGGTCACGTGTCCCTCTTGCGGTGCACCGCTACAGACCGACGCGAGCTACTGCTTTGCGTGCGGACTGGGCTTCCGATAGGCACTTCGGATATGTTCTCACAAAACTAGACCTAGTTAATTTCGTGCGGTCGTCTCGATATCTTGAATTCGATTTTCTTTTCAAGCGACGGGGAGATCAATAGGCCAGTCAGGCTAACGTTGATAGCCCTCTCAAATCAGAGAAAGCTTGAACGCGCTGCTGTATTATTGTTGTCAGGAGTCTGATAGTTCGACGCCTTCGAATTCGAAGATGAACTCCTCTCCGAATGCTCGTGAAGGCGTTTGAAAACCGCGAGAACCAGACATTGAAAGTGCTTTCTTGGTAGATGCAAGTGCTGTGAGTACCGTGAGCTCATAACTCTCTGGGGTTTTCAGTAGAGAAATGGCTTGATGACCAGCGTCATCTTCTACCTCTCCCCAGATCAGGCTGAGTCCGCTAGCGCGTTCCTCATCGTTTGGACCTGGTGATTGTCCTTGAATCTGGCGCTTCAGGTAGCTTTGAACTAGTTCCGATCTCAAAATCCACCCCAAGTAACGGCTCAGCACCAAGGTGCGGCGCGTAGATGCTGGGAGTGCGAGGTACACGTCGATGTTCGGGATGTTCGTGCTGTGATATGCCGTGGTCAAATCAGCCCAGGGAACAAGAACCGCTGTGATCGGCCCTCTACCGAAGTCTATTCTCCTATTTTTCCAGCCCGCGGGCACTTGCACTAGAGAGCCATCACGTCGGATCAAACCGCCACGACCAATGCCCTCAACCATCGTCGTCGAGGTTCCGCGTGACACCTTGCCCAGAGCCCTAATGCCAAGTGTGAGGTGAGTTGCCATGGGTAACCGCTTCTTGAGATGTGCAGCTAAGCAGTCGGATGGAACGACGTCAAAACCCACTGCTGGCAGGAGCATGATGCCGGCGGATTTAGCTTCGTTATCACGAGCCGCGAGAGCTTCCAACACGCCGATTTCGCCCGTGATGTCCAAGTAGTTTGTTCCAGTCCGCATACAGCCATCCACAATGGGTTTGGTTGTGTGAGAAAAAGGGCCTGCGCAATTCAGTACGACGGTAACATCGTCCAGCGCTCTGTCTATCGCTGCGGGATCGTCTAATCCGAAGCAGCGATACTCCAAACCGAACTCGGTTGCAAGCGGGGAAATCAGTTTGGGATCTCTGCCACCCATGATCGGGCGGAGTCCCTGCTTCACCGCTCTTCGTGTAATGAGCGCGCCTGTGTACCCGTTGCTGCCGTAAATAAGCAGGTTACTAGGAGCCATCTCCAATCGATTATAGGTTGTTTGTGGTGATATTTTACTAACCACGTAGCTCGATGCGGTGCACTTTTGGTTCTTGAGTGAGAACGATTTCGGTTTTCTGTCGGAGTTGCGGTGTGGAGCGGGATAGGTGTGTTGTCATTGGTGGGGGCGGCCGGATTTGAACCGGCGACCTGCGGCCTAGCCGCGTATCCTGACCATGCTAGACCACGCCCCCTGAAAGACGTGTCCGGCAAGGGCCAGGCGCTATTAGCTTTAAGGTTCGGTAAAGAAGATTTCTAGAGGCGTTTGGCCCAATCTGGGTCTAGCGTTTTGCGTTCGACACAGGATTAGTCTCCATATCGCATTTCTGTTTTAAGTCGCCTGGTACGTATCCTAGGCCTTGCGGGAGTCAATGACATATCGGACAGCTATTGAAGAAAGGCTTTTGACCTAGCAGGGTCGCTAAGTGAGATCGTCGTGTTCTGGATTGTCCGAAGAAGGAGTAGAGGAGCAGGACTTGGAAGAGGAATCCGAGGAAGTCGACATTGAATTGGTGGTTCCAGTGGTCGAGGGCGGTACTTACCTTTTCGTCTGCTCTGAATGCGGCAATGATCTGACAGAGATACCTTACTACAACAGGTTTTACTGCGAGAACTGCGGCTTGCATTACTGACTCACGAGGTATGACCCTAAATCGAGTGTTTGAAGCAGAGCACCGACTGCGGATTAAATCACTACCATCAACGTGAGAACTAAGGCAGAGTCGTTTAATCGCGTGATAACGGCTGAGTTTCGAATATTCTCCACCAAGAGAGCTGAAAGCCGGAGAGACCTTAACCGTCGTGCGCAGTTACCCGAGTTAAGGTTCCTGAACGCAACTCGACATTTTAGAGTGTTTGGAGCTTTCTGTGAGCTCTATTGTAAATTCGGACCTCACGGTCCTTTGAAGACGCGCCGAAGCCAAAGAGGTATTATAGTGGCGTCTGAGGCGGCACACATCGCGACCATCGCTGCACCCGCCTCGGCTTGTTCATAGTGAGGAAAATAGCTGTAAAGGACTACAGGTGAGACGAGTAGAATCGCACCGAAGATCTCCATGCCCTTACAACCTAAGATGTACGTTAGGATTCGCATGTTCGACGACAATCGCCTAAACCCAACGAAAATGAGACAACCCGCAAACAGCAGGGACACATGCATCAATATGTGTAACTCAAACTGAAGAAGAACAGCGTTCAAAATCGCTGGAACGTACCAAAGGGCGATTAATAGCAGCGCAGCGCTCAAACTGACCAACCCCTTCTTGTTGAACGACCGATTCACACGGCCGAGTTCAGAGTATACTCGGGCTAAGAGTTCCGATAACCCACCGCCCACCGAGAGAAACGCGCTGAGAGAACTTGCCAGCCAATATCCTGATATCAAAAGCAGTACGTCCGAGACCATGATCAAACCCAGCGGGGCAAAGTTAAGACGTGTTGATAACACCAAGAAGAGGTAATCGATTGGTTCTAGAGGAGTAAGCATCGAAATTATCAGAGCTGAACTCAACACTAGAAGAAGCATTCCTCGACTCATGGCGCGCCTAACCATCATATTGTGCGAGTCATTCGCTTCCAACGCCCAGCTACCCCTAGGAATACTGGTAGAATCTCCTGAAAAACATAGTTAAAGCTTTGAACTGGCGGGAAATCCGTGGTTACAGAGTTTGCCTGCCACTTCGGTTGAACGATAAGCTGCGAGCCCATGAAAACGTTAACCGTGCAGAAAATGTCGCAATACATCACGACGGTTCGAGGCAGATGGCTGTGAAGGTGATTCTGTCGGCTTAGTCCGCCAGAACATGGAGGCACCTGCTCCAGATTAATATTAAATACGACTGCAACTGACGCTTCGATCGAAGGCAGATGGTGTCAAAGAGTGATCTGTTGGTTGGAGTACTGGTCCTCTTCACTAGTCAAGTCATGCAAGAGTTTAGTCCGTCAAGCGCCGAGGGAGGCGCTATCCTTTTGGCGAGGTTTGGAATGGCAACGGGCCATTACGTCGGTTCGGCGTTAGGTCTCCTCTCTGGGATCGTTGGACTAGCACTGTACAATAAGGTAAACATGATGACAACTGCAGTTTCAGTGCTATCCATTCTGCTGGGATTGATGTTTTTGGCAATCATGATATATCACTGGCCGATGGGCACCATGGCTATCATCGCCGACCTCACTTTACTAGTAGGCATCGCAGGCATAGTAGGATCAGTAGTAGTGAAAACGAAAAAGTAGAAGCCTAGGTCCACGATACTGCTCCTTCTCCAACTCCTCGTGTTCATCGGTCTCTCTGTGCTTCACGTTAAGTGAAATAGCAAAAGATGGAACGGTTATCGAAAGATTAGAAGATCGAAGCAAGCAATTGCATCTCATGGATTGTCGACAAGAGTGCTTCACCAAATTTGGAGTTCGCATTTCATAGAGTTATCAATAGCAGTAGCGATGCCGCAATCATGCTCGCTCCGCCGATCTTCGACATAATTCTGCTCGCTTTGCTCAGCTTTGATGCTGATATTCTTACTCCAGTCCCGATTGCGAAGGTTAACGCTGCCAAGGGGGAAGCGAAGCCAGCAGCAAATGCGACTAATCTAAAAGCCATTGAATAAACGTCCACTCCAGCTACTGTGTTTAACAAGGCACCGATAAAGAATGGCATGCTACAACTTAGAGAAAGAAAACCGAAAAGCAAGGAATACGTGGAGACGCTACGGACAAACTTGCTTGCACCTGGAGAAACGTTCAGAATTTTTGGGGCCGTAGATAGGATACTTACGTCGAAGAGCTCAGCTAACCCAAGCGCCAATAGCACGAAGGAAATTAAGAGTTCCCCCATTAACAATAGACTCCAGAACGCATTACCCAAGATGACGAAAATGAAGCCGACCAGCAAAACACTGGCTGCTCCAAAGAGAAGAGATGACACAGACGCAACGCCTATCCTAACCTTGTTCTTCTTTCCCCCCGCAAAGAGGAATGCCAAGTATCCTGGTACCATTGGGAGGACGCAGGGAGAAGCGAAGGCACTAATCCCTAAGATAATTGAAATCAGTAACGAAGGAGATTCAGATGCAAGATAGATTTGTTCATTGCCAGGTGCAGATGACTTCATGGCGTGATCAGTTCCAAAAGATAGCGCCGTTTGCAGGAACTGGTTCATCTTGTCAGGTGATGCGAAGCTACCGTCATGTCTTGATACGTTCGCGCCTCCCGCAAATAGAATGAAAGTTGGCGTTTCCGAAACGTCATACGTATCAAATACCTTTGACGTTATCAGACTGTACTCCACTTCGATGAAGCTTATCAATCCGCTATACTTCAACGAAAGCGCTTGCCAGAGGGGGCTCATTCTGTTGCAGTCGGGGCACCCCGTGGTTGAGAAAAACACTGCAACTCTATCCGCACTAATTATGAGTGAGTTAAACTTCTGCGGCGTCAAACTAAGTGCAGCCGAGTCTCGAATTGAAGATAGGTGGTTGAAGAAAATTGGCAGGGCGATGGCTGATGCGGCCAAAAGTATTAGAAATATTGTGATTTTCTCAGTCTTTCCTGTCAACCTCCGATCAACCACCTCACGCTTTCGACCACTCCGGATATTCAGTTATTCTTAGACTGTGTCATTTTCAGTTCTCTGCCTCCGTTAGTCTTCCAAGGTTCATTCTAAATCGTCTCGTCGCGTAACTCGCCAGATCATAATTGTGAGATACCATCAACATAGTCACTCCGCCCGTACGGTGTATCTCACCCAGCAGCCGCATGATCTCTGCCTCTGTCTCCACGTCTAATTCGGCTGTTGGTTCATCTGCCAAGATCGTCTCAGGGTCATTCATTAAGGCTCGTGCTATGCTAATCCTTCTTCGCTCTCCACCAGATAGTTCACTGGGAAAGCGATCCGCAGATTCTGATAAACCAACCTTCTCAAGCATTTTCCTGGACTTTTCGTAAACGTCAAAGTCAACATTCTTGAAAACGGTCGGCAACATAACATTATCGATTACGCTTAGAGTTGGAATTACGTATCCTCCTTGGAACATGAAGCCTATCTTCATGTTACGGAGTGCTGATAACTGTTTGTCGCTCAAGCTCCAGATGTCGGTATCGTTTATGACGACGGAGCCAAAGGTCGGTTTCGTTAATCCGGCAATCATACTCAAGAGAGTAGTTTTACCGCTGCCTGACCGGCCTGCGATAAATGTGAATTCTCCGCCAGATATCTCGAGACTTACGTCATCCACTGCCTTAAGGTGACCATAGACCTTTGTCAGACCCTTAAGGGCAATCATGCAAATGCCTACTCTTGTCTTATTGCGGCATAGGGCTCCATTCTACTGCTCTTGTACGCTGGATAAGCAGATGCCAATACACCAATTCCAGTCGCGATCGCGAGACTCTCGATGGTCAGTAGCGCGATTTGAGGAATGCTCGGCCAGTCAAACGTAATTTGCATAGCGTTTGACGCGAAGGAGCCGAAGTCAAATAAGATAATCCATCCTGTGATGATTCCCAATGCTCCGCCTATGATGGTTAACATAGTTCCTTCTAGGGTGATTAGTGCAAGAACAAAGCTGCGGGTTGAACCCAACGCTCGAAGTAAGCCAACCTCCCGACAACGTTCGTCAACTGACATGGAGAAAAAGGCTGCAATCATTATGACAGTTATCATCCAGGTGGCGCCCGCGCCAACGTAAATACTCTGAATCAAACCCGTTAGTTGGTCCTGAACTGATTTGGTCATATCAGAAGTCGTAACGACGTCGACGCCGCGTATAGTGCTCTTAATCTGATTCGCTGCCTGAACCAAGTCGGTTCCAGGTTTCAGTTTCACAACAACATCCGATATCTGATTCACTCCAGCGTCTATCGGTAATTTTCTAGGAAGAAGTCCCTCATTGTTAGCTTGGATTATACTGCGTGCAGCGTCTATCGAGATAAAGAAACTATCATCCAAGCCTAAGTCTATCCGCTCAAGCTGTCCTACTATGGTGTAAGTTTTTCCGAAGAAAAGGGGTTGAATTTGCCCAAATACGTAATAAACTCGGTTGCCGATAATGCCTTCATAAGGAGTAAGCGGCCCACGTAATGGCGTGGTCAGCCATGGCATAATAGTGAAGTCTGACGAAGGATCAATGCCTACAACTTGAAGATTACCTGTGAAACAACACGGAGCATATTGCAAGGTTGTTAGGAAGATTTGAGGTGAAGCTTTCTCAACTTCTGGGAGCGCTCTCACCTGTTGCAGCACCGAGTCATTCATGTAAAACTCACTCGGCTGCCCTGTCAACAAATAAGTCCGTTCACTTCGGCGCTTCCTAGTGGCATAACAATCAAATCCGCGCCTAACCTGTCAGTCCCAACCTCTACAGCGTGTGCAACTCCCTGCACGAATATTTGAGTTGCAAAAAGAGTTCCAATAATCGTGATCATAGCAATGCAGGTTACGATCGTTCTGAATCGTCTACGCTGGATGTTTTGTCTCGCTAAATAAAACAGCCCTGGGTGCTTCATTAGTTTTCAATTTATCCTTTCTATACCTCTATTGGCAAGTGCGTAGATTCGCGGATGGCGGCTCTAATGGTGATGGCCCCTACTAGTCTAGGATTATTCCTCTTATTCAAGTCTATCACTAGGAGAGCTTGCAGTGCCTTACCGTTCACTCATATCTCATCGGGGGCCCGCACAATTAGATCGCTCTGAATCGTGAATTTGCGAACCGTTACGAGGTAAAAAAAAGCTTACGGGCTAGGGTCTAGATTTGCAGAAGTCAAAGACATTTCGGACAAGCTGGGCTAATGCGATGAAAGAGCGTCAAGACGATGGCCCCGGAACGAGACCAGCAGAAACTGCGCAGATGGTGCATCAGAAGACTCCAGGAAGACTGGACCATAAGAACAGTCTCAGAACATGCTAAGATACCGAAGAGTACGATTCATGATCGGTGGATGCGGTTCCAGAGGAAAGGGTGGGAGGGGCTGCTCAACGAGTCCAGAAGACCTCACACCATCCACCACCTACCCAAAGCGACAATCCAACGAATAGTCGAGATCAGGCAGAGGGAAGGATGGTGCCATGAAGCCATCGCTGCATACCTAAACCAGAAAGAAAGCGTCAAGGCAAGCAGCGGCTCCGTATACAGGATCCTCAAGCAACACAACCTAATCATCAAACCCTACAAGCCCAGAAGACGGAGAACCTACATTCGATTCCAACGGGCCCATCCTGACAGCCTGTGGCAAACGGACATCAAATACTACGGAGACCACTACCTCATAGCCTTCCTAGACGACTGCTCCAGGTATTTGCCCGCTGCAGGTCTGTACCCAGAAGCCACAACTGAGAATGTTCTAGGAACATTGGAGGAAGCCCTATCCAGTGGCAGAACTCCAAAGCAGATCCTATCCGACCATGGCACACAGTACTGGAGCAACGACGGTCCAGGCAGGTTCACAACCTTCTGTCAAACGCATGGCATCGAGCATATCCTCGGTTCCACTGGAAAACCTACAACCCAAGGCAAGATAGAACGTTTCTGGCAGACATTCGAACTATACTACCCAAGATTCAACAACCTAGACCAATTCAGAGAAGCCTACAACCACAAACCACACAGAAGCCTTAACTACAAAACACCAGCAGAAATCTACTTCAACTAGCTGTCCGACATGTCATTGACTCCCGCAGGCTAGGGTCTAGATTTGTTTATGTATTTGAGCTCTAGTCCGTAACGTGCTTTGAACTTGCCCTCAAGAAAAACTCGAAGTGATTTGTTTCGTGCTATCTGCTTGAGCTGTCTGTTTTTTGCGATTTTCCTGCCGAACTTTGCAACTAGGCCTGTCGCTGCGGTCGGCACGGTGCCCGAATATATCGAAGAGTACTCCATTCCCACTCCCGCGTCTGCCCCGTTAGCAATCGTGGTTGACAACAACGGCGTCGTTTGGTTCACTGAATCAAACGCTAGCAAACTGGCCAGGTTTGACCCCGTAAGCCGCGAATTCACCGAGTATCCTGTCCCGTGGGTTGGTGATATGTGGGGGTTAGCTTTTGATCATTCAGGTGGAGTGTGGTTCACACAATACTCCGGGAAAGGATCCGTGAACCCCGGCGGGTCAATTGTACTTGGCGGCAGTGGGAGTCTTGTTCGATTCGATTCGATCCGAAAAAATTTCACTTCTATAAACATCCCTACGGTCGGTTCGTTTCCGATGCGTCTCGTGGTTGACGGGCAAAATCGGGTTTGGTTCACGGAATTTCTAGGTAACAAGATAGGGGTTTATGATCAGGCCAAGAACCAGTTGACCGAATACCCGGTCCCAACGAATGAATCAGGGCCCGCGGACCTGACTCTCGGCAGGAACGGCGACCTATGGTTCACCGAATCGTATGCCATGAGTTTAGGCGAATTCTTCCCTCAGAACCAGAGTTTCATTGAATATCCAATCGGTTACAATACCGAGTCCCAAGTTATCGGTTCTCCGGTTGGACTAGCGCAGGACGATCAGGGCAATGTGTGGGTCGCTGATCATGGGGGCAGCTGGATTCTCGAATTCAATCCAGAAACACGTGCGATTATCAAGTACCCGACGCATATTCCACCCGCAGACGTCTACCCAATATCACTGGTGAACGACTTGCTTATCGATTCGCAGGGGCGAGTCTGGTTTGTCGAACACGCAGGCAACGCCGTAGGCTATCTGAGCATTGAGAATCGCAGTATGACTGAATTCCCGGTACCCACAGGGCCGATTTCCACTAGCCTCTGGATTGCACTGGCACCAAATGGAGACATCTGGTTCACTGAATGGAGCACGAACAAGATTGGAGTCGCTCATTCAAATCTGCCTGTTCCAGTATCGATAAGTGTTTCCAGTCAGTACCTTCGCATGGCCTCTGGCGACGAGACCACAATTTCCATTCTCACAAAGGCCTCCCAGGAGACGAATGGCAACGGGACGTTGAGATACTCGTGGTCCTCATACAATACACAGGATATCTCAGTTTCGTTCTCATCTCCGTACCCTTCACTAGCCGACCTCGTTGGCAACTCAGCCCAAGCCAAACTGTTTCTTTCAAGCACGATCAACGCAGGAAACTACACACTCGGTATAGGACTCGACACAGGAAGGGCCACAGTTTGGAGCATGATTGAAATTCAAGTGTCACTCGAGGCGCCAGCGGCCCCCGTTGCGACAAGCATAACCCTAGCTCTGCTGGCGACAGCTAGCGCAGCCCTTCTGGTCGGCCTAATGCTGATCACACTTGTGCGGCGGCACCCTCGCGCCAAACCTGCGTCCCCCACGTGATTATTGCACTTACGCATTGTCTCACATCACGACGCCTAGCCTATCATCGCCTCAAAAGTAGGAAAGAACAAGTAGACCCGCCCCGACTCTCCAAAGAAAAAATGGATGCGCAACTGTCTACGGAGTGCTGTTTGATGGTCGGCTTCCGCGCTTCTATGCCCTTCCGAGAGATCATCTCTTCTCATGCAGGTACATCCGATCCCCTGCTACTACCAAGACGCCGAAGACAGTTGTCGCCGTAGCAAGACTCAACGTCCCTAGTACGACGTTGAGGTTAGCGTTGATCACAACACCCCCCAAATACACCTCCAAAATCAGCAGAACTAGCGCGAGCAGTAAGGCGCGAGCTGCTGCGGTAGGTCGCGGCTTCATCCCCCAAACCACCACGTTGCTCCCTACGAGCAAAAATGTGGCGACAACGCTGAGCAATCGGTGCATGTACTCCACCCGCGCAGGCCAGTTCGATGGAAAGCCGAGACTACCGTTGCAGTATGGCCAGTCGTTGCTACTGAGCGAGGTGCCGCCAACGCCGCATGCGGCGCCAAAGCCGCTCCCCGAAAGATAAGCCCCCGAGATGAAAACCGCAAATATCAAGATGATTGTAGCATAAACTAGGTATTTGCCTGCAGCCATCGCTATCTATCACACGCCCTCGATCTCTGAAGCACAGGACATGTTTCTCATTAATAGAATCATCTCGGCAACTCATTCAATTCCCTACGGTTCCTTAATCACGACAAAACTCGCTAACCAGGCACGGGTGGAAAGTCATATCGATCTGACGCACACGGAAGCGCCGTGTCCGAATTTTCAGAACGTTCTTGATGCTTCGAGCAGACATAATTCTAGACATGAGAATGCTGCTACGTGCAGTAGCACATTCCAAAAGGCTAAGGCGGCAGGGAAGAGGGGGCCTATTGTGAGAAATTGGAACGGGATTGGTGAAAAATCTGAGTGTCACTTTCCCCGTATGAATTCTTCGACCATTCGTCTGGCCACGTCATCAGGGTACTGTTCTGGTGGGGATTTCATGAAGTATGCCGAGGGTGCTTTCAAAGCGCCACTGATGCCCCTGTCTAGGGCCAATTTTGCGCATCTGATTGCATCGATCACTACCCCGGCACTGTTGGGCGAATCCCAAACTTCGAGCTTGCACTCTAGGTTCAATGGGACGTTTCCGAATGTTGTCCCCTCCAAGCGTATGTACGCCCACTTTCTATCAGACAGCCAGGGAATATAATCGCTCGGCCCGATGTGAACGTTGTCGGGCTCCATCTTGTAATCGAGAACGGATGTCACAGCACCCGTCTTCGAGATCTTCTTGCTCTCCAGCCTCTCTCGTTCAAGCATGTTCAGGAAGTCCGTATTTCCGCCCACATTGAGTTGCATGGTTCGGTCGAGGCGTACGCCTCTTTCTCTGAAGAGTTGTGTGAGTACTCGGTGGACGATGGTCGCACCGACCTGCGACTTAATGTCATCTCCAACTATTGGCAAACCGCGTTTCTCAAAAATATCCTGCCATCGCTTCTCCCTAGCGATAAAGACCGGAATGCAGTTAACGACCGCGCATCCGCCGTTGAGGGCTTGCTCCACGTACCATTTTGTCGCAGATTCGCTTCCTACAGGTAGATAGTTCAAGATGATGTCTGTCTTTGTTTCCTTGAGCACGTGCGCCACGTCGACGGTGTGTGAGGGGTGCTTCTCGATGACCTTGCTTAGATATTTACCCAAACTGTCATGGGTCATGCCTCTTTGAACTTCAACTCCGAGGTTGGGTACGTTGCTGATTTTTATGGTGTTGTTTGGTTTGGTGAATATTGCCTCTGAAATGTCTTTGCCCACTTTGTTCTTGTCGATTTCGAATGCGGCGGAGAAAGTTATATCGCGGATGTGGTAGCCGCCCAGGTTCGTGCATGAGGCCGGGTATGAATTCGTCTTCCTTAGCATTCTTGTAAAACTCCACCCCTTGAACTAGTGAGGACGCACAGTTCCCTACGCCTACAATGGCTACACGTATTTTGGCCGTGTTAGTAACCTCCGATCTTGCAGTAGTGTTTGCAAGCTTGCTGTTCCCTTATGTAAAAAGCTACTTCGGGAGGTGGTTCCGTCGTCAAATCGGGGTGAAAGTTGTCGGGATTCGTTGTGTGAAATGACTACGTTCGCCTGGGCAAAACATGACAGATGGCATATGAAGAGGTCGATCGAAAAAGAGGAACATGAAGCGTTCATTCACAGGGTAGATGCGGTTGTCTTGCGTGTCAAGAGCCGAAGCTTTAGTCGGCATGGATTTAGGACGTAGTCGCAGAAATCTGCTTCTGTGGGTGACTCGGAGTTGTCATAGTTCTTGTTGTAAAGAAGTACGCAATATATCCCACCATTACTGCGATGAACTGATCAGCGAATGCGGACAATGTTGCGAGGGAGCTGGACAGGCCTGGTTTTGTAATCGGAAGTGTCAACGACAACCAAAGACTTGTAATGATAATGTATGAAAGGGAGCCTGCCAAGGTGCTGCGCTTTCGCATATAGTAAATTGCCAGTAACCCGATAAATGAGAAGATTGGCGAAAGCATCGAAATGGGTTGTGCTTCAAAGCCCAGGTTCGCGATGAACTGCCCCAGCGTTAGGCCAAGTACCGCTGGCATTCCGAATAGCGCGACGAATGGGCTGGCTATTTCACCTATCTTAACTTGGTATGCTAAAAGGGGAATCGTCGGAAGGCCAAGTGTTCCCGCCGCGTAAATGGCGGTGAAAATGACGAATGTGCCGAAGTCTTCCAGCTTCAAACTGGAATTCGACTCCCTTGCCACAGCAGTGCGAAGAGCAATAGCCAGATGATGTGTACGAAGTGCCAATATGTTGATGTTGCTTGAACAAAGCCATGATTCTTCGCGGAGTATTGGCCCATCAATGCACGTACGTCAACGAGAACATAGGCAATTACGCCTACGATAACATGTGCGCCGTGAATTCCTGTGAGTAGGAAGAAGCTGGCTCCGAAGAAACCGCTTGCGGGTGTGAGAATTCCGCTCAAAAGCAGTCGAGGCCACTCATATCCGAACTGGAGGATTGGAAATAGGCTGCCGAGAATCGTTGTTCCAATTAGCCCTGCCTTGAAAGCTCTATCCCTCCCCTGCTTCAGCTGCCATATGGCCCATTCAATCAGAACACTACTTGAGATGAGAACCAACGTTTGGATGCGTGGAATGAAATCGTCAAGGATCGGAGCTCCGATTGGTGGCCAAACCACGAAACGTGCTCTTATGGTGAAGTACATCGCAAATGCCCCTCCGAACAAAAGCAATTCTGTCATAATGATCAGTTGAATCGTCAAACTAATATCGACAGGAAAAGCGCCGAGAACACTGTCACGCGGAATTCGACCGAATGATTTCGAGACGGTTGATGCCCAGTTCTTAGTGTCGCTGTAAAGAAATCCAGCAAGAACTGCGCCGAATGATAGTGTCATCAGGATTCCTGCAGGAATGATCACGCCTTTCATGAGCAGGAAAAGTCCAGTTAACCCGATTCCCACCGAGAAGGCGATTAATGCAGGCCAGATACTGTGCTCATAGTATTGGGGGACGGTCAACTTGGGTTCACTTTTCCGAATAGCCTCTCAGTGTGTACTAACTTGACGTATGCCTTGCCCAGCGGCGTAATACCGGATATAAGTTTTAGCCAAGTGAAAAGAAGGGGTTTGAGCGAACCGAAGTCGTATTTTATTAGCCTCTGGTTCTTTCTCGCAAGACGCGAAAGCCTTTGGTCCGGCGCGGGATCTATGAGATTATTGGAATTGGGTGCGGCCTGGTCCTGCTAAATTACGGTTTCACTCTGTTGGCCGCGGGGTTCCCTGGAGCTCTTCCATTGACTTCCCAGTTTCTCGGCGTGAATCTACTCGTCGGAGGTTCGGCCGCCGTGTTTCTCTCGCTCTATTTCCTGCTAAAATCACCAATGCAAGCTACGCTCCCAGTCCAACCTGCTGGGTCCGCACCTGGTGTCGGAGTGGAGCTAGTAGTCGAGGAAAAACCTCCCTCACAATATGGTTTCTACAAGAAAATTGAGTACGTCGGATACATCTTCACTGCTATCGGATTGTTTTCGGCTGTTGACCTGGTTTTGCAGGTGTTCATTCCAGGATTGTATAATGAGGCTCGTTGGTGGGTTGAAGTTCTGCTGGCAATATTTGGTGTATTATCCTACGCAATTTTCGGATCAATAGGTCGTCTCGGGGCACAGGAGGAAAAGACGTACACTGCGACTCCGCAAACTCCGTTACAAGCACCGAGCGAGGCGGCCCAACCAGTCTCGACCTTCGATTCTCAAATCCTGCAGCTGCTTATCAACGAGTTCACGCCGTCAGGTTCCGGTGAGTATGAACGCCAACTCGCGGGCGCAGTGTATGACATGTTCAGAATAGATCTGGATACCATTATCGTCTGGAGGGAGAACCGACTAGGGATGCGCTCGCAATACGTGGCCGGTCCATACGAACTGTCGAAGAAACTGATGGAAGAATCTGTAGCTAAAGGAGAGGAATTGAGAATCGGGCATCTAGAGGTATCCGTTGAGACTCTTCGTGATCTTATGCGCCTGCAGCGGCTGTCTCAGAGTCCCCAAGCGGGAACACACTAGTTTATCGTGTCAGCAGTGCTCGTAGTACTACTCCCAGTACCGCAATTGCGGTTATCGTGAAACACACGACAACAATCTGCTCCTTGCTCATCGCACGTTAATCTCCTTAGTTGTATATGCGGTCTGGATGATGCTCCTGTCATAGCGGCCAATCAGCCATGCTAATCCCGAACCTGTTGAAGCTACTAGTCCACCGAGCACAATCAGGAAGTAGACGGCTACCACTGCGCATGTTGTTTGGATCTGAAGCGATCCGTCTTTCACGGCCATGGGTCTCCGGAGATGATTGGTCCACGGAGCCAGCTTGCAATAAGGTTTGCTACCATCACGAGCACGCTTATTCCGATGATGAACCCGCCTATTGAAGCGAGCAAGTTCGGGTCGGCATACTGCAGGGGGTACGTGTACCAGCGCCGAGGCATACCCTGCAGCCCTAGGAGTAACATCATGCTGACCATAAGGTAAATGCCGATCTCCGCTAGGACGAACTGAATGTTGCCCAACTTCTCATTGTACATTTTTCCTGTGATGTAAGGGAAGTAGAAGTAGAGCGCTGCGAAAATTGCCTGCGTCGAAGCGCCCAGCAGCATCAGGTGCAAGTGGGCAACTACCAAGTATGTATCGTGGAGTAAGTAATCGGCGGGGATTGCAGCTTGAAAGACGCCAGTGGCGCCAGCGTAGAAGAAAGTCGCGATGAAAGCAATACAGTATTTCATAGGGACCTTGAGGCTTATCCGTCCGCCGATCATCGTGCCGATCCAGTTGAACACCTTGACTCCCGAAGGGACGGCGATCGCTAATGTCATCGCCATGAAGGGTAACCTCGCTGTTATCGACATTCCAGATGTAAACATGTGGTGAGCCCAGACTCCGAAGCCGAACACGCCGATCATGATCCCAGAACCCGCGACAGCGCCGTATCCGAATATTTTCTTGTGCGACATTATCGGAATGATCTCCGAAATCAAACCAAATGCAGGTATTATCATAATGTACACTTCGGGGTGACCGAAAAACCAGAACATGTTCTGCCACATGAGCGGATCGCCGCCGAGTGCGGGTAGAAAGAATCCGGTTCCGAGATTGCGGTCTGATAGTAGCATTATCAAGGCCGCTGAGAGAACAGGAGTTGCGCCGACGATTAGGAAGGAATTGACCAGAACCATCCACACGAAGAGTGACATGTTCCTGAACATAACGCCTGGCCCTCGGAGCTTGTAGATCGTCGCGATGAAATTGATCGCGCCCATCATTGAGGAAATGCCTAGCACTACGAGCCCCAATATCCAGAGGTCAATTCCATATCCAGCGGATATGACTGACAGGGGAGCATATCCGCTCCATCCTGCATCGGGTAAGCCTGCCCAGACCAGCGCTCCGCCTACTGGTAAAAGCCAGTAACTTAGCGCGTTAAGTCGGGGGAAGTACATGTCTTTCGCACCTATCAGTTTTGGAACGAGGTAGTTGCCGAAGCCAGCGAGACAGGGGATAATCCAGAGGAATATCATGTCCGTGCCGTGTGTCGTGAATAGACTATCGTAGATCTCTGGGGTGACGATGGCGTTGCCTGGTTGAGCCAATTGGGTTCGGATTAGGAGAGCTGCAACTCCTCCTAGGATGAAGAAGAAGAATGAGGTTGCAATGTAGAGAATTCCTATATCGGTGTGATGGGTGGTTGTAAGTATGTTTTTCAGGGTGGAATAGAGCGCCGGTTCTGTTTTTCCTCAACTGCAACCTGCATGGGTCAATGGCTTTCCTTTATGGGACGACGATCAGCTGTCCCTTCATTGTATAGTGTCCAGTTCCACAGAACTGTGTGCACTCGATCGTATACGTGCCAGGCTGGTCTGCTCTCAGCCAGAAGTGATTATCGTGACCAGGTATGGCATCTATGTGGACTCCTAAATTAGGAATGAAGAAGCTATGGGCGACATCCAATGAGATGACATCAAGGTCAACTACTTCCCCGACTTTGACGTAAAACTCGTTTTGAATTGTGAGCCCGTTTGGAAAGACTTTGGTAGTTCCGTTTGGAAACGTAACTGAACTGCCGTTGGCATACTGAAACGTCCAATAAAACTGTCGAGCCGATCACCGTCACATTCATAGAACTTTGAGGTGAAGTATCAGGTGAGGTATCCACCGCGATAAGTTAATTCCAGCGACTACCCCAATATATCCCAAAACGACTGAGGTTATCAGTAGGGATACGATCTCTATAGCGTGAGCTTTCGATACCATCACTCTGCACTTGCCTTTGTCGGTTTCTCGCGGTATCTGATTATGGCGTAGAACAGAAGACCGAAGACGACTATGCCGACAGCAATGCCTATGTAGAGGATTTCATCGAAGAGCGCCGATTGTGCGGCAAGTTGTGATGATTGAGCAGCTGCTTCAGGAATTGAGCCCGTTAATAATAGACTAACCGTTAGGGGGGACAATCGCTCCACGAGGCGAACCAGATTTCGGTACACTAACTATTACCTGGACAATTTCGATTACTGCAAACCTCTATGACTGATATTAATATTTGGAGCTTTCGCATTCGGGCGAAATTGAAAGCGCACAGAGCGCGAATCAGTCAACTGAAATTAAACAATGTCCGGCGAACGCGAAGATCGCACAGTTATTTTGCAAGGGACAAACGCGAATTTAGTATTCAGCAGGTCGTGAAATTCGGAAGATCGAGAGCAGACGGCTCATGTTATTAAGGCAGAGCTTTGGACTCTGATCGGTATGGCCAGTCGGGTCGGCGATTATGTTAGCGTTATGAAGCCGCCGATAGCATTGCTGAACGTTTTCGTAGGTATCGCTGCGATTCTGCTGGCCGTTGGGCTCGCCGCTCCTTTGCAGGCGTTGGTTGCCACAGCCGCTGCGGGCTTCTTGTCAGCGGGGGGCGCGGGCGCGATTAATTGCTTCATCGATAGGGAACTCGACAAGCGCATGATTAGAACGCGGGGTCGAGCGATACCGAGTGGGCGCGTCTCGGCACGTCGAATCCTCGCCCTCGGCCTTGTTTTCTCTGCCGTCGGGATAGGCGTCTCGCTAGTGTATTTGAACCTGTTAACTGGAATCTTCATGGCCATGGGCATCTTCTGGTACATTTTCGTCTACACGATGTGGCTGAAACCCAGAACGAAATGGAACATTGTAATCGGAGGAGCAGCCGGTTGCTTCTCGGCCTTGGCAGGTTGGTCAGCCGTAACGGGAACGGTAAGTGTGGAAGGATTGCTTATTGCTGCTCTGATATTCCTGTGGACTCCAGGTCACTTTTGGGGATTAGCAATTGCCAAGTCGAAAGACTATGCTGGTGCCGAAGTCCCCATGTTACCGGTCGTTGAGGGTATACATCGTTCTAGCTTCTACACTGCACTCTCGAACGTGCTTCTCTTCCCGTTCACCAGCCTCCTATTCCTACTTACAGCCAATTGGAGCAGCCTGGCTGTTACCATTCTGGTCGGCGTTACGCTTGTTACACTAAACGTCACATTCGCTATCGCGAATATTCAATTGACCCGAGAACCAAATCCATTCACCGCTTGGAGAGTGTTCAAACTCTCAGCTCAATACCTATTCTTGGCACTTGGCTTGATTGTGATCGCACACATCCTGTAGACTAACGAGGTGGAGTAACGTGGCCTTTGAACTTGCTGAGGTCTTCGCCTCAGTTTCTCCAAGATTCCCCTGAAGCAGTCATGAGTGTCGCGTGCAGATTAGGACAAGGGTAGTGAGTTTCGCCATAGACATGAATAAAAGTGAGCTTCAACCTGTTTTCACAGGCTGGTCGCCTGCGAATGAAATCCAAGCGAACGCTGGATCCCCGCGAGGTAGCGGTGACGGCAGTGATGACCGCTCTGACTGCTGTTGTTACGTATTTTACTGGATCCTTGTTTCCTTTCCCTATAACTGGCGGCTACCTCAATCTTGGTGACGCCCTTGTTATGCTTTCGGGGCTCCTTTTCGGTGCCAGAGTCGGCGGGTTCGCAGGTGGTGTTGGGTCGGCGCTATCAGACGCGATTCTTGCGCCGTACTACGCTCCACTAACACTCGTCATTAAAGGAACTGAGGGATACTTGGCTGGGCTTATTGGGAACGACCGGAAGCTCTCCCGGAGAGTATTAGGTGTCGTCGCTGGTGCCTGTGCGATGCTAGCCGGCTACTTTTCAGTGGAAACTCCACTGATCAACGTGGGGGCGGCCTTCGGCGAACTAATTACCATAAACTGGATTCAAGTTACAGTTGGCGGAATCGTCTCAATTTTGTTGGCTCAAGGCGTTGTAAGAGCCTATCCTAACATCGAATTTCTCAAACCCAAGGCGAAGATCCGGTCAGGAGCATTAATGATTCTAGTTGCGATTGTTGTGCTTGCTTCTATTGTTGGCGTGTACCTGATAACAGGGGCCCAACGCTTCTTCACGTGACTGGACCTACTTCGCCTCTTCATGGAGGGGCAGGCTGGATCTCTTTGACCAATTAGATATTCATCAGCGGTTGTCGAGGGATAGAAAACGAGATGCTCCAGCGATGCCTTCACAGGTTCCTGTTGTTTCAAGTAATCTCGTCTCAGTGATTTTCCGGCTGGCTTCGGCTTATGTGCTTGTCCAAATCATATGATTTTGCTTGCTCGGTTGTTACTATGAGACGAATCGGAACATCTGCTTCTCGTCCCAGACCCCTTCGAGGCTTGTAAGAAGCAGAACCGAAAGGTTTCAATTACAGTTGCGGGCAGTATCGATTTCAATTGTGAAGTATCGGTAATGAGTCAGAAAACCACGCATGTCAAAATAAGATGTTTAGAGTGTAAGGCGAAGTTCGACAGCAAGTATGATGCTTTCGACACCTCGGTTATAACAAATGTGGGGCAGATCCTCGAGAACTTCATCTTCTGCCAGAAAGTTGGCAGACGGGGATGCGGAAAAAGAGTTTCAGTCGTAGTGGTCGACATTAGGTGAATATTGCCCGCAAGGTATTGCGGCTAGACCCATAACTATCGCCATAATCTTCCCAATACAGTATCTAGCTCGTTCGGCAGACGGTTTCTTACACCCCAACCAATCAGATCAAACAGACGAAGGCTTGACGTTGTCCTCAAAGGTTTTTCCTCTTAGTCGCCTTCCAAATCAGATCCTTGACTTCTAAGCAGTCGCAACCAATAAGAAAGGCCTTATTGGCGATCTGAAGCCCGGCAGTCTTCTTGCGGTAAGGTGCTAACGTGATGCGACCCCGAGCGTCCAGCGCAGTTTTCGCTGCATTATGTTTCATTTGGGGGTCAACTTGGCTAGCCATAAAAGTTGGACTCGGGTTTCTCCCACCCTTCTTCTTTGCAGGGATTCGCTTTACAACGGCAACTCTGTGCCTGTTGATTGTTACGAGGTTACTTCGCGCACATGTTCCTAGAGATCGCTCGTCCTGGATGATTATGGTCTTTCTGGGGGTATTTCAGATTGGTCTACCATACGGCTTGGTCTTCTGGGCTGAACAATATGTTTCATCGGGCCTCGCAGCAGTACTCTTTGCCACGATGCCGTTCTTTGTTGTAATCTTTGCACACATCTTGGTCGACGAGAAGCTAACAACTTTGAAGGTGATCGGTATGTGTGCGTCATTCGTTGGATTGGTTCTGATATTCTGGAGGGACATGGTAGTTACTCAGGGATTGATCGGGAATACCTCCCTTTACGGCGGTCTGGCGGTAGTCGGCAGTGCAGTTTCAGGAGCTCTAGCGAGTGTTGTGGGTAAGCAACACGCAGGGAGAATTGACCCCGCTGCTAACGTTCTCGTTCAATCATTCATCGGGGCACTGACGTTGATCTCAGTCGGATTGGTGACGCAAGAGAGCGCCATTTTCAACTTTACGCTCGTTTCAATACTCGCGGTCTTGTACCTCGGTATCGTAGGTTCTGCTCTGGCGTTTGTTGGAATGTACTGGCTTCTTACAAAGACGACCACGACGAACGTGTCCTTGGTCACTTTCATCACTCCGATACTTGCGCTGATATTAGGGTGGGTGGTTCTGAATGAAGTTCCGGACCCGAACGTTGGAGGGGGAGCAGTGCTCATCCTCGTCGGAATCTATCTAACGATAAAACCCGTCGGACGCTATTTCTAACGCTTCAGCCAACGAACTGGAATGTGTCTCCGAGAACAATATTGTGATTTTGCACAAATCCTGCGTTCACTTCGAGAACGTACATCGCTTCGACGGGCGGCGAGTAAATTGGGCATTCTTGGGGAGTACATGGGGCAAGCCCCTGCTCTATGTATACCCGTGTTTTTGTGAATCAAACCAGATAATGTCCAACGAGAACCTCATGCCATGCATCCAAAAACCCCAGTTTGCTTCACTATCGAACACAAATAGCATTCCATGATCGCTAGCCATCGAGTAGCGATCCGACAGCCCCTTCACTTGATCAGCAGTTGATTGGGCAACCTCCACGCTTAGTGTCACCCCTCCAAACTCAATTTGAACCGGATTGGACGAGGACGGGTTGACAAGGACGTAGCCACCGTAGAGTGCGCCGACGATGAGAAACAGGAAAACAGCAACGAGCAGCCTCTTCAAATCTCAAGTCCCCAAACTACGATAATGGCCACATCTAACTGGAAGCGCACTTTGAAATTAGCCTTTCTTTGCACCCAGATAGAACCCTAGTCCGAAACTTCCGCCCATAGGAATAACCTGAGCAGCCACTGCCAGTGAACCGACGAATGCGGAAATTGCGCCGCCCATGTTGCTTTCCATTGTTGACGTAAAGGCGTTAAAGTTGACCGTGATCACCCCGATCGATGCTAACCACGTCAGACCAAGCATGAACAACCCCGCTACGAGTGCAGCGATTTTCAGGAGTATCGCGGCAACCTTCTTCAGACCGTAGCCCAGCAGAAAGCCGAGCGTACCTCCGAAGCCGACTTGAGTAGCAAGCAGGGTCGCCCACCCGGAGTTGTCCAAAGCGCACACGCAACAATACGCGTCCTATTGTGAGGCATTAAAGATTCAACAAGACAGGTAGCATAAAGTGGGCGGATGAGTTTTCGAATTGAACACGCCCATCGACAAATAGCCGTCTACTCTCTTTCCAGGACCTTTTATGTCGGGCAGAATTCGATGGGTAAGTTGACCTCTAGGTGGTTTGAGACTCGCCCTAGATCAAGGGGCCCCCAGAAGAACTTGCCGGGTTGCACCGTGACTAGGCTCAGTGAAAGTTATTCACAGTGATCCGTGCATCAGGCCTTGGTTGCGGATTACTTCCACCATTCAAACTCTTTCGGGACAGCCTTTGTCATAATCTTGCAGGCTCTGTCAGTTGAGCTAATGTCGTCTTCGATTCTTACACCCATCTTGGTTGGGATGTATACTCCAGGTTCAATTGTGAAGACCATCGATGGTCGGATCAATTCCTTTCCTTCAGGAACTATGTACGGGGCTTCATGGACTTCGAGTCCAAGCCCGTGACCGGTTCTATGGATGAAGTATTGGTCTAGGCCGCGTGCCTTAATGTGGTTTCTGGCTGCTCTGTCAATGGAACCGACTGTTGCGCCGCTCTTCGAAAGTTTGATCGCTGCTTCTTGTGAAGCGAGCACAATCTCGTAGAGGTCCTCAAACCCTCTATTCTTTCCCATCATGAATGTCCGAGTGATGTCGGAATAATAGCCGGCATAGGTGCATTCCATGTCAACCACAATGCTCTCGTTTCGCCGAAGTTTGCGCGTTGAGGGAAGGTGGTGCGGGTCGGCGGCAAACTCGCCTGACTGGACGAGACCATCCCCCACGTAGTCGGCGCCGTTGGCATAGATAGTTTGAGTGATCTTTCTCGCTAATTCCATCTCAGTAATTCCATTCTTGAGCATGTCGGGAATTCTGAGAAAGGATTTGGAAAGTATCGATGCGGCTCGCTGAAGCGCCCTGACCTCTACTGGCTCTTTCACTTCTCTGATGGTCTGAAGAATGTTTTCGGCATCCGTCAGTTCGGGGCGGGCATATGATTGGATTTCGTGAATGAATCTGAAGGGAACTCTTCCCTCCACCCCCCATTTGCCCTTAAGATTTAGATGAGCAACCAGTTCCTTGAACGCCCGGGACGGGCCTTCCGAGTCGTCCCAACTATGCACGTTGATCTTGATTGGAGCTCTGAAATAGGGTCCAGATTCTAGAGTTGGTGCCACTAGGTGAGTGCCACCATCCTTAGAAAGAAACATGAGGAAAGGTCTCTCCATAAGCATCGAATTGACTCCGGTGACGTACCGCAAATTCGGACCGGGCACCAATATGATACCTTCCAGATTGTTTTCTTCAGCATGTTTCCTAACTTTTTCAAGTCGTCCCGAATGGACATTCATCTTGTCACTCGGCTTGGCATCCATAACCGTCACAACAATTGAGTCGAACTAGCCGGTGTCAACAGTTCTATGAATGAGAAGTTAGAGCTTTTCCATCACGATTTTCGCGGATGCAAACTTTCACCCTCAAGTCAGACTTTTGATCTCGCTGTGTGAAATCTGCTTTAGCCGCCCTTACCAACTGTGCGCTTCGATCTTGATTGTAAAGGATTGAATGATCTAACGAACTTCTCGATGGAAAGGTTGCTCACTGCCTTGTCTCTCAACGCTCTGGCCACACCCGAGGACTAGGAATGGAACGAAATCGATCTCTCCTGCTCGACGATGAAACCCCGAGTCGAATCCTTTCGAACCAAATTGGGGGGCAAACTATAGAGCAAGGCTTAATACCTCCCGGTCTGGTCCTCCTCGCTTTCAACCGATAAATTCGGAGTCAGGATTGATGATAGACTTTGGCACGGCTTCTGGCTTTTGTGAACATCTTTGTGGAGTCGCCCGCTTTGGACGACGTCAGTCAAGCTCTATCTAAGTTGCCCAACGTAGAAGAACTCTACGAAGTAACGGGCGAGTACGACATTGTCACGCTCGTATCAGCGGCGGACATTGAAGAATTCCGAGAATTTGTGAAGAATAAACTTTTGAAGATAAAGGGTGTAAAAAGCACAGTAACCTCTATAGTGCTGGGTGCACCCAAAGGTCCCAGAAACGGCAGTCTGGCCGCAAAATCGACCTCACAGTAACGACCGCCGCTTCTCCATTGAGGTTGATTTGACCAATCCGTACTCTGGATGAGTATCTCGGAGTAGCCAAATGGTGCTGAATCAAATTGATCGATCTAATTCAAACGGCAGTCATAATTCTGATTCTAGCCTTGGTGCTTGCGTTGGGCCGCCTTCTTGCACCATATGTTACCAGGGTTTTTGCACGTGCACCGAGCCGGTTGGACAGAGTACTGAATCCGATCGAAAGTTGGATTTTCAAATTCGGAGGCGTCGATCCAACCCGTGCCATGAGTTGGAAAGAATACGCGATGTCGCTGATGCTGCTAAACGTTCTCCAGATGGCCTTTGCTTTTATGATATTCGTCTTCCAGGATCGACTCCCGCTCAATCCTCAAGGATTCCCAGGCATGACTTGGGACCTTGCGTTCATGCAAGTCATCTCCTTCGCAACTAATACTAACCTTCAGCATTACAACGGCGAGAGCACGCTATCATATTTGAGTCAAATGGCGGCCGTTCAGTTTCTTCAATTCATCTCTGCCGCATCGGGCATCTGTGTTGCAGTTGCATTTGTGAGAGGCCTGAAGAACGGCGCCAAAGATTTAGGTAATTTCTATGTTGATTTCGTCAGATCACTAACCAGAATACTGTTTCCACTTTGTTTTGCGTCGGCGCTGGTCTTTGTTTGGCTTGGTGTTCCTCAGACTCTTAACGGATACACGGCGGTGAAGACCATAGAGGGCACAACACAACTAATCTTGGTGGGTCCCGTAGCGTCCCTAGTCTCCATCATGCAAATTGGCACTAATGGGGGAGGCTACTATGGAGCCAATTCCGCCTATCCATTCCAGAATCCAAACCCGGCATCTGATATTTTTCAAATTATCCTGATGTTGCTCATACCGACAGTGATGTGTTTTGTGTTTGGTGAAATACTCGGAAAGAGAAGGGAGAGCAGGCCCATAGTTTGGGGCTCGTATGCACTTTTCGTAATTGATCTCGTTATTGCGTTCATTCCCAATCCAGTTCTGGGTTCAGGAATGGAGGTTCGGTTTGGAGGATTCTTCTCAGCCTTTTGGACTGTTGTTACCACGGCCGTGACGACAGGTTCTGTGAACGCTTCGCTTTACGGGATGCATCCGCTCGTGATACTCTCCGCATTCATGGGAATGCTGATCCAAGCAACCCCAGGGGGTAAGGGTGTGGGATTGATGTACATGGTCATGTACGTTGTGATCACCGTGTTCATCGTTGGTCTAATGTCTGGCCGGACGCCAGAATACTTGGGTATGAAAATCAACGGCCGAGATGTTTTGCTCGTGATGGTTGCTTTCCTCGTTCACCCGATCATTATCCTGATCCCCACGGTACTTGCATATGCAACGGGAGCAGCCAACGCGATCGGTGTAAGTGGGAGCTCGACCGGCTTCACGCAGATCCTGTATGAGTTCACGTCAGCGGCAGCGAACAACGGTTCGGACTTTCTTGGTGCCTCTGGGAATACGCTCTTCTTCAACATTTCAACAGGTCTTGTAATGTTTGCAGGTCGATTCGCTCCGATTATCATACTGCTCGCCCTCTCGGGCTCGATGGTAGGGAGGAAGCGGCACGCTGAGGTCGGATTGAAGACTGATAGCATAACGTTTTCCATTGTGCTTGTAGGAAGCACGTTGATTCTAGTTGTGTTGACGTTCTTTCCGTTCCTTGCCATGGGGCCAATCCTGTCCTTCCTACAAGGCCACATTAATGGATTCGGTTGAATGTGGAGGTGAAGTGAGACGTCGTCCAATAATCAACGGATTAGCCTTTGGGCAGGGGCAAAATCGAGCAAAACACTGATCGACTCGTTAGTGAGGCTTAGCCCGATCTCGCTGATCCAAAACCCGGTCATGTTCATTGTTGAGATCACATTCTTCATCGTGGGAGCGATGGCCATCTACCCACAGGGGTTCGTTCCCGTGGCGAGTCCCAATGAGCGGGTTTTCTATGTTGAAGTTGCAGCTATTTTGCTCATTACGGTTTGGTTCAGCACGTTGTCAGATTCCTTGGCTGAAACGCAGGCCAAGAATACTGCGAACAGTCTCAGAAAACTCGAGACCGAATCAATTACCAAGAAACTTGTGGTTCAAGTGAGGGGGGAGGGAGAAAGTGTGCGACAGGAAAGAACCGTCGTTCCAACTCCATCCGCTCAGTTGCGGCGAGGTGACATGATTCTGCTTGAGAAGGGGGATCTTGTTCCGATAGATGCCGAGGTTACTGAAGGTATTGCAATGGTTGATGAATCGCTTCTTACCGGCGAATCAGTACCCGTTAGGAAAGCACCCAGCGATCCTTTGATTGGAGGCTCAAGACTCATCAGCGATACCCTGACGGCTCGAGTCACCGTGAATCATGAAGACAGTTACATTAATCAAATGATCCGGCTGGTCGAATCCTCAAAGAGACCGAAGACTCCAAACGAACAAGCCGTGGTAATCGTCCTGATCGGTCTCACCGCGATCTTCACGATAATCGTTTTCGCGCTTCTTGGACTATCTGTTGTCCTCAGCTTGGGGGCAGATCTATCAGTTCTGATTGCACTTTACGTTTGTCTACTTCCAACTACCATAGGGGCACTTCTCCCAGCCATTGGGCTCTCTGGGATGTCTAGGCTGTATGCAAGAAAGATCGTCGCCAAGTCAGGTAGAGCGATCGAAACGGCTGGCGACACCGACACGATTCTGCTGGACAAGACTGGTACAATAACTGTTGGAAGCAGACAAGCGATTGAATTCATGCCTTTAGAAGGTCACTCTGTACAGGAAGTTGGAGAAGCAGCTTTCCTCTCATCTTGGCATGATGACACTCCAGAAGGGCGTAGCATAATCAGATTTGCCTATGGCAGAGGTTTGATACCCAAAGAATTGAACGACCTGGCTCTCTCAGAATCATACGAGTTCTCCGCGACCACCAGAACGAGCGGCGTGAAGTTCACTGGAGGTACTGGTTTCATGTTACCAAAGGGGTCTTTGGAAAAGAGAAGGTTCAGCCGAAAATACACGGATTCCATAAACGGTAGCATACCTGCTGGCGAAGTTGAAATACTAAAAGGAGCGCCGGACGCAATAAGGAAAATAACGGAATCCGCTTCGCCTGAATTCGATGTTCTGGTAAGTAAGATTTCTAACCAAGGGGATACTGCCGTTGCCATCGCCAAGAACCGTGAGATAATTGGAATCATTCGGCTAAAGGACATTCTGAAGCAAGGGATCAAGGAGAAAATCCAGGCAGTCAAAGCAATGAACATACGGCCAGTAATGATCACCGGAGACCATCCGCTCACAGCCAAGAGCATCGCATCTGAAGTGGGGATAGAGGAATATGTCCCTCAGGCAAAACCAGAGGACAAGTATGGAATAGTTCTTCGCGAGCAAGCCAACACGAGAGTCGTTGCAATGATAGGGGACGGGACGAATGACGCTCCGGCGTTGGCTCTTGCGGATGTAGGTCTCGCTATGAATTCCGGGACTCAAGCGGCAAAGGAAGCCGCCAATATGGTTGACCTCGAGTCCAATCCTGCCAAGATAATTGAGGTCGTCATGCTTGGCAAACAACTACTGATGACACGCGGGGCGGTTACAACCTTCAGCATTGCAAACGATGTTGCGAAATACTTCGCGATAGTGCCGGTGCTCTTCGCAGTCGTGCCTGAACTTCAAGCCTTGAATATTTTGGGACTTGGATTGCACAGCGCTGTGCTCTCGGCGCTCATATTTAATGCAATCATAATTCCACTCCTGATACCATTAGCGATGAAGGGCGTCTCTTTCAAGCCCTCAGACACCATGACCTTGTTTCTGAAAAATACTATGATCTATGGTGTGGGAGGAGTTGTAGTGCCTTTCATCGGAATCAAGTTGATCGACATCGCCATCTTGGCGATCCACATTTAGGAGACAACAGAATTGGCCAAAACTTCTCAGGATTACGGCCCCGCTATCAGACTAGCCATAATTTCACTCATACTATGCGGGCTGGCTTTTCCAATACTCATGACGGGCTTCGCGCAAATTCTATTTCCTTACCAAGCGAACGGGGAAATAGTTCAATTCAACGGACATGATGCCGGGTCCATTCTAATTGCCCAGAATTTCACGTCTCCGATGTTCTTCCAGCCGCGAAACGTAACTGACTCGGCCTCAGGCGTAGATCCACACATTACACTCCAAGAAGCATATTCTCAGATAGCAAGAATACACGCCGCGACTGGAATCTCTTCAAACGCACTGCAACGCATTGTTGATGAAAACGTTGAGAGAACCATATGGATAGCGGGAGACCCATATGTCAACGTCCTCAGACTCAACCTAATACTAATCCATGAATACCCATCAACCTACAAATCGTTCACCTAAAAGTTACCAGATGAAACGGTGGCCGAAAGAATTCGGCCAGTCTAGATTGCTAGGTTTTTATTGCTCGTAAGGTGTTGAGGAGATTCATGTCACGTTACGATTCCTTAGTGGGCAATGTCATTTCTGCAACCCTCGGTATCCACCCTGGTGACGACGTTATTATTGAGACGTGGGACCACGGCCTTCCTATTGCGGACGTATTCGTCTACCGGCTCCGTGAACTAGGCGCACGTCCGATGCTCTTTTTTGAGCATGAGGAAACGTTCTGGAAGAGCGTAGAATCTCTCCCGGAGGATAAATTGGGCAAGGTTGGAGAGCACGAGTGGGCTGCAATTGAGAAGGCGAAGGGGTACGTATTCATCACGGGACCAGCGAATCTCCAAAAGGTATGGAAAAACCGCTCAAAATTCGCGGCCGCAACAAGTTACAATAACGAATGGTACGAAAGAGCCAAACGCTATCGACTAAAAGCGGCGCGGATCGGATTGGGCTACCTTAGTCCAAGCAGAGCTTCGCGCCTACACGCTCTCTCTTCCTGCTTGGCAACGGATGCTTCTTGCCGCTTCGACTGTTGACTTCACAATGCTCAAAGATAAGCTAGGGAAGCTGGCGCCTCTACTCCAAAACGGAGAGGTAAGAATCACAGCGCCAAACGGGACCAACTTGACATTTAGACTAGCGGGCCGAGACCCATACATCGAAGACGGCATAGTTGACGAGGACGATTTAAATCACGGGAGAAACGTAGCAAACATACCGGCAGGCAACATTCTAGTCTGCCCAGACGAATCCTACGCGGAAGGAACCGTGGTTTTCGATCGACCAACCCCTTACCTGGGTAAATGGGTGGGAGGCGTTCGATTCAACTTCAAGAATGGCGAGTTGACCGATTACAAAGCTCGCTTGAACGCTGATTATTTGAAAGCTAGCTTTGAGAAAGCGACAGGCGAGAAGAATCGAGTGGCGGCCATAGGTGTGGGAGTGAACCCAATGGCGCGCACAGGCTTCCTACAAGACGGCATCGTTGCTGGTGCCGTAACAATCTCCATTGGCGGCAACGACGATATAGGCGGAAAAAGCAAAACTGACTTCTACTTCCCAGGAATCCTCACCAAGGCAACACTCCGTGTCGACGATCACACAATAATTAAAAACGGCAGACTCGTGTGACCTGTTCCCAAGCAATGACGTGCCGCTTCTCTACTGAAGAAGAGGGAAGCGTTTAAGTTCGAACTCTGCGCGCCGTTTCCAAACGGAGATGTTTCCGCAGATTGCACCAAAAGACTCCAATGGTAGCATATGTGTTGACTGCATTAGGACTCGGAGGGATTATAGTTTCGCTGGTCACAGAACAGTCTGATTACGACCCGGTCGCTTTTGGAATTGCTACTGTGTCAATTCTCGTGGCAATAATTGGCTTATCTTTGGCTTTCAAAATGCCACAAGAAGACGGGCAGACAAAAACAGTCATCTCCTAAACAGCTCCCACAGAGAACCATTTTGAACGGCAATCACCCAATACCTTCAGCATTAACGGAACTGTGCCGACTACCCACGACGCTTTGATCCTAACACTCGCTAGATCTCTCTCCATCTCGCCTTGCTTCTCGCAACGAGGAAGAGCGTTCCAGTCACAGCGAATAGAACGATCCAGTCCAAAGCCATCTTCGTAAAAGGCAAGGTCAGATAGCCAGCAGCGCCCTGCGCCAGCTCCGCGGCATAAGTGGTAGGAGAAAGGTAAGCCAGGTATCTGTAAGGGAGCGGGATGTAAGTTATCGGATAATAAACAGGGGGTATCGTTGAGAAAAGCGTCGAGATAAGTCGTGAAAAGGCGAAGCTCTGAACTATGTCGGTTGAAAAAGTGGAGAGCGTAAACCCGATTGCGACTGAAGTGAGGAACATTAGAAGAAGTACTCCCGTCACCGCTACGATCGCAGTGACGCTTAGCTCCATAAAGTAATACGCGAGAACACTTAGGACAATCAGGGCTGGGAAGGAATATACAATCTCAGAAATCGCCATTCCAAACATGTACGTTTGCCAAGTGGTTGGTGAGCTGACCACCATATCCTGTAGTTTGAAATCGTTCTTCAAATGCGAAAGGTCGGCCTGGAGTGCCACACCCGCCGAGAACATGCTCATGATGAGCCCGCCCTCCACGGCCTCTCCGATCAGGCTGCCGCGGCTGACGAACACAATCACGAGAAGGAATGAAAGAGGTGATAGAACTGTGTTAAGTAGAACAATGGGGTAGTTTTTCATTTCATACACGGAGTTAACTAGTATGGCGGCGAGAATTTGGCTGAACCTGTTCCTCTTGCGCAAAGTGTAATCTTCGCTTGACAATTCATTTGCTTCCTTTTCGGCTCGCCAGGTAGAAGAAGATATCATCGAGCGAGATGGGGTTGATCGAAAACTTGAAGCCGCCTCTCGCGAGCTCTCTCGAGATCCTGAAAGCTTCGTCTTCGACCGTGAGGATTCTAACATAACCGTCTGTTCCGGTTATTACTTCGCCCTTCTCCAATGGGGGAATCGGGGGCGGGGGGCTCGAAAGGGGCCTTAGACTGTAGTTGTAATTTACGCTCTTCCGCAGTTCTTCCAGTGTTCCGATGCGGACCAGGCTACCGTTATCAAGGATGCCAATGTGGTCGGCTAGCTGCTCCGCTTCTTCTAGGTAGTGGGTTGTGAGGAAGGTAAACCGCTCCTTTCCGATCTCTCTGAGTGTCTTCCAGAATTCTCTTCTTGAAATCGGATCTAGACCCGTTGTCGGCTCATCTAAGAAGATCACTTCAGCTTCCGAAGCGAGCACCGTTGCCACCATGACCTTCCTCCTCATTCCACCCGAAAGATGACGATTGAGTAGGTTGGCTAGCTCTCCGAGTCCGAGTTTGTCAAGCGCGCGGTAGGCTCTTCGTTTCGCCTCACTGTAGTCGAAGCCTCTCCAAAGGAGATAGGACATTGCCGTCTGCATCGGGGTCATCCAAGGAATCGGTCTGGCTTCTTGAGGCACGATGGCAATCCGCTCCCTGAGCCTGCGTGCTTCCTTCACGACGTCTATGCCGTTTATGGTGGCTCTTCCGGAAGTCGGTTCGAGCTCGGTAGCCAAGATGCGCACGAGAGTGGTCTTTCCAGAACCGTTTCTACCGATCAGCACGAATATTCCGCTGGAGGGCAGAGAGAAACTAACGGAATCGAGCGCTTTGGTTTTGTTTTTGCCGTAGATCTTAGTTAGGTGGTCGCAGTCAACCTGAGATCCCTTCTCCTGCATTGCCGCAAATCTCTGCGGGGCAAGATCCATTGGCTCGAAATGAGGCATTTGCATCGCTAAAGAGGAAGCGGTTGTGGCGAGGTCACGTATCTATGAGTTGCGCTTCGGTTTGCTACGATATTCTCTAGCCATCGCATTTGCTAGACGTTTCCAGGTTTTGGAGTCGTACTTTTTCTCCCTGATGGCTATCTGTTTGAGTTTTTCGGGGCTTAACCGATTCTTACTGTACAATACCAGCAGTCCCGTGAAAGTGAGTCTTGATCCCCCTTTCCCTTCTGGACTAATTTCGTAGATGAATTCGGAGTATTTGTTGGGTCCTCGAATGTGTACATTATGCCAAGAAAGAGCACCGCGATTCAGCCTGACAAGCTTCACCTTACTGATCTTCCTACCCGCGTGCGTTATTTCTTCTCTGAGGATTATTGCATCCTCAGTTACCTTTCGGATCGTCCGCTTTCCTTCTTCACCCATCAAAGCAAGGTCGGTGGGTTGGTAGTCTGTAGCCCAGTCGAAGGCTTCTCGTGCGAAAAGCGGAAAACGTTGACTGAAACTATAGCTTACAGAAAACGCTTGCATAACATTCGCCCACATAGAGGTCTTACGAGCATTATACGCGTTTTGAAGGCTTCTTCTAAGAAGAGGCGTTGGGTTTCCAGGTTGCGAGAATTGGAGTGGCCTTGTTCTTGAGTTCCTTAACGAGATCAGGATCATCGCGGAAATATCTATCTGGTATATTCAGCACTCTGATCTTACTCGGATCAGTTTTGAAATGGGTCTGAATATGTTCGGCATGGTGTGATTCCATAACTAGAATCAAATCGGCCCAATCGACCAGCTGTTGGGTTAAATGGTTGCGGCCCAAGAAGGGCGCTGTTCCCGCCGATCTAGTGTGCCAAACTCCATTCCAGTTTTTGAAGAGATCCTCTGCGGTAGGACTCCGCTGGAGATTAGCCGTGCAGACAAAAAGTACGTTGGGCATAGCTTTAGCATCCTTGCCTGGCAGACCAAATCAAGCTCATTGAATTCATTAATCGCCTCTAGGAAGAATAAGCAATATGGCCAATTACCATAATTGAGCTCACAGATGAGGCGAGTAATTTCGACAACAATTTACGGATACGTCGCAGTTCTCACCGTTGGAAGGTGTGAATAGAGCACCTGATTCGTTAGAGGTCTGATCGATCCTCTATCGTGTGTTGTAATGCTTACTCAAGAAAGTGTATCTTATGGAAAGCCGGGAATATCAGCTACACATTTCAGAGGTCGCATCGAAAGCAAACACGCTCGTCGTCCTGCCCACTGGCCTAGGCAAGACTATGATCGCCGTCCTAGTGGCTGAAAAGAGATTAGAAGAACATGGGAAGAGTAAGGTTGTGGTTCTGGCTCCGACAAGACCCCTTGTAATGCAGCACCGTGTCGTTTTCACCAACCACTTCGCCAAATCCATCTGTAATCATCTCACTGGTCAGATACCTGCTGATAGGAGGCGGGAGATCTGGGCTGAATCCAAATTCATTTTCGCTACTCCACAAGTAATAGCGAACGATGTCCGAGCTGGACGTTACGAGCTTTCCGATGTCTGTTTGATGGTTTTCGATGAGGCGCATAGATGCGTGAAGGACTATGACTACACGCAGCTCGCTTTGAAGTATCAGCAATCGGCGGCTAACCCGCTCATTCTTGGGTTGACCGCCTCACCCGGGGGGAAGAAGGAGCAGATCCAGATGGTCTGCGAGAACCTGTTCATCAAACAGGTCGAAATCCGATCCGAATACGACGAAGACATTCAACCCTACGTTCACTCAATTGCTATAGATTGGAAACGCGTCCAGCTTCCCGAAAGCTACCGGGAAGTAAGCCGCCTACTAAGAAGCGTTAGCGAGGAGAAGATACAGAAACTCAAATCCATGAAAGTCCTCCCAAACATTGAACTAATCCCAAAGAAACTGCTCTTGGACCTGAGACAGCAGCTAATCATGAGGCTCCGGAAAAGGCGTTCAGGTTACATTTTCGCTGCGCTTACCCTCCAAGCGCAAGCCATCTCGATACTTCACGCTATTGAATTACTTGAAACCCAAGATGTCCAGAACCTGAGGCAGTACTTCACCCGCATGTCGGAGAACCCGAAACGAACTATCAAGAGCCTACTAAAAGATCAGCGAATCCAAACCGCCATCCAGCTGAGCGAGAATATTCACACTTCACATCCAAAACTCAGCGTCCTCTCCGACCTGTTCACCCAGCAACTGACAGCGAACCCCTCTAGCCGTATCATAGTATTCACGCAGTATCGAGACACCGTGGACCGTATAGTATCCACTCTAGAACATGAGGGAGCTCACCCGGTTCGCTTTGTCGGCCACGCGGGTGGGGAGGGTTCCGGCCAAGGCCTATCGGAGAAGGAGCAAGTGAAGACTCTCGAGGATTTCAAGTCTGGCAAGTTCAACGTCCTTGTAACGACAAGCATAGGTGAGGAGGGCTTGCACGTCCCGGACGTTGACCACGTTGTCTTCTACGAGGCAGTGCCATCCGAAATACGAACAATACAGCGAAGGGGAAGGACAGGAAGAACCGGAATCGGCAAGGTCACAATCTTAATGGCTGAAGACACTGTTGACGAAGCCTACTACTGGAGCAGCCAGCGCAAAGAGCAAAAGATGCGTACGATTCTCAACCGCATCAGCAAAACAGGCGTGAAAACCGGAACCAAAAAGACGAACCTCCTAGACTTCAGCTGAACTCGCCCAATAACGTCGGTGCGTGGCATGAGGAAGGTCTCTGGCCGTCACAATCTACCCAAACACGTGGGAACGGATACGGCTCTGTATAGCGTTGTGGCAGATGAGGTCTAAATTTCGCGAAAAAGATAGCGCATAGGGCAAATCATATCAATCCCACATGTAATTCAAAATTCATGACGAACTTGAAATTCGTCAACCGCATTGTCACATTGGCGATTATCGTGCTCATATTGCGGTTGCCGATCGCAAATGCTCAAACAACCTCAAGCATGACCTTGAGCGGAGTTCGCATTGTGGCCGGTGAGGCTTTGGTGAAACCTAGAATTGACGGGGTTTGGCAGAGAGGTGAATGGGATGATGCGAACGAATATGGCTTTTCTTCAGTCTATTATGACGTAAATGGGCTGGGTGAAGCCTATGTACGATGCAAGCACGATAACTCTTCCATCTATTGGCTCATTGACGTGCCATCCGACAATGGTGCGACTTATGCCAACGGTGGACAGAACGTAACTGGAACTGCGGCGTTTAGCTTTGACAGAGATATGGATGGTTTGAATCGAATCGACCCGGCCGATTTGGGGTTCGTCATAACCGGTTCCGGGAACGATACGCTATTGAGCTTTATCTTTGGCAAGCCGGCGTGGGCTTCGCAAGTGAACGCCACTCAGCGCCTAGGGATTTCGCCGCATTCAAGTAAACTGCACAGAATTTATGAGATTTCAATGCCGTTGGAGCCGTTACTCCAATACAATAATCGCGTGGACAACCTGCCAGCGGTCAACTTGGATCTTACTGTCACGGATGCGTACGGCAACGGTCTCGACCTTTCTGGACCACCCTACCTTACGATCTTGGAATTTGGAGCTTTGGCGGTTCCAGAGAGCCCCGACCCACTAATTCCACTTGAACTAGCAATTCTCATCCTAGTTATTTGCGTGCACAGAAAAGACGTTCACAAAGGTTATCCGCCAGCATAGGGGCAGCAGACTAGTTGCTTCTAGCCTGCTCCCGGTTCTAACTATTTCGCACACTCTTGTCAGAAGTTCACTCGCAACTTGCATCGATTCAACTTTTCGATTTGGGGAGCTAAACAGCGTGACAGTGAAAATTTTGAATGCTCGTAGCACTATCAGCACTTGCAGCATCACTATACCTACTACGCCGCAGACGCCAATAGGCACTGCGAGCGTACCCTCCCTTTTTTCCGTCTTTTTTTACTCACGAAAACAAGACGACAGTCCGTGCCATGCACGCGATGATATTGGGAGTGCGGTTTTCAGGATGAAAGTTGGGTTGTTGAATTCGTTTTGGTCAAGTTGCAGTATAGTTGCCCGCCTTAATGTGGTTCAATAATTTCTGAATTTGATTCAGATCCGCTTTCATCGTAATATGAACCGTCATAGTTCGTTGTTAAGAAAGCATGTGCGCACTATTAGTGCCAAACGGATGGCCTAAAAACGAACTCGAAAATCGCAAACACTCTACTGCAATTCGTGGTTTTTCGACATTCCAACGTCACAATGAAATCGATGTTGATTCCTTCACTGATTCGAAAACGACACAAGTCAGGGTCTTTGCTATTCCTTTCACCAGGCGAAGTCTGTCTACCACATACTTTCCGATCGCGTCAACGTCTTTTGCTTTCACTTTGATAATTATGTCCCATTCTCCAGATATTATGTGGACCTCCTGCACCTCTGGGAAATTTGCAATCTCTCTGGCAACTTTCCGCTGAGAAAACGATTTCTTATCGCTCTTGTAAGAGAAAGAAGCGAAAATAAATGCAGTAGTACTGGCGCCCAACTCTTGCGCTTTTAGAACGGCGTGATATCCCTTGATCAATCCAACCTTTTCCATGCGCTTAATCTTGGCGAAGACAGTAGTAACCGGCAGTCCAGTCCTATCCGAAATTTCTCGTGCGGTGAGACGGCAGTTTTCCTGGATGATTCTGAGTACCTTTAGATCGCCCGAGTCAAGGTTTGGCATAATGTAATTATCATGATGAAGTGACCTAAAAGTACAGTCTCTTTGCAAAAATCGCGAAGAAATTAGCATTTATTAAAGTGGAGGAATCGCTGGCGGAGGTGGATGATTTCTTACCTGAAAGTTGATGGGTCTAACGTTTGCACACATATACTTCTATTTGCAGGCTAATTGTAAATATTACAATAACCGTCGCCGAAATGCATTGTAATTGGGTTTTTGGCGAAAAGGTTTGGCGATAGTTTAACTTTACATCGAACTTACGGTTCTTTAAGGGCTAAGACATGCTTGATCATGAACCGCGAACGGCGGATCTTCCGTTAGCCGATGATCCTAGCGATTTGGTACACGGCATTGCGGCAAAAGAAAAGCGAGGTACCTTCGCTTTGCAGACCGAACTCCTAAGCTCTATGACGAACACGCTCGTGAAGAAGGGATTCAAATGGATCTTGCCAACTGTGTTGGCGAAGTCAACGGATCCGCTCTGGCCCGACCCGGGAGCGGGCATAGAGATGCGCCCGGAGCTCAAGATTTACGGACAAAAGGTCCGGACGATGCAGAGCATGATTCTGCATAAGATCGCTTTAGCCTCTCTGGGGCCGGAGAAGTTCTTCATACTATCGCCGAACGTAAGGATAGAGAAGCGTGAACGAGCAAGCACCAGAACGCACCTGTACGAATTCACGCAGCTCGAGATCGAGATCGCTCACGGCAAAATGCGAGACGTATTTGCGACTTTCGAGGAGGTGATCGTGGCGGCAATAACCGCCGTCAAGGAGCCGTTGCAACGCCTCATTCCTGGAAGAGACTTGAATGTTCCGAAGGCACCGTTCAAAGTACGTCCGAGAACAGAATTGGAGGAGGAGTACGGTCGAGAGTGGGAAAATCCATTCTCGAAGAGCATCGTGGACCCGGTGTGGGTTACCAACATACCACGCGAATTTTACGACTACCAAGACGAAACTACCGGAGTGTGGTCCAACTACGACCTGTTCCTTCCAGGCGGATATGGGGAAGTGATCTCCGGAGCTGAACGAGAGCACGAGTATACAAGAATCCTAAGAAAGATCTACAAAGACGGCCTCAAGAAGGACGAGTACAGCTTTCTGCTAAGACTTGCCAAGGACGGCTTGCTCAAGCCTATGGCTGGAGCAGGGTTAGGCGTCGAAAGGTTCCTCGCATACATATGCGCAGCCAAACACGTTGCCGATGTTCAACCATTCCCGAGAATCCCAGGCTTAGTCCCCGACCTTTGATGTAGACAACACCACTTACTTAACCAGATTTATTCTTGATCTAGCGATTAGCAAGCCAAAGATGCTTTCATGCCTTCCCTGAATTCTAAGACTTACCTATCACTGTGCCGCGGTATAGTGAGGACGTCCTGAAAGCAAGTCTCTCCTCAATGTGTCACCTAGCAAATGGAATTATGAAAATTAAGAACCGAAGCGAAATAAAGCTTGAACACAGATCGCAAGGCTATTTTCTCAGCCGAAGAGCTATTTGTGAGCAAGACTAATTCCTTAAGCCATACTTGTGTTTCATGGGTTTCAGGTGAAACATATGAGTGATCAGACACTTCGTGTTGGCGAGGCGCGGGCAAGAGATGCAAATCGCGGGCTCGTCAGAATTGACTCTCGAGTAATGCAAGAGCTTAACCTCACATCAGGCGACGTCGTCGAAATTACTGGGACCAAGAAGACTGTAGCCCTTGTCTGGCCAGGGTACGATGAAGACTCCGGAAAAGGACTGATTCGAATGGACGGCTACACCGGAACAACGCAGGCGTCAGCATTGATGATCAAGTTACGGTCAAGAAAATCACTGTTAAACTCGCCGAACGTGTGGTTTTGGGCTTCACAGAACCAGTTCAGGTAATGGGGATTGAATCATACCTCTACGAGTTTCTCCAAGGTCGCGTACTAACTCGTGGAGATTCGATCCCGCTTAACATAATGGGCACACGGGTAGAGCTCGTTGTGACCGAAGTACAGCCACCAGCACAAGCCCTCCTAGTGGGAGACAGAACGGAGATCAGTATCAGCGAGAAAGTAGCAAAGGAAACACCGAAGGGACTCCAACGCGTCACTTACGAAGACATTGGCGGCCTACGGGATGAGATCCAGAAAGTTAGAGAAATCATCGAACTTCCGCTCCGACATCCCGAATTGTTCGTTAGGCTTGGGGTCGAGGCACCAAAAGGAGTTCTACTCCACGGTCCACCTGGAACCGGGAAAACATTGCTCGCCAAAGCTGTGGCAAACGAGAGCAACGCCAACTTCTACACTATTGGGGGTCCTGAGATCATAAGCAAGTTCTATGGGGAGAGTGAGGAACGCCTACGAGAAGTCTTCAAAGAAGCTCAAGAGAATGCACCAAGCATAGTCATGATCGATGAGATCGATTCGATCGCTCCAAAACGTGAAGAGGTGACAGGGGAGGTCGAAAAACGAGTCGTATCTCAGTTGCTTTCACTCATGGATGGCATGAAAGCTAGGGGGAAGGTAGTCGTGTTAGGAATCACTAACCGAATCAACGCGATCGACCCGGCCCTTCGAAGACCCGGAAGATTCGACAGAGAGATAGAGATAGGGGTACCTGACAAAAAGGGGAGACTGGAGGTTCTTCAGATCCACACCCGAGGCATGCCCCTCGAGAAGACGGTCAACCTGGAGGCGCTGGCGGGTACAACTCATGGCTTCGTGGGCGCCGATTTGGAAGCGCTATGCAAGGAAGCCGCCATGCGAGCTCTCCGACGAGTGCTACCCGATATAGATTTGGAGGCAGAAAGCGTTCCCGCGAAGGTCCTCAGCAAACTTGTTGTGGGGATGAAAGACTTCGAGGACGCTCTCAAAGAGATTCAGCCCTCGGCATTGCGAGAGGTTCTAGTCGAAGTTCCCAACATCAAGTGGAGCGATATCGGCGGCCTCAAAGACGTGAAAAAACAACTTATCCAAGCCGTAGAATGGCCATTGAAGTATTCCGACCTTTTCGTGAAGAGCGGAGCCAGACCGCCGAAAGGCATCCTGTTGTACGGGCCTCCCGGAACTGGAAAAACCATGCTCGCTAAAGCCGTAGCCAACGAGAGCGAAGCGAACTTCATCAGTATCAAAGGCCCCGAGCTCCTGTCGAAGTGGGTCGGAGAATCCGAAAGCGGCGTGAGAGAGGTCTTCAGGAAAGCCCGCCAGGCTGCACCGACCGTAGTCTTCTTTGACGAAATCGACGCCATTGCTCCAGTCCGGGGAAGCGGACAAGGCGACACGAATGTCACAGAGCGAGTCGTCAGTCAACTTCTCACTGAACTCGATGGTCTCGAAGAGCTCCAGAGAGTAGTGGTGCTCGCGGCCACGAACAGACCAGACATCATTGATCCTGCAATGCTAAGAGCCGGCAGGTTTGACAGGATGCTTCAAGTACCATCGCCCGACAAGAAGGCACGTTTGGACATACTAAAGATTCAATCAGCAAAAAATCCACTCGCTGAAGATTTGAACCTGGAAAAGATTGCGGAAAAGACTGAGGGATATACAGGCGCCGACCTTTCAACATTGGTTTCCTCCGCAGTAATGCTAGCTCTGGAAGAGCACGTGGATAAGTACAAGACTGTTGAAGAAATTGGGAGACATGCTAGTGAAGTGAAGGTTACAGCGAAACACTTCGAGGAGTCACTGGAGAAAACGAAACCGTCAAGTCAGGAAGAGAAAAAACTGTTTGGAAAAATAGCGTAAACTAGACCAGCAAGCCGCTCCATTGTTATTTCGATTCTTATTTTTGATCTGCGAGCAACTCGAAAATTTGCACGAAATGCTTCATGATAGGGAGGCCAAGGGGATTAGGTGTAAATCGGCTGCAAGAATCTCTGATAGGGCGGTCGCTGGCAAGAGTGAGCCTCGTTAATAGGAGGAGCGCTCATGTTTGAGCATCGTAACGAACCATTGCTTCCGAAGTCTGCATTTCTGCGACGAGTGGCGCGGTATGCAATAATCGCTCTTGGAATTGACACGGGTTCTTTGGTCATCGGAATGCTGGGTTATCGTTTCTTGGAATGTATCTCTTGGGTTAATTCACTTCTCAACGCCGCGATGATACTCGGCGGCATGGGACCAGTTAGCGAGTTGCATACAACTGCGGGAAAATTGTTCGCCTCATTCTATGCTCTGTACAGTGGAGTGATCTTTATCGTTGTGGCGGGTGTACTTTTCGGTCCAGTAGTGCACCGCTTCCTGCACCACTTTCATTTGGAAGCGTATAGCTTGCCTTAATGTGGGTCTCAGGTTCTAATGCAGAAAGAAAGAACTGAACCAGTTAGGGCGATGGGAATGAGTAGAATGCAAAATATTCAGTATCCGGTTCGACTGAAGGAGAAAAGCAACTAATTTCTGGCGACCACTGGTTTCAGCTCTGCGCCATAGCTCCGCTTTCGATGAAAGCATGGATTTCTGATTCCGAGTATCCAAGCTCTCTCAAAAGTTCGGAGGAATGCTGACCAAGTCTCGGCGATGGATTTAACGTGACTTCATCTAGCCCGGCAATCTTGCAAGGGTTGCCGAGATAGGCCATGGGCCCATTGACCGTCCGTTTTTTCTCAAGAATCATTTCTCTTTCGTGGGCATGCCTGTCTGTGAGCACTTGGTCTAAGTTTAGGAGCGGTGTGCAAGGGAGTTTGTTCTCGTGCATAAGCAGGAACCATTCGAGACTAGTCTTGGTTGCGAAAATTGACTGAAGAGTTTCGGTAACTTCGGTACGTCGAGGTTCGGCGCTATATTGATCCGGAATTAGGTCGGGTCTTCCGATTATTCTGCATAGTCCTTCCCAGAACTGCGGTTCTATGGCTGCGACCGAGAGGAAGCTCGAGTCTTTCGTTCGGTAGAGATTATAGAACGGGAGTTTCCCAGCGAGCATGCTTGTGTTCTGGTCGAGGTGAAGTGCGAGTGGAATAGTCAGCCAAGAGAGAAGGGTGTCGAGCATCGAGGCGTCGATGTATTGTGCTTCGTTTCGTTGCTGTCTTGCGAATAGGGCAGTGGTTATGGTGAGTGCGGCAAGCATTCCTCCAGCTAGGTCTCCGACTTGAAGCGCCGGCACGATCGGCTCGCTCGTGCCGTTCAGGCTGAGAAAGCCTGACAACGCGAGTGCGTTGATGTCGTGTCCGGGCAGATCGCTGTAGGGGCCTGTCTGTCCGAATGCCGTGAGGGAGCAGTAGACAATGTGTGGGTTCACTCCTCGAACTTTGTCGAAATCGCAGCCGAGTTTTTGCGTGGTACCCGGCCGGAAGCTCTCGAGGAAGACGTCGGCTGTGCTCACAAGCCTGTCCAGTATCTCCTTGCCTTGTGTGGTTTGTAGGTTCAATGCTATGCTCTTCTTGCCGCGATTGAGCAACTCGAATGCCACGCTGACAGAGTCTTCGCGTGGCGCGAGTGATCTTAGATAGTCGCCTCGGTCAGGTTCTTCTACTTTGACCACTTCGGCCCCCATATCCGCTAGGAGTCGCGTGCAATATGGGCCAGGGAGGAGTCGTGAGAGGTCGAGGATTCTGATTCCGTTAAGGAGCTTCATGTGATAGACCGTTGCGCTTTGGCAGTTTGAATCTATTTCTTCGAGTAATCGAAATCTTCACGCAGGGCCGTTTGATTCTAACTTCTTGCCAACGTGCCCATTGGGTCCCAGAACGGCAGAACCATTGGCTCGGTATCAAGGGCTTTGTTAAGTTCTGGAGGCAGGTACTCTTTCTTCACAACAACCTCGTAGAGGTACTGGTCGAACCATTCGTCCATCATGTACATGAATCCTTGATCTCCTATGGAGGCTCCCCAACTGTTTTCAACTCGCCATTTCTTAGGTTTACCTAGCTCATCGAGGTCTACGCCTGTAATCACCATGGCGTGGGTCATCTCGCTATCTCCATAATCCAATCTTGCGGCCTTGTCGAGTTGGAACTTCGTACCGTAGACTAATTCGTAGTCGTAGATGTTTAGGTCCATTGCGCCCAAATTGGTTTGCAGCATCTTCCCTACGTCGCAACCGAACCACACTGCGTGATTACCTTTGATCATGTCCATGGTTGCTTTCTTCAGAGTCTTCAGGTCGACATTGAGGTATCGGGTATCTTGCCCTCCGATCACGTTACCGAGGTACTTGACAGTGTACAATTTGTTGAAGGGTTTATCTTTCGTTGGGGCGTTGATTAGACTCACGAAGTCGTCAAGATCCAATCCTATGTATTCACTATAGAACTCAACTGGGGTAATACTGCCTCTTCTGTGGAAAGTGTCGTTCTTGTCCCGCCACTCCCAGTAGAATGTCTCTGGAGGAACGCCAAGGTTGATGCATAACATCTTGTAGAATTCTTCCATTAACTCTCCTTTCTTCTCTCTTAGCTCTTTGGTGGACGCGCCATGCTGGTTCATGTCTCGGAATACTTTTGCGTATTCTCTCAGTTTCGTGACAAGTAGTGCGTTCATCGGATCAGAATTGTTGCTGTTCTCTGTTTCTGGCATGAATGTCTTCGGCATAACCCCATATTTCTTTACGAGATTCACAAACATGTTCCATTGACCGCCATCTGGCAATGGATCGGAGAGAAGCGAACCCACAATCCTTCCGTTCAGGGGCTCCTCCTTCGATTCAATGATGTTCTCGAGGAAGTAGTTCGCCTTCTCTAGCTTGTCCCAAAACATCTGGTATATTTCAGAAAGCTCAAACGTCTTCAGATTAAGTTTTTTCATGGCTTCAAGAGCCAGTGTACTCAGGCCAGAAAATAACCAGCATCTTCCTGATCTTTCTTGATTAGTGGCGTCTGGAGATTCGATAAGATCGCTAAAAGTAAAGTTTCGTCTGTCCACCTCTTTTCTACTTTGGGCAACTGCGGCTATGCCATTTTCTGTGACAGCATTCAATGCAAGAGTGTTCTTCGGGTCCTTATTGAATGGCTGAGAGAAACGTCTTAGATCTTCGATACTCAGGATTTTTTCCAAGAATGTACCCGGTGAACGTTTACTCTTATTCATAGCTAAAAGGTGTTGCACGCAGTCAGCGTTGCTGGGGGCGTTTTGTCAAAGCACGCAATGCACATTGGTAACGCGTAGGTGCGACCAATGCAGATACTTTCTTATCCTGTGATAAGTAAATTACTGATGACGTTAACCATATGGTTGAGTGGAGCTTCTCGTCGAGCTGGCTATTTTGAGTAGGAAAATTACCCTCAAGAGACAACTGAACACTTTTGATACGATAAGCCTCGTGGTCGGTTCATCTATTGGGGCTGACATTTTTGTGGTGCCCGCTCTTAGCGCGAAACTCCTCGGGCCAGCTTCTCTCTTGATTTGGCTTGCTGGCGCAATCATCGCAATTGTCATAGCCCTATCCTTTGCTTACTGCGCCACCTTTCTGCCGAGGGTCGGCGGCTCCTATGCCTATACGAAAGAGGTAGCTGGATCCTACCCCGGTTTTATGGTAGGTTGGGCTCTGCTGCTAGCAGAATGGTTTTCCCTCGCTGTATTCCCAGTCGCCTTTACCCAATACTTTGTCGCCCTAGTACCAAATCTGAACCAACCCTCTCAGGTACTTCTCAAGGCCGTGTTTATTGTCATAATCATAGTGACGAACATTTACGGGGTAAAGACTGCGGGAAAGGTAAACGACCTCTTGACGCTCCTCAAGTTGGGGCCGCTATTCCTGCTCATTTGCGCGGGTTTTGTATTCATCGCACTCCAGCCACATCTCGCATCCTCCAACTTCCAACCGTTCTTTGTTGGGGACGTGTCGAACTTCGGCCAAGCCTTGGTGCTAATCTTTTGGGCGTACGCCGGTTTTGAACTTTCCAGCTTGCCAGCTGATGAGATTCAACACCCAAAGAAGACATTGCCAAAGGCCCTGTTCTTCGGGATGCTAATCGTGGCGGCCTTCTATATCATAACGAATTTTGTCGTGATAGGAGTTGTGGATCAGCGGACCTTGGTGTCTTCGGCTGCGCCTTTGACTGTTGCCGCTTCAAACGTTTTCAACCTTACACCAACTATTTCCGTTATTGGGGGCTTGATGCTCGCGGTAGGTGCGCTGGTCTCGATTTTGGGTGCTGATGAATCAGGAACTATTGGCACATCCAGGTTGGCCCTAGCCATGTCAATCGATGGCATGCTACCCAGAGCCTTCAGCAAATTGCAGAAGTCTTCTCACACCCCGTACATCAGCATTATCGTTCTGTGTTTAACTGCCTTTATTGCAAGCTTAACAAACAGTCTCTCAGCCCTCATCAACAGCTCAGTATTCCTACTCTCCGTTGCCTACCTCGCAACATGTGTCTCAGCAGTCTTGTTAGAGAGGAAGTACGCAAAGGAGCCGGTAGGAGTCTGGGAGAGAATACTGGTGCCAAGTCTAGGTGTGATCTTCTCCATCTTCCTGATGATTCAAGTCAGTCCACAACAAATCTTGGTCTCTGCATTACTTCTCGCTGTTGGAGTTCCCGTGTACATGTTCTTTGCACCAAAGAAAGAGCAACACGAATTGAAGGAAGCTTTCCTGTCTAGAGACGCTATTCTGGAAAGAACCTACCACCAAGGAGAAGTATTCTTGGCTAATGTTGTTCGCCATCTCAAATGGCGAATCTACCGGGCAAGGCATATAGACAGAGCCTGGCAAGTCGAAGAAGGAGACTAGCGGTCTATAACTCACTGCCGGTTTACGAAATCAACTGAAGAGGTACTTTAGTGATCATGTTGAACGGTATGGCGGTCCGAGTTTTGGTTTTACCGCCTCGCAAAGGCCTTTGACGTGAAGTTAGGCCGATGAAGGGTTATGCTCGAAGTCTTACTCATTGAATTGGTTGTCCGAGCGATTGTGGCCGTGGCAGTGTTCTGGGTGATTGGTGAGTTTCTCATCAGGGGCATCATCAATCCCGCAGCTAGAAGGGCGGGGGTTGCTCAGGGGCAGATTCGTATTTTCAAAGAGGGAATACGGTTTGTTGTGGCTGTTCTCTCGATCCTTTCGGTTATCCGCATTGCAGGACTGACCTCGGACTTCACCACTCTCACAGCCAGCGGAATTGCTGCCGTCGCGCTCTCTCTCGCGCTTCAAACCACCCTAACGAACGTAATATCAGGCGTCTTGCTACTCCTCGACAACACGCTCCGCGTCGACGATCTAGTTGAAATCGCCGGAACTAAAGGCCAAGTGGTGAAGGTCGGCCTCAGAACCAGTTGGGTTAAAACCAGCGAGGGCAACCTTGTGATAATCAGTAACAGTCAAATCGCCAACGGCCCACTCACAAATTACACGGCAGCTGAACGTCTCATGAAGAAACTCTAGGCAGCAGATGTCAAATCTGCATGCATCAAACCGGCCGTCTGATCAACCATCCACGAACTGTTCTGGCCCGGCGTACCCTAGCCAACTCCACGCAAATCATCGAATATGAATTCACATGGGAAAACGTCCACCTGCACTTGGAAAAGACGAACACTGCCCGACCCTACGTGACATTAGTTTCGTCGTGGAGCAGAAAACATGGTCTCCCACCCTATTCGGCCGGAAGTGTGGGTTGGTGCGGGGTTCTAGCTTTGCACCTTCGTTTGAACCCACATAATTCGCAATTTCTCTGAGATGAGTGGGGATTTCAGCCCCAGTTTACCAGTTCTAGATTAACGACAGCTTGACACAAACACGGTGCGATCCACTCCACCAGTCCTTCAGCCGGTCTATCCGCCGGAACATAGCGAACTCAAAGCCCACTTTTCGGCCCAACAGGATCTCTATGTGCCGCACTGCGGCAGCTGAATCATCCACTGAAGCCTGGGCCGCCATCCATTCGCCTGTTACCGCTCCAAATCTCTTACACGGCGCGATGTTAACCCGCGCGTTGTTGTGGATCCGTTTAATTTTGCCCGAGTCACCGACAGTCCAGATATACAACATATCGCCTTCTTGAGCAAACCAAACGGGGGACTTCACACCGATGCCATTCTTGTGAAATGTCTCAATGCTCAAGAACTCTTGATCTTCAAATTGCTTCAAATCCGTTATGTTATTCTCCTGTTTCGATGACAAATTCTTTCTCGCTCGGATCTCTGAATTCTTTAGACATAGTTCAACCCTTTGGCTATCTGGCTATGAATAGAGTCATCTAGCGCACGATTACGCCTTTGCCCACCCACATACGTTCAGTACACACCCTACGAACGAAATGTGCGATTCATTCTAACCAAGCGAATAGGGCCGCTATTCGAGAAAGTGTAAGAGCGACCAGCAGTGGTATCCAGTCACGGCTGCCTGCCATGTCTTGGTACTGCCCCAAATGTAAGAACAATTTCACTGAATATCAACCAATGTGCCCGTTCTGCAACATCAGGCTGAAAAAATCGAGTTGGTCCTTCGAGTGATTGTTCATTTCGCACCGAGCTTGAAAATGAATGACCCTGTGCTGGTCGGAAGTGTTAAACCTGCAATATCGACCTTAAGTCCACACGTGATTTCGGTGCCTAAGAAAAAAGCAAAGAAGAAAAAGTAAGTGAAGCATCAAGAACTTTCCTTACGGAGAAGGGGAGAGTTCTTCGTGAACAGGTAGACATGCCTCAATGTCAATCGTGGTACCTATGAAGCTACGCTACCGGTTCTCCTACCATGTCAGGCCTGTAAGTCCATACTGTTTCAGGCTCACCGTGAAGAAGCCAGCAGGCTGGACTCTCTTCACCCCATTCGAGACATACGAGAATCAAACCCTATGGTCAGCTCTCCATCTTGATGACATGCTGGTTGGAGTCAAACTTCGATCACTTGGACAAACCAACCGACCGCTCCTGAGAGCCGACGTGTTCACTAAGATACATTTGATCGCAGCCAAGAGAGAGGCTGCTGAGGCGAGGTTGAATGACCTTCTGGGCGTGAATGACGACCTCACTCCATTCTACACGCTCGCAAGGAACGATCCCATACTGAAACACGTGATCGAAGACCTATACGGAATGCATGACACGTTCTCAAGTTCACTGTTCGCAAGAGCAACGCTGGCGATCCTACTTCAGATGACTGGTATCAAGAGAAGTAACCAAATGATGAACTGCGTGATAACAAAGTACGGGCAGACTGCTGAGTTCGATGGAAGACACATACGAGTGTGGCCAACATACAAGCGCATCAGCAAACTCACACCCTCTGCGCTCGCAAAAACCTGCAAGCTAGGCTACCGAGCCAAACTCCTCGTGAAACTCGCAAAGCAGATGACGAAAACCGGAGGACCCACACTCGCAGAATTGAGTGGGCTAACGCACGAAGAGGCAAAGCGTAGCCTGATGGAGCTGGCTGGAATAGGCGACTACTCGGCCGACATAATCAACCGCCCTGGAGGTTTCCCAATCGACGTCTGGTCCGCAGCCGTGTTTGGGAAACTATTCTACGGAAAAGAGCCGGAGAACAACAGAGAAGCCGTTGAAATGGTTAAAAGGGAAGGGATTCGTCGGTGGAGTGAGTCGTCGTGGATGGCTTTCTTCTACGTGGTCCAGGATCTCGAGAATCTGTCGAGAAAGCTCAATACTCCTTTGAGGCTTGAATGACGTCCTGTGACGCGAGTTCAGGGTCAGTCCATTCTAGCCCAGACTTGGTCATCCTCACTGGACCTTACAAAACAAACTCCGAGATTGTGGGGAAGAGTCTTAGTCTAAGTACTTGTGTAAGATGCTGAAGTCCTCAGCATAAATAAGATTGCTTGATTCTTCTCCATTTTGCAATTCGGCTTTGAGGGAATGCGACGTTGAAATCAGCTCATGCTGAATCCGCGCGAGACTTCGACATTGAGCAAGCAGAGATTGTGAAGACCGTTAAGGAGAATGAGAGGACGAGTGAGACTTCGGGAGAAAAGAGATTCAGCTGGAACAAGTTCAACGGTGACCTTGCGTGTCGGGTAGTCAATAGTGACCTTGCGAGTAAAATCGGCGTAAACTCAGCGCGGATAGGGGTGTGGTATTGATGCGGGGAGTGGGATTCGAACCCACTGGTGTCGGTTGAACTCACTCCGCAAACCTGGTGGTGTCCTATCGGCGTCAGAAGATTCGCTCATCTAACTGACACCAGAGCCAGTATGGTGGTATGCAAGAGAAAAACTTCTCGGCATTCGCAGAAGGAATCGTGCGGACGGTTGGGATTCGACCTCTGACTCGCACGTAAGAAGCTCAGTCGATTTCCGCGCCTTAAGCCCTGTTTGGAGAGATACCGTGTCAGAGGTCTGATATCTGTTTGAGTATGCTGCCCGAGTTTATGGCCCTACCGTACTGTGTGAGCGAGTTTCTATCGTTCAAAGCATCCTGTAGTGTCGTCTTCACCAAGTCGGTAATATTTGATTCTTTGGCAAGGATTTTCATCTGCCCGTAATCCATCTTGTCTTTCAGAGGAGCTTCTCTTGATGTCGGGTCGAGTAGCGCGATGATGTCAGAACTGTCTTTAGCTACCTTACTCCTCAACCATTCGAGCCTGGTGGGGTTCATCGTCGAACCTTTAGTTGCAATGTCGTATGACCTATCCCGTCTAGCTTTGACTTTGAACAGGGTGAGTAACGGTTTACTGGGAACATAACAGACACAGTCTTTCGCGATGGTGATCTCTCGCTTGCACCCATCATTCTCGCACAAAGCGTAGGGCAACGTCTTCGAATTACCTTCGTGAAACTCGCCTACACCTGGTTGTTCGTAGCTGCACGCATCGATCTCCATGTCGCCTATCTTCACTCCCGCCGAGCGAATCGGTTTGCTAGCTACTATCTGAGTGCCCAAGATGTCCTGCTTAGTAATCTCGTAGCCATGTGTTCTTTCATACCCTTCAATGATTTCATCGAATTCGCCATTGAAGCTGGGTCCAACCACATCTATGTCTACCGAGCCGAAGTATGGATTGTAGAAGAACACGGCCCAGCCGCCGATTATGACCGGAGTACCGAAGTGGTCAAAATAACGTGCAAAACTGATAAGTTCTTGGTAAGAAGCTTCTACTATGGATCCGCCTGAAGCTCCGGCGCTCAACTACTCAGTTATCTCCCTGTATAGCTTCATAGCCCCGTCCCGGCCCGCCCCGCTCAGACAGAACAGGTCTATCACTATCTGGATTGGTTCAACTAACATCATCTCTTTCACGAGTCTCAGTTTTGAAGTATTGACGAGGAGTCTGGTCTTAGAATTTGTACCGCTATATCTCCTCTTCCGATCGGAATTGCTTTCGCGAGTTCAATCGGTTTTTCCGAGTAGACGTGGACTGTTGGATAGGTAATGTAGTATTCGATGTACTTTGAGAGAGCCGAGAATGCAGTGAAGGCGTAAGAACCTCCGTGCACTCCTGCGTTTCTTACTAATCTCTCAACCGTAGGCACTTTGGATTCCTCTGTTCTGATCTCTTTCACGACGAGCCTGGAGAGTGTACGTTCTGTTGAAAGGACTTCAAGCAACCTAAGTGGGTCACTGAGCTCCAGGTGTCCTTTGGCTTTCTGGGTGGCAATTCCCGGAGCCTTCAGTGCATTTACAACGTGGTTGACGAGATTCCTCGACGTTCCTGTCTTTCTTGAGATCTCGATTTGAGAACTTTGAGGATGTGCTAGGAAATATGAGATGATCTTGTACGTCTGAGGGGACGTAAGTCTATACATGGTCCTTCCATAGCTTGGTGAAGCGAGTATTTAAAGAATCCCATAGATATGGGATTATCCCATAAACATAGGATGATCCCATAACAACAGGATAATCGCCCACATCCGCGGCCGCCCCAAGCCACCGCCCGCGCATTCAGCAGCACGGTACGACGCACTCCAACCTTTTGATTTGGAAAGTTTCTGCTGTCGTACACCAGCTTGAGCTAATTCTCAGGGCGAGAGCGATTCCGAGCCCTATGGGGGCTGCTAAGGCGATCGACGACAGTGGTGGCGATTAGAGTCGCGACAGTGGAGGCAGCGATGAAGGCGACAGCGATGGATCCGACGATAATTACGTCGACTTGACGAAGACATGAAGGATGAGAGCGAGAAAGGAGAGTAGAAGCGCGGCAAGGAGAGAGATTAGAACGAAGATGAAGACGATGATCAGGAGGGAGACGAGGATGAGGATGGGAATGAAAAGCGCCAGAATACGAAGAGGAGGACAACGAAAGCCGTGAGCTGGATGATAATGGCGCCGACAACCTCCCTTAAGCATCGAGGGGGGCACCTCCGGAAAATCACAAAATACTCAAATCATTGCAGACAGCCTAACCTGAGACTCTTATCGGTGTTAGCCACGCGAATCTCCCTGTTATCCGACGCCGCGTAGGCTCAATTCCCTCCCACTCAAATCGTACGCTGTGGTTCGGAAACGGCAAATCTCGAGTGATGCCGTTAGGAGGAGCACCTGCCGGTACTATTGCGTTTGGCTCATAGACTGTCCCTTCATAGGTCTTATACTGGACGTTGCTCGTCTTTCGCCCTTCTGTGAGGTATGCGCCCTCATCAGTGGCGCATAGGAAATAACCCAAACGTATCGAGTTCACTTGTTGTCTTACTAGATAACTAAGCCTCGAAATATCTCTGCAAATCTTTGCCCGGGTTTGGGTTGAGTTTGTCATATGTCGATCGGATGACTTTGGAAGCTTGAACTCTAGGGCAATCTTGAAACCCGGGTCTGTGTACACAAGCAGATCCAAGAACGTATCCTCGCTATCGAGAGAGGAATATGCGTTCCATTCAAAATCGAACCGATAGTCTCGTGAGTAATCGATTGCTCGACCTAGTTTCCATGCAAACAGAAATCTGAAAGTACTCTCACTTGACAAGTGGTAGATGCCCGATTCAACGTCTTCCCGTATGTTCCAGTTTACGGATCGAATTAACTCATCAGCGGTCTCAGGATCGATCCTGGCTCCCGAAGTTCTCACATGTCCAAGGGATGGCAGACGAGAGCCTCCTTTGTTCTCAGCAGGCGCAGCGCGTTAATTCAGCAAGAAGCCATACTTATCTTGAATGATTTTATTGCCAAGTGATTGGAAAGTGCTTATCGTTTCGTCTGCAAATCTCTTATACATTTCAACTAGCTTGACAGGGTCAACCTCGTCGACATCTATGGAAAAGTCGGGATACTTGACTAGGATTTCTTCCACATTTCGGCGCTTGATGTCACGAACAAACCTCAGCAAGTCTAGCACCAATGTAATCGTCTCGGTATCTTCTGGGGGGTAATTTTCGAACACTTTGACTAGGTACTCGTCGTCGAAGGTACTTGGTATTTTCGCTGCATGCAAAGCGATTTCGCGCATAATGCACGGATAACATTCACCGCAGTGGGCACCTTTGAAACCTACCCGACCTCTTCTCTGGGCGATATTCGCGACTTGGGAATACTTCCAGCATGAACATGATAGTTTGATTAGGGGAGCGTAGCGCGGTTTTGATAGTTCCGAAACGACTTCCCCCTTGGTCTGATAGAGAAACGGATTGATCACCGATACTGTTACGCCAAAGACTTCTTGAATGAACTGCTTGTAGAGATGCAAAAACATTGGATGCACCGTGCGCGTGTTCAAACGAGCTTCAGAAAGGGGCACGTTGAGTCCGATGGGGCCGTTCTCGCAGATGTATACGTCATTCAGCTTCAAGGTTAGTGCGACCGCGGCAGCGAGTGATAGGTAAAGGAACGATCGAGAGAACTGAATCATCAGTTGTTCGGGTGCTTTTCCCAGCTTGAATCTTGTGTGCTGGTCTGTTCTAACAACTTGTATTTGGCAGTGCCTTAGTTTTCTCTTCAAGGTTTTGGTCAGAAATCTCCTGATGTCGTCTTGGAATCCTTTCAGTCTCCCCGACGACCAGTGGCTGACGAAGAGAGGCGTTTTTCCTTGCTTCACCAACCAGAGCGCACCGACCAGGCTGTCAAGTCCGCCACTTAGTAAGCACACGCATTTGGGGGAGGCATGTGTGTCGTATACACAGAAGCGTGAAGGTTCAGAGTCGCCTTGGATGAAATGAATATCAAATCTGTTCTGAATCAGAAACGCTACCGTCTGAACCAACGACGCTTTCGCGGCGTTCCATACGGCGGGGTTTCGTACAGGAATGATGATGTTGATTGTGCGTAAGAGATTAGCGTCCCGTTCGACATATTGGTCGCTCATGTATATCGAAACTGCTATGTCAAGAAGGTCCTTGACTAGCGAATCGAGCTTGGTTTTTGTCATCACTTCGATTTCTTCGAACGAAAACCGCACGTTGTTATGGTCGTCATGAAGGACCAGCCTTAGCGCATCCTGATCGATTGTGAATGTTCTTTGAACGGACTTTGGGATACGGGCCCCGACGACCACATTGATTGATTCGGTCACGTCTCGGAACCCCATTTTGTGTTTAGGACTTTCTCGAAGATGTCCTTCAACGCTGCGTCCACCTGATCTCTGCTTTGCTCAGTGATAGAGTCAAGGTTCTCGTTGAACTTCGGGAGTAAGTTGCGAGTTTCAAGCTCAGCAACGATGTCGGTGGCTTTGATATCGCATTCCTTTCGCAGCGTTCGTCTGAAGTCTTCATCTTCATTGGCGCCCCTGGGTGTACCTCCTTTTGCGAAATGGAAAGCGTATCCAGAGTCTTTGCTCGGCGTGTCCGAGTGCGCTCTTACGTACGAGAGCGTGATCTCATACAGATAATTGGAGAAGAAGAGACGGAGGAACCCCTTTTCTCCATACCTTGCAACGAATGCTTTGATGTTCTCGGCTGCGTGCTCACTGCTCATAACCTATCAACCCCCGCCTGTACGCCACGTGTGATTATGTCGTTCATTGTGGTCTTGAATGCTCGTTCCAGCGTATGCTCCCATCGGCGAGTTCGCGAGGCCAGGTGCTTTCTGGGCAACCTTCGACCACAACGCACCCGAAATCCGCGGCGCAACGACATCACGTGTAAGTCTCACACCTTCCCGTTTGGCGGCTTCCTCCAATCCGTATTCCTTCACGTCTAACAAAAAACGCACACCCTCCGTGGCGCCATAATAGGCTGGGGCTTTCAACGAGCCATCCGGAAGCATGGGCAGTACTGTCTTGATAGTTGTGTCAACAATCGGCGCGGCTTTTTTGGCTCCGTCGCTCAGGTCATCAACGACATGCCTCCATGTGCCAGACGTAGGGACTTGTCTGCATGACGATGTTCCCATCGCGGTCACAGTTGATACTGCGGCACTCCTCACATAAAGCATAACCCAACTGCGCAGCCGTTCCATAGTCGATTGTTATCTTTCATGCACGGCACCTCCCTCACTTTCGTTTCCGGAAGTACCATTCGTCGCCGTCCTTGTCGACACGTTCAAATCCACTTTCGATCAGGTTGATTCGTTCCTCCTTCGTTGACCCGATCTTGCAAACGTAATTCTCGTTATCGTCGAGTCCGGCTAGGTCGATGTAGATCATCGTGTTCTTAATGCACCTGTGCCCTAGAATCTTCATGACGTGAACAATATCCTTCGTTCGAATATACTCAGACGTGCCCTTGAAGTGCCGAAGACTCTTCCAGTTAACCCTCAGCAACCGGTCATTCCCAGTAACATCCGCAGCCCGCTTCCTCTCGAGAAAGAAGAGACGACTGAAATGATTGAAGGAATTCTTCGCTGCGTCATCGGCATGAAACACAAACTTCCCCGGCTCCCTAACCCCCAAAACCAACCCCGCCAACTTATCCGAAACCCTCGGAAACTTCCGAGGATTCGAATCCTTCTCGGGGTGGTTGATGGTCAAGGCGTGGTGGTCTAGTTCGAGGTCTGCCCATTCGAGTCTCCAGACTTCGCCTGGGCGGGCGCCTGTTTCCTTTACGACTTGGGTGAAGGCGGCGGGTTTCTTTCCGAGCTTGGAGATTAGTTGGTCGATTTCTGTTTCGAGGGGGATGAAGGGAAGCTGCTCGATCCGTTGGTAGCGTGGGGGCGTGTAGGGGAGGTTGAATTGTCTAGCGAAGCAGAGGTAGCCGCAGGACAGCATCTCCTTCCTTCCCTCCGTGACGTCGAGGAGGGCTATGGTGCCCTTGACGGCTTCAGGCTCGAAGAGGTCGACAGCGTCTAGCGAGGCTTCTAAGCAGCTTAACGCGGCCTGTGATGGTTGATTCCCTGTAGCCGTTCTTCTTCAGATGCCAAGCATGCTGAAGGATGCGTTCCTGCTGGATTGCAGGAACCGGCGGTTTTCCTTTACTGGACGCCGAGCTGGCACTACCAAGTCCGTTCGTGGCGGGTTTTGGTGCGGGGAGTGGGATTTTCGCCCACACGCCACTGGGTTCATCCGAAACGCCAGTGGGTGGGATTCGAACCCACGAAGGCCTACGCCACGGGATAGCTCACCCGCGCGCGAAGCCTCGCGCAAACCGCGAATCTTGAGTGTAGCGCGCGTGGCCAAAGCGTAGGCATATCAGCATGCCGCACGCATCCGCAGCACGCGACCCGCCCATTTGACCTGGCTCTGGTACCCCCGCACCGCCAATTGTAAAGTTCTATTCTACAAATAAGCTCATCTTCACAAGGTCAACACCTCGCTCTCCATGCTCCACCTAGTATGCGTTAGACCACCAGTTCGGTCTACAACTTCCATTCGGGTGAACATCCGTGGGGCAAATATAGGCCGAGCGCAGAAACAAGATGGGCGATTTGGAATGGTGCGCAGGTTCGAAAACTATCTCGCCGGTTCGATTATGCTGCTAATCGGTCTACTTCTAATCGTTTTCTTGTTGGGCGTGGTGGGAGCGGGATTTCTGCCAGCGCTATTCCTGATTGGGGTTGGAGTCATTTTCTTAGTATTGGCAGTGCTGAAGGCGAGGGTGCCAGTGCTTTATGAGATGTCTGTGCGAACAACCCTGGCGTACGGTGTGCTCTTAGTCATAATCGGTGTGTTGTGGGTGACTCTTTCGGTTCAATTAGTCATAGCAGGATACGTGTTAGCAGTTTTTCTGGTCTTCTTCGGGCTAGTCTTCTTGGCTTACACGAGGATTAAGCCAACTTCAGTTTAGCTTTGTTCCGCAGCTCTGGCAGAAGCTGGCGCCCGTCGGTACAACCGTGTCGCACTTTGGGCATTTGCGGATAGGCACATTGCTTGGTTGAGTTGGAGCTGCACTAATGTTCTGACCACAGTTCGGGCAGAACTGTGAGGTCGAGGGGATGTGTGCTTGGCATTTTGGGCAGATCATTAGGACGACTGAGGCGCCGGTTTGGCTGGGGGTTGGTTGGAATAGGGGTGGAATCATGACCATGCCTGCGCCGAAGGCTGCGCCTCCGCCGGTGGATTTCCCAAGCTCCGTGGCCGCCTCCTTCACGGTTTCCATTCTGATCACTTCATCTGGAGCTACGCCTCCTGACTTCAACCAGAAGAGGCGGTCTCGGAATTCGGGGGTAGTGTCGATTCCTTCGAACTTCAAATCAACCATCTGTACGCCCAGACGCTTGAAGTAATCTACAAGATTCGCCTTCACTTCGTTTGAGGTGTCATCGAGTTTCGTGAAGACTGTTCGTAAATCATACTTGGAGAGGGTGTCGATCATTTTCTCGTTGATGAATCCCCGCAGGAAATTGTTCACGTCGGGTGTTGAGTACGCATTCTGGCCGCCCACGACCTCGTTGACGAATAGTGACGCGTCCTCAACCTTGAACCAGAAGGATCCGAAGGTCATAAGCGGTGCTAGTTCAGTTGTTTGAGCTCGATTGCCAAATTTGCCTGCAAACTGTTTCGTGGAAATGAAAATCACGTTCGACTTGAACGGTGTACGTTGAAAGCCCGCAATTCGGGAGAGTAGCTTGGTCAGTAAGGGTAGGTTGAGTGTTGTGAGTGTGTGTCGGCCGGGGCCGAAGGTGTCATAGGCCTTGCCGTCTCTGAAGAAGACCGCCATCTCATACTCGTGGACTATGAGTTGAGCGCCCCATGTGATATCCTCGACTGGGTAGCGCCATACGATGTCGTCGGCTCCAGCGGAAACCCATTCAATAATCTGTGGCATCTTGACTACACCTTAACTCCTTCAATGATTGATTTACGTTGATCGAAAGCAAGCTCCAAACTGCCGATTGAACCATCAAGCTGAAGCTGAGCGTTACGCGCATCATCAAACTTGCTTTGCGTCAGATTGTTTCGGAGTGACGTGGTCATCTCCGATACTTTCCTAGCTAAATCCATTAGTTGAGAATCATAACCTAGCATTCGATCGAGGTCAGGCTCCTCGATCCTGACTGAATCAAAGAAGCCAGTATAACCATACGAGGCATGGTTGATTTTCTCCGCTACTCTATCCACCTTAGCAATCAACCGATTCGTTGGTTCCAATAGTTCAGTGAGCTTGTTATCAGTAAGTGCTTGGAGGCAGGTTGTAAGGTCGTCCCGTGACCGCTCCATAGAGTCGTAAATGTAGGTTCTTACGATCCGATCTGCCTCGCGCCTCTGCTCCTTCAGCTTATACCCCCGGAACCCCGGAAGAACAAGCATCAATCGCTCCAAGAGGCGCTCGCTCTCTTGAACTCGTTCTAAGGGTGGCTTCGCTGCCAAAGTTGACTAACTCTTCAATCAGAGTGCGCGAGTGTTCGCTATTAAGGATTTGAAGACGCTTCCATGCGGTGGCGGGATTAGAATAGTTTGAACTCCTCTTTTGGTACGTCGCCCTGGATTACGTCGCCCGAGGCTCCATCTAACAGTACTGGGTATCGTGAGTTCTTGTACTCATAGGTGATGAACCAGACCGGGGAGTGGAGGTAGTAGGTTCCCTTAACGTCCATAGTAGTCTTGATGTCGATAACTCGGTCCACCTTCTCTTTCACCAAATACTCGTGTAGATTCTGAATTTCATCCTTGGCCTGCTGAACTGCCTCATCCGACTCCATCTCGCTGTTCAGCACCTTTGCACCCTTCTCGATCTTCATGGCTTCAAACGGTATCTTGCCCGACAGCGAGATGTGGTAGGATCTGGTGGGGAAATCGCTCTGCTTACGGGCTAAGACGAGCCAATCATAATGGTTCGTGATCTCTCCGTCTTTTTCGACTGCGGGGGATATGCGCTCGAAGACTCCCTTATACTCAGTTGAGGCTTCTCCGCTTACCACCCAGAAGGGCAGGTAGACGAGGTTCTGTTCCTGCAGGGAAGATTTTTTCGCGAAGTCCTTTGGTGCCATGAAACTGTTTCCCATCCAGTCACGTATCCTTGCAAAGACTTGGTCTGCCTGAACGGTGTTCATGATGAGTGAATGCTCAAACTCGAAGGCTTTGCCTGTCTCAATGACGCTGGTGAAGCCGCAGTAATTGCAGGTGACTAGTATTTCCCCGGGCTGAACCGGTAATGGTGCTCCGCAATGTGAGCAGTTAATCTGACTTGTGACCTCGACCATGTATGGTTCACTGCTGGAGTCGAATAGCTATGCTTTAATCGCACGCGCTTAAAGCCGTAACAATTCTCGGAGTCGAAATTTCATTGGCCAGTCTCAGTCAGCTGAAGGGCACGATGCTCATCACGATCTTCATAACCCTCGTTATTTTCGTCGGCTTCATAGCTGTTGTCTCATACTTCTTCAGCTACGCAACGGATCTGTCACTTTCGCCCGGCGCCACATTGATCGGCGCCTTCATCCTCGCCCTATTCTTCATGTTAATACAATTCCTAGTCAGCCCCTACATTGTCAGGGTCACGACGCATCTGCGATATCTTCCAGCCAGGCGAGAACCCTTGGTTGGAGGGAGTCGTCGCCAAACTGGCTAACGCAGCGGGAGTGAAGCAACCACGAATAGCTACCGTCCCGGATCAGACGCCTAACGCTTTCGTCTTCGGAAATTCAACAAACAACATGACGTTGGCTGTGAACGAAGGCTTGCTTAGGCAACTGAACGAGAATGAAATCGAAGGTGTGATCGGACATGAGCTGGGTCACATTCGCCACAAAGACTCCATAGTCATGACATTCCTGTCCGCAATTCCATTGATAGCTTACGTAATTGTTCAGATGGCATTCCGGGTAGGTCTCTATGCTGGAATGGGTGGTGGTCGTCGCGGTAGAGACGACCGTGGAGGCGGCGGAGCGCTTCTGATCCTAGCGGCGGGAGTGATCGCGCTCATAGTCTACTTTGTCTCGCAACTCTTGGTCTTGCGATTGAGCCGACTACGTGAGCAATTTGCTGACGCTTTTTCAGCCTACCTGACCGGAGCTCCAAGAAATCTTGAAAGTGCCCTGACGAGAATCACGTACGGCTTGTCTTTGAGCCCTCAAGAGGCGCATGGCGCAAGAGCCCTGTACATTTCGGATCCTTCGCTGGCCAAGCAGGAGGTTCAGGATATAGTTCAACAGAAGGACAAGTACGATCTGGATCATGACGGCGTCTTAGACGAGCACGAGCTCGAATTGGCGATGGCACAGGAGGCACGGTCGAAATGGTCGTCGGTGAATGAGATGTTCGCCACACATCCGCCAACCTATAAGCGGCTAATACTGCTAAAGCAGATAGATCAAGAGATCTCAGCTAGAGGCGTTCAGACAGACAACATATACGGTCGCATCTGAACGAGTCAATCTTCCGCTATCCTACGTCGCAGTAGGTTTGTCGCTAAAGGGAAAGCTTCATTCGAGCGAGCCAATTCGCTCACGCGTGGTTAATGCTTTGAGGTTACATGCGAACCAAGTGAGTGCAAACCTACGGAAGGTTCCGGGATGGAAGCTTCAAGGCAAGCGAATCTCGAGAACCTTCATCTTCGAAGACTTCATGCAAGTGATAAGGTTCGTTAACCGTGCTCGCAAAAATTGCGGAAGGCATGAACCACCACCCGGATATGTCGATCAAGTATAACAAGATTCGACTTAGTCTAACCACCCACGATGAAGGCGGATTAACGAGCAAGGACTTCCGACTAGCTACGAAGATAAACAGTATGAAGCCGCCATAAGCCCGCCTCAAACTCTATGTTGATGCGGATTTCCGCTAGCTTTTCTACAGCAGCTCAATCTCGATGAAAACTTTCTCGGGCGTTTGAATCCTCATTAGGCGTTTCAAAAATCGTTCGTTTGGATCCACATCGATCAAGCGCTTGTGGATCCTCATCTCCCAACTATCCCATGTATGCGTTCCCTCACCGCACGGGCTCTTGCGAGTTGGGACCCATAGTCTCTTGGTCGGTAATGGGATTGGTCCGCGCAGTTTCACACCTGTCCTTTCGGCGATTTTCATTATCTCGCCGCATATACTGTTCAAGCCCTGTGGATCGGTGCTTGACAGTCGAATGCGTGCTTTGTTGACCATGGAGTTCTTCCTTCCGTTTTGGGTGTGAAACAACCCCCTAGGCCGGTGGGGCGTTTAAAAAGCGTTCGCTAGCGTTGCGGGAATGCGAAAAAAGGAATTGAGGGGTGAAGAAAGCTACGCTTTCTTCTCGCTAAGCGTTGCTTTCTCGGTGATTTCTTTGACGACGCCTACCGCGATCGTACTGCCCATGTCACGGATCGCGAAGCGTCCGAGTTGTGGGATATCAGAGTATGCTTCAATTGGTAATGGTCGGAGTGGTCTTATTTTCACCAGTGCGGCGTCACCTGTCTTGAGGAAATCTGGCTTCTCTTGTGTCACTTGGCCTGAGCGTGCATCGATCTTCTGTATCAGTTCCGTGATTGTGGCGGAAGTCGTGGCCGTGTGTGCGTGCATTACTGGTGTGTACCCTGCGGCTATTGCTGTAGGGTGGAAGACCACGATGATTTGGCCGATGAATTCGTTAGCGACGGTCGGCGGTTTGTCACTGTGACCAGCAACGTCTCCGCGGTGCACATCTGTCTTTGCGATTCCACGTACGTTGAAACCAATGTTGTCTCCTGGGATGGCCTGTGGAATCTTGGTGTGGTGCGTCTCAATATCCTTGCACTCACCTTTGGCGTTAGCAGGCATGAAGATTATGCTATCTCCAACCTTCAGCACTCCCGTTTCAACTCTCCCAACTGGAACCGTTCCAATGCCGGTAATCGAGTAAACGTCTTGCACAGGGACTCGTAGGGGTTTCTCTGTTGGTTTGGGTGGTTCCTGGAAACTGTTCAGAGTGTCGATGCATTGTTGGGCCCTTGTACCATGGCATCTTCGCTGAGGGCTTGACTAGATTATCTCCTAGCCAGCCTGAAACTGGGACGAATTGAATCTTGGAGGTGTCGTAACCTACGACCTTCAGCAAGGACTCCATTTCTTTCTTGCATTCCTTGTATCGTTCCTCTCCATAGTTCACGGTTTGATCGTCCATCTTGTTGATTGCGACCGCGAGCTGGCTAACGCCCAGAGTTCTCGCCAGGTATGCGTGTTCCCGTGTCTGACCTCCTGGTCCTACGCCGACCTCAAATTCCCCTTTCTTCCCCGATACCACAAGGATTGCGGCATCGGCTTGACTAGTGCCTGTGATCATGTTCTTGATGAAGTCGCGGTGGCCTGGGGCGTCGATTATTGTAAAGAAGACTTTGTCAGTCTCAAACTTCTCAAATCTCAGGTCGATCGTGACTCCACGCTCTCTTTCTTCTTTGAGCGTGTCAAGGACCCATGCGAACTTGAAGGTCTCACCGGCTCCTAGCTTGTTAGACTCTTCAGCATATTTTGCAATGGTCTTCTCGTCCACGTTACCCGTATCGAAAAGAAGGTGACCTGTCATGGTACTCTTCCCATGGTCAACATGGCCGATGATTATCAGATTCAGGTGTGGTTTCTTAGAGGCTGACATGAATCATCTTTCCAGAGACTGTCTCACATTTCGTTAGTCAAACAGGCACCCAGTATTTAAGGGTTAGAACAAGTTTCCGAATGAAATCGGAAACTTGCCGACATTGAGAAGCGGAACGAAATCCTGTCCGAAAGAAGTCTACCGTGAAGCTAGAGCAACGCGTTCCATTTCGTCGCGTTTACGAACCGCAAAACTCCGGTTGTCGCGTTGAGCGGCATACGTGATCTCTTCGGCAAGACACTCATCAATCGTTTTGGGATTGCTGAATGCGGCTTGTCGCGCGCCATTGGTCATGAAACGGAGCGCGATGTCGATGCGTCTCAGAGGGGAGATGTCAATTGAGATTGGGTAGACGATCCCTCCGTACGCTATTCTGGTGACGTCTTCTGCAGGAGCAGTATTCTCCACAGCCTTAACCAAGATCTCAACCGGATTCTTACCCGTCTTAAGATTGACAATCTCAAGGGCGTTCCGAACAATGCCGACCGCTTTGGTCTTCTTGCCCCCAACTCTTCCCGGGCGCATCATGTTGTTAACAAGACGTTCGACAATGTTCAGCGTAGATTTGCGGAATCTCTTGTGCTCATGTCTTCCACCGCTGTGGGGGTAGAGAGTCGGCCTTACTGAGAGATACTTCTCTAGACCAGGGTCTACTACGCCAATGTCTTCAGTTTCCCATTTCTGGAAGACCTTGATCTCGGGGGGTTTCCGACTCATCTTGACGAACCTTTTCTCGAGGGATTTCGCTAGCCTACGAAGGTTCGTCGTATTAAGCGTTAACCCGCCCCTGTTGATTAGATACAATCATCAAATGGAAATCGCAGTATCCTGCGTCGAGTTTATTCCCGAGTCTCCTGAGCCCCCAGTCCAATGTTAGTCAGGCGTGGTTGGAGTTTGGAAACCTTGTCGAAGGACAAAAGTAAGGCTACACCCTACAATAATGCCAAAGTGGTCGCTGGACCTGCGTCTTCTCCATTGCAGAAAATCCCGGTTCAGTCTGATCAACTACGGGGAACATTTACCTAATTTGATCCCCTGATTCAAATTGGGCATGTCTTAGATATCGTGAGATGGTTCCCTGTCAGACTCCAAGGAGAGAAAATGGCGATGACAGCATCCCCGATGAATTGGCATTCCTCGCCCCAGCGGTTTCTCCAGACTCTTCTACACCCTGTTATCTCATCAGCGCCTTGGCGCCCGCCTTACGACTGCTCTCTTCCGAGCCTCATCGGTTTCGACGATGAAGAGATGGATCCTTCCCTTCAGAAGGATTCTCCCTTACGCTGGCCCGATGGGGCAGAGATCTCATGGTTGAGCCTGAAAGCCTACTGAGGTCCAGAGCTACCTCTCCCTCGGGTTAACGGGTCCCCGCGTGTAGCCGATTTCGGGTCACAGGGAACGGCTGGCTCCCCGATCCTCCTGCCATCGCCAACCAATTCTCAGCGTGCAGTTGTCATATAAATGCGGCAGTGAACCCTGACGAAATCACGCTGCGATTGCGTCTAGCATTAAACAAGCTTCGCAGAGTTCATGCGGAGTAGGGTCTCCACACTTGGCGCATTCGTTGAGTTGCGATACCGTCCCCGTACGCTCCAGCAATTCCCGAAGTCTCTCCGTCGTCTTTTGAAGTGTGAATTTGGTGCCCGGATGCTTCTGCTCCATCTGATTCAAGAAGCTGCGAATGTCGTTTCTGCAGCGCTTCGTTCCCATGTGGACAAGCAACGCTCTGAAAATCAAATCCATTCAAGTAACGCGTAAAGGACAATCTCCTTCTCCGGAATCTCGCATAGAGGTTTGATTCTGCACAGGAACTTGCCTCGAGGGTCGCGAAGAACCGGGCTCGAGCGCTGTACTCTCCACGGATCTCCATGCAACATGTTGAGAAGGACTGTTTGAACTTCATCGTCAAGGTTGTGTCCTGTAGCTATCTTTGTTGCTCCAACCATTGCGGCAGCCCTGTTGATCGCTTTCCTACGTAAGACTCCGCAGTAGGAACAGGGTGTCTGGCCCAGATGCATTTCCGTCAATTCGTCGATCGTTGTTCCAAACAACTCACGGTATGATACGACAGCTTGTTCGACGCCGAGTTTCTCACACGCTTCTCGAGCGATTTCGAGCGCTTCATCCCGGTAACCTTTGATTCCTTCGTCAACGCTGATCGCGGTGATCTTGCTTCTGGGAAAACGGGTCTCAAGTTTGACCAAGACGTTGAGCAGGGTAAGACTGTCCTTGCCCCCAGACACTGCCACTGCGACATGGTCGTTGAATTCCAGCATTCCATGCCTCACGATCGTTCGTCGGGCTTTTTCCTCCAAGGGCTTGTTGGAAGCATTTGGAACAAAAAGACACGCCTTCATAATCGTGCGAATAGATTGCGGTAGCTGAGCAATATGTGCACGTCGCACTGGGCAAGCTGTCAGTACCTCAGAAATCCAAATCTGTAGCAGCGATAGGCCAACGTTCAGGAAGAGGAGTGCGTATGCTGTGACGTTGAGAGCAGATCTGATTACGTTCGTTCTCCGAAGGCCGAGAAGATTCAACGCGGTCTCGATAAACTTGTCGCCATCAAATGGGTACATTGGCAGCATGTTGATCAAGGCAACACTGACCAATACAACTGACAACCAGTATTCTGAGTGAAGGAGAATGTTAGGGAAGTCGCTCGACAGAAATGGCAGTTTAGGGTCGTAGATAATCAGGTCAGTTAGGCCGCTAATGCCTATTACGGCGTGGCTCGCATTATTCTGGTCGACTCCGGTCCTAACTGTATAGCTTCCTGTCTTGGTGCCTACAACAAGAACCTCCCCAGGGCTGACTTTCGACATAGCATTTCTGAGATCTGTGATTCCAGAGACCCTCGTGCCGTTGATGCTAATGACTGTGTCACCCGCCTTTAGGCCAGATGAATATGCGGGCAGGTTGTCGGGGACGCTTCCTATCTGCACACCCGCTGACACAACATTGTAGAAGGGCGCGACTGTGGCCGGGAAGTTAGAGAGCAGGACTATGAAGAAAATTCCCAGTATGATGTTGGTGGATGATCCAGCGGCGAATATGCGAAGTTTGGTTATGTTCTTCGCTTGGTTGAGCTTCTCCTCGTCTGGTTCAACGAATCCGCCCATTAAAACGTGGGCGAAGAAGAGGCCGGCGGATTTGAGTGGTACACTGGTCGCCGAGGCTAGCGATGCCGTGCGAAAGTTCATGTGAGACCACTACGATGGAGAGCGCCAACACGAGGTAGGGAAACGTTTCGTAGCTCACGAATAGACCGGGCAAGGGAACTATTGGCTGGATGGAGGCAGCCTGCTGGCTTCTGAATAGTAGGTTTAACAAATTCGAAAAAAGTTCGTAGAATATGAATACCATCGCGCCCGCTCCCAGTACGATGCCAATATTCCAGATAGTTCGCCAAGCCTTAGGCGAGAGCGCTGAAATCCGGTCGATCAGACTATTCCATCGCGTCGTTCGATAAAGCACGTAAAATGGAAGTCCAGAAACACCAAATCTCTGCGCCCTAAACCCCCACCAAGCAACCGAAATAACGATCCAAACTGCAATGTATACTGCCCAGAAATAATAGATAGAATCCATTCCGAATCTTCGGCAGTGAAATTAGGGTGTTCAACTAAAACCTTTCTCGGATGAGACATGTACACGTTGGTTATCTCGACCTGCGCAAATCGGAAGGAAGCTGAGAAAATCGCGAGAGACGTCGTGGAGAGGAGACTTGCTGCTTGTGTAAACGTTTTGCCCGTAAGATCCTGCTATAGATGGAGGGGTAAGATCCGAGTCGATCGCGAATATTTAATGATTGCAAAGAGTAGATCAGAACTCTTCACGAAATTGAAGAGCAGAATTCTAGCAATCAACAGCTATTCTTTGCCGGAGATAGTGTCTTTGAAAGTTGAAGATGGTTACAAGAAATATCTCGACTGGATTGATGGTGAAGTGCGCAAATGAGATTCTCTCCCACACAATTTTGTAAAGCTGTCAATGAATAATTTCTCTGAGGCGACTGAAAAGTTCCGGGGAACCCTTAATAGGCCGCCGCATTAACTCGCGGCCGCTCAGTTGGGAAAGCACTTTGACGCCAGAAGAAGAAGACAAAGTGGTCGAAGCGCTCGAGGAACTTAGAATTAACTACAACCTACGTCAATGGCGTGTGTGTTCCCTAATATGCGAATCTCTTTCGGACAAATTTCGCACCATAGCTAACCAAGAGCAACAATAAGACTCCGTTCCTAGAGTTCCTTAAATCGTCTAAGAAATTCAATCAGAAGTTGGGTCTTCTGATCAGCTTCATTGAGGGTAAAGATTTTCATTCCCTGGTCGAATCGTTCAAATAGAATTATCTTCTCTCTGACCAATGGTTCAACAATCCGGGCAATTGTTGAAGGAGACATGCCGAGAAAATTCGCCAATGTCGCTTGGCTAAAGACGCGCTGGGAACCAGCATGCTCTAGAAGGTACTCTAGAAGCCTTACTTGGGCTTTAGATTGGAAAATGTCGCTCAGCTTGGTCAGCGTAATCCCCTAGCGATGCACTAGGCGCGTACCAGCGAGTTCGTTGTGTAGGGCTTTCAGGACATTAGTGGGGGTACGGCCATCCAAGATGGTTGTAGGGATCCGCGAGCGTTGGATTATCCGAAGGGCCAGGGGATCCATTAGGTCGTAGGCTCCAGCAGTCATATCCGTCTTAGAGAGAATCTTGCTAAGCTGGTCCACGGTGACCTCGTCTAGCTTCGTTGCCTTCGAATCTTTGCTCGGATCAGTCGTGTAAACTCCGTCAACGTTGGTCGCGTTGACGAAGAGGTCCGCCTTGATTGTTTCTGCAGCGATCGCCGCCACTGCATTGGTTGAATGTCCGGGAGTCAGACCGCCCATTCCTACAATTCTGCCCGAGCCAAAGTAGTGCTTCAATTCATCTATGGTCGTAGGGACTTGTGGGAAAGCATATTCGCCGAGTCCGTCCACGAGTAATCGCGCGTTGAGCCTGCTAGCTAGGATTCCTAGATGGTCGCATAGGGATTCTGGAACATCCATCTCGCGAGCGGCCCGGATGTAATAGCGTGCAATTCGTCCACCTCCAGCCACGACAACCAGATGATGCAGGTCGACGAGATCTTTGAAAAGTTTCACGTATTCTTCGACCAATGGCCGTCCGTCGTCATTTGAGAATGCAAATCCACCCAGTTTGATCACGGCTTTCAAAAGCAATCCCTCAACTCGTAATGGTCTGCTGTGTTATTTGATTTCTTAAATCGAAGCAAAACCGGCCCTAACGAACCTATTTAAAATGCGAAAAGATACCATGCACCGGGACCTCCAATGTCCATAACTAGTGCGAGTTCAATCGCCCGGTTCAAGCTGAAGCGGACATTGGAAACGCTGGCCGCGAAAGAAGGGCGGGGCACTGAGCTCATCAGCCTTTACGTGCCGCCTGAGCGGAAGATCCACGAGGTTATGGCGAATCTTCGGGAAGAGTACGGCACGGCGTCCAACATCAAATCTCGAACTACCCGAAAGAATGTGCAAGAGGCCATTGACAAGACCACACAGAGACTCAAACTCTTCAAAGAACCGCCGAAGAACGGCCTCGTAATCTTCTGCGGAGCCATTCCCAGAGATGGTGCAGGCACCGAGAAAATGGAAACCTACGTTCTTGAGCCTCCTGAACCAATCAACGTGTACTTCTATCGTTGCGATGCTCGATTTCACTTGGAACCGTTGTTGGCGATGGTCAGGGAGCGAGATGCCTACGGGGTTGTCGTTATCGATTCTAGTGACACAGTTGTGGCGGTCGTCAGAGGCCAAAGAATGGATGTCCTCCAGGAGTTCAGCTCTGGAATTCCAGGAAAGCACCGAGCAGGAGGGCAGTCCGCTAGACGATTCGAACGAATAAGAGAGCAAGCGATGAATGATTACTTTCGACGGATCGGAGCGCACACCTACAAGCTTCTTGCAAATGAACCTGGGTTGAAGGGTCTCATAATTGGGGGGCCCGGTCCAACTAAGCACGATTTCGTTGAAGGCGATTACCTCAACTATATGCTGAAGGAGAAAATTCTCGCAACCGTCGACACATCCTATACCAGTGAGCAAGGGGTCGAGGAAATAGTCTCCAAGAGTCAGGACGTAATGAAGGGCGTGAGATACCTTGAGGAGAAGCAGATGGTCCAGAAATTCCTCTATGAGATTGGGCACGAAACCGGACTGGGGGTTTACGGTGAGACTCAAGTAAGAAAATATCTGAACGCTAACGTCGTCAACCTATTGCTCGTCTCGGAAAAGATGAACATGCTGCACGTCTATGCAAAGTGCAAGAACTGCGGGGCGATTGAGGATGCTCTAATTCCCCAAGCCAGCCTTGTGAAGTTCGAACAGGATCTCATGTCTACACCATGCAAGAAATGCAACGCAGCAGCATTGTATGTCGACGAGAGCAAGGATTTGGTTGACGAGCTGATCGATCTAGCGGAGAAGCAAAACGCCAACGTGGCAGTCATTTCGACTGAAACGGACGAAGGAGTAATGCTGAAGGAGTCTTTCGGAGGTATCGCCGCGATTCTGCGCTACAGAGCTTCCCAGTAGAAATGAATCGCTGAGAATTTGTTGGTTGTTCGTAATACGTTCCTGCTCATTTTGACCGCTCTCTCCAATTTGAATCCCTGCGCAAGGAGTGTGCGCCGGAAATGCTCAAGTGACTTGGAAATATGGAAAGCAAAATCTCTGACAAGAAATGCTTTGGGGAGAGGGGGGCCAGCTTCGAGTTAGACTCGTCGGCCTCGTCTGCCACCGGGTCGTCTAGTTCCATCGTGCGGAATCGGTGTAACGTCCTCTATTCTTCCGATTCTGAAACCGGAACGCGCGAGCATGCGAATAGCGGCTTGTGCACCCGGCCCGGGAGTCCTCGCCTTGTGCCCGCCGGGGGCTCTGACTCGAATGTGCAAGGAGGTTATTCCCCTATCCTTGGCAACTCGCGCGGCTGCAGCAGCAGCCTGCATCGCAGCATACGGAGAACCTTGGAGGCGATCAGCCTTCACGTGCTGTCCTCCGGCACTACGTGATATGGTTTCGGCGCCGCTTAAATCTGTGATGTGGACCAGAGTATTGTTGAAGGACGAGTAGATGTTTGCAATGCCCCAGCGCTGAATAGTTTTCTTCTCAGACATTCTTCTGGTCCTCGGCGCATATTTGAAGTAGGCCAACACGCCTTTCGCTATATTTAACCTTCTTCAGGCACATTGGCAGTTCACAACGGCAAGTTGCTCCTCCATTGAATCAATTCCACATTCGGCTAGCGTTACTGTCCGATTTGCCTGCGATTTCTGCCATCGAAGATAGCTCATTCCCGACTCCGTACCCGGCATCACTCTTGGAGCGCCTATTAGCGGACTGTCCTGAGAGTTTCTTCGTTGCAACCAACCACATAGGGAAACTGGTCGGTTATTGTGTATGCTCATTGAGTCGTGGGTCAGCTCATTTAATCTCCATCGCGGTGGAGAATGACTACCGTAGGAGAAGAGTTGCAACCAAGCTTCTGCGCAGAGCAATTGACTTTTTGATGACGCAGAGAATTTTGGAACTGTGGCTGGAGGTCAACCTGAAGAATGTGGAGGCAGCTAGTCTCTATTCGAAGCTGGGATTCGAGAAAATAGCGGTGCTGAAGGGCTATTATTCAGATGGGTCGGATGCGGTTAAGATGCGTTTGGTCATGAAAGAGTCTCGTAAATTTGTCAATGGTGGTAGCTAGGCGCCGAATTTGAAATGCTGTTTCTTGGACTTGAACGAGGATCGATCAGCAAGCAAACCGACTACGCGACTGTGGGGGATTGACGACAACGAAATGTCCCGATTGACTACTACTTGAGGAACCAGATCATACCCGCCGCTAATAGAATGCTTGACCGCTTCGGCCTTGATGAATGCAGTCTTTTGTTTAGGGAGCTAGGGGGCCTGCAACCTCTGGCAAGGTCATGATCTTGATCGATCCAGGTCTGCGCATCAATTCGGCAATACGGTCTCCGATTATCAATTTCACACCGCGCTCTTCTGACAAGTCTAGCAGCCTTTGGGTCACGACGCCGTCGAAGACTATAGTATTCACTCCCTGATAGTCGGCTAGTTTGCCTGCGAGTTCGCTAACTGGGAGTCTTGCAATTTCCCCCATGTTTTGGTCTAACAGAGTCCCCTCGAGTGTACCTCTCAACTCTCTTGCCTTTGCGATCACATTCTCTGGCAGCTGAATTGGCGCGGGTCTAGGCGCAAGAGCAGTTTCAGGCCTTGGCGCCAGGGGTCTGTTCTGCGCAACTGGGACCTTCTCACGGAGACCCTTCATGATCTCCTTTGGAGTTAAGTCTTCAACCTCCTTGCCCAGAGGGGCCCGCGCAACGAAGTCGACGGGCGCTACCTGCATTAACTCTTTGAAGATGAGGTCTCCTCCTCTGTCGCCATCGAGAAATGCCGTTGTTTCTTTAGTCTTGCTCAACTCTATGATTGTCTGTGGTATCTTTGTACCCTCTATTGCTATAGCGTTCCTTATTCCGCATCGCAGCAGATTTATGATGTCTGCTCTACCCTCCACAAAGATGATTGAGCTACTGCTCGCAACATCAGGGCCCGCGGGCAAATGTTGTGGACCATATTCAGCCACATCAGCGGAACGAATGACACCCGAGACCTGCTTGACCATTTCGTCGGTGCTTGGTGATTCCTCGATTACCCAAGTCCGCAGAATGTCCTTAGCCTTGTCAAGGATTTGTTTTCGCTTGTCTTCTCTGATATCTGCGAGTTTTTCCAGAGTGACCTTCGCGAGGCATGGGCCTATGCGGTCGACACTCTCTACTGCGGCTGCAATGATGGCGGTTGATGTCTTGTCCAGACTGGATGGGATTGTGATTGCTCCGGTTGTCTTGTCCTGCTTGGATTCTAGTTGAATTTCTATACGGCCAACTCTGCCTGACTTCTGAAGCTCTCTCAGATCCAGATCGGGGCCGAAGAGGCCTTCCGTTTGGCCGAAGATTGCTCCAACCACGTCAGGTTTTTCGACGACGCCCTCCACTTCGAATCGGGCGACAATCATATACTTCGTAGTGACTGTATATTGCGAATTCGATCCCAACTACCAGTGAACCTCCTATTCTGCTCACGTTTGTTAAAGCATGAGACATGAGCATCCGAAAGCTAGCTTAAGGTGTTGATAATATAAACGCTGTGTACTAGGAGCGCTGCCGGCGTCCCCTAAAGAAAGTCTCATATTTTGATAGTAATTGACTGCGATTAAGGTGCCCTGCTCCTTTGGTCAATGTTGGAATCAACGGTTTCGGTAGAATCGGACGATGCTTCTTTAGAGCTTCGAGAAAAGCGAACGTCAGTGTGGTTGCGGTTAATGATGTGACCGACCCGAAGACGCTTACGCATCTTCTCAAATATGATTCAGTGTTCAGGAAATTTGATGGTTCTGTTCAGGCAGGGTCGGATGGTTTTGTAGTTGACGGTAAGGACGTCCGTGTTATGGCTGTTCGAGACCCTGCCGAAATCCCCTGGTCCGATTATGGTGTTGACATCGTTGTTGAATCCACAGGGCTCTTCACTAATCGCGAGGCGGCTGTGAAGCATTTGAAGGGAGGCGTAAAGAAGGTCCTAATCTCGGCACCTGCCAAAAATCCGGACATTACGATTGTTCCGGGGGTAAATCTGGATAAGTATGATCCTAAGTCTCACAACCTAGTCTCGTTGGCGTCATGTACAACCAACTGTATTACCCCCATCGCTAAGGTACTTCATGACTTGAGTACAATAAAGCACGGCTTCATGACGACTGCGCACGCCTACACAAACGATCAACGAATTCAAGACCTGCCTCATCACGACTTGAGACGCGCGAGAGCAGCCGCGTTGTCTATCATTCCGACCTCCACGGGTGCTGCTATCGCGACGACCGAAGTGCTACCTGAACTAAAGGGCAAACTGCACGGGGTGGCACTGCGTGTTCCAGTCCCAGACGGTTCGATTGTTGACTTGGTCACTGAGGTCGAACGAGATGTTACAGTCGACGCCGTGAACCAGGCTTTCCGAAGCGCCGCGAGCGGGCCGATGCGAGGAGTTCTCGAGTACTCGGAGGACCCGCTCGTATCAAGCGACGTAATCGGCAATCCGCATTCAGCAGTGTTTGACTCGCTTTCCACGATGGTCCTAGAGAAGAGGCTCGTCAAAGTGTTCGCGTGGTACGACAACGAGTGGGGATATTCGAACAGGCTCGTCGACATGGTTCAGACAATGTCAAAGTATCTGTGACGAGATTTGAGCGACATGGCCGCCAGCCTTTAAGTCATTAGGCTGCTCCATCGTCTCTCAAGAGCTTGCTCTGTCTTTCTTGACATAACTTTACGTGGGTGCCAGGGACGTGTTGGAAGGTTAAGGAAGCTCTTGACCTGAAGTCGCTGGTAATATTTCGGCAGTTCCTCTATGCTTCGAATGTCGGACCGCGCTAAACGGCGTAGGTCGCGCCAGAGAGTAAGGTTGTTCCTTATGCTCTCAGCGTTGAGACTGCGAGCCAAACGCTTGGCCAGGAAGACTCCTTCGCGATCAAAATCAGTTAGAATGATTACCTCGTTCACGTCATTGAGTTCTTCCACGAATCTCAGGGCATTCTTTCTGCTGTTCTGTATGCAGAGAATTCGTCCTGTAATGCCCATCTTCCTTAGTGAGTCTCGGTCTCGAATTCCCTCAACCACGATCACACTGCCTTCTTGTGACTCGTAGGAGATTCTGTCTATCAATTTCTGAAGTTTTTCGAACCTCACTTCAAGGGGAGCGCGCATCTTCAACGGCTACCTTGTGGTTTGGAGTAGTTTCATCTTGTGCAATAACTCGGGTCGTTTTTGGAATTCTTCTCGAACTGGCGCGAGGATCGTGATCAGTTGTTCGGCGACCGTATTTTTCAAGTCCAGCGGATGTACCTTGCCTTCTTGGTATTGCGTTTCCAATTCCTCAATGCGGGTGAATTTTAGTGGGCCACCGTATTTCTGTGACCGGTTGATTTCGATTGCGCCAGTCCAGGGCAGCAAAATGTGCTTTGCCACGTCGATGATTGGATTATCTTTGCTTGCTTTTGGGGGGCAGTAAGCATTTCGTAGCTTGCTTCTGATCGCTTCGGGTTCATCATGGATGATTATGCTGCTTTCCGGTATACTCTTGGACATTTTGAGAGAGATCTTGGAACTGAGCTCCGGGTTTTCATCATATTGCGTCGAATCCATGCGGCCCGATCCCACCAAACCCATGAGCAAGTGAGTGTGCAACATTGTTGGCTTGTGCCAACCTAGTTTCTCGGCCACATCACGCGCGAGCACATGGGCTTTCCTCTGGTCCATCCCTGCACAGGCAACGTCAAGTTGCAATTGGAAAATGTCTGCGGCCTGCATACATGGATAGAATGTTGCGGCTGCTTCAAGGTCCTTGCTATCCATACTTCTACCCATAATAGGGAGAGCGCGCCAGATTCGGCTCACGTTCACAGATTTCGCTATGCGAACAACCTTCTCCCAATACTCCCTCTCGGAGGCGAGATCTGAAGCCCATAAGTAGGTTACCTTCTCCGGCTCTATTCCAATCGCTGTGAAGCATTGTTTGAAGTACTCGCCACACAGGTGAATATTTTCCATTACGCCACCGAGTTTGTTATTGATCCAAGAATGCCAGTCGCGAGAAAGATGGTGTAATCAAAGCCAGCTTCGACCATGTCCATGATCTTCCGGCCGCAGACCAAGCCCATTCCAATGTGCATCATACCGCTCGCTTCAAAGCCCCAGTACGCTCTAGGATGCGGCTTGTTTTCGAGAATTGATCTCAGTTCTTCGCGGGTGATGATCTCTTCTGTTCCTCTCGCCACCAAGTTGAGTCGTGTTTCAAGATCCAAGATTGCTCGTTTGTCCTTAGGTTCAGTGCGCCACTATTCTTCCCGTACCCATTGCGATGTGCTAATCTTCTTTTTGGCTGTAGGGGGTTTCGCCGAAGGACTGGGCATCGACATTGCCGATTCCTCAGCCCCTTTCGCCCACGACACTAACACGCAAACTTCACTGGAGGGCTTCGCCCCACTCAGTTGGCTCTCTCGGAGGTGGGCTGCTCTGGTGCCTCCCCAGCTTTCCCATGTTGTATCTCAAACAGCTGGTCAAGATCAAGCTCCATGGCCGCTATTGGATTCTCGAGTTTCCAGTTCTCGATTACCTGTGGGTGGACCTCTCCTATTATCCCAACCTCGTGGTCTCCAATAAGAATACTGCCCGTTCGACCCTCCAGAAAGCTAGGATGATTGTTTGGTTTGAGAAAGAATTGGGTCCCCAAGTTAACCATTAAAGGCTCCAGAACAGATTTGATCTCCGTGAAATTGGCGCGGGAGTGCGTTGAAACACACGCCAACTTGCGCACATCCTTAATTCGATTGGGCAGGCTGAGATTCCAAACCATGCAATCTCCGACCTCGTACAATCTTTGCGGATATTCCACATGTGTGTTGCTTGCCAATAATTCCATCAGGCTTGGCAATAGCCACGGCCGCAGACTTGTTAGCGTAGTTACCTTTGGATTTGCGATCTCAACGAGTTGAGATGGTTCTTGGTTCATTCTTACAAAGAGTTTTTCCTGATTTGTCATGATGAATGTCAAAACCTCTTGAAATCCTAGACCTATCATCAATTCTCTAACGCCATCCGAGTATTCTCCCATGGGTGATAGGCCGCCGATCGTCGCCTCCGATGGCCACTTCGGTCGGATGCGGTTGAAACCGTAGGCTATCGCTAGATCTTCAATTATATCTACTGGGTGCAAAATGTCCAAGCGGTAGCATGGGACTAAGGTGTTGACTTTCTTATCCCCTGAAATGGTTCCGCTGTACCTTCCGCGCCGAAGCAGTGATATGATCTCCATGGGCTTGAGATCCAGTCCTATCATTTTTCTGATACTATCAAGAGGTATCTGGACGTGGCGCTCCTTCAGACTGGGTGTGGTAACGTGCAGCGCTTTGCGGTAATTGTAGTGCACACTCGCAGGGAAGATTTTCGCTTCTCTGTCGGCCAGAGCCGTCGTAAGAATAGTTAGCACGTTCATCACAGTCTCTTCGGATGTTCCAGTAACCTCAACGAGGATGTTTTTGGTGTCAGGGGTCAGTCTACCTAGGTCATTTGAATTTATGATAGGTGGAAACGACAGCACCTTTTGTCTCGAGTCCAGCAGTATCGGTAGTCGGGAATATTGACTCACGATGTGGCCGTACTCTATTCCCTTCGGATGTTTTTCCAATATCTCTCGCAATGATAGGGGGGCCGATCCTTCCAAAGGGACGAATCTGATTTCGTCGGGGCCAACGGCGCCGTATCTTAGCGGGGGAGTGATGCGGTCGAAGTCGTAGAATCCTATTGAGGATCGGCGGCGTCTTCTGCCGTAGCTTTGGTCAAGTTTCTCCTGGAGATGAATCAAACCGCGAATGATGGTGTCATTAATTTTCGGGCTACGTGCAACAACACATGCGATGTAAGGTCGAATATCTCCAAGTTCCTTGTCGACCCAAATATCAGTGGCGGCTGTCTTAGCGACCGGGTACTTTTTGACGCCTAACTCAATGTCTAGCAGGCCTCTTAGAGCCCTAGCTATTCCTTCCGGGCTCCATGTATCCGGCCGATTTGTATCGACGTTTTCGATGTTTAGATCGGAATCATCTTGTATGGATGAGGGTCGAACGGTTTCGTGACCCTCCAATTTCTGATGGGGGATCTCGCATTTGATTAGGTACAACAATTCGTTGAGCTTTTCCTCGTCTCTTGGCAGTTTCTTTCCGACGAGTCTCTCGAGGTCGTCCATCCTAGCGATGATTGAAACCAATTCAGATTGCCTTCTGTTTCCTTAGCCAGCCAAGGTCCTGAGCGAAGAGCATTCGTATGTCCTCAATACCCGCTTTCATCATGAACAGTCTGTCGACGCCTATGCCCCATGCCAAAACTGGTACTTTGATTCCTAGAGGCAATGTTACTTCTGGCCTGAAGATTCCAGATCCGCCGAATTCCATCCATCCGTATCCTTCTTTGTATGCCTGTAATTCTACGCTCGGTTCCGTGAATGGGAAATAATCTGGTTTGAATCTGACTTTGTCTGCTCCAGCTATGTCTATGGCGAAGCGTTCGAGTATGCCGAGAAGATCTCGAAGAGACAGCCCAGCGCCCACCACAATGCCTTCGACCTGGTTGAATTCGGTCAGGTGGGTTCGATCCACCTGGTCCGGTCTGAAGCATCGGACTATTGAGAAGTATTTGCCTGGGATTTGCAAGTTTCTACTGACGAGCGTTCGAGCGCTTAGAGCGGTACCCTGGCTCCTCAGTACCAGTTTCAGTGCTTCCTCTGGTGAGTAGTGGTATTTCCATCCGGTTGATCCTGTCTTCCACCCGTTCTCGTGGGTCGCTGCAACTTGGCTCGTGAACTTCTCGTATTCTTCCAGGCCCCCGCGTTTGTCGGTTTTCACGAAGTATATGTCGTGGATCTCACGGGCCGGGTGATCCTGAGGCATGAAGAGCGCATCGCAATTGAAAAACATGAGTTCGACAGTGGGGCCGGTCATTTCATTGAATCCCAACGTGACAAGTTTTCTCTTTAGTTTGTCCAGAAATTGATTGTAGGGTTGCTTCTTACCCGGCCAAGTGGGTTTGACGGGAGCTTCGATGTTGTACTTTCGGAAGGTCACAGATTTCCATCGCTGAGAAGCAATTATCTCTGTTGAAAGGTCGCTGACCTCTGTCGGGACTGTGATTCCCTGTTCAAGAGCTTTCCATCCTTGAGCTGTCAATTCGACGTAACGCTTTCTTAGTTTCCTTGTCTGAACCACTTGTCTCCTCTTCAATGTCTCAGCACAACTACGAAGAGGTGCGGGGATTTCCTCCAGAGGCATCTCAGTTCTTGAAGACATTAACTCAAGGGTTCTTTCAATATCCGTCTTGTCCGGCGTGCCTGCGGCTTTCAAAACGATTTTCTCAAGTTGTGTGGTCACTTCGCCCCAATTTGATCTCTTAATCCAACCCAACGCTACTGACGCAAGAGTTGCCGGGAGGTTTGCCAGTTTGGCGGCTTCGTCAAGTGTTGCGTGGCCTCCGAGTTCCAGAACCGCTTGGATGATGCGTCTCTCTGGGGTGCCCGATTTGGAGTATTCTACGCCCTCCTCCGTCAGGCGGAGAATTGTCTGGTCGCTCTCAGTTATCTGAACAAACTGCTTATCCTTGAGCGTCGTGAGCGCTCTCGCCGCGGCCGAGCTGCTCTGGTTCGTACTTGCGAGAATTTCCTCAAAGGAGCAGTTTCCTCGGTGGGACTCCAGCGTTCTGACGACTGCTGCTTCATTCTCACGCATCTCAATCAAAGATTGATTATCTCTCCTGTATCAGTGAGTAATTTCCTGAATGTGGATGGGGAAGCCTGCTAAAGGTGAAGGCTTGAGATGTCATAGGTTCTGAAAACACCCTCACCTGGGATCATCGTTCAATTTCTGAGGTTCGAACCTAACCGCATCAGGGCGTATATTAGACTGTTGACCATGTGTCTAGATGTCTTTGGGGTTGAAGAGGTATTCTTCGTAATTGTCCTTAGCCTTTTCTCGTTTTTCCTGATGTTCAACAAGGAATTTCTTCACACGGTCAGCTAGGGTCTTCTTACATTCACCGCACATGATATTGCCGGATAGGCAATTGACTCGGAGGTCTTCGATTTCCTTGTCTTCCATAAAGAGGAAGTAGTCATAGGCGAACACTGAGCAAATGTCTGGGTTTGCCCCCAACTGTCTCTGTTCTTCCACAGTTGCTCGTCCTCCAGTAAAAGCGCTCATCACTTTCTTCCGCGCTGTCTCAGTGGGATCTATTGTGAAGATCGCCGTCTCAGGCATGGAGGCCGACATTTTTCCGCCTCGGCCCAGTCCAGGCACGAATCGACAGTGGATTTGAGCAGGCTTGTAATACCCGAGTTTGGGCGCCACGTCCCGTGTCACCCTCCAATACGGATCCTGATCGATGGCGGCCGGGATCAGACATGGAACGTTATGTCCTACCAGGAAGGACTCTAGGAAAGCCGGCACTGCTTGAACCGCAGGGTAAAACACGAGCCCTATGTTTGTGCTTTCCTGAAATCCGAAAACTGCCCGGGCCGTGGAGAAAGTGACGTGTTTGGCGATGCGGAGAGCTAGATCGTACATGACCCCCATACTCTTAGAGTCCAATATGATTCTGGTCTTCTTAGGATCGAAGCCCAGTGCAATCAAGTCGAGTGCATTCTCATACGACCATCTCTGTGGTTCTGCCATAGTGAAGTTGTCGTGATAGAGAAACCTCTCATCATCTGTTATTTGGAAGTAGAGCTTGGCATCAAACTTGTCCTGAAGGTACTTTGTGAATATCCACGGGGCCAAATGGCCGATATGAACTGGCCCGGAGGGGCCACGTCCCGTGTAGAGTACGAACCTCTCTCCTGCTTCATATCTTTGCAGAATCCAGTCCAAGTCCCTATGAGAAAAGAAGACCCTTCTTCGAAGTTGGGCGTGCAATGTCCCCGTATGCTTCTGTACTCTCTCAAGCAGCTCAGGGGTTATTGGTTGTGTTCCGAACTCTCGAATGAGCTTCTCATAGTCTATTTTTCCAGAGACCTCCCACGGAGTAACGACCATTTCTTCACTATTGTTCGCTGACATTCTAAATTTCACCTGACATAGGAAGTCTGTGCCCCGCTATTCTCCTTCTGAATCATATTGCTTCATGGTACTCGCATCAGCTTGAACGAGCAGATCAGTGTGCTGCAGCCAATAATTAGCTTGCGCACTCTTCTCATGAAAAATGCCCATCTTTGAGCCTGAAACTTCTCTTTGACCCTGAGGTCAGATTATTGAAAGAAATCAAGTGCAGGTACCAGTCAGGTTCACTTGAGCAGTTCGATTGACTGCACGTTGACCCTTGAAAGTAACCTCCGACAGGTCAACTGATTTTTCTCCGGAGCGCTTTTCTACTGCTCGGGGTCTAAGCAAGTATTCACAGTGACCTAAAGAATCAGCTAGTGAGCTGTTACAACCATGGGGCATCACTTGAAGGAGGGATATAGGAATTGACCCAGGAATTGGACAAACTTGTGAAGTCGGGACGCATACTTGCAGAAGTCCGCGAGTTTGTCAGGGCGATGGCTATTCAAGGCAAGCCCGTGCTGGACGTTTGTGAGGATGTGGAGGGCAAGATTCGTGAGCTTGGAGCAAATCCTGCTTTCCCATGTAACGTTGGGATCAATGACACTGCAGCTCACTATACGAGCCCGTACAATGATCAAAGTGTGGTTCCTGCCGATTCTCTGGTCAAAGTCGATTTTGGCGTTGAGCTGGAAGGCTTCATAACCGATAGTGCAATCGCAGATCTCGCTCAACCCAACCTATGATTCTATGATTGTTGCAGCGGAGACAGCCCTCCACGAAGCTCTCGCTGCAGTTGCACCAGGGAGGAAACTCTCAGAGATCGGAACCGTTGTAGAACGCTGCATCCAAAGATACGGGTTTAAACCAATAAGAAATCTCACCGGTCACAAAATCGAACGCTATACCATTCACGCAGGGAAATCTGTTCCCAACGTATCCGGAATGGAGGGTGGAAGATTCGAGGTTGGAGAGGTTTACGCTCTCGAACCATTCGTTACAACCAGAGAAGCTGAAGGAGCAGTACGCGACGGTGACGCAGCCTACATCTACAGATTTGTGAGAGGAAAAGGAACCAAATCTAAGGAAGCAACAGAACTAGCAGAGTACATTTACACCAATTACAAGACAATGCCGTTCGCATCACGATGGATCTACAAGAACTGGAAGGAAGGCGACGCCCAATCAGCTTTCAAGGAGTTGTCTGCAAAAAGGTGCATTGTCGGATATCCCGTGCTAATTGAAGTCAGCGGAAATGTTGTCGCGCAGGCTGAGCATACGATGATTGTGACGGACGACGGGTGTCGTGTGCTAACGTGCTAGTTCTACTTTGACTTTTGCTCTTCGGCGTAGATCGAGTCTACACGCATAGCGCCTTTGCACTGTTGACATTGCCCAACCTCTTTCGGTATGAAGTCTCCTTGGCTGAAGGTTCTCACAACCTTGAAACCACAGCTCGAGCAAAGCACCACGCTCAATACATTCGCAGCTATGTGCTGAAGAACAACCATTCTGCGTCTCATCTGAGTAATTGATGACAGCGCAAGCACAGTTCCAACCGAAGCCATTATGCCGTAAACAAAGAACTGGGGATAATCTCCCGTATCATAGTACGATAGGGCTCTGATCAGGGCCCACATTGAGATTCCAAGTATGACAAGTCCGAAGGCGATCAACAGATATGCGTAGTACACAGATGGTCTCTTGCTCGTATTTCCCGAACTCATTTAGACGATACCAGCGGTGTTTCCTATCCCCGCAACCAGAACTAATTCGCCTTCTTTTGTGCGTTCAACTACAAGGCGCTTTATCCGTTCAAGCACTGGGTCCGCAGCATCGGAAATCTCCTTCTTCATAGTGGTTACTGCTTCTTGTATGCTCTGTTTAACCACGATGGCATAGACTGGTATGCCGAACTTCGTAGCTTCTTCTTCTATCTTGTATCGCTCAGTGCCGATTCCACCAATTGCCGCACCGATGCCTTCGCTGATCTCCCCGGTCTTTTCTCCTTCTAGTTTGAGTGCCGCGTCAACCATAATAATCATCGCTGCTTTTCCACTGTTCTCTTCTAGGATTTGGCGGATTGCATCGCCTGGCTTGCCAACGTTCCCACCTGGTCCCTCTGCCTTCATGGCGATTAGCCTGCGACCTTCCATGGTGGACTCTGCAGCTACCATGTCCTTCTCGACTTTCCTAATATCTCGGCCGCGCATCAGTTTAGATGCAACTAGTGCTCCGGCCCCGTCTCCAATTGGATGTCCTTCCGAAAAAGCCTTCGTGGCGCCCTGATATGCCTCAGCTTCTTGCAGTATTTGTGGTAGGAAGGCCTGGAGTTGGAAGATGACAAATATGCTGAATGTCTTCTTGCCGAGGAGGTACAAGTGGCGGACAATCTTGTACATGTAGTTCAGCGCCCAAGCAGCCTCAACCAAGTTCTCCAAATTGTTTACTTGTGGAGGGGTAGCTTCAGGTGCTATCCTTGCAATGTCTGACTTGAATCTCGCCTCCCTAACGTCAAGTAGATGGTCGAATTTTCTCACAATTCCCGCTGGGTCCATGCTGACAGGGTCAATGAGGAATTGTTCAAGTAGAGAGTTCAGCCCTGCAGTTGGGTCATCCTTGGATTTGCCTACGTCACGGAGGATTTTCAGCGTTAACGTCTTCGCATCGTTTCTCATGTTCTCCAGCTTTCTAACGGCGCCATCTATCTGCATGAGAGCAATTCTGCTCTGAATCTGCTGTCCAAAGATCATGAAGGCGAAGAAAGAAACGAAGAAAAGAATATTGACAATATTATTGAGTCCGCTTGACCCGAAGATACCTGTTTGAAGGGCAATGCCCGCAAAGAGATCGATCAAACTAATTTCCTCTAACTAACGTTGGATAAGCGAACCAGTGAGGGTAATAAACATTCATTCGATTCAGAGGAACTCATTCAACGGAAAAATCTGGAAATGGAGTCGGCAGCGGTCTGGGGCTCGCATGGGCTTTCGCAACACACTACTACCCAAATCGCCTGAGAGATTCACTTCCGTGTTCGGAATGGGAACGGGTCCTAGCTCTCAGCTATGGCCGCCAACTCCAAACATACCTGCTCTCAGGCAAATAATTAAACATTCTCGGACCAACAAGACTTGACCTGAGTGGAGAACTTGCACGATGTCGCTGTGGTAGGAGTTGGAATGACTTCTGTTACTTCAGGTTCCGGAAGAAGTCTATCACAGCTATTTGTGGAAGCCGCAAGGGGCGCTATCGAAGATGCCGGAGTCGACAGAATTGATGCAATATACGTTGGCAACATGATGTCAGGCTATTTGCAGAACCAAGAACACCTCGGCTCTCTGATGGCGACAGCTCTAAGAAAGGAGGGGATTCCAAGTTACAAGGTGGAGGCAGCTTGCGCTTCGGGCGGGGTAGCTGCAAATGCAGGCCTGAAGGCGGTCATGTCAGGTCTTGAAGAAATCGTGCTCGTCGGCGCCGTCGAAAAGATGTCCGGATACAATACTCCGCGTGTGACAGCGGGCTTGATGATGGCGGAAGACAAGGCAAGAGTCGGTGCCACTGGGGTCACCTTCGTCGGCCTTAACGCCATGATTGCTAGAGAGTACATGCATAAGCACAGAGTTTCACACGAGTCCCTAGCTCAATTTCCCGTGCTTTGTCACGAAAACGCTCTTACCAATTCAAAAGCCCAGTTTCATAAGAAGATCTCCGTAGATGATGTTCTCCATTCGTCTCTAGTAGCTGATCCATTGCGACTGTATGATTGCTCGGCCATAGGAGACGGCGCAGCCGTCCTGATCTTAGCACCGTTGGAGAGAGCGCTAGAATTGACAGACTCGCCCGTTAAGATCGTAGCGTCCGCTGTCGCAACCGATGTACTGAGCCTTCATCAACGGGCAGAGATAACTCGTTTCGAAGGTTCTCAGAAAGCTGCAAATCGCGCCTACGCTGCCGCGGGGCTAGGTCCGGATGATATTGACATCGTGGAAGTGCATGATGCCTTTTCTGTACTCGGGGTGATGGCATTGGAGGATCTCGGGTTTACGAAAAAGGGCTCGGGCGTCAAGCTACTAGAGAACGGAGATTGCTGTCGAGATGGCCGGTTGCCGACAAACACCTTCGGAGGCTTGAAAGCGCGTGGCCATCCAGTGGGTGCAAGCGGAGTCTATCAAATCGCTGAGCTTACTCTCCAGCTATCGAACAGGGCCGGCCCCTGCCAGGTTCCAAACGCCAATGTTGGGCTCGCTCAAAGCGTGGGTGGCATAGGAAGCACAGTTGCAGTCCATATATTAAAACGGGGATGTTAGCGATTGTCCGAAATGGAGAATATACGTGGTTTTTCTTGCACCCGTTGTGGCTGGTCCGACGTTTTTGCAGACGACGCTTGTCCAAGATGCGGAAACCAGGTCACAGAGGCAAGTTTCTCAGAGCAGGGCAAGATTGCCACATTCACCGTCATACGCTATCCGCCTGAGGGCTTCGAGAAAGGAGCACCGTACGTGGTGGCATTGGTTGACCTTGATCAAGGTCCTCGAGTTATCGCAAGAATCCTCGATGCATCCGAGAATCTGCAAATAGACCAGACTGTGTTTTTCTTTAGGGTGTCAAACGGTGCTTTGGAATTTAAGGTCAAGCATTGAAGAGTACTTTGGACTCATGCAGTAGTTAAGTCTCTATCTATGTAATCTTGAAAGCTCGGGTCAGAATAGGTGAATTGTTATTATGGGAACGGCAAATGCGACAAGAGCTGGGCGGTCGAATATGTGGAAGGGCACTATAGTCTCAATACATATCGCTCCGAGCGCTAGCATGCCGATGGTGTCCGTAAAAGAGGCGCGTGCTGTGGCGGGCAAAGGACTGGAGGGCGACCGGTACTTCAACCAAAGTGGACATTACTCTGATAGGTCTGGGCCTGATCGTGAGATTACCTTGGTTGAAATTGAGGCTATCGAGGCGCTGAATCGTGATTACCCGATCGGCTTGGAGCCAGGAAACGTGCGTCGAAACATTATCACAAGAAACGTTCCGCTGAATCATCTTGTAGGACGCGAGTTTACGCTCGGCAATGTAGAAGTCCGTGGTATTCGGCTTTGCGAGCCATGTTCATTGCTCGAAGAATTAACCGAGAAAGGAGTTTTGCAAGGATTGGTTCATAGAGGCGGGTTAAGAGCATAGCTACTGCCCGACGGCACGATCCGAGTGGGGGACTTCCTTCAGGAACGATGACACACTTCGAGACAGCTCTACCAAGCTTCTACAACAGTCAACGTTTTCTCTTTGGAGAACATATTATCGGGACGTCGTTGATCTGGACTTGGGTTCAAACGGCGTTTTGCCAAATTGTGTTCTGAAATGAAGTCATCTTAACAAGTTATCTTATTCTCTTCTTATCGTAAGGAGTCTCTTGGTATACGTAGTAGTTGAGCCAGTTTGAGAATAGAAGGTTGGCGTGGCCTCGCCATTTCACTATGGGTCTCAATCTAGGATCATCGTGTGGAAAGTAATTCTTGGGTACTTTTATGTCAAGCCCTTTTGCGACGTCCCGATCATACTCAGATTTTAGCGTCAGCGGATCGTATTCGGAGTGTCCAGTCACGAATATTTTTCTTTCATCTTTGCTCGCGACAACATACACTCCAGCTTCCTCTGACTCTGAAAGAATTTGGAGCTCTGAAATCTTTTCCACATCGCTTCTTCGGATTTCTGTATAGCGCGAGTGGGGGACATAGAATACATCGTCAAAGCCTCTGAACAATCTGACATTCTTTTTATTCAGAGTGTGTGGAAATACTCCGAACATTTTTTCCTTCAAAGGATACTTGGGTATTCCATAATGATGATACAGCCCTGCCTGCGCACCCCAGCACATATGAAATGTGGAAAAAACGTTATGAATCGACCAATCCATAATCGCTTCAAGTTCATCCCAGTAATCCACTTCCGTGAACTCGAGGTGTTCGACAGGTGTGCCAGTTATGACCATTCCATCGAATTTTTGGCTTCTGATGTCCTCAAAGTATTTGTAAAAAGTTGCCAGATGTTTTTGAGGAGTATTCTTTGAATTGTGATTCCTGGGGTGCAAGAGAACAGCGTCTACTTGAAGCGGGGAGTTTCCAAGCAACCGCAGGATCTGAGTCTCTGTAGTTATCTTCGTTGGCATAAGATTTAGGATAATTATGCTCAAGGGCCGAATGTCTTGATGGTAGGCTCGCTCCTCAAGCATAACAAATACATTCTCATCGTCAAGGACTTTTGCCGCTGGAAGAGCATTCGGTATTTTGATTGGCACACGCATCATCCGGTTTAATCGAATGTGTTCAAGTTCTTGCGTAATCTTAGATGTCGTCAGCAGCCATTCTATTAATAATATTTGTGTGTAAAAATTATTCTATTTGGAATATCGAAATTATCAACACACGATCGGACTAACTACCGCTACTCGTAGTATTTAGAGAAGCCTCCTCAGTCTTGCGATGTGTGCCCAGCTGAATCTGGCTGATGCTGGGTGTATTGGATTGGTTCGAATATTTAAGCGGCAAAGCGTGAGTACAGAAGAGTTGCCTCCGACTTCTTTGAACACATTCATGCGCGCAGAATCGTGTGGATAGGATGGTGGTGGGGCCGAAGGGAATCTCATGGTTCGGGCCCGAACCATTTTGAACCCTCGACTTCCGCCATGCCGTCATGTCTACGGGTTTCTTCGCTCCTGAAGTTCGTCATTCCTTCCGGTCCGCAAACCCGTTATGGGTTGTCTTCTGGAGCCCTTGGCGGGATCTTACCCTGTCGTCATCCCTGGCTAGACACCGCCACTCAATGGATCATTGTGTCTACGGCCCCACACTGGAAACCGACAGAGCGGCCCCATCCAACTGACACAAGTCACTTCCTATATGGATTTTGGCTGAAAAGCGGATCAATTCCCGCCAACTAGTAATACCCGGTGAACCTAACTATCCTGGATGCTTTTTGATAAAAATTGGCTTGATCGGGAAAACCAATGCCGGAAAGACCACTTTCTTCAATGCTGCCACTCTGCTTAGCGCCACTGTCTCCACCTATCCATTCACGACCAAAAAACCCAACATCGGCCAGGCGTTCGTGAGAACGGTTTGCGTGTGCCGAGAACTCGGCGTTGTAGACAATCCAAAGAACTCCTCCTGCGTTGATGGCGCGCGCTTCGTTCCCATTCAGCTAATCGACCTCCCAGGATTGATCAAAGGTTCATGGATGGGAAAGGGGCTTGGCACACGATTCCTCAGCGTTGCGTCGCAGGCAGACGCTCTAATTCATATCGCAGACGCCTCTGGAAGCTTGGATGCTGAAGGAAAGCTAACCAAACCAGGCATGGGGAATCCGGTCTCCGATGTCTACGACATCGAGGAGGAGCTTGCAAGATGGTTCTCGAAGGTCATCGAGAAGACCCTCACGAAACTCAAAAAGCACCCGAAGACTGGCGTACCCTTCGAACAGGGCTTAACCGAAGATCTGGCAGGCCTTAAGATTACTCCCGAGCACACCAAAAGAGCCCTAGAGCTGCAGGGGCTATCTGGTAAGGATCCTAGTCGATGGAGTAAGGAGGACCTCTGGAACTTCGCAAAAAGTATCCGGCAGATCTCTAAACCAACCATCATCGTTGCAAACAAGATGGACTTAGGTCCAGCAGAACGGAATTACGAGAAGTTGGCAAGAGAGTTTGGTCAAGCGTTCGTGATCCCTGCGTCCAGTGACGCTGAACTAGCACTCAGGCGAGCCGAGCAGAAAGGCTATATCAAATACGCTCCCGGCGAAGAAGCGTTTCGAGTCAAAGACAAAAACAAGCTGACTTCGGAGCAACGAGAAGTATTGGCCTACGTGGAACAAAGAGTATTCTCCAAGTGGATTCAGACAGGCGTGCAATTCGCACTTGACACTTGTGTCTTCAAACTACTGGGCATGAACGCGGTTTACCCAGTGGAGGATGCTGAGAAATTATCCGACAAGAAAGGGAACGTGCTGCCTGACGCCTTCCTTGTACCTTATAGTGCTTCAGTTGGAGACTTGGCAGCTCAGATTCACTCAGAGCTTGCCAAGACAATGATCTACGCCATCGACTCTCGAACGAAGATCCGACTCCCAACGGACTACAAGTTAAAGGATCGTGATGTGGTCAAGATCGTAGCGGCTGCGAAAGGGAAGCGACCGGCCTAGCTCCGACGACTTTCAACAGATCGGCCTTCGTAATAATTCCGAGAACGCGCCCCTTCCTAGCCACAAGAACCGCCGGCTCATATTGCAACAATGCAGAAACCATTGACAGCAGTGTGTCTTCACTAACCGTCGGAAAAGCTTCATCCATGACCTCTTCGATCAGTAGCTTGGAAAGTGCATCAGGATTTGGAGTAGACATCAACCTCTGGAGGATCACTTTCTCTGTCAGACTTCCAACAACCTGACCACCGGTGAAGACCGGCAATTGCGAAAAGCCCGTTTCCCGCATTACTCGGACTCCCTTCGCAACCGGATCATGAGCTTGCACGGCCACGACTTTTCCGTGGCTGATATCTTTCGCCTTCAATTGGTTTCTCCTCTCCAGACCTTCAAGCGTGTCAAAGATCGCTTTGGTCTTCTGATAAGTGGGACTTATTCGCCCGCTTTCAATCTTGGCGATCATCGACTGGCTTACCCCAGAAAGATTACCCAGCTCCTTCTGACTCAAGGCCAATAACCTGCGACGTCGCCCTACCTCATCCAAGTTTGGGAGCATATTCCATAACCCAGTTTCGATGGGTATTCTTAGTAGAATACTTTTGTGTTTCAAACTTATATTACTGGAATATTGGACTTGCGGCAACAACTCAAGCTGGTAACGCCATGGGTATGCTAAGCGTAAACAAAGATCAATCTACGGGGGGCGCACTCACTCTCAGCCAGAATCGTCGATCATTCCTCTTTACCTCGGAGAGTGTCACTGAAGGTCATCCTGACAAGGTCGCAGACCAAATCTCTGACGCCATATTGGATGATATTATCTCTCAGGATCAAAAAGCGAGGGTCGACATTGAGACCCTAATCATGAAAGGAACTGTCATAGTCACTGGACAAGTCACCACGACAGCTTACGCACATATCCCTCAAATCGTACGCGGTGTACTGAAGGATATAGGGTTCTACGACGCCAAAGTTGGAATCGATTGGGAGGCCTGCGGCGTTCTTGTTTCCATAGAAGAGCAATCACCAGACATAGCAATGGGCGTCAACAAAGAAGACATGGGTGCCGGAGACCAAGGAATGGTGTTTGGGCATGCGACAAACGAGACACCCGAATTGATGCCACTCCCAATCACCTTGGCCCACAAACTGGTAAGACGGCTCTCAGATGTAAGAAAGCAGGGCATCCTGAAATACCTTCGACCTGATGGCAAATCGCAAGTCACCGTAGAGTATCAAAATGGAACACCGAAGAGGGTCGAAGCTGTAGTCATCGCCGCGCAACATGATGAGTATGTTACACGCGAGCAATTGAAGAAAGACATAATCGAGAAAGTGATCAGGGCTGTCATGCCTCCAGAAATGCTTGATGAGAACACTAAATTCTTCATAAATGAAACTGGAAGGTTCACCGTCGGCGGTACACTTGCCGACTCAGGTCTTACTGGAAGGAAGATTATTGTCGACACATACGGAGGTGTTGGAAGTCACGGAGGAGGCTGTTACTCTGGAAAAGACCCTACCAAAGTTGACAGGTCAGGCAGCTACATGGCCCGATATATCGCGAAGAACATCGTAGCCGCAGCGCTGGCCGACAGATGTGACGTTCAAATCGCATACGCCATAGGCATATCGAAGCCGGTCTCCGTCATGGTCAACACTTATGGAACAGGAAAAGTGCCCGATGAGAAGATTACGGATGCGGTGCAGAAGGTCTTCGGCATGAAACCAAGAGCGATAATTGAACAATTGGAACTCCTTAGACCTATCTACCGAAAAACCGCTGTTTACGGTCATTTCGGGAGAGACGATCCCGACTTCACATGGGAGAAGACCGACAAAGCAGACGAGCTCAGAAAGCTCTGCATGTGACTTGCTCGGGCGAATCTGCAATTGATGCTCTGAACACGCGTTGGAGCAGGCGTCTTCAACAGTACATTGAATTAGGACATTATGCGAGTCGTTGCTCCAACAGAATTTACGGGCAAGGTGCACAATGACGTGTCAACAAGCAAGTCGATCGCGGCATCTCTGAAAGTTGGAATGAGAGCCCTAGCTTTAATCCTCATAGTCGTCTCAACGATCAGCTACTTCATCTCGCTCGTTCTTGGACCTGTACTCTTCTTTTCAACGTCTGACGGTCTCGTCGCAGCGGCGCAGAAAATCCATGGAATTGATATTAGTTTGTTCATGATCTTCTCGGTCCCAATTCCGTTGGGAGTCAGTTTAGGCGTCTTATTTGTTCTGATCTGGGTAGTCTTCCTAACGTGCATGATCCTCGCCTGGTTCGATAGAGGCGGTTACCTGAGCTCCGCAAAGGGAGCACTCGCGAAGTCAATTACGCTGGCTAAGACCAATTTCCTGTACATTATGCCCTTGGTTGCATCAGCGCTGGTTTCCGCCACGATAATAATCTCACAATTTCAAGAATCGCAAGGAGTTCAAACCGGGAGCATAACCTTCCCCACCACGAACCCCTATGTAATCCTAACCGAGCTTTCCTTCGCCCCCCTTCAAGAAGAATTTGCCTTCCGGATCACCTCAATCGGACTAGTTGTCGGGATTCTTCTCCTGTTTCTATACAGAAATGATCCGAAAGTTTCCGGTTTAGGGAACAAGGGAAAGTTGATCCTCTTGGCGATGTTCAGCCCAGAACTTGCCAAGGCGAAAATGGGTTATCGTAATATTCGAGCGGATGGGTTTCCACGTGGCATAAGCTCAGTGGAATGGGCACTGATACTTTTGACTGCTGTAGTCTTTGGGCTGGCTCACTTCTTGGCGGGCAGCGGTTGGGAAGCTGGAAAGATCACAACAGCGTTCTTGGCAGGATTAGTGTTCGGAATCATGTACGTGGCCTACGGCGCCTACGCATCAATTCTACTTCACTGGTTCTTCAACTACTACTTCGACGTATTATCGAAAGCCGAAACCGCATACGGTGGAATATTTCACCAAATTTCCAATCTTGCCAATTATTCAAACCTCGTAGGAGGTCAAATAATACTCGCCATCTTTCTGCTGGCCACAGCTTTCAGATTGGGCGGCTACTTTGCCAATAGAGCGTCCGGGCTTGCTGGGAAGACAGAACCGATCGCGTGATTCGCTAATCTTATACGCCAAGCTTGCTTTCACAGCGAAAGGCGCAGGAGCTTGCATCACTGCCAAGTCCATTAAGTCCAAGATGATTTGCTTCACATGAAAAGCCAGTACCGCGAAAACCTGGCCGAGGCGATCTTACAGAATGAGTGCTAATGAAACCAAACCAGCGAAGAGATATGTTCCAGTAATCCCTGGAAAAAGATGGGCCCACAACATCGAACGAAACATATTCGAAGAGTGGCAGCAGAGGGGCATCTATAACCCTAAACCGAGGAAGGACAGGAAACCGTTCGTAATAGACACCCCGCCCCCATATCCTTCGGGTACATGGCACATAGGTGCAGTAGCACAATACTCGCAGATTGACATGATTGCACGAACCGCCCGTATGTCCGGTTTCTCGGTTCTTTTTCCAATCGGCATAGACCGAAACGGCCTTCCCGTAGAGATATACACTGAGAACCTGAACCAGATCAAGATGCGCGAGACTCCAAGGGAGAAATTCATCGAGCTCTGTAAATCTGCACTCGATGACCTCGAGAGCAGGATGATTGAAACCATGAAACGCATCGGACTCAGCGGTGATTACGTATCAAGATATAGAACCGATAGCGAGGAATATCGTAGACTAACCCAAAGCACCTTCATTGAACTCTGGAAGAAGGGGCTGATTTACGAGGCAAGCAGACCAAACAACTACTGCCCAGACTGCGGAACAACAATCGCGGACGCTGAAGTCCAGTACGAGCAGCTTTCCACACGTTTAGTCTACGTGAAATTCAGGATTAGAGAGACCGGTGAGCCCTTGGTTATCGCCACTACCAGACCTGAGCTCATATGCTCTTGCCAACTGATCATAGTGAACCCGTCCGACGAAAGGTATGCTACTGTTCACGGAAAACATGCGACATTGCCGATTTACAATCGGGACGTAGAGATCAGAGCTCATCCCAGCGCACAACCAGAATTCGGAACGGGCGCGGTCATGATATGCAGCTATGGAGATTACACAGACGTCCTCCTATTCCGAGAACTTGGGCTTACAGAAATCATAGCGACAGGGCAGAACGGAAAACTGACCCACTCTGCAGGCCCCTATGGAGGCCTAACCCTCAACGAAGCGAGAACCAAGATTGTACAGGATCTTGAGTCTCAGGGTCTCTTAACCAATGTTGAGAAGATCGATCACCGTACCCCCGTCTGCTCTCGCAGTGGAACGCCAATTGAGATCATCCCAATGCGGGAGTATTATCTGAAGCAAATAAGCTTCATGTTAAAGCTCAAACAGTTAGCCAAGAAGATGACGTTCCATCCAGATGTCAACCGTCAGATCCTGCTTGATTGGTTGAACTCCATATCTATCGACTGGCCGATCTCGCGCCGCAGGGTCTACGCAACGGAAATCCCAGTCTGGTACTGCAGAAGCTGTTCGACGCCATTCATACCCCCTCCAGGACCATACTACAGACCCTGGAGGGATCCTCCTCCAACTACCCGCTGTGCAAAATGCGCCTCAACCGAATTTGAAGGCGATACGAGAACTTTCGACACGTGGATGGACTCAAGCATATCGGCTCTTTTCATCACGCACTATAAACGTGACTCGACACGTTTCAGACGAACTTATCCGACTACTATCAGGCCACAGGGAAAGGACATCGTCAGAACATGGCTCCACTACTCCATTTTACGATGCTATCAGCTCACGGGGAAAGCACCATTCACCCACGCATGGATCGGAGGGCTTGGCATGGATGAACAAGGCCAAGCCATGCACAAGAGCAAGAGAAATGTTGTGGAGCCCGAACCAGTTCTAGAGAAATATGGTGCGGACGCTTTCAGGTTTTGGAATTCCTCCGAAGCCACTCAAGGTTCCGATTTCCGATGTTCAGAGACCCGGATAGAAGGAGCTCACAAATTCCTCACAAAGTTCTGGAATATCTCTCGTTTCATCTCCTCCTTTCCGCAGGCTAGGAGCGCCGAACTGATGGCGAGCGACAAATGGATACTCGCTGAGCTAGCAAAATTGGTCGAGGATTGTGCTAAGGGCTACGGAGATTTCAACTTCTTCATCCCAGCAAGCGGAATCAGAGACTTCGTCTGGGAGACCTTCGCGTCGCACTACCTTGAAATGGTCAAAGCCCGCGCTTACGGTGACGGGTTCTCAAAACAACAACAGAAGGCAGCTTGGTACACACTCCACACAGTCCTGAAAACCGTATTACTATTACTTGGGCCACTAACTCCATTCATCACAGACCACATTTGGACTCAGCTATACTCAAAATCTAGTATACACCTCCAGAAATTCCCCAAAGCGTCGTGGTCCAAGACTCACAGGCGCTACACGGAGTCTATACTTGCGTTCAACCGGGAAGTATGGAAGGTGAAGCAAGAGAAGAACCTCGCCCTCCGTGACCAATTAGAGATGCCTGTTCCGAAGAAACTCACCCCATTTCAAGTAGACTTGATCAGAATGCATTCGCTGATCTCACGCTCACCGACTCCCGTTGACTTGGAAGAAACGAACACAGTTTAATACCACAATAGTAATTGTACCGGTTCGATTTCGATGAAGATAGCTGAACTAAAACCAGGCATGAAACGTGTCGAAATTGCAGCAAAGGTCCTGTCAATCTCCGAGCCCAGAGAAGTCACAACTAGAGCTGGAGAACAGTCGAGAGTCGCTGAGGCAATGGTCACCGATGATTCTGGTACAGTAAAACTCACACTTTGGAACGAGCAAATCGACCAAGTGAAAGTCGACAACAACGTCAACATCGAAAATGGTTACGTAACCAGTTTTCGCGGGGAAACACAACTCAACGTAGGTCGATACGGAAAGCTCACTGTTCAATAGACACAAGAGCAATACTCCCGTTCCGGCTAGTGCAAACAATTGAGCACGGATGACCGTTTCGAAGAAATCAAGACGATTACTTGATTCCACTGTAAGCGAATTCCAGTCACTCTTCGAATCTGCCGGCGGTTTCGAAGATTCAAGAGTCGGAAATGGCTGGAACCCAGAAAAGATCGTTCCGGAAATCTACTTCTTACAACCCAAACCGTTGACGGAACTAATGAGTAATAGCTGAAGAGCGCAAACGATCATTGTTTCGCAACCGAATTTTCGCGTTTCTAAAACCTCCCGAAGATGAAGTTCGGCATCGTAGGGGAACCGAGTCTCAAGCTGATATCCTTCTGGCTGATAAAGGGCTTTCACGAGTGTTTCTATTTCAGGGGCACTTCGTACAAAATCGATATACCTGAAGATGTCGTTGCCGTGGAGATCGAAGGAAAGATACGAGACCTTGTTGGACGAGAATCTAGCGATACTCAGAGTATATCTGGTATTACAAGGCGTCTTCTTGGGAGAAGAGACTGGCCGGGCGTGAAATCATTTCGACTGAACGACGCGACGGAATTGGCATACATGTACAAAGAAGGGTTATTTTTCTTGAACGCCGAGGGGAAGGAAGACCTTGAGGGAGAAGCCTTCTTCCAAGGAAAGACTTCCACTTCAAGAAATCAGCCATCTGGAAATAGTCAGGCAATTCCCCGGCTCGAGTTTCGTGCCCAAGCTCGATATCGAAGGAGGAGTTGGTTCGAAGGTTGCACGCCTCAATAGTGAAGCCTCCCCCGACGTTTACCAAGATCTTGAGCAATCGATTCCAAATCACGATCTTGGCAGAGTACTTGATGCCCGTTTTCTCATTCACGTACATGTGGCGGGGACAGCGAAAAGAACTCTCGGTGCATGGTTTTACGGGCGGAATCTTTCAGTAGACAATGATCTTATCTTCTGCAAGATCTTCCTGAGTCTGAAGTACACTTTCCTTCCATACCGTGAATAGGTCCAACGACGAATAGGAGAGCCGCTACAATAACCGTTACGAGAACTAGGAAGAGGTAAGGTTGTGCGGTCACTACGTAGGTGCCGGTGCCGGAGTTTCCAAACGTATCAACTGCTTGAACTCTCATTGTCCATTTTCCGATATGCCACAGATCGCTAAGGGCGCTGGAATACGAACCTCGCCAGGCGCCAATTGTTGGGTCATAAGTAAGTTCGATCTTGGACGAGTTGTCTGAAACAAACGCTCTAACAGTTCCGTTTGTCAGCGGGGTACCGTCTGGGTAAGATATCTTTGAAATTATGCTAACTTGCCCAAATGGCACTTGTATTAGTGTCCCATTGACTTCACTCGTGATCAGCAAACTCGCGTTACTCACTTTGAAATATGCTGAGAAAACGTCTGAAGTGCTTCCTTTGTTTCCGAAACCATCATCGAAAGACATAGCTGCAAGTGCAAACCGATATTTGGAGCTAAGCGTTGCATTAGCGAGGGTCTTGACTCCGGCTGTCCAAATGCCGTTTGACGTGTCAGCAAGCGAGACTGGTACGGAGGCGACAGTGGTTTGATTTTGTTCTAGAGTGACTGGTTGAAGATTGAGTTTGGATTTGACCACCGGTTTTCCGTCTGGATAAGTTAAAGTGAAGGAAACTTTCGCCGTCTCAGTGCGTTGATAGGCCGGATTTGGTTGCTGAGAGACTTTCACAGAGAGCGCAGCCTGAGTTACCGTGAAGGTGAGTTCAGAGAGGTAATCTTGTTGTGCGTTATCGTAGGTTCCCGTTCCGTCAATGAAGATTCTATATGCATCTGCTGACGGCGTCTTCAGGAATTCTCCATGTGTAGTTGAAGTTTCCCTTCACATCTAGTGGCAACCGTTGCAGTCTTGACATAATCGCCTGCAGAATTTCGAATGCTAAGTTTGGCGCTCACTCCTGGAAACAGGCCTCCGCCAAGTATCGTGAGGGATCTCCGTGCGTTGATACAGGGGTTTCATGGTTCCCCAGATTCCGAAATGGGCTCTTGCCTGCGAAGCGTCAGCGGTTGACGAATTTGAAATACTCACCAAGTAAGTGCCTAAAGTCGAGTTTACGGAAATCGGTAAACCTCCCCCAGGCGGGATTAGACCGGTTGAGAGTGCCGTGAAACTCGTTCCCGGAATAATGTGTGCTATTATCGTTCGGTCCCATCACCCAAACGTAATAGGCCTGATTAGGTGCGTAGCCGGAGCCGATCCAACGTGACTTGTTTGTCGCGGAGCGTGTATAGAGGGCGGTATTCTTGGATCTCCAGAGGCTTGCAGAGTCGGCGCTGCGTGCACTGGCAATGGGATGGTTGAAGCTACAGCAGACAGGAGGATAACTGCTAGAGATTCTGCTGGTCTTCATGTCATTCTCTTCCTCACTTCGCTCTTGCCTTTCAGTCGGCCGGTTCGGGTGGCGCCGGGAGAGGGATTCGAACCCCCGAGGCCCATAAGGGCCACAGGCTCGCATTGAACTATTCCACTCAAGGCCTGCGCCTCTGGATCGAGTTCTCACTTGTTAATCCGCTCGGCCATCCCGGCTGGGTATTGCCTGAGGCCGATTCCTATTTAAGTTCCGAGATGGTTGCCACCACGAATCGTGCGAAGGAGGCTTTTTCCGGTGAGAAAAACAGGATACTCGTCTTCTGCCTCACACGACTGACGCTTACATCGAAGCAGTAGGCGGAACGCTGGAAGAGGCAATGCAGTTCGCTGGAATGGCGCTCATTGACACCATGTGTAATATCGAATTCGATTTCACCCAGTCATCACCGAGCAAATCGAAGCCTCAGGAGATGATGAAGTCACTCTTCTCTATGATTGGCTTGAATCTATCCTCCTGAAGTTCGAACTGGACGGCCAGGTGTTTTCAGAGTTCAAAGTTGCCCCAATTGTCAAATCCGAAATTGGTCTTCGTGCAACAGCGGAGGTTCTCGGGGAGAAATACGACTAGACAAAAGCACGGAACGAAAGTTGAAGTCAAGGCAGTGACCTATCACAAGATGGAAGTTCTGCGAGAAGACGGTTCAACGATCCTGAGGTTCATCCTCGACCTTTAGAGCAGGTTTCTATTTCCCACGCATTGCTTCACGAAACTCGGGTATCAAACTCAGCTCGGCGGGATCCACCCTCTCAAGATAGCCAAATAGACCGATACGTAATCTGCAAACGTTATGGCCGTAAGCAGTTGGCTTAGAGTGTCCTTGCCGTTCCCTCGGAAACTCAAGTACGGGTGGGAAGCCCAAATTGCCCAGCAAGTCTCACAAGTCGTTCACGTGTCCGTCTCTGACCTTCAATCTCGTTGCTTGTGCGGAGAATGATGGGCTGCGGGTTGGCCAGTTGCCTTAACGTCGCTCAGGCCCTCGATATCGTCATGATATCCTTCCGGCAGCATGTAGTAGATGGCCGGCATCTTGCTATTCTCGTTGAGTTCATTCTTGAAACGTCTCAATGACGCTTCCGTATGCCTCATCGCCTATAATGAAGCGGGAGTCTGTCGACCAAAGCCTGCAGCCATTTGCTTTGCATCATTCTGTTGGGATGGCACAGCCGGCTTCACTTTCTCAACCATATCACCGAGTGACTTCGCTGCCTCCGACAGGAGTTTCGAGCTATCTGTCAACACGTTAGCTGAGCCCATGACGAAAACTGCTGCGGCCACAAGTTCCGGAAGAGCGAGCCTGGGAGGCATATCTCGATGGAACTCTCACGTATGGCAGCGATCGTTCTTTGCTATTGAGAGCAGCTTTCCTCCAGAAGTGATCGCTGACAATCTTCGCCTCTTGTTTCATAGCTTGTTCTAGTTGCCCGAGAGTTTCCGGTGTCTCGCCAGAATAACTTATCGGCAACAAACAGAGTCCGCTTCCCAACGAATTTGGGTATTCTCAAAATTCTGCAAACCGAAACCGGGATACCTCAGCCGACTCTCTGCAGTAATCTGAGAGAATGTCACCGACTATTCCAGACCCTCCCACCCCTCCGAAAACCACGTTCTCGAATGTTCCGAACTGGCCATGGCATGTTGACAGTGCGTCAACTGGTGGGGCGAGTCGGGCAGGGGTCTTCTCCATGATCCGAGAGCATATCTGAACGATCGATTTTGCGTAACGCTCTTAGCGTCATCAAGCAACATAGGGGTCATAGAAGAGAATGCGGTTTAGTGCAATAAGATTCTTCTTTAGTCCGCGAAACTACATCGTTTTCTAAGAAGGTAAAGTCAGATGGGCTCAGGATGGGACGGTAGAAGGCTATCAGTAGCGATCCCGGCTTCATTAGTTTCGGATACGCCTCATTTGAGAGAGAAGACAGGAAAACTCGGCTCAATAGCACGAGCCTGTTCGATCTTCGGGGTAACTAGAAATCATACTCTACGCTGATGACTCCCGACGTGACCAAAAAGCCGATCTTGAATTGTGCATGTGAGATTCTGAGGTTTGTCGAGACCCCGCAATACCTTCGCAAAAGAATGTTCCGACTACTCCGAAATCTGAGATTCACAGGGATCCTGTCTCCCCTGCAGACTCCTCCCCACAATGTGCCTCACTCATTCAGGAAAGCAAGGTGGGAGACCTCAGGGACGGCGTCGTAGTCGGTCGTCACGGCGGACAGTTTGCTTGTTGACGTAGGTCTTGGGAAAGACTTCGAATGCTTGGAGACCTTCCCGTGGGAAGAAGAGTCACTGTGAAGAGTCACCAACCTTGGGAAGAATCCGAGCGGTCGAAATTGTCGAGGACTCGAAGAAGGGTCAAGCATACTGGGGATACAAAGTCGTCAAGGCCGAATTCCAGCCTCTGCAAGTTCATTGAAGAAGCAGAGTTCGACCTCGTCATAGGCACTTCACGCTATGGTTCCACTCATCGCAGACGTGTGGTCGAGTTTGGCCTCTTCGCTCAAGAGCGCAGAACACGTCTTGATGGCCTTTGGCTCTCCAAAAATGGGGCTCAGGGATATTCTGAAACACGAAAACAAAGCTCCCGAGGACGTCTTTGATTACTTCGTCAACACAGTGCCGAACCAAAACGTTTCGACAGTTCGAACAGAGGAGGCAATCCTGATCTCCTTAGGGATCTTCAATCTCGCGACAAGCATATATTGAGGCTGCCGGGTTAGACAGCCGAAATTCAAGCTCGGAAGCCTACCTCAAAAGTGACATGAAATGACGAAGACTGTTAGCGTATACGACATGGAAGGCAAATCGATCGGGAACAGTTGAGCTTCCGAAATTCTTTGAGACTCCAGTCCGTTCGGATCTGATCAGACGAGCAGTAGTTGCTCTGCGAAGCCACATGTTCCAGCCACAGGGACGCGACCCCATGGCTGGCAAGAGAAACACGGCTCAGTCCATGGGCGTCGGGCACGCGATGTCACGTATCCCAAGAATCAAGGGTGACAGATATCCCAAAGCAAATCAGGCTGCTTTTGCGCCCGGAACGGTGAAAGGCAGACTCCTTTTTCCGCCCGTGTCGACCAAGCGAGTCAGCAAGAAGATAAACAGCAAGGAACTCAAGCTCGCGATGCTTTCGGCTCTCGCAGCAACAACATCCAAGGAACTCATCAAAGCGAGAGGCCACAGAATTGCCGAGAGACCAAGAGTTTCCACTCGTGGTCTCGGATGATCTTGAGCATCTGGCCAAGAATTCTGAGGCTGAGGGTCTCCTCAAGAAAATGGGGATTTGGGATGACGTGGAGCGTGCGTCGAAGAGGAAGATGCGCAGCGGCAGAGGTAGCGTGAGAGGTCGTCCCTCCAAACATCCGGTGAGTGCGCTCGTAGTTGTCGAGAAAAAGCAGGGAGCCGAGAAGGCATTCAGAAACTTCGCGGGCGTAAATGTGGTCGATGCGGCGAGTCTGAACGTTGAGGACTTGGCGCCTGGAACCCACCCGGGCAGGTTCACAATCTGGTCTCAGTCAGCGCTCAAGGCGATCGGAATCCGATTAGGAGGAAATGCCGCTTGACAAAGCTAGCGGTCGATGAGGTAGTAAGGTATCCTCTGCTTTCTGAGGACGCGGTCACACTGCTTAGAAGCGGAGAACAAGATCACATTCATAGTTGACATGAGATCCGACAAACACGATATCAAGAGAGCGATCGAAGAGCTCTACGAAGTGAAAGTTGAGCAGGTAAGAACCTTAATCACTCCAGAAGGTGACAAGAAAGCCTTCGTGAAGCTCAGCCCCGACTTCAAAGCTGCAGATCTCGCGGTCCGACTTGGCATCCTATAGTCAACAGCCCCAAAGCGGCAACATTAATTAGAGCAAAACCAAACCAGAGACAGCGTGCGAAACTTTGCCTCGACAATTCTCATACCGGGGACATAACGTCGAAGAACTGCAGCAGATGTCCATGGATGAGTTTATACGGATTCTCCCTTCGAGGCAGAGAAGGTCTCTGACGAGAGGTCTGACAACAGATCAGAGGACTCTAATGGAGCTGATCCGCGCCAATCGCAGAATCAAAGGCAAGGATGCGAAACCGATCAAGACACACTGCAGAGACATGGTGATTCTGCCAGAGATGGTTGGATTGAATCTTCTGGTTCACAGCGGGAAAGAGTTCGCCGCAGTCGACGTCAAACCTGAGATGATTGGACACTACCTCGGCGAATTCGTCATCACCAACAAGAAAGTAGTTCATGGCACACCTGGAATCGGCGCATCAAGATCCAGCATGTACGTTCCGCTGAAGTAGTCTCCATCAATCTCAGCTTCGACGCTTTGCCAGCAGGAACACAGGTACGGCGACGACTAGACCCGCCAAGAGTCCAACCATAATGAGTTGAAATTGCGATCCAAGGAGAGACGCTGGCTTCAAACCTGTGCTGCGCGCCTGGCGTGAGTTGCATAGGTCTCGTCATCTTAGCCGAGCCAATCGAACTCGGAACAACATTTATTCCCAATCCTAGAATGACTCCAAGAACAACTGCCAACCAAAGCCTTCTCATCATGTTATCCAGACACCCACATGTTCAGAAATGGGTTAAGTCTACATTTTCGAACATGCGATTCACGATCTAGACGAGTCTTTCCCTCCAGAGTCTGGCGGATTCGTACCAGCACACTCCTGCTCCTATCGACGCCAAAAACAACTGCCGCTGGGTCGAGAGTTCCCATTTGTATGATTCTCTCCGCAGCATAGACGACGACAGCAGTTGTCAGGAATATCGCGTAGAAGAGGTACCTCGGCAAGATCAGGCGGCCGATCTTGAAGAACATTCTAAGTGTTCCGACCTGAACCTGCTCTTTCAGGGAGTATTGCCCAATTTCATCCTTCTCAGTAACTCCGAGTTCACGTAACTTCTCAAGATGATACAGAGCCGTGCTCGGGCTCGACATGGAGAGGGCTCTTTGTGTTTCGCGAACACCACGGGTTTCGTGTTTCGGAAAAGGTACCAGTAGACTCTAAGCGTTGTGCCATGGATCTCGCTCTCTATCGATAACTCGGAATTGCTAGGATCCATATTGAATCCTGTACGAGACAGCATTCTCCGCTACATATGAGTTGCCAGAACAAAACGACCGTACTCAGTAAAGCCAAATCTTGGATCATTCTTCGTATGTGCACAATGGAATTGTGCCTAAACGATTTGCATGGCTCTTGGCTTGTCAGCTGTGCCCCATCTCTAGTAGCGAATTGTCCGCGTCAAGTGCCTACGCTTCCCTTCAATCGGTTGCTTCATTTCACGGGAGACATTCTCCACTTGGTCTCAGCCGGCACATTACTGAACCTCTCGATCTGCTGATACTTTGCAGGTAGGAACGACCGAGATCCACCTGAACCATGGTTGTTGTCTAACCGCTTGTTTAGCGACCAGCGACGATATTACGTGGCTTCTCACGGCTAAACAACGTTTTTTAGTGTTACCGCGCAGATGCACGGCCTACGGTGTGAAACGGATGCCAATTTGGGGATACTCGGTCAAGGAATTCGACCCAGACCGAGCTGTGAAGTGCTCAGGTAGAGAGATTAAGATTTCCCCAAAGGCGGCAACGGAGATTTGCAGGAAACTGCGCGGCATGAGGTTGGATTCGGCCAAGGAGCTTCTTGAGGCAGTTCAGAAGAAGAAGCGCGCCATTGCCTTCAGACGCTACAAGAAAGAAGTGCCACACAGGAGCATGGATGAGGGATGGTATGCGGGCCGATACCCGGTGAAAGCCGCTAAGGCGTTCCTATTTCTGCTAGAGGAATTGGAGTCGAACGCCGAGTACAAGGGCTTGGATATTGATAGGTTGAGGATTGTTCATGCTGCTGCGCAAAGAGGAATGAAGACGCAGCGGTATATTTCACGAGCCTATCGGACGTGCAAGTCCATATCGGAATACGCTTGTTCATGTTGAGCTCATGGGTTACGAGGTAGCTGAGTAAATTGCCGATTCACAAATACTTCGTCAAGGAAAACGCTCGCAAAGCTGAGATCGACGAATACCTGTCCCAAGAGCTGAAGAGAGCTGGTTACAGCAGGGTTGAGATGACCAAGACTCCCCTCGGCACGAGGGTTGTCATCTACGCGGGCAAACCTGGGCTTGTAATCGGACGACGTGGTCAAAGCATACGTGACCTGACGAAGATTCTTGAGGAGCAATTCGGAGTGGAGAACCCGCAGATTTCGGTCGCCACACTCGAGTCACCTGAACTGGATGCGAAGGTCGTCGCGTCCCAGATTGCGATGGCGCTTCAAAGAGGGCATTCATTTCAGACGAGCCGCCTACTGGGCACTTCAGAGAACGACTGAGGCTGGCGCATTGGGCGTCGAAATCGCAATTCGTGGCAAACTCACCACCGACAGAGCCCGCTACGAGAAATATCGCTCAGGATACCTTCCAGTGGTGGGCGAAACGATCTCAAGGCAGCTTAGGTCGCAGTGGTAGACACTCAACTGAAACAAGGGCTCTTCGGGATAAGCGTCAAACTAATGCCCCCAAATGTTTCCTTCCCGGACAAACCTGTGATCAGAGACGTGAGTGAGGTGCCTGCCGTGCCGAAACCAGTCGAAGTCACCCCAGAGCCAGCAGAAATTGAAAAAATCGAGGAGGTAGCTGAAGTTGCCGATACTGAGAAAACGTGAGATCAGACAATTACTGCCAGAAGAACGAGACAAGAAACTGGCTGAGATGAGAACCGAACTCACCAAGCTGAGAACGAGCGTGAAGGCTGGCGGCAACGTTGAAAACGTGGGAAGAATCCGAGAGCTCAAACGAACAATTGCACGAATCCTAACCAACATGAATGAAAATGTTCCAGACGGAGACAACGAAGCAATGACGCAGATCACCCCTCAGAACATTCTGCGCCACGAACTGATTGGATTGAATGTTAAAATTGCCAGTGCAAAGAACCCAAACATGCGCGGTGTAAAGGGCAAGATAGTCAATGAGACCGTAACATGTTAACCATCGTTGACAGGGGAAGGAAGCTGCTTGATCCCGAAGGATCGCGACTTTCAGATTCAAGCTCAAGGACGGACGGTGGTGGATGTTGATGGAGCAAGACTGGTTGCTCGTCCTGAGAACCGTTTGAAAACCAAGGTGAAGCGTTGGTAATGTCTGACATAGGAGTAGGCGCAAAAGCGCCAAAGAAGAGTTGCGACGACCGCAACTGCCCCTTCCATGGCAGTCTTTCGGTCAGAAGGAAGTTTCTAGACGGAAAGGTCGTGAGCGCGAAGATGAGCAAGACCGTCACGGTGGAAAGGGACTATCTCCATTACATTCCGAAATACACACGCTACGAAAAACGTCGCAGCAGAATCATGGCTCACAGTCCCCCCTGCCTCGAAATTCATGAAGGTGACAAAGTCAGGGTGGCCGAATGCAGGCCGATCAGCAAAGAGGTCGCCTTCGTAGTCGTCGAGAAACTGACCGGTCCTTCTTGAACCAGCTCACGACTACTCTCAACATAACCTTAATTTGTTGCAGGAACCTTGTGCAGCGCCTTACGTGAAGAGAAAATGCCAGCTCCAAAGACTCGTGCTGTCAGCGCCAAAGGTATGATAGAATACAGGCCGCACATTGCACGAGGACTTCCAAACGGAAGCCGCATCACTTGCGCTGATAACACAGGGGCAAAAGAACTCAAAATCATTCAGGTTTTCGGTTATCACAGTCGTCTCAGACGAGTGCCCTCCGCCTGTGTTGGGGACATGATAATGATCTCCGTTTCAAAGGGTTCCCTGATCTGCGACGCCAGATGTTCCCCGCAGTAGTAGTACGCCAGGTAAGGCCGTTCAAGCGACCGGACGGCACCAGGCTGTCCTTCCATGACAACGCGGCAGTGATAATGACGCCTGAGGGCGAATTGAAGGGAACTGAGATTCGTGGGCCAGTAGCCAAGGAAGCTGCGGAACGTTGGCCCAGAGTCGCCAACCTTGCTAGCATAATTATTTGAAAGTGAACCCGATGTCGCTCAGTGTTACAAAACCCTCAAAGCAGCGCAAGTTGCTCTACCAGAGCCCAGCTCACAGGATCAGGAAACTCCTGACTGCTCCGCTTTCTGAAGAACTGCGAAAGAGTCAAGGAAGACGTTCTTACCCAGTTCGCAAAGGAGACACCGTCAAGATCCTGCGAGGGGACTTTGCAGGAGTGGAGGGCAAGATAACCAAAGTGGACACCCATAGACAGCGCATTTTCGTTGAAGGCGTTCAAAGAGAGAAAGTCGCAGGCACTTCAACAACCGTATCAGTCCCTAGCTCGAAGGTGCTAATCACGAAACTGAACCTTGATGACAAGTGGCGTTCTGAATCAGTGAAACTCTCAGCTACTCCAGCGCTACTGACGAAGGAGGCATGAAGATGGGGAACAAAGGCGGATTAGGTCATCTGAAGCGATTGCCGGCCCCATGGTTCTGGCCGATTCATCGAAAAGAACGGAAATGGGCTCCCAAACCGAAGCCCGGCGCGCACAAGCACATCACTTGCCTGCCACTTAGAATTGGTTCTCCGCGACGACTTGGGTAAAGCAAAGACACGCCGAGAAGTGGCAACGATTCTCTCCGGCGGAAAAGTCAAGGTGGATGGTCGGGCGCAGGCAAGACAAGAACTTGCCCGTTGGCATAATGGACGTAGTGGAACTCGCTGATGCCAACATTTCATACAGGGTCTTACCTGTTGATAGGACAAGGGTCTTACTCTGATCCGGATACCAAAGGACGAAGCGAAGTTCAAACTTTGCAAGATTCTTCGAAAGAGCACTGAAGCAAAGGGCCTTATGCAGTTTGGAATGCATGACGGCCGAAACATCACAGTCGCCAACCGACAGACGCTGAAACATCTGGTTACTCCACAAACGACACACTGAAGCTCAGTCTTCCCGACACAACGTGTTCTAGGCCACATCAAATTTGAGAAAGGCAATTCTGCATTGGTCGTGGCAGGCCGCAACTTAGGCAGAACCGGTAAGATTGTCGAAGTGCAAGCAGGCACTGCAACTCGCCCTGCAATGGTCACGATCGAAGACTCTGCCGGCAGCAAGTTCGATACGATGGTCGATTACACGTTCGTCGTCGGCACAGACAAGCCAAGCATCAAGCTGGAGGCGTCATAGAGCAGTTGCAAGCGGCAACAGAGACCATGAAAGAGAACCCTATGCGAGCGATCAAACTTGCAAAGGTCACGGTTCACATTAACGTCGGAAAGTCAGGCGAAATGCTCGAAAAAGCAAGGAAAGTCCTGGAGGAGATCACTGGCCAGAAACCCTGCACCAAACAGGCGAAACAGAACCGTCAAGGATTTCGGAATCCGAGAAGGAGAACCGATTGCCTGCCTCACAACACTGAGAGGGGAGAGTGCCGCAGTCCTTCTTGAAACGTGGTCTCGAAGCCGTGTCAAACGCACTGAAAGCATCAAGCTTTGATGGGAACGGCAACTTTGCATTCGGAATCAAGGAGCACATTGAGATTCCAGGAACCAAGTATGTCCCAGAACTGGGGATCTTCGGGATGGACGTTATGGGAACACTCGAACGTCCAGGCTACAGAATCAAGCGAAAGAAGAATCCGCCCAGCATCAAATAGGCAAGTCCCACAGAATAACGAAAGAAGAAGCCACGAAATTCATTTCAGAGAAATTCGGAGTTCAGATACAGGAGGCCTAATAGTTTGGCGAAGCTGAAACCAAAGAAAGTCAGAAAATACGGCAAAGGAAGCAGACCCTGCAGAAGATGCGGCCAATACGGTCCGATCATCAGAAAATACGATCTCTACCTATGCCGACAATGTTTTCGTGAAATGGCACCAAGTCTAGGTTTCAAGAAATACATGTAGAGTGTGAAACTTGGTCCTCGTTGAATTAGCTCAGCAAACAATGCCCGTACCGGAAGGCGTACAACTAATCATCGATGGAAGGAAGATCAAGGCCACCGGCCCGAAAGGTACCTTGGAGGAAGATTTCTCTCACATGCCCGTACATTTCTCCCTCGAAGGAGGGATCATTCCGCGTCTACTCCTCATGGGCTCGAAAACGTGAGGTCGCACTAGTCGGCACAGCCCTAGCCCATGTCCGAAACATGGTTCGTGGAGTCACCTCCGGATATTCGTACAAACTGAAAATCGTCTATGCACACTTTCCGATAACTGTCAAAGTCCAGGACAAGGAGAGAAGACTTCTCATCGAAAACTTCACAGGCGAAAAAACACCGAGAATAATAAGAATCGTCGGATCCGCCAAAGTCAAAGTGGTGAGTGATGAACTCCACGTCCAAGGAACCAGCCTCAGAGACGTGAGTCAAACCGCTGCGAACATTCAAACTGGAACAAAAATAAAGGAAAAAGACCAACGCGTCTTCCTGGACGGAATATACATCTTCGAAAAATCACAAGGAATTTAGAATGACAACAACATCATATCCACGACCACGCTTCGTTCGAGAGGAGAGTTGGAGATACAAACGCGTCAAATCCGCTTGGCGAAGCCCACAGCGGCAAAACCAGTCGAGTGAGGCGAAGCAAGAACGGATGGCCTGCCGTCGTCAAGATCGGCTATTCAAGACCCAGAGCCACAAGGGGAATACATCCTTCCGGTCTAAGAGAAGTTATCATCTGGCGACCAATTGACCTTGAAAAGTTGGATCCCGACAAGCAAGTGGCCAGGATCGCCCACACCGTAGGCGAAAACAAACGGGTACTAATCCTTGAAGAGGCGAAGAAAAGAAGTATCAGAATCCTGAACCACGGGCTGAAGAAACCGCCTGAACCTGAAATTACTCCGGAACCCGCCCCTGAAGCTGTCCCAGCAGAATCCCCCTCCGGAGCGAAAGAAGAAACCGCACCGCCAGAGACTGGAAATGCGACAGTAACGAAGAAACGAAAGAGTAGGAAGAGCACCAAATGAGCTTAATGAGCCAGAAACGTTTGGCGGCTGAGCTGCTCAAAGTTGGCACCACAAGAGTCTGGGTGGACCCAGAAGATACAGACCGAGTCTCTTCCGCAATAACCCGCAATGAAATTCGAAAGCTGATTCACGAAGGAAGCATCAGAAAACTTCCCGAGATCGGCATCAGCCGAGGAAGAAAAAGAGTCAGAAGACAAGAACTGTTAGCTGGCCGACACAGAGGCCCCGGAAGCATAAAGGGCAGCGTAGGACACACCAAAAGAAAATGGGTAGTTAGAATAAGATCCATACGCAGAAGGCTTCGATCCTTACGTGACAAACGTTTCATAACAACACAAGACTATCGAAAACTTTCCCTAATGGCGAAAGGCGGAACATTCAGAAGTGCCGCCCACTTGGACGAATACGTCGAGATCCACAAACTCGCGAGGAGACGTTAAGAATTGCAGACCACTCAAACACAGAAGACCGAAGCAGGCTGGGTCCCAAAAACCAAAGTCGGCAGAATGGTCCAAACCGGACAGATCGTCTCCCTAGAGGACATCTTCACCCAAGGTCTGAAGATCAAGGAGCCCGAAATCGTTGACATACTCCTCCCCGGTCTGAAACAGGAAGTTTTGGGAATAGGCTTCGTTCAGAAACAGACCGACGCAGGCGAAAAATCCAGATTCAAAGCTATCGTGGCTGTGGGAAACGGCGCTGGCTTCCTCGGAGTAGGAGGCGGCAAAGCAAGACAGGTAAGAAGCGCCATCGACAAGGCTACACTAAACGCGAAACTCAACGTGGTCCCCATTCGACGAGGATGCGGCAGTTGGGAATGCGGCTGCGGCCAACCACACTCCATACCATTCAGAGTCAGAGGAAAATGCGGCAGTGTAGCGATAGAAATACTGCCAGGGCCAAGAGGATTAGGCTTGGTCGGCGGTGAAACTCCAAAAACAATTCTCGGCATGGCAGGTATCAAGGATTGTTGGACGAGAAGTTTCGGCTCCACAAGCACATTGGGGTCCATGGCCTACGCCTTGTACGAAGCCGTCCGCAACACCTACCGAGTCGTGACCCCCAAGGACTGGGTTGCCTAACCCCCGCCCCGCCTTAAACGTTCAGTCCAACGGCAGATTTCTGGTTCTTGGTACTATGTGCTCATGCGCCAGCCATGCGTGAAATGGGTGTACTCCGATAGCCTAGATTATGTGAAGTTCTTTCCCAATCTTCTCAAAGGCGTCTATCGCGAAATCCAAATCTTCCTTTGTTAAGGCAGCGTTCATTATGGTCCTAATTCTTGCCTTATCGCGCGCCACCATTGGGAAAACGATTGGCAGTGCAAAGATTCCTTCCTCGAAGAGGCGTGCGCTCAGCCGTTTCGCTACGCCACTTTCTCCCACGATAACAGGTATAATTGGAGTCGTACTATTACCTATGTCGAAACCCAAGTCTTTCATTGCCTTCTTGAAGTAGTCAGTATTCTTCCATAGCTTTTGAACGTGCTCAGGTTCTTTCTCCAGGATTTCTACGGCAGCAATGCAGGCCGGCGGCAACGCCAGGAGGATGGGAACCGCTGAGAAGCCACGTTCTAGACTTGTTATACGCGAAGTTGACGAGATCCCTTGATCCTGACACATGCCCACCAACAACACCGAAAGCCTTAGAGAACGTGCCCATCTCCACTTGCACATTATCGCGCCCCAGTTTGAAGTGTGAAACTATACCCCTCCCACCGTCGCCCAATACTCCCTCGCCATGCGCATCATCAACATAGACCATTGCGCCATGCTCTGCACCTAGCTTCGCTATCTGATCCAAAGGCGTAACATCCCCGTCCATTGAGAAAACTCCGTCCGTGATTATCAGAATCCGTCGATACGGTGGGGTGTGTTTCTCAGTTTCACCCAAGACCCGTTGCAGGTCATTTGTGTCCGAATGCTTGTACACGCCCCTTTCCAGCGTGATGACAGTCTAACCCCATCGATTATGCTCCCGTGGTTCAACTCGTCACTGATGACAATATCCTCTTTCCCAACTAGTTGCGGAATTAACCCAGAATTTGCCGCGAATCCCGTTTGATAAACCAACGACGCCTCAGCACCCTTGAATTTCGCTAGACGTTGTTCAAGTTCCATGTGCAGGTCCATCGTTCCAGCAATTGGACGCACAGATCCAGAACCGGCACCGTGCGATTGAACGGCCTTGATCGCTGCCTCCCTAAGTTTGGGATGATTGCTCAAACCAAGGTAGTTGTTCGAACAGAACATCAGAACCTTCTTACCGTCAACAGTGCACCACGGCGTGCTCGGACCCTGCAGAACCCGCAATCTCCAGTCCAATTCGTTTTTCACAAGTTCGTCGTATTCCTGTTTCAGAAATGATGAAGAGTCTCTCATATCACAGGTCTCCTCCCGCCAATACAAAATGCGCTTGTTAACTCTTACTGGTCGAAAATACAAGTCTCCGGCTTAGCTTATCATACATGTCCTTAGTCATCGCTGCCAAATCGAAGTCGGGCCGCCAGCCCCACTCCATGCGCGCCACGCTGTCATCGATCGACCTAGGCCAAGAATCAGCGATCTTCTGCCTGAAATCTGGTTTGTATTCACAGAGAAACCCTGGGGAGAGTTTCTTTATTTCAGCCGTGAGTTGTCCCGCTGAGAAACTCATGGCGGTCAAATTGTAGCTGGTTCTGCACTTGATCCTGGAAGATTCAGCTTCCATCAGGTCTACGGTTGCTTTGATGCAGTCGGGCATGTACATCATTGGGAGCACGGTATCTTCTCTAAGAAAGCAGGTGTAGCGTTTGTTCTTGATCGCTTCATAGAAAATCTCCACAGCGTAGTCGGTCGTCCCACCCCCCGGAGGTGTCTCACTACTTATTATCCCCGGGTACCGGAGACTTCTCACATCTACCCCGAAACGTGTGAAGTAGTAGTTACACAGGAGCTCGCCAGCCACCTTGCTAACGCCGTAGATGGTTGTTGGTATCATGACAGTATTCTGAGGAGTACTAACTCGCGGTGTTTGGGGGCCAAAGACGGCGATGGAGCTGGGCCAAAAAACGCCGGCCAATTCCTGTTCCCTTGCGATTTCAAGCACATTGTAGAGCCCCCCCATATTCACGTCCCAGGCAAACTGTGGATTCTTCTCACCCGCAGCAGAAAGAACTGATGCCAAGTGGTGAATTGTGTCAATCTCCTTCTTCTTGACGACCTCTGCAAGTTGCTCTCTGTTGGATGTATCAATGGTTACGTAGGGGCCGGATCTGAGCAAGACCTCGCTAGGATCTCGTCTATGCCCCGCAGCAATCACGTTCTCCCTGCCATATTTCTCTCGAAGTTCGATCGTTAACTCGGAACCGATCTGGCCAGTAGCACCCGTAACGAGAATTCTCTTCATAGTTCTCCTCGACATTCAAGAACTCCTCGCGAAGTTAACGGTGCGATTTTGCTTCTCCGCATATAAGCTGTACCAACAGGCTCGGTGTGGGCAATGGGATAGGGAATTCCGAGCGAGTACGAAACTGAAATCATCCTTCATGTGTATTTCTGACGTGTCGGCGAGGAGATGTGACCCCCGCGGAACTGCTAAGAATTCAATGCCTTTTCCTGGCTCTTCGACGCCGGAAACGTTTATTTTGAGCACTCCTGAAGCTGACACGTTCGCACGCAAGAACAACACATGCTAACTAAAGGCGCGATAAAATTGGCTACTAGACTGAGAAAGGTGAGGCACCAGCGAGGCTCGAGAACTCATGGTTGGGGTACGTCAGGCCAGCATCGAGCCAGCGGTATGCGAGGAGGCTTCGGAGACTCGGGGCGGTATAGGCACAAGAAGTCACGGCTCATAAGAGATAAGGAATTCGTCAACATGCACTATGTGGGGAAGAAGGGTTTCATTTCGGTCCCCCAAAAGAAGCGCCAGGGCAAGACACTGAATCTAAGTCAACTATCGGCGCTCGTCAGAAAACTCGTTACCGAGAAGAAAGCTCAGATGGTGGATCAAAAAGTCACCGTGGATCTTCGTCAACTCGGCTTCAAGAAACTGTTGGGTATGGGCTCAATTTCCCAGGCGGTGCAAGTCAAAGTGGATCAGTGTTCTGAGAGCGCGCTCAAGAAGCTCAAGGAAGCCGGTGGCGATGCCCTACTCGTTAGACCCGCCAAGTGATTCTGAATGGTCCGATTCATTGAACTCTTCAAGCCTCTTGCAAGATTCTTCCCCGACATTAAGGCGCCCGACAGGAAAGTAGCGTTCAATGAGAAAATTTTCTGGACCGTTATCGCTCTCATAATCTATTTCGTAATGTCACAGACACCGCTTTACGGTGTTGGGACCGGCGGACAAACTGACCCTCTCGGGTCGCTTCGTGTAATCTTCGCCTCTAACCGTGGCACTCTAATGGAATTGGGCATCGGACCAATTGTTACCGCAGGCCTGATTCTGCAAGTCCTCGCCGGATCCAAGATGGTCAACATCGACATGAGCAACCCGGAGGACCGCTCAATGTTCACCAGCGCCAGCAAGATACTTTCGGTAGTGATGACCATCTTCGAGGCTTCAGCATACATCATAGGAGGGACCTACGGAGCCCTACCGGTAACCACAGAGATCGTGATCTTGCTGCAGCTCGTTGGGGCAGGCTTGATCGTTCTACTTCTCGACGAGTTACTGCAGAAAGGATGGGGGTTGGGTAGCGGAATCAGTCTATTCATCGCCTCGGGGGTCGCAGCATCCATATGGTGGGACTCGATCGGCCCAATGGGGCCGATGGCCGACGGCAAATACCTCGGCGCCGTTATCGCCTTCGTTCAGGGCGTGCTAAGAAATCAGAGCCTCGGAAGCATCTTCGCCCGCCAACAAGGCCTACCCGATATGGTGGCCTTTCTAACAACACTCGGCGTCTTCGCCATTGTCATCTACTTCAACGGAATGCGCGTCGAAATCCCAGTCTCATACGCAAGATACCGTGGCTTCCGCGGAAAATTCCCCTTGAAACTCTTCTACGTATCAAACATCCCAGTAATCTTCGCCGCCGCACTCTTCGGCAACATTTACTTCATATCACAAATCCTCTGGCAGAGATACAACAGCAGCAACACCAACTTCTGGTTCAACCTACTCGGCACGTTCACAACCCAGAACAACCAGTACCAACCCAGCGGAGGTCTCGTGTACTACGTGCAACCTCCAACCAGCCTCGCGTTAACGCTGCAAGAACCGCTAAGAGCACTAATCTACTCAATCCTGCTCATACTCGCATGCATCTTCTTCGCCGTAACTTGGGTTGAAGTAGGCGGCATGGACTCGAGAACCGTCTCCAAACAACTACTCGACTCTGGAATGCAGATAGAAGGTTTCAGAAGATCCGAAATTCCGATCAGACAAGTCCTAGACCGGTACATTCCAACAGTAACCATCCTCGGAGCCTTACTTATCGGCATCATAGCAGCCGGAGCGAACTTCCTGGGAGCCTTCGGATCCGGGACCGGAATACTCCTCACAGTCGGCATAATCGAACAATACTACCAGATCCTGGTAAAAGAACAGATCACAGAAATGTATCCAGCTGCACGAGGCTTCCTAGGTGAATGAGTTCTGTCAAGAATGGTCGTCGTGACCGGAATCCCAGGAGTAGGCAAGACCACAGTTCTCAATGAACTTCAGAATTTGGCGAAGCAGAACAACTTCAACCTGACCATAGTGAATTTTGGGACGATCATGAAAGGAGTAATGCGAGAATTAGGCAAAGAATTGCATCGCGACGACATGCGACAACAGGGCATCGAGACACAAAAGAAAGCCCAGGAACTCGCAGCCAATAAGATTGTGACTCAATCGACTGAAGGCACGACGATCGTGGACACTCACATGTTTGTGCGAACCGTGTCCGGACTCTGGGCGGGGCTACCGCAAAACGTGTTGCAGAAACTCAGCCCACGACTGTTCGTACTTGTCGAAGCAAACCCTGAACAGATCGCGGGCAGGCGTAGAACCGATACCGACCGGAAAAGGGAGCAAGCACTGGTGGAGGATATCGAGTTCGACTTGGAATGGTCTAGGGCCACGGCTGCCGCAACAGCGATCACAACCGGGTCACCTGTCAAGGTTATAAGAAATGATACAGGTAGGCAAAAGCAGGCGGCGTTAGAACTGTTCGAAACGATTCGCAGCGTGATGGAAGGATAATGGAATGAGTATCATTGACGATATCGTTGCAACGGTCGTGCGAGCGCTCGCCCCGTACAGTCACATCCCCCAGGCCACCATTTTCACTGTTGGAATAGCGATCACCCTAGGCCTAACGTCAGCAACAGCCGCGAAGCTTCTTGTCGATTATGATATGGTGAAGAAGTCGATGCGAGAATTCCAAGCATGGAACAAATCGCTGCAGGCGGCGAGGAAAGCCAACGATACTCAAACCACTGCCAAATTGATGAAGAAACAAGAGGCCATGACGAAAATGCAAGCAAGGGCTAGCATGGAACAGTTCAAAGTCACCGCGGTGACCTTCGTACCTTTTCTCCTATTATGGTACCTTCTGAGCGCGGTATTCGGACGTGGCATCATAGCTATATCCCCCTTCCCACTCCCACTGGCCGGCACCCAGCTAAGCTTTGTATCATGGTATTTCCTATGCTCATTTGCAGTAAACTTCCCAATAATGCGCCTATTCGGTATCGGTGTGAGTGATAATTAGATGCCAACACGTCACCTGCGAAGTCGTTCAATCGCCCACGTCACTCGCAATCTTCCCGGAGGCAGAGCAATCGTTCAATACCGAAGGAAACAGTACGCCTCAGGTAGCTGCGCTTCATGCGGGCTTCCACTTCGAGGCGTTCCACCCAGTTCGGGCCGACGCACTTCAAAATCGTCCAAACGACCCTCCCGACCATTCGGGGGCGTTCTTTGCGGCAACTGCCTGAAAGAAATGACTCGCGAAAGAACAAGAGTCACATGAATCTTGTAGCGGACTGAGCGGATTCATGGCAATGCAATAAGTGCTTCTCATACTGCTTTGCAACTATCTTACTGACGTTGGCATGAGTTTTTCTTATTATTGTCCGATATGCCACTTGGGCGTTTTGTCCAAGGCGAAAGTTGTGGAAGATTAGCATGAGTTCTGGTTTTCAGCCTTTTCATACAGTATATACCGATTTATGTGCTGGTTGGTATTTTTTTACTTAGTTTACTCGACACCAGTGAATAGACCCTAGAGTTCTTTCGAACCATGTATATGTTGACAGAACGGTCTTGGTCCCGTTGCAACTCGGACCTCGAGCTGTAATGAACAACTGAAATAGGATAAATGAATAATGTCAGAACAAGAATTAGTAGTGCGTGAAACTACTGAAAAAAGTTCGGAGCATAATTCAATTTCGAGACGAGACTTTCTAAAACTATCCGCAACCGTAGGAACCGTAGCTGCTTTCAGCGACTTTGCGTTAGGTGGGCCAATAAAGACACTTGTGGAAGGCGAAAAACCAGAGCAGGGAGCAGTTCAGGAAGATGTCTGGATACCCACTGTGTGCTATCTCTGTGATGAAAATTGCGGGCTACTTGCTCATCGTGTGAATGGAGTTTTGGTTAAGATCGAAGGCAACCCCGCTAACCCGAAGAACCAGGGAAGGATTTGCGGAAGATCAAACTCTGCTCCGATGAACATCTACAACGCATACCGTGAAGTCTCCGTTGAAAAGGACTAATCCAGAGAAGGGCAGGGGCGTAGATCCTAATTGGGTAGAAATCAGTTGGGACGAGGCCTACCAGACGATCGGCTCCAAGCTCCAGGCGATCCTCAAAGCTGATCCGGACAGCTTCTACGTTCAGTCCGGCCATCGGGCGGGAGCTAACACTCTCTTTTCGACATTCATGTCGGCCACTGGCACGGCGAATAGAATGGGGAGCGTGAACTATTGCACTGGAGGTGGGGTTCACACGACCAGCTTCCATTTGTACGGAGCGGCAGTAACCGAACCGGAGACAGAATATCACAACTACAATATCGATTCAGGCGGCCGATTCCTCGGATCCAAGGCCACACCACGTCTTAACAGATTCTACAGCCAAGCAAAGGATCGAGGACTGAAGACCATAGGAGTCTGTCCGATGATAACGCCCAACTCTAATCCGGACGAATGGTTACCAATAAAGCCGGGCACCGATACCGCCTTCTTCCTGTCCATGATCAACGTTATGGTCAACGAATTGGGTGTCATGGACGTTCAGTTCATCAAGAAAAGGACAAACGGACCCTACCTGATAGGCCCCGATGGATTCTATGTGCTGCGGACAAACCGCAAATCGTAGATAAAATGAGGATGGGGCAACAGTTTGGTCCAGCTCTAATCTGGGATCCTGTCGATAGCAAAGCTAAACCGTTTAATGATCCCACCATCAAGGATTTCGCGATCTCTGGCACATACACTGTCAACGGCGTTCAATGTAGCCCTGCATTTCAACTTCTCAAGGACCACGTGAAGAAGTACACCCCTGAATCGGCAGAGAAAATTACAGACGTTTCCGCCGCGACGATCCGAAGAATCACGAAGGAACTGACAGACGAGGCCCAAATAGGCAGCACAATCACAATCGACGGAGTTACGTTCCCATATAGACCTGCCAATGTCGGCTACAACAAGGCCCACAGTGGGTCAAAAACTCTTCACACCCAATACGCTGCTCGACTGGCGAATATGATTATTGGCAGTTGGAACTGTCCCGGGGGCTATGCCAACTCGGGCGGGACGCTTCTAGAACCCAATCCCGCAGACGGAACGATTGACCTCAGCAAAGAGCCCACTTCAGGAGGCTTGCCGTGCATTGAATGGTATCATAACCACGCCACATGGCCATCTGAAAAGGCTGACACAAGCTCTCTTTATCCAGGGACGTACAACGTTACCACCCTAACTTGGTATGCCATAAACGAGCCCGACAAATATGGGCTGCAACATCCGCCAAAAATGTACGCCTTCCTAGGAACCAATCAGCTCGGTGACTCACTAAACCCAGATTACATCGTCACAGCCATGAAGAAGATTCCCTTCATTTGGGGTATTTCAATCCAGCTTGACGACATGGCCGAGATGTGCGACATCGTTCTACCTGATTACACGGACCTGGAGAGATACTTTTTGAACACCGCACAAGATCCTCACAACTTCACCACATATCAGTTCTTAGCGCAACCAGTATTGAACAATCCTGTATTTCCGAACACTAGAGACTCTAACGAGATCACGCTTGATATCGCCGAACAAGTTGGATTGCTCTACGGCCCTGGCGGTATGAATGACCGTCTAAACAGGTCTTACAACCTAACGGGTGCCAGAGCTTTGGATCTAAACAAACGGTACGCCTTTGCAGATATCGTGGATCGTATATTGAAGACGAACAATGGGGACACGCACGGCCTCGACTATTTCAAGACTAACGGGTACCTGCTTGCAACAAAGGGAACAGTGGAAGACCGGTTCGGACTAAATAAATGGCCTACTACGAGAACGAGCATCTACTGGGAATTTTTGGTCTACTGGCGGGAGGAACTTAGGAAAGACTTGGCAAAGATCAAGGCCCAATATGGCGTCGAGAGGCGACCCTCCAATGACGAGGTCTTGAACTATATTCAACCTCTCCCAGACTATCTGCCGCGCCCCGAGTTCGAGGCGCAGCCAGCAGAATACGACATGTACGCCATTCACTACAAAACCATGTTGAATTCGATGGCAACTTTCATGGACAACGCATGGATAATGGAGCGTACACAACTATACGACCCCTACGCAATGATGATCTTGATCAACACGGACACGGCCAAGCAAAAAGGCATCGCAGACGGCGACCACGTAATTGTGGAATCGCAGTTTGGCAAGACCGGCAGCCTGGCCAAGGTGACGGAATTGATCCGACCGGACACAGTGGCTATCGCAGCTCTCTTCGGCTCCACTTCCGTGAGCGGGAATCCTGGAACCAGACTCGGCCCTCTGATGAACAATCTGTTGTGGGCAAGCGAAGAGTACCGAGATTGGCTCACCGGCAATCAGCCTAACGGCATACGAGTGAAGGTGTACAAAGCATAGGTGATACATGATGGCCCGCTACGGAATGCTAATAGATCTGAAGAAATGTGTTGGATGCACAGGCTGCGAACTCGCCTGTAAAGCTGAGAACTTTACCCCCCAGGGCGTGTGGTGGGGCCGGGTATACTTTGGTGAAAAAGGCAAGTACCCCGATGCGAGGAGGACCGCAATGCCAACCCTCTGTATGCACTGTGACAATCCCCCATGCGTCGACGTCTGCCCAACGCAAGCAAGTCACAAACGCGCAGACGGAATCGTAGTGGTCGACTACGACAAATGCATCGGGTGCAAGTACTGCATACAAGCATGCCCCTACGGAGCGAGATTTTTCAATGACAAAATCAGACCCTACTTCCCAGAGCATGGACTAACACCCTATGAAAAGTATGGATATTCAAAGCACCAAGAAGGCGTCGTTGAAAAGTGCACGTTCTGCGCCCACAAAATTGACGCAGCAGCAACCACAGGCCTGAAACCAGGCGAAGACAAAGCTGCTACACCCGCTTGCGTAACCACATGCATATCTTATGCAAGGTTCTTCGGTGACCTCGACGATCCGAGCAGTGATGTGTCGCAGGCGATTGTGGCGAAGAACGCTCGTCCGATGAAGCCTGAGTTGGGTACGAAGCCTAAGGTGTACTACGCGGGCTTAACGGAGAGTTAGTGAGTTAGACATGGATATTCCGCAGACTACTTGGGGTTGGCTTCTGATCTGGGACTTCTTCCTAGCAGGCACAGGCGCAGGCGCATACCTCTCAGGGATTATGGCTGAATACCTAGGCGACAAGAATAGGGTTGCGGCGAAGATCGGCGTATTCCTCAGCGCTCCACTGGTGATTGGTGGGGTGATATTCTTGATGTTTGATCTGGGGCATCCTGAACGGTTCATGTACGTCTTCACCAGCGCCACCTCACTCATAACTTTCGGTTCAATGTTCATCACAGCATTCCTAATCGTCTCAGTCATACACATCGGATTATGGATTTGGCCCTTCAAACTATTGGAGAAGGCCACGGTGGCTCGAAGAGTACTAGGCGTGATCGGAGCAGTGCTCGCTCTGGGCGTGATGATTTATCCGGGTGTGGCGATGAGCTTGACATCCGTACCGTTGTGGGTGACGGGTCTGCTTCCACTCTTATTCATCGGTGTCGCTACGCTGTGCGGAACCGCCGCTACTACTTTGGTTTTGTCGGTTTTCTTTGGGCGTAGTGTTGGTGAGGTGAGGGAGCAGGCGTTGGGTTCAATGAAGGCATTGGCTACTCCGTTGCTTGTGTTGAGTGGGTTCGTGTTGATTGTGCTGTTCTTTTTCACGGTGGCCACTGCGAGTATTGGGCCTGTAGGCTTAGAGTCTACAACGTTGCTCACGTCCGGTTCGTTCGCGCCTTTGTTCTGGGGTGGGTTGATCATCGCAGGCCTCGTACTGCCAATCGTACTGCTAGGTATGGGTGTGCGTGGTTCGGGTAGGTTTCCGGTGTTTGCGGCGTTGAGCAGTATCCTGCTGTTGACGGGTGGGCTTGTGGCTCGGTATCTGGTTGTTTCAGCCGGTATCTCGCTGGCTCCAGAGCATTATGCTCCTGGGCAGCAGGTTTACTTCCCAGGCTATCCGCCACAGTTCGTCAGCGAATTCATCGTACAAGTTCAGCCGACAGCCTTCGACTACGGGGTGATTGCAGTGTTCTTCCTAATCCTCGCCGCAGCATACTTCACCACAACAAAAATCATACCCACAGGAAAACTAACCACAGCAAAGAAAACATAAACACGAGAGAATCACACAAACCTCTCTCCTTTCTTTTTTCACCTCTTTTTTCTCTCATATCCTTCGAGAGTCCTGGCCGTATCGTCCAACTTGAAATATTCAAGTTGGAACAGGTGGCCCCGCAGCGGATTGAAAGGAAGGTCGAAGAAGCGTTCAGCACTGAACGGCAAAGTGCGCAAGTTGGAGTCATGTCATGCTGTGGATTCTGCTGTTTGCTTGGTTGAACCAGTGAATGAGACGGTCGGTGCAATTCCCAAGTGGAACACGGTTCAGCTTTTTCAATAGAAGTATTCGCGTTGAAACTGATTCACAGTTGCCGTTAGCTCTTGGGAGGTTGGTTCGAACATACTGTAGCTGGACGTGAAAGTGCTTTTGGCTTTGATTCGTCGGGTTGTATCTGTGACCAAAATCTTGGTTAGACGGCAGCCGACCCAGATCTCTTTCACAGTTTGTGTGTAGGTTTCGATGGAACGTGTTTCAATGAGAGAGAAAGCGGGAATGACGCGGCTTACGCTGTGTTGGTAAGTATCGGGCAATGCGCTCGAGAGGTAGGAGGAAGCGTCTGAATATTTCAATGCTTCGTTCACGAAACAGAGCTGTACCAAAACCCGCTCAGACGTCTGCTTGGGGCGCCGGTTGAATGACCCCTGTCGTTTCGGAGGTTTCTTTGAACCTGGCACCACACATATCACAGAAGTTATCTTCGAGAGATACGGGTCGACGGCAGGCAGGGCACACTAGCCCAGTCCAGGCTTGTTCAGCGATTGTCTGCCGCCTTTGCGTGACGTATTCCCGTGTAGTGACCTGTGGCGAATAGTTATCGTACCATTGAGCTTCGCCATGTGGACCGGCCGAACGTCCACCCAACGTAGGAAGTGTGGTCAGACATGCGATCGTGAAGGAGAGTACGCCGAAAATGAAAACCAACACAGAGATTTGAAGGAACGTCGCCGAAGAAGTGACTCCCATCGAACTAACGTTCAGCGAGTAGAAAGATATTGCAAGAATGCCCAAAACCATGTTCGCTGAGGCTACGAGAAGCCGCACAAAAGCTAGACTCATGCTACTGAATGATTGCACGCCGAGCCTATCTGTTTGGCCCAAAGCCTTCCCGGCGTTAAATATACGACAAATATCAAAGTAAAGACATGTTCTGACATGTATCTGTAATTCCTGATTCAACGACGGCCAATACAACACAACGTCCTGACCACCTAGGGCATCCTGCGCCTTCAATCATGGAAGTCATAAATCGAGTCGGCGGTACGGAAGGTTGGTTTGTCTGTCTGGTGACTTGTAAGATTCGGGCAACAGACCAAACTACTATGTTGGTTTGCCGAAAACGTTCATCGCAGGCGCATTGGTTGATAGTAATGGTGAGTGTCTGAAAGGAGCAACCGTAACCATCACAGACCCCGCTGGAAAGACGTCAACCACCACTTCAGAGCGCGTTCGGAGATTCCTGGTTCGACGGCTTAGACGCCAACAAAACCTACCAGGTCGCAATCAGCGCCGGCGGCAAATCCAAAACGATCTCCGTCTCACTGGACACGGACAAGGACCTAGGAGACATACAACTCTAAGACAAGGAAAGAAACGGTACACGCAAACCTTTCTTTCTTCAATCTCTTTTTTTCTTTCGGTCCCCATGCTCAATCGTATCTCAGTGCGGCAACGGCGTTCATCCGGGAACCTCTCCAGGCGGGGAAAAGTCCTGCTAGTGTAGCCAATATGATTGGAAACACTAGGGAGAAAATGATCAGGTCGTTTGAGAACATCGGTTGAATGGTGATTCCACCTGGTCCTCCACCGCCGGGCAGTCCACCTCCAAATCCGCTCAGCATCCCTCCCATGAGAAATGACAAAGCGTATCCAACACCCAAACCGCAGAAGGCTCCGATTACTCCTGTCAACACCGCCTCAGACAGGAACATGGTCATGATCTCTTTCGGTCTGTAGCCAATCGCCTTCATAATCCCTATTTCTCTCGTGCGTTCCGTAACTGAGACGTACATCGTGTTGACTATTCCGACGGTTGCAATGAACAAGGAAACCGCTCCGATGCCAGCCAAGAATAAAGTTAACGATGATGTGATCCCTTCGATGAAAGATAGAATCTGTCCGGAGCTTATCACTCGAACATTTTGGTTATAGTATGTTGTCATAGTGTCCTGCACGTTGGCCACGTCGTCCGTGTTGTCAACTACCACGTAGATCCCCGAAAAGTACTGGGTTTTTGCGAGATACTGCGCCGCCTGGAATGAAATGAAAACGGAGTCATCGATATTTGCAAAGAGTGCCGTGCCGTACTGTTGCAGTATACCGGTCGCAAGTACGGCGTAGGATTGAGATTTGCTGCTAATTCCTCCTACAGTCATGGTAATCATTTGATTGACATTAAGGGGTGTTCCTGAGATCGGGTTTGCTATCGACCATCCTACAACGGCGCCGGTTGTATCGCCTAGGACCGGCATGTTGCCTTCAACAACCGTTAATCCATTGTAGAGAATGGGTAGAGAGTTCAGGTCTACTCCAATGAGAGTCGCAAGAAGTGAAGTCCCTCCACTGTTGATGAAAATGGGGTACCTATAGTATGGATAGGCTGCAATCACTCCGGGTATTGTATTGACATAGTTTACGTCTAGTTGACTTATTTGGTATTGACTTGGTGAACCGCTCTGAAACATCATCATCGCAGGCCGTATGTTTATGATATTAGCCCCAGTTTTCTCAATGTTCGCAGTGATCCCCGCGGTAAGCCCACCTGAGCTCGCAATCAGAGCAAAAATAATGGCTGAACCGATTGTTATGCCGAGAATTGTTAGTAGGCTGCGACTCTTCCTGTGAACAAGTGCCTTGTAAGCTAACTTGAACATATCACCTAGTTGCATCTGCGCCATCTCTCTTTAGTACGCGCCTATTCGCTTTAGTTCGATTCATTGAACTTGTACTGGGGCGTACAGAAAACGTTTGTCATCTGGTACGTTATTTGGGACCATTATGTACCCTACAAGGCCTCTCGAGTCGGGAAGGCTTCGCTCGAACCTATCGGATCGTTTGATTTGTGTTTGTAGCAAACCGATTTAAGGAAACGCTGAATAGTCTCCCACCGATGTTTCCAATGGCGGATGATGAATTGTGTGTAGCATTCCACCAAGTAGCTGTCGGAAAAGTGGAACACAGTATGTTTAGACCGAGCAAACCAGTGAGATGGGTAGTAGCCACATTCTACGTGACCCTATGAATTCTCAATTGCGCCACTCATACTCAAGATTAAATGATCGACAACTGGTCAAGTCCATGCATAGTAAGTCAAAAAATAGCTTAACTATTACTGTAAGCGGCCCCCACGGAACTGGGAAATCAACATACGCTAAAGCGTTAGCTGAAACATTTCGGTTGCGGTATGTTTCGGCAGGTGAGCTCTTTAGAGGTCTGGCGAAGCAGAAGAGCCTCACCTTGGAGGCTTTCAGTCAAATAGCAGCCGAAGACCCTACGATAGACCGAGCCATCGATGAAATGACAAAGGCTGAAGCGGAGAAGGGGGCGGTCGTTATCGACGCCCAGCTGAGTGCATGGATGGTCAAGGAGCTCGCCGACGTGAAGCTGCTGATAGTCGCCGTCGACGATGTCAGGTTTAGGAGAATAGCCGAGAGAGATGGAATTACGATCGAACAGGCGAGGAAGCAAACTCTAGCACGGGAGCTTATACAGAAGCATAGGTACGAGAGGTATTATGGGATTGACGTTAGCGACCTAAGCATTTATGACTTGAAGATAGACGCAGGTCTATATTCTCTTGAAAAAGCGAAGTCGGTTGTCATTGACAGTGTGAGGAGGTTCATGGAGAGGGGCGAATTGAGCGGTCCTAAGTGCTGAATTTGGTTATGCTTATCTATCGCTCGGGATTGTAGTGCGAGAAACTGCTTGCGTGATGGATAATGGTCAGCATTGAAGTGGGAAGGATCTGTGTGAAACTAACCGGTCGCGAAACCGGAAAGAAATGTGTAGTCGTAGATGTTGTAGACAAGAACTTTGCCTTGGTCACAGGTCCAAAATCGGTCACTGGAATTAGAAGAAGACGGACAAATGTTGACCACCTCGAGCCCACCGCCGAACTTGTCGAACTGAAGAAAGGCGCAACAGACGACGAGATCGAGAAAGCTCTAGCAAAGAGCAAGAAGACGAAGTTCATGAAAGAAGCCGTTGCGCCGACCGTCGAAGCGGCGGCGAGCTAAAGCAACCTTCTAGTCCTCTGAATCCTCTGCGGAAGACCGCAGAGTCACAAGTTCTTCGACCGACCAAAGGATTCCTTTGACTTTATAGACCCAGAGCTCTAACAGGCCTCCAGAGGTGGACTAATTGGCAATCGTAATACCAGGGGCGACTCCCAGAGAGCTTGTTACAAAGGTTGACGATGTTACGGATTCCAAATACGGTTGTAGACCTGAAGATCGTTCGCTCTCGCTTCAGATCAAGTATGGAATAATCAATGTTGACAAGCCTCCGGGGCCTTCAAGTCACGAAGTGGTTGCTTGGATCAAGCGAATGATGAAACTGTCACACGCTGGTCATGGCGGAACCCTAGAGACTAACTAGTCGGGGCTATCCCAAAGTCACCGGCGTTCTTCCAGTAGCACTAGAGGAGGCCACAAAGGTTGTCCAGGGCTTTCTCTATTCCGGCAAGGAATACGTCTGCGCGATGCAGGTGCACGCTGACGTGCCAGAGGCGGAGACTCGTAGGGTTCTGAACGAGTTTGTTGGAGAAATCTACCAGAAACCGCCCTTGAGAGCCTCCGTCAAGAGGGAGCCAAGGAAGCGCACCATCTACCGATTGGACGTGCAATGAAATTGATGGTCAGAGTCGTTCTCTTCACCTGCTCATGCCAAGCAGGAACATACATTCGAAAGCTTTGCTCAGACATAGGCGACGTGTTGGGTTGCGGGGCGCACATGCGTGAACTCAGAAGGACTCGCGCTGGGCCACTCAATGAGGAGAATGGCCTTGTTACTCTCCACGAACTTAGTGCAGCACAATCGGAACGGAAGCCGGCAATGCCGAACCCTTACGGGCCATAATCAAGCCGATGGAAGTAGCTCTGGGTGCCATTCCTCGTATTGAGATTCGGGACACCGCAGTTGACGCAATCTGTCACGGAGCCGACTTGGCGATTCCAGGAATTCTGAAACTTGATCCGTCAATAGAGAAGAGCAAGTCGATAGCCATGTTCACTCTTAAGGGGGAGGCCGTTGCTCTGGGACGGGCGCTAATGGCATCAAGAGAGATGCTGGATCAGGAGAAAGGTGTCGCAGCTAAGACTGAACGGGTCCTCATGGAAAGAGGGACGTACCCGGCAACGTGGAAACACTGACCATGAAATGATCGGCATTGATTCCGAGCAGGCTGCTAGGATAATCTCACTACTATTCAATCTGCCAATAGTTGCTGCGCCAACGTTCGTTGCTCCAATACTCTTGATAGGTGCAGCGAATCCTCTACCTTTAGTCCTGATTTCGGTGTTTCTTGGAACGTTTGTTCTACTCGCCATTGTCTACGGTCTTTCCAGGCTCCCGGTAATTCCTGATGTTTGGGCTTTACAGAGGGAGACGCGTGTGATACCGTTCTCCGGCGTAATGTGCATTTATCTGCTGGGAACTGTCGTCCTCGTCACGGTAAGCTCTCCCGTCTTCGTCACGTCATTAATGCTTTGTTAAGTCGGCAACACAGTGTTAATGATGATTATCCGTCTCAAGTGGAAAATCAGCATACACGCAACTGGGATAGCTGGTCCCAGAACCGCCTTTCGTCACACTACTTGGAACAATTGCCTCTCCACTATTACTCCTAGTTGTACCAGTTTGCTGGACGTGACTCAAACTGAGGGTTCACACTCCAGCTCAGGTTGCATCTGGAGCCATATTGACATTGTTACCACGTGGGCCCAGTTGAGAATTTACACCGTGCTACTCTAGGTCGAATGCTCGAAATGCGAACAGACTTAAATCACGCTTGGAAATCTGAGGCTTCGGAGCCGGGGTTCCCTAGCCTGGTAAGGGGCAGTTCAAACTAAGCCTAGGCCTGGAATTGGGTAACTGCAAGCCTGTGGTCCTTTGGGGCCACGAGGGTTCAAATCCCTCTCCCGGCGCCAAACTCTTAGCTATAGGTCTACTCTAGAACGTGGATGTTTTTCTTTTTGCACATGTCTTTGAGTATCTTCGGCCAGACTGTGACACTGACTTCTCCTAGGTGTGCTTTTCTGAGCAGGAGCATTTGAGTGCGGGATTGTCCAATTCCTCCGCCTATGCTGAGCGGGAGTTCATTCCTGATGATGCCTTGATGGTATGGTAATTTGAGAAAGTCGAGTTGGCCAGTGAGTTCCAGCTGTTTTCTCAATGTCGTTGCATCCACGCGGATGCCCATCGAGGTGAGCTCATGACGCCGTTTCGTAACAGGGTTCCAGACGAGGATGTCGCCGTTCAGACCGTGCATCGGTCTGCCATCTTCAGATTTCGTTTCAGTAACCCAATCGTCATAGTCTGCAGCTCTCATTTCATGTGGGTACCCATCTTTGAGCGTCCAGCCGATGCCAATTATGAAGATGGCGGGGTGCTTCTGCAGGATCGCTGTTTCACGAGCCTTTCGCGGCAAGTCAGGATATTGATCTAGAATGTCTTCAGCATGTAGGAACGTGAGTTCGTCAGGCAGGTTGGGGTATTTGTTGGTTTTCAGTTGTGGAAAGATCCTCTGCACGTGGGTTTCGGCGCCTTTGAGGACTTTCCAAATCTTCCTCACAGTGTCTTTCAAATAATCGAGGTTGCGTTGATCAGCTGTGATAACCTTCTCCCAGTCCCACTGATCCACGTAGGCGCTGTGGTCATGGTCTAGGAAGTAGTCTTTCCGTACGGCGCGCATGTCCGTGCAAATTCCTTCGCCAACTTTCAGACCGAACTGTTTGAGCGCTACACGCTTCCATTTCGTTGCTGCCTGAACAACCTGAGCGTCAACTGGGTGCTTATCGTAGTCGTTGGAGATGTGGAATTGGATTGGGGTGCGTGAGCCGTCACGATCAAGAAGATCATTCACGCCACTCTCAACGTCCACGATCAATGGAACCTGAACCATAATTAAATTGAGTTCTTTGCACAGATTCTCTTCGATGTAGTTCTTCACCGCGAAAATGGCGTTCTGCGTTTCCTTGGGAGTCAAAGGAGAGCTGTAGTATTGCGGTAGGATTTTCTCCAGTTCATCATAGTTGCCAATACCGGGGCCTGCTAGGTCCGCTTTTTTGTTAGCTTCGAACATTTCTCTATTCCAAACTCAATAATCCGCAGACAATGCCAGATTGAAAACGATTTCTCTCGTTACCCAGCTGGCCGGCGCCATTATTTCGAAATCCGGCAAGGCTTTAATAGAGTACTGTCTTTCCGCTACTTCAAATCTGGTGTAAGAAGCGAGATGTCGAGAGAGTTCAGGCAGATCCTTCGTGTTTCAGGTACCAATGTAGACGGAACGAAGAGACTGATTTATGGTCTTACTAAAATCAGAGGTATTGGACCGAGTTACGCAACTGCTGTAGTTCGAGCATCCGAACTTCGACCCGAAATGAGAATGGGGGATCTCTCCGAAGCAGATGTTCAGAAACTAGAGGACGTAATGAAAGACCCCGCAAAATACGGATTACCTCCTCGCCTTTTCAATAGAAGGAAGGGCTTCGAGACAGGACGTGACTCGCATTTGATCGGTGCGGACTTGGCTTTGAGCGTGAAAACTGACGTAGATTTCATGACTGACATAAGAACGTGGAAGGGTGTTAGGCACTCGCTTGGATTGAAGGTTCGCGGTCAACGGACTCGTACGACAGGTAGGAAAGGAAGGGCTGTCGGAGTGGCCAAGAAGGTCATAATGGAAGCTGCGAGAGCCGCCGCGAAGGAAGAAGAAAAGAAGTAGAGTGGACTAAGCAATGGGAGACCCCAAGAAACAAAGAAAGAGCTACGAGACGCCTAGACATCCGTGGCGCAAAGACCAACTCGAAGTCGAACTTCATTTGATGGGAGAATATGGGCTCCGCAACAAACGCGAGCTTTGGAGGTACAAAACCATGCTTTCCCAAGTGAGAGGCATTGCCCGATCACTACTCGGGGCAACGGAAGCAAAACGCGCTCGTCTGGAGCGCGAGTACCTATCTAAATTAGGTCGGATTGGTGTTCTCTCAGAATCCGCTTCAATAGATGACATCCTTGACTTGGACATTCGGGATCTGTTGGAGCGCAGGCTCCAGACGATGGTTTTCAGGCGTGGTCTAGCCAAGACCCTCTTTCAGGCTCGTCAACTTGTCTCGCACGGTCATATCGCAGTGGCTGGACGAGTCGTGTCAGTTCCAGGTTATGTTGTGAAAAGAGACGAGGAATCGAAGTTGAAGTATTTTGAACACAGTCCCATCTCGAAGAGTGACCATCCTTTGAGGAAGGTTGTGGCGGCTGCGGCAGCCGGCCAAGCTGTCTCCGAAGCATAATTCAGCATTACCTCTGGATTTTCCTGCGCACGAGCAGGAAGAAGCATAGGGCAAGCACTGTAAGAACGGCGGCTGTGACAATCATCTCAAATGAGTAAGGCCCGGTGCCCAGGATTATTGGAATGGGGCCGATGAGTATTACCACCCCTCCGCTTACCTCGCTATTGGATCCTGTAATTGAACCTGCAGAAACTAGTAGCACTCCGATCACGATCATCGCGAAAGCGACGAAGAACAGCAATGTGGGCACGGAGATCTGTGAATCTGTGCTTTCTCGTTTCAAAGGACCGTTGGTTTTCGCAAGGCAGTCGGAACAAGTCCATTGTACGGAACTAAAACAATTAGCGCAAACTGTTCGGCCGCAGGATTGGCAGACGTAAGTCGCCTGTCGCATTCCGCAAATTTGGCAAAGCGGTGTTGACATTTTGATTACCTATTGAGTATCAGAGAAGGTGTCAACATGCAGGCGAGGACGAACGCGATTAAGATTATTGCCAGGATCATTAGGGTCCTGACAGAGTTGCGGTCTGAGCCGAAGATGATTGGGATTGGACCGATGAGCAGGATTCCAGCACCTCTTGTCTGGCCGTTTGAACCTTTAGATTTTACAGCCAAGATTATCGCGGCGAGAAGAGCCAGTAGAAATCCCAAAATAACGAGTAACCATCCAGCGTTCGTTAGAAGCGCGTCGGCCAAACTTTCACAGCCAACAGAGAATCCGAGATTTCCCGAACTTTAACTCTTTGAGAATTTTTCCAACATCACGTATGCGCTGAAGTCGTAATAGTTTATAAGCCCCGTAGCGGCTACCTCGGAAAGCTCTCCACCAGAAGTGAAAATATCGTGGACCTCGGACCCAGAGTGCAGATTTCAGATAGTTGTAGTGGACTGAATAGCCCACGAGAGTTACTTTTTCTCAAGAGGGGTCCTTAGGTTTTGGAAGTTAAGATCATCGAAGAAAAGGAAAACATTCTTCGTTTCCTCCTGTCGGGAACCAATCATACGTATGCAAACGCTCTCCGCAGAGCAATGATTGCAGAAGTCCCAGCCATGGCGATTGAGGACGTTATCATGATCGAGAACACCTCAGTACTCTACGACGAAGTCGTGGCACACAGATTGGGGCTGATCCCCTTGAAGACCGACTTGGACGCATACGTACTCCCGGAAGATTGCGACTGCAAGAGTGAATTGGGTTGCAGCAAGTGCAGAGCTTCCTTCACGCTCGAAGCGGAGGCTACCCGCGAACCGGTAACGGTGTACTCGTCTGATCTCAAAGCTGAAACGGAAGTCATACCTGTAAGCGGAAACATCCCAATCATTAAGCTCGGTCCCTCACAAAAGTTGCGCCTCGAACTCTACGCGAGACTCGGACGAGGCATTGAACATGCAAAGTGGCAGCCTGTCTGCGCATGCGCCTACAAGTATCTTCCAAAGGTCATTTTGAACGCAGACAACCTTTCGAACCCAGAAGAAGTCGTCAAAGCCTGCCCGACGAAGGTTTACGTGCGTGATCCGGAAAAGAAGATAGTCGTTCGCGATGAGCTCGCCTGTACGCTCTGCATGAACTGCGTCGAGACGGCTGTGCCTCTGGACTCGAAGAAATCTTTGCCAGTTAAGGTAGAGGGAGATGAATCCGCATTCCTGTTCTACGTTGAATCTACTGGAGCTCTTCCTCCAAGAAGAGTAGTGATCGAGGCGGCAAAGGTACTTGAGAAGAAAGCCACTTCGCTTGATGACTTCGTTAGAAAGGGGCTCGAGTAGGAGAAGTTGTAAATGCGCAGAATGATAACGAACCCAGAATTATTGGAGACAGTACGGTTCCTGAAGGTAAAGGCGAGAGAAGACAAGTCGAGAATTTGGAAAGTTGCGGCAGAGCAACTCTCGAACCCTAGGGCAAGAAGGGCGGTTCTCGACCTTAATCACATTTCACGTGCCTCCTCCGCAGATTCCGTTGTTCTTGTTCCAGGCAAAGTCCTCGGAGATGGCGTGCTCCAGCATCCGGTTGTAGTTGGCGCCTTCCACTTTTCAGCAACAGCAAAGACAAAGATAGAAGAAGCAGGCGGCAAATGCATCACAATTGCCGACTTGGTTAACAAATATCCGAAGGGCTCCAAAGTTCAAATTCTAAGGTGAGAATGATGTCGAAAGAACCCATCGTATTAGATGCCAAGAATCAGATTCTCGGACGTTTAGCGAGTTACATCGCAAAACGTGCGCTGAGTGGCGACATGGTTATTGTGCTAAACGCTGAAAAGACTGTGATCTCTGGTCGACGAAACAACATCGTCGAGGAAGCTAAGCGAAGGCTCAAAACCAGAACTCTTGGAACTCAGACCAACGCGCCTATGCATCAGAGACGGCCAGATCTTTACTTCCGACGGGTGGTGAGGGGTATGTTGCCCTGGAAGAAAGCGAAGGGAAGGGCGGCGTTTCATAGGGTTCATGTCTTCATGGGCGTTCCGGAAGAGTTCTCCGGGAAGGCCGTGATGAAAGTTCCCGGAGCCGATGCGGAAAAGTTGAGCGCACCTTATGTTACTCTAGCGGACCTAGCGACGGAGATGTGGGGATAGACACGCATGAGCGAGCCAGTCGAGAAAGTTGAAAAGATCGAGAAACCTGAGAAAGCCGAAAACGTAGAGAAAGCAGAGAAGATCGAGAAACCTGAGAAAGCCGAAAACGTAGAGAAAGCAGAGAAGATCGAGAAACCTGAGAAAGCCGAAAACGTAGAGAAAGCAGAGAAGATCGAGAAACCTGAGAAAGCCGAAAAGGCAGAGAAAGCAGAAAAGAAGCGAATCCTGCTGGTGACTGGAAAGAGAAAGACTGCCATCGCCCGCGCAATTGTCAGATCCGGCTCCGGCGCTGTCACAGTGAATGGTATTCCGCTTCAGACATTCACCCCTGAGATAGCGAGAGTCAAGATTTCAGAGCCACTTGTGCTATCTGGCGAACGCTGGAAAGCGCTGGACTTCAATGTGAAAGTCAATGGCGGAGGCTTCATGGGTCAGGCGGAAGCTGCCCGAATGGCGGTCGCAAAAGGGCTTGTGACTTGGACGCGAAGTTCAGAGTTAAGAAAGACAATGACCAATTACGATAGGACAATGCTCGCCGGAGACCCGCGCAGAAAAGAACCCAAGAAGTTCGGTGGACCTGGAGCCAGACGACGGGAACAGAAATCATACAGGTAATTGGAGAGCAGAGTAATGATAATTCCAGTGAGATGCTTCACGTGCGGAAAACTCGTTGCAGACCGTTGGGAAGAATTCTCTAGAAGAGTAAAATCAGGGGAGAGGCCCAAGAAAGTCCTTGACGACTTGGGCATGAACAGATACTGCTGCCGCCGCATGTTCATCTCGCACGTGGACGTTGTAGACGACCTACTCCGATATTCCCAAGTCACCGCGAAACGACGGGCTCAATTCGAATAAGTCAGGATGGTGTCTGAATGTCAGAAATTGAAGAAAAAGAAGGAATGCCAAAGTCAGAAGATCTACTGCTCTCCCTAGAAGACTTACTCGCAGCTGGTCTACACATCGGCACCCGAATCAAAACCGGTGACATGGAACCCTACATTTACCGCGTGAGACCTGACGGACTGTTCATTCTTAACATCGGAAAAACCGATGAAAAGGTACGCCTTGCAGCTCGTTTCATCGCGCGCTTCGAAATGGACCGCGCCCTGATAATCTCTTCGAGGCTCTATGGAAAGACGCCTGTGGAGAAGTTCTGTGACGTGACGAAGACCGTGCCAATCGTAGGCCGTTTCATGCCCGGGCTGATCTCAAACCCGCTGCAACCCAACCACGCTGACCCCCAGGTCATTATGGTGACCGACCCACGAGCAGATTGGCAGGCAATCAAAGAAGCATCCACTGCTGGTGTTCCAGTCATTGCTCTTTGTGACACTGACAACGTGTTCAGCGGAGTTGATCTTGCGATACCCGTGAACAACAAGGGTCGCCGTGCATTGGCGATGGTCTACTGGCTCCTTGCCCGTCAGGTCTTGAGAGAGAGAGGAGAGCTTCCGCAGGATGAGACAATCACCGCTACAGTTGACGACTTCGAAACCAAGTTGACAGCTATCGCCCCGAGAGCGGGCGGTGAGCTTTGAAAATTCGAACGCCCGCAGTAGCAGACGCATTCTACGCCGGAACGAAATCAGAACTCAGTGAACAAATCGCCGGATGTTTCACGCACCAGTTCGGACCTGGACAGATTCCGAAAGCAGTGGAACACGGCCCGAGAAAGATTCTCGGAATCGTCTCACCCCACGCTGGGTATATGTATTCGGGGCCAGTCGCCGCAAACGGGTACAGCAGACTCGCCACAGATGGACTGCCCGATGTCTTTGTGATACTAGGCCCAAACCACACTGGCTACGGTAGTGGAGTCTCAATTGCAACTGAAGGTAGTTGGGAGACCCCCCTGGGCTCCACCCCTATTCAAAGCACACTCGCCAAACAGATCCAAAAGGCCAGCGGCATCATTGACATCGACGAAGAAGCCCATGCATTTGAGCACTCAATAGAAGTGCAACTGCCATTCATCCAATACCTGTTCAAAGATGCGGCCGAATTCATTCCAATCTGCATGATGATGCAGGATCTACGGACGAGCCGCGACATTGCAAAGACCATCGTAGAGCAATTGAAGGAAAATGATTTTGTCATTGTCGCTTCCAGCGATTTCACGCACTATGAACCCCAAGATGCAGCAATGAGAAAAGACGAGATGGCAATAGACGCCATCACGAGACTCGATGACGCCAAACTGAACGAACTGTGTGAGAGTAACAAAGTCACAGCATGTGGGTACGGACCTATTACCACTCTAATTGCAACGGCAAAGCTTCTCGGCGGGGTACGAGTGGAACTCCTTGCACACAAGACGAGCGGTGACATAACCGGAGACAAAAGCTCAGTCGTCGGATACTCATCACTAGTATTCTTACGCGAATAGAGGCACGCATGTGCTGGGGGCGTAGTTTGTTGATTAGGAAATCTTCGTCGAAGAGCCTTAACTGTCTTCGACTGTCTTTTCTAGCAGCTTGATAGAAGTGAGGCGAGGGCTCAAATTTTGGGCACGGGTTATGGATTCGGCAAAGTCATACTTTTCAATGAACACTTTGTTGTTTACGGTATTCCTTCGATAGTCTCGGGGATCGGAGCGAAGACCGAGGCGCTCGTTGAGAGACGCGTGGGGTCAGGTGTTGAGCTGAAAGACGAAAGACCTGAAACTAAAGGGTACAAAGCTGAGAAGCTGAGCCAGCAGAAGGAATCCCTGGATAGAATGCTAAAGATCATGAACATCGACGCGGAGCGTAAGGCTTTCAAGATTACACTAGGCGGTGACCTGATCGCCGCAAGCGGCGTGGGAGCAAGCGCGGCCTCATGCGCCGCGATCGCTCGAGCATTTTCTGATGAACTCGGCTTGGGCTATTCAGATGAAAAGGTGAACGAGGTAGCGTTTGAAGGGGAAAAAGGATATCACGGTAATCCTTCGGGCATCGACAACACAGCCGCAACATTCGGAGGCCTGATTTGGTACAAGAGAGATGGTTCATCACAGTTGATGGAACGCATGAGGCTCCGGAGGCCCGTGGAGATTGTGATGGGAAATACGGGCATAGTGGCTGACACGAAAGCGGTGGTTGGCGGAGTGAGGGCGCGAAGAGACAAGGAGCCTGAGAGGTACGATCGGCTCTTCAAGGACGCTGAGAAGCTTGTCCATGATGCCAGGAAGCAAATCGAGGAGTTCAATTTGGAGAGACTGGGCGACCAGATGAATGAAAATCATGTCCACCTTCAGCAGATAGGCGTCTCGTGCCCCGAGCTTGATGCGCTCGTGGACTTGGCGCGTGCGAGCGGAGCAATCGGAGCAAAGATGACCGGGACAGGAAAGGGAGGCTACATGGTAGCCCTGGCCCCGGGTAAGGATCTTCAAGAGCGAGTCGCGAATGCGATTGAGAGGAAGGGTTTTCAAGCAATGCGCACCACGATCGGAGCCTAGAACGACTCCAACGCATCCTTCTTGGTGAATTAGAATGGAGTTAGCGGATTTTGTTAAGAAGCTTGATGAGAGAAACCTGCTTACCCGAATCAGCAAACCCGTGAATACGAAATATGAAGTTTCAACTCTGATTAAAATGCTCGATGGTCACGCGCTACTTTTCGACCACGTCAAGGGGTCCGCTATGCCGGTAATCGCGAACATCTGCTCAACCCGAGATCTTGTCGCCTTGGGACTTGGAATTCGTCGGGAGGAACTAATTGCAAAACTGACCGATGCAGTCGAGCATCCAAAGAAAGCGAGAGTCGTCGAAGCTGAGGGCTACGAAGAGATCGGGGCCGATCTTGGAAAGCTACCAATCCTGACTCACTACCCAAAGGACGGTGGTCCGTACATCTCGTCCGGAATTGTTGCCTCCAATGATAGAGAGTACGGTGTCAACCTTTCCTACCATCGAGCGCAAGTTTTGGGCAAAGATACTCTTGTTCTCCGGATCTTGGAGAGACACTTTGAAGCATACATCAAGCGCGGACTGAAGGATTTCGCAATTTGCATCTCGTCCCCTATGCAGGTTCTCATTAGTGCGGCCATATCTGCGGAGCTAGGGGTTAGCGAAATCGACATCGCCAACGCATTAGTCGAAACGCCGCTGCTGCGACTCGACGGACATTTGGTCCCACCATCAGACATCGTAATCATAGCCGAGCTGACTGGTGAGATGCATGACGAAGGACCATTTCTTGATCTGACTGAAACCTTCGATATCGTCCGGAAACAGAGAGCCGCCAGGGTAAAGAAGATCTACGCAAGGAACGGCGCAATGTACCACGCCCTGTTGCCAGGCGCCCTTGAGCACAGGGTTCTGATGGGCATGCCCAGGGAGCCAACAATCTACCGAGAGGTCGCGAAAGTTTGTGATGTCAAAGACGTTCTGGTAACATCGGGCGGATGTTCTTGGCTGCATGGCGCGGTTAGCATACGCAAGAAGAATCCGGACGACGGTCGGAAAGCCATCGAGGCCGCCTTCAAGGGCCACAAGTCCATGAAACATGTCTTCGTGGTGGACGACGACATAGACATACATGACCCGAACGAAATCGAATGGGCAATGGCCACTCGTTTCCAGGCAGACAAGAAAATGATCGTGAAACGAGAAAAGGGATCATCCCTCGACCCATCATCGGACATGGACACACAAATGACCTGCAAAGTTGGATTCGACCTAACCATTCCAGAAAATAGTAAGAAGGAGTTCAAACGGCCCACCGTTCCTATGAAGCTGAACGTGGACGATTATCTCACGCGAAAATAGATTGGAGCTGAACTGAGAATTGTACCTGTCAAATTCTGAGGAACGTATCCTATCAGGCGAGAACGGCGAAGTCATGGAACGCATGTTTCGTTTACTCGTTAGCCTCGGCGACATCTACGGTGCGGACAGAATGATCCCAGCCGGCTCAGCCCAAGTAGCCGGAGTCTCGTACAAATCAATAGGCGACCCAGGCGTCGAGTTCCTAGAAGACTACGCAAGCAAGGGAGCCAAGGTGAAGATAGTCACCTTTCTGAACCCAGCGGGGATGGATATTGAAGACTGGCAGATACTCGGTATCCCGGCAGGCTTTGCGGAAAAACAGCTGCGCATAACTGATGCATTCAAGGAGATGGGCATAGTCGTGAGCGCCACCTGCACACCGTACCTCGCAGGAAACCTCCCGAGATTCCGAGAGCACATCGCCTGGTCCGAATCCTCTGCGATATCTTTCTCAAACTCAGTAGTAGGAGCGAGAACCAACAGAGAGGGAGGCCCCTCAGCCCTTGCAGCCGCCCTATGTGGTGTTACACCCAACTACGGTCTCCACCTGGGACGCGAACAGAAAACCCGAGGTCTGCGTTGACGTCAATGCCAAACTTGATGATAACGCTGACTTTGGAGCCTTAGGCTACGTAGTTGGAAAGCAGGTAAAGAATAGGATACCCTACTTCACAGGAATCAAAGAGGCCGACACCGATCAATTGAAAGCATTGGGCGCCGCAATGGCAGCCTCGGGCGCTGTCGCACTGTACCACATCGATGGCTTGACCCCTGAGGCCAGTATGATGGAAACCAAAGGACTGGAAAGACTGTCGGTAAGCGACAAAGACTTGAACGACACGTTCTCGAAGCTTTCAACTGGAAAGGAGCCCGACATTGTAATTCTAGGTTGTCCGCACTCCTCGCTTAAGGAGATAATGACTATCTCAAGGAAGTTGGACGGAAAGAAGTTGAAGAAACCGCTTTGGGTCTGTACCTCAAGAATGGTCAAAGAAGCCGCAAACCGCATGGGCTTCACGCAAATTATTGAAACTGCAGGAGGAAGAATCCTCGCAGACACTTGCATGGTAGTCTCCCCGATAGAAGACATGGGATACAAGACGACCGCAGTGAACTCGGGAAAAGCAGCAAACTACCTCCCCGGATTCTGCAAGCAAAACGTCGTCTTCATGAGACTCGACAGTCTAATCGAAAAAGTGACCTGAAGTCAAAGAGGTATCTAATGATGGAAGTCCTGAAAGGAAGAACAATCAGTCCAGGAAAGGTCGAAGGGGAAAGCCTAGTCTCAAAGGAGCCGATCGGATTCTACGGCGGAGTCGACGCTAAGACAGGCCTCTTCATCGAGAAAGGACACGAACTGGAAGGCAAGTCGGTCAAAGGCAAGATTTTGGTATTCCCATGCGGAAAAGGATCTACAGTCGGATCATACGTTATCTACGGACTCGCGAAGAACAATCAAGCACCATTAGCGATCGTGAATAAGGAAACTGAGACCATCGTCGCCACGGGCGCCATACTGGCTGGTCTCCCTTGCGTTGACCGGATTCCCGTAGAGAAGATCTCCACAGGCGACCATGTAATAGTCGATGCGACAGCCGGAACAGTTTCAATAATCAAGGGGAGCCAGTAACTCCCTTGACCCAACTAGCACAAGGGAACTCGAATCGAGCCCAACCCAGATCCGTGCAACCTCGGGTCAACACGTTGAAACGTAACGAGAAAGTATTCCTCTCCAGAGTGTAGGTAGTTTCCGCGAAAAAGGTTGAGAACCCAAATGTCCAAGAATCAAACAGCGAAAAGAAAACTCAGCCATATTCAAACGAGTTTGCGCCAGCAGGTACAATCTCATGTCCCGACAGGTTTTGATGATGTGCGTCTGATTCACAAAGCCCTGCCAGAAATCGACCGCGATGGAAATCAATCTTTCAACTGAGCTTTTTGGTCACAAGCTTCAGGCACCATTAATCATAGAGTCGATGACGGGCGGGACTACGCTTGCCGCGAAGATCAACGGAACACTGGCGAAAGTGGCAGAGAGACTCGGAATCGGGATGGGCGTCGGAAGTCAGCGTGCTGCAATAGAGGACGAGAAACTAGCTTACACTTATCGGGTTGCAAGGGAAGCAGCTCCCTCCATTCCACTCTTCGCGAATTTAGGGTGTCCTCAGATCTCGCGTGAAGAAGGATTGGACCGTGCAAAGAAGGCCGTTGATATGATCGATGCGACTGGTCTGTTCATACACCTGAATGCACTGCAAGAATCTGTGCAATTTGAAGGCGAGACAGAATTCAGGAAGATGACAAGCAGAATCGGCGAATTGGCAAGTGAACTAAAAGTTCCAGTTTTAGTCAAAGAGACCGGGGCAGGAATCGCCATGGAAACTGCCCGAGCACTGGAACATGTCGGAATCAAGGGAATCAATGTCTCTGGTTTAGGCGGAACCAGTTGGGCAGGCGTGGAGTACTACCGAGCACGGGCAAAACTGGACAAGCTTCAGATGGAGATTGGGAACAACCTTCTGGGATTGGGGAACCCCAACCGTCCCGAGTATCGTCGAAGTTGCCAACTCAACCAACCTAAGGGTCTTTGCTTCAGGTGGCGTCAGGAATGGTCTTCACATCGCAAAGGCTATCGCGCTGGGAGCACACTACGGCGGCCTTGCATTGCCCATGCTCAAGTCCGCATCATTGGGAGAAGAGGCCGCAATCGCAAACCTGACCATGGTGATTGAGGAATTGAAAAACGCCATGTTCCTGACTGGTTGCAGAAATGTCGAACGACCTTCACGAGGTCCCATTAATCATAACCGGTGCTACGTTCCAATGGCTAACCCAGCGTGGATTCGATCCAAGCAAATACGCAATGCGAACGACCGAATCTGCTAAAGCTACGTGAACCCTAGGTTCGGCTTGAATGAGCTACGTGATGAGTTCATGGAGTTGTGAATGAATGAGCAAGAGTTCTGAGTTTTCAGGTTTCTACAAGCTTCCCGTTGCGGAAAGAGTGAAGCTGATCAAGGGATTTGCAGGGCTGTCTGATGAGGAAGCGAAGTCTCCTTCAGAGACCAAGTGCCTTGGATCTGGACGTCGCCAACCGCATGGTTGAGAATCTAGTCGGAGTCATGCCAGTGCCTCTTGGTGTGGCGGTCAACTTTCTGATAAACGGTATAGAAGTCGTCGTTCCGATGGCGACAGAAGAACCGTCTGTCATTGCCGCTGCGAGCAACGCTGCCAAGATGGCGAGGGCAAAGGGCGGTTTCCATGCCACTTCCACGGATCCCATAATGATCGGGCAGATACAAGTCGTGGGAGTGAAAGATGCGCATCGAGCAAGATTCGAAATATTGGCACGTAAGGATGAAATTCTAAAGAAGGCTAATGATCAAGATCCCGTGCTAGTTTCACTGGGCGGCGGCGCCCGAGATCTGGAAGTCCGGATCATCGATACGTTTCTGGGCAAAATGGTCATTGCTAGAGCTTTTGGTTGATTGCCGAGACGCTATGGGTGCAAACGCCGTCAATACCATGGCAGAGGCTGTTGCTCCTATGATCGAGGAGATGTCTGGTGGACGAGTGTCGCTTCGAATAATCTCCAACCTGGCAATCAAACGACTCGCCCGTGTGAAGGCTACTTTCGCAAAGGAAGCGTTAGGGGGAGAGGAAGTTGTCGACGCCATAGTCCGGGCCTATGCGTTCGCTGCAGCTGACCCATTTCGGTGCGCGACCCACAATAAAGGCATAATGAACGGAATAAGCGCAGTAGTGCTGGCTGCCGGAAATGATACACGGGCCATCGAGGCGGGGGCACACGCCTACGCCGCGAGGACAGGTCATTATGACTCGCTGACCGCATGGGAGAAGACTACTGACGGCGACTTGGTCGGAACACTTGAGATGCCTATGGCAGTCGGAATCGTTGGAGGCGCGACAGCATCAAATCCGATAGCGAAAATAGTTATCAAGATTCTGCGCATCAAGTCAGCGAAAGAGCTGGCGGAGATAATTGTCTCCGTTGGGCTAGCTCAGAACTTGGCTGCGCTGAGAGCCCTCGCTGCCGAAGGAATCCAAAGAGGACACATGAACCTTCACGCCCGAAACATTGCGATAAGCGCGGGCGCAACAGGAGATCTCATTGACAAAGTTGCCGCGCAAATGGTTGATGAAAGAAAGGTTCGCATTGACAGGGCTAAAGAGCTACTGGAGAAGCTTAACGAGAACTAGGTCGGTTCAACTTCAACAAGCGATTCCATCCGGCGAATCCTCGGAATCGCATCCTTTTCCATCCACTCAGATATCGTGTCATAGACCTTTCGATAATACTTCTTCGTAGCGTGTTTAACTATTCCCTGCTTCTCCATTCTCCGGATGTACCGCCACTTCATACTCCTCGAAATCTTGTTACCCATGAGTCGGTCAACGTCCACCTTCTTGAATACCCTAGGAAGACGAGCGAAAGTACCCACAATCTCCTTCGGGAATGATGCTAGCGCTTCCTTGGACAGCTTCCTCTTACCCCGCGATTCCAATCCTCGCAACCTGATGCTGGTAGCTGCCTTCAATTTCACGCCTTCTGTGCAATCGTAAACGCTTTGCATGTCATAAAAATGTTGTGAGACGTTGCTCATATTGGGAGATGAGCATACCGAATGTATTCAAATCGTTCCGATCACGAAGGCCAACAATCCGAAGCTCATCCAAAGCAACACGTAATTTTCGTTCCGTTTCGCAGTATGAGGCGTTGGACTCATCAACAGTGAGTACGCAGTTAGCAGGAATCCAACATCACAGATTACAGCCAGCGGGATGAAATAAATCGAAACCAACCCCCGAAGAGGAGGCAAGACACTGACTGCAACAACTGCCAGAAAAGATACTGCGCTTTGCTTTCCCACCTGACCATATTCATATTTCGCAGGTTCGGCCCCAGCCCCGGAAGACAAGTTGTCTTGCGCTCGTTCCAAATTTCTCATGATCGCTCTCCCGGAGCTCGCAAGAAAAGCCATCACAGCGAAAATCGAGAGCGGCCATGTGGGTCTTCCAACAGCGAAACCTGCTAAGATGAACATCAACCCCATGAAGCCTCCAACAAACACATCGCCCACAAGGTCGAGTTTCTTCATAAAAGCATGGTACGCTATAATCACTAAAACGGACAGCACGGCGATAAGCAGTGCCAGGATGCCCAAGTACGCTGCAGATAGGAGTCCGAGAGAGCAAAGCACTATCGCGAAGGATAATGCCTCGTTGAGTCTCAGAACGTCACCTGCCAAGATTTCATTTGCGCACCGCTCACACGAGTCCCAGAATCGAAATCCAGAACTAAGCAGGCGCCCAAAAGAAGGAATCCCGTCATGAAGCCGTAAAACGCAGCCATCGGTGGAATGGTCTGGGATGCAACAGCCTCGCCGAGAACAACCGCGAAACCCATCAATGCGCAGCTGCGAATGCGCATAGCAGTAAGGATTCTTCGGGCTCGACCAGAGGGAGATGGGTAGTGCTGCAATTCTCTTCCCGCCTTTTAGACGACCTGTCGCGACTTCAATTTCGCACTTTTCCCACAAGCAGTTTTAATAAGATAGCGGGCAGTGTGAGAATAATTCGCACCCCTTGCTAAGGCAAAACGGTGAGTGACTCATCCTTTGAGCGAAATTAGAATTGGCGTTGTGGAGAGTCATTTAGAGCGTGTGATTAAGGAGAGAGGCGTTGCACACCTGACACTATTTGACCCAGAGAAAGTCACACCACTATCTGCAAAGCAACTGGCTCACGATGTGAAAAAGGCTGGAACAACCGCGGCGATGGTGGGCGGTTCCACGGCAACGTCAGTCTATCAATTGGACGCAATCGTCAAGGCGATTAAGACGTCAGGTCTGCCCGTGATTCTGTTCCCGAACGATGTTGCAGGCCTGAGTCAGCACGCAGACGCTGTGTTCTTCATGTCGTTGCTCAATTCACTAAACCCGTACTATCTTTCAGGCGTTCAAGCGCTTGGTGCACCGCTGGTGAAGCGTTATCGGCTTGAGCCGATCCCACTTGCCTACTTGATTGTTGGGGAGTATGCTGGTGCTGTAGGATTTGTCGGATATGCAAACCCGATTCCATACGACAAGCCGGAATTGGCCGCGATCTACGCTCTTGCAGGGGAATATATGGGGATGCGTTTTGTCTACTTGGAGGCAGGTTCTGGAGCGAGACGAATAGTTCCGCCAGAAATGGTGCGCACCGTCAGGGACACGTGTAGAATGCGTATCATTACGGGGGGTGGCGTTAGAACTCCATCTCAGGCGAAATCCCTAGTAGACTCTGGAGCGCAGTTGATTGTGACCGGAACGATAGCTGAGAAAGCGTCAGTACGGAAACTGCGTGAGATCATTCGAGCAATTGCTTAGGTTTCTCTAGAGGAAAGCTGTTTGGCTGTCTCGGCCTCGAAACGCATCATTGGTACTAAGGCGTACTATAATGTGGTTAGGCGCGTCGCTTTTCCCAGGTCAACGAGCACAATCATACTGGCCTCGTTGCTGTTCGCAACTGTCGGAATCGGGACATCTTTTACGATCGCCCGAGGAAGCGCACTTTCGTTCCTTGTAGGCGCCGTATGGGGAGTCGCCATACTTGTACTCCCGTCGTTTGTGGCGAATATCGTACTTTACCTGACAATTATGAAGCAAGATCCATTATTCTATCTCAGAAGATGCCTCGCTTTTTCACTGTTCACAGTATCGACTTGGGTGATTATTTTTCTTGTGCTCGGTTATAGCGTTAGTAGTGCCCGATTTTGTTTTTCCAGATTTCGCTGTAATCGTGGGATTCTTTGCGGTAATGCCCATTCGATCCTCGTCGTTTTTTCCATGTCGAAGACCAGTTTCGCCAGAAGAATGCTATTCACGCTTATGGAACCTACTTTGACGGCGGTCTCTGCCATTCTGATTTTCGGGGCTGTTGCGGACGGAGTCATGGTTGGTCTCGTATTAGTCTTCGCTTATGGGGTTGGCCTTCGCCTTCACACTCATAACCGTTGTCGAACTGGATGGACGTAAGACTGTGGGTTTTTCGCCGGTCCGAATGTTCCGCGCTCTCCTATCGGATCTCCTCGAATCTAAGAACGAAGAACTCGAATCCTACCTCAACGAGCTCGGAGTAGACACTGAGATTTCTGTCGCTGAATTTGCATTTCGCAGAAAATCCGATCATAGTGTCAAGGCGTCATGCTCGTTTCCAATTTTCATCCAGGTCCATTTCAGAATGTCGGAAGCAGCGTTCTGCCGTACCTATTTCATTCTTTGATAGCAAAGAGATACGGGGCGGTGGGCGTGGTTCCACACGGTGTCTCAGGTCATGAACTCAACTTAGTTTCGCAAGAGCAGAACTCTCGCCTCATTAATTGGGCGATTGCCAATTTGGATAAGTCGAGCTCTGCTGAGAAAGCAACGCCCGTCGTGAGGGTAACCAACGACATCGCAACGGCGACTTCGCAGGTTTTTGACGGATGCGCTCTGGTAACAATGACAACGGCGCCACATGATATGGAAGATATTCCCTCAGAAGTTGCAAGTCGATTGACCGGCTTGGTTCAGGGGCGATTTCGCAATGTTGCGCTCATTGACGCTCACAACTGTTTAGGTCAAGAGACAACTTTGACGAAGAAACAGATTGGGGCTCTAGAGGAAGCGGCCCTGTCTGCCCTCCAGTCAGTCGCAATCGTGATTCCGAATCCATTCAGAGTCGGAGTGGCTCGGAACATCCCGAAGCACTTTTACGTTGAAAGATGGGTTCGGTCCGGGTGGAATTGTCAGTAATTGGAATTGAGGTCGGGCGGGCAACGTTTCGCCTACATTACAATCGACGGAAACAACATGATACGGGGTCTGCGGGAGCATATTCTCGAGACGGCAAAGAGGTCGGGTTTTGAGGATGCAGAGGTCATGACCACCGATACGCACATGGTAAACGGAATTGTGTCTGCTCCTCTAGGGTACCACACGGTTGGGGAAGTCGTTCCGGGAGGCATTGCTAAGTGAGATATCAACTACGTGTCGACAGGCAATGATGGATCTTGAGCCAAGTGAAGTTGGCGTGACTTTCCGGGCAGATACCTGTAACTACACTCGGACCGAAATCACTAAGGCGTGTAATGGGTTTAGTATATCGTAGCGCAAAGTTAACGGCCATTACATTGTTTCCTATGGTCGTCTGCAGTGGCTGTACTGTCTTTGATATTCCTGGTGTAATCCTTGATTCCATCGCTCCCCCGCGATTCACATTACATGCAGCTACCCCGAGAGGTCTTGATCGGGAAAGGCGTGGCACTATTGGTCGGAGAGACACTGAAGCGGCTCGGATTCAAAGGGCCAGCGCTGGTTGTGACCGGTCACAAAGTCGTCTCGATCGCAGGCGAGACGCATAATTGATTCCCTCAAACGTGCAGGACTCAAATCGTCCACGATCATAGTTGAAAGCGCTACAACCGAAGAAGTGTCAAGAGTAGAGGATGAAATTCGTCAGATCAAGCCCGACATAGTTGTCGGAGCGGGCGGTGGAAAAGACATCGATGTTGCAAAGCTGAGCAGCATGAAGAATGGCCACAAGATTCCTGAGCGTCCCCACTGCGGCGTCACACGATGGCATAGCGAGTCCGTTGGTTTCAATGAAAGGAATGGATCGACCATACTCCTACATCACGCATTGCCCCATCGCAATCGTAGCCGACACTTCAATTATCGCCAAATCTCCCTACCGGCTGATAGCGAGCGGATGTGGCGATGTCGTTGCAAAGTATACAGCTGTTAGGGATTGGAAACTGGCGCACAGAATAAAGAACGAATACTACGGCGACTATGCAGCAGAACTCGCCCTGATGAGTTCAAGGCTGGTCATAAAAAACGCCAGCGACATCAGAAGAATGTTCGGATTCGGGAGTTCACACATTGGTAGAGGCTCTTATCAGCTGCGGAGTTGCGATGAGCATCGCCGGTACGAGTCGTCCTTGCAGCGGCGCGGAGCACCTCTTCAGCCACGCATTATCAATGATCGCTCCGAAACCCGCCCTGCACGGAGAGCAATGCGGCGTCGGTACAATAATGTGCGCATATCTTCATGGCGCCAATTGGCAATTGATCAAGGAAGTGCTGCACAAAATCGAAGCTCCCACAACCGCGAAAGAACTCGGCATCGACAGTGAATATATTGTTGAGGCACTCACCAAAGCTCACTCGATAAGACCTGAACGCTACACGATTCTGGGAGAAAGCGGCCTCACCAAAGAAGCCGCCCACCGAGTAGCCTCGGTGACCGGCGTCATCGACTAAGTCAAGAACAAGGAGTCTTCAGGCTTGGCCAAAGCCAGCGCAGTCGCACACACGATTCAAGGACTGATGAAATATCACGGCCTAAGGACAAGAAAGCAAAGAATCCCTTACCACGACAGCATCTCAGTCTGTGTTGAAGAACTCACGACCACCGCTACGATCGAATTCGACAACTATCCGCAAGATATAATCGAAATCAACGGGAAACCAGCGGGGGACGTGGAAGCAGAGCGAATTCGCGCAGTAATCTACCCCACTCAAGAACCTTGCAAAAACAGAGAACCACTTCAAGCTGGTTACCTTGAACAGGGTGAAACAGGGAAAAGGGTCTAGGTTTCTCAGCCTCAGCCTTCGCATCTATCTCACTCGCTTCATGCACAGCTCTAGGTCTAAGTCTGGAACGTGAGAAGCTGAGTGAGATTGCTCGTCTGGGTGCCGGTTCTGCAAGCCGAAGTCTTGTAGGAGGCTTCGCAATCTGGTACGCAAACAAGAATGGAAGATCCTACGCAAAGCAACTGGCTTCAGGAGACAAGGTTCGACTTGGCCATGGGGATTGTTCCGATACCTTCCCCGGTGATAACTGACATGGCGCACGAAGAATCCGTGACCTCACCATTCTTCCAGTCAAGAGTGAAGGATGTCAAAAGGAAATTGAAAACGATGCTGCAACGCGATTCAGAAAGGCGACGTGGACGAGGTCGGTAGACTCGCCGAAGCAGACTCACTTAGCCTACACGCCGTTACCATGACCGGGAAAAGCGGACTATTCCTAATGTCCCCCGAAACAGTCACCATAATCAGACGCATAAGGTCAATGCGTGAAAATGATCACATTCCGGTTTGGTTTTCACTTGACACAGGGCCATCAGTCTACATCAACACTCATCCGGAGTTCGTTGATCGAAGTGTGCAAGGACATTCGAGCCTCCACGAACTTGGAAGTAATCAAGAGCGGGGTCGGTGGACCCGCCCGGACAATCCAAGAACATCTCTTTTAGAAGGCAACGCGCTTCTTCGCATGAGCCTGTCGTATGTCCACAGAGATCGCCGAGAAGATACGGAAAGCAGCTATCCTAAACGCCATTCGACACGATGGAAGAGCTGATCCGCAAGCAGTTCTAGGAAATCTGCTCGGCGATAATCCCGATCTGCGATCCAAAGCTAAGGAGATTCTTCCCTCAGTCCGACAGGTCGTTCAGGAAATCAACTCAATTCCCATGTCAGAAATTGATGGAACTCGCACGAGAGTTGGCCTGCGGAGATTGCCAAGGAGCACGTTGAAGAAGTAGAGCAACTCCCGCCATTACCGAACGCCGAGAAATATTCGCTCATAGTCACGCGCCTCGCTCCAAACCCTGATTTCGTTCTCCACATCGGAAACGCCCGAGCCGCAGTTCTTTGCCATGACTATGCAAGGATGTACAAGGGCAAATTCATAGTTAGATTCGAAGATACTGACCCGAGATTGAAGAAAGCCCAGCTCGGATTCTATGACATGATCCGAGAAGACCTGAAGTGGCTTGGTTGCGAGTGGGATGAGGAGTACATTCAGAGCGATCGAATCCCGATCTACTATGATGTAGGCTCAGAGCTCTGCTGTCGAAAGGGGCCGGATACATTTGCGAGTGTGAACCAGAAACAGTTCCGAACATTCGTTAACGCGAAGGCCCCTGCCCAGACAGAGACCTGGGAACGGAGAAGCATCTTGAACGCTGGAACAAGATGCTTGCAGGAGGATACAAGGAAGGCCAAGCAGTTTTCCGCGTCAAAACGGATCTCGAAGATCCAAACCCAGCCATCCGTGATTGGCCAGCGTTTCGCGTGATCGACACAGATCGAAATCCGCATCCTAGAGTTGGTTCGAAATTCAAAGTATGGCCACTATACAATCTGGCCTCAGGAGTGGACGATCATCTCCTAGGTATCACTCACGTGATCAGAGGAAAAGAACACCTGACCAACATGGCCCGCCAGATCTTCCTGTACAACTACATGGGATGGAAATATCCCGATGACCTTCACTACGGACGCCTCAAGGTCGAAGGCATGATCCTGAGCAAATCAAAACTCATGAAGGCAATCGACTCAGGAGAATACTGGGGAGTGGACGACCCAAGATTAGGCACATTGGTGGCTCTCCGTAGACGGGGATACCTTCCGGAAACCATACGGAAAATGATGTGGGACATCGGTCCAAAACCAGTAGATGTGACCATAAGCTGGGACAATCTCAATTCGCAGAACCGCAAGCTTATCGATCCAACATCTCACCGCTACTACTACGTTCCAGACCCACATCAAAACCACGGGTGACAGGCGTTCAGAAAGAATTCAAAGTACATCCACCACTTCATCCTCAACATCCTGAAATGGGCACGCGAACATTGACCGTGCAACCACAGGACGGGATAGCAACCGTCTACTTGGCGGGAGCGGACAAGGCGCTTCTGGAATCTGAGAAAACCGATCAGACTGATGGGCCTCTTCAACTGCAAACCTCAGGGATTTGTCGGTAACGAATTGAAGGGAGAGTTCATCGGTGAGAGCAAATTGCGGGGCGCTGAACACGCCCCGATCCTGCAGTGGGTTCCATCAGAATCGAATGTCCCCGTCGATGTCATTATGCCCGACGCCACCATCAAGAAAGGCTTGGCTGAGAAAGACATAATGACTGAACCTGTGGGATCGATCATTCAATTCGTCAGATTTGGTTTCGGTAGGGTGGACAAGGTTTCACCGGACCACGTAACAGTGTACTTTGCCCATCAATAATCGCCGGAATGTGAAATGTCACAAGGACGAGTTACAATGCAGAAAGAAGAACTGTGGAAACTATTGGTGGACACTGTTCATTCTCTGCCAATGTACAAACACCATAAACGCTACGTCCAAGAGGTCATGTTGAAAGAGAAGCCGGAAATCTCCGCCAAAGAGCTTGCTGTACAAATCAATATACCCCTCGGTGAAGCCATAGTGTTGCTTGATGAAATACGCCCCACGAATATCTCACAAGGCTCAGCTGATGTGGGAGCCGGCAGCGGCAAAGGTGTGAATCAGACTCTGCTGGATTTCGGCAATTAGCCGTGACCTATTGTAGAATCTGTGCGCCCTCGGTGATTGATTCGTGAGCAGGAGAGCGCTCCTTCGCCGTGGATTGTGGATTGAATATGTTAGTCTGGCGTGGATGCTCATTGAAAGTCTCGTCGCAATGGGTGGAGGCCTCATCGCCGGTAGCTTGGCTCTGCTTGCTTTCGGCGGGGACAGTTTCGTCGAGCTAATTTCATCATACGCGGTTGCCGTTTACCTCAGGAAACTAATTAGAACTCCTGACGCTACACCGAGAGAAGTTGGCTCGGAAAGAGTTGAACGTTTTACCTCACTTCTTTTGGTTTCTCTGATCCCGATGATTGCCCTAGGCGGGGCCTATTCGTATCTTTCTCGAATTGAGCCCGAATCCTCGCTCGCGGGGATTGCTCTTGCCATTGGAGCTGTTGTTATCATGCCGATCTTATGGTTTGAGAAAAGGCGAATAGGAAAAGAAGCAGATTGCCTACCGCTCTCCATCGACTCTATTGAATCTGCAACCTGTTTCCTAATGTCAGTGACCTTACTCGGTGGATTGCTGGTCAACTATTTCTTGCACCTGCCATGGATTGACTACGTTGCGACAGCCATAATCCTAGGTTTTGTAGCGAAAGAAGTTGCAGAATCATTCAAAAAAGTTACGAAAGCGGCTGATTGAGATCTGAAGGGAATATGCTTCAAAGCAAAGCTTTGACTGATCGTTGGCTATCCACTATTCCACCTCTACCCATGGCCACATACGGTCTGGAGGGAGAGACCTTTCGCAAAGAAAGCAGGAATATGCGCATAGGGGCGGTAGCGGTCAGCTATTTTTCGCTATTGCGCTGAATTGTCGTGCTTAACGCGTCTGTATTATTATTTATGCGGTACTCCGGCGGAATAATTGCCGTCCACGTTACTTCGAGTTCGCCGTTAACAGAATAATGCCAAATAGGCGTCCAGTCACGAAGGACCCCCAGTCTATTAGACACATCTACACATGCCGCAGAAGATCACTCTGCTTCGGTTGAATATCCGCGAACACTTACATCGTTCTTGGCAATGCTGTTCGGAAGCAGTACCGCGCCGATTAGACCACCGCAGAAAAGCGCAAGCTTTCTCAAGAATCCCCTTCTGTCAGGCATTGATGTTCACAGAAAACTCGATGTAAACCGGGTATTTAGGCACCGTTAGGAACATACACATGAACTGTTAAAGAACTAAGGTAGACGCGAATTGGGCTTACCAAGTATGAACACTATCAAATAAAAACTGAAACTGGTGGACTACGATAATTCAAAATGCTAGAGTCGGAAAGGTTGCTTCTGGCAAGAAACGAGTGATGTGCATAAAGCGAGAAAGCGGTCTCTAATCAAAACGGCTACGTATAGTGCAATGATGATCGTACTAGATTTTCGGTGATTTATCTTCCTACAAGAAAAGCTGATGTGGCGGGGGGCTTCATGGTAATCAGCAACATCCACACGACCGAAGCATACATCGTACATGAATGAATTTGAATAGGATACAATCGGGAATGGAAAGAATCAGCCCGAATCCTACTTAATTTCACAAACCTCTTTCACATTACAGGAAGCAGAGAAAATATTAGACCTATAAGCTTCTAGAATGATGGTGAGTTGATTTTAGAAATGTCAGAGATACCTAAGCCCATCTGCAAATGTATGAAATGTGGAAGCGAGTTTACGATAAGCCCAATCGTCGGAAAGGACACTGTTGCAACCTACGGACAACGCCTAACCAATGAGGTGTTCTGTTTCAAGTGTGGCGCTGGCGGCAACTTGTTGTCAGTCATCGCCTAGTTGTCCGTATCAAGCTGACGTTCACGACCTGTTCAAGGAAGGCCGAAAGACCCGGGCAAAGCTCTAGGCGTAGTCATAACCGATGGAGCCCTCAACTTCCACTCAGCATTTGAGAAAGCATACTACCGCGAAAACAAAGCTCTAATGACCAGACACATTCGACATGTCCGAATGAGCGGCGACAACAATAACAACAAAATGGAGCGATTTAACGGAGAGATCAGAGACCGCGAGAAAGTTATGCGGTCACTCAAGAAAGACGATACGCCACTCCTAACAGGATATAAAATATTCCACAACTACATCCGTCCACACACGGCGCTAGAGGGCAAGACTCCTGCGGAAATGGCAGGAATTGAAGTTAAAGGCAAAAATAAGTGGCTGACGCTGATACAGAACGCAAGTTCGAAGTGGACTGTCTCATCTACTTTGTTAAACCCTTGGCGCTCAAATGCATCTGGAAGGCCACAAATCGTGGACAAGCTCTGAACTCATTTGAGTTGTTGCAGAAACTCTTCCGTTCTTCATCAGTCGGCTTGTAGTATCCAGCAGCGGAAGGAATCTTCCCTGCCATGCGTGCTACTTGTGCTGTACAATAGCGAGTAAGCAAATAGACACAATCCATCGGTTCTCCATTAGTCAGAATTTCAGTGTACACCACATAAGACTTGTTCAAGCTCATCTAATCCCCTACCTAACAGCTTTCACGGCAACTAACAGTAAAAAAATTGAAACTCGCTTCAATCCAAAATGTTAAGATCGTAACGAGAAACTAGCGTCCTCGACCCTCTTTGCGTAGCACCATTTTAGCAGTACTGCTTGTTAGCGTTGCTGTTGTGGTCTTAGCTGTGTCTTGGTATCCTCTTGTTAGTAGTCAGAGTTACACGACGGTTACTATCACGACCCAAGTACCCAGCTTAGTATCCTACACAGCTCCAGCCTCAACAGTAATGGCTACTATTACCAGTTCCATTCTTTCCAAGACTTTCAGCGTGAAAGGCGCGATTTCTCCTAGCTGCTACGCTGAGCATGACTATTTGGGTATCCCTGGTCAGGAGATTGTGGGCCAGTTTACGTCAGATGCTAAAGTGGACTTTTACATTATGAATAATCAACAGGTCAACCAGTTGCAGACTTCCAATTGTGGTGACATTCATCCTGCCCTTCTGACCGTAAAGGGCGTTACCTCGTATACAATTCATTTTGTAGTTCCGCTAAACGAACTTTACTATCTCATTTTCTCGAATCCAACTAACTCGAACCCGATAAACGTAAACCTCTACGTGGGTATCTTGGATAGGAGTCAGTCCACAGCTTACATAACGGTACAGACTATCACAACTGTGATATCTCAAATTGTAACTAGCATGGAAATACCCTCGGCCTTTCTAGATAATCCATGGGTTCTGGCATTTGCTGGGATTGCTGTCATAGTCGTTCTGTTTCTTGCACTCAGAACTACAACGACACAAAAACGCCGCAGACGCTAACCTACAGAGCCGAAAAATCAACCGAATTTTGACAGGTAGACGGTTTTTGCCGTCAATCGAAGACTTTACAGCACCGTGAAGGAGGCTCTTTTGCAGCCTCGGGACACGCTCCCAAAGTCGGGGTGGTGTTGCAAGGCGGGACATGCCACGCGTCATACGGAACGCATGTTAAATCCCTCGGTCAAGTGATTTTCGTCTATGGCATTGCCAAAGCCGCTGAAGCCAATTGTCACCGTTGGAGCCACAGCTTTCACAATTCTGGGGTTTCTGCAAGCATTAGGGATCGTTCCTTTCCCACTTTATCCACAGGGAGGCAAACTCTTGGCTGACTACTATTTGCTAGTTGAAATGTGTCTCCTCTTTGCGTCCGCTTTTTACCTAGGCCACCTTTTTACCGTATGGCATAACAAACCAAGAACTGTGAAAACAGACGACACGCAACCAGCAAGCTCGATTCAAGTTCGATCTGGGGTTCCTTTCATTTCGAGGAACGGTGAACCATACACCGTAACTGTCGTCGGCTCTGGTCTAGATGTTTTCAGGTGAAGGAGGCTCTGTTACGTTCATGGGACATGCCTTTTGGTGTTACTTGTCGGGACACGGCTGGCCGCTTGGATGAGGGTTAGTTCACCCTGAATGGTGATTCCTGCTAGGTCGGCGACGACTTGTTCAAGCATGGGCGAAAGGTTGCAGGAAAAGCCCCGTTCCGAATAATTACTGATGGAGCACCAAACTTTGGGGCAGGGATTACGGCTGAGTTCTACCGTGAGAAGAAAGCTCTCGCCCTAGTGCATGACCGCGACATTCGATTCAATGGACAAATTCACAACAATAAGATGGAACGCATGAACGGGGAAATTCGGGATAGGGAAAAGGTAGTTCGAGGCGTAAAGAAAACTGACAGCCCACTAATTGACGGCTACCAAATCTACCACAACTTTGTTCGCCCACACATGGCACTGAACGGTAAAACGCCCGCAGATGCGGCGGGAATCAAAGTTGAGGGAAATGACAAGTGGCTCACAATTATCCAGAATGCAAAAAGCAAAAAGGGCAACCAATGAGTGTATCGCATGACTCAGCAGCAACCGGATATTGCAGCTACTTTGCTCCAATGGCTCAGGGATGTTGTTTACGTACTCATCGGTGGAATCCTTGGGTTTGTATCTTCATGGGTTGTTAGTAAACGAGAACGTAAGTGGGCACGGGCAGATCAACGAAGAGAACGAATATACGGTCCGCTTGAGGATGAATTGACTAATCTGAGCCTTGCTTTACCTAGGAATGAAGATGTTCTTTCGAAGTGCGCAGAATATCCAAGAATCAAATTAGAGCGTCTGCGATACATGATTCCGCAACAGCTTCGCGAAAAGCTCATAGAGTTATATGAGCAGGTAATTCCAAAATATACAGAAGAAAAATCTGGGCTTGCAAACAAATATAGAAACATGATTGGAACCGAGCTAACACGCGATCTAAGACCACCATCCGGCTACGATCCTAACATCATAATCACGGCGACAAGTCGTCCATATGTGGCTAGGTTGGCAAGTCTTGCCTATTGGTTATTGGAAGGTCAAATCCCTCGTGCCGTGGAGCAAAATATCTCAGCAGATATTCGAGATGTGAAAGAGGACAGCCGTAACTTTCAATATGGAACTTGGCAAGAATTCTTTGAATCATGGAGAAAGCGGCAACAAGACGATATTGACTTCAAGAATTTTGTGGAAACCAGAGACAGAGCGACAACTCTAGTTCTAGAAATTATTACTGAAATCAGCAGAGACTTAGAGTCCGAGAATTGATACAACATGTTACAAGAATACGCTCTAACGATTAATGTTCAAACCGACTTTGATTGCTTTGTAGTAAATTAACAATACGAGAAAGAAAGCAATCCAGAGTCCAAAGGTCGCCATTGGGATTGCATATCCGGAAGCGATCAGCGAGTTTTGAAGAGAATTACCTATGGCCCACGCGATGAGAGCCATGATTGCGAACTCGCCAAGCCGTTCTAGTTCGCCTAAGTCTATTCGCACATCTCCAAGGCGAGTTTTGGACATATAGCATTACCCTAACCCTAGAAAAATCAAGCTGATTCGTAAGTAAGTAATGTCTGGCTAGTCGTCGTGAAGATGAGAGCATTTACTTTCATTACGCTCGATTCTATGTAGTCATGTAATTTCAAAGATTCAAGATGAACAGACAACAGTGACAGCGAGAACTTCTCGATAACCACAAGTCATAATTCTGTACACCCACATAGCATAATGCGGGTCGAGGATTCTATGCAGGAATCCGAGTTAATCCAAACAATCCAACGAGGGATCACCAACTTCAGTCTTTGGTATATCGGCATAACTGAAGACTTAGTACGTCGAAAGGCTGAACACGAAAGTGAAGGTAAGGACACCAAGTTTTGGAAGGAGTGGGAAGCTGACACTGAAACAATTGCTAGGAATGTCGAAAACTACTTTCTCAACAAGGGTATGAAAGGTGGTACAGGTGGAGCGGGTCATCCCACCTACGTCTACATTTTTTGAATAGACTTCTTTTGCAAACATTCGTTAAGTGCATCGAGGATGCCTGTTGTATTACCCAACAGGATACACGCGGAAGCGGTAATGCTAGAGATTCTCAGAGAGAACAAGTGGATTACTCTAATTCAGAACGCAAGTGAGAAGAAATAGTCAGATTTTTTCCATTAGTGTTGAATGTGCAAGGAGCACAAAACAGGACAAAAATCTGTCAAAAACAGAGCGTTTTGTGGAGTTTCCATCTGGTCACTAGAGTAAGCGTATTAAAGTAACACACACCTTGTTTCATACTGCGATACAAGTAACGTCGGCGCGTCGAAAATGTCCGATTTCGGGAAGTTGTTTGATGAGGCAGCTACAGTAGAGTCAATGCTCGCGGCCATGGAAAGGGCAGGGAAAGTGGACAAGAGAATCGACGCACATTTAGATGGCTTGATTTCTCAAGCAAGTCGGCAAGAAGAATTTTGGTCTAATGCGCCCCCCTCTCAGACGAATTTCACATTATACCATTCTTGGCGGAACCTGCGACTGATATTCTCGAAGATGCTGGTCAGATTTAACCAAGCTCCACGACTGCATGACAATCCTCTGGTTGTCGAACAGGCCAGAGCCATCTTCCCCCGCATACTGACTGCGATGGCAGCCCTTGTATCAATGGAAAGCGATCCGACACAGACAAATCCCGATCAAGTCATGAACTATGTACGTGACTTGCGTTCGTCAGCGCGATCAGTCCAGATGATTGATCCCAATGATGAACTGAGAAATATTAACAGGTCCAAGCTGATTGCTGCATTCGATGAGCTCTTGAAGCCGATGACAGCTACTGACTGAGTACCTCGTTCTCGTGGAAACCTCAGTTTTACTCGCCGGTTCCATCTACGCGGCTAAGGCTGGAATCGTCCAAGTTAAGGACGAGCATTTTGACAGATCAATGCGTTTGTTTGGATTTCTAAGACATCATTCTGGAATTGGATTAATTACGAAGACAGTCGAAGACGAAGCCACTCGCAAGTTGACTAATGCTGTGACAGAGCACCTCGTTTCAAGTCTTCCGAACGAATTGCGTTCAGCCGTGCTCAACCTTTGCTGGGATCGACTACATGATCTACATTCATGTCTAACAATGGTGGCTGTTGCGAACTCTCATCGACTCGCTGAGAGGTTGGGTGATATTGTGACCATGTATGGAAAGCTATTGGGTAGCGCGAGACAGACGACACGTTCTAGGCTTAGAAATGAAGTCGGAAGACGTTTGGCATATGTACCACCTAGTCTGAGAGGAATCGCCTCAAACATATAAACTGGGCAACTCATGACTGACAAAAGTCAACTTAGAAGACTTGTCAAAAAGTCGCCAAGTCTTAATGATGAAACAATCTTAGCGGAAGCAACTTGTCTACGCGAGAGCTACAACAGAAGCAATCCCACGGAGATGTATCTGGCTTCGGCGGACCTTCTCTTTGCCCCTATGCTGAATGCGGATGGCTCTGTAAAATCTGAGGTCATTACCGTCGAAATTAGACAACAGTTTGGCGTAAAATGCGACTGGCCACACAGAATATCACAACACCTTGAATCGGTAGTCGGTCGCTAGCAAGCTACTTGACGACTAGAAGCGTGTCCCGAAAAGCAACACCAAAACCTGATTTTTCGGGTGTCCCACGAACGCAACAGAGCCGTGAAGGAGGTGCTGTCAAGTCCTTGTTTGGTGCCTTCGGGTGTAAATTTCCGTTTGGTGGCGTGTGGGGGGTTATGCTGGCACTCAATTAGCCAGTATTGAACTCCGTCTAGACCTTGTGCTACGATAAGTCTGTGTCCCTCTGAATCACGCTTTGTGAGTTCAGTGAAGTGATCTACAGTTATTTCTTCGCTTCCTCTAGAAGCTATGTCGCAATCATGGTTTTGAAGTTCTTCTTCAATAAGGAATTTGTTGCATCTAGGGCACCTACCGACATTCTTGATGGTCTCTCCCTCCTTCATTCTTTATTCTCTCCTTCACCGTCGTCATCACGTTCGACTGTGCTTTGAAAAGGCAGATTCTTCTCAAGCAGTCTTTGGAGACCTTCGAGATTGGCTTGAAGCTTTTTGTTTTCCTCCCTACATTTCAGCAAATCCTTTTCCAAATTGGCCGATTTCGTTTCCAAGTCCTCAAAGTTACGTGGCAGTTTCTCATCGACAATTTTGTAGGAATATGCAAGTTCGATTGCTTGAAGGAGGTATTGTGCCACATTTAGCTGATGTAGGGAAGCTTTTTCGTATGTCGCTAAGAACTTCGAGTCCGTAGAGAATCTCTTGTTCATACTGTAGCAGAGATCACTTAGCCGTCTATACTCGGTAATCAGGTAGCCTAAGTGCCCGATTAAGTCGCTTGTATCACCAGTGTATGGGTTCTTTGCGTAGATAGTTTTTCCAAGCTCATTCAGCGATAATTCGTGAGCATCCCATTTGCGGAGAAAAGTTTCGATTCTCTCATACATTCTAGGAAATTCTTTCTCATCTGGGAGCTGGCCCCTCCTCTCCATTTCAGGCACATGCTCACCGGCGTTTAGTCGATTTTCCAGTGTTTTGTGCTTGTTGTGGTTTAGATTTGCGAACGATTACGAACCGTTCTCCCTTTTCGTCAATTTGCATGTACCAGTCGATCTTCTCGCTCTCTTTCAAATCCAAGAAGGCAACTATGCCTTCGGGGATTGTTGCTCGCAGAGACCTAGTTTTTGGTCTTGCAAGCCCGACGGTTGATTGTAGGCTCATGGATACATGGAAACATCCTTGTCGCCTATAAGTCTACCTACCCGTTAGCCGCCCCATTGCCAATAGATTTTAATACTAATTGTATACAATACGTAGGTAGATGAATAGCCGATGACTACAGTTCTCAACCGGCAAGAACGGGGGCAAATGATTGCCGACAAACCCAACCAGATCATGAGACAAGACGAGCGGTTCTACAGGGTTTCTTCTCAGTCAAGCGACAAGATGTACACTGTCACCAAGACGAAGGCGTTTGCTATTGGGTGGATTTGCTCATGCCCAGACTTCACTTACCGACAGGTGAAATGCAAGCATATCTGGGCAGTAGAGATTAGCGTTAAGTTAAGAGAAGTCGTTCAGCCGACAGTGATCGAGCCGATTGACATTCACGCTTGCCTCTACTGCAAGTCTGATGAGCTAATCAAGTGGGGGGTTCGTCACAACAAATACGGTGACATTCAGAAGTTTTCGTGCAAGGCTTGTGGGAAATTCTTCACGGTGAATCTTGGTTTCGAGCGGATGAAGCACAACCCGCAAGGCATCACGACCGCGATGCAACTCTACTTTAGCGGAGAGAGCCTACGGAACGTAGCCAAATCCCTGAAACTCCTAGGTGTTCAGGTTTCACACCAGACGGTGTACAATTGGATTGAGAAGTATTCCGCTCTAATGCAAGAGTATGTTGAGAAGATCACACCCCAAGTAAGCGATACTTGGCGAGCCGATGAGCTATTCTTGAAAGTCAAAGGTGATATGAAGTATCTCTACGCAATGATGGACAACGACACTCGCTTCTGGATTGCTCAACAAGTGGCCGACACAAAGTACACTGCCGACATAACACCTCTATTCAGAGAGGGTAAGAAACTAGCTGGCAAAGCGCCAAGCACCCTGATAACAGATGGAGCGTTCAATTTCCATTCTGCATTCGAGAAAGCATACTACCGCGAAAATAAGGCACTAGCCATTCGGCATGTTCGCCACATTCACATGAGGGGAGACAAGAACAACAATAGGATGGAACGGTTCAACGGAGAGCTACGAGATAGAGAAAAGGTAACTCGTAGCCTAAAGAAAAGCGACACACCGATTCTCGCGGGTATGCAAATCTTCCACAACTACGTAAGACCACACATGGCGCTAGACGGACAAACACCAAGCGAAGCGGCAGGAATCATCGTTCAAGGCGAGAACAAGTGGGTAACGCTGATTCAGAACGCAAGTAAGAAATAGCTAAACCCCGACAGCCTCTAGTGGACTGGCGACGTTGGGGGATTCTGTTCTCTACCTGACGATTGGCTTCTGGTCAATGATAGTTGCCCTATTCAGCTTGGGTATTTCTTTTTTCACATTCTATTATGCTCATCTACGACCTCCCGACATTAGGGCAATATTTGAACCGCAAATTGAAGTGTATAGGAATTTCGCGAAAGAGGGAGGTTTGGGGTTTCTCGCCATTGTGACGTTTGCGAACAAATCCTCTCAGACTGGAATAATTGCTCGTGCTTCTTTGTTGGTTCAGAGAGAAGGTAGTCTTGTAAAAGGATATGACTTGAAGTGGAATGAGTTTGACAGGCTCGATGCTAAGCGTAAGGAGTACGTGTATGATGAACACGCCCATGCGTTGACGGTTTCTGGGAATTCGACAGTTACAAAACAGATATGGTTTCACTGTTTTGAGCCAAATTTCGCGCTCGATCAGGCTAGATATGCTGCAACACTTCGTTATTGGGGAGAGAAGAAGAGCGATCTACAGCAAGTCGAACGTAGATTCACCGTAGACTCGGAGCTATACGACAAACTAGAACAGGACCGAAAGAACCGAAAAAGTACATGTCACTCCGTCCAACTCGAAGAGGAATAGCTGTAACGCTTCGACAGTCCACCAAACGGTTTTTGACAGCCCAAAACACCAAACAAGGACTTGACAGCACCGTGAAGGAGGCTCTTTTGCACCCTCGGGACACGCCCCCAAAGTCGGGGTGGTGTTGCGAGGCGGGACATGCCACGCGTCATACGGAACTCATGTTAAATCCTTACGAAGAGTGAGTCTGGTCGAATACTCTTGTCCAGCAGCGATTTCACCATTAGTCGCAGGTCGGTGGGGTACTTAATTTTGGAAATCGTACTTGTGCAGATGGGAGATAGACTGCTTAATCCAGTATTTGATCTCATAATTGGCGCGCTCACTAGCAGGGCTCTGACTGGTTCCACTATCTTTCTCGGCTCGCTTGGAGTATCTGTAATCATATGCGCCACAATTTTCGGAGTCATTTTGCTACAGCGTTTCAATAAATGGCGAACAAGACATTCGCAATCTACCCCGAAAACACCAGAAACGCTTACACCTGCTGGCTTCAGACCGGAATCTGCCTATGGATATATGCAGAAGAATTATCGTAGGAGCGTGAGAGATGACCTATTCAGAATTAGACAGGAATTGTATCCGACTACGCAACGAAGAGACATACAATTCAAGTCTTGGAACTCTTTCCCAAAACCTGACCCTAGAAAAGATTGGATCGATAACCAACCCCAATTTGATGCCATCGAAAACTTCTCAAGAACACTGAACAATCGGAATGACAACCTAAAAGACATAACTCTAGATGATGACTGCATAGCCGAATATGTGAATGTCAGAAAAACAGGATTTCTTGACGATGTGTTAACAGTGGAATCTCCCAAGTACGTCGGACGGTTAGATGGAGATATTCAACTAATCTACGACACTCGTGTTTTGAATTTCTACATACAGAGTACAACTAATTGGTTTGAGGTAGGGCTTAGGAATAGTAGAAAGTTGACAATCCAGAAGTCTCTCATCACAAAGGGAACGATGCTGCCACTTGAGCAAGATGCAGACTTGGCGGGGCAGTATTTCCGAATACGTCATGAAGATTCTCTAGAGGTTACAGTCACGGCTACTTTTGAGTTTTACAGTGCCGATTTTGTTGTTGTCGTCCTAAGAAAAGGCGATCAGGGTGTACTGACGGTTCAGGTTCTTGACGAGAACGGCAAGAAGCTTGGTCCCTCGTACTCTTATTCTCACAAAAGAAACTCTGCAAAAAATCACGTCGAATTTAGCCGAATTTCCATAGTGACGATTGAGAGTCAGTTAATGCATTTCTTTTGTTTTGAAATATTCGCCTAGCACAGACCGCACTGTTTCGGGTATGCTGTCTAGTTTTCGTGCTTTTCGTTCTTGGTCTAGTGCTTTTACCATGTCGTCTGACATGGCTACCATTATCTTGTTCATCAAGTTGGACACGCTACCATTGTATAGCTATAGCAACCTTTATATGTTTTGGTACTGTATTGCTATGTGTAGCGATTGGAACATGGCAACTGTAATCGTAACCCGTGAAGAACGGGGAAAGATGATTGCCGAAAAACCAAACCAAATCCAAAGAATGGGAGACAGATTCTACAAAGTGGCTTCACAATCCCGCGAGCGAATGTACGATGTAGTCAAGGCGAGGATGAACAAGACTATCGGTTGGGTTTGCACTTGCCCAGACCACACCTACCGACAGGTAAAATGCAAGCACATTTGGGCTGTGGAGTTCTCAAGCGCACTAAGAGAGAAAGTCAAGAAGAACGTTGTAATCGAGCCTCTTAGCCCGAATGTTTGCCCCTACTGCGCTTCCAATCTTCTTGTTCGACATGGGCTACGACATAACACGTATGGCGATCTGCAACGGTACACTTGCCGAAGTTGCGGTAAGCGGTTCACTCAGAACTTGGGCTTCGAGGGATTGAAAGCTAATCCTCAATCCATTACTTCCGCGATGCAACTCTACTTCACAGGTGAATCACTGAGGAACGTACAGAAGTTCTTACTACTGCAAGGAGTTGAAGTCAATTACACAACCGTTTACCGTTGGATTAAGAAATATGTAGAAATCATGGGGCGATATCTTGAGCAAATGCAACCCCAAGTCAGTAACACTTGGCGAGCAGATGAAATATTCCTCAAGGTCAGAGGCAACACGAAATACCTCTACGCTCTCATGGATGATGAGACCCGGTTCTGGATTGCGAAAGAGGTAGCCGATACCAAGTACCACGCTGACGTTCACGACCTGTTCAAGCATGGGCGAAAGATTGCGGGAAAAGCACCGTTCCGAATAATCACCGATGGAGCCCCAAACTTTACTGCTGGAATAAACTGTGAGTTCTACAGAGAAAAGAACGCCCTAGCCCTAGTGCATGACCGTGACATTAGATTCAACGGTCAAATTCACAATAACAAGATGGAGCGCATGAATGGGGAAATTCGCGACCGAGAAAAGGTCGTGCGGGGAGTTAAGAAGTCGGAGAGCCCCCTGATTGAAGGCTACCAAATCTACCACAACTTTGTTCGTCCACACATGGCACTTGACGGAAGAACACCCTCTGAGGCGGCAGGAATTGAGGTTCACGGGGAGAACAAGTGGATTACTCTAATCCAGAACGCTAGTCGTGTCCCGAAAAGCAACACCAAAACCAAGATTTGGGGTGTCCCTTAGATGCAACAGAGCCGTGAAGGAGGCTTTATATAGATCGCTTTTTACCTGGGGTAACAAATTGGTGAGCTTAGATGTCGCAAATGTCTCAACAGTCTATACCCATAATAATTCTGAAAGAGGGAACTCAACGAACTACAGGCAAAGATGCGCAGCGAAATAACATTCTAGCTGCGAAAGTAGTTGCCCAAACAGTCAGAACGACTCTTGGACCGCACGGAATGGACAAGATGCTCGTAAGCTCCATCGGTGACGTCGTCATCACTAACGACGGCGCAACCATCATGAAAGAGCTTGACGTTCAGCACCCAGCGGCAAAGATGCTAGTAGAAGTTGCCAAAACTCAGGACAATGAAGTTGGAGATGGAACGACCACGGTTGTAGTCCTGACTGGAGAATTACTGGAGAAAGCCGAGAGTCTGCTTGACAAGGAGGTGCACCCGACGGTCGTGGTTGAGGGTTACAAGAAGGCTTCCGTTAGGGCCATGGAAATCCTTCGCGAAATGGGAGAGAAGATTGATCCGGATGATGCCGAGACGCTTCGCAAAATCGCGATGACCGCCATGGGTACTAAAGGAGTCACGGGCGCCAAGGACTACCTGGCGAAGATCGCTGTGGACGCCGCACTCCAAGTCAAAGAAACTAGAGAAGGGAAGACGAAGGTTGACATTGACCTGGTGAAGGTACTCAAGAAGCACGGAAAGAGCCTCGAAGAAACTGAACTTGTAAAGGGCATTGTGATCGACAAGGAAATTGCTCATCCCCAAATGTCAAAACGAATCGAGAATGCAAAGATCGCGTTGCTCAACGCGAAGCTCGAGATCGAGAAGACCGAATTCGATGCCAAGATCAACATCAACAGCCCCGACCAGATGAAACTGTTCCTCGACGAAGAGGAACGCATGTTGAAAGATATGGTGGGGAAGGTTGTCGAGAGTGGTGCGAACTTCGTCTTCTGCGAGAAGTCGATCGACGACATAGCACTTCACTATCTTTCCAAGAAAGGAGTAGCTGCAATAAAGAACGTCAGTAGTGGTGATATGGAGAAACTGGCTAAGGCTACTGGAGCCAAGATCGTCGCTAGCGTCAAGGAACTTCCATCAGCTTCCCTGGGCGAAGCGAAGGTTATCGAAGAAATGAAGATCGGAGACGACAAGCTGACCTACGTCAGAGAGGCCAAGAATCCGATGGCCGTGACAATTGTCATTCGGGGAGGTACAGAGCATGTGGTTGACGAAGCCGAACGGTCGCTTCACGACACGCTCTGCGTGGTGCGCGATGCCATCGAGGACGGTAGAATTGTGGGTGGCGGTGGTGCACCTGAAGCGGAGACTGCCAAGCAACTGCGTGAGTATGCAGTCAAGGTCGGCGGTCGGGAGCAACTGGCCATCGAGGCTTTCGCAGATGCCATGGAAAGCATCCCGTTGGCGTTGGCAGAGAATGCGGGACTGGATCCGATCGACGTTATGGTGGACCTCCGGGCTAAACATCAGGATCCGAGCAACCTGTGGTATGGCGTCGACGTATTCTCCGGTAAGGTTAGAGACGTTCACGTCCTGAACGTAGTTGAACCACTCCGAGTCAAACTGCAAGTCGTGAAATCAGCAACCGAAGCAGCATCAATGATACTGCGCATCGACGATGTAATCGCCTCAAAGGGCATGAAGGGCGGTAAACCACCAGGCCCACCAGGCGGCGGAATGCCTGGCGGCGAAGATTACTAAGCACAACACGCACGCAAAATCTAATCTTCCCTGCTCTCTTTTTGCCTTTCTTTCTCACCCACGCGACCTAATTAGGGCGCTAACTATTCCCGTTGTCATGTAGGTCAACGGGACTTGTCCTCGTCAGAGCCAGCCGTACTAGTGGCGTCTGCCGAGTTCACGTTGAAGAGTTCACCAGTAAGACGAACGTTGGAACAACGGCTCATGGACGACCTCAGGGTTGCCTTGACTAGAAGTGGTCTTGAAGATTTCACTGTGGAAAAGGAGGCTGGAAGAATTGTGGTCCGAGGAATTAGGAACGCTGAGGTTGCGGCAGGATTTTGCGCTAAGGTTTTTGGTGTCGCATACGCCGCGCCATCCGTCTACCTGCCCGCTTCAATGGACATGATAACCCAGACGATCGTGAAAGTTGCCACACAAGCTCTGAGGCCAGGTCAAACTTTCGCCATCCGCACCCATAGAGCAACGGCCAGCCCTCTAGTACGCCATGACATTGAGCTTAACGGCGGCTCACAGGTTCTTCGATCATTGGGACAAGACGTGGTCAGGGTGAATCTCAAAACTCCCGACGTTACGATCTACGTAGATTTAGTGGGTGATTACGCGTACGTTTACAATCAAAGGCTGCCCGGCCCAGGAGGGCTCCCGTTGTCATCTCAATGGAGAATGCTAGCTGTGCTCGATTCCGGACCGCTCTCGATTCTCGCCGCATTTGCCATGATGCGCAGAGGCTGCCTAGTGGAGTTATTGATACCACTCTCAGGAACGATTCCGGCATTCACCAAAGCTGGACAGCTACGTCTGGCACAAATACTGAGGGAATTTGTCACACCGCTCACCTTACAGATCTTTTACATTTGCGTTCGAGAACGTACTCGACAAAGTTTCAACCACTTATCCAGATTATGGCGCTGCAAAACGTTTCGCACGCTTGGCTAGCATGAAGTTGGCTGCTGAAAAAAGGTTCAAGGGCCTAGTGTTCTCGGACGTGGCTGGAGAGCTAGCCATACTTCAAAGGCAATCCGTCGAAACCACTAAACCGATTCCGCCAATATTTCATCCTCTGATCGGATTGAGCAAAGAAGATCTGATTGGAATGTGCCGAGATATTGGTATTCCAGAGGAGGAATTGCTCTCTCAAGTCATACTTGAGAGCCACATTGCGAAAGTTGTGAACTTTGATTTCGCCAAATCGCCAATTGACACGGATTTCGAGCAGATCTCGCTCTAGGCGGTTTGACAATAGCAGTTATTGCTTCGCAAGCCACGTTAATGGCACGTAACGACGCTGCTGCTTTCATTATCTCTACTGAATGAGCATGGCGCTGCCTGTTCTGCAGAAGTTCATGAATGTCGGATTCCAGCGTTTGGTGTGTCAACCTGTTCTGGTCCAACGTTTGCGCCACATGAAGTGAGGTAGCTCTACGGGCATTGCCATATTGCTCTGTATGGTCAGGGATGGGGACAAGGATCATCGGTTTGCCGTAAACGAGCGATTTCATGATAGTTCCATGGCCTGCTCTGCTGATGATGAGGTCGCTTGCTTTGATGAAATCATCTTGATTCTCGATCCATTCGTATACAGTTACGCCGTGAAATCGATACGGTTTTCTTGCACCTTTCGCATTACCGCGAGAAAGCACAACGTTGTAGTCTTTTGAAAAGTTGCTTAAAGAGGTAAGTAATAGGTTAGCGAGGATTTTTCGTTCGAATTTCGGGCCGCTCACAGCTGCGTAGATGACGGGTCGCGTCCCTGAGAGCCCTAGACGTCGCTTCATTTGGTTCTGATTGTGATTGGTTTGGTGGTAGCGGTCCACGATGGGGCCGATGAGCTTCACTTTGTCTTTGTATCTTTTTGGGATCGCTAGGTTGCCAACGGAGATAGTGTATGGCGATGGAAGGTCGGGGATCAGGATGAGTTGGCTTCGGCCCCATACGAGCACTATTGCTGTACGGACAAAGCGCCACCCTAGGTTTGCTATCAAGAAGAAAAAGTGGTCAAACAGTGACATCGGTCGGCCTGTGGGGCGTCTGATTATATCAATGCTGAATTGATTCAGCATCAGAACTACTGGAATCCGCATAAGTCTTGCCGCGACGAGTGAAGACGCACGTGAATCAGAGAACACTACATCGGGTCTAAAGCATTTCATGAACTTGATCTCAAGGGTCACTTGGCGAAGGAAGGTTCTGATGCCCAATGAGAACCCGCTAGTGGCAGCTGTTCTTTTGAAGTCAATTGTGCCATCGCTGGTTACCCTGAAATTGATCGGTACCGCTTCGTAGGTCGGCAAATGATTATGCTTGGCGAAGTCTAAACCGTCAAGGTAGGTCGAGTATGCAATTTGATTTCCTCGCCGTTTGAGCTCTTCGGCTATTGGGACCGAACGTGATATGTGGCCTAATCCTATTCCACAAGGAGCTAGGTAGACGTGCAACTTTATTCTTCACCGATAGGCCTTCTCCTGATCTCGCCTTGCGGTTTGATTTCTCCGAAGATTTCGCCCTCGAAGACTTTCACTTCAACATCTTCTAGGAGCCAGGAATCAGGCGGGAGCCCCGCTTTGAGGCAGCAGTTCATCAGGAACTCTGAAGCGTCCCATTTCCATTCTAACGCCACTTGCGGCAAGAGCAAACCCGATGTGCCCATGCGTTCGACCACAAGTCCATGGCGGCCAACCTCAACTAGGGTTGGAAGAGCCTTGCGATCATCTGTTTTCAAGGTTCGGGGAGGTGTCAGCACCGTCACCTCTACCGTCACGGTATCTCTGAACTCTCGCATTGGGACGGGTGGGAATCTTGGGTCTTCTGTGGCGGCGTAGATGGCGGCTTGGATGACCGCGTTTACGAGGGGTTGCTCTGGGTATGGAAATCCAATACAACCTCGGAGCTCTCGGATCGGCTTGGTTGAGTTAAGAGTAACGAACGCTCCCGTTTTTCTCAGAAGCTCTTCAGAGGTTCCTGGCGGGGGTTTGATCATTTGGTGTTTTTCGATGTAGTTTGCGATGGCTTGCCGTGCTAGCTGGACTAGCTGAACGCCGTTTTCGAGGCTTAGATGGTTTGCTTCCGTATTCGCGTCTCCTGGTGTTCTTTTTGTTGTCAAGAATGTTCCTCGCTGCCTCGAGAGTTTGTTCTATTTGCTTCCAGTGGCTCCCTTGCCAGTATACCTTGCCGCATTCAGGATTGTTGCAGACCCAAAAAGTCTGTTGCACTTTAAAGGTTGCCGGGGGCACTAAGTCTTCAACCTCATTCTTGATGGTTTCTCTGAGGGGTGACCCGCAGATGGGACATCGCGAAACGGTCGTGTCTATGCGGAGATTCAATTTGTACCGGGCTGCGAGTCCGGCCAGTCTCTCAGGTTCCGTTCGACCTTCCACGAGGAAGGATTCTATGCCGCGGCTCGCAGCCGTACGGTACAGTTCTTGATCTGAAGTGAGTAAAGTGAGCGAGTTATGTTTCGCGAGTGACAGCAGTTTGCTGTCTTCGCAATCGTTAAGATAGGTTGCTTCATATCCAATCATTCGAAGCCATCGAGTCAGTTTGCCTAACATTCCATCCAAGAGAAAGTGCATCAAACATCGCTCGTGGTGACTGTTCCAGCGGGAGGTCCCACGATAGTAGCGTTCTCAGCGACCAGTGTGCCGTTAACTACGGTGTAGGCGGCTCTCCCAATGCAGGATAAGGCTTTGAAAGGGGAATACTTGGCCTTGCTCAGGAACGCCTCCGGTCTGATCTTGACCCTAGTCTTCGGATCCACGAGGACAATGTCAGCATCGAACCCTTCAGCGAGGGCTCCTTTGTTTTTGAGCTGAAAGATTTTAGCGGGAAGAGTAGCTGTGGCTTCTATTAACCTCAGCAATGATAGTCTGCCGCGAGAAACTTGAGTGAACAGGACCGGCAGTGAAGTTTCCAATCCGGGAACGCCCGGGGCGGCTTTCCAGGCGTTCGCTGAAGTCTTCTCCTCAAGAGTGTGGGGGGCATGGTCGCTTGCGAGAATGTCCACTTTCCCCGTGCTGAAAAGCCGCCATAATCCTCGCCTGTAAGGCTCGCTACGGATTGGCGGGACACAGATCGCTAGAGTGTTCTGTTTCTTGAATATAGATTGGTTCAGAAGTAGATGGTGAGCGGCGGCTTCGCATGTTGTATGCGGCGTTCTCCTGACCAGTCTAACTGCATCTGGAGTCGTTATGTGACACACGTGAGCACGCACGTCTAGAGACTTTGTCATGGCTAGTATCCTTCGGACTGCAGAGATCTCCATGGCGGGGGTATGGCCTTTGAGGAAATCTCCGATCGTTGTCTTACCCTGGACCTCGCTCCTGTCCCGAACTGCCCGTATTGCAGCTCCATCTTCTGCGTGTACTGTCACGAGCACATTGGAGATTTTCGCGGCTTGAAGAGCATGTACGAGTTCCTTGTCAACGCTAGAATCGAATGGCTCGAGAGCTTTGTTCAGGTAAAGCTTGAAGGCAATTGCGCCCGAGTTTCTCATAGCCCTAAGCTCGGTTGGGTTATCTACCAACGCGGCTTGAAACCCGACGTTCGCGAATAATCGTCCTTGAGCATGCGCTATTTTCTCCACTAGGGCTTTGTTGCTGGTTGTAGGGGGTTGCGTGTTGGGCATGTCTAGTACAGTTGTGAATCCGCCAACTGCGGCAGCCTGAGTCCCAGTCTCGAATGTTTCCTTGTAATCGTATTCGAGATCGCGGAGGTGCACATGCGCGTCAATCATGCCGGGCAGCGCTATTAGCCTGGCTGCATTGATCTTCAGATCAGCAGTCTCAGTGGCAGGGAGCTTGGTTATGCGCTTGATCCTGCCGTTTTCCAAGAAAAGGTGTGCTGTAGTCAGTTCATCCTTGATTAGAATCTTGGCTGACTCGATCAAGATGGAGGGCAACTGAGCGCATGCACCGCCTCCCACGGAGCCTGCGGGCCTAGGATTTAGGCTTCTACTCACTCTTCCTCAGGTTGTTCGACTTCGGAGGCGCAATCGTCACACAGGAATTGTCCGTCTTGGCTCTGCAGTTCGTCAGCCCATGATCCGCATCGGTCACAGTACCCGGAGAGTGGAGTAGTTTCTTTGATCTTCTCCACCGGTGAGATCTTCGACTTTTCAGCCATAACGTCTATCAGGGCGGGTGTGATGTCAACAATATCATTACTGGTTATGATTCCTTTCAGTTTTCCATTCTGAAGCACGATCAGACGACGAATTTTCATCTCGCGCATCTGCTTTGCCGCCTCAGTGACGCTGGCTGTAGATTGAATGATGGAGCCTGGTTTAGTCATCGACTTGCCAGCCTGGACTTTGCTCGGAAGGAGATCGAAGGCTGCCACGCGTCTAACGACGTCGCGTTCTGTGATGAGTCCATTTGGTTCTCCTGATTTTCCGACAACAACGACGCATCCGATTTCGTGTTTCTTCATGAGTTTTGCGGCCGCGAGTACGGATTCTGTTTCCTTGATGGTAATTACGGGGCTTGACATGACGTCTTCTACTTTGACGACGGGTGTTTCTGAGCGTGCGGTCAACGTTGTTCCCGTTTGACTGTTTTATGAAGCCTTAAGGACTTTGCGGGGCAATATTCAGGCTCTGTTTTGGGACTGGGAAGGATTATCTAGCGTGTCGTTGTATGTGCGGAGCCACGTGGACTGTGAAGTCATTGAGCCAAGTTCAAACCCAGACTCAAGGTCAAGCTAGAATGAAACCAAGTTCATTCGTTTATTGGATGCGGCTTGTGATGGCTATTGCAGCGGGTTTTGCAAACCATTTCTTAGGAATAAGTGAGACGGCGTATGGTGACCTGGCTTTGCCTTTGGGGATAGTGTTGGGTGCTGCTTTCTACCTGTTGAGTATCTTCATTGTGCGCAACTTGCTACGCTACAGTGATCTTGAACTGAAGGGGAAGAACAAGTACATAACGCTGGGAGGCGGCACTTTCATCGTCTTGTGGGTTATGGTATCGGTGCTTCTGAACACGTTGTTGGGTTGACTACGCCTTCTGCTTCTTGTCTCCGCCATTCGTGTCCTGTGAAAGGTCGGCCTGCTCTAGGCTCTTGATATAATTCTCTAGAGCTCGGAAGTATCCCTTGTCGTAGTCAGAGTGCAACGCACTAGTCGTATGGGTCGCGAACTCTTTTCTGAGCTCGCGGAGTTTTCTCTGGGTCTTTTCAATTTTCGACAGATAGAGATACTTGTCGTCGTTCGATTTCGCAGTGAGAAGTAAGCCTTCGAGGCCCTTGAGATAACCCCTGCCGTTTTCAGTTCCAGCGATCGTGACTCGTACTGCGTCCAGTTCCTTTTCGGCGTCGGCGTTTCTTCTTTCAATAACGGCTTTGAAAAAGGAGTTAGTTTCAAAACGGGGGATTGCTGGGGTGTTCTTCTCACCGTCTTCTTTTAACTTCGTCTTCGTCGGAGATATCTTTGACACCTTCTTCGGTTATTTTGAACAGGCGTTCTCCTTCAGGTAGATACGGACTGGATACAAGCCTGCAAATCCTAACTGGACCAGTGGCTGTGCGTCTTAAGAAGACTCTGGTATGGGTTGCGTGGGACACGATGTGTCCGCCAACCGCTTCCACAGCCATGGCAAAAAACTGGTCAGGTCTGGACATTACCTGGTTCGTAACGACCGCGCAGGCGTTGAACGCGCGCGAAAGCCTGACTAGGCGATGGAGGTGGTTGTTGAGTTTTTGTTGACGCTCGGCAAGCATTTCACGTCCAAGATATTCGCTCCTGAAATGTGATGTGAGAGAATCGATGATAATGAGCTTCACCTTGTTCTCTTGAATAACCTTGTCCGCCTTCTCGAGGAGAAGCAGTTGATGATCCGAATTGAAGGCTTCAGAGTAGATGATGTTCTTGGCCGCTTGCACAGGATCCAATCCAAGCGCATTTGCTATGCGGACTATCCATTCTGTGCGAAATGTGTTCTCAGTGTCAATGTACAGCGCTGCACCGTTCAGACCTCCTTTTTCTTCGGGTAGTTGAACATTAACGGCGAGTTGGTGGCATAGGATGCTCTTGCCGACACCATATTCTCCGTAGAATTCGGTTATTGTCTGGGTCTCGAGTCCTCCGCCCAACAATTCATCGAGTTGCTTGCTCGTGGTGGAAAGTCGTTTGACGTTCTGTCTCATTTTAATGAGTTCGTCGGCTCTGATAAAGCTCAGTGCGAGGCTGTCTCTCGCCTCGGCTACGACCTTGCCTGCCTGTTTCTCGCCGACGCCAGCCTCTGTGAGTTCCTTTATGGTTGCAGTGGCGAGCGACTCTACGGTGTGGTAGCCCATTTCTTTGAGTTTCTCAGACGTTGCGGGACCAACACCCGGAATATCTTCGATAAGCTCATACTTCCTACGCTTCTCTACCGGTACTTCTTCCTCTTCCTCGTCCTTTTCAGATGATTTTTCCTCTTCTTCTTGTTCCAAGACTTGGGTCGCAGCCAACATCAGCACTCTGCTTATTTCAACATTCACTACCTCTCCTAGCGTCTGCCTCGATATATTGGAGAGAGTAGAATGAAACTACGCAAGGTGAACCCCGCCGAGAGGGCTTGTTGATGACTCTGGCGACGAAAATCAATCCGACCATTGATGAAGCAACCGCAATACTCGAGAAGGCCTTCAGGTCAAGGAGCCTCGTGCTTGTAATCGGCAAATGCCAAGTCGACTACGAGGGCAGGGCATCATCAACCCTAAGTTGGGGTGAACGAATAACCATCGTAAAACAAGATGGATCCGTCTTAGTTCATCGACCTTACGGCTATGAACCCGTAAACTGGCAACCGCCTAAATGCATGATGAGAGTCTCACAGCAGGAAACGGGAGAGTTGACAATAATCGCATCTCGCCCTCAACCGAAGGAGACTGTTTCAATAGAATTTCAAGAAATAACACTAATCGCAACGGGTGGCCTAACTGACACTGGTGATTTCGCGCTTCATGTTACAGAGGAACAGATGAAGCAGGCGATCTTGATCGCTCCAGCCCTTGTAGAACGTGGATTGAAACCACTCGAGGAGGAGAAGAGTTTGCGGAACGCTGGGTTCACTGACATATACGCCGAGGATAGAGCTGGAAACTTGGTGGTCATTGAGTTGAAGAGGAATCCAGCAACAAAGGATGCTGTCATGCAACTTGAGCGATATCTTGACACCTTGCGCAAGAAGGCGAACAGACCTCTTAGAGGAATCGTGGTCGCTCCAGATCTACGCAAGAGCGCTCAACCACTTCTCAGCAGTCTGAAGTTGGAGTTTGTGAGACTCGCGCCGGAGAAGTGTTTCACACTTCTCAAGAGCCGTCGAGACATGAAGCTCAGCCAATTCCTGAACTGAGGCCATTGCTGACTGGGCGCAAGCTTATTTAGCGTAATGAAGGAAGCTGCGCAGTAATCCGGTGATTGCGTTGGAGCCTTCGAGAAAACCTCTCAACCTACTAGTGAAGAAGCTAAACGCTGAGGTCAGTATTCGCCTCAAGAATGACGTTGAATATCACGGTCGGATGATTGACGCTGATAGCCACATGAACATAATCCTTGAAGGTGCCACCGAATTCAGAGGCGGTACGGCTACAGCGAACTACGGTAATATCATCCTCCGCGGAAGCAATATTCTCTATATCGCAGTTGAGTCAGGTAGACAACAGGCCTAATTGGCGTGTGCTCTCACGTAGGTAGGGCCTCGGCGCTGCCGCAAGCGGTCCGCAAGTGTCGTTATCGATGACTTTGAAATCTGAACCTCAAATTGAGGCCTCGCTCCTCTCTGAACTAGCCTCACAGATCTGCGAACTCGAAGTGGCAGACTCTGATAGTATTAACCGGTTGAAGCTCGATTTCTGTCGGAAACATCAGCTCAGCTGGATGCCAAGAAACTCAGACATTCTGAGTGTCCTGCCCGACGGAGTTAGAGAGAGGTTTGCTCCAACCCTGAGACTCAAGAAAGTCAGGAGCATTTCCGGCGTGAACGTCATTGGGGTTATGAGTTCTCCGCGCGGATGCCCACACGGCCGTTGCGTATTCTGCCCCGTGGAGAAAGGGTTTCCCGTGAGCTACACCTCCGGTGAACCATCAGCCATGAGAGGAAAGCAGTTCGATTACGACCCATTCAAACAAATCACAAGTAGATTGAACCAGCTAGTAGCGATTGGCCATGAGCCCTCCAAGGTGGAGCTGGTCATACAGGGCGGCACGTTCCTAGCAGCCCCTCAAGAATACCAGGAACAATTCGTCAAACAGTGCCTGTATGCAATTAATGGTGTCGATTCAGCTACCCTCGATGAGGCGAAGAAGACGGCTGAGATTAGTGAAGTTCGAAATGTCGGGTTGAGCATTGAGACGAAACCCGATTGGTGCAAACAACCACACGTTGACCAAATGCTAAGGCTTGGAGTAACACGCGTAGAAATTGGAGTACAAGTGATCGATGACAGCGTTTACGCGCTCACCAATCGCGGTCACACTGTCAGCGACGTCGTTGAGGCATTTCAAGTAAGCAAAGACGCCGGGCTGAAGATCGTTGCACATATGATGCCCGGTCTTCCTGGATCTGACTTTCAGAGGGATCTTCAATCATTTAGAGTCCTCTTCGAGGACCCTCGTTTTCGCCCTGATATGCTGAAGATCTATCCATGTCTAGTGATGGAGGGCACCGTTCTTCATGAATGGTGGAAAAAGGGATTGTACGAGCCTCTTGGCACAGATCAGGCTGCGGAACTGGTCGCTCAGGTCAAAGAGATCGTCCCGCCTTGGGTGAGAATAATGCGAGTGCACCGAGAATTCCCGGTTCGGCTGATCGAAGCCGGCGTCAAAAATGGCAACCTACGGGAGCTTGCGCTCAGAAGGCTGCAGGAGAAAGGGAAGAGCTGTCGATGCATTCGCTGCCGCGAAGTCGGGCATCGGGCTTTGAAGGAGAAGATTGTGGTTAACCCTAATCGGGTTCGCACAATGGTTCAAGAATACGAAGCTTCAGAAGGGCATGAGTTCTTCATTTCAGCTGAGGCCCCGGAGGAAGATGTTCTAATTGGCTACCTACGATTGAGGCTTCCTTCAACAAAGGCACATCGAACAGAGATTGACTGCTCGACGACAATCATTCGCGAACTGCACGTATACGGTAGCGAGGTGCCAATCGGTCGAAGATACATTGACGCTTGGCAGCATTCCGGGTTCGGGCGAGAACTCCTCCAGGAAGCGGAGTCACAAGCCAAGAAACATGGCGCTCGCAGAATCCTTGTGCTCAGCGCCCTTGGCACGAAGCCCTACTACAAGGGCTCTGGGTACGAGCACTTCGGTCCCTACATGGGAAAGAAACTCAACTAACGATATGGCCAAAAGAAGTAACGTCTTAAGGTACCCATCTTTCTCTGTCAAGAACTCTAAGGGAGATTGAATTGTCAAAGGAAGATCTCTCAGGTTACTCCGGTCTCGCACGAGAGCTCCTGAAGAAAGCGGGCGCACAGATTGGCGATCGGATTGGAATCTCGCGCACAACTGGACAGGAGGTTGTGGATGGCCTTCTAATGCCACGCTTCCACAGTGAGCGGGACGATTATGTCGTTGTCAAACTCAAGACAGGATACAATGTAGGCGTCCGAATAGACCCTTCCAGTAATATCACTCTCTTAGGCAAAGGCGCGGAGCCACATTTCACCGCCCCTCTTTGCCCACTCGAATCACTGGTCTTCCCAAGGTGTCAATCATAAGCACGGGCGGAACCATCGCCAGTAAGGTCGATTACAGAACAGGCGCCGTTAAGCCAGCCCTGGACGCTGAAGACCTCTACAGTGTCGTACCTGAGCTAGCTGAAACCGCTGAGATTGATGCTAAGATTCTCTTCGGCATCTTCAGTGAGAACATCGGCCCGCAGCTCTGGTCCAAGATCGCGGAATCTGTAGTGGAACAAGTGCGCAAAGGGGCCGATGGTGTCGTAATTGCCCATGGAACCGATACTATGGGTTACACGGCAGCCGCCTTGAGTTTCGCTCTACCGGGCTTACCGGTACCCGTGGTTTTGGTAGGTTCACAGCGGTCCTCGGATCGACCGAGCTCCGACGCGGCAACAAACTTGCTCGCGTCCACCTCGATTGCGGGGCAGGCTCCTTTTGCAGAGGTTGTAATCGCCATGCATGACTGGGTTTCAGACGAGAAAATTGCCGTCCACAGAGGAACCAAAGTTCGGAAATGTCACACTAGCCGAAGAGACGCTTTCAGGAGCATCAACACTCCACCAATCGGGTACTATGATCTTGTGAATCATTCCCTCCAACTCAACACTGACAATTACTTCAGAAGGCAAGAGAAACCCGACTGGAATCCGCGATTCCAGTTCGACCCGAATGTGGCTCTCATAAAATTCCACCCTGGTATCTCCGTTGGGATAATTGACTGGGCTACTTCTTCTGGGTATAAGGGAATAGTCTTGGAAGGGACAGGACTTGGGCATGTAGGCGAGACTCTCGCTCCTGCGCTCGAAAGAGCGATCAAAGACGGAATAGTTGTGGCAATGTGCTCCCAGTGTATCTGGGGTACGGTTCACATGGACGTCTACTCAGCGGGGAGAGATCTACAACGAATTGGCGTAATGCCACTTGGCGACATGTTGCCCGAAACTGCTCTGGTTAAAATGATGTGGGCATTTGGCCAAGAGACTGATCCCGAGAAAGTCAAGGCGATCATGCGCACCAATGTTGTGAACGAGTTCTCAGAGAGGCGGGTCTTGGAGGAGTTAGAAGAATGAGCAACCAGGAGCAACGAACGACCAAGATTAAAGTTGGGTTGGAGATTCATCGACAGCTCGACTCGGAACACAAACTCTTCTGCTCATGCCCAACCGATTTCGCTGAATCAGAGCCCGAGGAGAAATTCCTGCGGCGACTCCGACCGACACAGAGCGAGCTTGGCCAAGTTGATCAAGCGGCGATGTTCGAATTTCACCGAGGCAAGAGTATCCTCTACGAATCAGACCGCCAAACCTCTTGCCTAGTGGAAATGGATGAGGAACCGCCGGGGACGTTAAATCCGGAAGCCGTCGAGATATGCCTGACCGCGGCATTGCTCGTGAAGGCAAGACCGGTCGACGAGGTTCACGTAATGCGCAAAGTGGTTATTGATGGTTCTAACACGACGGGTTTCCAGCGAACTTCGATTGTGGCACTCGATGGACTATTGAAGGTTGGACAGAAGGATGTGCCGATTCAGCAGATCTCACTCGAAGAAGACGCTGCACGCAAGACAAGTCAGACTCCTCAGATCGCAGGTTTCAGGATTGATCGTCTCGGGGTGCCTCTAATTGAGGTCACTACGGGACCGGTCATCGAGTCCCCAACCGAAGCGGAAGAGGTCGCCCTTGCGATCGGCACAATTCTAAGAGCCACTAGGAAAGTGAAACGTGGACTCGGTAGCATCAGACAGGACCTGAACATCTCCATCCCAAACGGAGCCCTTGTAGAGATAAAGGGAGTTCAAGAACTAGACCTTGTCGGCAAAGCTGTGGAGTTAGAAGTTGCTCGCCAGCAGGCATTGCTTGAGATAAAGGATGAGCTGACCCGAAGAGAAGTCAAACCTGCCTTAGTTGAGAAAAAGTTCGTTGAGCTCACGACCGCCTTCAATGGAACGAAAGCACGCGTGATCAGAGACGCAATATCTAAAGGCGGAATCGTGCTGGGTGTGAGGCTCCCCAAATTCAACGGTCTTCTCGGCAGATCCATCGGGCCGGGTCTGCGTCTTGGCACTGAACTGTCGAATCGCGCATCCTTCTGGGGTGGCGTCGGCGGAATCTTCCATAGCGACGAACTACCAAACTATGGGATAACCGAAGATGAAGTCAAACAGGCAAAACAGATAATGGGTGTCACCTCAACGGACGCCTTCGTCCTAGTTGCTGATGAGCATTCGAGGGCGAAAGAAGCACTGGACGCCGTTGTTGATCGTGCGCAGGAAGCTATTAAAAAGGTGCCGGATGAAACGCGCATGGCAATGCCCGACGGAACCACCCGATACATGAGACCGAGACCTGGCGCTGCTCGGATGTACCCAGAAACCGATGTCCCGCCAACACCCGTGACGGAAGAACGAATTGCGAAGCTGAAAGCAAATCTACCGGAGGCTCCAGAACGCATCGCCAAACGTTTGGCAGAGCGTTTTTCGATCAACGATAAACTTGCAAAGCAATTAGTTGACTCAGATTACCTAGAACTCTTCGAACGGATTGCTGGGGCCAGCAAAATACAAGCATCATTCATTGCAACCACGCTCTCGGAAAACTGCAAGAGTCTCGAGCGAGAGGGATTTCCGATTCACGATATCAACGATGACATGATTGAGGAAACCTTCAGACTGGTTGACGAGGGGGTGATGACGAAAGAGGCAATCGTTGACCTCTTAAAATGGCAATCGAAGAACCCGCGTTCAGACCCCAGGCTGGGAGTGAAGGAGCTCGGATTGCGGATGTTGACCGAGAATGAGTTGGAAGACATTATTGATCGGCACATAGAGAAAAACAAGAAATTGGTTGAGGAGAGGGGTTCAGCTGCGTTCCCCTCTTTGATGGGATCGATAATGTCGGAGGTCAGAGGGTCCATAGAACCTAAGATCGTTACCCAAAAACTCAAGGAGAGACTCGCAAAGTACACTGATAAATAGAGTGCTTATTCTAGGAATTCCACGTCGTCGACCAGTCCGTCGCTGTTGACATCCAGCCCGCTCACGACGCTCGCCACAATGTTACGGTTCATTGAATTTCCGCTCGCGATCTGGTCTGTGTACTTTATGAAGGCGAGGACAGCGGTGCGCGTGCCCAGGTAAGTGTTCCCGGCTATTACCAAGACTCTGGATTCTTGATTCATCGGGTTAACTATCATCTGAATCGCTCCCTCATCTTCACCTGGATAGCTTTTTCCGGTTATTCTTGATATCATCATGTTGTGGTTTGTAACTTCGTATTTTATCGGAAGTCCCTCGTTGACCGTCATGGTTGCTGTGTTAACCCGAGGTCCCCCTACTAGGATTAGGTTACGAGTGAGTTCTTGTTGTGAGATCTCAGTGTCCAGTCTTACTACGCTTTCCCGAGTCATGGGCAAAAGGGAGCCGATGAATAATGCGAGGTCAGTTGCTCTGTCTCCACAACGTGCACGACTTCGAAATATGCCATGCGCATCCGGGCTTCCGAGCACTATGTAGCCCTCTAGGCGACCTTGAGAAATAAACGGGTCTAGGAGCTTTCTTGAGGATTCAGTAAGTAACTCTTGATTGGCGCTAGGGGCGTCTTTCAAAGAGCTAATATTCGGTATGACTACGACCGCTTTCTGTTCAGCCCTGTAATATTTTGCCATCGCACCTCTTTTCTTAATTGTTCTCTCGAGTCTGACGAACCCCGACTTCTCGAGTTCTCTCAGATGGTAGCAAATGACTTGCTCGCTCATGTACATGCTCTTTGAAAGGTCCTTGGCGCATTTTTCTTCTTGAGTGAGTTCACTCAGAATCTTCCATCTGGTTGGTTGAAGTACTGACTGTGCAACTTTCGGATCAGGAAACACCCGTGCAGGGATGACCTGAGCAGTCTGGCGATCTTTCAGAACTAGGTATGACATTGTTTTCGTGTTCGATTCTAAGATCCACGATTAATAAAGCCGCGTTGAGCTTGTCTTCTCTACCTTTGTCGATCCATTACTATTTGCATGTTATCACGTACGAATATGATAGCAACGGGTCACGATAGATCTCATAGAGCTCTTTCAGTCTCTGCGTTCTCTCCTTTGGGTCTGGAAGCCTAAGCGCCTCTTGAGCTTCCCGCGCGATGTTTCTCTCAAGTTTATGACGCATCATTTCGGTGTATACAGTGTCACTGTCAAACATTCCGAATTTTCCATACATCTCTGTCAGCTTCTCTGCGCTTTTGAACACGGATTCGACTATCTCGCTCTTGCTCATGTATCTTGTTTCATAGTTCAGCCACTCAGTCCAGACCGGAGCCGACAATTTTCTGTGCATTTCGTTGAAGGTTACCGCCAACATTCTGTAACCATACTTGGAGGGGTTCTCGTATGCGATTGATCCTGGATCCATGAGTACCATTGGTCCAATGTTTACAGACGTGAAAAATTCCTGGTGCCTTTTTCGGCTCAATATTTTATTCCAGAGCTTCCACGTCTCATTCAGGGACTCCGGGGATTCGAATCCGAGACCAATCATGAAGTGGAAGCTGATCGGCAAAGAGTTGGCTTCGCATTTTGCGAGGGTATTCAGAATGGACTGGTTGTCATAGTTTCTACCGTGAAGCTGCCTAACGTTATCGCTCCCCGAATCTGGAGAAATGGTCAAAGTTACTTTGTCCGCGGGTCTGTTACGTGCAAGGTAACGCAGAAATTCGTCGTTGGCTGGCTGGAAGAGTTCCAAAGTTACTTGTTCAATGCTCGACCATTTCTCATCATGTAGCCTTCTCAACAGATCCTCATAGTAGGGCTTCGATCCTAACCGGCAGTCTTGAAATAGGAAGATGGAGTTGATTCCTTGAGTGTCAAGGGCATGGAAGTCGTCAACTAGGCGCTGAGGGCTCCTGAATGCGGGTTTATCCCTCTTGAATATTTCTCGGTAGCCGTGCTGTGATCCCCCGCAGGTTACACAGTTCAAGGTGCACCCCCTGCAGAGGGGCAGGGTCCACATCCTGAGCCTATTGACGCCAGTTTCTATGTTCAGCATCACGTTCTTGGGGTCGACTAGGGTGAGGTTTGTGAAATCGTAATGGTCTATACTCCGTTCAGGCTCGATTTGCGGGTTAATCTTTAGGTGACCGTTAGCGTCTCGATAGACCAAGTTCGGAACTCCATCTAACGTCTCGCATTTGGTAATCGCTCTGACGAGAATCGTCGTCGGCTTCTCTGCTTCACCTCGAATCACGCCGTCTATGAATTGGAACGATGAAACAATTTCCTGACCAAAGTAGGAGGCCGTTAGGCCGCCCAGTAGAACAAAGGAGTCAGGGTGTAGCTGCTTGCACATCTCCGCTAATGCTATGGCCCCGCGAGTGAACGTCCCAGTGAAGGTCTATGCCAAAGATCTTTGAATCGAGGCTTTTGATATATTCGGCCACTTTGAAATTTGGTGATTCCAAGAGATGTTCGGCCAGATTCAGGATTTTGGTGTTGAATCCGTTTTCGATAAGGTGTCCAGCTATACTCAATAATCCCACTGGAATCATTACGAAGAGTGGAGACAGGGTACTGACAGTTCTGGCAATCGGCCCAGGGAAGCAGGGCGTCTTTCCATAGTCTAGACGTGATGGTGGGTGTAGGAGCACGACATCAAAATGCAACAGTGGCACATTCCTGATTCCGAATTGAATGGGGGGGGGCTCGTGTTCTGGTGTCCTAGGCACTCTTTGGGTGGCCTAAAAAGGTGGGTCTACCAGTATCGTCCTATTTGGTTGCAAGACAGCTGTACACGGTAGATTGTTGCAGTTCTTTTGGCACGGCACAGTAGTGTCTTGAACTGCAACGTCATATCTCCCCATTATTCTAAGGCAATTAATTGACCTGACTGGATAACCGTCAAGAAAGATGTTGAGGGAAGTTAGAGTCGGAAGGTTCGGTTGCAGCCTACAGTGTTATTTCTCCGAGGTTCATGTCTTTATCTGGCGTGATCGACTTTGTCCACGCGGTCTTGCCGGGGCTGCTGATAGTTAATTGGTATGTCTTCTTCACCTCCAAGCCGTCGACCCAGAAGTCTCCGAAAGCATCTGATTTGGCGGTAAAGGTTGTGGCTGCGGCTGTGTCTTTGCATGTGACATCTGCTCCTGCGAGGCATTCGCCTGTCGCGCCGTCAATTAGTGCGCCCGCGATGAACGTCTTTGGTATGCCTACGTAGTAGACCCTTGGGTTCGTATCGTATTCTGGATGGAGGACAGCGGCTCCTTTGGCATCGATTGTCTTTTTGAGATCATCGTACTCTCCGAAGACAAGCGCGCTGGTTGGGCATGCGCTCACGCACCTCGGGGCTTGTCGTCCCGCGTCAAGTAGGTGGGCGCAGAAAACGCACTTCTGAGGAATGTTCAGGTCATTATTCCAGTAGATGACGCCGTATGGACATGATCCGACTAGTTGCGTTTGGCCAACACTCTTGGTGGGGTCGATCACGACGATGCCGTCGCTTCTCTTGTAGACCGCGCCTCCCTGGGCTGCTTTCATGCATGGTGGGTTCTCGCATTGCATGCAGGGTTGAGGAACCCAGGAGACTTTGACTTTCGTTTGTGTGCCTCTCTCGATCTCCTGAACTTTCATCCACCAGGTCTTTTCGTGAGGTTGGGGCTTAGTGTACGGCAGCCACCCGTTATCTGTATGTTCGTCTTTGCATGAGATTAGGCAGTTGTAGCATCCGACGCATTTGGTGACGTCCACAATGATTGCTTTTGTCATCGAATATTCCTCCTACTTTACCCACTTCTCAACCTGAACGAGGGCGCTGTAAGCGACGATCATTGCATAGGTGGACTGGGGTCTCTTTGACATCAGCCAATTGGCACATCCGCTGGTTTCAAGGGATGTCAGGTCTGCAGGATTTGTAGGGGTGGCTGGCTCACCGTACGAGATTGCAACCGTCGCTGGCTTCACTCTCTCTGTGATCCTGGCTCCGCACAGGATTTGGCCTCTATCGTTGAATACTCTTACGATGTCTCCGTCTTTGATGCTTCTTGCCTGAGCGTCCGTTGGGTGGATGTACATGGGTTCGTACTCTTTGCCGTCTGGTCCCACGACCTTAAACAACTCTCTAAACCAAGTATTTTCGAAGAATTGGCTGTGGAATCTAAACTTGGGGTGCGGGGTCTCAAGCTGTAAAGGATATTTCTGCGCAAGAGGAGAACCTATGCCCTCCCATGATGGGATGTACTTTGGAATTGGGGGAATCTCAGGGTTGCTGATGCCTTCATGCTTGAATACTGTGGTCGAAAAGATTTCTATCAACCCCGTCGGGGTAACGAGCCCTTGGCCCGGTTTCATAATGTCACTTTGCGCTTTGTTGTAGTACCAACTCCACGCCGTGTTGGGTTTAAAGTCGGCTGGCAAGGGCCAAACATAGTAGCCTTTGGCCTTGAAATCCTCGTAGGTGATCGGCATGTTGGTTGTTGCGAACATTATCTTCAGCCAATCGGCCTCTGTGTTTCCTTCGGTGAAGGCCTGTTCAATGCCTAGTACCTTAGCGAGCTCGGCATATATGGTGAGGTCGCTCTTTGATTCGAAGAGAGGAGCTATCGGTCCCCCTGCTGGCCCTCCTCCAGTGTGGATCTCTATCTTGTTGAGGTTGCCCACCTCGATCATATCGCTTCGCTCAAGGCCGGTGCAGGCAGGCAATATTATGTCCGCATACTTGGCCTGGGTGTCCCAGCGGAAGCCCTGATAAGTTAAGAACTCGATCTTCGGGCTCAAATAGCATGGGATGAATCTCTCTGATTGCGGGGGAACGTGCAGATTGCTTCCGCCTTGGTTGTACCACAGGTGGACCTCGGAATTGCCCGGCATTGGGTACGTGAATTTGAGCCAGGGCTTGTCATAATCACCCATGTTCAGTTTCATTCCGCCCGTCCAAGAGATTGGAGCCGCGGGGGAAGCTTTGAGGAGCAAGTCGTCGCAAATCATATACTGCAAAACTTGCTGCACTGGGTTCGTTGATCTTTTCTTGGCGATGGCGTCGACGCAGAATGAGTGCATGGGCCCAACATAGTTTGCGATCTGCCTTGGGTCGTGTGGTCCAGTCCAAGTAGCTATGCTGACGCCTGGTTTGCCGAATCCCTGCATAGCCGCAAGTGTAACTGTCATCATGCACCATTCGTAGCCGTAGGCTTCCCGATTGATTTGGCTAGTATACCGCTGCAAGTTTGTAGGTTTCGAGGCCCACTCTTTAGCGAGAGCTCTGATGATTCGGGCGGGAACGCCGCAGATCTTCTCAGCCCATTCAGGTGTCTTGGGGACTCCGTCTTGCGTGCCTACTATGTAGCTCTTGAAAGACGAGTTGGGAGGGGCTCCTGTCGGCAGGTGCGTCTCGTCGAAACCGATTGTATGAGTATCTAAGAAGTTCTGGTCTAGTGTTCCGTTTTGAATCCACGTATATGCGATGGCTGCTGCCATCGCGTTGTCTGTCCCTGGGTAGGGAGATATCCACGTGTCAGCGAAAGCTCTTGCGCTCCAGTTTAGATCGGGTGTTATGAACACCTGCTTTATTCCTAATTCTTTGGCCCATTGAGCCCAGGGGAGAATCTCTTCATACATAGCGCCGGTCAGCAATTGATCAATTCCCCAGTAGACTATCATCTTACTGTTCTGAAGGATATCCCATCCAATATCATCGGTAGGTCCCCCAGTGTCATAACCCCATGTCAGCAAGCTGCCGTACTGATAGCCTACCCAACTGTGATCCGCACTTTGTTTCGCAGTGTATCCACCAGCGATGTCGAACAATCTGAAAATGTTCTTTGTGTAGTGGAGTGATCCATATTCGTGATGCGAGGGTGACCAAGCGTAAAGCGCAGAGTTTCCATATTTCGCAATGACCCTCTTGATCTCATTCCCTATGGTGGTCAAGGCTTCGTCCCAGGTGATCCGTACGAACTCCCCCTTTGCCCTGTCCGCGCTGTTCTCTCCACCTTTGCCTAGTGTGTAGCTGACCCGTTTCATTGGATAGCCGATTCTGTTCGGATTGTAGACAACCCGGCGGTAACCGAGGGCGTGGTTCCTAGAAAGGGAGGCGAGAGGCGAGGTGAAGCTGTGATCACCAACCTTGAGAGTCCATCCACCTTGGAACTCTGGATAGGCGAGAGGTTCTATTCTGATTATTCTTCCGTTCGCCACAGTGACTCGAACAGCCGAGGGGCTGGGTCCAATTGCTGAGACATAAGTACTCTCTGCTGGCCTCACGACTGTTGTTACAACTGTCTCGGTGATGACTTGTGGCGGGATCACGCCGGTTGATCTCAGTATTTCATCTGCGCCATAGCCCACACCTATGCCTATAGCGCCTGCCGCAGCTAGTCCTGCTGTCCATTTGAGCATTGAACGTCTGCTAACTTTCTTCTCGGTAATCGGTCCCTTCTTTTCTTCAGACAATTTCTTAATTCCTATTCAGTTTGTTTGTTGCGTGCCCCCAACTCTGCCGAATCCTTCGGCCAAGGCTCTGAAGGAGAGGAGATCATCGTTGTTGATCAGGCAACAACAAGAAGGGCTGGCATCAGATGATAAATGACAATGGTACTTACAGAAATGCCCATACGCTGCGATATTGCCAATTAAGCAATGTGAAGCTCATCCAACCAAAGAATCTGCGTAACTACGCAATTCTGAAAGTGGAACTATCTGGTTTTGTTAGTTCATACCTTTGGGCCCAGCCACTATACTAGGCAACAAACCAGTAAAGCCGCGTTTTGACTGGTTGATCAACTGACTATCATGCCCAAGAGGAGTCTAAACGTTGAAACTATGAAACGAGTCCGACACCTGTTTTGGACGATTCAACGGCATTTTGTCCATTCTGACCATGAGCCAACCGTGATTATTTGTCACAGCACTCGATTGGTCAAACCCTTTGAACAGGAATGCTTATCCCCGCTAATGAGGTTCGTCGCCGAATTTCAACGCAACAGATGATTGCTATGTGTGGAATCGCGGCATGCGCTTTGAAGAACGGCGAAGTGGGTCCAGTCCTTTATGACTGTCTAAAACGACTAGAATATCGAGGCTACGATTCTGTCGGAGAAGCGTCTGTAGTCGATGGAAAGATTGTGGTCAAGAAGGATAAGGGGAAAATCGAAGACGTAGAGCACGAGCTCAGAATAAGTGATTTGGCCGGTCGAGTGGGCATTGGGCATACCCGTTGGGCAACGCATGGGGCGCCGTCCCAGGAGAACGCGCATCCTCACACGGACTGTGGAAATACCGTCGCAGTTGTTCACAACGGAATAATTGAAAACTTCATGCAACTTAGACAAGAACTGGAAGCACAAGGCCATGTTTTCAAATCGCGAACCGACACGGAAGTAGTTGCTCATCTTGTTGAAGAGCACCTTCGTAATCGGATGGGGTTCGTTGAAGCAGTTAGGGTTGCGGCCAAGAAACTCGTAGGTGCCTACGCTCTCGCCCTTATTTGCGCATCAGAGCCGGACAAGGTTGTTTGCGTTCGCAAAGAGAGTCCACTTGTGGTCGGGACCTCGGCCAGCGGCAACTATTGTGCTTCTGATATTCCAGCTTTCCTATCGAGAACAAATCAAGTCATCCTGCTCGAAGATGACGAGATGGCGGTCCTCACCGCTGAAAAGGTCGGATTAATCCAGATATGTGACGGGGAAGTGTTATCTCGTGAACATTTCACGGTCGAATGGAGCGTGGAGACGGCTCTCAAGACAGGGTTCCCACATTTCATGCTGAAAGAGATAAATGAGCAGCCATCGAGCGTTCGTAACGCTCTGCGAACTCAACCAATCTATTTGGACTTAATGGCTTCTGCCCTAAACAAGGCGAAGAAGATTTTCTTTGTTGCGTGCGGGACTTCGTACCATGCATGCCTAGCTGCAGCTTACGTGTTCTCCAACCTTGCGAAAATCGAAATCACTCCTGTGGTGGCCTCTGAGTTCATTGACAGTTTAGCTGCGATGGTGGATCAAGATACTGTTGTGGTCGCAGTAAGTCAGTCTGGCGAGACAGCAGATACGCTCAGTGCTGTGAGAGGTGCCAAGAATAGAGGCGCAACAATTCTCGGGATAAGCAATACCATGGGCTCGACACTTCCCAGGCTCTCTGATGTCTATATCGGCCAAAATTCAGGTCCCGAAATGGGCGTCGCTGCAACGAAGACTTTCACAGCACAACTCTCGGTTTTGCTGAAAATCGCAGTAGCACTCGCCCGGAAAAAAGGAGTTGTTGGGAAGAATGACCTAGCAGCTATCGAGGCAGGGTTTCAACGAATTGCCGGATTGGATCTCGAGACTCCTCACGACACAACGGGAACGGGTAGGCTCGATTGCTGAGAAATATTCGGACCGCCCAAGTTTCTGTTTCCTCGGCAGAGGTATTAGCGTGGCTACGGCGCTTGAAGGTCGGTTGAAGCTGCTTGAACTTTCATATCTCCCAGCCATCGCTTACCCTGCGGGCGAATCAAAGCATGGTTTCATCTCAGTAGTTGAACAGGGCTATCCGGTCATTTTCGTCGCTCCAAAAGACGAATCATATTCGAAATTAATCGGCAACGTGATGGAGATGAAGGCGCACGGCGCTCAGATAATCAGCATTGTCGACGAAAAAGATGGTGATATCGCAAAGCTCTCAGACGAGACAATAGTGGTTCCATCGGGGATTCCTTCGATTCTTTCGCCGATAATCTACATTCTACCGCTGCAACTCTTCGCGTACTACATGTCAGTTCGAAAAGGATATGATCCGGACTTTCCGCGAAACTTGGCAAAATCGGTTACTGTGCACTAGCCTCTCGTACCAGATTGACAAGTGTTCTGAATTATTGAGGAGCGGCGGGAGGTAGATGGGAGTCACCCCTGGACAGAGCTGTTATCCCATCCGGTGAAGTCATCCACCAAAAACGGGTAGAAACGCTATTATAAGTAGCTCATCAAGCCCGGCCAAAGACGCATATCTGAATGGAACCTGCTAGCCAGAGCTTGCACAATGCAATGTGAGATCAATGGCCGTGAAAAGTCTAGAGCTGAATTCGAGAGTTGCAGCCTTCACAGCTGTAATGATCGCACTGGCAAATATTCTCTCAGCTCTTTCCCTAGGCTTGACAAGGGTCGGACAGATTGGGCTCGACCTTTCTAACATTGCCACATTCATCGCTGGCATATACGGTGGGCCCTACATTGGCTTCCTTGTCGGACTGCTGGGCGGAGTAGTCTCCGGAGTCAACTTCGGTCTGTTGGGAGGCTTAGGTTGGCTGGGATTGGTAGGTTTGCCTTTGGGCAAGTCATTGACTGGGCTTACGACGGGAGCTCTTTACAGAGCTTTTGACGTGAACCAAAGAAGTAACCGATCTCTCCTAACAATCCCGATGGTCTTACTGGGGTATGTTCCAGAGTTCTTGTTCACGATCCTATTCTTCATCGTCCTGGTGCCATACTTCCTAGGACCGGCTCCGTGGCTCACGATGGGCTTGTTGATTTCCATTTTGGCGAAGGCTTGGTTGGAGACGTCATTGATGAGTGTGTTCATGGGCGCACTGACTGGAAACGCAGGTTTCACCACTTTTGTCACAGCTATCCTCAATGCACGCAAAGCTCCGAAAGTCCTCAATCCCAACTAATGAACGAGCGGTCGATCTGGCTGAGGTATTTCTTACGAAAGTTTTCCTATTCAATGGGAATTAGAAATGGCCAGCTTGTTCCTATTCATTGGTTTAACGGAGTATCAATTGAATAGGTTCTGAATCGCGGCGGTTTATAGACGGGAGATAATGAATCAGTCTGCCCGTCGAAACATCATAGCGCTGGCTGAGAGCGCTCTGCACTTAATGGACACATCATTTTCGCGTATGCAGTCCACTTGCAAACCGTTTGAGGGTTTCGTTCCATTAAACTTTCGGGAGACACGCATTGCAGGTTCCGTCTGAGAGGTCTTAGTGCATCATTTTAGCTCCTGCAGTTTGTCTTCTTCGATCTGTCTTAATATTGCGAGGCCGAGCGGCGTTAGGGAAATTGCATTACCCCCGTTAGCAGTAGCTATCTCTAGGAAACCCTGGGTCCGCAACTTCTCTATCTTGGCTGTTAGGGGATCTTTAGTTGCTTCCAATCCTGGATCTATCCTTAGGGTATCCTCTCTGACGTGATCTTTCCCTATGCCCTTCAGTTTCCAGAGGGTAAGAAGAATTCTCTCTTCGATTTCAGTGAGCCTGCTGTTGGTGGAGGGCATATTTGGGATAGGTGTGGGTCTGGTTTATGCATCTTCAGTTGAAACTTTGATGTGTGGAAAGGCGAACATTAATATACCATGCCTCTTTCCATATGACACTTGACGGACCCTTGGCAGCAGACGAAGCCACCGCATTCATGGAAGTACTTTCGAAGAGCCCCCAACTCAAGGTTCTAACCATTCTTGCACAACGCCCGCAAGAGGAACTAACAAAGACTGAGATTGCCCAACGGGCAGGAATAGGGCGAACAACGCTTTACCGAGTCTGGAACGACTTGGAGAGAATGAAAGCTATTTCACCATCCAGACACGTGGGCGCAGTAACCCTCTACAGAATGAATCCGCAAAGCCCAGTTGTACAATCCTTTCTCAGTATAACCAAAAGCCTAACCACCGTAACTGATGCGGTTGCAAGAATAGAGCAGCTGCGGAAACTCGAAGAGTCAGCCAAAACAGAATTCGGTCAGGCTGTGCCATCTGGGCCGAGCGTGCTGATGAAATTGCTGGAGGCTAAAGCAGTCTCACCTGAAAGTGCCAAGAAGAGAAGTGAGCTTCAATTCTTACATCCCGAGTCCGAGGCGCTGGAAGGACTGGTCAAAGCGGGTTTGGTATTTGAGAGCAGTGGATCATTGTACCTGAGTCAACTTGGCACTCAGACTGCTCAGGGCGCTGCAAGAATCTGGGAACCTGAGAGTTCACAATCACTGGATCAAGCGATTTCGACAGCTCGCGTCGCACTGAATCTGATCAATCAGGAAATCAGAAAACTCAAAGGGCAAGTTGCAAAGTAGTTCGCAACGTTTTCGGTTGCGTTCTAGCGTTGTCGCTCAATTTTCTCGTTTTCTTATCGGAGAAACTTTTAAGTCGTGCTATCGCGTCGTGTGAGGTATGCCGACAGATACGAGGTATATTTTCGTCACTGGCGGTGTGATGTCCGGAATCGGCAAAGGTATAACCGCCGCTTCTATCGCAAAATTACTTCAGATCAGAGGATTCAAAGTCTCCGTGATGAAAGTCGATCCTTACTTGAACGTCGACGCAGGCACAATGAACCCGGTGACCCACGGTGAAGTTTTCGTTACGGACGACGGTGGCGAAATCGACATGGACTTGGGGACCTACGAACGTTTTCTTGACATCAGCCTCTCACGCGGCCACAATACTACAACTGGTCAAATCTACACAACCGTCATAAACAAGGAAAGGCGCGGCGACTTCCTCGGACAATGTGTTCAGATCATACCGCATGTGACTGACGAAATCAAAGCAGTGATCAAGAACATCGCTGCAAAGGTAGGGTCTGATGTTCTGCTGGTCGAAATCGGGGGAACCGTAGGTGACATCGAGAGTCTTCCTTACTTGGAAGCTGCTCGCCAATTGAGACTGGAGGAAGGCCATTCAAGAGTTCTTTTCGCTCACGTCACATTAGTACCCGTGCTAGATGTCGTAGGAGAGCAGAAGACTAAACCCACCCAACATAGCGTTCAGGAATTACGGAGGATCGGTATCCAACCTGATCTTATCGTCGCTAGAAGTGCCGGCCCTCTGCTCGCCGGCCCAAGGAAGAAGATTGCGCTTTTCTGCAATGTTGAAGAACGTGCGGTTTTTGCTTCACCCGACGTGCCGACCGTATATCAGGCCCCGATCGAGCTCGACCTGCAAGGGATGGGGGAATTTCTCACGGAACGATTCGGGCTGGAACGCCGCCCTGCCAACTGGGGTGACTGGAGACGAACCGTGAACTTGATCTCAAACCCCAGTCAGGTTGTTCACATAGCTCTCTGCGGCAAATACGCCGAACTTGCCGATTCCTATGTGAGTGTAAATGAAGCATTGAAGCATGCTGGAGGTGCCTGCGATGCACGAGTGGAGATCGATTGGATTGAAACAGAACTTTTTGAAGAAGAACAATCAAACTGCTCAATACTGTCTCGCTTCGATGGCGTGCTTGTGCCAGGTGGTTTTGGTTCGAGAGGCACTGAGGGTAAGATAGCTGCTTTGGCATACGCTGCGAGAACAACATCCCCACGCTTGGCATATGTTTCGGGTTTCAGCTTGCAGTAGTGGAATTCTGCCGGCATCTTGGATTCAAGGACGCGAATAGCACGGAGATTGATCCGAGCACGACTCATCCAGTAATCGACCTAATGCCGGAACAACGTGGCGTTGAATCAAAGGGAGCGACGATGAGACTGGGCGCTCACGAGATTCGCATTTCCCTAACACAAAAGCGAGTCTGCTGTACAAGAAGGAAATGATCTCTGAGAGGCACAGACACAGATACGAGGTCAACCCAGATGTACATAGAGCGAATCGTGAAAGTGGGGCTGTATTCTCGGGCCGAAGCATCGACGGAACAAGGATGGAGATATTCGAAATACCCAGCAAGTACTATTATTTGGGAACCCAGTTTCACGGGGAGTTCAAATCGAGGCCTGGCAAACCCTCTCCTCCGTACTATGGGCTGATAAAGTCAGCGTTGGACAAGAAACTCGGAAAACCTGCTCCAGAACTAGTTCCCCCACTGATTCAACCAAGAGCAGTCTAGCTGCCACGCCTCATCGTGAAAAGCCCTGCAATAGGTTAACCTTTGTCAAGAAATCCCAGCGCATATTGCGATCTGTCGTTCCCAATGTCTGTCCTTTGTTCAAAGAACATCCTGTAACCTTCCCTGACCATCCGAAATCATTCGCCTTGAGCGTATGAATAGCCCTCTGGTTTTCCTGCAAACAGGAGATTTCAACGGGGACTGGTCTTATCATAGCGAGCGCACGGCTGAGCATTTCGTCAGGCTCATCACGTGAAGGGTTAGTGCAAATCCATGGACCAAATTCGCAGTCATCAGAATATTCCCTGACCATAAGGTAAGAAGTGGATGAGGCATCTTGCCCTGAGCCGATATACCAGCCGCCTTCTCGCGAGCACGTCTCGAATCAGTTTCGACCTGTCAGCTCCAAACGCCTTCCTATCCGCCGCCAAGACCTTGGTCAGCTGTGGCGGCCGGAGGAATCGGGCGGCTTCTTGGTTGGCTTCGCCTTCGTTGCACTACGTTTAAGCCGAAGGAAGAGGCGTCCTTTACGAATCCAAGATTCTCGTAGAACTTTTCGTGTTCGCTGAAACAATAGAGTGCGATATGCTTAACTCTTGACTTATGCAGGAACGAGACTGCGTGCTCGACCAACTTTGTCCGATGTGTTTCCCGCGATGGTTCTTGTCCACGATCACATTGCCAATCCAGGCAAGTTCTTTGCCGTAGAGGTAGTGGTCGTGAGCCCAATCTTGTGGTTCCATCGTAGGCGATGAAGCAGCCTCGCGGGTTCAGACGCATGAGTCGCTTAAGAGCGCTTGGTGTTACGCCCCATTCTTCTTGATCCGTCAGTCTTACTGCAAACGGTATGTCCTTTGGCTGCATTTGTCTTATCCGTAGCATTTCAGACTGCCCAGAGAAGACTATGGATAGATCCGGTTAATCAGGCGCGGAAAAGCGATTGCGTCCCTGATGTGCTCGAGCTTGCATATCCATGCTAAGGTTCTCTCGACGCCCATGCCGAAACCTGAATGAGGAACTGTTCCATAACGTCGAAGATCAACGTACCATTGGTAATCTTCAGGCTTCAGGCCTTCTTCGCTCATTCTTGTTAGGAGGGATTCAGCTCGTGGATCCGTTGACCGCCACCAGTAATCTCGCCGTATCCTTCAGGAGCGAGCAGGTCGACTGAAAGAGTCACGTTAGGATTCTTGGGGTCGGGCATGTGGTAGAACGCCTTCGTTCCCTTCGGGAAATGGCTCACGAAGAAAGGTTGATCGAAGTTTTCAGTCAGCACTTTTTCCTCTTCGTAGCCCATGTCAGTTCCCCATTTGAAGTCAGGCCTAGACTTCTGAATCAGTTTAACCGCATCATCGTAAGTGATTCTCGGGAACGGTGCTTTCACGTTCTCAAGTTGACTCGGATCGCGTCCCACGAGTTTCAATTCCTCTTGCATATTCTCTCGGATGTGTTTGCAAGTTTCGGAGACAAGTTGCTCCTCAAGGCGCATCAGGCCCTCCAGATCGAGCCATGGTTCCTCCACTTCCAGATGCCAATATTCGGTCAGGTGGCGTCTCGTTCGAGATTTCTCAGCACGAAATGATGGTGCGACAGTGAAGATTTTGCCCACACTTGAGATCATAGCTTCTGCGTAGAGTTGCCAGCTTTGAGTGAGGTACGCTTTCTGGTCGAAGTACTTGACCTCGAACAAAGTTGAACCTCCCTCCACGGCAGCAGTGACGAGGACCGGGACTTGGACTTCCAAATATCCGTGATCTACAAGCCATCTGCGCATTTCATCTATCAGTCGTGCCCTAATTCGCATCGTCGTCTGGAGCTTTGGATCTCTTATCCACAGATGTCTAGTGTCGAGCAGAAAGTCTGGTCCATGATACTTCTTCGCAATCGGGTAGCCGTCTTCGGCAGGAAACAGAACATTGACATTCTTGCCCAAAATCTCGTACCCGCGAGGCGCCCGAGGATCCTTTCTTACCGTTCCAGTAATTTCGATCGTGCTTTCAATCGGAATCGAGTTCAGTCTTTCAAATTCTTTTGCATCAGTTTGATCTTTCTTAACGGTGCACTGAATTACACCAGTTCCGTCCCGGAGTTGAAGGAATAGAATTCCTCCGCTGGATCTAATGTGGTGAAGCCATCCTCTAAGCGAAACGTCGTTGTTGTCCATCTTGCCTGAGAGAATGTCTGCAATATCGGTTGTACTCTGATTCATTGCATATCATCACGAGAAGTTCTCGGTGCCTTAGATGGGGAACAATCTGCGAGCGACTTAGAGGTTGATAGTTGCGTTAAAGCGGTCACCCATGGAGAGGACACCGTCACAAAGCAACGAGTGTTCTGTATATAAATCGATTCGAAGCCAGCCTTGAGCTCATTTACAATCTAGTTCTTCGCGGCCTGAAATTGTGAAGACAACTTGTCTCATCTCTCCTGCTCTCCAATTGGGTCTGGGCTTTATTTGAATCGGAGACTCCTGTAGCTGAGAGGACTGCAGGCCCTTGGCATCATTACTCAGTCAGAATACGAAGAGGCTAGGGAAAATCCTGAGGGACGGAGCTGAGGGACAGATCGGAGAGAGCGGTCAACGGCTAGAGGGCGCAAGCAGTTCCTACTGGCCGCTCATCAGCAAACTGCTCGTTTCGGATTTCAACTTTGAAAGATCCTTTCAAGAAGCGGTAAGAATGTTCAACGGCTCGGACGCCAAATTTGCTGCAATCGACGGATCTCTAGACCAGAATCTCTTGGGCGGGTTAGCGGTATTCTGGGCTGGCGCTTATGCTGCAACGGGAACCGTAAGCTATGCCAAGGACGGATTTCCAAATGTGGTCTACGATACCGGTTTCCTGGAGAAAGGCCATGGGGTAGCGAGTTGCGTTCCGATCTACGTGGATTCGATTCCTGAAGTGGAACCGCAAATGACGTTCGGTCAGGCCGGGGGGCAAACAATCTCACGTCCAATGACAGAAGATTCCACTGTTGACAACTCAACGATAGCCAACTGGATCATGTTGTTCTCAGAGCTATACTTGGCCTACACACTCGCTAGGTCGAAGCAATTCAGGATAATCCTACTAGACAGATCGCTTTCTGGGACACATTCCAGTCTCATTCATGACACCTCAAAGCGTGCACTTTGGAAGCGGCAATGTGCAATTCTGGTTCACAAAATTGACGGTGCAGTCTTAGACGAGCAGGAGCTCGCAGTTGAAAGATATCACACACTGAATCTGAATGGAGTATTGCCCCCCCGAGGCGACTACCTCCGACATTCGGTCATCTTTCTTTTGAGGAAAGTTGGGAAACCTCTGTCTATCTCTGAAATTGCAGAGCATCTGAACCTGACAACAAAAGACAGAACAGAGAAGCTTACGCGTTTTCTCGGGAAGGCTGCGGAACAGGGTAAGTACTTTCAAGAATCTGAAGGAAAATACTCGCTGTTGCCCCGTCTTTCCGAATCATGGGCAGCGCACCCGAAAACTCGTTGAGTTCTTCGGTGGTCGCCTATTCTCCAGCACCGGTGGCAATCCGATGCAGGTCGTCGATGGATCGCAAGCGAGATGGCTGACCACACTCGACTTGGCTTTTCTCTCCCTATTCTCCCTGAATCTACTGATTGAAACCTGCCGCCAAAACAATATCCTCCTAATCGGGCATAACAAAAGACACAACCGCCAGAGACCTTATCGCGCATCTCATACCCGTGTGCCTTGAAGAGAGCATCTGGAAACAGCACGTCGAGCCGGTATCGACTACCGATCGGATGTTGCTTCAAGCCACGAGCATGTTCCACCACGACCAGGTGCAAGTGCCTTGGGCTACAATTGAGTACGATACCGCGTTCCAAACAATTCTGCCCGATTTCGAACACAAGCGCAGGCTATGTTTCCGGTGCGATCCAAAACCGAATAATCCTTGAGCAACTTTTCGTCAAATCATACATACAGTTAGACAAGGCAAAATCTGACGACAAATTCAGGAGCAACGTGCTCTTCATCGATCGACTCTACAATCCTTTGGAAAAAGCACCAACGGTGAGTTTGAAGCATGCATATGGCGGGGCCGTAGAAGAGATTGACCCTATCCTCTGGCGGACCAATGCGCCCGGAAATCATGTTCAAGAACTTGTAATGGTCACCCTGAAAGCCATGACTCAGCCAAGCCTCCCTGAAGTTTTCGGACACAACAAACCGCTCTACATAGCCGACAAGATTGCGAAGGCGCAGCGAAACCACGCGTCACAAATGGTCAAGGCCATGGGGCATTGGCTTGTTACTCATCCTGCACTAAGGAAATATTCGTTTTATATGAACACATTCAGAGAACGGAGGAGCGATGTAGAAGATGCTAGACGCAGAGCTTAGTCGACACTTCACCGACCTCGAGGGGCGGTTCGACGGTAGACTTGCCGCGGTTTACGGAGTCAGACGAAGTGAGATCTCCGCAGAAACCACTGGGTTCTCATCAAAATACGAATGCGACGTTAAAGCCCAATATCAGAAAGACCTGATGGGGCTGCTCGAGGAAGGAATGCTCCTTGCTGTCCGAAACTTCAAGGCAAAGAAGCACGCCGGCAAGAGATTTACGCTATTAGAGGTCTCGAGGATCGGTCCTGAACACTTCGGCCTAAGAGGTTTATCCAATCAAAGCTACTACCCATATCAATTCGAAATAATTGAGCAGAGTGTTGCGGACTGGGACACCGACGACAAAGCAACAATGATGATTCAATTAAGCGCGATTCCGCTGAACTATGATCTAGTCCTCGAAGGCAACGCTCAACAATATGCGAAGGGCTTTACCTACCCAGTGGTCGGCGAGAGAGTCTTCATCCTAAACAAGGCCACAATTCATAGCATGTACAATCGTAAGCTTCTCGAAGAACTAGGCCTGCCTTGGGAGGACGAGAGAATACTGACAAGTTCTGACGCAAGGAAGGACCCGCGAATTGGCACAATCAAAATGTTCCAAGAAGAAGGAACTCTCGTGCCAATCTACGTCAGCTTTGAGCGGCTCGCACGCTACCACTTCGGCGTGTTTTCCTTCACGGGAGGTGGCAAGAGCAACCTGCTCTCAAACATATTGAGAAGAATTCTCTACCATTCAAAGAACACTAAAGTAGTGATCTTCGACATCTCAATGGAATACCCGTTCCTACTCCAAGACGTCTTCCTGGACAAATCAATCAGTGGCAAGATCATCACTGAGGTCCCCGTATCTAACGCTCAACGCTTTCGCAAGATCATAGTCACACCGAGAGGTTTCGAGAAATCCGAAATCACACCTAACCTTGAGAAGATCATAGCCCAGGGAAAGCTGGGGCATTACGAAGCAGCGGGGAAGCCGCTGCCAACCTACGAGGATATTCTCGACCAAATCGGTATGCTGGAGAAAGGTGAAGGCGACAAGGCCGTTAACCTTGACGCGATTCACGAAATTGAAGCGAAGGTTCTGGACTGGATGAAGAAGAACAAGATTGAACGCTCCGCAGTTCTGTCAACCGAGTTCCTTGACTACCTTCAAGCATCCGCAACTGAAGCGATTGAGAAATTCAAAGTCTGGAAAAACGGTTCCCTCGCTGCATGGGCGTCAACACGGAGTGAACTCAAAGGAAGACTGAACCAAGAACAAGCGCCATCTGACGAGAACTCATACACGACAAGAAGAGTTGTTGGATCTTCTGAACGGCGACACCAGACTTCTCTGCATCTCCATGGCTGAACCAAACATGGTCAAGAGCCTGGCAATCGCTTTGACCTCTGAAATGCTTCGCCAACGGAAGCGGGAATTCCAAGTTGAGCCACAGATCCTCTTTGTATTCGACGAGGCGCAGGAGTTCATACCCGCATACGAAAAAGCCCGAGGAATCGATTTGACTTGCACTCATCGTATCGAGACGCTACTGCGACAGGGAAGAAAATATGGATTGGGCGGTTGCGTCGCAACGCAGAGAATCGCTTACCTCAACACGAACGCGCTGCAGCAATTGCACACATACTTCGTGGGCCCCCTACCAAGGCCATACGACAGGAGCCTTGTGAGTAGTACCTTCACCATCGACCAAGGAATTCTTGAAAAAACGCTTGAATTTGCGCCCGGTCAATGGCTTCTGTCAAGCTACATCGCAACTGGTATGGAGAACGTACCCATTTTCATAAACGCCGATAACTCCGAAACCGAACTGCGAAAAGTGGCACTGTCAACATGACGCACAGATAGGTGTGTTACGTCAGTCCCTCACAAACCCTTCATCTTTCAAAACAGCCCATGATCCAATCGACTGTTTAATACGCAAGACACCTTGGTCTGTAAGACAGTGCTAGCCTTGTCCTCCCCAGAGCAGCAGTTGACGAAGAAACTCGCCGAAATGAAATCCTTCCTTGAGCGACGTATCAAGCAACAGGAAGACGAGGTCAACTCTTTGCGGTCCTTCCTGGAAGTCGTGGATTCCCTTCTTGCCGAGAGAAGCTTCAGACCAGTGGAGATCGCTTCCCCAACGCAGCCTCCCGATCGACCCAAAGCATCACCAAGCACTCCATTCAGAGAAGATACCAATCATGACAACGAATGGCGCTACGATTGCGTCAATCCTCATGGACCAAGATGGCATGCACGTCGTTCCTGAGGCGAATGTCAAGCTTGATTCCAACTCCCCACCCCTGCGCGCATTCTTGCTAGGGAAGATTCTCGATCCAATGCAGACGAAGGACAAAGAGGCAGCCTCCTCAGGCGCAATTCCACCTGAAGACATACTCGCCTATGATCTTGAGCAGGAAGATGGATACCTGAAAGCGATCCACATAAAGAACTACGGTGACGATCGCCGTGTGCTAGAGCTAAAGAACGCCATCCGATGGACCCTGCGAAGGATGTATGAGAAGAGCTTCAACAAAGAAATAGTCTTACCAAGCCCGAATCGTCTCTATTGTTTTGTTCTTGATGCGATTGTCCCAATCGCATCCGATGACAATCCGTCGCGGCTAATTTCGTTTCGGTCAAATCTGAGAGCCGCCAACAGTGTTACCGTAGTGTATTGCTCTTAAGAGTGAAAAGGCAACTAGTCTACAGAAAGCTAAGGTGAACAGGCTGTGCCCGGTAAAGTTATGGACGGTCGCATTGTAGCTCGGAAGATCAGATCACAAGTCAAGGAACGGGTCGAAGCTTTGGCAGGCTCGCCAGTGAAACCGTATCTTGCAACGATACAAGTGGGCGATAACCCAGCGTCACGAACGTACTTGAAGAACAAGCACGCTGCGTGCATGGATGTTGGAATCACGTCACGAAATATCGAGCTACCCGCAAGTACGACTCAGCAGGACCTGCATCATGTCATTCATGAGCTGAACGAAGAGACGGCGGTCACGGGAATCTTGCTTCAATTGCCCTTGCCTAAAGGTTTAGATGAAGTCTCCGCGGTGTCCACTATTGCGCCAGAGAAGGACGTCGACGGATTGCATCCCTACAACCTCGGTCTTCTGGCACAGAACAAAGCAGATTTGGTTGCTTGCACTCCGAAGGGCGTGCTTGCCATGCTTAGGTATTACCGAGTCAAAGGTTGCAGGTAGTCACGCCGTCGTGATAAACAGGAGCAAACTCGTTGGAAGACCTCTATCCCAACTGCTGCTGAATAATGACGCTACGGTCACTGTTTGCCATTCGAAGACCGAGGATCTGAAGAGGATCTGCAGACAGGCCGATATTCTGGTCACCGGAATCGGACGGCGCTCGGAATTCACCGTGGGAATTGACATGATCAAACGCGACGCTACAGTCGTCGACGTGGGGACGAGCAGTGTCGGGGGCAAACTAATGGGCGATGTCGATTTTGACGCAGCGATGGCGGTAGCTGATTACGTCAGCCCTGTCCCAGGAGGAGTCGGCCCCATGACAATAGCGATGCTACTCCACAATACCTTGTTCGCCGCATGCCTGCAGAAGAATGTTGAACTGGGTTTCAGCGTCGACGAGTTGAAAACCGCTGAACCCTCGTGAGAAAAAGCGAGCCCTACGTCGCCGAATGCTGTTTCTCAGGAACGACCAGCCTGCTATCGCAACTTGACTACCTTAGCTCCCGGATATCGCAGAGGCTCTTCGATCTTCAGGAGTTCGAGGAAGCAAGGACGATTTCGATTTATCTGCACATCGGCAGTGAAGTGCGGACGGGGGAGATTCTTGAGCGGTGTATTGCTCAAGCAAAGCGCGTGATCATTCCGGTTACGAACCAGATGAATAGGCGACTGATCTTCTCCGAACTTAAGTCTCCAGAGAAAGAATTGGAAGTCGGCAATTTCGGAAACCTTGAACCAAAAGCCGAATTTCTCAGGCCCGTCCCACTGGAGGAGGCGGAGATTGCCCTAATTCCAGGGATTGCTTGGGATCCGCGCGGATACCGAATAGGCTACGGTGGAGGGTACTATGATCGAAGTATCAATTCATTGCACAACCATCTGTCGACGATTGGTCTGGGATACGAATTTCAGATCGTCAGGGAGATTCCGACGACCCGATACGATCGGCCTGTCGACAAAATTGTCACAGAGCGAAGAATAATCACAAAACAGCTTACCCTCTCGGTCCATTGAGCTAGAAGGGGGCTCCGCTGATGGCGAGAAAGAACCGTCGGTCGATGATTCCGTTATTCGCTAAGTCGGCTCAGTTGCTCAAGATTAAGACTCAATTTTGAACGGTTACCTTGGGAATGATTTCAGCCACGTATATCTAAACCGTTGACGAGGGAAAAAATCGGTCTTCTCCGCGGCCTCTCTGCGATCATTTAGTTACTTGAGAACGTACCGAGAGACGTTGAAAGACGGTTTCGGGAATTTCATATTCAAATCTTCCAAGGCTTTGACTATGATGTGTGAGACTGCAAGGTTTCTGAACCATTTCTTGTTTGAGGGAATAATGTACCATGGCGCCCATGGAGTGCTGCAATATCGGAGCACATCTTCGTAAGCGGCCGTGTAGTCGTTCCAGTAGCGTCTCTCTTGGAAATCAGTCGGCGAGAGCTTCCACCATCTCGTGCGATCATCCAATCTCTGTTGGAAGCGCTTCTTCTGTTCTTCCTTGCTGATATGCAAGTAGAACTTTATTATCTTGACGTTGTTTTCGGCAAGCATCCTTTCAAAATTGTTGATCTGTTTGTAGCGTCGTGACCAAATGAATTCCGGCACGAGTTTGTGAACTCTCACCACTAGGATATCTTCGTAGTGAGAACGGTTGAATATTCCTATTTCCCCTCGGTCAGGGATAGCGTTGTGGATGCGCCATAGGAAGTCATGGGCTGCTTCTTCGGCAGAAGGTGTCTTAAACGACGTAACGCGACAAGCTTGCGGATTCAGTCCTGACATCACATGGCGGATGGTTCCGTCTTTTCCGGCTCCGTCTATTCCCTGAAGAACAATGAGAAGTGAGTTCTTCTTTGAGGCATAGAGGAGATATTGCAGCTCATCTAGCTGAGCGGCAAGTTTCTGAAGCATCTTCTGCGACCCTTCGTCGTTCTTCAATCCCAGAGTGTCGTCTGGGTCGAATTTGCTAAGATTTGTTTTCTTTCCAGGGGGCACGAAGAGTTTTTTGTGGATTTTCATCGCGATCAGATTCCTTCTCGCTTGTAGAAAAGCCGTTTGGTTTGCTTCGCGCCTCTGGCGGTTGATTGCGCGTCGTTGTATGCTTGGACCACTGTTTTCGCACTCGTGGTGCTAAGGCGTAGACCACAACTGAGTAGAGTCTTTTGCTTCGTAGTTTTTTTCGGGGATTCTTTGTTTGCGCGGATAGTTGCTTTCTCCACAAGATCAATAGCGTCGACTAATCGCGCTTGTTCTGATTCGGCCATTTCCGGAATGTTTCAGTTCTCCAGAGTCGAATTACTTTAGCTATCTGGAACTGCTGTCTCAGGGTTGATGTTCATGTCGGCTCAGTTACCCCAGGTTAAAGTCATTTGAGCATCATGTTTGTGACTGTCTTCATTGCCGACAGCGGAACTGAATTTGGATTGAGCAATGAATGTTGCGGGGGCTATATGATGGTGAGCTATTTCTTGGCCTTTGACTGTGCGTATGCGGCTATCTTTTGGGCAGCGTTGATTCCGGTCGCCTCCAGTAGACCCTTGAATCCCGGTGAAGCGTTGACTTCGATTACAAATGGTTCATTTTCAACGGTTATCAGGTCAACACCAGCGATTTCGACGCCAACTGCCTCCGCTGCCCTGATGGCAGCTTCCGCCTCTGCTTCAGAGAGAGTATGTGCGATTCCCCGTCCGCCGATGTGGATATTGCTCCTCCATTCATTAGGCGCCGGCCTTACGCTTCATGGCTGCTACAATTTCAGAACCCACAACGAATGCCCTTGTATCTTCCCCTGGGTTCTGTAGGTATTTCTGTATGCAGATGATTTGGTCGAGTTCAGACAATGTGTCGATGATCGGGCCTGCTTCTTTGGGGTCTCTAACCAACATGACGCCGATCCCTTGAGTTCCACTTAGCAGTTTCATCACGATCGGTGGGGAAAGATAATCCGTGGGCTCCTGATCTCGCCTTCTAGATGCGATCAATACGCTCTCAGGAATTCGAATGCCAACAGCATGAAGCACTTGGAGCGTTAGATACTTGTTTCTTGCAATCAGTAAACCTTGCATGGAGAGTGTTGATGGGATTTCCATTAGCTCAAATTGTTTTAGGATCATCATCCCAAGCGGGGTCAAGCTGCGTCCAATGCGAGGAATAGCTGCATCAAGATCCGCCAAAGACCGGCCATCGTAGACTGCATCCGCCTTCTTCCCATCAAGGCTGAGGTGAACCTGGGGCGTGTGAAGGTAGACTGGTTCAATGTTTCGATCTATGAGTGCTGCGATGATTTCTGTGGTTGCCCAGAACGCTTGATTCTTCGATAAGACTCCGATCTTCATGAAGCCAGCCCCAGACCGGACTGGCCTTAATACTCACTTTGATAAAGAGTACGCCGTCGTGTTGAAGATGACGAAAGAGCGAATTATCATCGGCCCCATCGAGTATGTAAAGGTCATCGGACATAACGGTGAAGCACGGGTAAAGGGAAAGATCGATACTGGGTCGACGAGAACTTCGGTTGACGTGTGGCTCGCAGCCAACATTGGCTTGGGGCCAACCGTCGAGTGTAGCGAAAGTGAAATCTGCACTACTGGACGAAGTGCGCAGTCGGCCACTCGTTCGAGCGATAGTGGAGATTCAGGGTCAAGAGTTCGCACTGCCCGTAAGTGTGGACGATCGATCCGACATGCGCTACCCTGTTCTCGTTGGGATGGACATTCTCAAGCTCGGACGTTTCTTGATTGACCCGACTAAAAAAGCGCCTCCGAAATATCGAAGCCAGACTGAACCAGAGAGCAAGAGTTAGAGGGCGTTATCTGGAATTCGAGTGAAGCATTTTTCAATGTCAGCCCTTAATTGACGTGCCGGGAGATTCTGTTGTTCGCAGGAAGAGATTTTCTTTCAATGGGCGACCTTAGCCGCACAGAAGTCGAAAGCCTGTTGGAACTTGGACTGGATTGAAGACGGAAGCAAGAGAGGGTACGCTAGAACCTGCGCTTACGAGAGAAGGTCGTAGGGTTACTGTTCGAAAAGCCCTCGACCAGAACGAGAGTCAGCTTCGAAACTGCTGCCTATCAGCTGGGCGGGCAAGCCATGTATCTTCGAGCGGACGAACTTCAACTCGCTCGAGGGGAGCCGTTGAAGGACACTGCACGAATTCTAGGAGCATACCTCAACGGGATTGTGATACGAACTTACGCCCATCAGACCCTGGTCGAATTCGCCGAATATGCCCCTGTACCAATCATCAACGCTCTGAGCGACCTCGAACACCCGACCCAGGTAGTTGCTGACATGCTCACAATCCAAGAAGTCGAAAGGAGGACTCTCAAACCTGCGATTTGTCTGGATTGGCGATGGTAATAATGTCTGCAATTCTTGGTTGCTTGGCGGGGCAACAATGGGAATGAACTTGGTTGTTTCCTGCCCCAAAGGATTCGAACCAGACAAACCTGTGATAACTCGAGCGCAAGAACCTCGCAGTCGAAGTCGGGTGGAACAATCGAGATTATCCGTGACCCGAAGAAGGCCGTTGAGGATGCCGACGTGATCTATACGGATGTCTGGGTCAGTATGGGGCAAGAGAAAGGTGCGAAGAGGAAAGAACAGCTGTTCAAGGCCTATCAGATTAACTCGAAGATTGCTCTCAAGAGCTGGTTCGAACGTTTCAGTAATGCACTGTCTCCCTGCTCACAGGGGGATGGAGATAACTGATGACGTTTTGGAGGGTCCGAATAGTATTGTTTGGAAGCAAGCCGAGAACAAGTTGCATGGCGCCCGAGCTGTCCTAGCTGCTTTCCTTAGCGTCTCCTAAGACATCGTTGCGTACCTAGCTTCTCCAGGAACTCATCGGCTTTCCGGAGTGTTTCCTTCGCGTTCTTGTAGGTCAGCCTTTCATAGGCCCGATCGTAAGTCAGCCAAGTGTATCCTACGTGTTCTCTTGAAAGCCTAATGGCCTCGGTGTGGGTTTCGACCAGATAGAACACTACTTCCTTGTAGACGGTTCTTCCTGCTCGCTTGTAGTAGTAACTGATAGGTTGACGGTAACCTTCAATGAACGTCAAGTCGGATAAGCCGGTCTCCTCTTCGGTTTCACGGCGAACAGTGTCTGTTTCGGACTCGTTCTTCTCAACATGCCCTTTGACGAAGTCCCAGTGTCCTCCCTCATAGTGAAGTAACAGATACTTTCTGTTGCCGTTGCGTCTGAAAATGACGGCCCCGCATGACTTCTCTGATGGCATGGTGATGCACTCAAATAGTTACTTCAAGTCGACTGGCAGAGAAGAATTGTCCCGTCTTAATTTCTTTGCCTATGACTCCTGCATCATCGAATCGGATCACGACCAGGTCGGGGGCGAGGGAGTGCATCGCCCTATGACACTAAGCTCGCATAATTTGATCTACTTGGTCCTTGAGGTCGGATGGCCTGTTTATCACACCATGCTTCTCGCAATAGTGAAGAGCTTCTTGTATGCCCGATCGACTTTCGGGCGAAGAGCTGCGACCGGCGCCACCATTCGGGTCATTTCCTTGCCGCAAAGTGGGCATTTCAAAGTCGAAATCCGCCTCAGTAATTTTGGTCAATGAAATAAAAGCATTGCGTGAAACTAATTTATGCTCCTCATCTAACCCTAACGATATTGCGACTTGAGACGCTCCAGCCGATCCACAGCGTGAATACCTGGTCATGATTGTCCTTGCACCCAAAGATATGACCCGGTCGTGTACTCAGCATTCCTTTCGCCGCTCACTCGGAAACTGCAAGGGACTTCATGGTCGAAGCTCACCGTTAGTTGCTTTCGGTGGTTGGCTTCGTATATTCGTCCAGTGTTCCTGCGGGCGGCAAGCCTGCGAGTTCTCTTTCAATGTGAGTCTGCAATCGCTTCAATGTCTTTCGGTGCTTCTCCTGCGCGATTCCCAGCATTTCCATGATCTGGACACAGTTCTCTGGAGCGTACCCGTGGAAGTGATTGTTGAAGATCCCAAATGTCTTCTTCGTGTTCTCGTGAATTTCCTTAACTTTCGGGACCCAATCTTGAGTTGCTGTTGAGTGTAGCGGTAATTGTACCAAGGTCGTTGGCCATGCCCATGCCATCGAACGTACCCAATTGGTGAGGTGATGTGAACCTCGGGTGGAAGAAGCGGCTCGTCCACAATGCAGTAAGCTGCTTCATACTTGGAGAGAGTGCGCCAGGTGCTTTCGTCCATCCATGACTTGTGACGGAACTCAACAACGTAGTCGTACCGGTGAGGGAGAGCGGCGAGGAAGTTCTCGAGAAGTTCATCGTTCCTTCGAGCGAAGGTGGGAGCTGAATCAGAAAGCATCCCAACCGGTCTTGGGTGAGCAGGGGGTCGAATAGCTGCACAAAATTCTCCAGCTGCCCTTGTGCTTCATCGTTGAGTTTCAGTCTGAGTTCATGGGTGAATTTCTGATTGATCTTGGCACTGAACATGAACCCTCTCTTGGTATAGCGCGTTAGGCCTAGGATCGTCCCTTCGTCTGGTGATTTGTAGAATGATGAATTGAGTTCAACAGTGTCGAAAACGTTGGCATACTGCTGCAAGCATGCTCTTGTCAGGGTCGTAGAGCGGCCCAATCCATTCCTTGTAGGACCACCCCGCACAACCGAAATACATTCGGGCGCCAGACTCCGGATGCCAACCAGATCAGAACCTTTGGCGAGCTGAACAAGTTCAGGCGCTTATTTCTTCATTATGGAAGCTCGGGTCAGCTGTTCTGAAAGTGATTAATGCATGCTTGAGCCGAGCTAGAATAACCGCTAATAGTTTGACTAAACTGCTAAAGGTCGACTAAATTCGAGGCTAGAGCGCTCCAAATCCCTTCCAAGATAGACTTCGAAGACAATTCCTGCTGGTGTGTCCAAATGAAGTTCATCAGACTAGCCGAAGCTTTTGAGAAAATCGAAGCAACCACAAAGCGTCTCGAAATGACAAGCCTGCTTGTAGACTTGATCAAAGAGACCTCGAGTAGACGAGATCGGCAAGGTCGTGTATCTCATCCAAGGAAAACTATATCCTGACTACATGGGCATCGAACTGGGTCTCGCGGAAAAGCTGCTCACAAAGGCAGTTTCGGACGTCACAGGCAAATCAGAGAACCAAATAGATGCCGATTACAAGAAAACGGGCGACCTCGGTTTAACCGTGGAGAAGCTTCTTCAAAAGAAATCCCAAGCAGCATTGTTCAAGAGACCTCTGAACGTGGACACAGTGTACAACACGTTCGACAAGATCGCGCATGCGGCTGGTCCGGGTTCGGTAGATCTGAAGATTCACTTGTTGGCCAGCCTTCTGAACGATGCCTCTCCGATCGAGGGTAAGTTCATCGCTCGCATGGCAGTTGGAAAATTGAGATTGGGAGTTGCGGACATGACTGTTCTTGACGCGCTGGCGGTAGCCTACGGTGGAGACAAAGACTGCTCGCGAGCCTATCGAACGAGCCTACAACCTATCATCTGATCTCGGATACGTGGCAGAAGTTGTTGCACGAGATGGACTTGATGGAATCAGGAAATTCAAGATTACAGTCGGACGCCCAATTAGGCCCATGCTATGCGAGCGTCTTCCATCGGCACGTGAAATCCTTGAAAAGCTGGGAGGAGTCGGAGCGGCAGAATACAAGTATGATGGGCTGAGAGTTCAGGCTCACGTCAGTCGCAATCGAGTTCATTTATTCTCGCGCAGACTTGAAGACATAACCGACCAATTTCCGGACGTCGCAAAGCTGCTACGGAGCGGTATCAAAGCAAAGGAAGCAATAGTCGAGGGCGAATGCGTTGCGGTGGATCCGCACACCGGCGATATGCTTCCATTCCAGGTAATATCTCAACGTAGAGGAAGAAAATATGAAATTCAGAAAATGAGCGAGGAGGTGCCGGTTACACTCTTCCTCTTCGACGTCCTATACTTGAATGGCAAAGATTTGACACTAACCCCATACCTTGAAAGACGAAAAGAACTGGTCAAGGTCGTACGGCTTTCGGATCACGTGACGATTGCGGAGCAGATGAAGGTTCACGAACCTGAGAAATTGGAGGCGCTCATGGATCAGGCGGTTGCTGCAGGATGCGAAGGGCTCGTTGTGAAGAGCACATCGGACGAGTCAATATATCAAGCGGGAGCTCGTGGGTGGCTCTGGATAAAGTACAAGCGATCCTACAAGGCTGAAGTGCAGGACACATTCGATTTAGTGCCTGTAGGAGCGTTCGCGGGGAGGGGTAGAAGAGCAGGAGGTTATGGTGCACTGCTAATGGCAGTGTATAACCGCGGCAACGGCGTTTTTGAAACCCTCTGCAAGCTGGGTTCAGGATTTACAGACGAAGACCTGTCCAATCTTCCAAAGATGATGCAACCCTCCTTGGACAAGCAGAAGCATCCGCGCGTGAACTCGTTGATGCAGCCGGACGTATGGTTTATTCCTTCAAGGGTTTTGGAGGTCGCTGCTGATGAAATAACTCTATCCCCAATGCATACTTGCGGTCGGGACTCGATCAGGACAGGGAGTGGTCTTGCACTCAGATTCCCAAGGTTCACGGGCAACTGGCGAAACGACAAAGCCCCTGAAGATGCCACTACCTCACAGGAGCTTCTGCAAATGTACAAGAATCAGCTAAAGAAAATCGAAGCTGAACCGTAATTAGCTGCGGTGGTTTGTACTTTGGATTCTGCTCTATAGGTGAACTATTCGTCTGCGCTTGGGTGTCTTGACCTTCCAGAAACCCGATGAATCCCGGTAGTATTCTGCTTGTTCCAAGCTGAGTCCTCTAGAGTACTAATAGGTCTTTATAGTATATTTAAGGCTTGGCAATGCTCATTAAGCCTAATGAGTCCTCATCAGGACTCCGAAGTGCTGCCGGGTTGTCCCAGACCTTAGAAATCGTGAGATTGCAGGGATTCAGAGGCCAGTTCAGGATTACAATTCCTCGCGAAATGGTTGAAAGGCTGAAGTGGCAGAAAGGGCAACCTCTCTTCATTTCCCTCGAAGGCGCGCGAGTGGTTGTCGAGCCCGTGACAAAAAAGTAGGAAAATGACTCCCACGATGCCTTGAGCTAAAGTACAGTTATTACCTACATGAGGGGTATGTTTTTGTTCCGACTGGTATGTTCTCCAAGATTCTTGTGTGCGTTGACGGGTCCGCTTTCTCAGAGAAGAGCTTAAAGTCTGCAGTCGATCTTGCGAAGATGTATCATGGCAGACTGATTATTCTTCACGTGCTTCTGCGTCGCTTCTATGCTGTGACACCCTCAGAGGCGGGGGTGTTGGCTACCACCGTTTTCGTTAAGGAGATTGAAGCGGAAGGTAAGGAGATCATGGAGAAAGCTGAGTCTTTCGTTAAGGGAGAATGTGTTGAGTACGAGTGCAAAGTGGTTCAGGGCGTTCCAGCGGAAGAAATTATCAAAGTCGCGCAGTCTGAGAAGGTTGACCTAATCGTAATTGGGAGTAGGGGTCTGACCGAAGTCCGCGCTTTCCTTCTAGGCAGCGTCTCCGACAAGGTAAGTCACCACTCCAGGTGCCCAGTCCTGATCGTGAAGTGATGAATTCAGCATAGTGAAATCATGAGGTAGATGTCTCCCACATTTGTCCCAGTGGACCCGTGACCAGTGCATCTCCCAGTCGCCTGAAGAACACGCCAGAGTCGTCTCTGGCTAGGAAACGGTTCGGATCAAGTTTCTTTCTTCGCGCGCTGAGCAGTATTACCGTCGACGATTGCGCCGGCGGCCCTGCTGTTTCCGTCAATTCCATCAGTGCCGAGCGCTGCTATGACTGTTCCCTCCAATCCTTCTATCTCTTCAACCGCGGAAAGTGCGACCACTTGATTTCTTCTTCCTTCTCCCTCCCTTCTAAGCCGGACGGAACATTCGCCAGCGATCAGGATAGCCCGACGAGGCATTCGTGTTCGCGAGGGGGACTTCGCTTTGGCAGCGAATGTGGCCAAGAGTTTTCCCATGTCACGGGCTTCAAGCTCCGTAGAGGTTGACAAAATGGTGCAAGGCACCTTTTTTCCTTCAAATGACCTTTCAGCCGCCTTGCAGGCGTCATTGTTGTCGGCTATGATGAAGTTGTGAACACGTTCGAAACTTGGACTGCCCGGCTTGTGAGTCTCAGAGATGACGCCTTGAACTCCTTTCCGAAAGTGTTCTTTGTCCCTAACCGGCGCCTGACGCCACTGATTATGGCGCTTCATTATCTCGGCCGCTCCCGCATACGATGTCGGATCCTCCACAGTCAAACCTGAGCCAATGTCTGGAAGGTGATTTCCTGGAACATCCGAGATTATCATTGAAACTATCTCACGGGCACGGCACATTTCGACCAACCTTCCACCTTTTAGTTGCGAGAGATGTCTGCGAACACTATTGATTTCATGAATGTTGGCTCCACTGCTGATCAGTTGGCGTGTAACAGCGATCTTGTCTGGCATTGTGACACCATTAGCTGGAGCTGGAAGGAGGACCGATGCCCCCCTGAGATTAGGCATAGCAGCAGGTGATCCTCAGCCAGGTTGCTGACCACCTGCATTACTTTCTGAGATGCTCTAAGACCGACTAGGTTGGTAATCGGATGCCCAGAAAGGAAGGTTTCGATGCGATTGTCAAATCGTGGTATCCTTCGGTCTTTGGGTGCAACCAGTATTCCCCTGACGGGGAAGTCAACAAGAGTTTGGAGAGCGGCACGCATCATCAGAGTGTTAGCCTTCCCCACCGCTAAGATGAAGATCTCTTTGAATGAGTGAAGTGGAACTGGAATTGGGCCTACGAAGAGACGCCTGCCCGTGACTTTCATTTGCGATTGGAGGCAGCTATATGGGTCAACTGCCTCTAACGCTTCATCAAATGCGTCGAGACAGAAACGCCTAGCGTTCTAATTGGCGCGTGAACCGCCGTTGCGGATAATTGGAGTTCTTCTTTTAATGAGGCGGTTCGTTACTCGGTGCGAGAGACGTACCTACTGTTGAAAATCTCCGATAGAAATCAGGATCTGCGAAGATTAGGCGTCTTCGCTCTTCTTGCTTGCACGCGGGCTATCAGTGCTTAGCTTGGTGTCTGACTGCCTTCTGAAGACTCCGATGTCCAGTCAGGTGTTGAGGGGGCCGGCGTCTCTGTTGGAGCTGGCTCTGAAGGTGGCATTTCCTGAGCTGCTGGTGTCATTGGCATAATTTCTGGAGCAGGCTTCGGCTTTCCTTTCTTCTTGGGCTTTGCTTTCTTCACGATACGTTTCGCTTTCTTCTTCGCGCCTTTCTTGGGCTTACCTTTCATCGGCAAATATTCACACCGCCGTATTGTCCAAGCCGAATTGGTAATAAAGCTTGCATGAGGTTCGCGGGCTCGATCACAAATTCGCGTCAATGCAAAGCTTGGAATGAGATTTGGTCGGCGACTATGCTGCCCAGTATACAGGGCTGGTCCGATTTTGATTATGCAAAATGTGTTGAACTGATGAGAATCAGAACTATGAACGATGAACTACGGTTTTGTATTGTGCAAATTAACGTTTGCATGAGGCAACACAATGGTGTCTTATGTGACTGGTCGGATGCTATTCTGTTAGACTTCAGCCTGAGGCGGAAAATCGTATTCAAATGACAGGAGATTAAAAGACGCCGAAGGTCTCATATTCGATCTATCCGAAACACCCATTCCGGTACAGGAGGAGAACAAGTAATGAGCGAAACGAAGACTGTCTCCGAAATTAGTTTCGAAGATTTCAAGAAGCTCGACGCAAGAGTCGGCACAATAACGCGGGTAGAGCGAGTCCCCAGAACAGAGAAGCTCTACAAGATCCTTGTGGACCTAGGTGCACTAGGCACACGCCAAACGGTCTCAAGCCTCGTAGGATACTATGAACCAGACCAGTTGAAGGGAAAACGAGTAGTCTTTCTTTACAATCTGAAACCCACAAAGTTCGGAGGAGAGGCGTCACAAGGCATGCTACTCGCAGCGGAGCAAGAAAAAGCCCTCGCGTTGCTAACCACGGATCATGAAATTCCAAATGGCGCAAAAGTAACATAACCGAAAGCTTTCTCACGAAACGTGGGCCAAGATCGCGTGCAAATCATAGCGCTACCGCGGTAGAATTTCAAACACTTAAATGGAATGATTCACTTCTTTTTAGCGAGTTATAGAAAAGCGCCCACGATTCTAGAAGGTTATCATTTGCCACGGAAAGGTCCAACAGAACAGGATGTGTTACGCATAGTCATGGAACTCGGAGATATGGGCATACTTCAATCAGAGTTATGGAAGAAACTGACCGCCGATAGTCGAGAGGGGTCACGCGCGATATTGAGGCTGGAGAAGAAGGGGCTCATCGCGAGAAAGAAGGAACTCCACGACGGTCGTTGGACCTATAGAGTGTTCGCGAAGAGGCGCTATTCGACGATTGATTCAATCGTTGACATACCCTGTGCCTTCTGCGATCTGATCGGCAATTGTCCACATAGTTGGATAATGAATCCCAGCAAATGCGAGCACCTCACGAAATGGTTGCAGACACATGCACCCTCAGCAACCGCGGTAAGCGAAAGTGCCTAGTGAATGGCTAAGGCAGCGGAAGAGAGACCAGTTCCACCGCCTAGCAAAGGAAAGAGGCTTCAGAAGTAGAGCCTCATTCAAACTACTCCAGGTAGCAAAACAGTACAGGTTCATCAAACGCGGCGACTGCGTTTTGGACTTGGGCGCGGCCCCAGGGGGATGGCTACAAGCAGTCCGTCAGGTCGTCGGCGAACGGGGCTATATCCTCGGAGTAGACTTAGACTCCATCAAATCGCTGCCTTTCCCGAACATTTCAACACTTATCTGGGACATATCCCAAAACGACGCGATCAATCAAATTCAATCTAAGGCCGGGTCCGACGTTCGATGTTATCCTCTCAGATCTCTCGCCCAGCGTTACGGGTGTCTGGGACCTGGATCAAGCACGGCAAATCGAGCTAGCCAGATGTGCACTTCGAGTGGCGCGAATCGAACTCAGAGCTTCAGGTAACATGATGGTTAAAGTGTTTCAAGGTTCCGAGCTCAAAGAGTTTCAAACCGAAATGAGGTCTTGCTTTCAAACGTTAAGAATTGTGAAACCACCAGCCAGTAGGCCTGAGAGTGCGGAGCTCTATTTTCTCGGCCTAGATTTTCTTGGTTAGATCTTGAAATAGTGAAGCTATTTCTCGGCAGGGCGCATTGGTGCGAAATCCGTTCGGGCTGAAATGAGTCTTAGTTGATTCAAAGCCTGCCTCCTGAAGGGTGGCAAGGACTTGTTTCAAGGCCGGTGGCCTACAACCTACTCTTCTGGCGAAGGCGTCGGTTCTGTAATGGAAAGGAGAACTGTTTTGCTCCGCGCCTATGCAGCTGAGGATGTTCTGGATTTCAGACAATCGAGGTGATTGTAGCCTAGGGGTATGTTCAATCATTCTATCCACCGTTTGTGGGTCCCATATTGGTCCCACCCAGAACGGCCCTCCTATTCTTGTGTTGCCGCCACAGTCAACACATGAAGTTCCACTTAATTCGAGCTTGCTTTGCGTGCTCCTTCTCAGACATTTGGGACAATACTCGAGAAATCCCAATGATTTTGCGGAAAGATTTGCAGATCTTCTCCCTTTGCTCACTCTAGCGTATATCCTTGCATAATGATCCGATGCGTGGGAAAACGCAATTTCGACTCCAAGCTCAAGTCTTCCACCGATCATGACCAAGCAGGCCACCAAAATGCGGATGGCCATCTCCTTTTCAAACTCAGATCGAACAGGTCGCACGCCATACCTTCTGATGCAAGCTGGAGCGCGCGCTCCTGTAAGCGGACCCATGTCGGTTGCGGTCGCCGCGATTACGCCCCCGTCCACCGTTGCTCGAAGCGTGTTTTCAAAATAGGGTGCCGGAGAGCCGAAAGGGTCAAGATCCACTAGGTCAAATCGTTCCGTGACGTGGTTTAGGAGAAGTAGATTCGCCTCCGACTGAACAATCGAGATCTTTCCAGTCAGTCCGTTGAGGTCAACCGTCCTTCGTGCGGTCTCGACCGGCTTGGGTTCACTGTCAGAGGCCAAAACATGCAGCACATTTGGCGCTTCCAGTACGTATCGAACTGCTCTGATGCCCGATGCGGTCATCGGGTCACAGACGCGAAGTTGCCGGGATGGGAAAAAATGGGAGAGTGCAAAGAGCATGGCAATGTCTCGGTTCATACCCATCCTTGGGTTGAAGAAAACATCCGAATTGCTCCCACCATGTGGAGGAAGGATTAGCCTAGCCTTCCCCTCAACGATCTCAACAGTACCGCCCGATGAAATCCTAGGTTGTGTAGACTTTGGCTCTGTCATGACCTGTCAGTTGTTCCACTATTCTACTCGGCATCTGTTCGCGGTTATCCAGTGTTACTTCGATGATGTGATAGGCAGGATTTGACCTTATGGAGGTCACAAGTTGATGTGTTACCCGTTTATGAATGGTTCCGACAAAATGTCTCGGGCACTGCGAGCGCCCTCTCCACCGCCAGAATGAAGGCTATCGAATGCAATTCCATCGGACCCAACTCGTCAACAATGACCACGTCGGCTTCAGCCACTGCTCGTCGGATTGCATCTACGCCGAGGTGTTGAAGATCCTGCACGTTTACGCAATATTTCCCCACACGGGGACCGTTCTCTTCGTCGACGTGTGCAAGGACTCCTGTCTCGTGGGTCATAATATCTTCAAGACTGAAACCAACTCGAGCTCCTCCCTTGCGAATCTCCTCTGAAATCATGCCACCGGGTCTTATGCCCTTGCCCACGAGAATATCACAGATTTTTCGGATAACCGTACTCTTACCGCATCGAGGATTGCCAGTTAGGAATACACGGCCGGGGCTCATGCGTTGAGACAAACAGGAATCGCAGCTATTAACTTCTGAAGCCAATGTAGGTCGGGAAATTCATTTGCCCAAGAGGATAGTTGGGGTCGACGATGCAGGACGGGGTCCGATCATAGGCCCACTCGTAATTGCTGGTGTCCTAGTGGAGGAGGACCGAATCAAGGACCTTCGTAAAATGGGAGTTAAGGACTCCAAACTATTGACTCCGACAACGAGAACTAGTCTGTCAGGGAGAATCAGAGATCTCGCCACCAAGGTAAGCCTAGTGGAGGCACAACCAAGGAGAAATAGACGAAGTTGTTTTGCATGGAGGGCAAACTGAAGAAGCTCAATTTTCTCGAGGCAAGAATGATGGCTGAAGTCATCAATGAACTCGCGCCCGAGGAAGCATACGTGGACGCGTCTGATGTTAACGAAGAAAGATATGGCCAAACAATCGCTGAATTTCTCAAACCAGAACTGAAAGCGGTCAAGATCGTTTCCAGGCACCACGCTGACAGAACATACCCAGTAGTCTCCGCAGCAAGCATATTGGCGAAGGTTCGAAGAGACGAGGCCGTGGAAGCTCTTAGGATGGAGTATGGAGATTTTGGCTCGGGCTACATTAGCGATTCAAAGACCCTCGACTTCCTAAGGGAATGGCGCCGGTCTCACAAAGCGTACCCGTCAATGGTTCGTCTCTCTTGGAAGACAATAAAGCAGATTGAGCTGGAAGTCGGTCAGTCACGGCTGGGGGCGTAGTCTGAGAGTTCCTTTGGAATGCCGAACCCGATAACAAATAGGCTATGATATTTTCGCGATGAGTTCCACAACCTGTGGCCTATAAAGAAAGAACTGTTTCTCGATCCATGTGCATTTGATGAAAGTCGGCATGAGTCTCGCCTAGTATCTTCTTTACCGTGAACTCTTCGATGAGTTCGCCGGTAACAGTGAAAGTGGATCTACCCAATTCCATTCTGCGCAGAATTATTATGGGCAGTTTGAGTCGATCTTGGTATTCCTATAGGAACGATTCTAGACAGCTCTTCCATCTCAACTGTTCTGAGCAGGATTGATGTTCCATCAACCGCTTCTATTGTTGGGTCAGTGCTTTTCATCAAGTCGCTCATGGTTCGTCTCTGTTTTGGTAGGTGCGTGTTGAGCTTCCGAATCTCATGGCTGAGAATGGCGTCTAACGTGCGTTCCGTGGGGTCTTTCGTCTTGAACAAGGTGGTCATTCTCGATTGAACAGGACCAAGGCGTGGTCCTTCTCGTATGGTTCCAATCTCACTGCTTGGACCACTGTGAAAGTTCTCTTCTCGAGTATTGTGATTTCCTGCTTGAAAACATCGGTCGGTTCCATCGTGACGTCCACGCTTCGGGATTTTATGGCGATCATGAGTGAACCTTTCGGCTTTAGGAATAGGTCAGCGTTGTCCGCTAGGATCTTGGCTTGCTCCGGTTGCGCCACATCCGAATAGATCACGTCGACTGGGCTTACCAAGGCTCTGTACGTCTCTGGTAGTCGAGCGTCTGCCAGGATGGGGTAGACGTTGGTTCTGCTGCCACACACTGTGTCGATCAATTCGCGCATGCTGCGTTGAGCGAATTCCACGCAGTATACTCTGCCCTCGTCTTCTAGGATGTCGCTAACGTGGCTCGCTGTGGTGCCGGATGCTGAGCCAAGGTACAGCACGGTCTTGCCGTGTCGCAAGGGCAGGGTGTTAAGATTCTTCAGTATTGCTGCGGCAAGCTTGCTTCTGTAGGCGTCCCAAGTGCGATACTCCACCTCACCCTCGCGAACCAAGCTTTCGCCGTAAACGCTGATGGTTGGGGCGAGATTTTTTGTTGCGAGTTTTCTCGCTCCGTCTTCAAGGGTTACCCAGAAAACTCCTTCGAAACGGTCGTGGGGTTTAGCGTCTGCGTGCAAAGTCTCTCTTCTTCGCCGGCGGAGGCGTCTTGTATCGCTCTTTTATTTCTTCAAACTTCTTGTCAACATCACTCTTGAGTTTCTCGCCGAGGAAATCTCCACCGAAAGAATCGATCCTCGCTGCGATGCTGAGTTTGCCGGCGAGTGCCCGCGCAATTTTCCCTCTTTGCCAGCGCGGAGATTGATGAATTGCTGTATGTTGGAATATCACGCCGTGTTTCGGTGGCCTGGCTCCAGTTTTCAGAGAACGGAACAATGCTTTTTCTGCTCCTAGCACCTGGAGCGTGCTTGCAGGCATTTTGGCCAAGTTCTGGAGGCTTCCCGCTATCGAGAAAGTCTGGCGGAGAGAGCTGCTCCAACAACGGCTGTCATGTTGGGTGCAACCTGCTTCATCACTTCCTCAACGTATTTCTCGCTGTTCTCTCTGAACTTGTACAAGTCAATCATGAGTGTACAGAAGGACCTGAGGACGTCGAGGTCTGGGTCGTCTAGTTCTGCGCCCATCGACCTCTTGGCGGCGTCTGCGAGTTCCTGTGCCTTTTCTTTCGGCAATCCTTCGGCTGAGAGATTCTCGTATGTGAAATTGCGGCGATTTCCGAGTTTTGCTACAAGCCGTGCGTAGGTGTCATGCTTCTCGATTATGCGATCCATTTCGGGAAAATGCAGACCGTACCATTCGCGGACCCGACCCGCCAGCAGGTTAAGTGTCTTATCCAAGTCATCCATGGCGCGAACGGCTTGCACACCGCTGAGGTCACGTCGAGAGGCGGCACTGGGCTACGCCGGTCCGAGCAATCTGCAGGGTGACCTGTCTTGAGAATTCGTTGTAGGCTTTGGCAGTCTTGAGAACGGGAGAATCTAGTGATTGTTGTTTGATCCATTTATCGCGTCCCTCCCATTCAGATCCGAGGCGATTGCGAAATTGTTCAGCCATCGGATTCGTTTTGACCGCAACGTTCAGATTTCCCTCTCTCTTCGACGCGTTGGCGAGCGACTGGTTCTCGAAGACTAGTGGATCATGTGAACTCGCCACTCGTTTGAGTGCGGCTAGGATGGTCGGTGTGAGCTTGCCTTCTTGCAACTCTTTCATCTGAACCGCTGCAGTTGGCGGTTCTGGGGAGAATAGAATCGCTTCGAGAACCTTGGATTCTTGGTCCAAGATGAAAAGTCCAATAGGAGTCTCTACAACATGTGCTTCCAAACTGATTTGCTCCAATACAAGTCATAGGCCGAAATTCCGGCCTCAACGAACGCTAGTTACTCGCATGTTGAATAAAGGTTTGCGAGTTCATCGCGATCTTCAAAGCCAAGTCAAGACGAATAATCAGATCGCTCCAGTCGGCAATGCGCTTTTGTATTCACTGAACCCTCGAGTGTTCTTGTCTTGAGGCCAGTGATATTGCGTGAAATCTGAGTGTTCGGAGTGAGGATTTTGTGAGTCGAGCAGGAGCGGTTCTTTGAACGTGACATCTTTGAAGATCAGTCTGATTGCTCTTTCGAGTCGTAAGTTCGACGTTTATCTTCCGCTCTAATGTTGCGGCGACACGTCAGATGGGCTGAGACAAGTTGCGAGTAATTGCAGTATATAGATAGGCTTATAAATATGTGGAAAGTACCTTCGACCTCGCTGGAATTTGATATGGAAATGAAAGGAAAACAAAGCAAGATGGCAGGGCTGTTCATCTACGCGGCCATAATACAAGGCGCAATCGCCGCACTGATAACATTTCTAGGCGCGTTCGGGGACAACAGTTCACTATTGACTGTACCCAGTCGCCGTTGCACACGTAATCGCCGGTGGTGAGGCGGGGAACTGGTTCATCATCGGATACCTCACGTATCTTGTAGTAGGAGTTGTGGCGATGGCTGTGACCTCGCTGTTCTACTTCTACATAGAGACAGTGCAAGGCAAGATGTACAAGGGCATAGCAAAGTGGCTGGCATGGGCTCATCTGGTTCTTGGTAACGTTGGAGTGGCAGGAGCAGCTCTTCTGGCAATGATCGGCGGCTACCTCGGAGGAGCAGCAATGCAGCCCGCGAGCTCCGGAGGCATGGGGTGGACTACAGGTCAAGTGCACGTGAACATACTCCAATACTACCCGACGCCAATCGCGGTTTTTCTAGGCCTAGGATTGCTGGGCTTCTTCCTGGGCGGGATCGGCTATCTGATCGCGATGCGTTCAAAGTAGCGAAAACGTGGTCTTGACTCCGCTCTCTGATTGCTGCTCCAAGAGCAGCCTTCCTCTTTTCTTCGAGCACTTCACTGAGCTCCTGTTTTTCCACGGCCGATTACTCTACTTCTGTACCGACAAATATGCGATGATTATCTACTGAAGTCAAGTTCGATCGACGTTACCGTTCAGAAGAACCTCTGTGCGGCATGAAGACTCTATTCCGTTCTCTGACTAGCGGTCCTTTCTTCTCTTCCTTCTTCCAGGTGGCGATGATCTTTTGGATCTCCTTGGGCCACTCGATCTCTCCGCCGCAGTTGTCGCAGTATTTGGCTTGGAGAAACACCTCATGTCGACAGTTATCGCAGAAAAATCTCTGTTGTTGAGGTTTTTCGGTGTTGGTGATCTTCGTAACCTCCTGGCGCTTGAGAGGTAGGAATTCGATAGGGAATATGTTGCTTTACGTCGTTTTGGGCTCAAAAATCCTTGCCGTGGAAATGTATACTGCACAGCATTATTGCAAAGGTAACTCCAAAGGCCAGCGAAAGCGCAAAAGCCAACGACTCACATATGATGAGCATTTCATGACGCATTCCGATGATTTGCAGGAATTGCGGAGCGCTGCTTAAGGACGAGATCGAAATGGCGCAGCGCGAAAAAGTCTGCCCCGGCATTGTTCAGGGTAGATGCTAGCTTGCTCAGCTGGAAATCCCACGATGTCAGCCGATGGCAAACTGTGAGTATTACTTCACAAGCTTTATGAGTAATACACGCGTCCGCCTCGGCGGACGACCATGACCGGCAATATTGTACACGTTGTTGGGACTGGCACAATCGGAGAGCCACTTGTAGGTATCCTGGCCGATCTGCGAACTCAGCTCGGCATTGACGAAGTCACCTTCGCCAAGCGAACACCCTTGCTGGAGGACAGATCAAAGGTCTTCAGCCTCATGAAGAGAGGTGCGAATCTGGCTGCGGAGAAGAGCAAGTGGGCTTCTTTCCGTGAATTGGGAATGGATCCTACTTATGATTCTGAAGAGGCGATAGGGCGAGCGTCCGTTGTAATTGACTGTACGCCAGATGGTAACGGGATCTCCAACAAGAAGCAGTTCTATGAGGAGCACAAGGGTCATGTCAAGGCGTTTCTGGCTCAAGGATCCGAGTTTGGGTTTGGTAAACCATATGCTTACGGAATTAATGACGAGGCACTTCAAGATGGAGATCAGTTTATTCAAATTGTAAGTTGCAATACTCACAACATCGCGGCCATTTTGAAAACGCTAGCTTTGGACGGTGGGTCTAACAGTTTGAAAGAGGGGAAGTTTCTATGCATCAGAAGAGCGAGCGATATCAGTGACAACAAGGCCTTCATCCCATCGCCGAAAGTCAGCGGCCACGAGGAACCTTGGGGCACACACCACGCTCGTGACGCATACTATCTGTTTCGAACCCTTGGGCTCGATCTCAACCTGTTTTCGAGCGCGATCAAGACGAACTCACAATACATGCATTGCATATGGTTCGACATCATGCTGGAACGAAATACGACTCTCGAAGATGCCGTCAAGCTACTCCTTGCGAATCCAAGGATCGCTGTAACCTACAAAGACATGGCGAGCCTCGTATTTTCCTTCGGGCGGGATCATGGTAGGTTCGGAAGGATACTCAACCAAACAGTCGTCGTCCTCCCCTCACTTCACGTGAGAAACGGAAACGAGATTCTGGGGTTCTGCTTCACCCCACAAGACGGGAACAGCCTCATCAGCAGCATAGCAGCCACGGAAAAGGTTCTCTACCCAGACGCCGTCGCTGAAAAGATGAAACCTCTCGTGTCGACGCTTTTCAAAGAAATCTAGCGAAAATCCTAACCGCGAAGAGGTCGTTAATCGTTTAGGTCAAGTCTTGCTGAAGTTTGGGTCCACAGATCGGACAGTCTATCTGCCCCCAATCGCGGGGGCACACATGGCCAGCCTCTGGACAGCAGAGGCATGCGTCCTCTTCTTCGCCGCATACCCTGCATTTCAAGAAGATTCGCTTGGTTACGAAGATGTACGGATAATACTTATCACGACTTCTCAAGTAATACTTACGAAAGAGAGAACATCTGGAATATGCTATCCCTGCAACGTTGGATTTTGCTGTCCAACGAATCTGCGATGGGCAGCTGTAAACTGACCCGAGCATCTCATGAAGCGCAGGATGTTCACTGGAATCGGTGCCTATCACGAATCAGATGGATGTCGTTGTCTTCGTGTCAAGGATTTTTGTCGCTGCTTGCTCCGAGTCAATTCTAAGACGTAGAAGCCCGATCGTGAGTGAAGCGGGTGAAACCGTACTGGGCAATTGCAATATGGGCAGGTTCCCAGACGGAGTCGTGGCTGAAACTCATGGACGTGCTCGCAGCGAGGGCAGGCTATTTTGGCTTTAATTTTTAGCATTACAAGGATTCATATGCCGTATGTTATATTTACTCTATTCGGGTGCAGAAATCGCGACATACAAAAGAACCATGCCATTAAGCACTCGTACATAACCATCGCTAGCCGACCCAATGTGAGTTGAATGAAGAAAGAATCAGGTTTTCGAGAGTATAGGCCGGGGACATTTGATAGGCACGTAGCTTACGGTCAAAGAGACCGCAAGTTGATGCTAATCGCACGGGGTATCCTCAAAGGGTTCAAGGTCAAGTGCAGAACTGAGGTCGCTGCACGCAACCTAGCGTATGCTTTGAGAGTCAGGGCGCCCAGGGTTGAATCAAGGGAGGGTGCCCGCTTCGGGCTCAAAGTGAGGGTAGACGGGCGAACGATCCACGTATACGGCGTTCGGAAGAGCGACGGCTAGTTCGGACCTAAAAGGCCGGAAGACATAAACTGCCCCCGCTGCCTTGTTATCAGTGTGCAATAGTTTGCCGGGTCATCTTTGGTTGAGCGACTACGACCGTCACGAGGGAGGATGCCCATATGACAAGAAAGTTTGTCTAGAATGCGAATTCGCCGAACGTCTTCTTCTTACAGGAGTTCCTGTCGACTGCAAGCGGGGCCATATTGAGAAGATCAAGTCTCTCTGGCAGTACATGTTCAAGGATTACAAGCACTAGCAATTTTTCGTATTCAGATAACGGCGTCAATCACGCTCAGCTCGTTACTCGGTTCAGTTCATTTAGGGCTCTGTCGAGGCCCAGACACTGTCTGGTCATGTCGGAAATTGGGCGCGCTTCGACCAACGCTATTTTCTTTTAAACGCGCAAGTTGTTCACCTGAGAAACTTGTTGGTGCCATGATAACGGGTGATGAAAGATCGCGGACAATATCCTGGTACTTCTTTCCGTCGCGGTAGCGCCAACCGTATTCCTACTCCTTTTCGTTTACTTGAGAGACAAGTACGAGCATGAGCCGCTCGGACTAGTTGGAATAACGTTCGTTCTGGGGGCAGTCGGGATGGTTCCCGCGACCGTGATCGAACTAGTGCTGGGGTCTTTCTTCTCGTTCGGTTCGATTGTAGACGTATTTTTGTACGTTGCGCTTGTCGAGGAACTGATCAAGTTTATCGCGGTCAGAATCAAGGCGTACTCCTCGCCGCATTTCAGTGAGGTCATGGACGGAATAGTCTACACAGTGGCAGCCGGACTTGGATTTGCCACTGCAGAGAACATAATCTACGTGCTCGAGAACGGCTTGTCTGTGGCGATCGTACGGGCGTTTCTATCAGTCCCAGATCACGCGGTATGGGCTGGAATCATGGGATTCTACATAGGCTTGGCGAAATTCAGGAGCGTGTCAATAAACCAACAGCGAATGCGAATCATCGAGGGCATTGGGATCGCTGTGATTCTGCACGGAGTGTATGATATTACGGTTTTCTCAGGCGCCCTGCTGGAAGCTATTGGAGTGAGCTTCTTTGGCTGGGTCCTGTTTCTGTTGCTGATCCGGAAGGCGCTCTCTCTATCACCGTTCAGATGGAGAGAGACCGGCGCCATCCCGACTTATGGCACGAGTCCCCTTATTCCATATTCGCCTCGTTTCTGTACTCAGTGCGGTTCTCGACTATCGGGGAATGAGAAATACTGTATGCACTGCGGTTTCCAGGTAACTCGCTAGATGAAGCCGACTTCACAACTCGAAGTACCAAATTCGTATCAAGTCTACGACTGATCAGAGTTCTGCAGAGCTGGAACTCATTCGGAATTCTCCGCCTCTCAAAAACGCCCTCCGCATGAAATCTGGCTCGCAGCTGCTCTCAAAACTTCGAACTAGTATGCACTTGTTGCAAGTACTGTAGCAAATCAGCATCTACTCTAGAAGAAGCCAGTGCGTAACCCTCTTTCGTTAGTTGACGGAGCGGAGCTTCGGATGAGTTATGAAATCGATTAACCCAAACTACATATGGATCACAATAGGTCTCATCCTTTTGTCGTAAGCAGTTACTTTCAGCGCATGAGGGTACATTACTATATCGAACTCTCATAGCTTATTGAGGTCTAAGAGGGTCTTTCAACTGCAACGGTTGACAATCGATCCGAAGATCGAATCCATCCTCGATAGAGCATTAGGAGACTGTGAAATCAGTCGTGAAGAAGCCCTACAACTTCTGGAGACTGACGAAAAGTCGCCCGAAATGTACGCTCTCATCTCAGCGGCAAACACACTGACGAGGAGACAGTATGATAACAGAGGCGAAGTCTATGCCACCATCGGGATAAACCTCTGGCCATGCCCCAAGAGTTGCGCTTTCTGCTCATTCGGCGCAGACTGGGAACTGGTCAATTCGCCGGTCGAATTCACCCTCGAACAAGTTGTCTTGAGGGCAAAGTCATTAGAAGATGAAGGGGCAAATGCCATCTTTCTAATGACCACCGCAGACTATCCGTTTGACCGCTACATCGAGATTGCTAAAGCAGTGAGAAGAGCCGTATCAACGAAAATGCCGATGGTAGCGAACATAGGAGATTTTGGGCATGAAGAAGCAAAGGAACTGGTGGAGGCAGGATTTCAGGCTCTCTATCACGTGCAGAGGTTAAGGGAAGGCAAAGACACGAGCCTAGACCCAGAGGAACGGATCAAGACAATTCGAATCGCGCTTGATGTCGGCCTCGAGCTGAGCTACTGCGTGGAACCCATTGGTCCTGAACACACACCGGAAGAATTAGCTGCCGAAATGTTTCGAGGTAGGCAGTTTGGTGCGGTAAATCTGGCTTGCATGTGGAGAGTTCCCGTTCTTGGACTTCCGCTCTCAAAGCTGGGGAAAATATCAGAAGCTTCCCTAGCCAAGGACGCGGCGGTTGCTAGAATTGTGGCCGGTGACTCGATCAAGGCGATGGGTGTTCACGAGCCGAGAACCTTACCTCTATTTGCGGGGGCAAACCAGATCTACCGCAAACAGCCGGCTTTTCACCACGAAGGACCCCTGACTCCAAAGAGATCGCCGGTGAAACATCGAAGGAGAAAGGCTACTCTGTCAAAGAATGCAAGACATTGCTCAGGGAAGCAGGCTATATCCCTTTAGAAGGTCCGACAAAAGTGTTTCAAGGTAACTGGTCCTCGTAGAGAACTCTAGAGCCGGGCAACCGCCGCCTTCCGTTTCAGGTATTGAATAAAGATCGGAGGGTCAATAGATTTCGGGCAAGCTTCAGCACAGTTGAAAATCGTGTGACACCTCCACACGCCATCCTCGCATCCCACCAACCTCAAACGCTCCTTCGTGGCGGCGTCCCGCGTATCCGCGATGAAACGGGCTGCCTTCACAAACGCCGCTGGTCCAGGATAAGTCGGGTCCGTCCACGATGAGGGACAGGCGGAGAAACATGCCATGCAATCGATGCAATCGATCGCAACGTCAATCGCGTCGCGGTCCTTCGGCGATTGAATGAACTCCTTCGCCGGGTATTGTTCTCGAGTCTCGAGGTAGGGTTTCATCATCTCCATCCTGTGGAAGAATGGTTGTAGATTGACTACCATGTCCCTAATCACAGGGATGTGAGGCAACGGCCCGACCGTAATCTCCCTGCCTAACTTGCTGACCTGCGTCTTACACGCCAACCTTTGTCGGCCGTTGATAACGACTGCGCAGCTCCCGCAGACTGCGCTTCTGCAAGAGTAGCGAAAAGCTAAGGTTCGGTCTTGCTCTTCTAACAGTTGAAAGAGTGCGTCTAAAACTGTCATGCGTGGCTTCGTTTGAACCTGAAAAGTATCGTAGTGTGGTTTCGAGTCCGTTTTCGGGTTGAATCGTTGAACTCGGAGCCGAATCGTTTTCGGAGGTGCTGTCAATATTTTCTTTCCTCTGGTTGATATCTGGTAATCTTCACGTCCGAGAATTCGATCCTGGGGCCATCTCGGGAGGCGTAAGCCAGCGTATGCTTCAAGAAGTTTGTATCATCCCTTTTCGGAAAGTCGAGCCGTACGTGTGAGCCACGGGATTCTTCTCTTTTCATGGCGGAGGAGATCATCACTTCGCTCAAGTCGAGCATATCTCCTAATTCTATTGCCCGGATCAGATCCAAGTTGTAGATCTTGGAGCCGACAATGGATCTTAGCTGCCTGTAACGATTCTTGAACTCCCCGATTCTAGTGCCCGCTTCCTCCAGCCCCTCACTGTCTCTGAACAGGAATACCTTGTCAACCATCAGGTTGCGCATCTGCTCGCGGAGAACCGATGGGTCTTCGTCGCCATTTCCTCGGACTAACTCTTGAACCCGCTTCTCTTGGGCCTCAAGCGAGTCCCGAAGGAAGGTTTCATTCTCTTCGACGTTTGTGAATCCTTTCGCGTACAATGCCGCTTGTTCACCAGCAATCTTTCCAAAAACAACTGTTTCAAGGAGTGAATTGCCGCCCAGTCTGTTGGCGCCGTGAACACTAATGCAGGCACATTCCCCTGCGGCATAGAGCCCCCTGATCCTGGTTTCGCTTTTCGCGTTGCAGTCGATCCCTCCCATGGTGTAGTGTTGCGCTGGTTGAACTGGGATGGGTTTCTTTATCGGGTCGGTTTCAGCAAAGTCCATCGCTAGGTCGCGGATACCCGGGAGTCTGGTGAGAATCCTCTCTCTCCCCAAGTGCCTGATATCCAAATGGACGTAGTGATCGTTCACGCCGCGCCCCGCATCGATCTCCTTTTGGATTGAGCGGCTCACAATGTCACGTGGCGCTAGTTCCATTGCTTTTGGAGCATAGGTTTGCATGAAGCGTTCGCCCGCGAGTTGACCAAGTAGCCGCCTTCCCCGCGAGCCCCCTCCGAGATGAGAACACATGTGGGGTAGAGTGCTGTGGGGTGAAACTGCACGAACTCCATATCCTTCAGGGCGACGCCAGCTCGATAGGCCATCGCCATCCCGCCGCCGGTATTGATCATCGAGTTGGTTGACTTTGCATAGGTCCAACCCGCGCCGCCCGTCGCAAGTACGACGGCCTTAGCCTTGAAGACCTCTAAATCGCCGGTCAGAATGTCGTAGGCCACAAGGCCGTTAACCACATCTCGGTTCACGATCAGTGAGACTACAAACCATTCCTCGTAGATTTTGATTTTTCGTTTGAGGACTTGCTCGTAGGTTGTGACGAGCAGGTAGTGACCTGTCTTGTCCGCGGCGTAGCAGGTCCTCGGATAGCCGGCACCACCGAACGGCCTCTGCGCGATTTTCCCCTCTTCGGTCCGACTGAAGGGGCAACCCCAATGCTCTAACTCAATAATCCGTTCCGGTGCCTCCCTCGTCAAAACCTCGACGGCATCTTGGTCAGCAAGGAAGTCGCTGCCCTTGATCGTATCATAGGCATGCTTCTCCCAATTATCGTCGCGGTTTTGCTCAATGTTCCCCAGGGCGGCGTTAATTCCGCCCTGCGCAGCACCTGAATGTGAACGGAGAGGGTGTACTCTGCTGATTATTGCGCTGTCTACGTAATTGGATGCTTCAATCGCCGCGCGAAGGCCGGCAAGGCCGCCACCCACGACAATTACGTCATGTGAAATCATAGTTCCTCACACCTCACGGCCGGACCAACAGCGGCCAGAAACCGAACACTCCAAACAGGAAACCTGTGATGCCCAGAAGCGCGAGGGATGCTGAGAGGAACCGTCGTCCCGCGAGGCTTGGCCCGTAATCCAAAACTATCGTCCTCACGCCGTTCAGACCGTGAATTAACGCGAGCGCTAGTAGGCAGAGATCGACGATTGCTCGAAGGAAGGATGCCCAATCGGTTGTGAAGTTTGACGCCCAAAGATGCAGACCCAGGAATACCACTAGCAGTACCGCTGTGACCCTCTGAGCGAGCCAAAGCAATATGCTTCTTAACATTCCCCAATCCTCCTTTTCATGTAGGTGTCAGCAGCGGTAGCCCTAGGACGATCACGACCGCGGTTACTCCTAAGGCCATAATCATGGCGACGAGGAAACCGAGCCTATGCCTACGGACCCCAATTCCAAGATCTAAGAAAACAATTCGTATGCCGTTTAGGCCGTGGAATGCAATTATTCCCAGCGCGATGAAGTCGAACGCCAGAGCTGGTAATCCGCCCAAGTAGAACGGGTTTCGAAGTACGTCAAAGATTTGCGCCTGGAAGCCTGTGGTGACTCCAAATCCAGCTTGCGTAATTGCTGCTACGTGTGTTAAGAGAAATAAGAGCAGGTAGATTCCTGAGATTCGCTGACCGAGCCACGCGTACATCCCCAGCTCGATGTTGCGCGGGTTTAGGTCACTATTCTTCTCGAATAGTTTGCGAGACACCTTAGTCAGAGCGATACTCCCTTCGTAATTTCAATCATAGAAGATCAGCTTGACCAAATAGATCTGTGAAGCGAAACAGAGAATGGCTAGGCCGACGAAAACCCCGAAGATCTTCTGCAGCCCGGTCGTGTCTGCTTGAACGGCCTGGTAGATGAGGACTAGCTCCAGCCCAATTAGAACGCAAGCCGACGCCACCCAACTGCTCGCGAGGGGTCGCGTTCTCGGTTGAGTCATTTACTCAAACCACCTAAACTTGTTCCGAACCCGTCCCGCACGCTTGTCGAGTCTATAGATTTCTCCGGTGAGAATTAGGATTCCAAGGGTCATCGCGGCTGCGTATACTGTGATCAAGGTTCCATATTGAAGATTGAGTCCGCTCCTCAAAATGTGGAGCAGTAGGGGCATGAGGTTTGAGACTGCGTATATGCTCACCACGAAGGCTGATACAGATGAAGTTAAGTGTACTGCTCGATTCATGAATCCTTCACGCTTTTCTTTGTGCGTCTGTATGAGGCGAAGACTAGCAAAATTAGCACTAGTACGGTTAGGGTTGTAGCTCCGAATGCGATCACAAATTGAAAATTCGAGAAGGATCCTACCTGGGCTGGGGACATGTATCCGTAGAACGTTAACGCGAGAAACTCGACTATCATAACAAGCGCGGCGGCCGTGAATACAGGTCTTCGGATGGGATGACGTTCGGCGCCGCGGTCCAGGAAGGGGATTAGGATTATGAAAACGCCGATCCCCGCCATCAGAACGATGCCATGAACTGGTTCGACGCCCTGCGTCTTGAGGAATTGATAGAACCCCATAAAGTACCATTCAGGTTCGAGAATGGTTGGCGGGTTCATGGGATCGAACTTATCGCCGAGCTTCAGAGGGAATAGGGAGACGAAGATTGTGAGGAGGCCTACGACCGCTATAGCCAGAGTGAGCTCTGCTAGTAAGACGTTCGGGAAGAATGGAACGTCATGCTCACTGCTTTCAACTTTGTTTTCAGAGTGGTTTAGCAATTCCATGCCTCCGAATCATGTAGAAGTGTACGGCCATCAGTAGGATGAGTAGGCCTGGGATGAGTAGGATGTGGGTTGCGAAGAATCGGCCGAGCGTGTCGGCGTTGTTCCTCCCCCAGAATATTTGCTTGATCACCGTTCCGAACGTCGGGATAGAATCAGCTATGCCCAACCCAATCCCCGCGGCGCCCACTGCTTCTTGATCCCAGCGAAGAACATAGCCGGTAAACCCTGCCATTAGCGTGAAGGCGCCGAGCCCGACTCCCGCTATCCAGTTGAGTTCCCGGGGCTTCTTGTAGGCACCTGTGAAGTAGACTCTAAGCATATGTAGTACTGAGGTGATTATCATTCCGTTCGCGGCATAGAAGTGGACGCCGCGAATCAGCCAACCGTACCGGACACTTGTGGTGATTTCTTGAACTGTGTCGTACGCGGCGTCGGGTGTTGGAACGTAGTACATTGCTAGCATGACGCCCGTAACGGCTAAGAGGACGAAGAATAGAAACGTCAAACCGCCCAAGCAGTAGACCGGGTTCAGCGCTTTCTCGGTTATGCTGGTTGTTAGGAACGGTTCTATTCTAGTGCGTTCAATAACCCACTGCGAGAATCTCTGCCAGAGCGAGCGCTGCACCATTCTTCTCAGCTCTCACCGTAGAGTGGGAGGCCTTTTTCGTAGCCGTTTGCGAAAATGACTCCTTGATCGTCAATCTCGATCTTTATTTTCACTAGCGGCCGAGGTGGGGGACCTGCGAGAACGCTGCCGGTTTTGGGGTCGAAGACGCCGCCGTGGCAGGGACAGAAACATTGCTGGGGATTACCCTCCCAACCTTTCACCGCAACCTTGTCGTAGTGCACTTGGCATCCGAGGTGTGTGCAGAGAGCGTCGTAGGCTACGAAACCGTCAAGAAGATGGATTAGAATAGCTGGGCGGTCCTTATGCGGATACTCGAAGAGAAGGCTGTCGTCAAGTTTGACATCATTCGAGTTTGCAATTCTCGTTTTCGGATAAGTGATCGGACCGGTCTGTCTAGGCGGGACGAGGAATTGTCCCAAGATTGTAATAGGGAGCAATAATGCCACTGCTCCGAACATGACCAGAGCTTTGACTGCCTCGCGCCGAGTTGGTCTAGCCATAGGCAGTCGCTTGTAGGAGGTGTCTTTTGGCAATGGGGATACTAGTCGCAGAGTGAACTTTGATCTGTTTATTGATGCCGGAAGGAAAGAAAATACCACTATGTACCGTTACTTCCGAATACACAATACCTTACTCATGGAACTCCCAAGGCCCTTGAGGATTGCCCTCTGGACCGGTTCACATATTGGTCTGGGTTAACGTGGCATTTGCAAATGTCACAACTGTTCGTAATTGTAGTTGACGCGGAAGATGGACGTGCAAGTAACGCTTCCGTGGCAGGGGGCGCTTTCCTACTCCCGGCCTGCTAACGGTTCCCTGTGACGCTAGCATCCACAGCCTTCACTTTTCAATTGGATGTAATAGTCCATGTTCGACTCTGGGAGGATTGAGACTTGGTATCCGCTCGGCGTAACTCCAGCTCCGGTGGGTCCAGTAAGCCATCCAGAAACCTCCACGACTAAACCCGTCTTAATTGTCGGGTCTACGATGCTGGACGAATTGTATGTGACGTAGGTGATGTTTCCCAGTTTCAGCGTGTGTGATGGGTCGGCCGTCACGCCCATAACCTCCACTTGAAACTGATTTTGCGTGATCGAAAGCACTATGCCGCCGAATGTGACAACGATATGGTCGTTTGACCCCAACGTACCGGAACCGGTCGTAGTAGTGTTCTGGCTTAGGTCACCGTTGTCGTATGGTGAATGAAAAGAAACTTTCAGTATGTTGGATTCTGGAATAGCACTCGTTACGTGAACGCCAAATGAGGAAAAAGAAAGCATTAGCAGCATAAATGCAAAAAATAGGCTTTTGCGAGAAATCAAGTGAACGGTCCTGTCAATGCAACGGGTCCACATCTTTCCGTGCATCAAGCTTTCTCAAAATCCTTTAGTTATTACACAGTTGAGCTAGTTACTTAAAGTGTTGATAATGAAATTATGTTTACCCACTGAAAGTCATGTTTGTTTTATTTGGCTAAAGTCTGAAATTATGCGCAGTTGAGTCTGGTTGCTCGTGAAGTTCTGATGAGCGTTCTTATTTTCGCATAGCGAGAAATCCGCAGGTGTTCGAATTGACCAGCCAAGTCCTTCTTAACCTGGCAATCGGGGCTGTAACTAGCAGTATTCTTGCGATTCTATCAGTACGAATCCGAAGTCTGAGTCTCAGTGGAGGAATCTGCGCTATCGTTATCGGAACGGCGATCTATGGTTGCGGCGGTTGGACTTGGTACGTTGTGCTGCTCTCATTCTTCCTCTCCTCCAGCCTACTGACCAAGTTCCGGTACGCAACTAAGGTTGCTAAAGGGGTCGGCGAAATGAAAGCAGGTGCGAGGACTATTTGGCAAACCGTGGGACAAGGAGGCATCGCCGCTATAGTCGCAGGGGTATCGCTCCTCTCATCACCGACTCCCATGTTGATGGCAGTTGGTTTCGTTAGTGCCCTCGCTGAGGCTAATGCGGACACATGGGCAGTGGAACTGGGCGTTCTATCCAAACGGTATCCCAGGCTGATTACGAGCATATCAAGAGAGGTGCCTCCGGGCACTTCAGGCGGTATCTCAATGCTCGGAGAGTTGTCAGCGGTCGCAGGGGCGCTTTTTGTATCACTCACCGGAGCCGTGCTGGGTGTCTTCGGAAGAAGTCCGTTCGTTCCACTCCTCATTGCGACAGTGGCCGCGATCCTTGGAGAGCATATTGATAGCTTATTGGGAGGAACAATCCAGGCCGCCTACTCTTGCCCCAGCTGCAAAAAGGAGACGGAGCGCAAGGTCCACAAATGTGGCACAGTGAGTAGGCCCGTGAAAGGTATTCAAGCGGCAAACAATGAGGCTGTGAACTTGATCGGCAATGCTCTAGCGGCGGCCATCGGCGTGGTCTTGTACTTACTCCTCTAGACTTGGAAGGCCCGCCTCTGCTAACGAGGTTTTTAACTGGCCTCGTTTCTTGGGAACTGCGCCACTTCGTAGAGTCAACTGATCGTACTCGTTTTCTCTTTGCCACTTTCCGAGTCTTGTTTCGGGATACAGAACGAAGTCTGCGACGCCAGAACACGTTGAGAATAAGGAAGACTAATGTAATAGAGCAACAGTCTCGACTGTCACAGTGGTTCGCAAGCTATTGATTGGAGCCAGGATTGTGAGCTCGCCTAGGACGTACTCTGCGAGGCGAGTTGAGTTGCCGAGTTCGGCCACGGCCAATGCGTACCATCCGTCTGAGAAATTGCTTGTCGCTTCGTTCAAGAGACTACGAGCTGTGGCGTAGGAATGTGTTATGTTCGCTGGCAATGCGGCTGTTTGATTGTTAGTTAATGTTCTATCTCAGCCATTTTGGATTGAGTCGTGGTTAGAATGTCTCCGTAGCTCAAGTAGTTGGCTATTGAATATTCTCCGTAGGCAATGTCGCCGCCGTATCTGGGTTCGAATCCGAGATCCGGCCACCAGCTCCAAATCATCTTCATGTATCGGTCTCCTCGCTCCGCCATCTGGTAATCGATGGCATTGAAATTCACATTGAACGTTGCCTCAAACCAGGACTCGTTTCTGTTCAGAAGTATACTCGGATTAGCTTGTACTGTAGCCACAAACTGTGGGATTCCAGCCTTCCTCACTTCGCGCATGTCAGGCTGGTAGAATTGAGGATACAGGCCCCACCAACTAGCAAGGACGTACTTGATGATCGCTAGTGATTGTAGAGGAATCAACGACTGGTCTGGGTACCGCATTAGGGTTAGCCAGTGTGCGGCCAATTGCGCGGAGCTTCCGTACGTACCATTATTCGCGATCCGTGATAGGAGAAGTAACCCTGGAATCGAGTAGGCGGCGCTCCACAATGAAAGAGCGACACGCCATCCAAACTCATGTTTTGCCGTATCATAACCGTAGTAGAATCCTCCAACAGCCATGCTGTCGTTACCATACGTATGATCGCCCCATGGAGTTCCGGAAGGTGTCACTTGAAAGCTCAGCAGCCAGTCTGCATATCTCTTTGCAGCTTCAAGAAACGTCAGCTCACCAGTTACTCGGTATAGTTGAGTCCAGGCAAGTAATACGAATCCTGCAAGATTGGTTAGCGCTATGGATGTGTACCGCGTCTCGTTCCATTCGTAAGGTAATGCTCCAATAACGTGAGGGTCCGCTGTCGTGGGAAATTGTCGAGAGACCATGTAGCGCCCAGCTGCTACTGCGGAATCCAAATATGTTCTGTTCCCAGTGATCAAGTAGAGCTCAGAAAGGATCCAGGCTGACTCGGCTGTTTCATACATTCTGGGCTTCCAGCCAAGGGTCGCATAATACTGTGATACTGGAAAGGCCCCTGAGAAATTCCCCGTGTGAATTTGAACTCTAACAAGCCAGTTACCGTATCGATTCAGCATTACGAGAGCAGCGGAATCATGTGTCAGCCGGTAATAGGAAATCAGCGCTGTTGCTATTGGATTTCCATGCTCGGCAGCGGAGTAGACGGTTTCGAGCTTTGGAATGTCATCTGGAGTTCCATAAATCCCGTCCGGGCCGGCCGAGACGCTTGCCTGTTCAGCGAAGAACCCGGAGTCGTCAATTGTTACGTTTTGTCCGTGAGTTTGAATGAGCTCTCGGTGCGGGAATCGTGCTGGATGGTAGTTGTGATCGCTGGAAGTAGGCGTAGTACGTGTTGAAGATGGCTAGGTATCTTGGATCTTGGGTGTTTAGGTATGAGTCTAATGCTGCTGAAGCTCCAAGCCCGGCATCATGTCCACCTAGCAAATATGCTAGTTGCTGCCGCGCACCCCCTTTGATTCCATTTGTGCCCGCTGTTATTGTCCCGTTCGAGTAGTAGTAAGGATCAAGGCCCCAGACGTTTTCGCCTGAGTAGGGAATTCCCCACGTAGAAGTTAGGGGTGTTACCTGAAACGATGTGATCCAATCTGTGGCCTCAAGTGCCAGTTGATAGTATCGTGAGGAAAATTCAAGGTGGTTGCGTTACTTGAGGGCACTGGTCCGATTGTGACAACGCAGCACAAGAGAAGGCTGAGTACGATTTGCTTGAACCAGCGAATTGCTTTCGTGCTTCAACCACTCGCGCTCTGGTTGGTTGCAATGTCAGGGCTAATTAAAGGAAGCGTGCGTCCGCACTAACGGGTCTGGCCATGTGCGATGTGCACGTGCCCCCATTGATTCCAGGCACGAAAGCGAAGTCTGTCTAAGGCGCAATTTGTCCGGAAAAAGCGCCTCTGTACGAGGTAGCCCCAATTGCTTCTTCGATTATCACTTGGCATATGGCAATTCCAGGATGCAATGCTAAGGGAAGCGGTGAGACGTTGAGAATCTCCAAGACGACCCTCCCGGTGCTCCCGGGTTGAATGAACCCGCTGCTTAGATGAATTAGAAGCCCCACACGCGCAAAACGTGATCTGCCCTCGATTCGTCCGCTTAAAGTGGATGGAAATGTGATGTTCTCCTCCGTTATTCCTTGAACAAGCTCGTTCGGCATTATGAGGAAATGACTACTCCCTTTGACTTCGAGGGTTCGAGTAAGCTGCTTGTAGTCCGCATTCTCGCGAACGTGGAAAACGTCCCTCGTCTTTTCGAAGACTCGAAACGTATTACCTAGGTGAAGGTCAATCGAAGCCGGACCGACCTGCTTCCGGCTGAATGGTTGTATCTTAATCATTCCTTCATCAATCAACTTGAGGATTCGGTCTCGTCCAAGCGTCGCCATAATGCATCCAGCCAATATTCAGTATTCCCAGTTCAGGTATCTTGATGTTTTGCTTAAGTTCGCAGTAAACTAGAAATCTCACAACAAGAAATTCCACAAATAACCGTCACAATAGAACCTAAATCACTGTCCAAGATCAACTCGAGCCATTGATCGTTAGAAGTGTGCACTGGCACCAGCACACCGCCGGACCCTCATACGCTTCTACTACGACGGCGACACGTCGAACTATTAGTTTGTTCAACTCAATAGGCTAATAGTTTTCAATCATTTTCGTTCCATCGTTTCTTGCTTAGTTGCCTCGATTAGGTACCAGTAACGTCGAATGCGATTTTTTGTAGAGTAACCTAATCGTTTGAGTTGTTTGATGACAAAACTCGGCGATGGGAAATCTCCCTGAGAGTGTAGCATTAGGGGTTTTCCTGCTGTCGGTCTCCAGTCAGCAATAATCAGTTTTCCTCCACGTGATAGGACGCGCCCCATTTCCAATAGTCCGCGCTTAGGATTTGAGAGGTGATGAAGTGAGAGCAATGAGATAACCAGCTCGAAGTGGTCGCTCTTGAAAGGTAACTGCTCTGCATTCCCATGTTTGACAATGATTTGCCGTGAATATTGATGTTTTCTCATTCTCTTTTCATCTCACTGACTACCGCTGGCGAAGCATCGACCGACCAGATACGAGAACACTTTCCGAATCGGTGTGCTAGAAATGTAAGATTCATACCGTATCCTGTTCCAACATCCAGAATCCTGTTTGGTCGAAGATCTTTCACTGAAATGGCAACACTGTTTAGGACATGATCGTGCACTCGATCTCTCTGTCGTATGACTCTCGGCGAGATCTTCCTAGAACTTTCTTCTATACTCTTGCCCTTGTGGAGAAAATGTTTACGTAAGTCGCACATGGTGCATGTCTTTCTCAAAGTGTCTTTCAACCGATTTTTGGCTCTACGCTGCTAAGAAACATAAGAATAATGCAAAAGTCACTGATGCGAGGACCTTGATTTGAACCATCGTTCTGGCAACTTGTAGCACGGATACTGGATCCCCCCTAAACATGTACCGTTATTCAGATGGAACTGGGGATTGGACATTTTTCTCGGCTTCTGTCGTCTCTTACAGATCCATGACGTGTTTCGTGACGCCCAATGTAGCCAGCAATCTCGTTCTCCTTCTGCAATGGTCGAACAGTCAGCAACCCTCTGAACTTCGTTCCATCCTTTCTTACGAGCGACACCTCTTCCTCAAACTTCCCCGTCTCTGCGGCTGTCTTCAAGAGCCGTGGGACTAGCGTCTGAACAGCGTCGGGCTCGTGAAAGATCACAACGCTTTGCTTACCTACGACCTCGCCCTCGGTCCAACCAAAGAGCTGTTGAGCCCCGATACCGTACGCGGTGATTACGCCATTCAAATCACAAACTATTCCAGAATGGTGAACTCCTTCGGTCTTTGACATACCTTTTACCGCCGCGATAAGATTGGATTACCTTCTTGCCTCTGATCGTAGTCCCCCCAGATAGCGTTTATGCCGCATGAAAATAATGCATTTATGGAGACATAAAATATGTGCCGTACGTACTATGCAAATTAGTTCTAGCATAAGCAAACCTCCAGCCGAAGTGAGAAATTGGCAAAGGGCCCTGAACACCTAATGGCCTCTAAGGACTCGGTCAAGACGGATGCACGCTCAACTGAAGAATGCAACTTTAGCTGGCAGACCTATTCTTCACACGAGCACAAGTGTCATCTGAAGAAAGGGCATGAGCAAAAGGATGTCTTTCATCACGAATGCGGTTGCCTGCACACCCATGTTCTCATATAGAGAACACGTGAGCGGACGGATAGCCTCTCGTGAGCGCACAACGCCAAACAGGAAACAGCACCCACCTTACCGCACAACGTGACGACAAAAGAAAACCACTGTGAGCGAAACGAACCACTAGACCCATGCCGATATTGATTCGAGTTCAAGTTGCAGGTGTCGTTGATGTGGCATGTTGCAAGTACTAACGTGTTAAACTGCTTCCACTATTGTGGCTTCTCCTTGCCCAACACCCACGCATAGGGTTGCCAGGCCATAACGAGCTTGGTTTCCGACTGTTCTCCGTCGCTGCATTTCGTGTAGCAGGGTTGTCATGAGGCGTGCGCCAGAGCAGCCTAATGGGTGGCCGAGGGCTATTGCGCCCCGTTCGACATTAGTAATCTCATGTCGCAAGCCGAGTTCGCGCATGACCGCTATCGATTGAACGGCAAAGGCTTCGTTAAGTTCAACAAGATCGATGTCGTTAATGTTCAGATCTGCACGCTGCAATGCTTTTTGTGAAGCAGGAATCGGCCCTAATCCCATTGTGCGAGGGTCGACGCCGGCGGCAGCAGAGGCTATCCAACGGCCCATTGGAGTCACATTCAGCGTGCTTGCTTTGTCAGCTGACATGAGCAACAGGACAGCAGCGCCGTCGTTGATGCCGCTGGAATTGCCCGCCGTGACAGTTCCTCCTTTCCGAAAGACGGGCTGCAATTTCGCCAGTTGTTCCAGGCTCGTATCGAGAACATAACCGTCTATCGTTTTCTTGATGCGAGGAGGTTCGTCTGTGTCTACAACGACGGGATCGCCTCGCCGTTGTGGTATAGCTGACAGGTACCAGCTCTCTTCTGAACCGGCCACCATTGATGGCGTTGCATGCACGGCGGTGACTTTCTAAGGCGAATGAGTCCTGTTCTTGTCGAGTAATTTCGCCGCCAGCCACCCCTCCTTTGCAGCTTAGCTGATAGATGTTTTCGGCAGTCTCTCCCATTGCCTCCAGCGGGAACATTGCTTCCATCTTGGGATTCGGATAACGCCAACCCAGCGTTGTATCCCAAGCCGTCAGATTTCCGGAGGGGCCCCAAGCGTGAGAGCTCTTGGGCAGAGAGTAAGGTGCGCGAGTCATGCTTTCCACGCCCCCTGCCAGGTAAACGTCTCCTTCTCCAGCGCGAATAGCTCTAGCCGCTTGATTAACTGCAGTCAATCCGCTGGCGCAAAGTCTATTGAAGGTGACCGCAGCAACTTTGTTTGGCAGACCAGCAAGTAACGTGGCCATTCGGGCGACATTTCTGTTATCCTCACCCGCCTGATTAGCACAACCCATGTACACTTCTTCAATTTCATTTGGATCAATCTCCGTGCGGAGACTATTTCTCGGATAACGAGAGCAGCAAGGTCGTCCGGCCTGACCTCCGATAATACTCCTCCATGCCGTCCAACTGGTGTTCGGAAAGCGCTCACTATGACCACGTCATTCATGCTTACATCTCCTCAAGTTCTTTCCATATGTCTCGCGAAACGAATCATGCCCACATCACACGTGACAACAAAGGGTCGTCATACGAGCGAAGCGACCAGCGTCAAAAAGTGTGTGGTGCGCGCCGGTGGAGCTCCTCCTTGCAGAAAGTTTCTTGCACCTGGATTCGACGCGCTTAGAGCTGGAGTTTCTTTGGGTATCTGGCAGGTGCCCTCGACGGTTCAGGGCCCGGTGCAAGGACTTCCTCCAGCGTATAATCTGATGATCCGAGCTTGTGTTTCTCCGCGAATTTGATCATGTTGTACGGATCCTTGTAAAGCCCGTGTATACAGGCGAACGGATGGAGCGATGCGTCGTCGTTGACTTCTAGGGATTGAGAGACGTTCTCCTTGAACAACGGCTTGTCAGCCAGCAGATCTAGTGTAGCCTTGTCAAGGGCGACGGCGTCTCTGGAGCCGAGTATGCCCAGGTCTGGAAGAATTTGCCCTGTTGTGAATCCCCAACAGTCACAATACTCGGTGATATTGGTGGCTACGTTTATGAAGAATCGTTTGTCCTCTTCGAAGTGTGATAGCACGAATCCCGCTGCCAGGGCGTTAATTTCGGCGAATGATTGGAAGTTCTCTAGGTTTATTCGCAGGCAACCATCAGTGTCAGCTGCGACACATCTCATACATTGGTTACAAGTGTTGAATTCAACTGTTAGTTTTCCGTCTTTGTATCGAATGCATCCGAAGGGGCAGGCCTTGACTAGTATCTCAGCGTCCTTGGACTTCTCGCTGTCCCAGTACTTATCGAATTGCATTGTCCTATGCATAGCCCATCTGGTCTCTTGGGTGAAACAGCCTAATGCTAGATTCTTGATTGCTGCACCGAAACCGATGCAGTTATGGCCCTTAACGTGAGCTATGTCGATAAGAACGTCCGCGTCCTTAACGTGACCGGCCATCTTCAGGCTCTTCAAGCCTTTGTAGTTGACATCGGTTTCGACGTAGTAATGATCAGTAGGGCCCGCGGCAGGCATTATGGGGCACCCAAGAACTTCAGGAGTATAGCCACGCTTGACGGCGTCCGGGTACTGCTCCATCACATCGACCAGGAACGGCTTTCCGCCACCTGCCTTGACCACGCTCGCCAGCCTGCCGATGAGGAAAGGGTGAATGGTCGAGATGCCCACGTTCAGTCCCAAATGCACCTTGATGACCACATTCTTGTCCTTGACTGCATTCTTGATTCCCAGTTTTTCCACAATCAGATCGAATTTGCCCACTATGGAATGCTCAGGAGTTGGCGCGCAGGTTCTAACTGATCCGAAATACGCTATTGGTTTAGAGGACATCTTAGCTCCGCAGAGATCTGTTTAGAGCTTCCATGAAATTGTTTGTGTCTATTTTCCAGCTTCGAAATGGAACGGCTGTGGTTCATTCGATGGAATCCTAGAACCATAAGGCTCGCCGGCCTCAATCTACTTTCCGGGCCCTCAGTTTCGGTGTAGGTGAGCGCCAGCTATTCTCCACATTACGTTCTCTGTACAATTACAAGGGTACGTCGGGAGGTGTTTTGGAAAGGTGTAGAAGAAAACCTACAGTTAATGAGAACGTTCATTGACGCTTGGAATGCTGGACCTGGGAGTAAGGGTTGGAAGACGTTCAGGAAGTGCCTTCCGGAAATTGCGCAACCTCTGAGAGCTAAACTGATATGGTTAGCCGAATCACATATAGTTAGCCGCAGCTAACTTTCTAGTGAGAGAAATGGTTCAGAATAGTCTTTCGAAGGTTTACGGTATTTTTGGTTCGGTTTGGAACTCGGGTTATTGGGGTTTTTTCGGTCCGGCGATGGTAGCCAGCGTTGCTTACGTGGATCCGGGGAATTTTGGGACTGACATATCGGGGGGAGCGAGCTACGGCTACCTGCTGGTTTGGTCCGTTGTCCTAGCCAATATGATGGCCATGCTCTTGCAGTACCTTTCCGGCAAGCTTGGGATTGCGACAGGCATGTCATTGGCTGAGATTGTCCGGGATAAGCTCAAGACTAGATCGAAGATCATTCCGTACTGGCTGGCCTCGGAAACGTTCGCTGTGGCCACAGATCTGGCAGAGTTCTTGGGCGTAACTTCAGCGATTCATCTCCTATTCGGCGTTCCTTTGCTGATATCCTGCTGGATTTCTGCCGCAGATGTCGTAGTGATATACACACTGGCTGGGAAACGTTTTCGCCGCATTGAGCTCTTCATAACCATCTTAATCAGTACTATGAGCTTGGGCTACATTTACGAGCTCTTGACAACCCGACCTAACTCATACCAGCTCGCCTACCACGCCTTTGTTCCGACCCTAGCCACGAATGCTCAGCTCTTCATCGTTGTCGGAGTCATAGGTGCCACGGTGATGCCGCACGCTCTAATCGCCCATTCGTGGCTTACTAAGAACAAACTTACCACAAATGAGGACGAGGAAAAGAGGAGGCTATTGAAGTACCATACTTGGGATACGATAATCAATATGTCGAACGCGAGCTTCGTGAACATTGCCATTATGGCTATGGCCGCTGCCGCTTTCTACTTCCACGGCCTCGTCAACGTAGCAACTATCGATGACGCCTATCTGACCCTCACGCCACTCTTCGGAATAATCGCGAGTTACGTCTTTGCGATCACTCTCTTCGCCTCCGGGTGGTCTTCGTCAACGATGAGTGTTATGGCTGGGCAGATTATTTTCGAGGACTTGATTCACGCGAATATCAGCCCATGGGTGCGACGAATCGTTATACGGGTTGTAAATATCGTGCCTACCAGCATTTTGATCTCGCTTGGCTACGACCCTCTGATTCTCTTAGTTTACAGTCAGGTCATACTTAGCTTCCTGATACCGCTACCACTAATACCGCTCATTATGATCACTGGGAGTAGGAAAATGATGAGAGAATTCGTGAACCGGAACATTACAACAATCCTAGCATTGATCTGCGCGATCACAATTATCGGCCTTAATGTCTATCTGATAATCACATCTCTGTAGAGGGTACTGAGGCATGACCCAGAGTTCAACACCGAATCCTCTCGCTGATCTTACACGAGTTGAAGACTACCTTGAAGTTGTTTACGGCCTGATTCAAGAGAAGGGTTACGCTAGATCCTCGGACATCGCGGAACGTCTGGCCGTGAAAACGCCTAGTGTCACACGAATGCTTCAAAAGCTGAACGGCATGGGGCTGATCGTGTACGAACGGTATCGAGGGCTCACACTGACTGATAAGGGGGAAGCAACGGCGCGGTTTATTCAAAGAAAACATGCTACGATCGTTAAGTTCCTTCAAATTCTGGGAATCGAAGAGAAAACTGCAAAGTCGGACGCGGAGGGAATTGAACACCACGTTCACAAGGTCACCCTCAATCGCATCGAGTACTTCGTTAATTTCGTGACCAAACACCCATCGTGGTTCAAGACGTTCCAGGACGCCGAATGACCTACTCGCAGACTAGGAGGCTGGAGTGGAGCACTTTCGAATTGTGCTTACGGCCCTCATTGCTAGCGCTACCTAGGCGCTATTGTCATAGATTCTTGCGCCATCACATTTTTCGTTTTCGTTGCTGACTTGTTAGAGAGAAGAGTGTGAAGTTTGTCGCAGGCTTCAATGGTTGTGCGTTAAGTTCAGCGAACGCTTAGCGTAGTGATCAGGCCGATCGCGAGAGCAATGATTCCCAAGGCCAGATTTATCAGGTACACCTTGTTGTGCTTTGCGACTTTCAAGAGATACGAAATGACTAGCATGCCTGTGACAGCAGCCGCTGCTATTGCGATCATTATTCCAGTCATATTGATGCTCGCGATTGCTGAATCTACCTCTGCTCTGCTCAGAAGAACTGTAACCATGAAAGCACCAATTGCTGCTGGAAGATAGGCGAGAAATGAAAGCCTGAATGCAACTTCTGGTTGCACCCCCATAAGCAGCATTGTCGAGGTTGTCATCCCAGACCTGCTTACTCCTGGAAGAGCAGCAATACCCTGCGCAATTCCGACGCCGACGAAATGTTTCATCTTCATTTGCTCCGGTCCTCCTATCTTGGGATTGATTCTCGAATGCCTAACATAAATCCCGTTGGCGACCAAAACAATTCCAAGTATTACCATGGGTATTCCTACGTTGTAGGAATTCTCAAGCAGTTTTTCCACGCCCAGATAGATCGGCACCGCGATAACGGCAGTTACAGCTGTCACGACAACCAGAAAACTCAGAAGTTTCTTATCCCTGAGAATGAGAACCGAAAAGACATCCTTTCTGAAATAAATCAGCGCAGACAGCACGGAACCTATCTCCATGAACAGGCCGAATGCGTATGCGACTGTAAGCGTCAAGCCAAACAAAAGATTTGAAGCAAGCAGAACCTGGGTCTTGCTACTTATGGGCAGCCATTCGGCAACACCTTGCACGATCCCTACGATGACCGAATACAATATGTTCAGCGGCAAGTCTTTCACTTTGATTCAGTAGAAGAATTGACTCTTGATATTAAATAGCTGGAGTGAAGCCGAAGCGAGCACCATTCACAAAATGTGTATGGTGCTCCCGGAGCGCACACATAAGAATGCCTCAACAGACGGTTCAATTTCCACTGCTCGCACCAGTAATGCCACACACACAAAAATCGGAAACTAAAATTGGATTTTCTTAGCTCACACCATAGATAGCACACACAGTGGAGAACCTCGAATTCCTGAATGTCAATCAATTTTCGTCTCGTTTCTGAAGATTCGTTGCGTAAGGTAATACCTCGTTGAATTTTTTCTAAATATCATCTCATGGCTAAAGCCTATTAGCGCACGTATGCAGTTTTTATGCTATGTCAGCAGCAGGGAATATTGTACCGCACGCCGTAACTACTGATCCGGATAAGTATAAGGTCATTTTCGAAAATGACCGTGTAAGAGTTATTGATTACAAAGACAAACCTGGCGATAAGACAAAGCTGCATCATCACCCGGATGCTGTGCTCTATATGCTGAGTGCTTTCAAGAGGAGACTTACTTTCGATAACGGTAAGTCGGTAGTTGTGGACATTAAGGGAGGAGAAGTCGTCTGGAACGATGAACAATCGCATATCGGAGAAAATATCGGAGAGACAAACACTCATCTCTTATTCGTTGAACTAAAACAACCCCGTCCGCAATGATCACCCAGCATAACATAACGTCACGTACTTTCTTTGCTCGAGCAGTCGGCACTTACACACGAAAAGTCTGAACGCATTGTTTCAGCATTTTCTGGTGTGTGTGAGTCTAATGGTGCGCACACACTTTTCTCATCGCATCACAAAATGCATGAACGACGACGAACGATGGTTCAAATCACAGATGCGTTTGTAATCACGACGAAGGAAAAAGAGGAAGATTGGGACCGAGGAGACTTGAAGTTTACTTCTTTTGCAGTCCCTGTTGTAGGTCCTTTAGCTCCATGAGTGGTTGAAAGTCTAGTTTGCAGTTGAACGTCATCCAGAGTGTTTCGCCTATTGTTGCGATCATGTCGGCGCTGGATAAATTGACTATCATGTAGATGCCCCGCTCGCCCTCAATTGCGGTGAAGTATACTGCTTCAGGCTTTATTTGGTTGAGGACACCCTCTAGTTTCTTTGGAAAGTTGGGGTCCTGTAATAGTTTGTTTCCGGATTCTGTTGGCATGTGCACTCGTAGTAGGAATTTCATAACATGTCTCACCTCCGTGATCTAGTAGACCTAATTCATGACGCCCGAAGATCGCAGACTTCATCTACGCGACTTCAAAGAGGCGGTTCTCGATGGAACAACTCTCCAGTTGAGCGAATTGAACATGATCTTGAGAGAAGAAGAACCTATTGAGGCTATTGTGGCTAGCCCTTGTTTGTTGCAGGCAGTTTCGCATGTGTGATCTTATTGGGGCACACAGACGCAAAATCCATGGTTCAAATTGTGGTGCTCGCACCAGCTATACCCACACACACAAAATCGTATATCGTATCGTGATGTGCTATGGGGAAAGCATGACGCAAGAACATCTCCGCATATATGTGGCAGGACCGTACACCGCAAGTCATCCGCGCGAAATTCAACGAAATGTTGACTTCAACCAAATCTAGGCCAGAATTATTGTACCCCACCTTTGATTGAGGTGGGGGATAACGAATTGGAAACTTGTTATACCCTCCCTTTCGGGTAGATGGGATAAGGCAACCGCACCTTGGCGTTGCCGGAAAACGGCCAAGGACCGTTAGCTGATCCGTAATGGGAAGTGATAATTACATTACTCCTCAATATTATGTTGAAGGTTTTTCTCGTTGCAGTGTTCTTCCTGCGGCGGAGAGGTATCCCCCACAGCCAAGTTCTGCAGGTCATGTGGAGCTAAAGTGGGCCTCTCAACACAAATTCCACCCTCATCAACAACTCCTCCGAGCGATGTCTCTTCCGGAGGCGAGGAGGGTGTGGAACCCGTTTACTGCGGAAAGTGTGGAACCCAAAACTCCACCGGCAGCGACTTTTGCGTAAATTGCGGCATCAAACTACATCCAGCCCTGGTGGAGGTCTCAACAGAAACTGCACCCTCCACATCACCTACGGTTAAAGGGAAACCTGCTTGGAACCGCACCAAGTACCTAGCCGTCTTCATTATTTTGATTCTAATTGTTGCCGCCCTGTTCGGAAGCGGACTCGGACAACAGTTACTTTCCGGAACTCATCCCCCATTGTTATCGCAGGCAACAACCGCAACATCAACCGTCACAAACCTCTCCGGCTCAACTAGTCAGACTACGGCTGAGACGAGCACCCTCGCCTCCTCGTTGGCAACTGTCTCTAGAACGACGACACTCCCCCACATGCCCCCCTCAGTCTTCCTAAGCGCACCGCCCGCACCCAAAGCCGTGGGGTGCTACAGTTATAGTCAAGCCGGATGGGAGAAGGTACCCTGTGTCCCGCACCAAGGCAAAAACACAGAAGCTTTGCCCCAGTCTGCTCCCTCCCAGGCCGCAATCAACACACAAGGTAACTTCTTCGGCATTTACAGCAACCAATTCGGCACGACGCAACCATGTTGGCAAGCTAACTGTGATAGCAACGTTTCACCTTCCTCCCCTATTCTGACGTACAGCGTATTGATGGTCAATATCCGCCAGTATGGCGGGGAACAGGATATCGAAACTCCTGGCTCCAATGGCTCCCACGGTTACGATCATAGTAAGCCTTACGGTGGTGGGTGTGGTGATGGCGCATACAGCCTCCAACTGAACACGAACTATTTCCCAGGCAAGAATGGACACCAAGACTGGGTCCAATTCATGTATAATGATGATGGAGCGGATGGAAACCAACAGTTTGAAGTCAACCCTGGTTGTAATGGTAGGCCGGAACTATGCATAGGAAACGTGAACACAGACACAAACGACTATAGCCAAATAAATTGCGTGAAAACCCCGGATATCAGACCCACCAATAACTTGGAGGTCATCCTGGAATGTTACGTCGTTGATGGGCTCCTAGCCATGTACGGCTACCTGAACGGGGTACTTTATTCCGTGGTGGAACCGGACGTGTATGGGTTGGAAGGGCGATGGACGATGTCTAGTGGGGGGATGATGGGATATGGAGGGTCGTCTGAGGCAGAGTGGGGTCCTAACCCGACGAATCTTCAGACGGACATAGGCGTGTCTTCATGCAAGAACCCTACCCACGGAGATTTATTTCTGGACTGCCCCGCACCAGCAATCACTGCTACATACAATCCCCAGGGTCCCACGGGTGAAAGCAGTAATCTTGCGCAGTACGGTCCTTTGTTTACTAGTTATTATCGTGGTACGCACTGGTGGCTTTCCTCCGTCAGGCTGCGCGCCCGGCCCACAGTTGAGTCTTCCCGACTGTAATCAGTTCGTTAAGTACTCCACGGCCTTCGGGTTGGGGAACGTGATGACGTTCACGGTGGAGGACCATCCTGGTGCGGGTAGTGTGACGGCTGGGGGTATGGCGAGTACACGGGTGAATGTGACCTCCGTGGACGGCGTCGTAGGGGGGCCGATCACGATGAGTGTGGGGGGCATGAATCCGGGAGGTGGTGGCTCTCTGGGGACGGAGGATTTGACCGGCCACCACTGCACGCCTAGCACGTCCACAACCATCTTCGGATTCACGTATGTGCAGCCGGGCAGCAACTGCATGCTGAGTATGGATGTGTCCACGAACCCTGCAGCCTCGCCTGGCACCTATACGCTCACTATCAAGGGTAGTCCGCCAGCTAACGTGCCAGACAGCGCGACATGGTCGGTTGTTAATATCGGTTCGGAGGACAACGCCCCGTACCAGCTCACGATTCAGAAACCGGGTCCCCCCATACCTGTGATATACACTCCCTCGAATCTGCAAAGCTACCCGGAGAAGTCGCCTGTCACGTTGATTGGGTATGCCATCCAATACCTACAAGGGCAGTTGGCCCCCAGTTATCTGAGTTGCAGCCAACTGCAATTCCAGGCCGCCGGTCAGAAGGTTACGCCTACTCCGGACTCAAGTTATCAGATGACGGGGTACTGTGATGCTCAGATGACTTTCACCGTTACAGGCTCGGTGTCGATTACGCTCACAGCCACCAACAAGCAGGGTCAGACGGCGGCGGTTGAGGTCATAATCAACATTGTTTCTTCCACGGGCATTTCTGGAGCGACGCCGTTCACGTTCACGTTGACCGCTAGCCCGCAGGATTCAGGGATAACGGTGGGTGGGTCATCTTCACACATCATGGTACACATAACTTGTCTCACTGGTTGCAGTAGCCCGCAACCCGTCCACTTGCAAGTGTCAGGCCTACCAAGCCAGGCGAAGACCAGCTTCGACGTCAACACGCCACACCCAACCCAACTAGCACCGTCACCTTAACCATAACCGCGCCGTCTGGAACGCCGACGGGCACATACACGGTTGAGATCAGAGGCACCGCAGGCGGCTATGGGTCGCAGTACAACATACAACTCACCATTCAAACCATAGGATAACACAAGACCAACTCCATCATAACCACAACCAGCAGCGTGATCGGTGATCCTTTCTCGGTGAGTTTCTTGAGGCATCTGTTCGTTGTAATTTTGCTTCTAGCGGTTTTTGTGTTCGCGTTGTACCGTTGTCGGCGGCCGAGGGAATTCGAATCAGCGATTTTAGATTAACGGTCTCGGCGGCTGCCTCATCTTCGCCATCTCAACAGGTAATGGCCGCAGCAACGTCCACTACTGTTGCATCATCATCTGTCGTAACCGGTCAGCCAGGGACCGATTATTGTTCGACTGACAAATCGTACTACAATGTGGGAGACACGATTACGATTTCTGGTCATATGGGGGCTTCTAATCCGTATTACGTATACGACTACAAGCCGAATGGTTCAGTTTCGGTTAGAAGTCTGGGCAATGGCCCTGGGAGTTTCAGCATAGAGGGTAAGGCGGTTGAGCCGGAGGGGACGAGAAGGGTTGAGCTGTGGATGGCGGGGATAGAAATCTTCGGAGGTGCGAAGAGTACGATGGCGCCCCATCATGATGTTACCTGCAACACGTTCACCGTTGGACCGGCAATACAAACAACAACAATACAAGCGAGTCAATGGGGCTCGTACGGTACAGGTCCTGGCCAGTTCAGCATACCGTCGGGTGTTGCTGTTGATTCTGGGGGGAATGTGTACGTGACCGATACGGGTAACGATCGGGTGGAGAAGTTTACTGCTACGGGCGCCTTCATCTCGCAGTGGGGTACGAGTGGAAGTGGGACGGGGCAGTTCAATAAGCCGTGGGGCGTTGCGATTGACGCTTCAGGAAACGTGTACGTGACCGATACGGGGAATAATCGCGTGGAGAAATTCACTGGTTCCGGCACTTTCGTCTCACAGTGGGGGAGTCGTGGAACAGGTTCAGGACAATTCTTTCTGCCAACTGGGGTAGCTGTTGATTCTTCAGGTAACGTGTACGTATCGGACACATTCAATAGCCGTGTCCAGAAGTTTAGTGATTCTGGCAGTTTCATTTCTATGTGGGGATCAGCCGGAACTGGTTCGAGCCAACTTAATGGGCCGAATGGAATTGCGGTTGGGGCCTCGGGGAATGTGTACGTCGCGGATTCGGGCAATTATCGTGTGGCGCAATTCAGTGGCTCGGGAACGTTCGTCTCGGCTTGGGGAATGAACGGAACCGGCCCAGGCCAGTTCAGCGCGGCCTACGGCCTCGCCGCTGATCCCTCAGGTAACATTTACGTAGCCGACGGCGCTAATAATCGGGTGGAGAAATTCACGAGCTCAGGCGAATTCCTGCTTCAAATCCCATGCCCATCCGGTAAATGCCCAAGCGGAAGCGGCCCAGGTCAACTGAACGTTCCCTACGGGATTGCTGTCGGGTCCGGGAACCTGTACATAACCGATGTGAACAACCACCGGGTAACCGTCTTCTCCGCGTTAGCAACTGAAACCTCAACCTCCTCAACTCAAACATCAAGCACCCTGATGAACATAATCCAGCAAAACCAAATCCTCATACTCGGAGCCGCAATCCTCTTGGCCGCAGTCATAATCGCGGTCACGTTGCGGGGTCGAAGAAAACCAACCCCAACACAACCAACCAAAACGGGCACAACACCTGCAATAGTTTACTGCGAACAATGCGGAACCCAAAACCCCACCACCAACGACTTCTGCGTAAAATGCGGCACCAAACTGCACTAACATCCGAATTAATGGCGCGTTTCGTCGTCGGTTAAAATGCGACCGATTAAAACGCCGTTCACGCGATTGTTGTGTGTGTGCGCACCACTAGACCCACACACACAAAGAATCACTTCGACGACGGTTCAGATTCTGTTGCCCGCGGAATTTTGGTTCCCGCAACTTTGACAGTAAACTCACTATTTTGTTGGACTTTGGGCGGGTTGTGTTGGTCTTCTACGCCTCGTCGCGACGAGGGCCGCACCGACTATTAGGATGGCGGCAGCGAGTATCAAGAGGCCGTTTTGCTGAAGCGTACTCATCAGGTCGCTGCCCGATGGACTAGAAGTCTGTGTGGTTATGTGAGTTGATTTGTGAGTTGGTTGAGCTGATGTCTGTGCGGCAGGCGCCTGTGGATTAATGTTCAGCACTAAGTTGGCAGCTCTGTTCAGCCCACCACCCGTCCCCTTCACCTCCAACGTGAATGAACCCGTAGGCGCGTTCGCGGGAAGAGCAACGGTAAGCGTGGACGCGAAGTTAGGAGTTCCCGATGGGGTCGTGAAGACTCCATTCGCGCCCGAAGGCAGCCCTGACACGGATAGAGTGATTTGGGAGTTGAAGCCGTTCAAACCCACCACGTTCAATTGGTACGCGGCCGAGCCTCCAGCATGCACTTCCTGAGAGGCGGGGTTCACGTCGATTCGGAAATCAGGCGACTGCCCAACCGTCAACGTGAACGTGACTGTGTGTGATGTTGTTCCAGCGGTTCCCGTAATCGTCAACGCATACTGGCCAGAAGCCATCGCCCCCGTTGTCATGACAGAGAGTGCCGAACTGAAGGCTGGCGTCCCCGACGACGGATTCAGCGACGCCGATATCCCCTTCGGAGCGCCAGAGAGCGTCAAAGCCACGTTCTGCGACGTTCCCGACACGAGACCCACAGTAACCGTGGAGGTTGCGCTTCCCCCAGGTGCGATGGTCTGCTGCGCTGGCGAAGCCGAGATGAAGAAGTCGAACGGCTGTAAGACCTGAACCGTCAGTAGACCTTTCACCTGATGCACCACGCCCTTCGCAGAACCGGTAAGAGTAATGGAGTAGCCACCGGACGGAGTTGAGCTGGAAGTCGAAACCCGCAGAGTGGGCGGGTTGGGAATCACCTGATAATTCATCCCCTGCCCCAAACCCGACACCTGAATGTCGATAGACGTACCACTGTACGACGAGTCACTGTACGATATGAGAACCTGAAACGTAGCGGTCTCACCCTGCTTGACCGTTACACTGGACGGGGACAACGCGAGACTGAAATCGAAAGGAGTAGTCGAACCAGCCACTTGGAAGCTTGCAGCTCCCTCCGCTATTGGGTTGTTGACTCCTCCTGGCTCATCGACTGTCACAAGGGCATCATATGTTCCGGGAGTGCTGATGCCGGGAGGGTACACTTCGTAATCCAATCCGGGTCCAACTTTCATGGTTCCGCTCTGCCAAAGGTCTGAACAAGTTGGACAGGTTCGAATATGCACCGTGGTAGTTTCGGAGCCACCCCATTGAATATTGCCAGTATCTTGGATCCAGAAAGCAACCATGAACGATTTGCCTACGGGCACAGGTGCCGGACTAACAGATACGTGGACTATCGCCGCATTTACCGTTCTCGCAGCACCGCCCACCAACACGACCAAGAGAAGCAAAATCACTAGACCGGATTTGACTCGCAAACCCCTTACGCAACTCTCACTCTCGTGAGCGACAATCACTGAGCCGCGAAAGCTATTTGAGACTTTGCACGAACCTTCCAGAAATTGAGGGAAGAACGAAGACGCTGATCATCGAAACTCCCACGAATCCAAACGCGTTCAACAAATCGTCAATCCCTCTAGATGTTCGAATTTCTGACGAACGCTGAAGACAACAAAACCCGATCATATCACCCAACACCAAAAAATTTGTTAAGTGAGCAAAGCGAACATGAAATCGTCGTGGGTACGCGCCAGCTCACCCAATGCAAAGCTTTTGTTTCTCCTCACAACATTCTTTCATGCAGGAATAGTTTTCAGATTGGCTTATCGGTTATGGATACTGCTGCTGGCATTAGTTCTTCCGAGCAATGTTTGGGCAGCGTCTGAGGTGCAAGCAACGGCTGCCGCGCCAACCATCAGCTATGTGCTCAGCTCGCCCGTCACCTTCGCGACGCACAGCGAGCTGGCGGGTTACGGCTTCTCTTTCGGCCCCTCGGACGGTCAGTTCGGAGCAATACCCGCGGGGGCGCGAGCTACACGTTTTACGGCACCGCTGGGTCTACGTCCTCCTGCGCAGGAACGCCGAACGTTAAGGAGGGTGCGTTCACCTTTGCAGGTACGCTGGATCATGTGACCGGAAGCAACGGTTGCACGAAGCTGTTTGGTTTCGGGGATGGCCCAGCGGGCTGGGTCTTCGATAAGAACTATGCGGGCGGCGGTCAAGTTGTGCGCTTTGGGAGTGGAGGCAAGAAGGGATGGCTTATGCCCTTTCACGGCGAATTCTGGTGGCAGAACCCGGCGACCTCGGATCACAAGTGCTATGTTTCAGGTGGCTCCGGTTCTGAGGTGTCCTGCTACTACTCCTCCCTCGGGTTGGCGGTGTCAATGGATGACGGGAAGACCTTCAAGGTTGTGGGGGAGATTCTCCAACCCAGCCAACCGATGTCAGTATTCACCGGGGGCGGCAGGAACATGGCGGTTGGTTACGGCTCGCTGGTCCTTGCCGACGCGAACGGCAAGCATCTCGACAACCCGCCCTCAGACTTGAACGGCGCCTACTTCTACCTTTTCTACACCGATCTTCTGCCTGGCTTGCCCGGCGTGTGTGCGACCGCGATCTGCATGGGCGTTGCGCGCGCATCCTACGCCGACGTTGTCGCGGCTGCACTCTCCAACGATCCATACAAAGTCGCAACGACGTTCCACAAGTACGACGGCGCCTCACCGAATTCCTGGACTCAACCCGCTACCAGCGACACCCCAGACATGTCGGGGACTGCTGGAAAGTATGCGCCTCTCTGGACAGACGAACCGGGAGGTGCCGAAGTCATCTACGACAAGAGCTTCAACGTGTACTTGGCCGTGCTAAACACCAATGCGGGTATCAGTGTGCGAGCCTCAAGCGACATTATTCATTGGTCCGGACCAATCGGTCCCGCATATGTCGAGACAGGCCGCACTCTGTACTACCCGACGCTTCTTGGTGAAACTGGAGACCCAACCATCGCGGGACCGACACCGCGTATCTATTTCGACAGCTTCCCCACAGGTTCATTTCCGAACTACGGAACTTCGGTCGTCGAGAGCGTACAGCTGACGCTCTCCACCCAGACTGCATCGACCACGGCGAGTGTAAGGACCAGCGCTTCAGTGTCTAGTTTTGCAACAACGTCATCTGTTGTGATCTCAAGCTCAATTTCATCGCAAACTTTGTCTGGTAATCAGAATCCCTTGAATGCCTTTGGTCCACTTTCGCTAACTATTCTTGGCGTTGGAGTGATAAGTGTCATTTGTATCGCCAGCTTATACTTCCGTAGGAGAAAGTCAAGCGGAAGTAAATTACAACCGTCATTCCAGGCCCGTCACTTAAGGATCCCTTCATACGCACACCACCAAGACCCCAGAACGCAAACAACGAACCGTCGTTCTCTATTTTTTTGGAGGCGTCGGATAGCTGGGGGGAGCGCTGGAATTTGAACCGTCTTTCGTCGTTAGAAAGGGGGGGTGGTATCAGTGGTGCGCGCGCACACACACACAAAACGACGACGGAGTGCGGTTCAAACTCTACTGGTCGCAGACACGAAGAGACATGCCTGTCAACAATCCACCCAAACGAGAATTGTCACGAGAAAATGCAGAACACTCTACAGCGTACCCAGCAACTTTACGATGAGATGCTGGACGAATACAGTAACAGATACGCCACGATCGCAGCCAAACCATCATCCCGCACCACAATGTAACTAATCTAACCCGCTGGACCTGCAGTTTCAGGCTCATGATTCCGTATAACCCACGGGGGGATTCTGACCCCAATTTATTGACACACTGACTACCGGATACTGTAGAATTTCATGTGTCAGCGAAAATTATGTTCAGTTCTTTCTTGATGCCCTTGTATCTGTTTCGAACGGTGACCTCGGTCACGTTTGCAGTATCAGCAATTTCCTTCTGTGTCTTTCTTTCTCCTTCCAAGACACATGCAAGGTAGAGGGATGCGGCCGCGAACCCCATCGGATCTTTGCCTGTGACTATTCCTGTCGTTTTCGCTTCATTAATGATTCGCATTGCTCTTTGTTGGGTTGGCATGGAAATCTCCACGGCTGTAGCGATTTTGGAGATACACTTCACGGGGTCCACAACGGGCATGCGCAGGTCGAGTTCATTTACAAGCAATCTGTAGCAGCGTGCGATCTCCTTCTTACGAATCCTGCTTGCGGCCGAGACATCTTTCAGAGTCCTTGGAGTTTCAGATATCCTGCAAGCTGCATACAACGAGGCTGCGGCTGCTGTGGCTATCGGTCGTCCTCGCACGAGCGAGTTGCTGAGAGCCTTACGGTAGACGAGTGCGGCACGTTCCTTGATTGAAGCTGGAATGTGAAGCACACCTGCCAAGCGGTCAAGTTCCGCCATCGCTCGAGCCAGATTCCGATCCGTCGACGAATGAACCCTGGACCTGATCTGCCACTTCCTTAAGCGAAGCATTTCCAATCTCTTAGCAAATGGAAGTTGGCGACCGGAAGCATCGCGATTCACACGGTCAATAACGGTGGAGAGCCCTTTGTCGTGAATGGAGAAGGATGTCGGCAGACCAACGCGGCCACGTTCGTTTTTTTCCTCCGTAGTAAAAGCACGCCACTCAGGCCCTTGGTTCAACGCATGCTCGCTCAGAACGAGGCCACAATCATGGCAGATTATCTCCCCTAAATCATAATCTTCAACATGACTTGCGCCACCGCACTCTGGACAATTCGCTAATCTCCCTATCTTTCTGGTTACAGTACGCGTACTCATTTTTTCCATCAATTCAACCTATGCTTTACGCTCGAGCCATCACTTCAGAAGAACGCACGTCGTTCGACCTCAGACCCCGTTCACACGGGCTGAACTACCCATCCAGATGACTAATCCCTCCTATAGGGTTGCGTCAGAGATAAGGATGTTAAGAGTACACAAAACCGACCAGAACTACGGTTCAATTCTCGTTGCCCGCACCAGGAGTACCACACACACACTTTTCTAAGGACGACAGACGACGGCTGTTCACATTCAGGTGCTCGCACCACTGATACCACACACACTAAGACAAGAGTTCACAAAAGCTTGTGTCTTTTTGACTGTAGACGGCACGAACATCGTAGCGATCTCGGGGCCACTCCCGCTCAATGTCATAATTTGAATGAGCCTACTAGGTCTACTATTTCACAAGCGTCGATGCCCTTTAGTTCAAGATCAATTCTCCCACTCCCGTGTGTGCAGCATGATAACTGATTAAATTGCGGCGGTCGCACGATGAGTGATAACGAGCCCACTAAAAACTCCGCAAGGAAAGTCAAATCATTTGTGCAGCATGTCAGATGCTTCTACCAACGCACTGTACGCGTTGACCTTTCCCGCTCCAAGCTGCCCAGCATAATTCAGGTTCTTGTGATCGATGTTTTCTGATGATTCTCGTACTATTTCTAGGACCTCCTTCGGCGTCAACTGAGGATTGGCGGTGTACATTAACGCAACGATGCCGGCCACAATGCAAGCCGAATAGGATGTGCTGCTGAGAATCTGCCATCCATTATTCGTTGTAGCCGTTATGATGTTCTCCCCATGTGCACAAGTCTTAACCTATTCGCCGTAGTTTGAGAATTCGGACTTCGTGTCTTTCATATCAATGGATGCTACGGACAAAACCTGATCATAGGCTGCAGGGTAGTAGTGTCTTGAAGATCCATCGTTGCCGGCAGGACTCACCACGGTAATTCCCAATTTCACTACAACAGTTTCGAACACTTGCTTCAAAGTTTCGTCGATATTAGTACTGCCCATAAGGACGAGTATCAGCTGCGGTTTTTCTCCTACAGCTTTCTCAATTGCTTCTGTGATCCCTAGAGTATCCATTGGGGCATCATAGACCAGCAATTCTGAATAGGGCGCGACGCCAACAAAGTTGTTTTTCAATCTGGGGGAAGCAATCAATGCGCAAAGGGAAGTCGTGTAATCTTTATTCGTTTTTTCTGGATCTGGCTGGGTTGCGTCAACTGCAAATTTTGATATCTTGAGATTCTGAAGGGCCTCGTGCTTTTCGTCTGGAAATCCACTGGTCACTAACGCTATTTTGGCGGTACTCCGCCCCTTAACCATGTTAAGGGCGCTATAGAGATGTAACCCCTCGAAAACGTAATCGTTCTGATAAACTGGCTTATCTAGCATTCTCCCGGGTATGGTGAGTATTTGCATCTTGGGGTTAAGTTGCTCGACTGATACTGAGCTCGGAACGTGAACTAGGCTTATGTCTCCTGACACAGTGTATACAAGATTCGGACTTTGTGCGAGGTTATGCGCAAAAGCCCACGCTTTGACTTGCTTTGTTACATACCTGTTTGCCTCAGACAAGGTGATCGTTCCATCCTGGTCCGTGTCAGCGTACCCCATGAGTCCCTCGCATAAATAGTAGGAAAAAACGCCGTGTTGCTTTTCCTTCCATTCATATGATGCTTCATTGAGTTTGCATGAAGAAAATGTCGCAAATCCTTCAGTCAAGTCAGTAATTTCACTCGAAAAACCCTGTGTCATTCGACCACTCTCCGATTTGCCAATCATGGCTCCGGCGTGACATGCGTCTAGTATCATTATTTTTGCGATGGCGGAAGCTTGACCAAGTCTTTCTTTTATCCATCTGACACTTATTGCAGTCTCAGCCAGTACCCCGGATCGTGCATCCGCAGGCAAGAGATAACTCGAACCGTCCTCTTCCATACCGTGCCCAGAGAACGCGAAAAGTATAGTGTCTGCCGATTCTGCTGTTCTGACCAGTGACGATACACAAGAGATTATGTTATTTCTTGTTGGTAGATTATCTCGTTCGCATCCATCTGTAAGCAGCAGTGTTCTCTTCGGATCATACCCACCTCTGTCAGGATCAACCAATATTTCACGAAGTGAATTCATGTCATTTGTGCTGAATTCTAATGGGCAAAGTGCACGGTCATAATATTCCTTTGCGCCGATTAGGATGGCCCACTTATTCTGTGTTGACTGCCTAGCCAATAGTACAACCACTGCTTACAATAGCGCATGGGTGGTTGATAATTGCATTCGTCCTCCAGAGATCCCGGACTTCTGAAACTCATACGGAACGCAGAAACGCTCGCACCAGGAGTACCACACACACAAAGAATCACTTCGACGACGGTTCAAATTCCGGCTTTTCCACCAGCTAAGCCACGCCTCCAAAAAAATAGAGAACGACGGTTCGTTGTTTGCGTTCTGGGGTCTTGGTGGTGTGCGTATGAAGGGATCCTTAAGTGACGGGCCTGGAATGACGGTTGTAATTTACTTCCGCTTGACTTTCTCCTACGGAAGTATAAGCTGGCGATACAAATGACACTTATCACTCCAACGCCAAGAATAGTTAGCGAAAGTGGACCAAAGGCATTCAAGGGATTCTGATTACCAGACAAAGTTTGCGATGAAATTGAGCTTGAGATCACAACAGATGACGTTGTTGCAAAACTAGACACTGAAGCGCTGGTCCTTACACTCGCCGTGGTCGAGGGAGTTTGAAGTGTCAGCGGCGTCTCAAGCAAAATCGGCTTGGCGCCGATTGTGATCGGCTCGCCCTTTTTGATCTTGACGGTGTTCCCAACAAGATCGCGAAATTCCTCGTAGGTCGCGCTGGGCGTGTACGACTTGGATCTTTGCTCGTTCCAAATAGCCAGCGCGGTGTGGCCGCCGGGTCGCGCGAGCGAGCAGGTCCATGTTCCATCCGAAGCCGACGAGCACGGCTGACTAATTGCTGCACCCACCAACCAGGCATAGACCTGATTGAAAGCGATTCCCGCCTGTGTGGGTGCGCCCGCATCAGTCTCGATAGCGCCCCAGTGAAAGGTCGCTGGGTCGCCCCACGTGTACCAAGCCGCTAACTGTAGATTGTCAGTAGAACGTAGACCCGCCTGAAGAATATACCAGCGCGCAAGCCAAGCGGCTTGCGTATCGGGGTCTGTCACTGTGCCATCGCCCCAGCTTCCCTCCGTGTCAAACATTGGTTTCCCAGCCATCCCGTGCTGATCAAACGTCTGGCGCATCATGGTCGTCTTGGTAACGATCGATCCAGCGCAGGTAGTGAACTTGGTGCAACCCGGGGTAGAATCCTCCTCGGGCATCGGATATGGTGTCAGTCCGCTCTCTGCGATGTAGCCATGGAACGCGCCACCATCGGCGTATCGCGCGCCGCCTGCATCGAGATAGCTCGCCATCCAGGTCGAGCCGCTGAATTTGACCAAGTCGCCCACAGGACCCGCAACCGAAGGCGTCAACAGCATCGAGTGCGGATCGGCATGCACAATGGGATAAGCTGCTTTCGCCAGGTTCAGCATATCGGTCTGCGTGCCGGTCCAGAAGGAGTTGATGTTCATTTCGTTCCACAGTTCGTAATAGCGAACATGGGGCTCAGTGACACCGTTGTAATGATTCATCACCGCCGTGATGAAATTGCTCCAGTCTTGAATGTTGGCGGGACCGGAGGTACAGCGCGCAACTCCCTTAATCGTTGCGCACGAATGCGGATCGGCAGCCGCCCATGGCGGCGTCGTCCCGAGTGTAATTGCCAGACTCACAGTATTACTCGAATCAACCAACCCGTGCCCCGCAGCTTCGCTGACGTACTTATCGAACAGGGTAAAGTCGTAACTGCCCTTAGACCGCTCATTCCAGGCCCATGCCCCGATCTCCGGATGCGCCAACGTACCGAACGTGAGCTTGGGATAATCGTTCTCGTCGACCGTACTCATCGAAAAGAACGACGGCGAGAATGCTCCCGAGTCGGTAGCAAAGATGAATGGGGCGATTATTGGAAGGCTAAGGCTTGCCACATTAATCACGGAGAGAAACATAAGAACGATCGCTAGAACCACTCGCGACTTTTTGGACGCAAGATGAGAAGTTACCAATTATCTCAAGTCCTCTTACGAAGATTGGTATCTGTATTGCGCTTTTGAAGTTTGGCAAATAGCGTCCGAATGTGCTCGCGTTATTCGAGAACCTGGCGCATTCTTCTGTAAACTTTGAATGATTGAGGTTTTCGCGCATTCTCGGCCGTATTTTCACCCTATAGGGTTCAGGCCAGACATCTTTGCAAAAGTCTTTTGCCACGAAGTTTGCGTATGCTTCCAAGCACAACACAGAGAAAACGATGATGCTTGGATTAGGTAGTTCCTGCATGACGATACAGGAATCCGAATTGAATCTTGTTATGGCAGAAAGCTATAACATCACGATCATTCGCAGTTGGCCATCTGTTTTCTACGCAGTCGGCTATCTGGTCGTCGGGTCTTCAACGCTACGAGATGTGTTTGTGCGAAGGAGAGTAATGGCAAGGAGTGAATTAAAAACTCACAATCAACGCCCAGGTTCTTTCTTCAAGTATAAGCAAACCCATGATACGCAAAGAAGAAGCTTCGACAACACGTTCGAAATCTGACTCAACTGGAATGGATTGGCCACATCGAGCATCTTTGGAAGATAGAACTCCCCCGCCCACACTTGTGGGAAGCCGATTAGGAGCCAAAACGAATAGCACAAAATGAAAAGGCAAAAGCTAACAAGAAAAAAGTAATTCCGCCTTATCTTGAGATACTTGTATCCGACCAAAATCAAAGATACCATACTTCCATCCAGTATAAGAGTACGAACATCTGCGAGTTCAAAGAACGGAAATCTGAAGTAGTTAAGGTATATCGGAAAGGAGTAATGGTAGATCAACTCAAAGAACCACATCGATGACAAAGTTGTACTCACGGAAATTGAGAAGGCCTCAACATCTCCTAATCCACGCCTCAATAGAATCAATGCAACGAATACAAAAACACCAGAATAGGAAACAATAGTGAAAACATTCGTACGTAGAGTTTCCGACCAGAAGGCGCCGCCAAGCAGCCTAATAGAGTAGTAAAGTGAAATCATGAAGAGCAGCGAAGAAGCCACTGCAGTCAACTTGTGAGTAACAAGCAAATGACGAACGCTTTCACCCTTAGCATTCACTTGAGTCAACGGTTCTAGCCTCTAAATTAATTCGCTTACACTCATATAGAATTCTCACTGTTGAATATTTCATATGTTCTTCTGCCAAGCAATAGGTCAAAGGGTTTACTCATTTGCTCCACCATCACTTTACTGAGGAAGTCGTCAAAGTAGCCCACGGTCCAGCCGCCATGTTCGAACCCGCCAGTGGGATCCTCTTTAGGTCCTCCTGGAGCCTGCATTACGCCGTCAAGCGTTATGAAAGATAGAACAACAAGTTTTCCAATATCATCGCCTCTCCATCAACCTTCGTATGCTTTCCTCAGACCAGCGATGTCGATCTTTTTCATCTTGAGCATCGCGGCCATAACTCTTCCCGCCTTCTTGGGATCTTTGTCGCTCAGCAGCTTACCCAGTATGGTGGGGGTGATCTGCCACGACAATCCATATCTGTCTTTCAACCAACCGCATGGACCTTCTTCTCCGCCTTCAGAGAGCTTCTTCCAGAACTGATCCACTTCCTCTTGGGTCTTACAATCCACGGAGAATGATACGGCCTCGGTGAACTTGAACTGGGGTCCGCCGTTGAGTGCGATGAACCTGTGTCCCTCCAGCTGGAACTCCACCGTCATAACTGACCCGGGTGGTTGCCCATGGGCTTCCTTCCCCAGTTCCGTGTAGCGGGCAACATTCAGAATTTTTGCATTCTTGAAAATGGAAACGTAAAATCTCGCTGCCTCTTCGGCCTGACCATCGAACCACAGAAATGGAGCTATTTTTTGTATCACATTCATTCCTTCCTTTTTGTGGTCCATTAACCCGGTTGTTTTCATCGTTTGAAGATTCGTCCGAAGCGCATAGTTCAGAATTATTTCGGTCGATATTTTAGCGTGACCTGCAACCGACTAGAGCCGACTGGCGTATCTATGACCTAGAGTAACATATTGCTGGCTTGGCCAATTCGAACCCTTGCTTCGTGTGTGTGGTACTCGAGGTGCGTGCACACACGCAAATCGCCTGGACAACGACGTCTCTCCATCTCTCTCACTTACTCAGATATTACGTGATGTCAAGTGCTTCGTGAAAGAATAAGTGCGAACTTTTTTGCGTAAATGCTCAAAACCAGAAAGATGTTCATTACCACCAAGTATGCCGGGAAGGCATATTGCGAAAACGTCCATGCAGTAATTGCGAAGAAACTGGTCGACGCGCTGAAAACGCCGGTCAAGTACGGTCCCGACGATTCCGTTTCTGGATAGTGCCATCCCTTTATCAGAGTCGGAACTGCGGCGAGAGCATCGCTTAAGATTGAGAAGACGATGGCAATATTCGGATTCCTCGTCGCTGCCCAGAACACTATAGCCATCGCTGACAGTGTACCGCAGGCGTAATCCAAACTCGACAACTTCCAGGAAGCCTTCGGTAAGGCAAAGGAGGAGGTGAGTATCATGAGCGGAGAGAAGCCTGCCATGAACACGGGGACAGCAGCCAGTCCTGTGCCATTCGAAACCGCTGCAGCAAAAGCGATGAACGGCGCAACAGTCCACATCAGCCAGGTTACTCTGTTCGGCTTCGCATGCCCCTCAAACATTGATCGAATGTAAATGAACGCAGACACCAAAGCAACTCCAGCCGCAACAAAAACCAGATACTGTAACAAGAAGAATCCATCAAAGGAATTGTGTCAGTTATTGACCAAATCTATGAGGACGTGCTCAATTCGAGTACTGATGAACTATTGTATAAGGACCATTGCAAAAAGCAAACGCGATGTGGAGAACAGCAACGCGGTAGATATTGTTGCGCTCGCTGGGCTCTTGAATGCTTCGAGATTTGTCTGAGCATTACGACCAATCCATTTCGCTATCACACCAGTAATAACGCACACACAAATTACATGAACGACGACGGTTCAAGAAAACTGTCGTCTAGCCCTGTGTTTTCGCGGTGAATCTCACTCTAGGCTCGGTTAGTTCCGGATGTTTCTTCGTGTATCGGCAACCGCAGACCGCACAGCGCACAGTGCCGTGAAATCCTGAGTGAAATTGACGCAAATGATGACAGACATCACAGCACAATTCTCGATGAGTCGCCCAATGATGTTCATGCAGTTGGTTGTTCGATCGGAAAATTTTGTTTGGTTGACACAGTTTACAATCGTGGCTCATTGATGGAAACCAAGCCTCGAACCAAACTCAAACTAGTGTCATTCTTATAATTGTGGATCGCGCTAACTTCTTGGACATCAGCATTCATTCAGCATCAGCATGGCTAATGCTGGCGACGACTAGGAACTCGATAACATTTGTTCAGGAGTGCTATAGGTCGGTTTCAGGCAACTCCTGTAATGCTCGCTCACTACGTCAACAACGAAATACACGAAGCTTGCGGGCTTCTCCTACCTTATATAGGGGCATGACGAGGCTACACAAAGTTGGTTGTCAAGAACGAGAGGCGTGAGTCAGTTACAACGATTGCCCGCATGTTCTTCTTGTTGCTGCAACTGACCGAACTCGCCGAAATCTGAGGAAACGACTGACCCCTCGTTCCATGATACATCAAAGATCGGGATGGGACTAGGTGTTGGCCATCATTCCTGCGAGTGCGAATAAGCATGAGGAGAAAGAATCGATGAATGATTTCGAGAAACTGGCACTGAGCCCAGAGATATTGGACGCCATTAAGGTCCTAGGATTCGAGAAACCGTTTCCAATCCAAGAGGCAGTTATTCCGATTTTGCGGCAAGGAAGTGATGTTATCGGCCAGGCACAAACTGGGACTGGAAAGACTGCCGCCTTCGGACTACCGCTCTTGGAGGCCGTTGACGAAAAAAACTTGCGCATTCAGGCGCTGGTGCTGGTTCCGACACGCGAGCTTGCAGTGCAAGTAGCCCACGATATCAACGCGTATGGCAAATTCACTCACAAGCACGCACTGCCGATTTATGGTGGCCAGTCAATTGATACTCAGATGCGTAGCTTGAAAGACTGTCCTCAGATCATAGTTGGAACACCGGGACGAGTTATTGATCATCTAGAACGTGGATCGCTTCACCTTGATAGAGTCCGTTTCATTGTCCTGGACGAAGCTGACAGAATGCTGGACATGGGTTTCATTAATTATGTTGAACGCATTCTCGCTAAGACTGGAAGAAAACGTCAGATCGCTTTCTTCTCAGCTACGATGTCTAAGGAGATGCTGAAACTTGCCCGCATGTACACGGAGAATCCGCGTGAAGTCCTGATCGATCGGGAGGATCTCAACGTTAAGCAGATCAGCCAATACTACTTTCATGTGAACCATGAAAGTAAGCTCGATGTACTCCTGAGAATTCTGCAGGGCAAGGAAGTACAACGAGCAATAGTTTTCTGTCGAACCAAACGCAACACGTTCTCGTTGAAAAAGTCACTTGAGGCAACAAATCAAAACGCCATAGCGCTAAACGGTGACCTGACCCAAAGTCAACGTGATGGGGCGATGAACGCATTTCGAAGCGGCCAAAGCCGTATCCTAGTTGCCACCGACCTAGCAGGAAGAGGATTAGACATTGACGGAGTTACACACATAATCAACTACGACGTCCCTCCAGATCCGCACACTTACTTCAACAGGATCGGTCGGACTGGACGAGGGGGCAAAGCTGGAAAGGCAGTAACGATAGTATCCACAGAGCAAATCGTCGACTTTCGGGCAATACAATCGATGGCACGCGACCGGATTGAGCGACTCGGCTTGAACTCTGACAAAGACGAATTCACTGCTAATCGAGAGAAATCGAGCAGATCCGGCGATGAATTTCGACGCACCGTCCCCAGAAGACCCAAACATTACCAGCAACACACCCGACATTCGAACTTCCGATACTCACACCGCAGAAACCGCACGTTCACGAAAAACAGGCGTCCTTCTTAGTTTTTAACAGGTGCAGCGGGATCAAAGCAACTTCGTGATGAACGTTTGCGATAACTTCATCACCTACATCGCAGAATCTCGCACGAACGGAAAGCTGAGAATTCTGCCGGTCTAGTTGCCTCGTACAGGACCAAGTTTGGGAAAAGCGGTCTGTTTTAGCCAACCTGGAGTGGACCCCGCGTTTTCATATTCGCAATCCTAATGAAGAAAAAAATGGGAAAGTGGGCGAGTCCCACTGCGAGCTTACTTCTTTTGCTCTTTACTTTTGAAGGCCGAGTTTTCGGGTGACGGCGTGAGCCTCAGACCACTTCATGACGGGACGGATGTTCGTCTCGCCAATCGCGATGAAGGGGGCCGCGAAGGTGACTATCTGTTGCGTAGTGTCAGCTTCAACTACGAAGTATTGGCGGTGACCGGGGGCGTCAAGATAGCCTTCGACCAAGCGAACTCCTGAAGCCTTAGTTTGAGCGTCCAATTTTTCCGTAAACTCTTTGTCAGGATGCACCGTTCCAGCAGGACAGGTTTCGGCTGAGTGCTTATGATCGATAACAAATAACATGCGTGTTTCACCTCCAGCTTGAACTTGATCTTGAGAGGCGAAATTCCTAGGTGCGCTATTGTGTCTTGCCTCAGTGTGTTGCAGGTGGTCTGGTGTATGTGGCACTACTGGTGCGCGCCACACACAAAATCCATGAACGACGATGGTTCAAATTACGCTGGGCGAACCGTCCCAATGGGGATTCATGTTCTCATGTTCTGTTCTCGATGCATCAATACAATGATCCCTTGCTATAATGGCACTGTGTGCGTCTGGAAAAAATTGCCAAAGCTGAGAAAGTCAACGTAAAGACGTGCGGTGAGGGCAATGGCCACTTCTATTGAACTGTGACTGCCGGTTGAAATAGCCTTCTCCCCACAGACGTCCATGCTTGTTGTCACGTGAGACCTCGAGGTCTGTTTGGTTTGGTTATCATGTGCTGGTTTTGGTGATGCACGTGCAACAGGGATACTTCTACGGTTCAAGAGAGATTATCTAAAATCACGTTTTGCAAGGTCAGTTGATTTGTGTCATTTGATTTGTGCCCACGGTTTTCTTAATGTCCTTGACAACAAAGACCGAGTACGCTAGGTCTCTTTTCTCATGTTTCTCAGGCCTAACCAGCCAAAACTCCGCTTTGCCCAGACTTACCGAGGCCGACGAATTCTTCATTTCACTCTGCGCTCGTAAGTTCAGTGAGCCTCCCAAAGTTTTAGTGTAGAACTTCAACGCCCGGTCCATGTCTCTTATCGGAACCAAAGTCGCGAAATCTGCCTTAGATAGTAAATCTAATCAGCAAAATGTCCCTCCGCTATACCGTCGATATTACCATTAACCTGTTCTGTTCAATCACTCAAATGAGTTGACGCTCAGCATTCAAACCGCGAGTTTCATGCATTGTGCCTGGTATCAATGGTGCGCACCGCTAATACCATACATAAGAGATAGGTCCGAACTACGACGCGCACACAAGTAGAGTCAGTCGACAACAGAGCCATTAGACGCCTCGACGTCATTCACCTAGATGCCTACTTGAGCCTTGAAATCGAATCCAAGTTGAAGTGCCGTTTTCCTGGATTGCAGGTTGCTGTGGGTTATGTTGACGGGGTGAAGGTTGAAAGTAGCAGCGCGGAGTTGCAGACGTTCAAGGAAGAAGTCTTAGGGGGAGTGAAACGGAAGTACAGCCTAGGATCCTTGAAAGATGTCGCGATCTTCAGAGCCTACCGAGACTTCTTCTGGAAGATAGGCATAGACCCCACAAAGATTCGTCCAGCAGCGGAAGCGCTCGTTAGGAGAATACTGGCTGGCAAACCGATTCCGATTATCAACAACGTTGTGGATTCTTACAATCTGGTTTCCATCAGGAGTGAGATTGCGCTCGCGGCATTCAATCGCGACGAACTAAAGGGAAGGCTGATCATGAGGACCGCTGAGAAGGGCGAAAGGTTCCTTGGAATAGGTATGAGTGAGCCGATGGAGCTGAATGGGGCAGAGGTAGTCATTTCGGACGAGGAGAAACTCGTCGCTGTCTATCCATACCGGGATGCGGAGAAGTCGAAAGTCTCGGGCACGACAAGGAACTTGCTCATTCTCTCGTGTGGAGTTCCTGGCATAGATGAGCAATTCTTGCTGAAAGTTGGAAAAGCCGCTTTGGATCTGGTGCCACGATTCTGTGGAGGAGAGGCAAGACTTGTGTAGGCTTCTTGGTATTTTGGTGATATTAGACGCGAGTTAGCAAGACTTGGATTATGGTAGAGAAGTGATGAGGATATGCCTGAATCTCTAGCTACCCGCGTGCTTCGGCGGTTCTATAATTTGTGGCCCTGCTACTTCGGAACCGGAGTTCGCATTAGTTATCTGGCTGACGACTTTCGCGAGTTGCACATCGAGGTTCCGCTCAACTGGAGAACGCGCAACTATGTTGGCACAATTTTCGGAGGAAGCATCTATGGGTCGGTTGATCCGGTTTACATGTTAATGCTCATCAAGAACCTAGGCGCGAGCTACGAGATTTGGGATAAAGCAGCGACCATTAGCTTCAAGAAACCTGGCCGTTCCACGCTTCACGCCAAGTTCGTTCTAAGTGAGGACGAGATCAGGCTGATTGGTGAACTCTCAATGAACGGTCCAGTCGATCGTTCATACTTCATTGACCTTACGGATGACGAAGGCGCAGTCTGCGCCACTGTGGAGAAAATCATCCACATTCGCAAGAAAATCCCTCAGGCGTTTGGAACATAGACCCTAGCGCCAACTATTGCAGCATACAAATTGACCACTAACAGTTCAAACGCAAGCGGTCACACAACAAGTAACACGCCCTGTTCTTGACAACGAACGAAGTACTGTTAAAATTGGGTTGACCGCAGCAGCATGGGCACACACACTTTCTAACGACGACTGATTGCAGGTCAAATTACGATGTGCAACCCAGCTATCCCTTCGCAGGTCGATATGTGAAATATTTGTGACTGAGGAAGTTGCACGTAGCAGACACGATAGTAGCAAAGACTTGGCTGAACATGTACCATAAGTGAAGATACTCGGTAAGCGAATAAAGCACTCCCGTAGCTATGCAGACTCCCGTTCCCCAGATTGCCCAATGTATGACGAATTGAAATTTGGTACTGTACATCATGCGCTGTGTCTTAAGGACGAAAGCCCACCATCTGTAACCTGTGAAAGACATAATTTGACCGATAATCATCGAAACCCAACTTGCGTAGATATAGTACATTCCAAAGTATTCAACGAAGACATACAGCAATACGTATGCCGTACCCGTCCCGATGCCTCCGACAATACCGAACTTGATGGCCTGAAGCCCGAACGTATCCCAGACCTTTTGAATCCGGCCAGACAGCTGCATTATACTCCAGCTCTCCACCAACACGCATGTACTCTCGTTGAAGTTGAAGTAATATTGTGTACGGTATAGCTGGCGTACACACACGAATGCCTGTACCTACGGTTCACATTATGATGCTCGGACTAGGCAGTTCCTGCATGAGGATACAGGAATCCGAATGGAATCTTGTTATGGCAGAAAGCTAAAACATCACGATTATTCGCAGTGCCTAGTATGAGTAATCCAGCCGCATCTGCTAAAGACTTGAAGATTCGCAAAGCGATTGCCTCGGACGCCGAGGCAATCTGCGAAATCTATAATCAAGCGATAGACGAACGAATAGCGACATTCGAGACTGAGCCCAGAACAAAATCAGACCTCCGCAAACGTATAGTGGAACATGAGGGCCGTCACCCCATATTGGTAGCGGTGAGAAGTCGAGAGAACGAAATGGGGCTTGGCAAACGCGAAGCACCCATCGTAGGTTGGGCCTCCATTTCGACCTACCGTACCAGATCGTGCTATTCCGGCATTGGTGAATTCTCCATTTATGTTGAGAAACGTTTCAGAGGTAAAGGAGTCGGCAAGAGGTTGATGACAACACTCATCGAAGAAGCTAGCAGACTTGGGTATTGGAAACTCGTCTCACGAATATTCCCGTTCAACGTTGCAAGCCGTAATTTGTGCAAGAGTTGCGGGTACCGTGAAGTAGGAATATACGAAAAGCATGGAAAACTCGATGGAAAATGGCTAGATACGGTTATCGTAGAAAGACTGATTCATAAGAATCTGACATGAAGCCCTATTCAATCTTGAATCACTCCTACGATCCTCAACGATCAACTTCAATCAGGCTCTTATGCGGTCACATAAGGAAGATCAACGGTGCGATTTCCAGTGCTCGCATCACTAATACTACACACACTTTCTGAACGAACGACAAACCACGACGGTTCAAATTACGGCGCTCGCACCAGTAGTACGGGGTATTAACATAAGGCTCGTTTTTGGGTGTCCACGTGTACTAGGATTATCTAACGTGGAAGTCCACGTGTACGTGCTATTGCGATGGTTGAGTTTTCCTGTTCTAGCTGAAGATTTTCTATCGTAATGTCATTTGGACAGCATTTCATCGTTTTCCAGTGATTTGGCTGATGATTCCTTATTCTGTAAAGGTGTATCCGGCCCTGTCAGAGAGAGATATGCGCAGCTCGAATATTACAGCTGAAATTCTGACAAAAATAATATTCTCAGATACGTGTGATTTCCAAATTTACCTGCGAACGACAGGAATTGAGCTGTAAACCGGAAAACAATGGATACCTGACACGGAAAAAACTCCGAAAATAACAGAGAAATTGGCTCTGTCTCTAAATTCCTCTTTGTCTGCTTTTGATTAGGATGGTTATGTTGTAGACGATTACTTTGATGATGAGTTCGAGTTTCTGTAGGTCTCTTCTTGTTGAGGTGAGGCGGTGGCCTAGGGTTCGTTTGATGGCTGAGAAGGCGGTTTCAGCCATGGATCGTGTGTGGTAATGTTTCATCCATCTGCGCTTGTTTCGCCTGTAGGATTGGATCATGCGTTTCCATGCTGGTGGGCCGATGGGTTTCTCTGGGCTCTGTTTTCTCGGTTTGATGTAGGGTGTGGCTCCTTTCGCTTCTACTAGCTCGCAGTTTCTGTGGGAGAGGTATCCTGTGTCGCCTGTGACGGATTCTATGTCATCCAGCTCTTCCAGGAGGTTGCCGAGTTGTGTGGTGTCGCCGACTGTGCCTGTGGTGACCTCCATGCTTGGAACAGCCTTGTAATGTACGCCTACGGCTGCGTGAAGCTTCAGGTATTCCCTTCTAGACTCGTTCTGTCGCCATGAATAGTAGGCTTTGGGGCTGAAGCCTGTAGCGTCTACGGCTATGCGTTTCTCCTTTTTTTAAAGAACTGGTTGACCTCATGGTTCAACTGTTTCAGGTATGGTTCACGGAGTTTAGTCATCGTACGCCATATGGTGTTATGGTCAGGTATATTCTTCATTCCACATTCTCGGCAGGTCTGCTCGTTCTCTTTGAGGTAGATCTCCGCTTCACGGTAGGTGAAGCCGTACCGTTCCTTGACGAGTAAAGCCATGACGCGACTGGTTGGATCGAACGGAGGCCTCCCCGTATGCTTCCTCCTCCAGCGTGGAGGAGCCTCACTCAAGACCTCTCCAACGGTTAAGAGGAAATCTTGAAGGGTGATCCCTTCGAAGATCAACACCCCCAGTCAACGATCACAGATCAAGCATCAGATAGGGCTTAGAGACAAATTCGACTTCAAACACTTCCAGCCATCAGGAAGGAACAAGCAATCTCATGATTTAGAGACAGAGCCGAGAAATTTAGTACAAACAGGGAAAATGACACAAAAAACTGATACAGGGCTGACAAATGCCACAGTCAATTTTCAGCGGAGCGTGCCGGCAAACAAGAGTCTCAAGGGACGAAAGAGCGTAGAATGTATCTTCGAACGTTGAGCTGCCTAGGAAGATCGATCTTCGGAATCCGCCATTTCCATTTTGGAATTTGCCAATACGCCATAGGGTCTGGGAATGATGCAGCACGCCCTCGCTGAGAACGCCCAAAGCTCTTAATCCGTAGTAAGTATCCTCTAGAATCAGAGCGCCGTCAAAATGATTAGGAGATCTTGCGAATCCTCCTGATGGATATTCGCAGGCCCTAATCCACCTAAGAGTACTATTGAGTGAGTTAATATTGTATCCGAGTAAACTCAATGAAGCAACTGCAAAATACACCGAAGCCATACTGGAGTAACCGCCCTTTCCGAAGCTCCCATCATGATTCCTGAGGTTGAGAATCAGTTCGGACAGTGTCTCTAATTCAGGTGTTTTCCCCAGCAGCTTGAGAGTCTCAAGGAAGTGGAAGGCGGTTTCGATTTCTGAGGACGCTTCAATATTGATTTCAAAGCTGCCCAGTTGGAGTACGTGACTCCGAGCCCCTAGAATGAAATCAGTAACATCTTTTTCAGTTGTCGCTCCTAGCTCTTTCAGGGATTTTATGACGTAGTAAGCCCCTTTTATTGAGCCGAAGCTTCCGTCTGGATGCTGTAACCTCCTCAGGAACCTGATTGTACTCCGTGTTCGGGGAGGTTGAACTCCCAACGTCTTGAGTATTTCAAGAGCGTAATATGTGTCCTGCGCTGAAGATTCGCTCCACTGAGCGAACGTATATCCTCCATCATTATTCTGCCGTTGCGTGACGTAGCCTGCGATAGAGCTAGCTTGAATCCACTTGTCAAAATCGGCGCTTCGCCGTTCTTCCCTCACAGCTTCCAAGAAGAATTGTCTCGCATCACGAAATCAGAGGATCAATCCTGCCCTAACGCCCGCCTCATTGTAACGGTGGTTACACTTAACTCTTGAGTTCATCGGTGCTACCTGTTACAGGTTAGCCCTATCCATCAAAGCCGTCTAGATACTTGCTCTTCATCTCCAATATCACGAGCACGTTGCCTGTGCGTACCGGCGTCACCAACCGTATCGCGGCTGGGCTCAAACCTATTTCTTCAATAATCACAGTGAGGATGAAGTCAAGATCGCGATCTTCTTGGCGAAGCCTAAGGGCTGGTTGTTGTTTGGTTATGACGTGCCTGAGAAACCATCGAGAATCAAAGTGCGTGTATGGAGGCAACTCAAGGCGCTAGGCGCACTCTACCCACAAATGTCGTTCTGTATCCTACCTGACTCGGATGCTGTGCGTTCACGCTTGACGGAGATCGAATCAACTATGGCGACTTACGTACCTCGATTAGTGCTTGAAGCGAAAGCAACGAAAGCCCCACACTTGCAAACGCTCATCGACCTATTCAGGAAAGAGGCGGAAGGGGAATACAGGGAACTTGCTGAGGAGTGTGACGAGTTTCTTGAAGAGGTGAAAAAGAATCTGAGAACGGGTAACGTTACGCAGACGGAAGTCTTTGAACTTGAAGAAGCGTTAGAAGGGTTAGAACGATGGTTCACCAAGATCAAAGGCAGGGACTTCTTTGGGGCGAAGTCTCAGTCTCGAAGAACGCTCGCTCTTCTGAGACGCTGCCACAACGCCTTACTCGACTTTTCCGAGCACGCCCAACCGAAACGGTTGGGTCATACGCCCAACCGGCGCTGACCATTCCTTCTTGGCTCGTATCACGGGCCAGCTCTCAATTCCTCGAGCAACCGATCATTCATTTGCAGCAGAGCGCCAATATGTCGTTTTAATGTATCCGCTTCTTGGGGCGTCGTTTTGCCGTAGCCCGTCAGTTTCTCGGGCATACAATCTTCGAGTACGGTCCAGACGAGGGAAATATAGGAATGCACCTTCCAACTGGTTAATTCTTCTTCCGTGTCTAGATTGAATGTCTTCTTTAGGAGCGCAATCTCGCTAAACATGGAGTCAATGATGGCCAACATTCGTGATTTGACGGCTGAATGAATGTCGTTACTAGTTGAGCGCATTATTGATCGCTCGTTTTGACGGATGAACATCTGCATTATCATATTCAGCCTCTCTTCTACGATATAGAGACCGCCCTGGAGAGCTGAGGTGACGTATTCTTCCATTACGATCCTTCTTCTTTGGGAGTCGCTGAGATGTACCGGTCGTTACATTTTAATCTCGCCGTCTCACGAAGAGCTCCAATGTGTAGTTAGACGGGACGATGGAGGCAGAATGAGGTGATTGACTTTTGGCGTGATCTGGACACGGGTCCTAATCCTCCTGAGGAAGTCTATGCGGTAGTTGAGACTCCGAAGGGCAATGAAAACAAGTATGAATACGATGTGGTGAAGAGAGCTATTATCCTCGATCGCGTGTTATATTCAGCGATGCACTATCCAGGCGATTACGGTCTTATTCCTCGTACCCTCGACGAAGATGACGACCCCCTCGACGTATTGGTGCTGGTTACTAACTCAACCTTTCCAGGGTGTGTGCTTACGGTCCGTCCAGTCGGTCTGCTGCGGACGTTAGACGGAGAGGTAAGGGATGATAAGATTCTGGCGGCGCCAACTAATGACATCCGCTACGCCGAGGTCAAAGATCTAACAGATGTTCAACAACATATCCTGAAAGAAATCGCCCATCTTTTTGAGACATACAATGTGCTCGAAGGGAAGACCACCAAAATCTTAGGTTGGTCGGCTTCTAAGGAAGCCAAAGCAGCCATTCAGCGCTCGCAGGAAAGATACAATCACATGTGACTCATCCCCATGTGAATGACAGTGTTTGTTCGTAAGTGCATCTCAATTCTTCTGCAATGACCAGATAGTTGATTTGGAATGTCAACAATTAAACATCGGCCACATGCTCGAAGTTCAGAAATTACAGAAAACGTTCAACATAGGAAAGGATGCCGAATTAGCCAAAGGGCACGTGATCAGCGAACTCACCAAGTCTGGACAATACTAAGCGATCTATCTACCAACAGGTTGCTAGGATACGGGCCAATGCAGCCTGAAGAAAGCAGACTACTCACTATGAGTGTCGAATGGATGCAATAAGAGAAGACATGGAGAAGATACTCTCAAGCTTGTAGTATCAGCGAAGCGGTGTTACTCTTTGAAATGGGATGTTTTGTATCTTGCAGTGGGCGCTGTCCTAGGTGCTTTTCTGCGGTATAGACTTACGAGTGAGAATCTTTTCTTTAACCGTCTCCCCATATCTGTCCTGCTTGTGAATATTGTCGGAAGTCTGATTCTCGGGATTAGCGCCACTGCAATAGCACACATTGGACTTGATGCACGTTACACGTTGTTGATTGGAATAGGTTTCTGTGGCTCTTTGACCACAATGTCTTCATTTGCCTATGAGACGATTGGGCTTATTGATGTTGGTAGTGTAGTCTTGGCTGCGCTTGACATAGCTCTTAATGTGGGAGCGTCAATCATCGCGGTCTTTGCTGGTCGAGCAATTGTCCTAATTCTGCTTGGGATGAAATAACCTTGGCAGCAAATTCTCCACCCATGAAAAGAATGCTCAAACTCACCGTCAGAATAAGAAGCAGAGACGAATATGAGGGCAAGCCAATATCCGATGCGCTGTTTTCGTTGTTCAAAGATAGAGGGGTTGCAGGTTCAACTGTTCTTCAAGGTATCAGAGGCTTTGGCATGCATGGTGTTGCACGAGTAGATGTGCTGGGTTTATCGGTGAATCTTCCCGTTGTGATCGAGACTATTGACGAATACCAGAAGATCGAGCCGCTGCTTTCCGACGTGAAACGTATCGTGGGCACCAATGGGCTAGTTACGCTTGAGGAAGTCCACGTATTTTGAGCGAAACCAACAGACTGCTTCAAGTCCTTCTATCCTTAGCTGAAAAACTCGTCAAGATGTCAAATCTACTCTCCGTCCTCTCCAATGCCATGGAAGCCAACGACGTGAGCAGTGTCAGCCGTCTTGCTCGCGAAATTACTGAAATTGAGGAGACCGTTGATGTGGTTTTTGATGATGTTGCAACTCAAATCATGGAAGTTGAATTCCTAAACGTGAATTCAGACTACCTCCTCGATGTCGGCGGCATTTTGATCTGATCTCGGACCTGATTGAAAGATGCGCATTGCTGTTCCAATATGTGAACGGTTTCTCCGACAGCGAGGTATTCGAGTTAGTCACGACAGCAACGGCCGAGATAAACCAAATCACCATTGGATTTGTAAAGTGCTTATCATTCATTTCTGATGACCGACAGAAAGTGACTGAACTCTGCGAAGTCATCTCTGATCGGGAGAAGGCCTTGGATACTATTCGCGAACGTTTCAACTCGTATGCAATACAGAAGATGGGCGCAACAGAACATAGAATTTGGTTAAAGGACATCTTCGGATACTTGGATCAAATCGCTGACCTGTCGAGAGAGGCTACGATAACCTTTCGAGTAATCGCGTTCAAACTCGAAAGACAACGCGCTCTCAACGTGAAGAGCCCGAATATAGGATCAGCGCATTAGGAATTTGAGCTCGCGCCATTAATACCACATGCAACACCGAGCCTTGCCATAGTATTGCCGTATATCTTGAAGGACCTATCGGTTCGTGCTCGGTGTCGAAGGTACCATAACGTGTTCTTCCTCAGCCCAAGTTGTCTGGACTCAGCAATCGACATGGACAATATTCGGCCCCTCACAGCTTCAGAATCGTCTCTTGATAACAGTGGCCTTGGACTATCAAAGTCTAACTCGCTTCGTCTAGTGAGAATGTAGCTTGCAAGTTCCTGACACTTCAATCGCATCACAGTGTCCCAGCCGTATGACTTGCCTCTGTAGCGGGTTGTTGAGTTGAATTTAATTTGCAAAGCCGCGAGCAGCTTCTTCACTGCTTCAGGTTTCAATCGAAGAACATAGTTGTCGAGTCGGTAGAAACCCTTCTTACTGAACCGTGCATACTCATGACATTCGATTATTGTGGTGTCGATGAGCCATCTGTATGGTTCCATAAGGTCATACACGAAGGCGTATCGAGTTTGTTGTGCCTCATGCAAGAAACCAACGGTGGGTTCGAGGCCCACACTATTCAGCGCTTTACGGCATTCAGATTCCAAAATCGCGTAACCGTAGTTGAGGAGAGCATTCACTGGATCTGAGGCGTTCATCTGATGGGTTTCATGGGTTCGTGAGGTGAATCCGAGCTTTGCAGGGATGACCGTCTGGACATATTGCCAGTAGATGTCTGCGATTCTCCCTTCAATTGATAGCAAGCGCGGCAGACTTTCACATTGAGCCAGCCGTTCCAGTTCAGCTTTCAAAGTGGCTTCGGAATCAAATTTCCCGTACCGCTCGGCGAGCCAATTGAGAACATCAGAAGATCTCTGAGCTTTCGCTTCAACGAGTTTCTTAGCAATGTAGAATCGTTTGATCGGGTCCCTGTAAGCGTCGATTTGTGCGATTTTCAGTGGGCCATTCACTGGGTCTTTCGGCAGAGTTGACGAGAGCAACGTTCCATTGTAATCCAAAATGAATACCGGGACTCCATGACGCATTAGCCACTTTATTGCCGCAAGTGAAATCGAGCCAGTTTGGCCGTCAATCACTACCGAATCATAGGGCATCCGGCGAGGCTGAAACTCATGAACACGCTGCTTTGAGTCAGGTTCTAGGAATCCATCCCTAACGATCAATCTAGCTCCATCGACACTGAGTGAGACACCGAATCCTGACAAATAGAGCGAGTTCACAGATCCGCCAGCCTAGTAGGGCTCTCCACCGGGAAGATGAGAAAGTCCTTCTGTTCTGAAATGCCAAATCAAGGCATCTGCCCTTTTCCTAATTGTGGGATCTTCCTCCTGCGTCAGGTTGAGCAGAACTTCGTGTATCGCCAACTTGTAATCTCGTTTGAGTCGGTTCTTTGAGAATGCATCTTCGTCGAATTTGTAGCACAGAGCGTTTTTCAAAGGGCCATAGATGTTTTTGAAGTCATTCTCTGGATCAGTTTTGATTATTTTTGCGAACAAATCAATTGATTCTGGCACCCCGAGTTCGGCTAGAAGCTGGATCGCTTCAACACGTACTAATGGAGGTTGGTCTTTTGTCACAAGTTTAGATATTGTAGGTGTGAATTTCTCAATCATGTAACGAAGCGCCTTTCGATCATCTGTCCTATCATCATCAAGTCGCGTCGCCAAGTTCCTCAGCGAAACGAGAGCCGTCTTACGAATCTCCGAATTTGAATGGTTCAGCACACGCTCTAGGAATGTTAGCAATTCGGGGATGGAAGCAGCCCCAACCTTACCACATTCCATCTCGACATCCTTCACGATAACAAGAAGTCGGCCTTCATCTTCGATGGTTGAATAACGTTTCAAAAAGTGCAAAAGGAATGTTCTCTCTACAAGATCTCCACGAAGTCTATAGCGGCCTTCAGCAACCATGCCTCTATTGACAAGATCCTCTAGAGCTCTTCTGAAAGCCTGATACCGTGTATCGTATTCGCGGATAGCTTTCCTGTCTGTTGGTCTTTCGCCTAGCAGTGCCCCCCGCAGTTCACCATCGGTCTTAGGACCTTTTCGAAGTTCAGAAACGATTAGGCCTCTCATTTCTTGAGCCATGTCATGTCCACGTGTGTGTATGTTTACTACTATTTTAATGCATCTAGAAGTATAATATGCATGCTAATCATACATCTTATAAATTACTTCCACCTGTCAATTAATCAATGAAGAACAATGACCTTTGTACGATGTTCCAATCGAAAAGGCCCAGACGGTAAGCCATGCGGTCACGGTTGGGAATATCGCGGTTCACTGAGAAGCCGTGTTCGATGTCCTAGGTGCCATAGCGCTCAAAACGCATTGAACTGGAAAAAGTTCGGGCATTGGTATCCACCAAAGGATACAGTTGACGGAAAACATGTCAAGAAAATATAGGAATTCCAAAGTGCCTCTTTGGGAAAGAAGTGACAGAGACCTCACGCCTCGCCAACGAACCCAGAAAGCAAAATTCCTGCACGCTGAATCCTTAGCGCGAAGAGACAAAGCAGGCTTGGAAGAAGCTCTACGAAATGAAGGGCTCAAACTGTCAAGTTCTCCGGAACACTAACGCCGTCAAGATGCACCATGGCAAACTTGTACCGAAGACGCATGACAAAATTCCACGCATCATGAAAGCTTACGAAAAAGGCAGGCTCGTTCACGTTGAAGTCGCCAGCTCAGAAGCTGCATCAGACATAGGACGATATTGGAATGCTGTAGCCGCCCTTACCGAGACCGGGAAGTCAACGGCTCTTCGCAGGTTCCCACGAATGCGCTTCAAGGATATCACAGGCCGATTCCATACTTTAGAAAGAAACCCGAAAGTCATACTTGAGCTGGAAATCGCGGAAGCCGAAACCTGAGACGTTCGAGATCTACGAGAGGTGATACGCATGCAATGCTCAGTCTGTCTAAAGGAATTCAAGAACTACAAAAGCTATCGAGTGCATCGATGGCGATTCCATAACCCAAGCACCAAGTATGGACAAACCATAGCTGACGAAACTCCAACAACCAAACCGCACCCGTCCCTAAATGATACGGATACAGTGTCTGTGATACCAGCTATGGCTGCTGCGGGGGTTGGTGTCGCAGCAATTGCGGGAAACAGCTGGAAACGCTGGCTTCTCCTAATCGTAATCGTACTTGCGCTGGTTTTCCTTGTCTGGTACTTTGCTATTCGAACGGTGGAGGATGAAAATGTTAGTTCTTGACAGAGTCCAAGGTGCAATCTCTCTGATAATGAAAGTGGATGAACGGATACGGTTCCCACTTGAGCTTGCGATACCGCACCCGATACGTCTAATCAAAGAAGCCGAACAACAAACACCTGCACCACAATGCAGGACATGTGGATCACGAGACCATTTAGAGAAGCATCACGTCGCTGGAAGAGCCAACTATGCGGATACAATTCCCCTTTGCGAGACCTGCCACGATGAACTCTCCAGCATTTACCAGCCCAAGTGGATTCGCCATAATTGCTCTTCCCTAGAATGCTACTTTCTCGGTTGGAGTGACATATTCCATCTAATGTGGGTCAAGACAAAGCATCCGTACTTCCACGAATTATCCAAAAGCTTCGCTCTGAACGCGGGATACGCTCAATGAACCTTGAACATATCGATATAGCTCTACGCACATATGTTCCATCAGAAACTTGGAAGCATGCGACACAGGAAATTTACATCCAAGAACGTCCCGTCCTAGTGTTAGATACGGAAACGACCGAAGACGAATATCAGAACTTGTTGTTTGGAACTTGTGGAATCTGGACAGCCGGATACCTACACAAATTCATCCTATTTCACGCCCAAAACCTAGCCCAAAAGGACATTGATACTCTGAGGACCTATGCAGAATCGCAGAAAGTGAATAACGTATCCGTTGAAGTCATAGCAGTCAATGAATTCATTTCCAAGGTTTTCTTTCCCTGGCTTCTCAAGAATCAGGCACTTTGTATAGGATTCAACTTACCTTTCGACCTCTCCCGGCGGAAACCAGATCACATCACCAGGCCGAATTTCCTCGATCGGGCCTCCCTAGCGCTGCGCCAGATCGCAGCCAACTGTCACGATCAGTGTCTGGCCTAGTGGGTGGGCGTGCCATGCCGTTCTGGCGCCGGGATCGAACGTGACACTAGCCCCGACCACGCGTGCCGGATCGGGTGCCTGAAACAGGGGGTCGATGCGTACGGTGCCGGTAAAATATTCGGCCGCTCCTTTACTGGAGGGTTGTGAGCCGCTCCTTTTAATATCCATATAAGTTCCTTCACTTGATGTTCTCGGCTGCTAAGGCCCTTCATTTATTCATTGCTTCTAACCGAGCCTCGTTCTTCTTTCTCTCTTTGGGTCCTGCCGGATGAGAGAGGGGAGAGAGTCTGGGGTAAGATTTCTGGAATAACCCTGTTACTTTGCTTGGGTTGCTGGGGGCCTCCACGCTAACGCTAATGCGCCGCCGATGATGCCGAGTACCAGTCCGGCTGAGATTGTTGCTGGCATATTCCTTGTTTTCGTTCCTATGACGTTGATTCTTGTCGTGGTGGGGTTGAATTGAAGGGGAGTTGTCTTCTCTTAGCCGCCTGTGGAAATGCCTAATACCATAATCTCCCGAAGAGCGCTTCTACATTGCCTATTTAACTCCAAAAGTTCTCCATCTCGATCAGGGTCAGGGATTTGTTTCAGTCGTTGGTTGCGGTGGTTCAGGAGCGTAGAAAAACCGTCGATTGCGTTGTAAATAAGCTCGTTTTTGATAAGCTGTTTCTTTACTTTTGGCTCAACAATTTCGTTCCAAGAGCTGAAAGCGATGACTCTTGGGTCTGGTGTACTCTCAAATTCATCCCGAATCAGAGCTAGTTCTCGCCAGACCTTCTCCCGATAACGGAACCCCGGCCACCTCTCTTCCGTGGTCGAGGGCCTTCTTTGCTCTACAGATTTCAATCTGACTACTTCCGCGTTGAATCGAGTATCACAGAAGAGCGCATGTCTGTCGTTAATCAACTCTTGTTGTGCGTGGTATCCGCAGTGCGCAGACGCAAATGCGCGTGCTCATTCAGCTCGCAGTTCCGATGTTTAGGTCGTATGTTTAGTCGAGAGGGACGTGGTTTGTTAGGGAAAATCCAGTGCGCGGCGCGAAAAGAAATATTGTAAACGGATAGCACTCCAAGATGCGACATAAAACGACATAAACAGATTCGGCCCTGCTTAAATGGCCGACATAAACCTACGCACGTCCCGATTGTGGCAACTATGGCTCACGTGTTCTAACCTTCTTTGCTTGTGATTGGGGTTCGGATTGAGTTCAAGGATGCATGTGACTGCGGGCTCCCGCACTCAAGATCCATTTCACTTGGAGTCAATTGGGCCAGACTCGTCATCGCCCGCCATCCTAAGCTCCGTAAAGGGATGCTAATTTGGATATCTGCAACTATGTTATGCTTATGTCGTTCAAAGAGCGCATATCGTGTCTTCGGAAGTAATGTAGCTGATGCCTGGGTTTCGTGTAACACCGATCGGCTTCGAGAGTTATGGCGTCAGATCGATGTGCACATTTGTTGAAACTCCCGACGTGCGGGTCCTTATTGACGCAGGGGTTGCGTTGGGTCCACGTTCAGGGAAGCTGCCCCATCCAAAGGAGTATCATGCTCGGAATCAGTGTCGAGAGAGAATCAGAGAGTTCTCTCAGAAGGCTGACGTGATCATAGTCTCCCATTACCATAATGATCATCATACACCGAACTACACAGAGACTGTGTGGTTGGGAAGCAGTGCGGAGGAATCAGAACAGATCTATCGGGACAAGATTGTTCTGCTGAAGGATATTCGCAACTCAATCAACTTCAGTCAACGTCGAAGGGGGTGGATGTTTCAGAGATTCCTAAAAAGGATCGGGAGCAAATGCGAAGTCGCGGATGGTAGGGGATTTGATTACGGGGCAACAAGAGTCAAGATTTCGCAGCCTGTACCCCATGGAAGCGAGCAATCAGAGCTCGGATGGGTCATTATGGCAACGATAGAATCCCAGGAAGAGAGATTCCTATATGCTTCCGACGTTCAGGGTCCCATGTCAAAGCAGACGACTAGAATTATCCTGAAAGCAAATCCGGACCTGCTGATACTGGGAGGGCCCCCGACCTATTTGGAAGGAGTGATAGTCGACAGAGTGGCAATCCGTCGCGGTATGGAAAATGCGGCTCGGATTGCCGGGAAGGTTCAGACACTTCTTTTCGAGCATCATTTGCTGCGTGATGAAAATTGGAGGGACCGCTCCAAAGTAGTGTACGAGACAGGAGCGAGTGCGGGGAACGTGGTTAGCACGGCGGCGGAATATGTCGGCGCGCCACTGCATGTTCTGGAAGCAATTCGGTCACGGTTGTATGAGGAAGAACCTCCACCGGCAGAGTTTCTGAGATGGTGCAAACTAAAACGGAAAAAACAGAGAACCCAACTGCCCCCGATCGAGCTCTAGAAGACAAAGCAAGTCACGTTGGATGAGCGGCCCCCCCGGAGGGGGGTGGGTTGGCAGGGTTCCGGTTTGGCTTTATGGGAATGTGAGCAACGGAGGCTACGCTAGGGCTGGTATGGCTGCTGCTCCTGGCAGTTTAGTGGCCAGGCGGAATTTTTTTCCACATTGGGGGCATGAGAAGTGCTTTATGTGAAGAGCGGGGCCCCGTCCATCTTTGGGATGCATGTCCCATTCTTTTGCTGGCCCTGCTACGTCGTTTCCGCACTTGAGGCATTTCACCAAATAATTTTCACCTCTCTTTGTTGACTGCAGTCAGGGTGTGGGCTTGACGTTTCAAGTGTGTTTGATCGTCTTGCAGATCCGTATTGAGCTGGAGCGTTACATTGTTGGGTGGGGCTTTGCTCGTGTTCAAACGGCCCGACTGTCATGGGGCGACCATACCGTCGTTTTGGTATATGAATGTACCGTTTATGAAACATTAATATACCATGAACGTGTAGGTACCACGCATCTACAAGAGGTGAGCACGAGATGAATGGGAATTCCAAAAGAGAATTCGGACTAGCCCTTGCTTCATTCGCAATCGGGGCGGTCCTCGTTGGCGTCCTTGGAAACTCCGAGGCGCAGGGGGAAACTGCTCGAAGGGAGCAAGAGGCTCACTTCGAACTTTCGGAACATCGAGTAGACTGAACCGGAGCGCTCAACCGGTTCGTCACCAATCATTTCTCTTTTTTTGAAACCTGCGCATCCTCAAACAAAAACTCTAAACTGTAGATTGCCAAGCTTCGGCACTCAAGGCGCGTGAGTTGGGCTTCCCACCCGTTGCGCACAACAAACCCCGGAGTAGGAGGTAAATGAGTAAAAGAAATCCGATCTTTTCAATTTTGACCGCAATGTTCGCGGCCGTTTATGCAGTGGGCGTTTATCTTCTGACTCCGATCAGTTTTCTGCCGTTTCAGGTGAGAGTAGCGGATGCGTTGCTACCCCTCGCAATTCTGTTCGGCTGGCCGGCCATCATTGGGCTGTCGATCGGTGCCTTTGTGGCGAACTTCTTTGGGCCCCTAGGCGTTGTGGACATAGCAGGCGGTGCGTTGGCCAATTTCATGGCCACTTATCTAGCGTGGAGGATCTCTCGGAACAAAGGTCGATTATGGAAGCTCATTGGAGTAGCTGAGGAAATCGCGGCGGTTACGCTGATTGTTGGAACCTATTTGAGCTACGTGCTCGCGCAACCTTTGCTGCTAGTTTGGATCGGGGTTCTATTGGGGAGCATTCTGGCTATTGGCGTTCTTGGTTCAGCGCTTCTGTTTGCGTTCTCGACCTCGGGTGCATTGAACTTGCTCAGATCGCACGGACTGGCACTCGAAACGCTCGCCTCAAAAAGGACGGAAAGCTAAATTCGACAGTGAAGGAATTTGTCCCCAACTGTAACTCGAGCATAGTGGAAGCGTTGGTTCATCGCCTGTCAGACTGTTAGGGTATCGATTATGGCAAGAATCGAACTGGTCCAAGCTGACATCACAAAGCAGAAGGCCGACGCGATTGTAAACGCCGCTAATACGACTCTGCTTGGCGGCGGAGGCGTAGACGGTGCGATTCATCGAGCCGCTGGGCCGGAGCTCCTCGAGGAATGTCGCAAATTTGGAGGTTGTCCGACAGGCGAGGCTAGGATCACACGAGGGTACGGATTGGCGGCGAAATACGTCATTCACACAGTGGGACCAATCTGGCATGGGGGAAGAAGCGACGAAGACGAGCTCCTAAGGAAATGTTATCAGAATTCCCTAGAACTCGCAGAAAAGAATGGTTTGAAAAGCATCGCATTTCCTTCAATCAGCACTGGGGCTTACAATTTTCCAATAGAGCGAGCCTCACGAGTCGCAGTTGACGAGGTCCGCGCATTTCTCAGAAAGTCGAGTGGGGTCGAGCGAATTGTCTTTGTCTGCTATTCACGAGCCTACTACGAAGTGTATCTTAATCAGCTCGGTGCCAGGTCTCAGGAGATCTCGTAGACGATACCCTTCTGAGGTAGTTCCACTTTCGTAACGTCCGAGACGTATCTGGCAAATAGCCCCGGATTCTCCGTGTGAACAGGGAAAAACCTCTTTGGCGCAATTCTTTCAATCACTCTTCTGACCTCGGTTGGCATGATATGACCTGAGCAATGGATATGATACATGGGCAATCCGAAATGGTCTAGCCAATTGGTGTACTTGTTGCGTTGCATCTCCATCTCCTCGTTGAAAGGCTCGGAAGTTGAGAATATGAAACTGCTTCCAGGCTGAGGCCTGATGTTGAGCATCTCATTAAAGTCAGAGTAGGAGGTCGAAAGAACGACTTTGCTCTGAACCTCTCCCACTCGTTGGGCGTCAACGACATTCGAGTAATGGTCTACGATTGAATTCTCCCAATTGAAGTAGCGTTTCTTTTCGCGTTGGAATATTAGGAACTCATTCGAGTTGATTTCCGGAAGTTGAAGGTTCTTATCCGCTTTCAACTTCTCGAGTATGAAGGCTTGTTTTAGCGAGATCGCTAGCTGTCGCCCGTTTTCTTTCGCCGCTGCATGAAATGTCCTAATGCGATCAATGTCTGCGGGGCGGAAATCTGCAAGAACCAATCTCGGAGTTGCTGAGACAACTCCTGAAATCTTGTTCTGAACTTCTTGCTCAGTTGAAACCTCCGCCTCTGTCAGATTCGTACCCTCGCAAATCATCGCAATGGGTTTAGTTTTCGCCGCAGCGTCAGTGAAATCAGTGGTGAGGTCCGCCCGTGCGCCATGCATTCTGAAATCTCCTGAATAAACGACCGCTCCTTCGGACGTGTGAACAATAAATCCATAAGCGCCCGGAACCGAATGGTCCACGTGAATTGGTTCAACTTCTACGGAGCCGATTTTCTTCTTCATCCCGGTGCGAAATGTGTTGAAGCGAAGTCCTTCGATGTTTTTTTCGAAACTTCTCCTTCCAAATGTGGTTTCGTTAAAGGCTTTCAAGAGAAGTTCGGTGGTTTCACCACAGAAGACTGGAATATCTTTCTTGAGAAATGGTAAACACGTAGTGTGATCAGTGTGTGAATGTGATAGAAAGACCGCATCGATCTCCGGGGGCCCGTCTTCGAACTCGTAGGTCCCTTCGATTGTTGGTAGCAGTCCGAACTCAAGAAATCCTCTCTCATCACGGGGTGCCAACCATGGTGTTGAGTAGAACTTTGACCTGTCTGCAAAATTCATCCCGAAATCAAGGAGAATTTGTGTGTCTCCGTCCGTGACTAGGATTTTGTTTCCGCCGATCTCGCCAACTCCACCATAGAAGGTTAGGCTCACCATAGTGTGCTCAGCTCATACCGAGGCATTAACGAATTTAAGGACAGGCCGTTTGGGGCTCTCCCTGTCAGTATTGGAGGGAGGAGGGTCCATGGCCGATTCGGTTATGACTTTCTGAATCGGTGTTGCCTCCCCCGGGTTTCTTGGTCGTCCTACTCTAGTAGGTTGCTTCGTTTCTGACTCCACCGATACTCGCCGAAGATGCTAGCACTGCTGCCGCCGCCAAGCAGATGGCCGCGATGATGAACGTGGCATAGTAACCCAAATAGAATGAGGTGAACCCGGAGATGAATGACCCGAGTGTTGTCGCCAAACCGACGAGTGCACTGTACACGCCGAGTGTCGATCCCTGGTTGCTATGGCCGAGCGTGTTAAAGATCATGATGCTTGATGCAGCGTAGTAGACTGCGTATGCGATGCCTGCGGCGAGTGGATAGAGAATCAAATTTATGCCCAGATATAGGAAGCCTGCAGCAAAATATGCAGCGACACCTATGATCGCATAGCAAAGCGATCGTAGCACTAAACCGCCGAACGCAGCTTGCTTCAGGCTTCTCTTTTCAATGTAAGGCGATGTATAATGGAAGGAAATTGTCTGTACGGTCATTCCGACAAGTGAAACCAGAAAGATCTCGCTCTTCGAGAGACTGGCTTTGTAAAGTGATGGAACAAGTGAAGTGTTGAATATTCCACTTGCAGTGTAAAAGGCGAAGATTGAAAGATAGAGCACCTGTGTTCCTCTCGTAAGTTCGTTGTTTATGCCTTTGAATACTCTTCTGAAATCAAATATCCGTGGAATCCTCAGGAAGAGCATCGGGAGGGCCAAGAGTCTCTCATAGAAACTGCGCCTTACCATTACTATCATTTCACGTTCAAAGATGAACGTGGGGTCAACGATCCAAAGCACTGACAAGACTGCGGACGCCATGGAGAGCAGGGCGAGAGGAACCACGAAAAGATGTAGGGGTAGGAAATTCGCCCAGACAACGCCTAGGAGTAGTCCAACTGTGGTCCCAATGCCTGAGACCATCTGGAACAGTGCAAAGGTAGACGTCCATCGTGCCTTTGGTTGGGTCTCCATGATCAAGAGGTTTAGTGGAGTGGCTGCAGCTGAAGATACGAGCGAGATACCGGCGTAGAGGAGGTCCACGCCGTAGATCGTGTTAGTGAAGAGGAATATGCTTAGAATTCCTGCGACGGCCAAGTAGCTTGCAATGATTATGGATTTTCGTCTGTGAGATTTGTCGGTGGCGAAGCCCCAGATTATTGCTGCTGGAATGCTTACTGCGTTGAAGAGAGTGACTGCAAGTCCTATATCAATAACCGTTCCATGAAGCTCTAGGATGTACAATTGCACGAATGTTCCGATTGGTCCAAGGGCGATGTTGATCGGGAGAACTGAATAGACCCAATCGACACCTTTTCCCCTAGAATTCACGCTTCTCAACCGCAGCGGTCTAAAGCCAGGGCACTATAAGATTGCTGTTGCTCTCAAAGAGGAAAATGCCAAGCAAAACTTCGATTGTCACGGGCATGTAAACGCAGGCGGCCGCGTTGGTATTCAAACCATTGTGAGGTCGCCAAGCGCGAAACTCCAACTGGATACGCCTTTCCAATCTTTGCCTCAAAATGATTATGGCTCTCAATTGGTCTTCATGTAATTGCTGGTGCATCAAATAATGAGCTCTCTTTCACATGACGTGGCGCTCATAGTTGTTGATGTTCAGAAGGGTTTTGACGATCCCAAGTGGGGTAAGCGAAACAATCCGCAAGCCGAAGCTAATATCGCAAAACTCCTTGAAGCATGGCGACGTTCCGGCCGGCCTGTCATCCACATTCAACACTGCTCCAAAGAACCAGGGTCCCCGTTTCGGTCAGGCTCCCCAGGTAATGCTATCAAAGATATTGTGAAACCCACACAAGGGGAACCGACCATTCAAAAGAATGTCAATAGCGCTTTCATCGGCACTGATCTCGAGTCCCGTCTCAGAAAGCAACGCATCACCAAACTAGTAATAGTCGGTCTGACCACCGACCACTGCGTATCGACTACCGCTCGAATGGCTGGGAACCTAGGATTCGAGACAATCGTGGTATCGGATGCGACGGCAACCTTCGACCGAACTGGACCGAACGGGAAAAAGCACAAGGCCGAAGATATCCATGAAGTGAACCTCGTGAGTCTCCATCAAGAATTTGCCACGGTTGTTGACACGCAAGGTCTGGTTGACGAACTCGAAGCCTCTAAATCGCGTCGATGAAAAAGGGATGGACTCTTTCAGATTGAGAAATCGACTAGAAGGTCTTGAGAATGCAGAAGGTCGAATTCGAGAAAGCCATCGTGGCTGCGCTTGCTGTGCTCACTCTCTGGTCTGTTTTCATTACAATCGGTTACTTGCTCACTATTGTTTTTCAGCTTCCTCAGAAACTTGAACTCCCGCTCCCAGTACAAATACTCGGCCTACTGACAATACTATCGGGTTTGTTGTTGTTTGCGTGGTTGATCAAATATAGGCGACCGATGGAGGTTCTCATTTCGACGCACGCAGACTTTCACGAAGATGGTAAAGAGAACCCCGTTAGAAGAACGATCGGGGAGAACTGAACCACTAGTAGTGAAGGGCCCTTATCACTACGTTAGGCATCCGCTCTACGCAGGGGTTCTGCTCTTTGCCTCCGGCTTGTGGATGTTTTTCGACCATACGTTCCTGCTCTTTATGACACTGCTTTTCCTAGTATGGTTCAACTTCGTAGTAACGCAATTCGAAGAGAAAGAGCTCACCGCTATCTTCGGCTCAGAGTACGAGGACTACAAACGGCAAGTGTCAAAGTTGATCCCTACGCCAATGCGCCCAGTTCGTAGCAAGCCCTCAGAATGAGGTCGATTGAATCGTTCTTACGAGTAGCACGCTCCGAAACGGACAGTTTGTTAGGCAGGGATCAAGCTATCTGGAAATTCGGAGATTGTTCAGGAGTCAATAGGTCTTCTTGGTAAACCACTGGCCCTCTTTCGGGCTTTCAATTCCCCAACTTATGGAAACTCGCGGCGTGATGCGTAAGTAACTGCCTTTTCCAAACATTCCGTCATGCTCAACGATCTCTGCGGTTCCACTGACCTTTATCCCACGGGGCTTCCATGGCTCTATTGACTCCAAGTCATCTATCACCAGAGCGATGCTGGTCCTGCCGTTCTTGATGTTCTTGTACCTTCGAGTCCGGAAGAAAATGTTTTGGTCGTGGCTTCCAATATAGAAATACTTACCATCGTACTCGTACGCCACAGGCGAGACTTCCGGCTTTCCTTTCGGTGATACGGTCGCGATTCTCGCAAGACGTTGCGTCTTAAGATATTGCATCTCTTGGGCTGATAACATGATCCCACTTGATACAATTTCAGCATCGCTTCGGTTATAAGATGACTGACAACACTTGGACCTAGTCCACCACAGGAAGTAAAGCGAGGTCTGTGCACTATTGAGTTCCAACACTCGACGGCTTTTGCCCATTTACCTGACGCTCGTGGTGTGGACCATAGCGTGGACTGCCTCGGTTAATGGGCCAGTCATGGCTCTCTATGTGAAATCGCTTGGAATCGGGATTATGGAGTGGAGCCTGCTCGCTGCGTCAGCAGCTCTGGGAATGTTTCTTCTCGAATGGGTCTGGGGCGCCCTCTACGATAAGATTGACCGACGGCTGTTGATGATTATCTCAGTTCTCGGCATGAGTATCCTCTTCCCGCTTTACACAATTCAAAGATTCATTCCATACTTTCTGGTCTTCCAGTTTATTACGGGAGCAATCGGAGTAGCATTGGGTCCGACAACGCGAGCCTACGTGTCGGGTGCGTCTCCCCGGCAGTCGATAGGGCTGTTCTCGAGTCTCTGGTGGACTTCCTTCATTTTGGGGCGGACTATCGGCCCGTTGTTGGGCGCCTTCATCGCTCAAGTGTGGTCGTTTCAGGTCGACCTTCTACGTGTCAACTCTCCTTTCCTTTGCTACAGTGGTGCTCATCATAATGACTTTCCCGAAGGGGCAGGCTACTCAACGGATAGGTTCGCTAACGATTATGAGTGATTTGAAGTCGGTTCTGCGCGTACGTTCGATGGGATTTCTGTTTCTATCTGCTCTTTTCGCCTTCATGGGAGTTGCGTTGATGCGATCTTTTCTTCCCCTTTATGCTTCGGAACAGGTTAGGATGTCAACTTTAGAGGTTGGGGTTCTCATCAGCGCCACTTCTGCGGTACAACTAATCGCTCTGCCCTCGGTCGGGTTGGGTCTCAGATGGATTCGGAAGGAGACGCACGGTGCTACTGGGCTTCGGGTTGACCTCTCTGGCATTTCTCCTATTCTTCCTTGTGGGGAACCCGTCTCAACTGATGATAGTTTCACTAATCGTATCCATAGGGCTCTCCGCGAGCTCTCTATTGCTCCTAGCTCTCATTCCTGATGTCGCATCCGACAGAGCCTACGGTGCTGTTGTTGGAATTTACGGTTCCTTCGAAGATCTAGGGCCTAATTCTGGGCCCGGTCATTTTTGGGCTAATCTGGAGTGGTTACGCCCCGGTCTGGATTTTTGTGGCGGGTTCGATTACGCAGGTTCTCGGAGCATTCTGCTTGCTGCCCCTCGTTCGGAATCGCCATCGCCGAGAGTAGACCCCTTTGCCTGGGAACAGGCCTTTGAGGCGCACGGGGTTTTTCGTCTACACCATCGAGGCGTCTAGAACGGTATGCAGTAAATGCTCTGTCTCCATTTTTGTTCCGGTCGTGATTGTACAAATCAGAAAGCGTATTCTTACATTGGTGGGGAGCGTAAGATAATTCCATGACGCCTGCTCGGACACTCCGGCTTCTCTACGACCTCGCGAAATTTCCGAACGCCGGCCCAGCGCCAGTGTTTTCCCATCTACACATTTGCGACGCCGTGCTGGCAATTGGTGATGAAGGCGCCAAGGGGAGACTTGAGTTGTCGAGGGAGTTGGGTGTAGGAGAAGGAACCATTCGCACAATTATCAGGCGTCTCACAAAAGCCGGAATCATAACGACAGGAGAAGAAGGTTGCCGACTGACCAGGAAAGGCGTGACGATTTACAATCGATTGAGGAACAAGCTGTCGAGAGTTCAGCCCATTGACGCTGATGAGCTTTCAGTGGACAAGGCAAGTGCAGCAATAGTGGTCAGAGCCTCCGGGTGTTTGGTCAAGCGTGGCGTAGAGCAGAGGGACGCCGCCGTTCGTGCTGGGGCCACTGGAGCTTGCACCCTAGTTTACAGAAATGGAACTTATCTAATGCCAATGGGGAATTCAGACTCGAAACTGAAACCTCATGATAAGCTTCCGCGAATTTTGAACGCCCTTTTCTCACCAACAGACAACGATGTACTGATTATCGCGAGCGCTCCTGAGAAGGAACTTGCAGAATATGGCGCAATTGCAGCTGCGCTCACACTAGTAGAATAATGGAAAGCTGGGGGGGAGATCTATGTGGGGTATGCTCCGCAGGTTCTGCAGTAGCTCACTTGTTCTGCCAGACGTGAACCGCAGCCAACACAGAGCTTACCCCATTCACCGCCCCCTCTCGGTGGTCCAAACATGCTCCTGAACACTTCATAGTAGGCCAGATGCTCCTTGTCCCCCAGTTTGACGCCTTCTCTCTCCAAGTAGAACTTGCTCATGGCACTGAATTTATCGTCCGAAATCTTGCTCTTGAAGTACTTCGTGAGAATCGCTGTTCCAGAGCCTTGCTCGATTGGCATTTTGGTTCGCCAAACTATTTCGCGGGGCAACGTCTGCTCGAAAGCTCTCCTTAGGATCCATTTGCCGAACACTGTCCCTTGCTCTTCGTGAATCTTCAACTCAACAGGGGTTTTCATCGCGAACTCCTTGAGTGCGGGGTCGAGGAACGGTAGTCTGGCATCCATGCTGAGGCTCGCAGCCAATGGTGCCGATGCGAATCGCATTATCTTCCATAGATCCGCCAAGTATTGTTCCAATTCTTCATGCCCTTTGCTGAATAGGAAACTTTAACGAGCGAACAGCTCATCTCCGGCATCGCCTGTTAACACGCTTCGAAAACCCATGTGCTTCGCTTGGCGTAGGCCGATCATGATTGTGGCGTCGTTTCGAATTTCCATAGGGTCGAATGAGCGCATGATCTTAACGACATCTTGAAAGGCTGTTTCAGCGTCTCTCTCGTCAATCCTTACAATTGTATGTTCAAGGTCGAATTTCTCTTCGATAATTCTCGCGAATTTCTCATCGGGGGCTTGCCCTAGGCAGACGGTGATGCCGGTCAGGGTGCAGTATTTGCGGGCTTTCATTGTGACTATGGAAGTATCCAATCCGCCGGAGAGGAGAACGCAGTCAGCCACGTTTCTTCTGGCTGCGTCTTCGAAAAGATTTCTCAACTTAGGTTGTTGAGGCAATTGAGCGAATCGTTGGCTGTTACCTGTTTACCGTTTCATTGCTGGCCCTTGCAACAGTTTGATGATTGTAGGGCCCAGTGTTGTGAATAGTGCGAGGTTGTTTATGAGCGCCGTTATCAACGTCGGGACTCCTAACGTCATAACTCCCACGATCGGTAAAGAGTAGAATAGCGCAACCCAAGCGTTTTGAAGCAATTCGCTCATCGCGGTAAGTGCAAGTGCATACACGGCTAACCAACGAACAGTTGGTGTTCGGTCAGGGCTTCTCATGGTTCCAGCGACGATGCCGAGTAGCCCAATAACGGCGGCAATGAACGGCGTCCGTGGCCCTGGTTGCACGACAATATCTGAAATGAGTATGATCAGGAAACCAGTAACAAAGCCCGCCACGGGCCCGTAGACGAATCCATCTATGAAGGTCAGAGTCTCGGTCAGGCCGACCGCTATCAATATGCCGAAGAGAGGAGGTGCATAACGGCAAGTTCGTCTAAACCAGCTCTCGCAACGACACCAATAGCGATAAATGTGGAAACGTGAGCGATTTGCTTCGAGTTGAAACCGAGTCCAGCCCTCGGAAGATAAATTGGCTGGATAATCCATCCATCTGAATAAAACAGTGTTGGTAACCATGGCGAAACCTGAAGTCAGAGTTCCTGAGTTGACGAACAAACCTCCGCTGCTGAAGTACTTGGAGCAGCGGGGGGTGACGTTGCAGGATATGGTGGATTGTGCGCTGGAAATGTTTGTTCCTCATCCGGGTGTGGAAGACAAAGAGAAAGCGATTAGAATGTTGGTTGATGAATTCGCGGATGCTCTGTCCGATGTAAACGTCTCAACCCTCGTCGTTGCGTGTTATCGCGCCGAGGAGGATGCCAAGGCCGGCCTCATACCTGGACTATCGCAGGAGAGATTCATGGGTCGACCGGGGCTTGTAACTGATGAACTTCTCGGTATGACGATAGCAGACTACATCGCTGGCGCGAAAGGGGTCTTTGAATTCGTCCGCTTCGACCAGAACAAACCCGGCATACTCGGCAAGCTGGGGCCAATCACAAACGATGCGATTGGCGGTCTGGTTGCAGGCTGTTCGTCGAACATGTATTCGCAAGCATTCAGAAAGAGTACTGCGTGACCTAAATTGGGCATTCTGAGCGGCTTGAAAAATTCCATCGCGTTCCTAACGATCTTGCCGGTCGGGATGGATGAGGATGGTTTTTCCCAAGCCTCGAAATACATGCCGCTTTATCCAATCGTCGGTGCTATGATAGGGGCCCTCGCGGGAGCTTTCGCCTGGGCCATTTCCATAATCCTACCCTCTCTGATAGTAGGAATGCTTTGCCTCGGATTCATTCTTCTGATTACGGGTGTACACCACACGGACGGATTGCTTGATTTCGGCGACGCCGTGATGTACCATGGTTCTCGCAGGGAGAAGATCAGAGTAATGCATGATCCAACAACCGGAGCAGGTGGCCTAAGTTTGGGGCTCGTAGTTCTAATTACAACCGCTCTAAGCATCGCTGAGTTGAATCGGGCAATCATCCTACAGGGGTTGGTTGCATCGGAAGCTGCGGCAAAATTCGCGATGGCATTTCAGGCTTGGGCTGGCAAATCTGCTCACGAAGGGACGAACCGACCGTTCATTCGATCGATGCATGAGAAGAAATGGCGATCGCTGCGACTTGCTGTCCCATTCGTTGTCGTACTTTTCGTGTCGGTGATGGCTCTGCAAGTGGTCGGCGTTCTAGTCGTATTGGCGGCTTCGGCGGTGGCATTGGTCTTGCTGATGATTGCGATGAGAGAATTCGGCGGAGTCACAGGCGATGTCATGGGAGCAACTAACGACATTACGCGTCTGGTTTCGCTTATCGTGATCGTGGGGCTGATTCACTGGGCATAACCGCGATCGTGATGGCTGGCGGCAAAGCCACACGAATGAAATCCAATGTAGAAAAGCCATTACTCAAAATTGGAGACAAGACCATGTTGGAACGAGTCCTTAGCGCCCTTGACCAATCGAAACTTGTCGATCAGGTCGTGGTGGCTGTGAGCGCTAATACTCCACATACCGCTTTGGCAGCGGTGAAATTGCGCAGACGGATCGTTGAGACACCTGGGGATGGCTACGGGCCTGACATGCAATACACCATCAAGAAATTGCGTCTAGGTGAAACATTGACTGTCTCTGCGGATCTGCCATTCCTCACTGGCGATATTGTGGATAAGGCGATTGATTCGTTCCGGAGATCTGGAAAGCCTGCTCTCAGCGTTATGGCCCCTGTCACTACTTTCGAAGAAATGGGCTTGAAGCCAGAGTACGTGTTTGAGATTGGCGGCAGGAAGCTTGCACCCATAGGATTGAATCTTCTTGACGGTACTGGAATTGATGAGCCGGAGCTTGACCAGGCTGTCCTCGAACTTGATTCTAGAGATCTTACCATGAACGTTAATGCTCCGAGCGATTACGAGTTCGCCAGACAATTCGAGAGAACGAGAAGGACTCCTGCCAATAAATAGGGGTGGAGTATCGAGCCTGCGCGAACGCCCCTATTATCGGGTTGCTCGCATCTCAGCATTGGCAGCCCGATTCGTAATCGGTTCTTTCATTCATCTTCCAGGCCCTTTCTCAACGATTGCTTTTGATTCTTCGCCCGGGTTCTTTACTGCACTTCAATTATTATTCCGACTGTTGGGTCTTTTCCTATGCGTCTTGTTGTTGATGGGCAGAATAGGGTTTGGTTTACTGAACTTCTAGGAAACAAGATTGGTGTTTATGATCCTGCCAAGAGCCAATTGGTCGAATACCCGGTACCAACGAACGCGTCTGGGCCAGCGGACTTGACTTTCGGCAGGAATGGTGCATTATGGTTCACCGAGACTTATGCTATGAGTTTAGGTGAGTTCTTCCCTCAGAATCAGAGCTTTATCGAATATCCACTTGGAGGCAATACCGCATCTCAGGTTGTCGCCTCTCCAATTGGATTGGTGCAGGACGATCAGGGAAATGTGTGGGTCGCTGATCATGGAGGCAGCTGGATTGTCGAATTCAATCCAGTGACGCACGGGATTGTGAAGTACCCGACACATATTCCACCCTCGGACGTTTACCCAACTTCACTGGTGAACGACTTGCTTATCGATTCGAGCGGGCGTGTCTGGTTTGTAGAGCATGGAGGCAACGCTGTGGCCTACCTCAGTACCGATGATCGAAACATGACCGAATTCCCGATACCTACAGGGCCGATTTCCACGAGCCTCTGGATTGCATTAGCGCCTAACGGGGACATCTGGTTTACTGAATGGAGCAGAGACAAGATTGGAGTCGTTCATTCAAACCTACCTGTTCCAGTATCGATTAGCGCCTCCAGTCAGTACCTTCGTATGGCCCCAGATGACGAGACCACTATCTCCATACTCACAAAATCCTCCCAAGATATAGGCGGCAACGGGACATTGAGATACTCGTGGTCCTCATACAATACACAGGATATCTCAGTTTCATTCTCATCACCATACCCTTCACTAGCCGATCTGATTGGCAACTCGGCGCAAGCTGAACTGTTTCTTTCAAGCAGGATTAAGCCGGGGAATTACACGCTCGGTCTGGGAATCGACACAGGAAAGGTCGCAGTTTGGACCATGATTCAAGTCCAAATTTCACTCGAGACTCCAACGGCTCCCGTTGGGACCAGCCTAACCTTGGCCCTAGTGGCAGCAGCTGGCGCAGTGATTCTGATCGGCCTAATACTGAGCATACTTCTGCGGCGACACCCTCGCGCCAATCCTGCGCCCCCAGTTGATGATTTTAATTACCGCTTAACCTTCCAACACGACGCCTATCCGTCATCGCCTCAAAGTGGGAACGATCAGTAGAACGGCGCCGACTCCAAGAAACTGAGTAACAGTCCGGAAGTATCAGATGTTTCTAGAGGCGAATTCAACCTCAGAATACCGCTATACAAAGTGTTGAGTCGTGAGGCTGGTGGATTTTGTCATGGTGGAATGGCTTATCCTGAGACGATTAGTTGGCCGCGCATGTAGATGTGAATTGTGCAGAAAATGTTGCAGTAGATTGTGAAGGTGCCTGCCTCGGTTGCCGTGAAGCTTATCCTGTACGCTTGTCCAGGCATTATGGGTAGGCCAGCGTCGAAGTAGTAGGTTATCGCAAAGCCGTGGGGTTGCGTCTGGTCAAGATTGCACACCAAGAAGTGAAGCACTTGGCCTTTCGCAACACGCACCACGGGCCAAGGTTGAGCTGGGGCGCCGTGGCCTATGCTATTGTTGTAGCCTGACAGGTCAGCGATTATGAGTATGAACCCTGGTGGTCGGTCGCAGGTTGACTTCGTGACTGTTACAGTAGGCGCAACACCGGGAAATCGAGGAGAGTTCCCTATCCGATTCAGGGCCGGACCAGCAGCCATCAGAACCACGAGTGAGATAGCGAGCAACACTGCAATTCCAACTATCACCAATTTCCTCGGCCCAACCATAGAGTATCCTCGCCCCCGATGATGGTTCTTTACTCATACTTTTTTTTTGGGGGCGTCGAAGTTGATTCGGCAGCCTCGAACCCTCTACAGCAGTGCGGAGTTTAAGGTTCTCTGAATCTTCGAAACCTGAAGCCTCGTAAGAAACTATTATAAATCGTTGAAAGTTTTCAGTGCTATCACAGGCTGTGGGGCTTATGATAGAGTTTAGCGTTTCCTTCATCCAATTCGCTCTAGCGACTTTCGTGCCGATTTATGTGGGGATGTTCTTGCTGGTCGCTCTGAGCAATTCCGTCCATGTTGAAACTCGCTACCTCTCTGCCTACGCTTTAGGGCTCTTGTTTTGGTTCTTCTTCGATACGTTGAATGATGCAGCCCAGTTGGATGTCAATCAGGGGTACAGCTTCGACCTAGGCCATATCGGCCTAGTATTGCTCTTCATAATCGGCTTCCTGCTGTTTACTCTGCTCGGTGGCAGTCTCTCCTCAAAAGCTGGGAATACTGCGGGCAAGAACTACAACTCCTCACTTCTCCTTGCGATACTTGTTGCGCTTGCAATGGGTTGTCATGGGGTGGGTGAAGGAATAGAGTTTGGAGGATTATCCGCGGGTACACAAGCCATGAGTGTTCTTGATGCCATTGGTGGGATTGGCGGAGGTATTGCGTATGTTCTGCATAAACTCCTTGAATCAACTATAGTGATCGTGGTCTTCATTGCGTTGGCAAGAGCTAATGGCTTGCCGTTTCGGAAGCAACTCTGGCAGATACTGATCATCGGGTTGGCGTTCGGAATCCCCTCAGCGGTAGGGGAAGCTGCAGGCTACTCGATTCCCATAGATTCATCTTGGTTCTTTGCTCTGGGGGCGGGAGCCGCACTCTTCGTAGTACTACAGATAATAAGGCCAATCTTTACTGTCAATAGGGAAGAAGAGATCACGTACTCTCAATGGATTAGAATTTCAGTCGCCATGCTACTAGGCTTCTTCCTTCTGTACACCGCAGCCCTACTTCACTCATAATTGGCGCCTTCGCGCTGGGAGCTGGAGCAGTAATCTTTACGATTCTACAAATAGCCGAAAGACTCCTGGGATTCGGTCAACTACAAAGCAATCCTAGGGTTTGTGGTAGAATTCCTTCTGGTTTATTTTGAAACGTTAATTCACTTCCGAAATTGCGGGAGCCTAACCTAATGAAACCCAGACAGGTACTATCCCGAAGAAGCACGCAAGCTTCGGTCTAGGAAGCGCACGTTATTGGACAAACGTATACTTTTGGCAATTGCAGTAATCTTGATAATAGCCGTGTCATCGGAATATTTCATTTTGCATAAAGGGAATCCGAGGCAACTGGAGACCGTGCACATTACCATGACCACTTTCACATGGGGATTTAATGTTACGACGATTCCGAACTTCCAAGACGGGACGATCTACCACAACAATCCCACAATCACCGTTCATCTAGGACAACGTGTCGTAATCGCGATACGAAGTCTAGACATAACCCACGGATTCGCCATCGACGAGTTTGGAGTGCAGACGTGTTTCATTGAAAGTTTCGAGGACAATTGGCCGAGTATTTTAGAGTGGTGAACAGATGTCTCGGCGCCTTGGGATTTTAATGGTCGTTATTGCGCTGATATTTTCCACTCACTTTTCCGTGGCTTCGGCTGAGGAACCAAATGTAGGCGTATTGCGTGTTCGGAGTTTCAAAGTTCCAAGCGAAGTGGCCCCAGTCAGTATCTTTCCGGTTACTCTTGATGTCGAGTATAATCTGCACAGACGGCCAGCCAATGCTACAATTCGTGCCGCGATCTACATTGGCGATATCAACTTCAGCAACCCGATTTGGCAGAGCGATCCAGTGATCGTTATGGAAGGCGGGGACCAGATCTGGCATGCTAACCTAACTTCCCCCGCGACTGAAGGGTCCCTTAGGCTCACTACTTGCGCATATTATCTGGATGAAGATGGTTGGAGATTCTACAACAACACGTTAAATGGGCCGAGCTTCATGCAAGCCACCATTAGAATTGGAAAGACAGCCAGTCTAGATATCTCACTCGGTGTTGTAGGGTTACATGTAAGCATTGATAATTCAACCGTAGTCACCTCATCCTCAGGGGACGCGCAGACTATGCTGTTTGTGGGTGGCACGTATCTAGTCTCAGTTGCACCCACCGTAGAATTTCAGAATGCCACTAGAATAATATTCACCGGTTGGAGTGACGGCGACAGGCAGACTGAGAGAAGCGTTGTAATCGATGGCGATGTAAGACTGGTCGGGTCATACAAGATCCAGTACGCGCTCCAGACGTATTCGCAGCGGTGCCTCGCGGATTGAATGGTACGATGTAGGCGCTAGCGCCGAATTACAGAGTCCGAGTTCAGTTCCAATGAATTGGCCATTTGATGTCTTCGGGTTAAAGGACAATTTCGTAAGTTGGACCGGAGATGTTAACGCCACTCTATTAGAGGTCAATGTCATGATGAATAGTCCTAAGATAGTCTATGCAAATTTTTCCCCCGATTATAGCCCTCTGATCTTGCCAGCAATTTTCGCTGCTGGGGTGGTTTGTTCGCTGATTCTTTTGATCATTCGGCGTCAAAGTAGGGCGGCAGATATGAACAACGGCCTCAAGTCAACCGAACGGTTAACTTCTCTGCGCTGCGACAGGTGTGGTGAACCAGCTAGGAAGGAATGGGCTTACTGTAATTATTGCGGATATGATCTAAGAGACGCTGGGAGTTCGATGCATGAAGATGCGAAAGACTGAAACCGATTATCTGTGGTCGAGGGGAGTTCATGTGAGCGTAGCGGATGATTGGGTAGATAGTTTCTTGCTAGCAGAACGACGCCTGCGAAAAAGAGAATTGTTACCAGCGCGACCGTGATGGCACCGCCGGTTCCACCGGTTGCATATGGAACGTGATTTGTTGAAGTTGAAGGTGTCTGTATCGTTAGGGTTGTTTCTCCGCTGTATGTTTCTGTATGCGTAAATGGGAATACTTGGCCAAAACAGACTGGTGCCGTTCCGGTGCAGCTGGCTGAGGAAGTGGAATAGTCCGCGATGATTTCTAGGTTAACAGCAGTCAAAATAGTCGTGGAAGTGTAGCTGGAAGTGAGCTTCTGGGGTATTGTGATGTAAACGAGGGAGCCAAGGATAAGGAGTGCTACGAGGATCATGATTGCTGGAATGAGTTGACGAAGCATGATTTCTGTGGTCGAATTCGTGAGTATAATTGAGTTTTGCTTGCAGCTTTTTTTGGAGGTTGTCCGAATCGATATTTACGAATATCGCGAATTCTGTATGTGATAAATATCTGTCCTGCGCCATGATCGGGAGGGCCAGTAGAAGTGAACAGATACCGCGTTTTATCTTACTTGTTTGGTTCTTTGCTGCTCATCGTACTTCTTGCGAGAACGTTTGAAACCTTAAGCCGCCCGGGGCGAGTGTTTATCGAGAATGGCGTTTTTTCTGACAAGCTGTGCTACCTCGGGAGTTACGAGGTTATAGTATGTCCTTACCTGCTGCCACCATATGAAACATGTCTCTTGGTTCTCGCGATGATGCTAGTGATTTCTGTTTGGGCTAATTTGAAAAAGTGACTATGGGCAATTTCTTGAAGTCCACTATCAAGTGAGTGAGCAGGATTATCGAAGTATGTGAGCGTCGCAATAGTACGAATATGTTCCAGGACTCTGAAAAATTTGTGTGAAGCATGCGGCTGATTGAATCAGCCCAGAATTGAACTCTGGAATGTTACTGTGAGCGGTATGCCCGTCCGAGTTCTCGTTCTTCCATACGGCCGTGTTGTTGACGCCTATTACGACCGTAACTGTTGTCGGGTCGAACGCTGGCTGAAGATTTTCGTGTTTTCCTACGCATACTGGGGAGTTTTGTGAAGCGGCTAATTCGTTGTCGAGTTTAGATTCTAGTTCATTGAGACACTGAAACACTAATATACTTAATATGATACATTGATGTTTCGTGTTGTGACATGGCACTTAACGAATATGTTACTGACGTTTTTCCTGAAAATGCCTTACCTACCGTAGATTTCAATCGGCCGATTCCCACTCTCAGCCCGACCGCAGAGATTCCGAAGAGCGAAAAAGTCCAAGTGGAAATTCAGAACGTCGTGGCAACAGCTGATCTCAGCCAACACTTGAACCTAGAAGTCATCTTACAGGTGACACCTGGGGCCAGATATGATCCACAGAAGTTTCCAGGCCTCATTTACCGACTGAAGAAACCGAAAACAACAACACTCCTGTTCAAAACGGGCAAAATGGTCTGCACAGGCGCAAAATCTTCCAAATCCGCCAAGACAGCCATAGCTCGAGTCATAACTGATTTGACAGGTAACGGAATAATCATTATCGCGAAACCAGGCGTAGCTATCCAAAACATTGTGGCCTCCGCCAATCTCCACGGCACGATCGATCTGGAGAACGTCGCCGAACAACTATACCGAACCATGTACGAACCAGAACAGTTCCCAGCCGTCATCTACCGAATGATCGACCCCAAAGTCGTGCTCCTCATCTTCGCGAACGGAAAGATCGTCTGCACAGGCGCTAAGAAAGAAACGGACTCCTATCTAGCGATCGAAAAGTTGCGACGCACATTCGAAACCAACAGGCTGATTACACTCGATGATGCCGACCGAGAAAACTCAACCGTGCTCCTGAGAGGAGCCTCGATAATCTAACGGTGAGCGAACCTTGTGCAATCCTCATCAGTACCACCACGCAATGCCCCTCGGCGTAATGCTGTGCGTCCTATGCGGAAAAGAGAAGGGCAAGAATTATTCCTAGTCCATCTCCACCAGAAAAGATTCTTCGGCAAACTGCGTCGTGGTCTCGACTTATTATTCGAAAGATTCCAACTTGCGGCTAAGCCACGAACTAGGGACACCCGTTGAGCGTGAGCTCTCACGGTCAGTTCAAGCACAAGGAGGGGACAACTCGGTTATGCGATTTAATGAGTGAACTGGCTACTGAAAAGTATTCTTCAAGAGGACCAGAACAATTCTTGATCTACCATGAATCTGTCCGACTGCGGCGAGATGAAGGTGTCCGCGGATGCGCACAGGGCCTGGCTCGTGGACTCCACATACTCCGCAGGACAGGTCGTTCTCAGTCTGATTAGGGCTAGCGATCTTGAACCTATACGCTGGATAGATTCTGGTTTTCAACCTTACTACATAACCGAGAAAGAATCACGAGGGGAACCCATCAAGAAACTGAATCTGTTCACTCAGAAAGAGTCGGCGTTTCACAAGGTAAGGTATGTAGGGAAAGCGCCGAAAAATATCAATTCATGGGAGCTGGAGATGGATCCGGCATTAAGCTACATTTACGACAAAGAGCTTCGGTTCGGGACCCTTCACCAATTCGAAAACAATACCTGGATGCCAGAACTCTCGCTTGATGATGAGGATCTTTCTCGATTCGAGGAGCTATTTGGAGAAATCCGCTACAAGGATCCGATCAAGTATTCTATGGTCAAGGAAGCCTATACGTACGCGATTCAACCTGTTCCGCTGGTTAAGTTAGAGAAGCTTGGTCTCCCTGAGGGTTCTGAAGAGGATTACTACAACGCCTTCCTGTTAAGTCGCATTGCGAATCTGCCTATCTCAAGAACATACAGGAATCGCACGGTTTCCGACTGGATTCGTTCGATGCTGAACACGTACTATCGTTCACACAATATGCTGATCCCAAACCCGGAGGAGCTCAAGCTTGGGGATACGAGAAAATACGTAACGGGAGCACTGACGATCACGCCGGACTCTGGCACATACTTCAATATGCATGTTCTCGACTTCGAATCGCTCTACCCGGGCTGCATTGACGTATTCAACCTATCATACGAGACCGTACGTTGCAATCATCCTGAATGCCAAACTAACTTGGTTCCCGGTCTAGACTACAATATATGCACAAAACGACGTGGAGTCTATTCCGCTCTTACCGGAGCTCTCCGTGATCTTCGTATACGTTTGTTCAAACCCCGAGCTAGGTCCGGTCAATCGGTGGAGGATAAGAACATGAGAGCGGCTTCTCGAATCCTCAAGCTGTTTCTAGTCTCGTGTTACGGTGTGACGATTCGCATACATGGCTTGGCAAGTCCCCTGCTGGCTGAGGCAATCACTGCCTACGGCCGTTATGTTTTGCAGTCCACCTGGGACATGGCCAAGAGCAATGGCCTCAAACCTAGATATGGTGACACTGATTCCGTGTTTCTCGACAATCCCTCTGTTCATGATGTTAACGCATTAATTCGTTCGGTGGAGGGCCGGTTTAAGCTGGAATTGGCCCCTGACCGTGTCTACTCTGTTTGTGTCCTGAGCTCAGCCAAGAAAGCTTACTTCGGCATTCCGCCAAGCGGAGAGCCAGAGATCAAAGGATTGTCGATCGCAAAATCCAACTCACCCCAGTTCTTCCAGCGAACCTTCCAGAATTGTCTCACCGAACTTTCAGAAGGGCGACGAACTCCCGCCGATTTTGAAATAGCTAAGCAACGAGTGCCCGCTGTAGTTCAGGAAGCTGTTCGCGAATTGCGAGTGGGAAAAGTCGATCTATCGGATTTGGAATATCTCGTGGAGCTTCGAGATGATCCTCAGGAGAAGTTGAGGTCGAAGACGTTGCCTCAACCCTATCAAGCAGCCTGGCTATTGCTGAAGAAAGGTACGAGGCTCGCTGGTGGAGAAGTTGTTGGCTTTGTTAAGGTACGTCCATTCAGATTTCAGGGAAGACAGTTGACCGTAAAACCCACGTCGCAAGCTAATCCCGGAGAGATCAATGTGGACGGCTACGTTCGAAACCTCATATCCTCATTGTCCCAAACCTTCGAACCAATGAGCATCAAGATTGATACTGCAAAAGCCAACCTTTCAGAATTTGTCTAGCATTTGGCAATAGGTCTGAGAAGCAAGTCATGAGATTTAGGTTAACTACTTGGAAGAGATGAACTTGAACTCACCAAAAAAAGCGCCCCTATTAATTGGAGTCAAAGGCCAAGTCCTCTAGCATAATATGCCCACAACTTCTCTCAGAGATTTGACCAATTGATAACTGAGTGAATGTGACTGATATGAAATGGACGTTACAACTAAGTTTTCTATGTCATCAGTTTCTCTCTGCCCAGCTCAAGAAGTAGGCCCCCCACATGTGGCCCATATAGTTTGGTCGCCTAGCTGTTTCCCTCTTCTTGCGAAAGGCGTTCTACACTGGGCTTGGCTCGGGCAACTGCGCAGAAGCATATCCATGCGCCTTCTATGGGGGTCATCTTGCCACCGCATTGGGGGCAACGTGGAATTTCCAAGTCTCAGCCCTTACCCTTCTTGGCCTTCTCTTGTTCGTAGGTTTGCAGCAACTTCTCCAAGAGTTCTAAGTCCCTCGCGGATCTTGGGAAGATGATTCTTGGCACGAAACACTAGCTTCCTAATGGTGATGTCTCGTGCTCCGTCCTCTTTGAGATATTTTCTGGTTTCGTGACGTTCAACATCGGTTAGGATTCTGGTGAACATGGCATAGCACCTTGTACCTGTTATAGTCACAAGCATTATATGTAACTTGTGTACCTATAATAGTCACGTGATTAATATGGTAGAAAGAGATTGGACCGAGATATTCGAAGTCGAACAAGTCCGAGAACCGCTAAACGTCGAAGTCGGCGACTGCAACCAGAACTGCCTCGAAGCTCGAGAACTGAAATGCGTCTGCAAATGCCACGGGAAGAACCACGGAGCAGCACTCAAACAGAACGTCAAGTCCCTAGACGAGTTCGAGAAGTCTATCGTCGGTTCCTGCAGGGGAACCAACGAAACCGTCGAGGATCCAGCAGAGCAGGCGTTCAGCTCCGAGGAATACCGGGAAGAACTAGCCGTCCTATGTTAAGGAGGTGAAAGCGAATGGCCAACACGGCTGGAGAAGAGAACCTGCGCCTACTGAACGAGATGTACAAATCCATGAGGAAGGCTGAGGAGAACTGACAGCCGACGCCTCCCCACTCTCTCTTGTCTAACCGTTGGACTCCCCTGCGGCTAGATTGTGGGGATCTCGAGTCTCTGTTAGATCCGTACACAGACGCGCATTAGCATATGTGCATACGATTTATATGGCATCGTCATGATGGTGATGAATGGTGGAAGCATAATGACCGCTGGGAATGTGCCAGTTCAAGTTCTTAAGAAGATCGTGGATTCCACCATTCAACAGAATCCGGTTGTGTTCAAGCGGCTAGCCGATCTTTAATGGTCGATCTAACCGCTCAGGACCTTCTTAACATACACGAGTTTGTCAGACAGCGATTTCGTATTCTTGCGGGTGCAGAAGCAGGACTACTTGATTCTATAGCGGTACGTCCGAACCAAGGGTACTTTGGAAGGGAGCCTTTCCCAGATATTTGGTCAAAAGCGGCCAGCATAATGGAGGCCATAATTCGCTGGCACCCATTTGCAGATGGCAACAAGAGGACGGCCCTACTTGCGGCTAGAGTATACCTTGACGTTAACGGTTACAGATTGATTCTGCCGCTCAGCGCTGTACGCTTCTCGGTCGAAATTGCGATGGTCAAGGGCAATGATCCGGCAACCATTCAACGATTGCTCGTTCGCACAGCACATTGGATTCGCAACCATTCAGCACAAAAGGGAACAGTGAGGGAGAGGCTGACGTATGTGCAACACATCGTCATTCCCATAAGGTTCGTGGGATTTCTGATGAGGATTCGATCAGATCGCTTGGCCTTCTCAATAATCAGCCATTGGCTCTCGTTCGACATCCAGCCTGACTACCGGAAGGATGCGACGGAAGTAGTCCGATTTCTCGGTGACGTTCGCAGGCTCAGTTTAGTTATCCAATAAACTGGAGACTTGAAGCCTGGCAACGGATCTCTGATGGATCAAATCATGATGAGCCAGATTTGATTTTCTCTTCCAGTTCCATGAGTCGCTTGTGTTGGCCGAACAGCATGGAAAGTAGTAACGGGACTTCTTTTACCGGTGAGGCCATTGTTCCGGCGTATGATGCGTAGAGTCGGCATTGGTTCATTAGGTCGTCGAAGACCTCCTTGTCGTCGGACCTGAGAAACTCCCTGGACCTCTTCAAGTGTCTAAGTTCGTCCTCCATTACCATGCGCCAGGACGGTATGGTTCGCCCCATTCTTGCAGACTCGACCCATTCGACTGCTTGAATCAAGATATGTTGGAAGAGCGTTCGTCATCTTGGAGAGTGTTGAATGGAAGTGGAGGCTATGATTCCGGACGCAAATTACGTACGGAATGCAAAACGTTAAGCTACAAGAAGCGAGACACAGCGACATGGCATCTACCAGTGCGTTAGCGCCTCTTGTCAGTTTAGTTGTCGGTTTAGTCATAGATGCTGTAGCTGCCTACTGGGTGCATAAGGATGGAAAGTCTAGGGGTGCACGCGATGCCGATGGCTGGGCGGTTTTCACGTTCCTTTTCCTCATCATAGGCCTCCCACTCTACCTCCTGTGGGGTAGAAACAGGGTTAGCTCCAAGCCTCAGTCCGTTGAAACAGCAACGAAGCGATTCTGCATTCAATGCGGCACCGAAATACCAACCGCAAGTCGGTTTTGCAAAAACTGTGGTGCGTCAGTTGACTGAGCTGAAAACGAAGTATTGTCAGAGTTGTGGCGAACAAATACCATCAGCAGCTACCATCTGCCCGAAATGCAACAAGTGGACGGCTCCCCCTATCGAAGTAGCCAGCACCGGTATGTCGACCTCGTCTTCTTGGACTGAGAGAATGGGGCAAGAAGGGTTAATCGCGTTAGTTGGATATACCCTGATGGCCGTTAGCGCGATTCTTCCTTGGTGGGAAGGCTCAACAGCTTTTGAAAGCCAAGCCGCTTCGGGATTGCAAGTTGCAGGAGGACAACTTGGCATGTTCCTTGTCGCATTGGGCGTAGTCGGCGCGGTGGGAAGCCTGTTTTCTTGGAAGATTTCGTGGAAATGGGGGTTCGTTGAGGGCGTTATAGGAATCGTAGTTCTGGCACAAGTTGGAGATGAGATGAATCGTATTACGAGTATTAACGCAAAGTATGCTTCGTCGGGTGTGTATCTTGGCCTCGGTTCAGGTGGTTATCTAGCAACGGTCGCAAGTTTTCTAGTGATCTTTGCAGGAATTATCACCGTAATCAAAGGCTACGCCGTGCGTGCGAGCTTAAGCAAACCTGAGGCGACGAAAGAATTACAAAAATACAAACCAAGGACCGGTCCTGCCAAGCCAGCAACCGGTTTGAGAGGCCCGTTACTGCTCAATGAAGAGACTGTGAATGAAGAAGTTGGTTATGGTTCGCCGGGTGTGTATGCTCTTGGCCGCAAGCCGGGTAAGACTTTCTTCGTTAGATACTTCGGCCGTTCCGATTCGGATATCAATGCTAAACTGAAGCAGCATATCGGCAAATATGACCAGTTCAAATTCGAATACTTCAATTCCCCAGAAGCAGCCTTCACCAAGGAATGCGAACTATACCATGCTTTTAGTGGCCCTGAGGGTAGACTTGATAACAAGACCCATCCCGAGAGACCGCAAGGTGCAACATGGCAATGCCCGAAATGTGACACGTTTAGTTCGGTGAGTGCTGCACAAACCAAGAATCAATTCTGCATGAAATGCGGTTCCACACTCCCACTTGACTCAAAGTTCTGCTCCAAGTGCGGCGCCGACCAAACATGACACACCACAACGAAGGCTAACCGGAATAAGTCACAAGAGGCTGCTGGCTAGGTACTGAGTATAGGGGAAAGCATGAGTTCTCGACGAACTGGCATCCTAATTGTTGCCGCCTGTCTAGCAGGGTTAATTGCGGGTCTTGTGATTGCCGCATCATTCTCAACTCCGTCGCCCTTCATCAGCACGATAAGTACCACGACCATGCAGGTCACAGTGTCCGGCGTAACCACCGGCCAAATTCAACCCCAGGACATCCTATCCGTCTGCTTCTCTCCTGGCGGTAATTGCGCGAGGCAGGTGGTTTACTGGATTGGGCGGGCGAACAGTAGCATCCACGTTCTCATCTACAGCTTCACCTTGGACAGCATTGGTAACGCCCTCATTCAGGCCAAGCAGAGCAAACCGAACCTAGACATTCGGGTTGTGTGGGATGAATCCAACGTAAAGGAATCTGGGTCAGAATACCAGAAACTATTGGACGCAGGTTTCCAGATTCATGTGGACCATCGCAACGGCCTGCTCCATGATAAGTACGCTATCATCGACAGTCGTATCGTGCTTACGGGTAGTTTCAACTGGACCAACTCCGCCAATGAGACCAACCGCGAGAACCTAATAGTTCTCAACAGTGAAACTGTGGCTTCAGCTTACGAAAAGAACTTCCAACAGAACTGGCAGGCAACTTCGTAGCAACTGAACCATTCTGTCCAGCGTGCCGAAAGGCGCAAGAATAGATTTCGCCAAGCCCTCAGAACTTTATCGACGATAGTTCTCCTAGTAAAGCATCTACGATGAGATTCAACACCATCTGATCAGTTTTCTGGCCTCGAGAACCCTGTGAGCTAGCTAGCTGAATGAGTTACTGAGTCGGTTCCATATGGGCTTGAGGAATTGAAAGAAAGTCTTCAGACGCCGCTATGGTAAGCATAGAAGGCTCCGATGAACACTAAGCATTATTACAATGAACCAAAGGGCTTCAATGGATGTAGCCTTCCGCTGGATCTTTCTGGTCGCCGCCTGCTTCAGGCTTCATGTCAGCGAAGTTTTCCTGAATTTTTTCCACGGTCCAGGACTCTTGCCCTGGAAATGAGAGTGCGAGTGCTGCTGTCATCGTGGCGCAACGTAATAGCTGAAGGTGGCCCTCTAAGGGGTTGTTCAGCTGGGCCAAGCTCTTGACTTCGCATTGATCGAGGATTCTGAGGTATTGGGGTTGCCTGATTCCGTGGATGGGGAGCGTGTGTTCCTGGCCGTCCGCGAATTGGACCGTGATCTTATCCGTTCCTGGTTCGTTCAATTCAGATTTCATCCCACATGAACGCAAACGGCTGAACTTGTTGGACTCCTGGAGTCGCGTCGCTGCTGATCCAGACCTGTGTGACCACTGATTTCGAGTAGCCGACGGCGGTATAGTTCCCAGTATCCACCGTCATTGGGTTGGTTGAGGTGAAGTTCTGAGCCCAAGCTGGCGGTGCACCCACACTGTTCTTGAAGTAGGGGTGGCCGTTGGTGGCATCGTAGAAATTGTTTCCAGTGGATCCGGCGGTGCCAGTGGCTTGGGTGTAGTTCACTGTTGGGCAGCCCTGGTCACCCGAGGATCGTTGCGCAACCCGGATGCCTGAGGCGGCGTTTGCTCCATAGGTCCAAGAGCAGGCTCCGTCAGTGTACCATCGAATGTTGTCGACTTGCGTGAAGGATCCTTGAATGTTGAGGCAGTGATGCTTCCAGTACGAATAATTGAAGTTTGCTTGGGGACGGCTACAGGGATTCGTGAGGCCTCCGCTGTTCACGTTATCCGTGGTACAGTATCGAGTAGGATTCGCTACGTTGACGGTCGTGTAGGATGGTTCCGCGCCGGTCATTTCAACTATGGTTACGGTTGCAGGCAATTTCTCAGGCTTCCATTTTCTCATGAACAGTATTTCATTGAATGTATCCTCAGATCTCGTCCCAAACGAAAACAAACGTTTCCTATGGCATTGCAGTTGTGCCCCAGACGACTTGACGTCGCACGTCGCGGATGATTCGCCCGTCGCTTCCACGTAGCGGAACACCCATGATGCTTTTCGTCACGTCGACCTTGCCGTTCGCGCTCGCATTTTCCGTGTGCTGCTTTGGCTTGAACAGGTCGCAGATCCCTGAGGCCGGGTCGATTAAGCCGCCCACGATGGGGCAGGGATCAGCTTGGGATCCGTAGCTGCTGCAACTTGCGCAGTTCTCAGGGAACAGTGCGCCGGTTCCTTGGGCGCTACGAAAATGGTTGGCGATGCGCTGGTTCTGCTGGTTTTCGCTCGTAGAGGGTTCGGTCCCTGGCAGCTCTTGATCCCAGATGGCTAGGCCTCGCCCGTCACGGAGGACGCGTCCGTCCGCTCCACGTTTCGGGTTACCCATCTTCAGGGTTCTTGCAGGCTGCGCTGCGTTGTCAATGTAGTGCTTCGTAGACTTCCTACTCTTTTCGAAGTCTCTTGCCATGAAATCACGTGAGAGGTTGTCCAAGAATTGTTGATCCTTCCACACGGGACTTTCAGCGATCGACATTCCTTTTCCTTTCTGGTTTTCAGCGTCGATTTGCCGCAGGATCTCCTCGAAATCTGCGTCTGTATAGCCGCAGTGGTCTCGTAGGCAGCGGTCAGCTTCGTCTTCACTGTTCATTTTCTTTTCTCATCTTCCTTTGTGTGTTGAATTTGTCAAGCCTGGCGTTGCCAAGCCGTGACCTGGAGGTGGGACAGCAGCCGCGGATTGCAGTGGTGGTGCTGGTTGTAGGATGATTCTTTGCCTGGGGGATGGCGGTCGATTTGGGAATGTGACGTCTTGGGTTTGCTCAGGATGTTTGGGGCAGCGGAGGAAGGCGTAGCCCTTGTTCTCATCCAGCTTGTACGCTTGCGCAGTCTAGACTTCTTTTGTAGGCTAACATTCGACTCCCGCAAATCGGACAGTTGGGCCAGGTTTGACCGGCATATCGTAGAATCTTCGAGATGGTAGGTTCTTGCTCTTTGAGCAGGTCCGCCAAGCCCTGTTCTTGACGCTCGGAGGCGAGTCGCGTGTCCAGCGTTTTCGGTAGAGCACCAAATTTCAGGTTACAAACCGATTGCAATTCTTGCGGGATCGGGATCGAGTCTCCGATTAGGCTTTCATGCTGGTTCGCCAGGGTGTTGGCTTCATTGTTGAAGGCGGTGACCTTCTCGAGGATGGGTTGGAGTTCTCGCAGGATTGGGGGGAGCTTCTCATATTCGGCGATCGTCGGCGCCCAGAGTTCTTGGAGGTGTTTTCTGATCTTGGCGGCTTCGGGTTCCCGTTTTTCTGTGATGTCGCGGAGTTCGTCTGTGAGGGCTGCTTTCAGAAGTTGGGCGTCTTCGAGTTGTTGTTCTCCCTGCCGGATCCTGCCGTTGAGGTCGGCTAACTCGCCGTCTTTGAGTTTGAGTATTTTCTGCCTCTTTTCCTCGTTGAGTGTTTGGAGGGTTTTCTGGTGTGTTGCGATTGCGGTCGCGGTTGCTTTGAGGCGTGTTTCAACTTCCTGGCGTTTCATGTTTCGTGGTGTCTCCTAGGAATTTGTCAACTGCCTCGCGGGCAATTTGACTCATGGATTTCCCGGTTTGGGTTGAGAGGTCGATGAGTTGGGTGATTTGGTCGGCTGTGAGGCCGAAGGATTGTGGGATTTTTCTTTCAATTAGTGATTGCGTAGTTGGCATGGTTAATTGTTAAGTAAGAAGAATCTTTTCTAGGCTTTCACCAAACTGCGCGGTGTAGGGATAACTGCGCGAGTTGGGGATAATGGCGGAGAACTGCCACGTCCATGTTTACAATGGATCTGTGAATCGCTGCGCTGAATGCGGACATGAAATCTCAAAAGCTCTGCAGGTGAAGATCCGGCGTTATCCATTCGACGATTGAGCGTGTTCGTGTTCCCAGGTCTTCACGCCTTTTCTGATTAACATCTCGAGAATTGCGCTCTTCGTTCTTGCAGGGCGATCATGCACTGCGTCGTCCTGAAGTTCTATTTGGATTATCCTTTCGACTAGTTCTTTGCCTTCACGGGTGAGGGTGATGTCTAGGCGTCGTTTCGGCTGTGAGAGTCGGCTGGGTTTCTGTTCGAGAACCGTCCGACTCAACTCTTTCACTGCTTCATGTTCTCGTCAAGGATCTTCTTTTGGAGTAGCCGATTTCAGCATTCATTTTGGTTCAATCGTCCCACGTGAGCATTTTCTCCAAAGCCCGCTTCTTCAAACATTTCTTTGAATGTAGGCTCCGCAACCATTCCCGCATCTGTTGAACGCTACTGATTCGACCGATATCACATAGAACCGAGAACACCTCGAGAATCCAATGCACGCTTACTCTCTCGTCCTCACTGAGCGATTCGTCCGCTAAGTATTGGTGTCCACGACATGCGAAGTTCAGCCTAGCCGTTTTGAAGTTTTGAAGCTCTCCCGGCGTAGCTCCAAGTTGACTGATTCGATCCTGCAGCTCCTCGATCTTCGTCAATTCGTTTTCGTCTCTCCTTCCAATTCGTGAACACGATGCTTGACATACTCAACTATCTGATCGTGCAACTCTCGTGGAAGTCCATTGATGAACTCCGCAATAATGGCCTCTTTGTCCGGTGATGGTGGACTGGATTCTCTGATTTTGTCGACGCGACTCTCTAGATTTTTAATTTCCGTTTTCATCATTTTTCATCCCAAGCGGGCAACTTCTCCATAACAGCACGTTTCTCTGGCGGTAAACTGTCAAGCCATTTTGCGTTTGTTCTTCCGTGGAGAGTTGGCCTGCATTCCTCAAGGCCCCATACTCATCGTAGGCTGCAGTTGCTAGTTGCTGCTCAGTCTTAGAGAGAGTATTCCAATGACTGACAAAGACCGCTTGGCTGAGTCTACGTTCAGCTTCGGATAGTTTCTCGACTCGTTCGTCCAAGTCTCTGATTTCTGCTTTCGTCAATTCGCTTTCATTCCTTTGTTATCTTCCAACTGTTTGATTCTAGCCTCAAGGCTCTCGAGCAGGTCCGCTTCCTGAGCATCCAACAACACCTTACTGCAAGTCGTCAAGGCGGTGACTGTCCGAACCCCAAGCTTCCCCGAGACCGCTGCAGGAATCAGAAACCCAGACACAAACTCCTCCACACCCTGCCGAGTCGACAGGTCACAGTTTTCGGGCATCTCAACGGATTTCTGAGCATTCCTGTTACCTGGCCTAGCCTGAGACTGTGGCGTTCGTGTACCACGGCGAGTCTTAGTCATTCAAGAAGACCCCCCAATTTGGGCTGTTTTGGCTATTGCTAGGTCGAGGGGGCCGGTTTTGGTTGGAGATATGTCCCCGGGGTGTGTGATGCATGCGTCTGCTGCTTGGGGTGGGGGGGTATCACACATCGTGGGGACATAGTTTGGACCGTTCCGGAGGGGTAGGTATAGGAGTTCGACGCTTGTCGTCCGGGTCTTGTTCCGTGCTGATTAGGTTCGCTGATTCCAGACTTGGTATAAACTCAGATCGTAACCAGACGCTTGTTTAGTGGTTGATGGTAGACTTCAAGGTGTTTGCGGAGAACGGTTCTGCGGTCGGCGTACTTGGTCTTGTGATCGCCAAATGGGAACGAGCACGTTCTGATACCATTCTAAGAGTTGTGGAGGTATGCCGAGTTCGTTGGCTTGCGCTATTCGACCGTAGAGGTCTAAGGCGATTTCTATGTCTCTGCGGTTTGCTTCGATAACGTCCGGCTTCTCGGTCTTCCGGTGTGTGTAGTTTAGGAGAGCGTGGGCTTTGGCGAGTGAGATTAGCCTGGGGAAGTCTCGCATATGCCTGGCAAGAAGAAAAGGACTCCGCTTGAGGAATTGTTCCTTCAAGTACGCTGAGTCGTCCGGGGTAAGAGTGATTTCTCGAATGTGGGCGTCCCTGATTGCTTTCAGTCGTCGCAGTGACCCATTGTCTTTGTGGATCTTGCTGTTACGCTCTCTTTGAAAACGTCGTAATTGGTTTCTTTGTCGGCTATGAGGTCAATAGCTTCACGATACTTCGCTTGATTCATCTCGGGGCTTAGAATGAACGTTCTCGTGTTTTCCTGGTCTTCTCCGGTTAGTTTTGCGGAGCAATAGAGGACGGTTGGATAGCCTCGGAGCATGACGGTTTTTGTTCGTTGTTTGCCGCTTTTCGTTCGGTCCGTGACCTTGAAGATGGCTTCTCTTCTCATCTTTGGAGAGAAAAGAACGTAGCTTTGCCAGCAGTCGATAGTCTGGTTGGTCTTTGAAGATTAGGATTTTTCGTTCCAAGTCGAGTAGCAGATGCTTCAAGTGTTTGACGGTCTGGCCTTTCTCGTCTGCGGTTTCCTCCTAGATTGGTTGAGCGTTCGCTTCATGAATGAAGCTTGTCGGACTTGCGCCAGCGAGTTTGAGGATGTCAGTGTCTTGGTTTGGGAATAGCATTACGATTTCTATTGGGATGTAACTTTTGCCGGTTGAACTGTCAGCTTTGAATTGAATCACTATCTGGTTTCGATCTGTATATGTGAGCAGTAACCCGAGGAAGCTGATTGCGATTGTTGCGAGGTCCCGTTTGATTACTGTAGAGTAGGCTTCGCAGATCTCGTAAATGTCGGTTTCTCTGGAGAACTCCGCTAGTGTTTTGATTAGTTTCGTCTTTGCAGTTGGCTCTCTCAGTTCGATTTGATGTCCGGTATGTGATTGTCCGGCGACATCAACCCAGAGGTTCGTTGCCGCCTGATAGTCAACCATTCTACTTGGACAAATTAGGCAGTGGCCTTGACCTTTTCGTGGATCCTCTGGGCTTCCTGCTGTAAATGCGAAAGGTCTAATTTCCGGTACTGTTGATTCTTGCATGTTCTTCGCCTTTTGTGGCGTGGTTCTGGGGCGTGGTGCGCCCTGGGCCACAGCTATGCTGCTAGCTTGAACCTCCGTTAATCGGGGTCCAACGCTGCAACCATTCAGTGCCCTCATCATTTTCCGAGAGTTTGTATGTGATTTCCCCTAGTTTCCAGGCTTTGTTCGCCGATGCTGCAAGTCTGTCGTACAGCAGTTTGATGATTGGAACTCCTAGACTCGCCTCGTTCACCAGTATCGTGGAAAGGGACGGTTTCTTTACCGATTGTTTCCAATTCAAGGCTGAGAGCTGCTCGTTGGTGATGTCTGCGCCGCTTGCCTTAGCTGCTAGAATCGTCTGAGTCTTCGAGTAATCGGTGCCGCGGACCAATTCCAACGAGACTCCGCAGGCTGGGCATTTCACTGTTCGTTTTCACCTTCAGTTGAGGAGACCATGGCCAGAATTTTCTGTGCCCATTGCGGCAAAAGAGAACGTGCTTCATTGTCGGTCAAGTGACCTCGCTCCCCTCCATCTTACGTGGGCTCTTCTGTTCGGTAACCTGTTTTTCTACGACACGCCGAACTGTGTCCTCAATTCTGTCTCCCGGCCGCGAGAGGACTTTAATGACCTCGATCAGTGTTTTCGGCAAGGCAATTGTGGAATGGTTAGTCCAGTATCCAGTTGCCTGATCACCATCGGGCTTTGATTGCGGCATTTGTAACACACGGGCTATAGGTGGGGAAGGGTTATAAATTGCTACAGGTTGATGTAGAGAGTTCTGTAGTAAACAGGTCTGTCTCACCATGGCCAACATCTGGAACAAGGGGAAAACATTTCGAGCAGGTCGAGCCCTCGTGGACGCCGCCCTCGCAGCCGGCGGCAGGCTAACCTACAGTCAGGGCTGGGAGAAAGTTAAAGTCCGGAAGAACGAGGGAGTCGTGAGCGGAATACTCGGAAGCTACGCAACGTATGACAAGGTCATCAAAGGGCTACTTGACCGGGGCACATTCATTCACGAGGACGATCCGGAAGACGGTCGCATAACAATTCTGAGGTTGCGAGATGTTGACCAAGCGATTACGGAACAGGCGTTCCTTAACACTTTCGATAAGATCAAGGCGCTAACGGAGCGGCCCGCCTTTCCCATCCCACAACAAGAGTGGATGCAACATGTCGCTAGGGTCATGGAGGGGAAGCATGCCTCCAACGCCGAAAAATACGAATCCGTCTGGAAGCACCCCTACCTCACCCAGAAAGAGAAGGTTGAGGAGTTAGTCAAACTCTCCCACGCGCTCTTCATCAAGATGGAGGCACAACACAACAAGGCAAGGTTAGAGGGCGCGTTCATATCGACTCATAATAATGGGATTCTGATTGTCTCGAGAGGAATGTACGACAGCCTCCTCGATGATGCCCGGATATTGCAGAGGATACGAAAGGAAGGTAAGAAAGACCCGCGTAAGGAGATGTGGCTCAAGGAACTTGGCGTTATTCCTTCTTGAGTTTCTTTGAAGCGTGAATCGCATACCATCTACCCTTATGGATAGATTGGGACAACGTGTGGGGTATCCCCAGTGGTGGGCGCCGTCTACCTAGATTTGGCTGAGCGCGGGTGGCGTTTTCTCCAGGCCTTCTCCAGGACCGCCATGACTTCCGGATCCTCCATGAGTTCACTCATGACCGAGTCAGGCCTCTTCCTTGCCTCTTCCGAGTCCTGAAGCGTCTTGATCTCGTCTTGCATTCGCTGAATGATTTTGTCTCGTTCCTGTAGGGCGCTTTCCGTTGCGACTGTGGGTCCGTAGATTTTCTTAAGGTTCTCCCACATCCAGACCTCGTTATAGAAGCATTTGTTGTAGCCGAGCGGGTCAATCGAATGGCCCATACTGAACTCTGCCGCCTCAGGGGCGCAACCTACCAGCGTCGCCCTGGTGCGGTAGCAGTCTCGCAGTTCGTGGGCCGTTGGGATGCCTTCCACGCTGATTGCGGCACGTTTCCGTGCAGTAATCCAGGCCTTTTGTAAGTAGACTCGCCCCGCATGGTAATTGTCGGCATTTAGAAGGATGCCTTCGGTTTTGTGGGCGCGCTGTTCTCCCTCAAAGGTGAAACCGTATGCGGCCCGTATGGGAACCGGAATCAGCGCGCTTATCTCTCGGAGTAGGTCGGCGGGTATGAGACTGTAGAATCTGCGTCGGTTCTTCTTGCGACTTGAAAACTCATGCCTGTAATACTCCTTCTTTGAATCCTTCGCGAGTGACGCTTTCACGTTCTGCCATGTGCTTTCAGTGTTGAACTTCAGAAACTCGCCGAGGCCCCAGCCGCAATTCAACATGAGGTTGAAGCATATGTTGTAGGGTTTGCTTGCTGCGTGAATTATTGCGTGAGCCTGATCCCAACCCAGGTTTGTGGCTTCTCTTGTCGGTGTTGGTGTGGGGATTCTCGCGGGAGGAAGCATTACGATGCCGTTTTCGTATAGGAAGCTTCTGAGCGCGTAAGACCGCGAGGTGTCGACCTGTCTCCGTGAAGTTGTTGGCGAGGTTTTTCAGGGTGATGTATGTTTGAATATCTTTCTTGGTTCGTTCCACTGCTTGTTCAGGTGTAAGGTTGGCAAGTTTAAGGAGTCGTTTCATGTATCGGGCGTAGATTTCGCCGGTGCTAGGGGTTAGGCCTTTGATCCATAGATTGAACATCTCGCTCAAGTCTGGTCCTCACAGGAGAGTAACTAGGTGACATATAAAAGGCACGTTAAATGGACGTTACGCCACTCGCTTAGGGCAGGGGATATAGGGTATGTACTCTACCTTCATGGTGTCGTCCATTCAAGTGAAAGCAGGTTCGACACAACATTCGATGCGTACGTTGCTGACGGACTTGCAGACTTTGTCAAGTTATACAAACCAGAGAAAGACCGCATTTGGTTTGCAGAAACAAATAACCGCATTGTTGGAACAATTGCCATTGTTGGGCGTTCTGGACTGAAGGCTCAGCTACGTTGGTTCCTAGTTGATCCAGAATTCCAAGGCAAGGGCATTGGGGGAAAAATGCTCAAGGAAGCGCTTCGGTTCTCAAAACGACAAGGATACAAGTCCGTTTTCCTGTGGACAATAAGCGAACTGGATGTAGCTCGACGTCTCTACATGGATTTCGGGTTTAGAAGAACTGAGGAGAAAACACACAAGCTTTGGGGGAAAACCGTCACAGAAGAAAGATACGATCTCCCCTTGTGATAACAGGTCAACCGCGTCTCGTTCCAAATCCGTCTCTGAGATTACGGCAGTATTGAATGCACATCCAATCATTAAGGCGACGATGCGAATATGAACCCAACACTGGCTGGGCATACGCCAACTGGACAGAGCATCCACCAGGACTATGGTGGACAACACTAAAGACAGGGGACGCCTGTATGCAATTAACAAGGTAGACTACAGTCATGACAAAGAAGATCTTCATCATTGATATCGACGGCACAGTCTGCGAAGACGTAGCGAATGAAGAAGGTCTAGAACGCATGGCAAACGCGAAACCCTATCCAGATGTCATAAAACAGATTCGCCGATGGTTCGATGAAGGTCATTACATTTGCTTCTTCACTTCGCGGACCATTGAACACAAGAGCGTGACTGAGGAATGGCTAAAGCGGAATGACGTGAGATACAATCAGATAGTCTACGGAAAGCCTCGACGAAATAGTGAATTTGTGGAATACCATTTTATCGACAACTCGAGGGTAAGAGCAACAACATTTACTGGAAAAGTGGGCGAATTCGTGACCAAGACAAGACAAGTTCTAGTATTCCCAGATGATTAGTGGCCTCTCGCTCACGAGCGCGCAATTGATTACGCTAAACTCTGGCTGTGTTCATCAGGCCTCTTTCGAGTAACATGCGATTAGCGAGTGTTTTCGATGGACGGTCCGTGTTCTGACAGCGTTTTATGGTGGCACTAGTTTCGGGTAAATAGGGTTGAGTTTGATTCCGGACAGCGTGCTCGTGGGCATAGCGATTCCTTGAAAGAGGCAGTGTCCATGCGCCTTAAGCAGTTCCATAAATAGGTCAGGTCGCGGTCCATGCAACGTGCCTCTTGCCTCGTAGCAGCAGAGCGTTGACATGGAGGGGGAGGACAATGTGTTCAGCCACTGTTCAAATTCGATAACATATTGGGACGGATTATCGCCCTGTTGAATTGATCCGCTTAGAAGGATGAATCGCATCCCCCTGCACTCCTTCTCTTTGCTCGTTTTCACGAGCTCCTCGATATTTCGTAGTGCTCTCTTCTTGCTTGGCCGAGTTCCTTCCATGCAGAAATCTTGAATTGCAAAGTATCGGAGGTACCCGTTGTCTTCTAATGAGGCCACTTGAATTCCTGCGTGGTGGAGGAGTTGTTTGTATCGTTCGCGGGATGTGCCTACGAAACAGGTGGATTCTTCCCGATTGACGCCCTCTTCGATATAGGCGGAGAAGTATTCCGCGGCCACGGCAAGGCTGTCATAGATTAGGATGGCGTGATCTCCTCTGTCGAGGTTTGCCGCGTAGGAGAGAGCCTGTGGAAGTCTCTCCACGAAAGCTACACGTTTATCGTGCGGCGCGAAATCTTGATCGCTTCTATTTATCTCATGGAAGTCCGCATCGGTTCGTCGGTTTCTAAGATGATCCTCTGGACTTTGGCACATATTCCAGACCGATACGATAGTGTATCACATTGGGTATATTAGTGTTTTACAAAATCAGGCGACGATTGGCCTTTGTCTTATGCAAACCGGTTTTTTGATCGATGCGAACTAATGGTTCTAATTTGATTTTGAAAATTTCATCATGCAATGGAACGAGAACGAGGCTCCGAGTCTCCGTGTTGTCGTCAGCAGATCCAATCACAGATTGTTTCACGCCAGCGTCTCACGCGCTATGTCGCAATGCCGAAGTCTTGCCCTTCCTTGCACCCGACTGCTTTGGTTCACGTTTCTGACCGGGGCGAGGTCATAATGCTACTTTGAGCCAATGGGTCCGGTTTCGCAGTAGAGTTTTTCTGCGTTAGGCAAGCGGAAGCTTAGCCTAGGCGGCCTAGTGTTGGATGTGCTTGATGCTGCAAAGCGTGCAAGACTTGCAGCTCGGAATATAGCCGGTGTCAATTGCGAAACTAGGAACAAAGCGTTGCTCGCGATCGCAGATGAGATAGACAAGCAGAAGGAACGAATCAAAGAGGCAAACTCTAGAGATGCCGACCAAGCCTCGAAAATAAATCTCGCAATGCCTTTGATGAAGCGGCTAAAATTTGACGACTCGAAAGTCGCCATTTTGACAAAAGGCCTCAGAGATCTGGCTGGGCTCGAAGATCCTATTGGAAAGACGCTGTTTTCCAAGCAACTCGACAAAGGGCTTGAACTCTACAAAGTAACTTGCCCCATAGGCGTGATTGGGGCTGTTTTCGAATCCAGACCAGACGCACTGATACAAATCGCAACTCTATGTCTGAAGTCAGGCAACGCAGTGATCCTTAAAGGAGGAAGCGAAGCCGCAAGAACCAACGAGTTCCTGGCAGGCCTCATCAGAAACTCGATCGCTCAGGCCCATGGGATCCCTCAAGATATGGTTCAATTACTTGAAACAAGAGAGGACCTCGCGAAACTATTGGAGCTTGACGAGTACGTTGACCTGATCATTCCTCGTGGGTCAAGTGAATTTGTCAGATTCGTTAAGAATAACACCACTATCCCCGTGCTTGGTCACGCTGAGGGCATCTGCCACGAGTACGTTGATGAAGATGCAGATCTGGACATGGCAGTGGAGGTATGTTATGACGCGAAGGTCCAGTACCCCGCTGTGTGCAACGCGTTAAACACACTCCTTATCCATCAAGATATCGCAGACGCCTTCCTTCCAAAAATGGGCAAAAGATTCCAAGACGCCCATGTGGAGCTGAGAGGAGACGAGAAGACCATAAAGATACTTCCATACGCGAAGGAGGCGGCCGAGCGAGACTGGTCCAAGGAACATCTTGATCTAATACTTAACGTGAAGATCGTCGACTCACTTCAACAAGCCATCGACCACATCAATCGATACAGCTCACACCATACCGACGCAATAGTGACACAGAGCGAGGAGAACGCAAGGAAATTCTTGAATGAAGTCGACTCAGCAGTAGTTCTGCAAAATGCATCAACAAGATTCAGTGATGGTTACAGATTCGGTTTCGGCGCTGAGGTAGGGATCAGTACTAACAAGATCCATGCCAGAGGGCCTGTTGGCCTAGACGGACTTGTAACCTACAAGTACATTGTCGTGGGCGAAGGCCAAGTCGTATCTTCCTACGTTGGAAAGAACGCGAAAACATTCAATCACAGAACTCTAGAGAAACACTGGAATCCATGACGTAGCTGGCGGCTATTTTTCTTGAAGAGAAATCTTGAAAAAGTTAAGAAAATTGTGGTCAAGGTCGGGACATCGGTGATCACAAAACCCGACGGCACACTTGACAGCAGGTGTATGCAGGATGTGGCAAGACAGTGCTGTAACATAATGAAACATGGTAGAATGGTGACTCTCGTAACATCGGGCGCCATTGGTTCAGGAGTGAAAGAGCTGGGGCTGAAAGAACTACCGAAGGACATACCCACAAGGCAAGGCGCTGCAGCCGTCGGTCAGAGTATACTCATGGAAGAGTGGCGGAAATCTTTCAAAAAGTCCGGGGCACGGGTGGCGCAAGTTCTCATAACCTACGAAGCGTTCTCCAATCGAAGAACCTACCTCAACCTGAGGAATTCCATGGCGATTCTGACGGAAAACGGTACTGTTCCGATCATAAATGAGAATGACCCAATATCTGTTCATGAGATTGAAGCGACCTTCGGCGACAATGACAAGCTCTCGGCTCTAGTAGCAGCCAACACGGACGCCGATTTACTCATTCTCTTAACCGATGTGAACGGGCTCTATGACAAGAATCCGAGGCATCCGGATGCTAGGTTGATTCGTGAGGTGACAGCGATGAACTCGAAAATAGACAAAATCGCCGGTGGAGCAAGCTCATGGAGGACAAAGGGAGGCATGAAGACGAAGATCGAAGCTGCCAAGATAGCCACCAAGTCCAACTGCGCCATGATAATTGCCAACGCACCGAAGAAGAAGTGCTCACAAGGATTCTTAGTGGCGAAGAAATTGGAACATTCTTCAGACCTCGAAGATCTGGGTACACAAACAGAGAAAGGTGGATACGATTCTCAAAGAGCCACGGAACCATCTCAGTCGATGGAAGAGCCAGGGACGCACTTCTAGGAGGAGCGAGCCTGTTGCCCTCCGGGATTCTAAGTGTTGGTGGAGAGTTTGAGTCCGGTTGCTTGGTTTCATTGGTGCACGAGAAGCGAGAAATTGCAAGGGGCATTGTAGAATACTCATCGGAAGAGTTGAAAAAGATCAAGGGAAGAAAATCAGATCAGATTGAAACAATTCTTGGATACAATAACTCTAACAACGCTGTGAAAAGGGAAAACATGGCATTCCCGTGATCACTCCCCCTACTTATCCAGTGTTATCGAACTGACAGACCAAATTAATCGTGGAGTGCCGCACACCGAAAGCGAGCTCGTTCGTGCAGTGGTGTGGCTGAACTATCATGAATAACCCTTAAAGGCACTAGTTCAGACGACCGCGTTCTTGTGATGGGTAGTGTTCTGTTCTCAATGTGGATCTCCAATTCCCGCCGGACAGTCCCAGTGCGCGAAATGCGGACCATCAATTCAGACCGTGAATCCGAATGAAATCATCACAGAGCCGTCAAGCGTAGAGAGCAAACCACAAATCGCATCCAGCATTCCCATGACCGAGGGAGAGACGATTTTGTGGCACAGAGACTCGACGCACGGAATAATCCACAAAGAGGTCACCTCCGAAGACGCGGTTACCAACAAGCGTTGCCTGAAGTACGATGTTCCCAACAAACGGGTTATTGCTCAGGTCGGGATTGAGAACATACCCGAAGTCGTGATAATGAACGTGCACAAAGTCAACGACTCGCTTGGGGGAGGAATTTTCCTGACGCCGCGAATGCTGGGACTCCCAGGGTTGCCACTGGGACTCTGGAGGGTCAAGACGAGGAAATCTGAAGATTTTCGGAGACGTTTCCCTGATGGTGAAAGGAAACATGGTAATGACATTCGAGAACGTGAAAGACCCTCAAGGCTTGAGACAGTTAATTCTGGCATTAGAACGAACCCGTGCTGGACCAATGGGAAGAAGGTGGGCTCCCCGGAGAATGGGATGCCCGTTTCAAAGATTAGACGAACGACCCAGGGCACCGGACACTGTATGAGTCAGTAACTATGGTCTGTCAACTTGACCACTGGGTCCAACCAAGTTTTGTCCGCGTTAACAGAAAATGTTTATCGAAATATGCGACCAGGAGAATTGAGAGGGCGACTTTTCCTCTCCTAACCGCACTACAAATTTCGCCAGGCGGCGCTTCGGCTGGGATGCCGACTTCTCAATGACCAGTCATCTTTCGACTCGTGTAACCACTAATACGAGCAGTATGGTCGTGATAATGACAAGGAGAACTAGTAGGATTCGGTTTCTCTCCCATATTACGAAGTTCGCGTTAAGTCGCGTGAAAGGATCGTGCGACTGCAACATTCGAAAGAGTATGATCGCCTCTCCTCTCTTGAATACACCATTATCTACCCGAATCTCCCCGGTTGGGCTCTTTTCGAATCGATGGTGCCCGACCCAAAACGGGTTGGAGTATTTGCTGCTTACCCACAGGTCAAATTCTTCTTGCAGTGACAATGTGCTTGCACCTATCTGATTTGCGCGGTGACGTAGTAGAGTTTCACAACCCCGCCGGTAGAGACGAGTACTCCGAAGTTGAGGTTACCATTCGAGGCTGTCCAGTAGTAGACTTCGGAGACGTTGTATTTTTGACAATAGTTGGTGATGAAATTGTTTACCGTGGCGCTTATGGAGGTCCACTGTGACTCATCGGTGTAGGTGATGTTGGCGATTTGGATTTCGACGTTGGCGCTGATCTTGCTTGGACTGACTAGAGAATATCCTTTGTCAGTGAACAATGCGTTGAGCTTCTTCACGCGTTCCGCAGAACCAAGTATTACGGGGGTTCCGCCAGAGATCGCGTAGTATGCTTGCGATGAATCCGCACCCACAGCAACTTTGGCGCCGGTCGTGGCGTCGACCACTGCAATAAACGCCATTTTCGTGATTACTGCGTTCTCGACTTGAGTGTTAATGTAAACGGGGATGAAGTAGTAGAGGTGGTTGCCGATCAGATACAGCAGTATGTTTCCAAGCCTATAGTTTGGGAGCAGGGTCAGCTGCGTACGCACGTAATCGTCTGTCTCAACCGCTTGTAGGGCGGCTGACGGTCCGATAAGTTGAGTCGTCGAGTTGGATATTCTGTAAAGATTCAACCTACCCAGCTGGTCGCTTCCGTAGGCTATGAACATCCCTGCGAGGTTCTTGCCGGGGGATGATTGGTACTCTACCAGCTGAAGCCCTACGAAGTCTATGCGGTTTCCAAAGCTCTCAAGGACGTAAAGGACTTCGGTGGATGCTGGTCGCTCGTAGAAATCAGATCCTGATCGCCAGATGAATGGATCGCTCACGTGGTATTGGAAAGCGACATCCAGTTGTCCATGGTTAGTGGGGGTTCCAAGAAGATCCTCAGGATAACGAAGTTGACTAACGAGCCAGTTCGGCGGTGCCTTCCAGGAAGAATAGTATTGTCTGTAGAAGTCCACCATAAAACCGTCTGGCTTCGCAACGACGTAGGGATACATTTGGCCGTTCTCCATATCGACAAGGACCACGCCAAAGAATCGGAGGTAGTTGCTTCCGGAGAATCCGGACTGGATCGGATAGCTAGTGTAAACTTGAACGCAGTAATAGATGCGGCTACCGTCTGTGACAAGGTAGCTTGCACTGTCCGTGGTCAATCCACCTATGAGGATGTCTTGGACCCTCTGGTAGACATCGCGATTATGCAACATCATAATATTGTCTTGAGGAGGGCTCAAGGCGAAGCCTACCTGGCCTTCTTTCACGAGGAACCACAACATTCGTTGCCAGCCTGACAGGGTGTAATCAGGAGCGCCGGTGTAGGACGCATTTCCGATCTCATCGAACCCTTTGACATGAACGTAGACATCGTCCGAGAGTGCTTCGCCATAATAGATCGGAGGCTCCGAGTTGACTCCGAAGGCGTTCTGCACAGAGGTGTAGTCGCCTGTGTGGCTATCGATCACGATGATTCTGGCGGCATGGGTGTAAATCAAATGATGGCTGATCCAATCGTTGGTTGGATAGTTGATGGTTGTGGGGGCAGCCCAGTACTCGTGGCCATTGAGGTAAATTATCTGCGACGCGCTGAGCTGCATCCAATTAACGCCTATCTGGTTTATCATCTTCGTGTAGGATGCATCGTGATCCCACTGGCGTACGAGCGAAACGATTGTACTAGTGTTCCCCGAGGGAAGACTTGAGAGGGGCGCAGTTGTGACATTCTGGATACCTGCGGCCCATCGCGTTACGTCGATTTGTTTATTCGTCATAGGGCCCCACTCATAGTTCGTCCAGTTGTTGTTCCAGTTCAGTGAGTAACCTACGACGAAAGCTAAGTTCACGATGAGTGTGCCGAGCATGAGCAAGGCAACGAGGTAGACGATCCATCGTTTCCGTTGCCCCATGCCAATCGTTCGTCGAATGAATCCGAACTGAAATGAGGCTGCGATGGCAAGGAAGCTGACGAAGATTGAGATGGCGATTAGATAATCGTTGGGTGTCGCAATATTCATAGCCCAATAGGGTGCGTCAGCGATGGTGACAAGCACAATTAGGGCGAGAATGAGGAACAAGTCTCTCGCCCACGCATTCGTCTTGAGTCGAGCAAAGTCGCGGATGAACATAAGAATAAGTCTGAGGATGGCTACGAATGCGATTGCAGCGACGATTTCGTATATAAGGTGGTACTGAACCTCCATTGTGGGCATTAAAGCCACAAGCTGAGCTCCAGAGGCAGGAGCCAACGGGAGCTGAAACACCCTCAGGACCTGGCCCCAATTACCCATCCCACTCTGCAGCATCGTGATCACAATCGTCAAATTACCAAGGCCCGGCATCCCATTCGCCGATGCGATCATCCAGAAGGCGACGGACCACTTGACCAACTGCCAAAATAACCACGCAACCTTGCCAGGACCCAGTGAGATCGTCTCCTCTTGGCCTCTCACATGCGCGAACGTTCCTCCCAGCGCTGAAAGTGCTTCGAAAAGATGGCTTCGCCTGGGCATCGGATTGATGAAGAGAAGCGCGAGAACACCCGCGACCACGAAAGTGTTATTGTGATAAAAGTTGATCGCGAACCAGTCCAGGCCTGCCTTAGAAGCGTACATGGACTGCAGAACAATCCAGTTCAAATAAACCGACAACCCATAGGCTATCACACCAACGAAAACTAGGGCCACAATACTCCAACCAACGAACCCGAAAAGGCGTGGAGGCGGCGTGGATCGTTCCATGGCTACGGCTCACAAATAGAATTAGCAAAGCACGACTATATCAGTTTGAATCTTTACTCGGAAAACCGAGCCCAACGGCCTTCTGACAGTGCTTAAGCTTCCACGCGGGTTACGACTCGGTGGAAGCACTCGCAGTAGCGCCGGTTCGCGACTCAGTCTATTTTTTGACATTTCAAAACGGTCTAGCGGAAGTTATTAGATGGTTTCATGGTAGGCTTTCTTCACCCGGACCACGTTCCGCAGCTCCTCCACTTCCCCGCGGTAAATCTTAATTATCGCATCGCACGGTCAAGGCACCTCTTAAGGCGGCATTCTAGACGGTTCCCCTCCATGGAAATCGCTGTGCAGACTTTTGACATTACGAAGAGATTCGGAGACTTCACAGCGGTTGATCACATTAATCTTGAAATTAAGCAGGAAGTTTTTGGTCTCTTAGGTCCTAATGGAGCAGGAAAAACAACCTTAACGCGCATGTTAACAACAATTCTGGCGCCTACCGAGGGCACGGCTACGGTCGCAGGTGCGGATATTATACACGAAGCAAACAAGGTACGTGAGCGCATAGGGGTTGTTACACAGGCATCAACCTTAGACAACGAGTTATCGGCACTTGAAAACATGAATCTATACGGGAAATACTACGGCATGTCTCGCAAGCAACGTCAAGAAAGAATCCCAGGACTCCTCAAAGTGGTAGAGTTACAGGATCGAGCCAGAATTCCCGTCGGAAGTTATTCAGGAGGCATGAAACGCCGCCTAGAAATTGTAAGGGCTCTTGTCCATGAACCCGAAGTCCTATTGCTCGATGAACCTACCACAGGTCTCGATCCTCAAGCCCGTGCAGCAGTTTTAGAATACATTGAGCGAATTCATGAAGACCGCGGTATCGCGCTCTTGGTCACAACCCATTACCTGGATGAAGCGGAGAAACTTTGTGATAGAATCGCAATCGTAGATCACGGCAAAGTAGTCGCCTTAGGAACACCCACGGAACTAAAGCGAAAGGTTTCAGGGGGCGACATAGTTGAAGCCAACTTCTCAAACCTCCCTGATGCTGCTCTCAAGGCGTTAGAAAGTGCAGAATTCGTTCTGCAAGTCAAAAGACGAGATAGCAGCTTAACGATTCTAGTGAAGAACGGTGCGGAAGCAGTTCCGAAGATAGTTGGACTCATTGACTCCAATGGAGGAAAGCTTCGGACAATCACTCTGCGCGAGATTACCCTAGATGACGTTTTCCTGAACTTTACAGGTCGGAGTCTGGGAGATTGAAAGGCAGCCTAGCCGTATGCGAGCGAGATGTTCGAAGATTCCTTAGGCAGCCATTCCTCATCCTGTCGACGATTGTTGGTCCATTACTGACTTTGGTCTTGCTGGGGAGTGCGTTTGGCGGGGCAATAACGCATGCACCAATCGCAATCGTACAAGAAAGCTATGGCCCATTTTCATCAAATTTCATAGACATTTTACGGAACCAACAAAGCTGCGAAGTGGGCGTGTTGAATTGCCAGAATTCCTTTCAGATAACATACGTTCCCGATATGGATACGGCACAGCAAATGCTCCGAGAAGGCCTCGTCAAAGCGATAGTTCACATCCCCGAAGATTTTGACACATCATTAAGTGAGAACTTGAAAGTCATCCTTACAGTAACATTGGATAATACTGATCCATTGAGTGCTGCCGCCATTGGACCAGGAATTGCCCAAGCAAGTCAACACCTCTCATCTCTAATACAAACATCAACCGCAGGCGGCTCAAATGTCAATGTGGATTTAGAGAATGCTTACAGAACCTTCCTGTACATTGAATTCATGGCGCCCGGAACATTTGTTCAATCAGTCATGTTCGTTTCAATCATCGCGGGCGGCATTCAAATCGTAAACGATAAGGAAAGAGGAATAATCGAGGGATACTTGGTCACACCTCTGAAAAAATATGAGATCATTGTCGGTGTCCTACTTGCAGGAGTCATTAAATCGCTCATCTCAGTGATCGCACTATTCTTCTTAGCCATCATAGTGACAGGCGTTCGCCCCCTGAGCATTTTCCCAACACCACACTTGATAGAAATAACACTCACAATGTTCACATTGGTGCTCACCTCATTAGGCCTCATCGCTATGATGACCGCCTACGCGGTGAGGTTCTCGACCGCCGACATTTACAGGGTTTCATCATTTCCAATCAACTTAACTCTATATTATACAAGCGGCGCGATATACCCACTAGACGGGTTTCCCACCTGGATGAAGGAAATATCGGTGATCAACCCAGAATCCTACGCGGTTCATGCCCTACGAGTCTTGATGTACAATGGGGCGGGATTTGTAGCGGTCGCAGGTGACTTTGCATTCTTGGGGGCGTTCACTGTTTTGATGGTGATCTTATCGCTACTCGCGTTTTAGACGTGGATTGTAGTCAAATCGCGATAGTCAATCAACCTAATCCTCAACCAATCGAGTAAACGGCATGTCAAATTATTGTTCGATTTCACTCCTGCTAGCGAAAGCGAAATTCCGAAACTAGGTGAATACAAATTCGGACAAGGTTAGTGTCATTGAAGTAAGCTGTAAATAGGCACCTGTCGTTGCAGGTTTTAGAAACGAAACGGTGTCTGAACATGGATAAAGGCACGATGACCGCAGGGGTCCTACTTTTTCTAGCCGGATTAGCTGGGCTCGCCTACGGCTTAGGGATAAACCTCCAAGGCATGATGGCCAGGGGAGCGACCGACTACTCATTCATCACCGCCTACATACTTGAATGGTTCCTAGTTCTAATTGCAGGGGTCGTTCTAGCTATGTCCGGCGCACGACGAAAATAGACGTGATTGTCGAACGGTCTCACAGAAAGCAAAACGCAAAATCGATTTCAAAAAGTAGGCTCAAGCTACTTCACCGCCCATCGGCACGGATTCGTTTGGGCCAGGCCACGATTTGCTTTTCGTAAGTCATCTTAGACTGACCGGCTGGTATCGAGTCTCTCACGGACTGTAAGACGGCCTACTCACTGGGCCGTATTACGACTCGGTTGAGTCTGTTGTTTTCAGTTTTTGAGTGGGACGCCGCAATGGCCGCAGAATTTCGTCGTTGGAAGCACGTCGTTACCGCATGAGCTGCATCTGTAACTGGTTGCAACGTACGCTTGTTGCGGTCTGGATGGTGGCATGTTAGTTGGTGTTCCGGATCTTGCGTTCATCAACAGGAACAGACTGGCCAGGAAGAGTGCTAGGAAAACGGCCATCAATGTACCGTATACTGTTTCCATGCTAGAGTTAGTTGTCGTGGTCGTAAGAGTCAAAGTGTTCGTTACATATGCTGGTTGAGGGGTCAAGGTTGACGTTAAGGTCGCAAGACTGGTTTGCGTCACGGTCGAATAGTTCGTAGTGGTCGAGGCGGTTGTGCTGGTCGGGTATTGATACGGGTAACTTGGAGAGCAGGCGTAGGGATAGCCCGGGTAACCTGGATAACAAGGATACTGCGAATACCCATTACAATACGGGTCGTACGGATCACACCCCGGAGCATATATCGGGACCGGAACAAGCTCGGTGCTCGTATAAGTGGGAAATGAATGAGTAAACCTACTCCAAGTAGTACTCCAAATCGAACTCCAAGTTGTAACCCACGTGTGCGAGAACGTAAAACTCGGAGGATCGTGACTCGTAAAAGCTGTATGCGAAAACGTGAAACTTGGAATGGCGCCGGTTGGTTTAGTGAAACTCGAAAACGCTGTATGAGAAAACGTGAAAGTCGGAATGAACGAATGTGAAGGAACAGCACTCGAGGCAACCGCCGTTATGGTCGCCGGAGAAAGCGGCATCAATACGAGAAAACAGACCGCCACAATTAGCACAGAGGTCGCAGCACGCTTACTAACAACCTTCACTAATAGTCAACTTCAGTAAACTACGAGATGTAGTTACCTATAACCTGAATGGATGAATCATTCATAATAGAAGAATCTCCCATTATTGTGTTCTTGTGGCATGAAGCGCCGGATACAGAGCGAGTATTTGAGTGAAATCCAATTTAGGCAGCTCAAATCCAGATTTCAGACGACCTTAACTCGCATCGAACTCCGTCAACGATTTTTCAACTGGAACGCAGTCATGTTAGGTGCTGTGTGCACACTATTCTCTAGGGCTGACTGATTTCTCTATGTTTGCCGGAGATGCTTTCCACTTTGATCTCCACAACCACAAGGTGGCTGCCTAGTGAAGATCTGTAAGTTTCAGTCAACCGTGGAGTTATCTGGTCTGCCATTTCCTTACCTGCATATTTCATCGTAATCAGTCTGGTCGCCACGCTTTTTTCATCAGGGTCCGAAAGGATTCTGGCGACTCCGAAAGCAATCACACTTCTGTAAGTGGTTCCAAACAACCATGGCGCAATACCGGGCACCGTTCCCAGATTCTCATCCACCTCGAAGCAAACGCGAGCGTTGTTGCGGAGAAAGTCCAGCTTCATACCAGTGTCTGCGCAGTGAAAATAAATTCTATTATGGTCGAAGGCAAAGTTGACTGGAACCACGTAGGGCTGTTCATTCATTGAAAGGCCTAACCGTCCGACCTGCGCGTTATTCATGATCTTAGCAATTTCCGCTTTGTCCTCTATGGCTCGGTCTCTTCTCCGCATTGCTCTCATTGAAATGCTCCGTAGCGTTTATGACGCAATTGAATTCTTTAGGTGTGTCGTATAGAATTCTGGCCGGGAAATGTGCCGACTGACCTAGTTTAGTGAAAGGGAATTGTCGAGAGCGCGTATGGGGGAAATTAACACATACGCGCCAGCCTATCAAGTGCGCACACCAGTAGATCAGACATAAGAAAACGAGCGAACGACTGTCTGCGAATTATTGTTGGTTCTTACGTGGAGTGTATGGTAGCGGTCTAATGGTGAGCGTATCCTGGAAATCTTGCAGCGCAAATGGATCGTTACGCTGACACGGAGTTCACCACAGAGGGAAGCTGGGTCTTCATAGAGTCCGCATCGCATGAATATTGCCGCCTTGCACTCGTTGCTGGAATAAATAAAGCGGGGTGCCACCATTGCAACGGTCAAATGTAGACTTCTTCGTGTGTAGTGAGCATGCGCGCACCATGGACACCGCGCACACAAACACAAAGAATGTCTAAACCAACCGCTCAATTTCTGCCCTATCGAGGACAATAAGCAGTGGTGTAGAACTTGCGAAAAATGTTGATGCTTCTTGTCATAACCAGTCTTATCCTTTCAACGGTTCTAAATGCGCATCCAATCTCAGCACAATCTCAACCCCGAGCATTGATTCTTTCTCCAATTTCGGTGTATGTTCCGTGGAGGCCTGAGGATCTAGCGGGTATTCAGAGCGCTCTGACCGGGCCGGCTACAGCGTAACAGACCTTGAGAATACTTCGGTGACTCTGAACGTGCTCATGACTCTGAACAACTATCAGGTGGTAGTTTGGAGGAGTAACATATACGCGTATAATCATATCACATACTTTTACGTGGGCCAGCTGAATGATCCGACAACTCAACTGTCCTACGCCTCGGATTTCGCTTCGGGATGGCTCGACGCTTCCCGGGGGTTCGTGGGGGCAAGTGTTAATTTCTTCACCAACCACTTTGGGCAGAATTCTCTCTCCAACGTTAAAGTGATGATGCTGATCTTCAGCGATTCAGATTCCATAGCCAGCATATTCCTCAGTGCAGGTGCGCAGGCGATCATCGAGTTCACAGGCGCCTTCTCTCAACAGTTCGCTACCGCAGATGATTTGGCAAACGGCATTTTCCAGTATCTCGCGCAGGGTAATGATGTCGCCGATTCCGTTTCAAATACCATACAACCATTTCAGAACATGGTTCTAGAAGACCCGCTCGATAGCATGAACCTGCCAAGCGTAGCCTACAGCGGAAACAGCGCGATAACGATCGTCTGACACATCCAAGAATTTCCATGTTTCAAACTTCTACTTCACGCGAGTATGGGATTATCGGTACAGGTTTGAGCCTGAACCTGGACAGAGCTTCATCAACGTAATTCGTGAACGTTTCAACTTGTTGACCAGCTAAAGGATCCGCCATATGCGACCAAAGTTGTGGCTGTAGAACCTTGGGCATTGTTCCATTAGAGCCACATATTTCCTAATCCGCTTGTAAACGACCGCAAATGAAATGTTAGTTTGATCAAACTGCTTTAGGTGGTCCAGTCCGATTCCACAAATTTCGGTCGAATTCAATTGGTATATACCGAGCGATGTGACCGATTGATAATGTCGATACTTTATGTACTACTCACCGTATATTCTGTAGAGTTATTTCGAATCTTCTAAATGTCGACCGCCCAGCAGCCTCGGCCATGTTACAACTCGGATCTTGAGTTGTAATGAACTAATGAAATAGGATTAATGAATAATGTCAGAACAAGAAGTAGTAACCTGTAAGACTACTAAGAATCACTCAGAGAAGAACAATTCACTCTCAAGACGAGACTTTCTAAAACTGTCAGCTACCGTTGGAACGGTAGCGGCTATCAGCGACTTCACTTTGGGCGGACCAATAAAGACGCTCGTGGAAGGAGCAAAACCACAAGCAACCATGCCTCAGGAAGATGTCTGGATACCCACCGTGTGCTTTCTGTGTGATGAAAACTGCGGCCTGCACGCGCACCGTATCAACGGTGTTGTCGTAAAGGTCGAAGGTAACCCCGCTCATCCACTCAACCAAGGAAGGATTTGTGCCAGGCCGAATGCGGCGCTAGATACTCTGTACAATCCTTGGCGGGTCAAGACCCCAGTCAAGAGAACTAATCCCCAGAAAGGTCGAGGTGTAGATCCCCAGTGGGTTGAGATTACTTGGGACGAAGCCCTCAACACCATAACGGACAAGCTAAAACCGATTATGAAAAACGACCCTCGAAGGCTCGTCACTTTCACAGGCCACCGGGATCACACATCGGTCATGAACCAATTCAGTGCCGCTTTCGGAACCCCTAACACCGGTTTTTCGGGTGGAGGCGGCATGTTCTGCAAGGGATACTGCCTGCACATTATGGCCAACCTGTACATGGGTTCAACCTCCTACGTACCAGTTTTCACCCCCGCCATGGACTTGGCCCAGTATAACGTAAGCCACGGCGGTGCGCAATGGATAGAAAACAAGGCTACCCCCGAAATTGTTAGACAAATGGTGGAAGGAAAAGACAGAGGCGAAAAGTTTGTTGCAATCGACCCTATGATGAGCAGTTCTCTCGACAAAGCTGATGTATGGATTCCAATTAGACCTAGCTCCGACCTCGCACTCATGCTGGCCATCTGCGACGTGATCGTCAACGAACTGAATACCTATGACGTTGCGTACATGAAAGTGCACACAAATGCACCGTACCTGATTGGTCCCGATGGCCACTACGTGCGGTCAAAAACCGATCTAGTCACGGACCCCTTCAGGCTCAAGCAGAAAGTTGGCAAACCGTATCTCTGGGATATCGTCGACAAGAAAGCCAAAACCTGGGATGATCCAACCCTGAAAGACACCGCCCTCGAAGGGTCCTACGTTGTGGACGGCGTTCAGTGCAAACCCGCCTTCCAACTCTTCAAGGATCAAGTCAAGAGCAATACGCCGGAATGGGCTGAAAAATTAACCACTGTCCCGGCACAAACAATACGCAACCTGGCCAAAGAATGGGTTGACAACGCCCAGATAGGCAGCACCATAACCGTAGACGGCAATGTTATGCCATTCAGGCCTGTGCTATGGGCAGGTGGACGTGGCGTTCATAACACGATTTGGGGATTTGATAGCTACGCCGCCCAATGGATAATGCAAATGCTAGTCGGAGCAATGGGAGTACCTGGAGGCGTCACAGGAGGCCCTGACTTCCTTCAATTGAACCCGGCAGACGGAGTAAACTGGACCACTGCAGCCACCTACGGCGCGTACAATTTTGGCCCAGTCCCACCCGTGAGAGCCGACCAACAAGAACTCTTTCCAATGTCTTACAAGGTATATCCGCGAATTTGGAAGGCAATTCTGAATCCCAAAGATTACTACCTACAGTACCCCATAGAGGCTGCATTATTCTCAGGTGTCAGCGCCATCCAGGGATGCACTGAACCGAACACCATCGCACAGGCTATGATGAAGATCCCATTCATTTTCACCATGTCGTATCAATTTGGTGAAGAAGAGCAGCTTGCGGATATTGTTCTGCCCGACAACAGCTTCATGGAGCGATACACCATAGCAAGCGCAACAGCCATCACTCCGGAACAAGTAACCCCGGGATCATACAGCACAACCTACACGGTCCTAAGACAACCCACGCTGGATACACCTGTCTATAATTCCAGAGATACCAACGACATCATGATAGACCTAGCCGAACGCCTAGGAATCCTATACGGCAACGGCGGTCTCAACGACAGAGCTAACAGGAGCATGAAGGCCCCATACAAACTAGACTTGAACAAGAAGTACGCATTCCGAGACATCGTTGATCTAACCCTCAAATCATCATTCGGCGATCAATACGGACTTGATTGGTTCAAGACGAACTGGCTCAAGCCAGCTAGCTCCCTTAAGGCCACGGAATACTTTGGGTCTTGGTCTCCAACGCAAAAAATCCGACGTCCATTTTATAACGAGTACTTCCTATGGGCAGGAGAACAATGGGCAAGCGACCTCAAGAAGAATGGGCTATCCGTACAGCCGAACAATGATTTCCACACGACATCACTTCACCCATTTCCAACCTTCATCCCTAGCCCTCAGATATCCGGCGACACAGCAGTTCCTTCAGAATACGATCTCTGGGCGATCCACTCAAAGACCCTTGTTCACAGCATGGCCAATCCAATGTCCGAAGCATGGAAGGGCGAGCTGCTACAACTTCACGACCCCTACACCATGATGATTCTTATGAACACAGAGACAGCGCAAGCCAAAGGAATCAAAACTGGAGATTCCGTAGTGGTTGAATCCCCCTGGGGGAAGACGTCAGGGCAGGTCAAGGTTACGGAATTAATTCATCCAGAGGCGGTGGGAATCTTCGGTTGCTTCGGGAACACATCGGTCGACATGCCCGCCTATGCAAGGTTTGGCCCCCACATGAACGAGCTATGCACCCTGGACGAACGATACATCAACGGCATCACATACGGATTCGAGAACCGTGCGAGGGTGAAGGTCTACAAAGCCTAAGGTGATTGAACATGGTTCGATACGGAATGGTCATAGACATTAACCGCTGCATAGGCTGCCACGGCTGCGCTGTGGCTTGCAAACAAGAGAACTCCACACCACAGGGAGTATGGTGGAACAGAATTTCCATAGGAGAACACGGAAAGTTCCCCACTAGCGGAATGGAATTGGCTCCTATGGCGTGCATGCACTGCGATAATGCCCCATGCGTCGACGTCTGCCCAACGCAAGCAAGTCACAAACGCGCAGACGGAATCGTAGTGGTCGACTACGACAAATGCATCGGGTGCAAGTACTGCATACAAGCATGCCCCTACGGGGCTAGAGAGTTCATTGACAAGATCAGAGGATACTATCCTAAATTCGGCCTAACCCCCTACGAGCAGGTCGGATACGCAAAGCACCAAGAAGGCGTCGTGGAGAAGTGCACCTTCTGCGTCCACAAAATAGACGCAGCAGCAACCACAGGCCTGAAACCAGGCGTAGACACAGCCGCAACCCCGGCTTGCACAACTACTTGCATAGCCTACGCGAGGACTTTCGGTGACCTCGACGATCCGAGCAGTGATGTGTCGCAGGCGATTGTGGCGAAGAACGCTCGTCCGATGAAGCCTGAGTTGGGTACGAAGCCTAAGGTGACTACTGCGGGCTTACCGGAGGGTTGGTGAGTTAGACATGGATATTCCGCAGACTACTTGGGGTTGGCTTCTGGTCTGGGATTTCTTCCTAGCAGGCACAGGAGCAGGAGCATACCTCTCAGGGATTATGGCTGAATACCTAGGCGACAAGAATGGGGTTGCAGCTAAGATCGGGGTATTCCTCAGCGCTCCACTGGTGATTGGTGGGGTGATATTCTTGATGTTTGATCTGGGGCATCCTGAACGGTTCATGTACGTCTTCAACAGCGGCACTTCGCTCATAACTTTCGGTTCAATGTTCATCACGGCATTTCTAATTGTCTCAGTCATACACATCGGGTTGTGGATTTGGCCCTTCAAACTACTGGAGAAGGCCACGGTGGCCCGAAGGGTATTAGGCTTGGTTGGAGCAGTGCTCGCTCTGGGCGTGATGATTTATCCGGGTGTGGCGATGAGCTTGACATCCGTACCGTTGTGGGTGACGGTCTGCTTCCACTCTTATTCATCGGTGTCGCTACGCTGTGCGGAACCGCCGCTACTACTTTGGTTTTGTCGGTTTTCTTTGGGCGTAGTGTTGGTGAGGTGAGGGAGCAGGCGTTGGGTTCAATGAAGGCATTGGCTACTCCGTTGCTTGTGTTGAGTGGGTTCGTGTTGATTGTGCTGTTCTTTTTCACGGTGGCCACTGCGAGTATTGGGCCTGTAGGCTTAGAGTCTACAACGTTGCTCACGTCCGGTTCGTTCGCGCCTTTGTTCTGGGGTGGGTTGATCATCGCAGGCCTCGTACTGCCAATCGTACTGCTAGGTATGGGTGTGCGTGGTTCGGGTAGGTTTCCGGTGTTTGCGGCGTTGAGCAGTATCCTGCTGTTGACGGGTGGGCTTGTGGCTCGGTATCTGGTTGTTTCAGCCGGTATCTCGCTGGCTCCAGAGCATTATGCTCCTGGGCAGCAGGTTTACTTCCCAGGCTATCCGCCACAGTTCGTCAGCGAATTCATCGTACAAGTTCAGCCGACAGCCTTCGACTACGCAATAATCGCAGTATTCTTCCTAATCCTCGCCGCAGCATACTTCACCACAACAAAAATCATACCCACAGGAAAACTAACCACAGCAAAGAAAGCAAAGTAACAAGTCATTCGTCAAACCCTTCGCCCTTTTCTTTCTTTTTTCTTCCCCTCTATCCACTGGCTCTAACGCTCGCATTACGACAGGTTTTTCAGCGAAAACTGGAGTATCAACGGAGAAGAAATGTTGTGTGGGGGTAAGAGCAAGTCACAACGCTCGCTCTAATATCGTCCTCAGCCCAAAACTTGCTTGATCTCGTGAAGAATCAATCTTGAACTTTGAACCGAGATAGTTCTAAGTCCTTCGGGCCAAAACTCGATTAAGTTTAGCTGCTGCTTTCTTTATAGTCTCTCAGGCTTGTATTTGATAGCAGATGCCCCGCATGCAAATTGATGCAAGTGCCGTGCTGAAGCTAATGCCTTTGGTCGCAATCGATTGGCATCCTTCCACGCCTAGGAGATTCGGATGTGAACCAGGATGCATCAACTGTTGCCTACATCAGCATTTCATGCCTAGCGAGGCGTACGCTCTTCCTAAGCGGATTATGAGTCGGTTGGTGCATGTAAGCTATCCAGGTCTGAGCGAGTCGTTTGCGCCTCAACAATCGAATGGGATCGAAGGAACATGTACGTTCTTCGACCCCAAATCGATAAGACACTGTACAATCTTCTCCCAACGTCCCGTCCGATGCAGACTTTTCCCATTCAAACCTCTGCTTTCCAAAGAGAGGATAACGATTGTAACGTTCCTAAAACCCTACTGCAAAGAAGAAGAAAGAAAATGGTTCAGATGCTACGGCTTGGGCAATGGCCATGATGTATCTGCAGCCGTTGAAGCGCTCAGCCGAAGATTCCTGACAATGCTATGCGAGGAGTGCCCAATCGCCCTGGAAGAGTACATCGTAGAAAACGTTGACTCGATGATTGCCCCATGGGTGGTCGAGAAATACGCTCACCCAGAATATCCAACCTGGAAAGAAGCCTACAAGTACCTTCAGCGCACACTCCTACGAGCTGCTTCGAAAAAGAGACAACGCCGGACAGGATACGCCATCACAGACCATGTCGAACCGTGAACAAGCGTTCTTGAACTATCTAGGAAAGCATGCTTGATTGCGAAGACGTTGAAGAGCTGATCCAATCCTCTTCAAATTGGCGTTTCTCGAACGAAACATTTACGAGGAAGGAAAGCGCTAGGATCAAAACCAATGAAACCTATCTGTTCCGCCCTCCTGTTCGCGTTAATCCTCACAACGCTCCCTGCCCTTCAAGCACAGGTGGGAGCAGGAACGTTCACGTTCACCCTCCAAAGCTACACTGTGCAAGGGCAGCTGGCCAACGCCATCATCCATCACAACAATATTGTGGCCATGAGCATGGTCGTGAATGATCGCATACAGACGTCCATTGGCGGGGTGCCGATAACTGGAAATGGAGATTGGTATGGAGCGCTTAATGGCACTGCTCTCTCGGGAAAGATTGCAAATGTGACGGGCACTGTTCAGGCCTGCGTCTTGTTCCTCTGCGGCCAAGCCAAATACATCGGTAACGGCACCTGGATAGGTACATTCTCAGGAAAACAGGGCTCAGGAACATTTCAAGGAGTCATAAGATTCACAAGCTCATCCTTACCCGAGATCCCCGTCAACCAACCATTCCCAATATCAGGAAAGTGGAGTTCCACCTTCCAGAACTCCTCGAACTAACCTCTAGCAGAGCAGATTTTCTCGGCGACTAAAGGCTGGCTACAACCCAGCCTCTTTGACCTGTCGTCTTCACGTACATGTCGTACGCGAAGAATATGTCAATTATGAGAGAGATAAAGCCGGCATAGAACAAAAAGTTCCAAAGGACATACTCTACAACTACGACTGCTATGAAGAGTAGGACCGGTGGAATTGTCACAACCTTCCTATAGCCCCAGTACCAGTAACCGATCCCGGGAAAGAAGAAATTCAATACGGTTGAAATAATCGGATTCTTCCCGCCCAGTTGAGCTGGGACAGTGAACGGTTGAGCCGGTGGTTGGGTAGTTGGCGCAGCTGCACTCAACCTGTTCCCGCAGCCCACGCAAAACCCAGCAGTATCATCATTCTTGGCGCCGCATTTAGGACAGAACATGGGAGATTCACTATTTGCGTAATGATGCTCGATATTTAAGACCGTCCCATTCCCCACCAAGACCTCCCATAATTCCTCGTGCATCTTGATTGATGACGGCGGCTTGGCAAGACAAACCGTCAAATCTGAACAATCGTCTCAGACAGAGTAGGAGGCACCAATCGCGCATCCACGACCCTTTTTTTTCTTGTGTCTGGTCGTCCACGGAAGACACACCTTCGGACAGGCAAGCATGGATCATCCCAAAAAGCCTCGCCCCACATCCGGAAAGGATTAGGTCCAAGTGGCCGGTTGTCGGGTCACTATTTGTGGCCAGAACTGTCCTTCGCTAGGAGCCTTCCTAGCTTCAATAGTTCGTTGAGGGCTTTTCGTCCAAACATTTCTGAATAAATCGCTAGAATGCCAAGTAGCTTTTGCTCCCACTCCATCTGCGACTCGTTAACATGCTTGAGCGCCTTCTCCTGAGCAGTTCGACCTTTGGCAGTGAGTGCGTAGTACACTCTGCCTGACTTTGCATCTCGAGTCGATTTGATTATCCCCATGCGTTCCATTCGGCGAAGAAAAGGGTAGATTGTACCAAAACTCACCTTAACGTGTCCATGAGTCATCTTCTCAAACCGCTTGCTCAACTCATAGCCATAAGCAGGCCCTTCTTTCATGGCGAAATAGAACATTGCCTCATAGGGACCTGTCTGGAATACCTGAGCCACTAGCCGCCGCCTTCATATCGAATCGATATAGCAAGCGACATATGTAAATATTACCCGCTGTCGATAAGCTAGTATCGCATCGATATATCGGGCAGTTCATGAATTGATTGAGGTGTCAGCATGAGTTTCCAAGCGACTGAATTGAAATTGTCATCAAAGTGCGCGATTGAAACTCATGACCTCACGAAGAAGTTCAACAGCTTCACGGCAGTGGATCACATCAATCTAACGGTCCGAAGAGGCGAAATCTACGGATTTCTTGGACCAAATGGCGCAGGAAAAAGCACTACCATCCGTATGCTGTGCACCTTGCTTAAACCGACTTCCGGGACGGCAAGAGTTGCTGATTTCAACATTGAGAACGATGCCAATGAGGTTCGGAAACGAATTGGGCTGGTCTCAGAGAAACTGATCATGTACACCCGCTTGACAGCCGAACAGAACCTCATGTTCTTCGGCAAACTTTACGGTATAGATAATGCGGAATTGCAGTCGAAGATCGACGAGTTATTAGATATGGTGAAGTTGACGCCCTTCAAAGATCGAAGCGTTGGAGGGTTCTCGAGCGGCATGAGACAGAGGATGAACGTGATTCGAGCCCTAATTCATGACCCTGAAATCATCTTCCTAGATGAGCCGACCACTGCACTTGACCCCCAAAGCACGAAGTTCGTAAGAGACACGGTGCTTGATCTGAAGAAGAAAGGGCACACGATCATCCTGACAACTCACATCATGGAAGAAGCAGATGAACTATCAGATAGAATTTCAATTATAGATCACGGGAAAATAAAAGCAACCGATACCGTTGCAGGGCTAAAGAACGAATATGGTGCAGAGTCGCTGCTTGAAGTTTTCCTGACAATTACCGGTCGAGAACTACGTGATTCAGCGACAGATCGCGTTAGCATGAAAGCTGTCGGGAGAATGTAACCGTGCAGACTAAAGCAAGGCACGTGAGCGCATGGAAGGTTACAGCTGAGATCGCGCAGCGTGATCTGCTCGACCTATGGCGGGCAAAGATGCTCCTAGTTTTCTTCATCATGATGCCCCTGCTTTTCATGACAATGTTCGGTTTCATCTTCCCACCAACAGTCGAGGTAAACCCCTACAGTGGACAAATACCGTCACCATACCCGAACTTGAACTTGGCCGTGATTCAACAGGACAACGGGCAGATAGCGAATAACGTTGCGGCTCAATTCATTCAAATCGCCGAATCCCAAGGAATATTTAGAGTGAATGAAATAACCGATTACGCGACAGCCAGAAACGGAATCGTAAAAGGCGAACTCACAGGGATAGTGGTCATACCTACAGGATTCAGCGCCTCAATCCAATCCAACGCACAGGCCACCATACAAGTAACGGTTGACCAAACAAATCCAACTGTAGCCGCCGCCGTCCAAACTGAAGTAGCTGAAATTTTCGGCGCTATTGAAAGCCAAATATCAGCACAATACCTCCAGCAAAACCTGGGCCCAACATTCGACCCGACATTCGTCCTTCAACCAATCAGCATAACAAACACTCCACTAATCTCAGGCATTCCAACCAGCTTCGAATACCTTGCCCCCTCGTTCATGGCCTTGACAGTCATCACAGGAGCACTAAACGGAGTGAGCACAGCAATTTCCAGAGAAAAAGAACAAGGAACAATGGACGGATTACTCGTCGCACCCATCCCAAGACAATCTGTCATCCTAGGAAAAATCGTTGCACAAACAACACGCGGATTAATTCAAGGATTTCTGATACTCGGATTATCCATGCTATTGCTCGGAGTGGTGATTTACGGGAGCCCCATCACTATGATTCTCGTCATGGTGCTCGGCGTCGCCAGCTTCATCGGCGTCGGCATAATCATGACTTCTCTTGCTCCCGAACAGGAAACAGCACAGATGATGACTACCCTGCTTCAATTTCCAATGATGTTTCTCAGCGGAATACTCTTCCCAATCAACCAACTTCCAGTACCGGTCCAATACATCGGCAAAGCCTTCCCTCTCTACTACGCCGCCGACGCACTCAGAAAAGTAGTAATCCTAAACGCCAGCGTGAGAGTCATCATGCCAGACCTGCTAGTGCTCCTAGCATACTCCATAGTCACCATGACGATCGCAGTACCAATCTTCAACAGAGCAATGGCAAGATAAGCAAGGCAAACGGCAGGAATGCTTTGAGACCTAAGCGTCTCGGCCAGCGGGTCTAGCATTTGCATGGAGTGGTGTAGCGCATTGCGCCCCGAGTCGTTAATATCAATACGTTCAATCAATTTTCTTCAGATAGAATTCGTAGCTTAGCGAGTTTCCGCGAGCAGGTCTAGCCGCTGCATATCGTGGTTGTGTCACTTGTGTTTGGCATTGCCTCTTGAAGTCTCAATCATTGAATGTGTGCGCAGCTTTGGTATGGTTAAGTTTTTTCTAATTCTTTTTTGGTTGGTTCTGAGCAAATCCTGTTTGATGCGCGAGCTGTCACCTTGAATCGTGAAGACTGCGTACAAACAAATCGGACTTTCCCACATGTTGGGGGCTGGTAGCTAGATGGTCTCGTGGCTTCTTCAAGACGAAAACGAGTTATACTATTTGGATTCGTCTTGGTTGTGTAAGCTTCGTTTCCGGTTGGGCTTTTTCACGTTGCAATACCTGTAGGCTCGCCAATCATACAAATGGATGGTGGAGCGTATTTATTGAGAGATCCTGTCGTGAACGAGAACTGCCTGGAGCTCAGGCTGCTGCTACGAGTCCTGGGAGGCAAGTTTCAGAGTTCTTCAACTACACTAAACGGTTCACCGGTCGTCTAGATCACATCGAGGAATTGAAGGGTGGGGAACCAGTGAGCACAGCGGTCATTGATGAAGACGGTACAACTACTTACACGAGCCTTTCCTCAAGCTCCTCATCTCGGTCGACGTCGAGGTTGAATGGGCAGGTTCTTGTGGAGATATATCGAACGGCTCATTGGATCTGGTATTCGAACCTAACGCTCTATGATCAGAACAAGCAGTACATAGACCCCCTTCTGAATTGGCCTGAGACAAGCTATAGTCAAATTGGTCAATGGCTAGGGCTAACCATTAGTCCTGGCAAGTTTGATGGTGGTCGACGAGCAGTGTTCGTTGATCCAAGCCTAGGTTATATTGCTTGGACCTCGAATGGGAACATTGGGATCAGTTTTCAGGTTTTCAGTGAGATGCCGGACTGGGCTTGGGTCGTGGTCCCACATGAGATCGCGAACATTTTTTCCAGTGAAGCTGTAAGCGGCGGCTGGCCTACGGACTGGTGGGCTGATGGGAGGTCGCCTTTCCCTGCTATGGCGGCGGTTCAGGTGGAGAAGGCTAACAATGTGGCATACTGGTCTGCTCATGACGAGGAAGACAGCGGAGACCCTCAGTATGTTATGTTTAGAGATCGATTGTTAGGTGTGTATGGCTGGAGCTTGTTCCAGAAGGCCTTCACCTCCATCTACGACAAATCAAACGGTGAACACTACAGGTGCGCACACCACATTGTTGCAACAGCCTTAGCCGATGCCAGCATTACGCAACAGAACCTGTTGAGGCATATTGTGAAAAGTGAAAGATGCCAAAGTCTTTTGTATCGTACATAATACCTCATGTCGAGGAAGAATTAGTGGACTGTAACTATTTCATGAAAGGAAAATGTTGGGCTCAACCATTCGCCACGCATACGAAAATGGAGAGCTACCAAGCAGCTGGGGCCGAAGATTTCGAGTCCTACAGCCCAACTGAGGAAGACCAGAAGCAATACTGCAAGAACACCGTCAATTTCCGAACGTGTCCTCGTTTACAAGCCTATCGAGACTATTTGAAAGCGGTTGGAAGGTAGTCAGATCAGTTCTGGCTTGCGTTCTGAATCAGCGAACACGAACCCAAGCCGCGAACCCAAGTTTGCATCTTAATGGACGCGGGTGCGCAAATGGAGAACTAGATCGTCGTAATGGTAGTTCTTTTCTCTAGGTCTTTGGTTTTGAGTAGTGGTAGTGTGGTCCTTGAAGAGTAAGAAGATGAGTAAAAGCAAAGTTTACAGAAAAGGCTACCGAGGGAGTAAGCCAAAGTAGGAGCCTGCGGGTTCTAGTGCCCCATTTTATGATCAGTATTTGTTGGTCTGTTGTTTCGTCAAGTCCCTACTAGTTTTCGGGAAGGTTCTCTTTGAAATCCTGCCCGCCAAGTTCATGCAACTGCGCCCTGACCTTATCCATGTTGACCCAGGGTTCTGAGTTCTTGTCGAGGCTACCTAGGTGATTGCGATATTCGGCAACCGCAGTCTGGAGAAGTCTGAATGCGGCACCCTCTATTTCACGGGAGGATTCGATTTGCCGCTTCAAATCGGGAAGGATACTTAGGTCTGGATTCTCTAAGATTGCTTTAGACCACTTCTTCTCAATGGTTGTCTGGTAAAGTGCGACCGCATCCAGTAGGAGTTTATTGTGCTTAGTGATGAACTCCTTTGATGGGATCAAGCATGATCGCCTAGGAACTCGGGCCCTTAGCCTTCTTGGCTTTCTCTAGCAATATCTGACGCTTGGAACTCTTCTCCTCAAATAGTTCCCAAATGGACTTCGACTTGGGGCCAAGGTAATCCTTCCTGCGCCTCCTAATCGCGTCGATCACACTACTCTCATGTCTCATCTCTGCCATCAATCTCGCTTTGTTACGGGCGGCCCTCATCGACAAGCGTTCCAATCCTAAATATGAAAAATGCTCCAACAAATCATTCCGCTTCCGAATCTCCAGGGCTTCCGTTGCGTCGAACAGAAGCACAAGATCTCGACGGTTTACAGGAATCTTTAGCGGCATTGCCTAACCATTTCCCTACTTGTTCTCATAAGTTGTCAGTGGTCTATCTAAGAGTTCTAGGTCTGCCTTGATCTGAGGGAGATGTCTACGGCAGAGGGCGACGAAATCCGGATTGAGTTTCGTACTGCCGGAAAACGCGGGCCCGTAGTTGTTAAGATGCAGTATCGACCCTTCTACTCTCCCCTTTTCTTCTGGGGGTCTTCACGTTTCTTCTCCCAGCATTCGCGACAGTAGAACGGTCTTTCCGGGTCGATTGAGTACGGAACCTTCCCCTTTGCACCGCAACCGCTACAAGTATAACTGCCCATTCAACTTTCACCCCTTACCCTTTGATTCTTCCCATTTCGATTTTAATCTGTCCATAGCCTAATGTATCTCAGATAGTGTTTCATCACTGAACTACGTTGAAGTTCGTAAAGTATGATGGGAATGGAAATGGCTACCTTCTGATTCTAACGAACAAGAAACGGTCACCGAGTACTATCCCCCTGCTGATGAAAGTGCCTGTCGCCGCCCTATATGTAAAGAAAGACGAAGTAGTTGCCATGTCAGAGGAAGACTTTGAGATTCTCAATGGACAGGGCCACATCGGCAATGACAGGCTGCATGAAGTGTCTTCCGCCTATGGTCGCCCGTTCTCAAGACCACTCGATAGTTGTCGGGATCGTTAGCGAGGAACCACATAGTTCGCGGTTCTGTCAAGTCGCTGTTTGGCGTTTTGACAGTTCAAAACCGTTTGGTATGAGTTTGCTATCTGGGAGGTATTCGCAGATTTCTGATGGATTCTCCATGACACGATTGATCGTAATTTCGCCAATTATTTTACTATATTTTGCGATCTGACCGAGGTTCCGAATTATGATTCGGAGGCTCGTTGCACGACTCACATCTTTCACATGTGACAGGATCTTCTCGGTCAACCTTCGCTCATCGTTCTCTGTGCTAAGAACCATTTCCACCGCTTCATTGGCGCGTCTAATCTCGCCGGTGAACAGTGCCTCAATGCTTTGCTTGGAAATTTGGTTAACCTGGCCTGCAAACTTAGAGATATCCTTCAAAATATTCTCACTGGTTATCTCCATATCTTCCAATGCCAAGATTTCGTTCGCTATGTTCTTCGCGGAGTCCGCCATCTCTTCCAGAGTCTTGGCGACCACTCTGTTGCCCAGAATGTGAAGCGGAGATTCGATGCCGATCTGGGAGAGCGTGCTTCGATCGCGTACTGCAAGTAGTAGTTGTCTCACTATGAGCCAGTAGATTTTGTCCGACTCTTCCTCCATGTGAATAACTTCCACTGCGAGTTCAGGTCTCGCCACCAACAGGGCCTTGATCGAAGTATCCACCATTGACGAGACTATGATGTACAGCCTGCGCAGTAGGCCATTGATTGGAAATCTCGTAGGGTCGACGAAGCTTTGCAGGACTACTTGCTTGAGAGTCTGTTCAACAATACTGATACCGTTCAAGTGCTGTGTTGTTTCCCGGATCTCTTTGAGGTGAACTTTCTCCAGCTTGTCTCTAGCGACGACCTGGATCGTGTCATGGCCGAGGATGTAGTTCGCTTTTATTACTCGAGTAAGAAGGTTGGGTGAATTACACAGGTCCGAGTTGATTACGCAATTCCTGACTTCCTCCCGTTTGTGCTGTGTCCCGGGTATGAGTTTCAATGAGTCGTCGTCTTCGCGCTTGAGTGAAACGATATCGCCGGCATTCAGTTTCACTTCCTGAACCCAGTCTCTGGGCAGAGAAACGGTTAGGGTAGAATATCCAACTCTCTGGACCTTTCTGGCTTCCAAGCAGGCGCACGAGAATAAATAGTCTAGAAACTAGAATATATGTCTCTATACGGTCTGCCAAAGTCTACACTCGTAGAATCGGAGCGTACGAGCTTGAACCGGTCATTTTGTGTGCGATATCAATGGCACACCCACAAAGACATGTCTGAACCGACGATTCAATTTCTCCTGTTCGTATAACTCGACCATAACCCAACCTACTGCCGCATTATTCTGATTTCATCTTGGAGATTTGCTCTTTGGTTTCTTGATCTTCCCTAGCTCTAGCCTCTTCGGCCGTGTCCCTTCCCGTTCACGCTCTTCCTCACTCTGCTCAAGTCTATCCTCGTCCTTTTCCTCGCCGCTCTCGTCAGCCCCTTCCCGTCTCTCATCTTCCCTATCTTCCACCTCTCGCTGATCCTCCTCCTGCTCTTCCTCACGCAGCTCCTCTTCTTCCTCGTTGGACTCTTCACTCAACAGTATCGCCTCCGCCACATTCTTCTATCCCACTCATGTTTGCTCCTTCATTAATCTCCTTTCCAAGGCTCGTCTGGGATGGTCGGTTTGAAGGGTGACTACCCCCCTAAAGAGTTCTAGCATCATTTGAATGGCGCAATAGTAAGCTCACTTGCGAGCCTTGCCCCTTTCCTCTTCCAATGTTGTGTATGCTCGTGGTCCGTCTGATTCGTCGAGGATTAGGATGATTTCTTCGTATCCTAGGAATGCGTCTAGGATGTTTATTCCGTTGCTGTAGAGCAGGTCAGTTATGTATGCGGCGATTCCAGGTGACCTCTCAGCTTCGTCCGATAGGTGTATTGTAATCTTCGACGTGTTCAGTCGAGGTTTCAGAAAGTATCTACTTTTCAGTGCTGTTTTCAGTTTTTCGTAATCGTTCACATCGGCTATGATCTTGATGGAGCTTACGAGTGGGAAGAAGTGGGGGCGTTCGTTCAGCTCAGCAGATAATTCGACCAGTCTCTTCAGTTCGGTGATGAACGCTTCCCACCATTTGGGGTATCTTCGCAACCCATTGCTTCTTTGTCTGAGCGCCTCCAAAGCGAGTTCGTGCGCTATCTTAGCGTGTTTCCATGTCCATGTTTTTCTCGATCCTTTGGGTACGACGAGATAGCTGAGGGATTCGTCAATGAATTCCGGGGGCAGACGCGCGAGAGCGTGGATGTCCGTTGCCCGTTCCGTGCCCGGTATCTCCTTTGCGTTGAACTGCGTGAGATGCATCAGCGTTCCAGTCTTCTTGCCAGCTATCAACGGTCCCTTCACCAATCCCACAGCTCTCAGCTCAAAGTGATACGAATAGTAGAATCCGCCATCCTCAACATAAAGTATTCCGTCGTCAACCCTCGTCTTGAGAAGTTCGCCGAAACACACTCCATCTATCACTACGTCTTGTTTCGTAGATACAGCTAGCATATTTTATCACCAACTGTAAAACCGTAGGCAATGTGAATTCTCGCCGAAAATCGAGACCGCTACGTCTCAATGAAAAAGCGATAGGAAATATGAATTATGACCGTATTTGTGCGGTTTACTATTTTGAAATTTGACTGTTCGCTTTTCTGCGTCGCCTAGGAATCGGCAGGCGTGCAGCGCGCAGCTTCGCTTCATAGATTGCGCCATTCACCTTCTCTGCTTCGACTGGGTCATAGTTCTCGTAGAAGCGGTTCATCAACCATTTCTTCCTATTGAAACCCAAGGCTCATCTGCTCATTCGGCAAGATTGTCGTCTACTAATGCTGCGTCGTCTTGTGCGATTGACTGGTGCTGCACGCGTCCGTTCTGCAAAGTTAGGAGGATGCGTGAGTTTTTCCTCTATGCGAGCAAGGCGTTGCTCCAGCCTCTCGGAGGCGTCTCTTCTTTCCGCAATCGACGAAGTCACCGTTGACAAGATTTGAGAAGACTGCTTCACCAATTGAGAACGAAGCCAGTAAAGGACTCCATGAGCTTCAAACCAGATAGAGTCAGGGTCTCGTTCATCGGTGAGTTATCGCTCGCTGTTGGGACTTGCTTCACCCAGGCAGGGTATGGCGATTCTAATTTTGCCCATGTTTACAGTATCCTCCAGCAGTCCCACGTCTGGTGTGTCCTCTGTCTTGTGGCGCTCTGCGGAAGTCTGTGCTCTTGCATTTCGGGCATCCGTCCGGTCTCCCGGTGCCGTATGGTTCCTGCCATTCGTTTTGGCACGAGTAACATTTGAACAGGCGTTCTCCTTGTCTCACTACATAATCTCCTCCTTCGATCACCAAAGCTTTGCCGTGAACCAATAAATCCGCGACCTTCCTGTGTGCTGATTCCAGAATTCGATGCAGAGTTGGCTGTGACACGTTCATCTTCGCAGCAGCCTTCTCCTGCTCCAAACCCTCCAAGTCTTTCAGTCGCAACGCCTCGAACTCGTCCACCGCTAGGGTGACAGTGTCCATCGATGTTACGGGAATTCCTCTGGGCTTGAACATTGTGACGGTAGGTTCGCAGTTGACCCATCTGCATTTCCTTGGCCTCGGCATAGAAGCGAATTCCCAATCCAGAACTAGTGAACATTGGGTGCATATATATTCATAATGTCCATAGGTACGTGAAGATCTCTGTGTCATGGACCCTGCGTGCAGCAGTTGTTACGGCATCGATACCGCTGATGCTCGTAGAACGTCTTCTTGACAAGAGTGCCTCTTGACCTTTCCAGCGAATTGCCCTTGTGTGCTCGGTCTGATACCGCATTCCCGCAGGAGTCTGTACTATCCACGTGAAACTTCACCCAAAGCTCAGAACTCCACTATGACCATTATCGAACAGAAGGATTCTGGGAGAATTGAGTCTTTACGTTTTGGAGTTCTCCAAATGC
>CAWIHH010000006.1:0-95900 GCA_963835925.1 Candidatus Bathyarchaeota archaeon
CGCTCGGTCTGGCTGTGAACCCGGACACTAACAAAATCTACGCGACCACATCGACGCCTCGCTCGATTGCTGTCATTGACGGTTCAACGAACACGATAACATCCAACATTCCAGTTGGCTACACCATGTACGGCCTGGCTGTCAACCCGAAAACGCACAGAATCTACGTCGCCAACGGCGACACTAATTCGATTTACGCACTTAATGCTGACACAGGCGTCTTGATGAACGACATAACGCTAGGGTACACTCCTTTCGGCGTTGCCGTAAACCCAGGAGCCAACAAGATTTACGTAGCCAATCTTGGGTCCCAATTTGTTTCTATTATTGACGGTTCAACGAATAGTATAAGCAACCCCATAGCAATTCCGGAATTTCCCTTAGGGGCAGCGGTCATACTGATGACAACACTCGTGTTCACCGTGCACATACTTTCGTTCACGACGGGCAAAGTGCCACAAAGGAGAAAAACGAACGGGCCAACACCGTTCTGACTACTCTGTCTACTTTGTCCAAGACTATGCAGACTTATGATCGAGGAACTAAAACTTCTGCCCTCGAAAAGTCTTATTAGGTGTAAATCAATCCTAAATCCAGACTAAACTTGGACGCTCGGAAGATCCGGGAAGAACTCACGGGGCTTCTGCAAGACATCGACAAACTTTTCGACCTGGTTGAACGAAACCTTGGGGAATTCGGCAAGAACCAGGAACTCCAGCAGATCAAGGACAGCGCGAAACAGCACGTCAAAGAAATCATGAAAGCGATCTAATCTCTCTCCTGATTCCCGCAGAGATAGCATCTGGTAATAGTCTTCCTAGTACACTGAGTGTATCTGCCATTTTCGCTTGTGAGGTAGTCATGGTACGATTATCAGAGAATTGACCCGTCTTTTTTTTGGGTATTTTGTGTGTGCCAAGGTATCTTCAGGATCAGTAGCCAAGCTCATCCGGTCAAATATCCACAGGATGTATCCTTCCGCATCCTTCCCCCTTTTTCGTTAGCGAAGTAATTCTAATCTTACGTTGTCTCTCCAGTTCGTTGAACAGTACGGTGCTGGAATTTGGGAAGAGAGACATAAACGTCTGACCATCGCTTTCTATATGCACGTCTGCAAGCGCGCCGGATCCAGGCTTCAGCTCGACTATTCCATCTTTAAGGAATACAAATTCGACTACTTCAGGAGCTAACGACACCTCAACACGCAACGGCATCATCGAATTGTATACCGGCCTCACAACAAACCCTTGTAATCCAGAAAGTTGTCGCTTGATCCTTTCTTCCAGTCTGGCGCGAATTTCTTCCAGAACACCGTCAAGGCCACTTTCTCGTTCCGACCTCAGTTAATTCGCAGTGGAAAAGGATTCACGGTTCAAGGGGACCCGGAAAGCCTTTTCATAAGCACACCGTACCCATAGCGGTATGCGGCGTATCCTGTAGCTGGAATATCGAAAACAGATGTGATTAAGCGGAGTAGAATCACCGCCGAAGCGGAGATAGGCCCCGGAACGCTGAACGTGATGAGAGTGGCCGTTAAACTAGTCTCGTAGACTCCAAGCATCCCAGGAATCGGAATCGGAATCATGCCAACCATTTCACCAACCGCCATTGCGATGACAACTACCCATACTGAAGCAATATGCCCCAACGCGGCCAGTGTACCCCAGAGCAAGATTACCGAACAACTCAATCCCCACTACTCAAGAGGAAAGTAAGTAGCATGTCACGTCGGTTTGAAAGCAGTCTCCTGAACGTACTCTCATAATCGGTCAAGAACCGTTGTGCACTCCAGCTCGTATCGTGTTCCCGTAGGCGTTGAACGTGATCCATGATTGGGCGTATGATTCGGGCTGTTACTGACTGGAGTGACTGAATGAAGCGAGGGGAGATGGAGAGAAAAACGCCTACTAAAATGATAATGATCAATACTCCCTAAGCAAGTTCGAGCTGAACGGCTTCAGCATGCGGCAACCAACCTCTTACGGATAAAGCAACCATCGCCATTACAGTGCTCACTAATACCGTGACAATGTAGGCTGCTCGGTGGAGGATGACGGTTGAAGCAGACTCCCCAGTATGCATCTCGGCCTCCTTGGATCCTAAAACAACGCGCATTGATTCCAGAATAAAGCCGCTTGATGTCAGGAAACTGATGAAGACACTGGCGAAAGTAATCGTCTGGCACATGCCGAATTTAATCCGGTGACCCGAGCTTCGAATCAGCACGTACCATGTGGTTCCGTACATAAGAAACCCCACAAGCTCCACCAAGACGAGCAAGACAATTGCGATCGGACTAACTCGTGAGAGAATGAGGAGTAACCCATTTGCTCCCATGTAATCCATGAAAAACAGTAGTGCGAGGATACCTACCAGTAACCAGCCTAACCGTACAATGCTGCTTTTCTTCATAGGTATCCGACCATGCTTAGTCGCTGCGTGATGGCAGCAGACAATATCTGGAGCGTTGATTGGAGTTAGCCATCTATCAAACCAAACCCTAGTTAGGTTTGAGTGCTATCGTCTCGGCAACAGTTTGAACAAGACAATAACGTAATCAATTTCGATAGCCTCATTTGTGAGGGGACGAACTTTCTGGCAAGGTTACCCAATGTACGTCGTTTTCTCCACTTCAGCCAACTCCTCTTGTTCTACGCCTTTTTCAGCAAGGTAACCCGTTAGGTTTTCGCTGATGTGCCTTGTAGGTGATTATCCTTGCCGAGGCGGAGAAGATGACCAACGTAATTGCTGTAATAATCAGGGGGTTAGGGATCCATCGCATGAGTCCTTCGTATGAGGCCCAGAAAACGAATGCTCCTAAGAGCAACCCTATCCAACGTACCTTTCATGGCGTGGAGACTTTCACGTCCAGTAAGTAGGCAATGATGATTGTCACCCACCAACCAATGAGGAAAGTGGAGAGAGCGATGACGCCGACTATTCCAAAGGGACCCGCGTGGGTGACTAGGTAAGTGGATATTGGGCCATATTTTTTCCTCATACCCTACTAGATACGGCGCGACACGAGCATATTGATCAATTGAGCGCAGTATTCTTAGGCCCGCGTAAGTCGTGAAGGCAAGAATCGGTACGACGAGCCCAATCGACACGTAGCTTGGAATCCCTAAGGTTGAACCGAGAGCAATGGCGAAACCAAACCCGCCTAACAGTGCTAGGATCACGAATTGGGAAGGCCACGCGCTTAGAAGACCTCCAACAATGAGTCCCGAACAAGAAGACGATTCCAATTGTGAGTAGCGGATAGGCGTTCAGAAATCGGCGCAACGAAATGATTTCCGTTGAAAACGTCGAGTAAACCCATCGCCTCGCATCTCTTACTCTCTTCATCTCGCAAGCCTTTCCTCACATCTCCGGGGTTGCAGGTAAGTCGTTCGGCCTGATCTTCCGAAGATTGAAACCATAATATGCACTTGGATATTATAAACGACTTCGCGGATTGTGTATCATCTGATTTGACTAAGCTTTGCTTCGTTCGATTTCGGTGAAATGATGGCGCACTTGCTTGCGCAGCAGCAGGAAACTGGTCGTCAAACCCCAGAGGGCGAAGATCGCAATTGTGGCAAAGGCAAGTACAACGTCAGTGGGCTTGATAACGATTTGACTCTAGAGGAATTTGACCGCGTCGTAGTGCTTGGACTCAGCACGATTTAGTTGATTATTGTTCACGAAAGAAGGCTAAAGGATGACGCACATGGAATCGCCCTAGTTCAGAGAGTTGAATCACTTCCGAGGAGTTTGGATGATCCAGCTCTTTTCGTAATTCAAAGTTAGTTGGATAAGGTTCAGCAGCAGGCTTCTCCAGTAGAATCATATGCACACATCTCTCCTTGGATTGTATAGAATGATTGTAGAACGAGAAGCCTCATACACCTCTTAGCAGGTATGTTCAGAACAGGAGAAAATGCGAAAAGTCAGCACGAAGTTCTCGAAGGATCTAGGTCTCTTTGACTCGGTGCTTCTTGGGATTGGTTTCATAATAGGATCGGGTATATTCCTCTTCCCAATCTTGATGGCCAGCCAAGCAGGGACCTTTTCCATAGTTTCATGGGTCATCGCCGGCTTCTACTCGATGCTGACGGGTCTCTGTTTTGCCGAAAACGCTCAGAAGATGCCGAGGGCAGGGGGGCTCTACGCGTATGCTCATGGCGCGCTTGGAAACGTTGCGGGGTTCCTGACTGGTTGGGCTTTTTGGACTGGGTACTGGATGACCCTTGCCACCGAAATAGTTGCCGCCTCACTGTACCTGAAGTTCTTCCTGCCATCCTTCTCGAGTCTCTACAGGATCATTATGGCCACTGCTATTGCTTTGGCCCTCACCGCGTTAAACTACAGAGGAGTCAAGTCTGGAGGAAACACTGAAGATATTTTGACAATTGGTAAGTTAGGTCCGCTCGCAGTTTTCGTTGTAGTCGGTGCATTCCTAGTTAGCTTCAGCAACTACTATCCTCTGGCTCCGGCAAATGTGAGTCTTCTCCCAGCTGTAGGGTCAGCTACAATCTTCGCTCTTTGGGCGTATCTTGGCGTAGAAATAATCACAGTCCCAGAAGAGGAGATAAAGGATGCAAAGCGCACGGTGCCCAGGGCTATAATAATCTCAGTCTTCACGGTCATGAGCATCTATCTCCTTGTGGCGACGGTGGCACTTGGGCTTGGGCGCTGGGAGAACTTCGTAAACTCGCAGGCTCCACTTGCTGACATCTTTCAAGCAGCCACGCAACGATACGTCGGAAACGCGGGCGGAATCTTACTGGCGCTTGGCGGGCTGATCGCTATTCTTGGTTCTATCAATGCGGTAATTCTCGGAGCGGCGCGTATATCATACGCCATGGCAAGAGACCAACTATTCCCCCAAGTTATCAATCATCTCCATCCCAAATTCAAAACTCCTGACCGAGCGATCATAATCCAAACAATCCTAGCCATTTCGCTAGTCTACGCATTATCGGACTTCACGGTATTGGCCTCACTCGCAGTTCTATTCACATTAATCCCGTATCTGTTCAGCTGTTTGGCCACGATCAAGCTCGTTGCAAAAGCCGGATGGAAGACGCACGTGCTACACACGAGGTGGACACCCTTTGCGGCGATAATTTTCTCAGTTATCCTGTTCTATTACTTGGACCTGAAGGTTCTATCGCTTGGCTCAGCCTTCATGCTTGGAGGCTTGTTTCTGTATTTCTTGTCGGTTCACGGAAAGGCAAAACCCCGCGCTTCACGACAAATCAGATGATTGGTGCTAGACCTCAATTTTCTGCAGCTATTCCAGCATCATAGGTAGGTGCAATTAGGTTCCGAGGATCACCAGTTACAAGAGCGCCTATTGCCCCTGTGAATAATCCAATACCCTGTTTCTGGCATTTCGCCGTGACGGTTGAGCGAGACATAACTGTCAATAGATACTGTCGAACTGACCCATACTAAGATTGTTGGTCGCGGGCTTTGGTTTCTTTACTACCGAATTGTCCATGATTGTTTCGGGTTCGTAATATTGATGAAGTCCACTCCGCTAACCCACAGCAGGTCTATGGATGCGCCTTCACCCACTCGGCAATAGAAACAAACGGCCACCCTTCGGTCTTACCTCTTGTAGTCGGCGAGCAACGAGATCAGGGGAGAGTCAACGTTATGGTTGAGAGTATAGCGGTCGCCAGGCGATCAGAAGAGGGCTTCCTACATCTGCTGAGTGAAATACAGAATAACCAACTGGCAGTGAGGGAACGATTTTCGAAATGTCGCTTCCCAAAGTTCGTGCGATGCTATCCAAGTCGCCTTCGTATTTTGTTCTGAAGAGAATGCTGATGTTCATCGCCGACCTCATTGCAGGATCGAAGTCGCTGATCTTCTGTGAAACCAGCATGACGCCAACACCTTTCTTTCTGAGCAGTCTCACCGTATTATCTAGAAATCGCACAGCGTCTTTTGGCACTTCCTTTGAGGTCCAAAGGTGCGCCTCCTCCACGACGATCAGCAGTCTGAGATTGTCTGAGTCTTCTTGGAACTGGAAGTATTCAAGCAGCTTATCAAGCGTCTGCGCAACTTGGCCAACTCTCTCTGCGCTGTCGTAGGTGTCGGAGAGATCGATTATCGTCACACCCTCTGAGGTCAGTAGGTCATCTAGTTGAGGCGCCGATTGGACCATCTTTCCCTTGACTCTTTGTTGAAATCCCACGTCGCATGGACTTAGCGTGATCATTTTCGCAACGCACCTGAATGCGTCACGTGCTCATCTCTTGTACTCAGCCGAGCCGAGACTCATCACGGAGAAGACGACGAGTGCAACGATGCAGAGCTGGTCATGAACAATCAACTTCAACCCTCAACTTCTTTTCTTTGACTGTGGATGCGGAGCGAAGTGTCGCAAAGGTTATCTCCGCCGGGGCTATGTTTAGGATAGGATCTCACGCTTTGCACTTCAGAGTTACTGGCATCGGGGAATCTTTGGAGACTAGCGCTCCGCTGCATGACGATCCATGTCCGGCAGTGCACCCGAAACAGTAGTTGCCGGTGACAATTCTTCTCTGAGAATATTCGTCAACATTGAAGTCTTTTGCGCGCGAGGACAAACCATTCGCTATCGGGGCATGCAGAGCGAGATTGAAATCGCAGTCATACAGCAACCCATCCCAGGCAACTTCGATCTGGTGTCGGCACATTAGTCCGTCTAGGGTCTGGGGATTGAAAGATTCTCGCAGGAGTTGGTTGTACTGTTCATATTCGTTATTTGTTTGCAGCGTTTGTTGGAATCTGCCTATGGGCATGTTCGTGATGGTCCTTAGGTTGCTGAAGACGATACCGTGGTCCTTTTGCAAGTTTTCCCGATAATCGGATTCCAGTGATGCTTGCTCGCCTGGAAGGAACGCCCCGCCGGGGTTGTAGACGAGGTCGAGTTTGAGGTCGGGATTCGAACCGTAGCCGGCAGCATTCAGACGCTTCAATGCTCCGATGCTCTTGTCATAGACGCCCTGTCCTCTCTGGGCATCGACGTTTACCTTCGTGTAGCAGGGAAGCGAGGCGACGAGTTTGACGCCAGAGTCCCTGTAGAATTCGACCATCTCGTCCATTCTTGGTTCCGAAATGACAGTGAGGTTGGTTCTCACCTGAACCTCATGGCCATCTGCTCGTAGGGTCCTGACGAACCTGTGGAGAAGCGGGTTGAGCTCAGGCGATCCTCCAGTTATGTCCACGAACTCGGGTTTCGTCTGATTGGCGATTTCTCTCACAGCTTCCATCGTATCCCAATCCATCATCTCAGTTCTCCTTGGGCCGGCTTCGAGGTGACAGTGCGCGCATGAATTATTGCAGCGAAGTCCAACGTTCACTTGGACTATGCTGATATCAGAAGCTTTCAGGTTTGATCCTGAGATTTCTTGCACCTTTAGATCGAAATCGTTCATCTTTGTTTCACGCAGATGCTTCGCAGTATACCCATCGACATTTCTTCGGCCTAGCTAGGGTAACGAATAAATATTCATAAATCTTTCGACGACCATAAGCGATCAAGAGATGTTTGCATGCCTAACTCGCTGATTCTGAGCGACGTAAGCCTGAGCGCTTTGAGATATTGAATCATTTGTCGGTACACGAGGATCGTTGATGGAGAAAGTTCGGATGTGGCAGGAATACATGCTTCTGCTACTCAACGACGAGAACGCCTACAACCACAGGCGTGGGGAATGGGATCTTGACAAATAGTCGGCATCTGATACCTCGCCCGATAGTTGTTTGCGCGAAATGCGGCCTCTACAGATGCCGGTCGCCTGATTCCTCCACGAAGTATCCCACCTCCTGCCCTCACGAAAACTACGTCGAGATACGTGAGCGGACAGTGAAGGAGGGCTGGAGTCGGCCAGACAGCAAAGCAGTATTCGAGGCTAGCGATCAGGTACTTGCAGAAGGGTATGGGAAATGGTGTCGAGTGAAGGAAGTTATCGAATATTCCAAGAGAATGAGATATCGTAAGCTTGGCCTAGCCTTCTGTGTGGCGCTTCGTAACGAAGCTAAAGCGCTGCAGAAGATGCTGGAAGCGAGTGGTTTTGAGGTTATCTCCATTTCGTGTATGGCTGGATGCTCCAAGCAGGGATCAAGTGGGATTTGAGAAGACAATTGGGCTTGGGAAAACAGTGTGCAACCCTCTGATGCAAGCAGAGGTGTTGAACGAGAATGGAACGGAGCTTAACATCATGGCGGGCTTGTGTGTGGGCCACGATGTTCTTTTCATCAAACATTCGAAGGCGGGCGTCACGCCTCTGGTAGTGAAAGATAGGGTACTTAACCACAATCCAGCCGCCGCACTCGGCACCCGTGACAGTTTCTTTAGGAGCCTTCTATTGCACGGACTCAGATTCACCCGGTTTCTCTGGCGCTCGCGCACTTCAGCCGCAGAGCGAACAGGTGTGTAATGGAGGATTCAGAGCTAATGGAAGCAAGGAAGGTCCAGAAGGTCGGATACTCCACCCTAACAGTCTCCCTGCCGAAAGAATGGGTTCAGGAGGTAAAGCTTGAGGCCGGTGACATTATTTCAATCAAGCGCGAAGATGACGGTTCACTGCAGCTTCTCCTCGGAACGGAACATGAGCGCGAGGAGATCAAGAACGTTACAGTCAATGCCGATCTATGTAATTCACCCAAACTTCTTACTCGAGTAATAATGGCAAACTACGTCCTCGGACACGACACGATCAAAGTCATCGCCAAAGATGAGCTGCGGAAGTCTCACCTCGAAGAGATCCGGGCGGCGACACGTAAGCTGACTGGTCTCAGTATTGTTGAACAGACTCTCAAGCAAGTGGTCCTGCAGAGCTTCATTGACTCAACAAGATTCCCACTCAATGGCCTGATGCGCAGACTGCACATCATAATCTCATCAATGCTGGACGCCTCGATCAAGGCCCTGTCGGTGGCGAGACCTGAACTCGCAGTGGAAGTTTCTCACATGGAGGAAGAGTCAGACAGGATCTACTTGCTGATTTTGAGACAATTACTACTTGCAGTACGCGATCGAAGCACAGCCTCCAAGATCGGCATTGAATCTCCGCTTCACATAGTGGGCAACAGAGTGGTCGCCAAGACTCTGGAAGAGATGGCGGACTGCACGGAAAATATGGCAAACGAAATCTTGGCATTGGAAGATGTGGAGATAACTAGTGAGAACATTCTGAAGGATATCTCCAAGTTTGCAGGCCAGGTTAACCAAATTTCCAAGCAAAGCATCGAGGCACTGTTCACCGGCGAGATCAAACGCGCCAATGAAGCGGTGGAAATGGCTTTGAGCTTAGAGAACGATGAGCGAGGATTGACCCTGAAGGTCCTGACACACGTGAAAGATGTGAGTGCTGCCGCGAACCTTCGAATAATAATTCGGAATCTAGGTCAGATCGCCAAATACTGCAAAATAATCAGCGAAGTAACGATCAATCGCATCATGGAGAAACCCTCAGAAATATGTGAGTACCTCCCAGTACAGTAAACCCTGACCAAGCTGGACGATTGGTATGAAATTTGGCGGCTGCGATTCTGTTGCAACTTTTGAGTGCGGATTGTTAGGGAAAGGAGACACTTCCGGTCATCAAGGCCGGGCAGGGAGCTAATGATATAATGCGCCGTCACATTGCTCGAATTTGCCTTGCTGGGAGTGTATGGTATTGTTCTGGCTTCGGTTACGCCAAGTTCTTTTGGTTCTGACATTCTCAGCGCTACTTACACTGGACGTGGATTTGCCGAAGTACTACGCCTTCAGGAAATTCGGACTGTGAAACTGGTGATTCGACAATGAATGTGAGGCGTCATTGAGACTTCGCGTTCCATTTTACGGACAAGCTTCCCAATTCACCTGTGGACCAGCGTGTATAATGATGGCGATGAAGTTTTTCCAGCCAACTCTCAAACTGAATCGGGCGTTGGAGTTCGATATTTGGCGTGAGGCAAATCTCGTGGAGAGCTACGGGACGAGCAAGGAAGGGTTAGCATTGGCTGCGGTGAGACGTGGATTTGACGTGTACACTGTGGGGAGACCGACGCTTCATTCCTTCGTAGACAAGATTACCGACAAGATCCCAGCCATTGACAGACACGTTCTCGAATTACTTTACCGAGATACGCGAATGAAGTTTCGAGCCATCGGACTGAATAATGCTAGTCGTCCCATTGAACTCCAGATGTTAGAAAACGTTCTGAATGAGTCGCAAATCCCGATCTTGTTGACGAGCACATCTTTGTTCGGAGAGAAAGAAGGACTGCCCCATTGGGTTGTCTTGACCGGATATTCGAGAACTGCATGGTACGTTAACAACCCGCTAGCAAAATCGGCTAACACACAAGTGGCTCGAGCAACTCTGAGGAGCAAATTAGGTTATCGAGGAGTCCAATGCGGAGTTGTCGTTTGCGGACTCAAAAAGGGAAGATCAAAAAACTCAGATAGAGTTGTTGACGAAAGAAAAATCTGAAGAAAACCGCCTCAGATGTCCTTTATTTCTGCGCTGATCTTCACCATTATCTCTTTCGGAACTTCGGTCATTCCGTGAACGTTCTTAGCATGAGCAGCAATCTTTGGCATGAGTTGCTCTGTCGTACTGGCCGTTTCTTCATAACCGCACTTTATCCCAATATCAGCACATTTGAATTTCTTCAACTAGATCACCTCTGTTAGTTTTCGTGGCATGTTATCATCCGTATGTTGGAGAAGGTTCTGTTGCTGCTTGGATCTTGCGGATGAATTCTTCTTCAGGCTGCATTCCCACGATCTCGATGGACTCGTTAATCACCGTCTTGGGGACGCCCATTACATTGTACTTGATTGCGAGTTGTGGAAATTCATTGACTTCAATCATGTCGGCCCTGATGTTGTCGTTTTCCATTGCGAACTGATGAGCAAAGCTTACCATTCCGGGGCAGTATGGGCAGGTGGGCGTTACGAAGATTTTGATGTGAACTGGAGCCGTGAGTCTACTGAGAACGCTGCGTGTTTCCGGTGAGAGTTCTGTTTCGCCTCTTGAGATTTGCACGATGTCCTTCAGTAGAGTGCTGAACTCATAGCCTGCTGGCACTCCGTAGAACTTGGCCTGCGGCTTCTTGACACCGTGTATCACAATTGCGGGGACTTGGTCGACTCCAAACTCCGAGGCTTTCTCCTTGTCCTTGAGTAGGTCGAAGACCTGAATTCTGATCTTGTCATTCAGAGGAGCAAGCTCCGCTGTGAGTTCTCGCGTCTCCTTACAATAGTTACACTCGAATTCCTGAGTGAAGATCGTGAGTGTTACTGGATTAACGAGTTTCTGAGACAGTTCAGATCTTAGGCTAGATCTTTGCTGGTCTGATAGAATAGTCATTCAAGCTGGCACCTCTATTTTTCTGGCCGCACGATGTTCTCTTTCAAGCAGGTCAAGAAGTAGTTTCCTTGTCAGGCTGCATGCTTCCGCGATCTCTGGAGTGGAGAGCGTATAGTAGACGTTCGTCCCCTCGTGCCTGGCCACCACTAGCCTTCGTTGTCGAAGCGCTGCTAGATGTTGAGAGAGGTTTGATTGTCTTGTTCCGACGGCTCTGGTCAGCTCCTCGACCGTTCTCTCTCGTTTAGAGACGAGATCGAGGATTTGCAGTCGGATAGGATGTGCGAGAGCTTTGCACAAGTCTGCTTGCAAAGAGTAAATATCCATGCGCGGTCCCGGACATGATAACATTAGCATATCCTAATATGCTCATGGTCGAACGCTTGCAGGATTCAATTATCTTCAGGATCATTATCCTAATTGAAGTGTGAATGCCCATGTCGACAGCGATCAACCCGAACAAAACGGCGAAAACCATGTTATCGATAACAAGTTCAAGGTGCTCCTATTGCTCGCGAGTGATAGAGAAACAACTGACGAAAATGCCTGGGATCAAAGATGTCGGAGTGAGCTATCTAACTGACACCGCACTGGTACGATATGATCCTGAGAAGGCGACGATTGGAACGATTCGTGAGTCGATCAAGAAGTTAGGTTACGATACCGTCGAGCGTCACTACAAGTGACCCATTATGAGCAAGCATCCTATATGCAGCATTGCAAATGATTCCCATATTACTAGGGAATCCAGGAAGTAAAACTGCGAGGATCCTTGAATTGAACAGCACGCAAGTAGTGTTCCGACCGGTGGGACTAGTTAAGACCCATTCTTCGGACGACGATGTGAAAGGGGCCCGTGAAGATGCCGAGTCCACGATTGAGATCTTTCCCGAATTCCAGGAAGCTCTGGATGGACTTGACGGTTTCTCCCATATTTTCGTGCTGAGCCATTTAGACCGGTTGCGACCTGAGCAAGTTGGCCCTTTAAAAGTAAGGCCCCTCCGACTACTCCGAAAGGGATTCACTCTGGAAGAGCTCCCGTTTGTGGGTGTCTTTGCCATAGACTCGCCTACACGACCTAACCCGATTGGACTGAGTCTCGTGAAGGTTCTAAGAGTTGAGGGCAACCATATCCTCGTTCGCGGTCTGGACTTGTTCGACGGAACCCCGGTCCTGGACATCAAGCCGTACCGTGATGATTATAGAGCGGAGAAATACGGGTTAGCGGAATGGTACCGTAAGATACGGGAAAAAGTTGGAGAAGACGTTTAGAGACCAATGAATCAGATGGGCTAACATCCTACCTAGGACGCCGTCATAAGTGATCTTCGTAGAGTCGCTTTCTGAAGTACGATTGATGATTATACAATGCCGCGATGGGGTTATGCCCAAGGACCCTGTCTTTTGCTGTGAGTGTGGTTACTGGCGCCTTTGATTCCTTGGTGAACAAGGCGTCGTGGCCGACGCACAAGCCCACGAGTATGTTCAACTCGCAACCTGCTCCGTCCAACAGTTTTGCTTGTGCCACTGGGTTGCACATTGCTTCGAATTTGCCAGGGTGCACTTTTTCATTGTCTTCCACGCCCAACATTTCCTTCGGAACCGCTCCTGTTTTGCAGATTGCTGAGGCAACTTCGAAACCGTTCCTTCGCAATATGCCCTCCAGTATCGCGGCTTCCCGCTTCAAACCGACACAGGAGGCAATACCCAACTTCCTGTACCGCATCAAACGCGCAAACTCCATCGTGTCCTCTACTCGTGTCCATTTCATGTAGCCTCTCGCTTCGACCTGCGCGGCTGCACGAGCGATAATTCTTGTCGGCTCGTCTTTCTCATAGACTTGGTAAGCGCTTCCCAATTCCTCTTCAGCCACTTTCATCGGACAACCATCAAAGGAAGCGTTCGCTTCGCCAGTATCGGAACACGGGTTGATTCCACAAGCGACACAGTCTATCTTATGCAACATAGGAGAGCCCACCTAATACACCGACTAAAACCTACGGAATGTAGACAGCAGAGAATATGGTCGGGGTCGGTAGGGACGGTTGCTAGTGGCGGGTTCGTTTGGCGAGATTTTCGAGCCGTCTCTCAACAAACGCTTTCATGGCTCATCGATGGGCCTGATGTCGGTCAGAACTGGGCAAATCTTGCGGGTTAGCAGGCTCTTCATGGTGCCACCGCCCAACCCGCCCGCGATCAGAACTCGGCGATCAGTTATTGGATCCATCATCTGAAACCAATGCAATGTTCAATGTCCTATTTCGCCTCCAATCCAAGGCGACGTCGTACGTCTCGCCGAGAATGGGACATGAGTTGGTCTTAGTTACGAGAAACTACTTTTTGCACGATAAATACAGAAAGCATTGACTCGATATAAGCGTCGCCGTGATCCTCGTGATCCTTGGCGTACTATCATGGCTATGATGCGCCGCAAGTTCATTGTGGCTTCGACATCGGTTCTTGCTACGCTCGCAGCCCTGAGTCCGCTCAACAACGACCTCGTCACGGCCCTCTTTCAAGCGAGTAGCCAAAAGCCCCAAAGCGCCAAGTCGAGAACCGCGATTTACACTACCTGCCATCAATGCGACCAGCAATGCGCCGAGATCGCATACACTCAAGAAGGGATCTTGATCAAGCTCGACGGGAATCCGGTAGATCAGAAGAGCAAGGGCAGGCTTTGCCCCAAAGGGCAAGCGGGCATACTCGAAGTTTACAATCCATATCGAATAAAGAAGCCCATGATAAGGACGAATCCTGAAAAGGCATTCAATGTCGACCCCGGCTGGAAAGAGGCATCATGGGAGGAAGCCCTAGATTTAGTATCCGCCAAGTTCATGGATACAATTGAGCAATATGGCGCGAGAGCGATAGTTGGAGACGACGTCACCTACGTCAGCACCCTCTTCAAAGCACTAGGGAGCCCAAACACATTCCGATGTAGCGGTAACACCTGTTATTACGGCGCCCTTCAGACCGAATTTACAGTAATGGGAGGTCAAGTCGATAACAGTGACCTCATCGCTGGAGTCACGAAATATGTGATAATGTTCTCAAACATGGCGGAAACTGTGGAGAATCCGTTTGGTGGTCAAGTGGGTGAAGTGAAGGGTAGCGGAACGAAGATAGTTGTATTCGATCCTCGATTGAGCGACACAGCCGCACTCGCTGATGAATGGATCCCGATCAAGCCAGGCACCGACCTCGCAGCTTTACTGGCAATGATAAACGTCCTCATCACCGAGAACCTGTACGACCAGAAATTTGTCGAAGAAAACACTCACGGATTCGACAAGCTCGCTGAGTTCAGCAAACAATACACGCCCGAATGGGCTGAGAGCATAACCGACGTTCCAGCAGCCACCCTCAGAAGAATCGCTGAAGAGTTCGGAACCACAAAACCGTCAGTTGCCACCATACGCAGAGGGCCCTCGAAAGAACGGAAGGGCTATTGGCGCGTGTTTCATGCGTGGGCGATACTGAATGCTCTTGTTGGTTCGATAGATGTTAGAGGAACCACGATTGCGGATCGAAATCCGAAGCTCGGCTCAGTGCACCCACCGAAGGATCCTCCGACAACTTATGGACAATCAATCGACGGCAGGGAGCAACTTTTACCAACTCCAGGAGGAGTCGGAGATCCGTACATCTGGGAAGCGGGAACTCAAGACGCATTCGCAGACAGCATACTAAACGGTCCCTATCCTGTAAAGGCTCTAATCTTCGCAGGAGCGAACCCGATGCATTCCTCGCCAAACAGGCAGAAATGGACCGAAGCATTACGAGCTTGCTTCGTTGTTGACGTAGATTATCAGATGACCGACACCGCGTGGCTCGCTGACGTAGTCCTGCCCTGCCCAACATTCCTTGAGAGGGATGAAGTTGTGAGCGCTGGTTTGTATGCGCCGCAACCTCAAATCAACTGCAGACAGAAAGTCATCGACCCCCTGTACGACACGAAGGAAGAGAATGAGATATGGCAGGAGCTTGGCAAGAGGATGAGTATCCAGCAATATCTCCCTCCAGTAGGCGCAACCTCGCTCGACACTAGGCTGGCTCCTCAAGGCATCACATTCGAAGAGTTCAAGAAAAAAGGCGTGATCATCGTCGACAAAACTTTCGAACCTGTAAGAAAATTCGGCACCCCGACAGGAAAAATCGAACTGTACTCCGAGAGGCTCAAGGATGCTGGCTTCGATCCAATGCCGGCATGGAAGGGCCCCAGCATGGAACCTTCGAGCGATTACCCGCTTTACTTTGTCACATTCAACGATTCAACCAAGTGCCGGTCGATGCATGATTGGAACCCTTGGCTCGAAGAACTGATGGATCCAAGTCTCTGGATAAACACGGAGACAGCCAATAATGCTGGCATAAGAAACGGCGACGAAGTGTACGTAGAATCTGAATGGGGCAAACTCAAAGCAAAAGCCAAGCTAACGGAAGGTATCAGACCTGACACCGTAGCTATGGCTCATGGGTGCGGATTCGAGAACCCGTGGACTGCTCCTTGCGCACACGAAGGAAGCAGCGACAGTATCATAACCCGACCAGTAACCCGTGCCGATCATCTCGAATGGTATCGCAACAAGGAAGAGCCTTTCGCTGTTGCCCGTTTCCTAGATTTCACCGTCAAGGTGTCGAAAACGGAGTGAGATGGAATGGTTAGATGGGGCATGGTTATCGACCTGAGAAAGTGCATAGGCTGTCAAGCTTGCACCGTCGCATGCAAGGCTGAGAACCTAACCCCCCGCGGTGTCTTTTGGAACCGCGTCTTGAAGGTTGAGAATGGAAAGTATCCGAATGTGACGAGGCTCTTCCTGCCGTTACATTGCATGCACTGCGAGGACCCGCCTTGCGTCGCCGCCTGCCCCACGGGAGCCAGTTACAAGCGTCCGGACGGAATCGTGATGATCAACTATGACAAGTGCATTGGATGCAAGTACTGCATCCCAGCATGCCCATACGCGGTGAGAACCTACATTGACGAGCCCAAACCGCACTTTCCAAACGGAGGCCTCTCACAGATCGAACAATACCGAAATGGAGAACATAGAACCGGTGTTGTCGAAAAGTGTACCTTCTGCGTTCAACGATTAGATAACGGTCTGGAGCCTGCATGCGTGCAGACGTGCCCCCCTAACGCAATACGCTTCGGCGATCTTGACGACCCTCAAAGCGACGTGTCGAGAATGGCCAAGGCTAGTGGCGTCGTGCAGCTCTTACGCGAATCAGGCACCAATCCTTCCGTTTACTACGTACCTTCAAAAATCGCTCTCAACATGGCTTTAGCGCCCATTCAGGTTCTCAAAGCTGATACAGCGAAGACCGTGAAGGGCACGCTGAAGCCAATTATCGGTGTTGCTGCCGTTGTGGTTGGAGGAGCAGCGCTGATCAACATGACCAAGAAGGATGATGAGGAAGAGCGCGAGGCGAAATGAAGCTGGAGACCATAGAAAGATGGAGCATTGTGGACAGGGTGAACCATTGGCTGCTTTTCGCAGGTGTCACTCTCGGAGTTATCACGGGTCTGCCACTGTTCTTCCCAGAGATCTTCGGCTTCGTCAATCGGCTGCTTCCCCCGATAGCTGTGATAAACTCGACGACAGGGCCTCATCTTGGAGGAGCCGCGCTACTCATTGCAGCGGCAATTCTGCATTTCGTTCATGGACTGGTGAAGAGGCGGACGGCGATGCTCCCGACTAGGATGGATGTTACCGATTTTATAACTATAACCAGGCACTGGTTTGACCCCTCGAAGAAGTATCCCCTGCTTGGATTCCATCACCCTGGCGAGAAGGCCGTCTACTGGGGCGGAGCAGTCTTCGGACTAATCTTATTGGGCGTGTCGGGCATAGTGCTGTGGTTCACCGATGCGTTCCCAGCCTACCCGACTGGAGCATTGATCCTTCACGATCTGGGGTTCGGAATTGTTTCCGTACTTGTCCTTGGACATTTCCTTCAAGGCATCACTCGAAAGAACTGGCCGTCGCTGAAAGCGATGTTCATAACGGGTGCCGTCCCACTCTCCTGGGCTAAACCTCGCCACCCTCTATGGGTAGCAGAAGCTGCGAAATGAGACGCACTCGACTACCCCTAAAAGCAACAGATCATGCCCATTAGCGACTGATACGCGAGTAACGAACTTTGTCAAATGAATCACAGGCAGACGAAGCATCCTCGAGGGCCAAAGCCTACTGTTTCTTAGACCCAATTTTTCAGGATCTATTCGGAATAGTCAGACTCTTAGGAATAAGACGTGGGACAATTTGGGTTCAGGATGTTGCGGTAGCATCGGTTTTCAATTCTTTCTCAGTAAACTCCCGTGTATTTCAGCGTATTTCAAGAATAGTCTGAATATGTTCAAAATTGAGAGAGTACGTGAGAGCAAAGAGAAGAGTATGGAGAAGAGAGGGGAAGAATCCAATTCGGTTCTGTAAAGACCGGTTAAGGCTATCGGTAAGACGGGCCAATAGGAGCATCCTTTGACATCAATGACCGTGAATCCATACTTTTCGAAAATCTCTTTCACTTCGTCGGCTGAGTGGCCAACCTCATAGATTAGGACTGGAGGTAGGGATTCACGTACTGAAAGGCAGCTTGTCCCATGGGAGCTTGTGCTTTCTCTTGAAATCGTTCAAGGTATAGCTGTTGAGGCCAGTGAGGATGCATAATCCATCTTTTCGTAAAACCCTTGCAAATTCCCGCGCCGACAATTCGCAGTCTTGAAAGTGATCTAGGGTTAGTGTGCATATCAAGCTGCTAAAGGACTGGTCCCTAAACGGCAGATGTTCACCGTCTCCAACAACAGGACCGAACTTTTCCACTGCGCTGTGTCTCTGCGCCTTTTGCATCGCTTTCTCGAGCATCTTTGAACTTGCGTCGAGAGCCAGGACCTCTAAGTCCATCCCGGCTACTTTAATCGCATACCTGCCTGTTCCACATCCAACGTCGAGGACAGGGCCTGAAAGCCTTAGGAGCCATCTTCCAATTGCTCTTTCCTCTGCTTGTTCCATTCTCCTAGTCGGACGAAGATGCTCCGAATGATCATAGGTAATTGACATGCGATCGTAGGCTTCTCTAATACCCTTTTTTCCCTCAAGAACCCTGTGCTCGACTCCTTTGAACTGAATGTTTTCTTCACTCATTCACGGTGCCCTTCACAGTGTCACTTTCCTGAGTGGAGTCCCTACGGGGCCCCATATCAGCTGTGTCCCATCCACAATGCTGTCCTTTTTGTCAAGGCTGAGTCCAGGCGAGCACGTTATTCGCTGCTGCATGGTCCCATATCTCGCTCTCACTCTACATTTGCTGGGCGAATTTGTTTCTCTATCTCTATTACAATTTCCAGGAACGCTTTCGCGGCAACAGAGTCAGGGTGCCGGATTATGAAAGGAGTGCCTTCATCTGAGTCATCGCAGATTCTTGGGTCCAGAGGTACTTTGCCCAAGAATGCGATTCCTAGTTGTTCTGCAATCTTCTGACCGCCTCCGGTTTTGAAGATGTGCGTCTCTGTACCGCATTGGGGGCAGATGAAGCCGCTCATGTTCTCAATAATGCCCAGTACAGGGGCACCCAACTGACGGGTAAATGTAACCGCCTTTTTGACGACTATCTGTGATACTTCAGAAGGTATGGTGACTATTACTACGCCTTGGATGTTCTGGATGTTCTGCACCACTGTCAAAGCTTCGTCGCCCGTTCCTGGGGGCAGGTCCACTAGGAGGAAGTCGAGATCTCCCCATACCACCTCTCCAAGAAACTGTCGGATGGCTGCAGATTTGAGTGGTCCGCGCCAGATCACCGGGGTCTCATCGCTTGCTAGAAAATAGTCCATCGACATCACTCGCATATCGAAGGGACCCAGCGCAGGAAACACTCCTGGTGGGCCCATGGCAAGTCCATGGGCTCTCACCCCGAGCATTTTGGGTATACTCGGGCCCGTGATGTCAGCGTCGAGTACTCCCACTCGACCGGCATGGCCTCTGCTCGCCAATGCTATTCCTAGGTTGGCTGTTATTGTACTCTTCCCAACTCCCCCCTTGCCGCTGAGAATGACTATCTTATGCTTGATCCTGTCCATGGAGGCCTTGAGGCGCTGGCCTTGTTCCTGCCCTTCAGAGTTAGAAGGGTTTGAATTGGGTGGTCTTGTCTCTGGTTGATCGGTCCTCTGTTGCTTGGTCACGAGTGTTCGGTGCTCCTTAGTGGGTTGAGACTGGTGGCCGCGGGTATCATTGTAGGGTTGCTTCCTTCACGTTTCGGTCAAAATCATTCATTCGAAGTCCGCGCCCTGCGAAAGAGTATTGAATATATATTCATTATTCCTTCTCTTCAGCCCTGAGATTCACCCGATCGCTTACTAACCCCAGAGGGTGCATTCTGTGCTATGTCGAGGCCAAGGAAATGCAGATGGGTCAACTGCGAACCTACCGTCACAATGTTCAAGCCCAGAGGAATTCCCGTAACATCGTTGGACACTGTCACCCTAGCGGTGGACGAGTTCGAGGCGTTGCGACTGAAAGACTTGGAGGGTTTGGAGCAGGAGAAGGCTGCTGCGAAGATGAACGTGTCACAGCCAACTCTGCATCGAATTCTGGAATCAGCACACAGGAAGGTCGCGGATTCATTGGTTCACGGCAAAGCTTTGGTGATCGAAGGAGGAGATTATGTAGTGAGACAAGGAGAACGCCTGTTCAAATGTTACTCGTGCCAAAACGAATGGCAGGAACCATACGGCACCGGGAGACCGGACGGATGCCCGAAATGCAAGAGCACAGACTTCCGCAGAGCGCCACAAGACAGAGGACACACCAGACGTGGGACTGCTGGAGGATACTGTAAACATGGGCAAAATTAGAATCGCCATACCCTGCCTGGGTGAAGCAAGCCAGAGTTCGCAGGTGTCACCCCACTTCGGACGCTGTGACTCGTACGCAATCATCCTCGTCCAAGACGGCAAGATCGAATCCGTTGAGTCCCTCTCAAACTCAAACCACACGGACTGCTCCAGCCCAGTGCGAATGCTCGCGGAACGAGGCGTTAAATTAATGCTAGTTGCGGGAATGGGCATGCGCCCGTACATGAGTTTTCGGGAACAAGGAATTGAGGTCAGATACGGAATATCAGGGACAGTGACGGACGCTGTGGAATCCTACATCAACAATGAAACCATACCCATGACCGAAGACAATCTCTGCGGATCCCATGGAGAAGGCACGCACGACCATCCTCACTAGGATGACCAGTCAAAATGTGACGTAAGGGAACAGACAAATCGCTACGAACCTCGCCATGAGTAATCCTCAGCGTGATGGAAGTAATCCATTTCTATCACAGCGAAAATCGACAAGCGGACAGAAACCTAGTCAAGCGGGGGCAGCTGATGAAAATCAACAGAAGATCATTCCTGAAGTTGATTCCCCTGGGGGCGGCAATAGTAGCTTGGTCTTGGTGGTTTTTCAGACCAACCGCGCCATCAGCTTCAGGAGCTTTCCCATTTCCAGTGACGTGGAACGGAGAGCAGGCGACCACGATAAACCCGGACGACTACCGGTTGAAGATAGATGGAGATGTGCCGAATCCGCTGGATTTGAAATTGGTGGACCTGTACGCTTTGCCCAGCGTTCAGAAAACCCTGAAGATCCATTGCGAGGAAGGGTGGTCGGCGGATGTTCCTTGGGAGGGCATATCGATATCCTACCTTTTGGGACAAGCAGGACTATCGCTCGACAAGATAGCTAGTGTCACAATTAAGGCAATTACAGGTTACAGTAGAACACTGAGTTCAGATGAGGTTGCGAATTTGGATTGCATGATCGCGTTGAAGGTCGGCGGCGCCCCGTTGACCGTTGATCACGGGTATCCTGCAAGACTCGTCGCACCCGCGAGGTCAGGTCTAGATTGGGTGAAGTATGTCGTCCAGATAACGGCCACAAACAATTGAAAGCAGTGAGAAGGCAATTCCAAGGAACCTCGCCAGTGGGCAAGACGAATACACGACGTAATATTGCTCACCTACAAACATCTGTCAGGTCACTGCGGCATTCCTGTGAAGACCGGACAGGCGCACTCATCCAATGACAACTAGGGCGACAGCTGACTTTGCCGACACGCCAATCGAGGACGCGTATTCGACACTAAGTGCGTCAACTAGAGGTCTGAGCGAAAATGAGGCGGAGAGACGCATTAACGAATATGGCTACAACGAATTATTGGAGAAGCGGAAGAACCCATTTGCCGATTTCTTGGAGCGGTATTGGGGGCCAATGCCTTGGCTTTTGGAATTAACGATGGGTCTCTCATACATCATAGGCCACTACCTAGAAGTGGTGATAGTTTTTGGGCTTCTGACTCTGAATGCTGTCATAGGATTTCACCATACTCGCAGGTCTCTTAAAGCACTTGAACTCCTCAAGAAAAGGCTAGCAATCAAAGCAAAAATCCTGCGGGACGGAGAATGGGTTGTCAAAGATGCTCTGGAAATAGTTCCAGGAGAGATCATACACGTTGGTTTAGGCGACCTAGTACCGGCTGATGCCAAGATTGTGGCTGGAGAAGTGTCCGTTGATCAGTCGGCATTGACCGGTGAATCGCTTCCAGTGACCACGCATCAATCCGGGATTCTATATTCGAGTTCAATCATAAAACGAGGCGAAGCGAAAGCTCTCGTACTCAACACGGGAGCCCACACATACTTCCGAAAGACTGCCGAATTAGTGAAAATCGCCAAGCCGAAATCGCACCAAGAGCAGATCATGTCGGCCATTGTCAAGTATGCAATGTACATGGGCATTGCGGCCCTAGGGTTCGTTGTGTTAGATGCGGCGTTAACACGAACCGTAGACGTCCTAACCGTCGTAAGGTTCGCTCTAATCTTTCTTATGGGCTCCGTTCCAGTTGCGCTGCCGGCGGTCTTTGCCATCGTTCTCGCGGTAGGCGCAATTCAACTTGCCAAAGAAGGCGCTCTGGTAACCAGGCTCAATTCCATTGAGGACGCGGCGTCAATGGAAGTTCTCTGCCTAGACAAGACCGGCACAATTACACAGAACAGACTCTCTGTCATCGATCCCATTCCATTCCAAGGGTTCGAAAAGAACGACGTCGCGATAATTGCGAGACTAGCTTCGAAAGAGGAGATAAGAGACGTAATTGACCTCGCGATAATCGACTACGCAAAGAACCTCCTTGCCTCCATACAGTACACGCAAGCCTCGTTCACTCCCTTCGACCCCACAACAAAAATGTCCGAGGCAATCGTCGAACACGACGGAAAACGATTCAGAGCAGTCAAAGGAGCGCCTCAGGTAATTCTGTCTTTCTGCAACGTAGACGATGAAACCGGGAAGAACGTCAACACTAATGTGGAATCATTATCTAAGAAAGGCTATCGAACACTCGCGGTCGCCAAATCAGAGGACAATGACCTGGATAATCTCAGGCTCGTAGGACTCCTCCCACTGGCCGACCCTCCCAGACCCGACTCGAAGGAAACGATAGGGGAACTGAAACGCTTAGGCGTAAAGACGAAAATGCTGACAGGAGATAACTTAGCAATCGCTAGGGAGATCGCAAGCCAAGTAGGAGTTGGCGATCGAATCTATCCGATGTCAAATCTTGAGAAGCTTTCAGAAACGGATCAAGCTAGGTTTTAGATAAACAACAACCTATTTGAGAAATAGCCCTAGTACCGTTTTCAAGTGCTCGAACCCAGAATACGACTCCTTCGGCATGCAACCACAATCATTTCGAGGCCTGAAGAATCTTTTGACTATAAACTCATGGTGCGTGCGGTATCCGTGACCAGCTTCTTTTTGGTTTCTGGATCGATTCTTTGATGACCTTCAAGATCATTGATGTAGGCGTTCGCAAAACGAATTACATTCTCGGCAACCTGTTTTTCTCTAATCAATCTTGTAATGAATGGCTCTCTGAGCGCCTTGTCTGCCCTCAGTGCTTGAAGCCAACGTTCCTTGTCGGCTTCGGAACCGGCCTCGCCCAATACGTTCGTTAGGTCGAAGAAAAAGTGCTCCACCATTGTTGAGATAAATGATTGTGATGGGGATTCGGAAACGGGTGCTGAAGCCGCAGCATTGTGGCTAGGTATCCCATAGCTTCCAATCGGGAGCTCCTCATCCGTGGTTTTTGAGAACCACGATTCTGGATTTTGAATTACACGTGAAACCGTATTGAACAAGTGTTTCTCTGCCTGACTCTCAATTCCATTCTTGACGATTAAGGGCCAGATCTCGAATACCGTAGGAAGTGCTGATTTGAAATCCTGAGCGACCTTTGACATCTGTAGTTCTCTAATAGTGCGCTCTTCTTTGCCAACGGGCACCGTGTACCCGTAATGAGCGATGATGCTGAACAGAAATAGTAAGCCCTCGTCAGTAATTTTGTAGAATGTTGATGGCTTACCCCCCCGAGGCTTTGGGTCAGTGTGGTCTTTCGTGATATAGCCTAGGTCATACAGGGTCTTGACGATCAGGTCGATTGTATCGTAATCTCTAAACTTGGTTTCTTTGTTTATTTGATGTGTATTCGCCGCTTTTCTCTCACTGGGAATTCTTCCAGTTCGAACTTTCCCCTGGTCAGTAAGAAAAGCGAGTACTAGCCCCGCCCTTTGAACTGCAACTTTCAGGTTCTTTTTTCGTGCCATAGCTGGAATAATCCCCCGATTCTCCCATGCATAGGACAATGGTGTGATTTCAGTCGACTTGACTCAAAAAGAAACCCATCAATAACCTGGCACGAGTGAAAATGACAGTCGCTCTCGATCACGGTAAATTGAGCATCAAGCGCCTCAAAAAGTTTGCCGCCGAGAACTTGAGTCCCTCTTCTCCGCTGCGTGACGTTCTGCTGAGCGAAAAGGATTGGCTGTCGCCTTCAGAGTTCTTGGCCAAGGCGGAGGTGTGGCTGGCGCTTCTTAGAAGAACACGTTTCGATGCGGAAGGAGGTCCTTGATATTGCAAGGGAATGAAGGGGAGCAACCTAAGAGACTCACCCCTCACAAACTGCTATGCGGAAGAGCGGGGTTTGCTTCGCTGTTGATTTGCGGATTCCCGTCACGTGACATGAATGGTACCATTCCTCTCACGTGTTATGAATGGTACCATTAGGTTCACGGGGTCAATTAACAGCTAGTTGGATGAGTCTTGAAATCGGTTCAAAAGAGGTTTAGGTTCAGCCAGAGAGACCTGCTTGTGCTGTTCGATGCTCTGGTGTTCCAGTTCAATTTCTCCGTGACTGACGAGCATGGGGACATGTACAAGGCAGAAATTGCATACGATATGGCCTGTCGCTTGGTTTGGGGACGTCCAGGCCACAGAGCGAGTTATGGCTACTTTGCAGACAGGTGGGAAAAGGAACAGCCTGGCTTTTCCAAGCGGCAACTCGAAAAGTTGCGAATGGAGTTGACAGCCGACGAATCGAAGTGAAGGCAAATTGTTGACGTACTGATCGCTACCGCGAAACCCAGTTCAACACCAACTTTCAGCTGCGTAATGATAAACGGCCAGTTTGTTACCAGAAAGGCCTAAACTGGTCTCGGCTAGAGATTTCTGGCGGTAACTGTCTACGGAGGGCCAAAGAACTCCCTGCTTGGACGGGGTTCATTGGTGGTTACGTCTAGGATTGGGCCCCTCTGGTCTTGATCGTTTGTTTTCTTGCGTAAAGTGAGTTTGCTAGTTTCTTGGCAGGGTGGCTGATGGGCGGGTATGGGTCGGCTGGAAACTGATTTTTGTTTTCGGCGGGGGCTTCTCCATATCCTTGGGGGGCACTCTTAAATTTCCGGAAACTACAATGTAATTTGTTGTTTGTTATTTTCTTCGGCTTTTTCACCTATTATGGGATGGTTTTTCGTTACATGTCGAGAAGTCTTATCACACCTGAAGGGGGCCGACAGGTGCACTCTGGAATGGGGAGGACAAGTCGGAATGTGCGGAACGCTCCTGTTCATATGCGAAATGCTACGTCCATATTTCCCTACTGAATTGAGGTGTTTGTTTCAACGGTTTTCGGAAGAAAGGATCTTGTCGATATGGGGTGGAAGAATCCCGTAAACCTGTCAGATGAACAGATTGAGACCGAGCTTCTCGGGCCGCTGATCGAGAGACTCAACGAGCATCGTGAGATCGATTCAACTTGGAGTTGCGCTGGAATGTTGTCTTCTCACAATCGACTGGACCCAGAGAGACAGCGTACAAGCTGACATTCGACTAAAAGGTCAAGAAGATCCTGAGGAAATACGGATACCCACCCGACAAGCAAGAGAAAGCCGCCCAAACCGTGCTGGCGCAAGCGGAATTGATTGCACGTGACTGGATAGCTGTGCCAGCCTGAATTTCTCTTGCTTCTACCAAACTGGTAGATGAGCAAATAGTTTCTCTACTCGCTCATTTGTTGAACTTGACTTTGTCCTTCGTTGTTCAACGTGACATTGAACCGAGTGTCTGCGGCTGCCTACAGTTCGGGGTGATGGTCTACGATTATGAGTTGTGGCACCCGTCTAAGGTTCTCGAGAACATTAACGAGTTCCTTTCTCCTATTTTCGTCAAGATGTGTCGTCGGTTCATCTAGAATTAGGAAGTCGAGTTCGCTCAGGACTTCGCTGAGAGCCATCAGGAACGCCATGCTCGCGAGCACCTGTTGCCCGCCACTTAGCCGGTGTGCATGTCTCTTGTGCCCGGCTCGAGTGACAATGAATTCGTATTCCTCTGAGAACTCAAAGTTCTCGATCTCAGACCCGCCGTAGAGTCGCGTGAGATAGTCATTGGCACTGGCAGTAATTCTGAAAACGAAATTCCTCCTGACCGCTGGTTGAATCTCCCTGAAAGCGTTCCGGATAGTCTGAAGCAGCTCAATTCTCTTCGTGTCAACTTTGACCTCGGGATCAAGCAGCTTAACCTTTTCAGAAGCCTCTTGCGCTTCGTCAACTCGCCTTTGCTGAGGCACCAACATGTTCGCGTCGTAGGATTTGACCTCATACTCCAGCTGCCGTATTTGCTCCGGCATTGATTCAAGTTGCAGGTCCACTGAGCGCGCTTTCTCGAGGGTTTGATCATCAGATTGGTTTGGATCGAGTGAGAGCAGTTCTCTGAGTGTCGCAACTATTTCCTTTCTCTTGTCTGATATTTGCTTTTGAGCCGCTGCGGCCTTGACTGTTTCTTCGTTTTGTAACGCCAGCTGCACTACGGTTTCGATGGCTTGCCGTTGGTTGTCAATTTGCGTTTTGTTTCTTCAAGTCTCTTGTAAAGTGCTTCTCCTGATTTGGTCTTTGAAGACCATTGCTCCTTGAGTTGATTAATTTCAATTGCCTTTAGGTCGAGTTTCTTTCTTATTTCCTCAATGTGTTTCGTCCATTTGTCTGGAGTCAGAATTCAACTACTCAAGATGCGGGCGCTGAAGCAAACCTATGCGGAATAGCGAATTCATTGAACTCGGACTCAACGACCCTCAAGAAAACAGTCAAGAAGGCAGCCTCAGGAGGTTAGCGTAAACACGTCTGCTGATGAGGATTGTTAAAACCTCGTTCATGATCTTGCCATGGCATGTCAGATTCCAAACCGGACACAATCTACGTTACCGCAAATCGGAATGGCCTAGTTCACGTACAGGATGAGAAAGGTAACCGCCTGGGGAAGCATCACGTTCACACAAACCGAGGATTTCTCAGATGGCTCAGGAATAATCGTCCAAGTGTCGTAGTTGAATTGGAGGGGATGAACGTGCTACCTAAAGAATGCACGTGCGGGTTGAAGGTTGGTGGCAAATGCTAAGGTTCACTCAACTCTCCGACTGAATATGCTGTCTGTTTCATGTTAAGAGCTGAGGCGATAGGGCTGCCAGCAGTGACAGCTGAATTGCAGTGTCCTGAATGCAAGAATGGAAAAATCATCGAGCCTCCCACAACCGATTTCGATTCCGAGAATGAACCAGTCTGCGACTTTTGCGGACTAACCTTTGCATTGGAGGTGGCTAGTTGGATTGCCCGTATTGTCATGAGTGGATGCCCTGTACCACCAGAACCGAGATGTGGAAAGGAGCCAACTATGTCACTATATTCAGCTATGCCTGTGAAGAATGCGGCAGAGAATGGGACCACGGCCCAGACGGAGTACGTTCAATCCAGTAAGCTACGTTGAGAGGTTTGAAACTGTCACATGCAATTTTGTCTGAGCAAATAGCCTTACACAGTGTCTACTACCGCAGATATACGTTTCAACTTGATGAGGCAAAATGCGTGAGGCAGAAAGATATTTCGAACAATCTAGGCTAGAAGCTCTGCCAGAAGTGGTTTTGTTTTTCGTTTAATTGAAGCTACAATGTCCCTAAACTGCGCTTCGCTAAGATCATCGATTCCTGTGTCGCAAGCCTTTCCTGTTCGTCTCTCCACTTCACGATCTATCTCTTGCCTTTCTTCATGGGACGTTTGAATTCCTAGTCTTCTCAGCCAATCCTTAATCTTGAAACTCAATGTTTTCTATATCCCTTCATCCAAGAACCTGAAAGAGACTGGCTCGAATTAATAACATGTCGTCATCGCCAGCAAGGGTGAACAGCTCTTCACTTACTTCGCTTTCTTCTTTGGTTTCTTCTTTGCTTTCGGCACAGCTCGAATTGAAGTGCTCGCTCTAGGCTGGTTACCGGCTTTTATCGTACCACCAAGACTGGGCACGAAGCGTTGCGTGATACGGCACCACAGACGCTTCCCAGCAGCACCCTACTCAACGGGTTATGCCCTCTGGAACTTATCGTAATGAGGTCGAACTTCCCCTCTTCTGCGACTTGAATAATCTGATGAGCTACGTTGCCGAAACTTGTTTTCAAGATTGTTTCCGCTTTCACGTCCATATCTCTCGCAATCTTCTTTGCATCTTCAAGGATCTTTTGTCCAGCTTCCTCAAAGACCTAGCGACGGGAAAAGAGAGACGGTGTGCTGGAGACGGTTATGGAGAGAAATATACGGTACGCTTGTGTTTTGGCGAAAGATTCAGGAGCAAAGCTCACGCTCATTCACGTGAGTACAATGCCAACTGTGATTGCACCTGGTCTTGCAATGGATACGAGGATCAGTGTATCCAGCAACAGCTACCAGAATATTCTTGAAACTATGGCTCAACTTCAACCGAACCACCTGCCTGTCTCTGCGTTATGATTGTTTTCCTTGATGAGTTTTCTGGTTCTGTCCCCATCCCAGGCCATAAGAGTTGATCATGGCAAAGCGGGTTATACGTACCAGTAAATTGAGGCCGAAATCCCCTGCCCCATCTCTGAAGTCAGGCTCTGCGAAATGAACAATCACTCGAAGGAAGAACCTTTAGAATCAACTGAAAAGCAATAACCTATTCGTGTTTCTGGGATGCCGGTAGCTATTATCCTTGTAAATTCAGAAATAGGTTCAGAAGACGCAGTGGTGGCTGAGCTGCGCAAGATCGGAAACGTCAAGGAGTCGTATCCTGTTTATGGGGTGTACGATGTCGTTGCCAAGGTCGAGGCTGAATCCATGGACAAGCTGAAAGAGATCATTACTTGGAAGATAAGAAGACTTGACAAAGTCCGATCGACCTTGACAATGATCGTTGTAGAAGGCATGTAAGCCATTAGAAATATTGCGGCATTTCAACGAACTTCGGCTGTGGTCTGAGACAGATCCACTCCAGTCTCCTACCATTTAATCAGGGTTGAGATGAGAGCATGATAGAATTCGCTTTCAGTTTCGTCCTGGTTGCGTCGTAGGTTTTGTCTCATCGTTTCCGTCCCATGCCCAGTCGGAGTTGCTTCAGCTTTCGTCAACTGAACGGAACTCGGCCTGAAGAAACCGAACCACTAATGAAACCTAAACGAACTCCGACAAGCCTTTCGAAATTCGAGGTTGCCTTTTTCCTCAGAATCGAAAAACCACGTACAATTGCAATCTTTGGCTCGGCAGCCGTGCTGAGACGGATTACACTTTCGTAATCAAGTCTTAGTGGTAGGCTATCCATTCTATCTATGTTATCTTATTCTAACGAATACAAACGTGAAGCGTTCGTACTCAGCAATCGATGCAGGTCGGCATTGTTCAATCCAGAAGCTCTGGCCTTCTCAAGTTCCCATGAGGGATGGCCGCAGGGCGCATCGTCGCCGTAAATCACCCTGTCCTTTCCAACACGTTCCATAGCCTCCTTGATCTTGGTGTGCATGGGCATCCCGCTCGTTTCCAAGTAGATGTTCTTGTTTCGCTCAGCCACGTCGATCGTGCCATTGATGTACACGATATGACCATGACCCATGTGTACAAGCACCATCTTCACCTTGGGAAACTCTTTCGCTAGGGGTTCGAAGCTCCATGGAAGGCTGAATGGAGGATGACCACAATGAAACTGGATTGGAACATCAGCCCGTTCAGCCAGCTCCACCACAGGGCGGACGATTGGAGAATCTGGGGTGTAGCCGTCGAAGAGTGGATGTAGCTTAAGGCCGACGAAATTCTTCCTTTTCAAATAGGTTTTGATGTCTCTTTCGCACCGTTTCTCTTTCGGGTTGACCCAGACATTGGCCAGAAGCTCCTTCGAACCCAGAACCGCCCTAGCAATCATGGCATTATCTCTATCCATTATGATCGCCTTGCCGTAATGGTACTCTCGCATTAGCTTCCTCATTTCATTCGCTGTGAGGCTGACGCGGAAGTCCGGCGACATCCGATGTAGATGGGCGTGTGCGTCAATTATCTCAAAGTCGTTCCACCAAGCCGTCTTCATCCGACTCCCCGAGGGTCTCATATGAATCGTCGTATGCCCCTTTTCGAACTTCTGAACGTCAGCACCAGAGGGTAGGCTTTCATCACACCAATGGTTATGATTGGTGTAGCAACGTAAGTCACCAACGCCGGTCCGGGAAGGAAGAATCTCAAAAGCCACGAAACTGCCGCGCCAGGCCCGAACAGGAGCAAGTACACCGGGGCGTACGCGAGCAAATTCACAACGGCCCCGACAATGACGGCGACAATGATTCTTGCAGTTGAACTCTTGTTTACAGAGCTAATGCCTACGGAAACAAGCCCGCAAGCGATTCCACTAGCGAGCTTGCAGAAAATGTCAAATGGAGACCATATTGGTTCCCCAAGAAACACATCAGCCATAGCTCCGCCAATTCCTCCCGCAAGACCGCCGATCAATCCTCCGAAAAGGATCGAGGCAGTCCACATCACCGTGTTTCCGAAATGAGTTATGCCTCCAAAGGGAAGAGGGATAGCGTAGATTGTAACCACTGCCATCAACGCACTGAAAACTGTCACGAGCCCAATGTCCCTTGTATTCAACAGAGGCGCTCGACCACCTTCTTTTTTCATAAATGCCCGCCTGAATGAATCTTCTGCGGTTCTGCAATTGACATATGAGTCAATGGCCATATATTAGACTCAAGACGCACACACCAAAACAGCAACCAATTTCTGAGTGTGCACAGCACTGGTGCGAGCATCAGAATTTGACCCAGGTTATGGTATTTTGTGATGGTCAAATCGAGGTCCAATCTCGACCTATGAAACTACAGAGAACGTCCAACTTTCTGTGAGCAATGGTAGAATGTGTTAAAGGAGAGTGAGAAGAAACCTAGCTAGACGGCAAAAGAAAACCAACACACGTTACATACGCGCGCACACACACTAAGACAAGAGTTCAATTTCCAGTGCTCGCACCAGCTATACCTCACACACACACAAAACCGCCAGACCGAGAGTTCAATTTCCAGTGCTCGCACCAGCTATACCTGTGTGTGTATACTGGTGCGCGCACTCCTTCTTACGAAGGCCATTCTAACGATTCCATTCTAACTATCCATCCTAACGGACGGAACGACGACTCAGTTTCTGATGCCCGCGCCAGCCATATCACACACATGATACATACGTGCCAGATTACTTCGCATATCCAAATTTGTGGTGATTTCTACGATCGGTTTCCTCACACACTTGATAGGCTACGGGTGCTTGCTGGTCCTAAAGTATTTCTTTTCAAGCTCTTTTTCTGCAACTTTTAGGTTCGTGTAACGCTTATGCCAGGCTAGGATGAATACCAGTACTTTGACGCCTGAAATAATAGAAATCACAGAGCAGACGGCGAAGAGCCACATGGATGCCTGAGCAATTGGCCTTACGATTGCTGACCCCACTAGTCCTACTGGACGAAGCACATCGAAAGTAAACATTGTTGCTGCAAAAACGACGGAGAATATTATGCCGATCACGCCGATGATCATAATCCAAACTCTTTCTCGATCTACTCCAGCGATAAGCTCCCTGCTGCACAGATAACAACTACATAGCAGGAAGTGGCCCGCGCAACTACAATTTCCTTGCTCGATCCAACCCTTGGGTTAGAGGGCATGCGTATCAGGTACTCCTTTACGTCATCGTACCCAACATAGGCGGATGGACTCCAAACTACGTACAATCTGCTGTCTACCGTTTCACGGCTTGATCGGTCGAATTGAGGCGAACAAATACGTCTGTGGCGTGAGTAAATTGATTGCAAAACAAATCCGTGAAAAAACACAAGGAACGAATACGAAACAGATAGGGCACGAGGCGAGAATGGTTTCCCTACAGCACAACATGAGAGTGGTTACAGTTATTCTTCTGGAGCACTCCAGGACTTGGTGTGAGCGTGAGGATAATGCGACGCGACTGGCCAGGCGATCGAATTGTGAGCGCTCTGCAAATAGTTAAGGCATTCTTCTCTCGCGATCTCGGTTATCTTGGTTTTCTGATCATCTGCTAGTGACTCTGGAAAATTCAGGCTGTAGACTGCTGCCAACTGGCCGCTGACTACATAGACATCGTCAGCGTTCACCTTAACATCTTCTATGCCTTCACTTCTGAGTCTATCTCCTAGACGCATCGCCAAATCGGGAGATGGTTCTGACATGGGTCTTCGCTAGGACTGCTAGGGGCGGCGATGTATTGACTATAACGCTGTTACAGTAAAGTCTGCTAAGTAAAAAAAGGCTGTCGCGATGCCCGTGTGGGTATATATCAAGTGAAGGTATATAGAAAGTTTCGAAAAAATTCGTGCTGCTCGCCTCGCTCGCATGACGGACTCGTTTCGTGATAGGATTATTGTTGTTTTAGTGTGTTGTTTAGGGGAAGAGGATAAAGCATGATATCTAGGCGATCGCAAGGAACTCAGCATGAGCAAAAGTGAGGATAGGTTCCAGCTTCTTTGATTTTTGCCGCCCATAGTGACTATCGCTTTAGCGGTTGCGCGCTCCTCCGTGATGCATTCAGATTTTCTTGGGGCACTGCTCTTCTACGGCATTGAGATTCAAATTGGATTTGTGGGGTTAACTGGTTTTTTCCTACACTTTTTCAAGTCTGAGAAACTAGCTAAATCCATCGGTTGGCCAAGTAGGAATCCATTTCAGACTGAAGTGGCTTTTGCAAATCTCGCCTATGGCGTGCTGGGCATTCTAAGCATCTGGTTTCATGGCCTTTTCTGGACTGCCACCGTCATCAGTTTCTCAGTCTTCATGCTCGGCGCAGCATTCGTCCATGTACAAGACATCGTAAAAAATAGGAATTACAAGCTTGGCAATAGCTATCCGATTCTGTTTAATGACATAGTCATCCCAATAGCTCTGATTTTACTATTGATCCTCAATTCATCGAAGTGACCTACGATATTGGCGGCGGCAGAAACAAAGGTTCAGTTTCTGTTGCCCGCACGGGGCATACCTCTCCCCAGAAAAAAGTAACGTCAATTCTACGGTTGTAGGTGTGACTTGACGCTTTTGCGGAAACTAATGGAATGGATGCTTTGCCTGTTTGTCTCTCAGCTTTTGTAAAGTGTTCCGACAGCACTCACGTGTTTACCGATGGCTCTTCTCAGTAGCTCTGATCTTGAATTCGGGATCGCGCAAAGCGTAATCGTTGCGGGGCCTGCTGATTTCAGAATGTCAAGGCTGAGTTCGGAGTTTAGTCTGAAGTTGAGACCGGACTCTTTAGCTAGGATTTGAGCCTCCCGTAATATTCCCTGGGACCCGACTGGGATTATCTCGTGCACAAACGGAATCTTGAGGAGCCTCCGAACATCGCGTGTGTCCGAAACACTCCCAGTCCGTTCCCCCGGAACCACTTCTTTCCCAACGTGAGGCGTGCCTATTGCCATGACAGCGTCACCGCGCTTGCAAGTCTTTATTCGCAATGACTGAGGCGAGGCGATGCTCAGTACGGTTATCCCTAGTCCGGTCTGTTTAACTGTGAAATTCTTTTCACTACTCTGCAACCTGATTGGAAGCGTTAATGAGGCGTGACGCAGCTCGTTTCGTATCCCGTTGAGAATTTGAGTGCCAGTAGGTTGGGGTTCAACGCTCAGTGCGACCGTAATACAAAACGGGAGTGCGCCCACGGACAAAGCTTCCATGAGGGCTACCCTTGCTGTGAATCTTCCGACAACACTCCCGCTAACCTTAACGTTGTCAAACGGTTTTGGGCCTACTCCCCCCGCTGAATCACAGCTAACGACTAAGATACGTTTCCTGTCGAGTTTGAAGAGAAGAAGATCACGTAATGTATCGATGTTTTGCATGTAAGTGAAGGTTTTCAATATCCTAGACGTCCCCTTACTCCCACGTAGGTGGCTCCAGCAACTATCGAGTTGGCGATTGAGGCAAAGAGGAGGAATGGAACTAGGCTCAAAGTTGCAGCCCACCCCATTGAAGGAGCGACCACTATTACTAGACCCGTGTTGATCGTAATTCCAGCGATCAGTGCCGGCACGAAACTCAAGCGATGTGCAACTTTGTTGATCAATCCGATTGTTGCTCCAGCAATGGCTAGACCAAGTGCGATTGGAAGATGGAGTATGCCTAGCGGAAAGCCGTTGATCGTGGACGTCGCCAGATGGCCGATCGCGCACACTATCGCCCCGTCGCCAGCGCCGAAGAATAGTGCAGCAAAGAATCCAGGCGCAGAATCAAAAGCAATGGTTGAGAAAGGTCCTGGAAGATGAATGAAAGAACCGACCACTGATAGGGCTGCTAAGGCTGAGATGCGAGCTATCCGGTAAGAGGGCCGCGTGCGCAGACTCGATACTCTGCTTTCACTCATTGGCAGGGATCCTTCTCTTTTTCTCTAATTGTCTGGCAAGGTCGTAATCGCTCGGAGCATTAACGTTTAGGGTGAGATCTTTCGAATCAAGTTCGAGGACAGTCTGGTCAAGCTCCGGCTCTTCGATTCTGGTTCCGTCAACCAGGTTCAATCCTATTGGCACGAGCTTTCTGCTGTTTCTGCGTAATCCATACCATCATACACTGAGAAATCAGAGATGGTTTTCCGTAGTAGGCATTATCTCACTAGCATGCATGGCTTACATTGAGAAAGAGCGAGTTACCCCACCCAGATTCCTGGAAAAACTCTCGATTGCCGATAGTGAGACATCTAGTCCATTCGTCCGATGAATTGTTTGAGTTCGACAAAGTTAACTATGGCCTAGAGGCCTGAGGCGTAATGTGCGGGTGAGCGGGCTCCTCCCACCCGTTCCGCATCAACAAACCCCGGTGCAGGGAGGAATTAGAATAGAATGAAAAGTCGAGATCTAACGTTAGTCGCTGTATTCGCGGCGCTGTACGCTCTGATGGTCTACGTGTGTTCGCCGTTCTCGTTCTATGCGCTGCAATTCAGAATCGCTGGAATATTGAGGCCAGCTATTGCAAGAAAATGGACTCTGGCGGTCGCATATGGCGTGGGTGTCGTGGTCGGAAACCTGTTCAGCCCGTTTCCAGGACCTTATGAGCTAATCTTCATGCCCTTCATGAGTTTCGTTGCTGGAATAGTTGGCTACCTAGTTGCCAAGCCCTTCAAGAACAACTACTTCATCACAGGCGCCGTCATAGCATCAATAATCCCATCAAGTGTCGGTTGGATGTTCAGTCAGCTGTTCAACCTATCCTTGCTCGCGACCGTTCCATATCTGTTTATCAGCGAACAAGTCGTTTGCCTCTTAGGAGCATTCATCTTCAGATTGATTGATTCGAGGTTCAAGTGGTGGTGAAGCGAACGACTTCAAAGAAATGCGTCGTACTTCTAAGCGGGGGACCAGACTCTGCGACTGTCGCCTATTGGGCGAAGAGAAAAGGCTTCGACGTTTCCGCTATGGCTTGCAAATATGGCCAGATTGCAGTAAAGGAAGTCGAAAGCGCCGCTAGAATAGCATCGGAACTAGGAGCCACAATCAAACTAATCGACCTATCGTCCCTCGGAGAAATCTTCGTCGGAGTCACTTCACTAGTGGATGATCAAGTCCCGATGACCTCAAGCTTCACGCAGCCCATCATTGTTCCCTTCAGAAACGCTATCTTCCTATCCGCGGCAGTCGCATACTCCGCCGCACTGGATGCGAGTAGAATCTATTATGGCGCTCAAGGCTCAGACGCGCCATACTACCCCGATTGCAGAAGAGAATTCTATGACGCCTTCCAAACCGCTTCAAGACTGGGCACAGGCAGGGAAATCTTTGTGGAAGCTCCCTTTAACCAAATGTCCAAGTCGGACGTAATGAAGCTTGGAGCCGAGCTTGGCGTTCCGTACGATCTAACCTGGTCCTGCTACTTCAACAGAGCAAAACACTGTGGAACATGCGAATCATGCAACAATCGAAAAAAGGCGTTCAAGGAGGCGGGCATCACAGACCCCACGCAATACGATACCGCCAAGTAGCCGATTCCGTCAGTCACACAGGTCCATCATGACTCTTGGAAGATGCGGTTGCAACCAAAATCCAGTTGGTTGATTACATGGCTGTGCGTACCGGTAAATTGGGGTTGTAATCCCCCATCTCTGAAGCGAGGAAACCCACGTTTCCCGAAAAAATCTACGAACAATTTCTTACTGGATAGTTTCCAAGAATTAACCCTGAATAATGGCAAGAATCCCAGATTCTTATCATCGATATCATCATTTTCGGTCTTAATCCTTGGACGTCCAAATCTTTAGATTTACGCCCAGCTGTCATTCTCATCTACGGGAGTTTCCATCGTGGATTGGCCATGGATTCGTCGGAAGCAGCAGAGAGTTGATGGAATTACCATTCAAAGATTGAAGGATGGTTATGCGTTCGACTTACTAGGGCACAAAACCGTTGTTGTCAGACTTCGTGGAATCCTGGAGTTTTGGAAGGCAGTATCCGTCTGGACCCATCTGCTGTGGGGGGCTCGGGGAGATATGCCACCGACACCAAACAGAAATGGTTCGCCCTCACTACGATGCAGAATCCTCATGTAACGGAATATGACAACCTTATTGTGATGACTGCTCAAGCACTGACGCAAGCAAGCGGAAGTAATGTTCCAAAAACCGATCTTATGGTCAACGTCGCCGGTCCAACATTCATAACACTCAGTCCCATTGCGGCTCGTGCTGGATCCATCATCTCAGTCCACGGTGCAGGATTTCACCCTGCTGATAGTGCAGGCTCATTGACAGGGGTCCCTGTGATCGCTCCAGTTTGCTACATGCAGTTCGGAGCAATGGTGGGAGAATTCAAGGTAGGAAACGTTGCCGCCGGCACTTATCAAATCACTGCAATTGGATCTCAAGGCGATCGTGCATCAGCTACACTGACAGTACGACTCGGGGATTGACCCAATTTCCTATATCCGGAAAATTCGCCTAGGTAGTGTCGAATCCGGGCGAGCCCACCACTACCTAGTTGAATCTGAACGGTTTGGCATCTGTCGGCTGGCCAGTAGTGGGAATGTGTGTCTTAGGTTGGATTTGCACCGAGTCAGTCAGAAGGGCATTTTGACTATTGCTTTTTCGCCGTTGATTGGTGCTACGTATTCCCAGCCTTGGGTGATGTATTGTTCGATTTCGTTTGTTGCGATCACTTTCTGTGTTGCTGCGTTGTTGTGTGCGGTTCCCATTAATTTGTGTTTGAGGAGGTTGTTGAGTTCTTCGTCTGTTGCGTTTGCTAGGTCGATTTTGCTGATTTCTTTTTCGGTGAGGACTTGGGCTAGGATTTGTTTTTTGACTGCTTCGATGAGTTTGTCTTCGCTTACTTCTGGTTTGGTGGTCATGAGATATTCCTGGCTGCGTTTGTAGGATTCACGCATTCCTTCGATGAGGTCGGGTGGGAGGCGGTGTTTGTTGGTTGTGTATCGGTTTTCGATGTCGCCTTTGTGTCCCATCCAGTATTGGCGGTAGTCTCTGATTACGAGTCCTTTGGATTCGGCGACCATGAGTTGGGTGTCGAAGTAGGATCTTAGTACGTATGGTCTCCATTGTAGTCCTGCGCCTCTGAGGGCTTTGCGGATCATGTCGCTGATGTTGATGGTTCTTATGAATGGTTTTTCAGCGATTTTGGGGACTATGATTGCTGTTTCTGGTGTTAGTTTTTCTCCGTCTCTGATGCGTTCTTCTAGGTAGTCTTTGAGGTAGTCGCATGCTTCGTCTGTTAGGAAGGTGAAGTATTGGTGGCGTGCTTTGCTTAGGTTCGCTCTGACGACAAGCATTGTTGGGCGTTTCTCAAAGTTCACTTGGTTGTCTTTGATGATTAGTTCGGGTAGGTCTCTGATTTTGAGTCCGTCGTTTCCTTGGAAGTTGCCTATGGATTCGAGTCTTAGTCCGGCGTGGGCGATTAGGGCGCAGGCGACTCGGGCTTGTTTGGATGCGGATAGGAAGGTGCGTTTCAGTTCTTCTTGTGTGGGGATTCTTTCTTCGGTTAGGGTTGGTGTTTCGTGTGCGCCCGTTATCTTGATTCTACGTTTGAGTTCAATTCCGTTGAAGGTCAGCCAGGATTTCACGATTTTGATGGTGTTGTGTATGTAGCTGCCTGAATGTTTTGCTTGGACTGAGGAGACGTAGTCCATGAGTAGGTCTTCGAGGGGGCGGGGTTTCATCTGTGCGAGTTGTTTGGGAGTTAGTTTGTTGATGTTGCAGAATCTGCCGAGGTTTCGTAGGCATATTTCGGCTGAGGCGGGTGATCCTCTGGCCATGTTGTCGTGCCATCTTTTCAAGTCCTTGTCTTTGAGAAGGTCAGCATACTTTGCCCGTGGATCAGGTATTGGGTTGGGTGAGTCAGGCATTGATCTCAGCAATGCTCAGAGTCATCGTTGAAGCTATAAGGTGAGTGGTTTCATACCGTAATCTTGGTGCGGCCGCCGGGATTCGGACCCGGGTGTCCTCGTTGCGTTCGGCAACTTTGAGGCTTGGGAAGCCCCCGTCATAGACCAGGATATCCTCCTCACCTTCTCACTGGTGGGATCTGGACCACGGCCTAGTGGAGCCTCAATCTCGCACTCGCAAAGGCCAGCCGCGACGACCGCATCAGCAAAAGACTTGGGCTCCAGTTAAAAGTCTCACGACGGAGAAATCAGAGTGCCGAAGAGCCCTTCGGGAAATGCGACTGCCGTCCGTTCTAGGATTGGTTAATATACTCACATTTGAACATTCAGCGATGTGATCTGAGCGATGCAAACCGCTAGCGCTTCGAAGGCAGTGGGCGCACTGATTGCCCTAACTGGAGTATTGGGTATTGTAGTTTTGGCTGCAGATAAGATCCTTCCGCTAGTTCCTATGCACTACTACGCTCTCGTTGCCTTCATAATTGTTGATTTTGTAGTTGCGTGGGTCGTTTTCATGAAGCCTTCCAAGATGAGTTTCACGCTTGCGGCTGGATGGAGCTTGCTCAGGATCTTGATTCAAATTGCGGACGTTTCTCAGGCACCGGCTCCAGGAATTGGGATGCGCTATTCGGATTTCGCAAGTTATCTGTTCAATCCGATTGGCGCTACTCCACCTAACGCCATGGGAGTTCCAGGAGCCCTAATCGATCTGATCATACTATTGGAAATCGTAGCCTTCTGGCTTGCTTGGAGTGCTCGCTCCTCCACAAAGTAAGCCACTACCCTCAAACCGGACTAGAGATTCGAGTACCATCAGAGTTTAAACAGTTCTTGGAGTTTCTTAACGTAGGATTTGTCGCGTGAGATAGTTCGTAGAGATTTGTCCGCTAACCCCTCCTCTTCCAAGCGGCTGATCGGAAGAAGGGCGAAGATGATGTTGGCACAACGTGCCATTTCGTCGTCGCTCAGCGATACCGGGCTTGTTTCCAGTACTGCCGCCATAGTGGCTGTCAAAAAGGCGTCTCTAATGCTCACACTGCCCACCTTTCGACTCCGTTTCCTCGTCGTCCCAGCAATTAAGCTCGCCAAGGTGGAACCTATTATGTCTCTGAGTCGGTCGGACAAGATGAAGCCTTGCACTGTTGCGAAGGTTTCAGGGTCTTGCGCTGTTTTTCGGAGGATCATGCTTTCCTGGAGCATCCAGCGGATTGCTCCCTCAGATGAGTGGGTGTCGAAAGTGCTCTTGACCATTTTCGTGCTACCATGAGGATCATTGCGGACTCATTGGGGTTAGAACGATTTCCATCCTTCTATTTATGTGACCTTTGTTAGCAGTCTTGACTACCTTGATGCCCTGAATCTCTTTGGTGTTCGCGACATGCGTTCCTCCATCCGCTTGGACGTCTAGACCTTCTATCTCGACAACGCGGACTTCAGCAATTTCAGGAGGTAGAAGGTTGATCTTGGTGCGTATCAGGTCAGGCTGCTTCATTGCCTCTTCGCGAGGAAGAAATCTTACTACGATCGGGCGACTTGCCTGAATCTCCTTGTTACACGCTTTCTCTATTTCCGAGACTTGATTAGTACTCAGGTCTTGGAGATCGAAGTCCATTCTCGCCCTGTCGGGGTAGATCTGTCCACCCGTGACAAGCCCGCCGTACATGTGGTACACTAGACCGCACAGTACGTGCAACGCAGAATGATAACGCATGAACACGTAACGCCTATCCCAATCAATGACTCCATGAACCATTGCGCCTTGAGGCGGCGCCTGCCCATCGACCTTGTGAAGCACGGTTCCAGTTCTCTTCGAAACATCGATAACTTTGGATTCGCCCGCATTCCAACGGATGGACCCTGTGTCGTTTGGTTGGCCGCCGCCGGTAGGATAGAACAAGGTCTTGTCAAGGGTGACAAGGCCGCCCGCCACGCTGACGACTTTCGCGTCGAATTCGCGGAGGTAATGGTCTTTCAGGTAGAGTAGCTCGGTCATGACCGACCATCAGTGTCTGGACACACGTTCGGCACTTTTAATGTTCGCTCACAGATCTACAGGGCTCACGTTCGGGAAGCGAAGATGCGTAAGCGCAGGAATGAGTAGGTATTCGATCGGGTCTTCTATGCCCAAGACAAGGTTTGGGTGGGCTGGTTGCTCTTGCACGAAAGAAAAGTGGGTGGGGGAGGACTAATCCTCCATGAAGTCTTCAGCTTAATCCTCAATTTTCAATTAAGTTTCTTTTCGATAAAGTTCTGCTATTCATGGAGACGGGGGCTCGTTAGTGACCGCCCCATCGACACCACAATTGAGGCAGAAGAGGCTGCTCCATCTTCGCCGGCTCCTTGACTTGGTCTGTCATGATTCTTTGCTTCTCTGCGGGAGTACGATTGCAATGAGCGCGACGATAGCAACCGGGGACGCCGACAACGATTGCAGGCATTAGGTAGTTCAGTTGCTTCAAGGAGCTTTCTCGAGTTGTCTTATTCGCTCATCTATTTGCAGGGAGGTGAGAATAGCTTGTGTCGCATAATATTTGCCCAACCAAGTCGCGTACTCAATCGTTTCCACGCTGAGAGTAGTTGGGGAGAACGACCGCGAAGAACCTTCAGCGAAGTCGGTGTAGAATCCAAAGTGCTGTTTCTCAAGGTCTAGGGTTCTTCCGATCTCAGTCATCTTTGAGTCTGCAGCGGCATGAGGCGGTGGTGACGAGCCAGGATACAGAATGCTGTAGTACTCCGGGTAGGCCTCAAGCCATCTTTACGCGGCTACCCCGGTTCGCTAAGCGCGCACCAAACACACTTCCCCTCAGCGCTGTTCCAATTCCCTCGCTTGATTATTATTGCCCCGCAACCCGGACACTGCTTCGGATCCAAAATTGAAATCCCTTTCTAAGACCCATTGCCCCTGCTGCTAGTGATACGTGGAAAGGGCGGCTTTTCGCTTCTTCTTCTCGCGTGCTTCCGACACCCGCTTATCTCTAGCAGCCGAGTACGCTTTCTTAGATCCCCTACTCTGCTTTGCCATACATCAGTCACCTCTCAGAATCAACATAGCACTCACACTCGAATAAGCAACTTCCGACGCCCTCCCATTCCTACCCGGACAACCCTCTTTACCTAGCTTCGAGTAAGCAATCCAAGCTGTTTTCGTAGATGTTTTGTATGGTCTCGTTATCGTAGCATATCCGTCTGGATAGAGCTGCATACCAGCACTGAAAGTAGACACTACGCAGTACATCAATGGCTAATGCTTAACGATAAAGCTAGGCACGCTAGGAAAACTGATGAATAATGACGAACGACATTGATGATGTTGACGACGATGTCGATGACGATTTTGACGACGATGTTGTTGATGATGAATGGATTTGAGGACCCAGGCCCAGGGGAGTAGCGAGGATAGATTAAACAAGGCTCTAATTCTCGGTTTCTAAGCTGTTGGGATTACTTCACCCGTCGCCCACCGTTCCGTGACTCCAGTTATTCTGACGTGGACTTTGTCGCCGGGTTGAGTTCCGGGTATGAAGACGAGGTAACCGCTGATTTTTGCGACTCCTGAATTACCTCGGTGACTGATTGCTTCAACTGTCAAGTCGAGCTCTTGGCCTTTCGTGAGTGGGGCGGGAGTCGGTTCGACGGGGGTTTCTCTTGTAAATTCTACCAATTCAAATCACCACCTGATTTCGGCAGCCATAACAGCGGTATTCACCGGTCATACATTGGCCGCATGGAACCCAAACAAAAATGGGATCGTCATTCCTAACGGCACTGCACAGTATTGGTGTGAAGAACCAAAGCAGTACTTAAGAACGTGATCGGCAAGGAACTCGAAGGTGGTACGTTATGGTTAGTGTTGCCTGGGCGGTGTTTTTGCCGTCCGTTGCAGTAACTGTCCAGAAGCTCACATCCACTTTACCGGTCATAAGCAGAGCAGTGAACGCGCCTGAAGAATCGGCGACAAGCGGACTAGGATCCGTTTCAATGACCAGGCCGCCTATCTTGAATATGATGGTTGCTGACGGCGTGAATCCAACTCCAGAAACAATTACCGGTCTGCCTGTAAAGATGATTTCGGCAAGGTAAATTGCGGGGCCGGACTGATCGCTGGTGGCCGCGAATACGGGAATCGCATGAACGAACGAAATTGCAAATACAAATGCGAGGAGCATTGGGACAGTTCTCGAAATATCTTTCATCATCAACAACACTTGCGCGCCATATGACGAGTTGCGTCATCAGGCACTTCTCCATTGTCCATTCTGGAGTTAGGTTGCCGACGACAAAGCAATGTTTGCCTGGGGCCGACTCAAGTGCTGGTTGCTCTTGCACGAAAGAAAAGTGGGTGGGGGAGGACTAATCCTCCATGAAGTCTTCAGCCTTCTGTGGTTCCGGTGAAAGACCCTTGCGCTTGCGTATGTCGGTGATGACCTGTGTTATCATCGAATTTGGAACCGGTGCCCAGTGAGAGAATTCCAATCCCCAAAATGCTCTGCCCTGGGACGCGCCTCGCATCACCTCTGAAAGGTCAAAGGTTTCGGAAGTTGGGAGTTCTCCGACTACGTACACAAGATGACCTCGTTGATCAACAGACGTGATCTTGCCGCGCTTCTGTGAGATGACACTGGTGGCTGCTCCAAGGAGATCGGGTGGCACTTTTACGGTAATTTTCTGGACTGGTTCCAGCAGAACCGGGTTGGCGTTGAGGAATGCTACGAAGAAGGCTCGTCGACTCATTGGCATGATTTGTGCTGGACCTCGGTGGACTGGGTCTTCGTGAAGTGAAACATCCGTGATCTTAACTTTGACTCCGCGGATCTGTTCGTAGGCGAGGGGTCCCTCCTTGAGACCCCAGCGGTAGCCTGCCAGTATCATTTCCTTCACTTCCTGAAGGTACTGGGCTCCTTTGGTAACTTCGACCAACATGTTGCTTCCTTCGTCTACGCTCCATACGCCGCGGGCTTCGTCTGGCGGCCATCCTTCCTCTCTCAGGATCTTTGCCATTTCATGGCGGTCTTGATATTCGCCGATCTTGCCTTCCTTGATCATGTCCACCAGCTTGTCTGGCAGTGGTTCGACCGAGAGGTAGACTTTGTTGTGCTTGTTAGGCGACTTGCCCTCCACTGGACCAGCGGTGCCTCTGACGCTTTCGCGGTAGATGACGATTGGTTTGGAGGTTATGATCTCGAGCCCGGTCTTCGTTATGAGCGTGTTAGCGATCTCTAGGTGCAGCGTACCCATGCCCGCTATGAGATACTCACCGGTCTCTTCGTTGATCTTCGTAACTAGGTTCGGATCCTCCAAGCTGAGTTTCCTGAGCAGGTCAACGAGTTTCGGTAGGTCTCTGCTGTATTTTGGTTCAACGGCCATTGTTACTACTGGTTCGGTCACGTAGTGGACTGCCTCGAAGGCGGCTATGTCTTTGATCGTGGACAGGGTCTCACCTGCCCTGGCCGCATCGAGCCCTAGAAGGGCGGGGATGTTTCCAGCACTGATCGTTCCTACAATCTCTCGGTAGGGTCCCATGAAGAGGCAGACCTGTTGGACCCGTTGATCGACACGGGCGCCTAGAAGGTGAAATGTTGATCCCTCAGTAATGGTTCCCGAAAACAGCCTACCGCTCGCCACTACACCAGCCTGTGGGTCCACAACGATGTTTGTGATGGCCATAACAACGGGGCCATTATCGTCACAATTCATCATCGCCTGGCCAACCTCACTGGTGATATCTCCCTTCCAAACCCGTGGTATACGATACCTTTGGGCAACATGTGGGGGAGGCATTGACTCAACAGCCATGTTGAGGACTGCATCGTGAAGTGGCGCTCGTTCCTTCAGTTCAGCAGCCGTATCCTTTGTGTATGCATCTACGACGTCAGAGAATCTGACACCTGTCTCTTTCGCGATTTCAGCGTTGAAACCCCATCGATCTTTTGCTGATCCCATGGCAACCGTGTTGCCGGCAAAGCTTACCTTCCATTTCTCCCGATACTCGGGTTCAGCGTACAATTCTATTAATCGATTGAATTCTGTTATTATCCGTCCGATCCGATCTTGGATCTGATCGGAAGTCAGTCTCAACTCCTTGATGAGTCGATCGATCTTGTTAATGTAAAGAACTGGCCTCACTCGCTCCTCGAGAGCCTGCCTGGTTACAGTCTCGGTTTGCACCATTATTTCTTCAACGGAATCCACAACAACAACGGCACCATCAATGGCTCGAAGTGCGCGTGTCACTCTGCCGGAGAAGTCAACGTGGCCCGGAGTGTCGATCAGGTTAATGACGTAAGGGGTTCCGGCTCTCTCGTGAAGTAGGCTCACGTTCGCGGCCTTGATGGTCATTTGCCGCTTCTGCTCTTCCTCCATGTAATCCAGGGCTAGCGCTGTTCCAGCCATTCCTGGCGACAGAAGACCGGCAGCTGCAAGGAGGGAATCGCTCATCGTCGTCTTACCGTGATCGACGTGGGCGATAATGCCCATATCTCCCGGACGTAGAAACTATCCTACGCCTTTCGGATCTGTTCCTTGTTCGCTATGATCCTCTGTATTTCAGTCGTTGTCTTGTAACGAGGCATTTGCTCTCAACTCTGCTCTGAAATCGCGAAGGCAAGATGATTCAATCTCATTTATGCATTACTATTCAGTGCCGGCGAAATCAGGCTGCCCCATGCTCGGGTCGGTGGAAGAAAACGGAAACAATGCCAAGATAATTGATGGAAGCTCCAAGCGTTAATGCGAATTGTTTCCTGTTCCGCAGTGCGATGCAACCTCTACTTCAGGCGATTGCTCTCTTGGGTTTACTGTTCGATCACAACTCTGACAGGCTGTCCGATGTTGCCTGTAGGATCTGGAATCCCTTGTTCGCCTCTTCGAGCTTCACTTTGTGCGTGACCGAACTTGAAAGATCAACTCGACCAGAATTGACAAGTTGAATCAAGTCTGCATAGAATATGACCAAATCGAACCAAGCGCCAAAAAGTGGCTCTTTGGCCGGGAAATCGTAGCACGCATTTCGACAGTGCAGGTAGTGCCAATATACTGCATTCGCAAGAAGAGCGACATAGAATATGGGGTAGGTGACTCGTGGGCTTCAACCTCTCGCCGCTCGTCGTAAAGCGGCAACTCACGCTGGATGATTTGAAAGGTCGAAGCTTAGCGGTAGACGCTAACAACAATCTCTACCAGTTCTTGGCGCTCATCCGAATGAGGGATGGAAGGCCTTTCACAGATTCAAATGGACACATTACTTCGCACTTGGTCGGCCTTCTCCTCAGAACAACACGGTCAATCGCGGACTACGATATCCGGCCAGTCTTTGTATTCGACGGGAAACCCCCCGAGTTGAAAAAGCGAACCTTAGAGGAGAGACGGCGGTACAGGGAACGCACCCCGCGAACTGGGAAGAAGCCGTCAAACGCAAAGACTACTCTACAGCCTGGTCAAAGGCAGTCACAATGAACTCCCTTACACAGCCCATGCAAGACGACGCGAAAAGAGTTCTAGAGTTGCTCGGCGTCCCATGGATCCAGGCTCCACAGGAAGGTGAAGCGCAAGCAGCTCACATGGCTATGCGGGGGCAGGTCTGGGCAGCCAACAGTCGAGACTACGATTCGGTTCTATTCGGCTCACCCCGCCTAGTTCGCTACGTAACAATTTCCGGTCAAGAATTCCTACCGAGCAAAGGCATAACGAGACCGCTCATTCCAGAAATGATTGAACTACCTGACCTCCTTCAACACCTCGAAATCACACGAGAGGAACTCGTTGATCTGGCGATCATGGTAGGAACCGACTTTAACGAAGGAATCGAGGGGGTCGGACCCAAGACTGCGCTAAGGCTAATCAAAACGCACGGCACGCTAGAAGGACTGCCAGAGCAATACAGAGACCAGCTCCCAGAAACCGTGAACGAGGTGCGAGAAATCTTCCTCAAACCAGCCGTCACCAATGATTTCAAAATCCAGTACTCTGGTCTAAAGCAAGATGAATTGAGACAGTTCCTATGCGGAGAGAGAGGGTTCTCGAAGGAAAGGGTTGAACTCGCTATTGAGAGAATGAGAGAATTCTACGCGAGGGAACGTTCAACACTCAAAGCTTGGCTTGGAAAAGGATAGGCCCAACGAATTGTCTGAGCAGACACTATTCACACAATTCGCCATCACTTGCAGAGCGCTCGAGTCGACCACAAAGAGAACTGAGAAAGTTGCGCACCTCGCAAAATTCCTGAAATCAATTAACCCCAGCGAGATCGTTCCTGCAGTTTGTTTTTTGATTGGTCGGCCGTTTCCAGAATCTGACTCACGAGTTCTCGACGTAGGGGGACAAACGATCTGGAAGATCAACCGTCACAGCGGCCAATCAACACTAATCTCAAAACCCGTAACAATTCTTGAAGTCTATGATATTTTTGGCCAAATCGCGACCGCTTCCGGAACTGGATCCAGGCAAAGAAAGGAAAACCTGATCGACGTTCTACTGAGCCGCCTACCCGAAGTCGACGCCCATTATTTGATGCGTATCGTATTTGGAGAAATGCGGATCGGCGCAGTTGAAGGAATAATGCTCGATGCAGTCGCGGATGCAACGATGGTGAGCCCCGATTTGGTGCGTAGAGCGTACATGCTGTTGGGAGATATGACCAAAGTAGCTGAACTCGTGCTCACGAAAGGCTCCGAGTCCCTGACGCAGATTGGAGTGACGCTCTTTGTACCGATCAAACCAATGCTTGCCGAAGTGGCGCAGGACGCGCAGGAGGTTATCAAAGAGCACGGAGGCGTCACTGCATTGAGTTCAAGTATGACGGCGCACGAATACAAATACACCGAAAGGATGATGAAATAAGAATCTTCAGTAGGCGGCTCACTGACGTGACACTCAGCCTGCCAGATATCGTCAGACTTGCAAGAGAGCATATTCGAAGTAATGAGTTTCTGGTAGAGGGGGAGGTGGTAGCAACTGGCAAGGGTCAAAAACCACTTCCATTTCAGAACTTGATGAGAAGATTCAGACGAGTTCACAATGTCGAGAGCATGGTGGAGGAGATTCCGCTTAAACTCTTCCTCTTCGATGTGGTCTTCCATGATGCTAGGTTGATGATCGATGCGCCCTACGAGGAGAGATGGTCAGAGCTGGCGTTATTGACGAGCCCAGAATTGCTCGCCACAAGAATAGTTACCGGTGATTTGGACACGGTGAGGAAGATGTTGGATTCTTCGATAAGGGCTGGGCATGAGGGCTTGATGGCTAAGGATTTGAAAAGTACCTACACGCCTGGTGTTCGAGGAAGGAAATGGTTCAAAATCAAACCTGCGGAAAAGCTCGATTTAGTAATCGTGGCTGCCGATTGGGGCTCCGGCAGAAGGCGCGGATGGCTAAGCAATTACCACCTAGGCACCAGAGAGGAGGAATCCGGAGAGTATCTTGTCGTTGGGAAGACGTTCAAGGGCTTGACGGATGAAGAGTTCATCGAAGTCACGAAGAAACTGCTTGAATTGAGAACCCGGGAAACCGAATACACTGTCTACGTGAGACCATCTATTGTTGTAGAAGTTGCTTTCAATGAGATACAGCGCAGTCCTCACTACAGGTCCAGGTTTGCACTCCGCTTTGCAAGAATCACACGGTTCAGGGAAGACAAGCGACCGGAGGACGCGGATACGCTTGGTAGACTGCAGCACCTATACGAAAACCAATTCAAGTACAAAGCGCCCGCTGACTTCTAGCAGGTAAATGCAATGAAGGTCGCCGTGCTTTTCAGCGGAGGGAAGGACAGCGCTTTTGCACTTTGGCATGCTCAAATGCAGGGTTGGGACGTGGTCACCCTTGTCACAGTGTTTCCAGAATCTGAAGATTCTTGGATGTTCCACTACCCTGCCATAAAATGGACAAGACTCCAGGCCCAGGCGATCGGGATCCCCCAAACGATCCTTCCAACAATGGGAGTGAAGGAGAAAGAACTCGAAGACCTGAGGACGGGACTCGGAAACTTGAGAAGATCCGCTGGTATCGACGCTATCGTATCAGGTGCTGTCGCCAGCGAATATCAAAGAACGAGACTTGACAACACGTGCGAGGACCTAGGCTTGAAGAGCTTCGCACCACTCTGGCATAAGAATCAGGAACAGCTCGTCAGAGAACAGATAGAGTCTGGATTCAAGATCGTCCTAACGGCCTGTAGCGCATTGGGGCTTGATGCGAAATGGTTAGGAAGGAAAATTGGAGAGTCAGAGCTAGCTGAGCTGGTAAACCTCAACCGGCGTTTTGGACTCAACGTCGCATTCGAGGGTGGAGAAGCTGAAACTTTTGTGACGGGAGCACCATTCTTCAAGGGCCATCTCTCCATAGTCCGTTCCACACCTCACTGGCGGGGGGCGTCTGGATACCTGGATCTGGAGGAAGTCCGAATAGACACATGAAGCTGGCTTATGGTCGGAGTAATATTACGACTGCGATTAGGTTTTCACTTTTCCGATGAGGGAGAGCGCAGCGTCTCGCGCTTTTGTGTAAATATCGTCTTCGTCCAGCGTTTGAAACTCTCTGCCTTTCATCAGGATCTTTCCATCAACTATCGTCGTATCGACGTTCGACCCTAGAGTCGAGTAGACGAGGTTAGAGATTACGGTTCCTGCCCCGTGAAGGGGCACTAAATTTGGAGCTTTCGTGTCTATCGCAATCAGATCGGCTCGTTTTCCTATCTCAATGCTACCCAGCTTGTCGGCTATCCCTAGGGCTCCCGCGGCGCCAATTGTGGTGAGGTCCAAAACTTGTTGCGCCGGAAGTACGGTGGCATCCCATCGGTGTGCCTTGTGGAGAAGCGCGCAGGTTTTCATGCTCTCGAACATGTCGAGGGAGTTGTTGCTCGCCGCGCCATCGGTTCCGAGTGAGACTTTGACACCGCTTTCGAGCATTTCTGGAACAGGGGTTACTCCGCCAGAGGCTAGTTTCATGTTCGAGACAGGGCAATGGGAGACTCTTACGCCATTCTGGGCTAGGAGTTTGACTTCGCTTTTCGTTAGCCAAACGCAATGAGCGGCGACCAGGTTGGGGCAGAGGAAACCGAGCTTGTCTAGATACTCTATTTCTCTCATGCCATGCTCCTTTTGCATTTGTGCCTGTTCAGATCTCGTTTCAGCTAGGTGTGTATGGAGAACGGCGTCTTCGTCTTCCGCCATCTCTTTCGCCCACAGGAGCAACTCCGCTGAACATGTATAGGGTGCATGGGGCCCTATGGCAAGCATCACCTTGGGGTCGTTTAGCTCCTTGAGATACTTGGTAAGAAGCTTCGTGTCTTCCTTGCTCTTCTTCTCCTGCTCCGAGCCTTCAGATCCGAATACTCCAGAAGAGAGGTAGGCTCTCAGTCCGGCTTTCACAGTCGCTTTCGCAGCTTGCTCCATGTAATAGTACATGTCAACGAACGTTGTCGTTCCAGTGGCGATCAACTCGAGGCACCCGAGGAGGTTTCCATAGTAACAGGTCTCCGCCGTTATGTTGGCTTCTAAGGGCCAAATTTTCGACTGTAGCCATTCCTGAAGCTTCATGTCATCTGCGTAACCACGGAACAGAGTCATCGCAAGATGAGTGTGTGTGTTTATCAAGCCTGGAAGAACGATCTTCTCACGGCAATCTATGACTTCATCGGCCTGAGCTCGTGAATGCGATCCTATCTCGGCAATGACTCCGCTCTCAATTCGGATGGATGTATCCTTCAGGACCGTGCGTGTTGGGTTCTGTGTTACAACCCAGCTAGCGTCCTTCAATTCGACGGACATGGTTTGAACTCCTGAAAGGGATTCGATCAGGAGTAATGCGTTTTAGGTTCCGGCGCCGTAGCCCCGAATATATTGAACCTGTTCTGAGGTGAGTTTGTCGATCCTCATGCCCATGGTTTCGAGCTTTGTCCTGGCCACCTGAGTGTCCAGTTCCTTGGGGACCTCGTAGACAGCGGGCTTCATGTTCTTGCCTTCTTTCGCGAGGTGAACTAGGGAGAGGAATTGGTCTGCGAAGCTCATGTCCATCACTTCTGAGGGGTGGCCTTCGGCGGCTGCTAGGTTGACCAGTCGCCCCTCAGCGAGCAGGTAGAGTCTTCTTCCGTCGGCGAGTTGGTACTCGATATTGTTCGCTCTTATCTCTCTCTTGCTCTTTGCAAGTCGCTCCAGATCGCTCACCGAAATCTCCACGTTGAAATGACCTGTGTTGGCAGAGGATGGCGCCGTCCTTCATCAGATTCATCTGTTCTCCAGAGATGACGTCCTTGCAGCCCGTTGCGGTTATGAAAATGTCTCCCACCTTAGCGGCTTCATTCATCGTCATGACGTTGAATCCTTCCATCGCTGCCTTCAACGCGTTGACAGGTTCAACTTCGGTTACGATAACGTTGGCGCCTAGGCCTCTGGCTCGCATGGCAATTCCTTTTCCACAATGGCCGAAGCCGCCGACAACAAAGTTCTTCCCCGCGATCAGCACGTTTGTGGCCCTTATGATTCCGTCGATTGAGGACTGGCCAGTTCCGTAGACGTTATCGAAGTCCCACTTCGTCTCTGCATCATTCACGCCGATGATCGGGTATCTCAGCTTCTTTTCCTCTGCCAAAGCCCTAAGCCTGTGAACTCCAGTAGTTGTTTCCTCGGTTCCGCCGAGTACCTCCTTAGTCTGGTCTAGGTGGGCATTGTGCAGGGTGAAGACGAGGTCGGCTCCGTCATCGAGCGTTAGGTTGGGCTTTGTCGCAATTACTTTCTCGATACACCAATAGTAATCCTCATTCGACAACCCCCTCCAACCAAAAACATCGATTCCTTCCTCAGCCAGAGCCGCTGCTACATCATCTTGGGTAGAGAGTGGGTTGCAGCCTGACCACGCGGTCTCAGCTCCGGCCGCCCTGAAGCGTCCTAACGAGGACAGCGGTTTCAGTTGTGATGTGGAGGCATCCACCTATCCTCATTCCCCGCAACGGCTTCGTTTCAGAGTTCTCTTTCTTCAATCTCATAAGAACGGGCATACGTGATTCTGCCCATTCGATCCTCAGCTTGCCCTGTTTGGCAAGTCCAGCATCCTTGATCTTGGAAGGCATACTTCATCTCAACTCTGGCGAGCTAAGCACTGAATGAGACTTAACCGTTGCTCCGAGAATTCCGTTGAGGTCAACCATGAAGTTTCTTAGAAGAAAAACCAAACCTGCTTCCCTTGTCGGGAAGGCAACGTGCATTTTAAAGGGCTGCGATCAACCCAGGCCTCAGTCCTGTTCCCTGTTCTCATCTCTTCCATAACTTGCTTGACCGATTCTTCAATTGGCTTCGACGTGTCCACGAGGATGTGTTCTTTTTTCTCGAACTCGTCAACCTTCTCGAAGCTGAATTTGGACTCTGGGAAGATTTCCCATCTTCCATCTGACATTGATGCCTTCTTCATGCATCCTGGAGTAAGTCTTCTTTTCACTTCTTCCTCGAGCACACAGTAACTCTACGCAGGTGAATTCGGCGTTCCTTGCTTTTGCGAGAGCATGAACGTTTGCCCTCTGGTATTTCTTTCCGTAGCAGGCGTCCAAGACGACGGACTTGCCTTTTCTCAGAAGCTCCTCTGCGATTTCATTCATCCTCTTGTAGGTCATTTCGGCTGAACTCGGTTGAATAAACTCCCTTTCCCAACTGCGCGTATTCGTGCTGGGTGGCTGGAATACCCGCGAGTTCCTTTCTCACCGCGTCGGATGATACTACTGCCCACCCATTCGTTTCAGCGAGTCTTCTTGCGATTGTGGTTTTTCCTGTGCCCAATGAGCCCGCAGACCACGGTAAGCCTCAGTTGCTCATCTCTAGCGGTATGGGACGATTCCTCGGTCACATAGGATGCTGCGAGGCTGAAATATTGCTGCGCAACGCGTTTCGCTTCCTCTTTTTCTTCTGATGGGATAGGTTGAGTCCAGTCGGAAGCTTATCACTTTTCCCCGAACATATGCGCGGTACACTTTGTAGAAGTTGAGCAGGTCTTTGGCTCCTTCGTCTCCCGAGTATTTCACGTACGCATCCATGAGCGCCTTTGAAAGGTCACTGCGCCCGTGGAAGTCGAGGTCCATCGCAAGGAAAGCAATGTCCGCTACTGTGTCAGAATACCTGAATCGATCGTTGAACTCAATGCAGTCGAATATTCTGATTGGATCTGTTATGCAGATATGCTCCAGATGCAAATCTCCATGGCAATCTCTTATCCTGCCTCCGGCAATTCTCCTGCTGAACAACTCGGTTCTGTTACTAAGGTAATCCTCTGTGAATTCACGTATCGAATCGAACTGGGTTTCCGTTATGGTCTTTCCCACGTAATTTCTCTGTTTGCGCGAAGTTTTCGTCCGTATTGCCTTTGATCACTTCTATGCTCCCGAACCTGTCAATCTCCTTTGACTGGGTGGCTTCCGCGTGGAATATGGCAACTCTTTTCGAGACTTCTCCACCATTTCGCTGTTCAGACGCTTCTCACGCAGCAGTCGTATCATGAGGTTCTCCATCGGAATCCTGCGCATCTTCACGGCATAGTCGATTGTTTGGCCTTTCCCGCCAATCGTGACCACGCCATTATCATCGGTCACTGGTAGGATCCCTAGGTAGACATCTGGTGATAGACGTCTGTTGAGCTCCACTTCTTTCTGACAGTAATGCCTTCTCTTCTCGAGGGTTGAGAAGTCTAGGAATCCGAAGTTGACGGGTTTCTTTATCTTGTACACAAAATTGTCAGTGAGAAAGACATAGGAGATATGTGTCTGAGCGAGCTCAACCTTGCTGGTAGGTTCAGGGTATGCGATGTTTTGCATGAGCGCGACTTCGATGTGCCCTTCCGGACTTTCTTCGCTCATGTCATGTTCTTCCTGCCGTCGCTGGCGTGCTGTGTTCCTTCTCGATTCGGTTCGGTCAGTGTTGCTTACACCCAGTCGAGGTTTTCGAACCATGTCAGAATCGCTTGGTTCAGCCAATGGTCTGGCGTCTAGCACAATCCGCTTTGCGTGTTAGAAAAACGTTCCAACACAATACCCGACCCCAATCAATGCAATTGTTATCAGTATCATGAGTACATTCGACCCCTGCGCAGGGATCAGTCCCGGGGTTTGATTGTAGTTCTTGAGGGCCATGCTTCCGGCTTTGTACGCGATTGGAATTGTAAGGAGTGATATGAGGACCGGGATCGGCGCGTAGTTGACCGCGACCGCGAGCACGATCGAGGTGTATGTTGCTACTAGGCCTGCCACATAGAGCCGTGCTGACTTCCTCTTACCCAGCAAGACAACTAGGTGGCGCCTTCCAGCTTCCCGATCGACCTCAGCGTCGGGAAATTCGTTTAGGAAAAGGAGCAGGGCAACTAGGATCGTGACGGGGATGAATATTGCGATGGCGGGACCGTTGATAGTTCCAGTCTGTGTCACGTACGTTCCAAGTCCCATCAGTCCGAATCCGGAGCCTGCTACAATCTCACTAAGCCCGTGAATTCTCGCAATGACGGGCGTGTAAAGAACGATCGTGATCCCTCCGTAGAGCACGATAGGAAATAGGATGCTGAACCATCGAATTAGGAAATAAACTCCGACGAGGCTCGCCCCTGCCAAAGAAACAAAGGCGACCATGAAGGCTGAGAATGAACTCATTTTGCCGTTTACGAGAACTTCTACTCCACCGCTGAATGGGGTCTTCTCAGTCTTTCGATCGATTCCAGATCGATAGTCAAAGTAATTGTTGAAGGTGTTCACGGAGGCATGGGTTAGCAACGCTCCGGCAAGAACCAGTAAACCATCGAGCCCATTAAGGGTGCGTTGTGAATAGAACGCCGCAGCGAGGCCGGCGAACACTATCATAATCGTCAGTGGCAAGAAATTCGCTCTAGTTATGGAAACAAGATTGCCCAATACTCAGACCCTCCATTGGATACGGGCGGCTTCCTATCATAAATCAATCGTTTATAGTTACTCGCTTCCAGCACTGAGTTGCGTTGGGAACGTGCTAGAAGAGACGTGGCATTTCGAACGGCACGGTCAGCGTCGGGAGCTTCACATATAGATAGACGTAGATCGCAAACGCCAAGCCAGCAATCGTGGCAAGGATTACCAGGTAGTCCGCAGCCCGCATCCTAAGCGTGATGATCGATGTTCTCTTATCGGTTGCTCCAAAGGCACGTGATTCTAGCGCCTCTGCGAGTTCGACGCTTCTCCTAATAGCGGAGATAATTAGCGGAATGAGAATTGGAATGTAGTTTCGGATTCTCTTAATGAAATTGCCCTTGTCCAATTCGAGCCCGCGTGATCGTTGTGCGTCGACGACGGTTTGTGCATCTATTGCCATGGTCGGCACAAGTCGCACGGCTGTGGTGAAGGTGAACGAGATCGAGTAGGGAACGTGTATCTGCTCAAGGGCCAAACCTAGATCATCAGCTGACGTGGTCATGAAAAAGAAGGAGAAGGCTGACATGATCGCGAAGAACCTAACTGTAAACGCGAGCGAGGAGGCAATGGGCGTTCCGAATATTACATTCATTACGAAAATGAAAAATCCTAAGAATAGTCCGCCCCGCATGGAACGCAACCATCTATCCACGGTGCGGGCTAAGAGCACGCCCGGGATCTGAACCATGAAGATGACGAGGAGCGCGTAAACGTTAGTGTACAATAGCGCCACTGCGAAATAGCCTAGGGTAAGAATGAATTTCGAACGCGGGTCCAGCCTATGGATCGGACTATTCATCCGAGTGAACTTGAAGCCCTCCACAAATTTCAGTGACAAATCAGTATCACCGTTCTTCCGGAATTCCTTGAGCTTCAGCTGCGCTTCGCAGTTTCGGTGCTAAGAATTCTCGCGCGGCATATGCGTCAATAACGTTTGAAGGAGGCGAGAATTTTGCAAGGCTGTTCATCAGACTTGCAATCTGCGGCATTACCAATGAGGCTTTATTCACGAGCGAAGAATCCGTAAGAATTTTGGTGGCTGGACCGTCACCGATTATCTCGCCTCGAGATAGTAGCACAACACGGGGTTTGCATTCTGCAACAAATTCCACGTCATGGGTAACAATAATGATAGTCTTCTCTTGCGAGAGCATTTGTAAGATAAACTGGCGCAATCGATCCTTCTGCAAATAGTCCTGGCCAATTGTGGGTTCATCCATCACCACGTGTTTAGGGTCCCAAACCAGAACGGCAGCGAGTGCAACGCGCTTTCTCTCTCCCCCGCTCAATACGAAAGGGGAGGCGCTTCGATATCGGTCCAAATCGAGGGTGTTCAGGAGAGTGGTCACCCTTCGCTCAATAACGTCCTCCTTGAAGCCAAAATTCCTCAGCGAGAAGCTCAACTCTTCGGCGACCGTCTCAGCGAACAACTGGTGGTCAGGGTTTTGGAATATCAAACCGACATCTCTTGAAAGCTGAGCAACTGACTTCTTACCTGAATCTACTCCATCTACCGAGACATTTCCTTCGGTTGGCTTTAGGAGGCCGTTGAACATCTTCACAAGCGTTGTTTTGCCTGCTCCGTTCTCACCCATGATCGCAACGAATTCCCCGTCATTGATCTTGAGGGTTACATCCCGCAAGACTTCTGGGCCCCCCGAATAATGGAAGCTTACGTTCTCGACAGAAATCATGGGTTGAGAAGCCTTCTCAGTTCATTTGAGGCCTGTTCGACGGTGATGGGATTGATTCTGACAGGAAATCCATCTCGGCGCAGAAGATGGAATAACATTGTCACTCTCGGCAAGCCGATGCCTATGAGGCGGGCAGTGTCTCCATAGATTTCTGATGGGGGACCATCTAGGGCGACTTTTCCCTTGTCCATGACTATTACTCGGTTGGCGTAGCGTGAGACGATGTCAAGTCGGTGCTCGACTAGGAGAGTGGTAAGCCCAAGTTCGCTGTTCAGTTTGGCGATTACACCAACTATTTCCTCAGCAGACTTGGGATCTAGAAAGGATGTGGGTTCATCTAGAACCAGGATTCTGGGTCGCATCGCGAGAACCCCTGCGATGGCTGCACGTTGTTGTTGCCCGCCCGAGAGTTCGTATGGAGCCTTGTCACGCAAATCAAGTATCCCAGTTGATTCCATCGCCCAATGAACCCTCTCCAATGCCTCTCTTCTTGGAGTTCCAAGATTCTCCAGACCGAATGCCACATCTCTTTCAACCGACAATGAAAAGAGCTGATTCTCGGGATTTTGGAAAACGAAGCCAACGTGGGTTGCAAGTTCTGCTGTGAGCCTACCGCTAACGTTGATGCCATCGACTTCCAATTCTCCTTCAAGATTTCCGGAATAGAAATTAGGAATTAGCCCGTTCAGGCACCTGCAGAGAGTCGTTTTTCCACAGCCGCTGGGACCTGTAAGGATTACGAATTCACCTTTCTCAACAGATAGAGTGACTTTCTCCATCGACGGGAGTTCGGCGCCAGCGTATGTGAAAGATAGATTGTGAGCCGAAATTGCCGCCAATGGATGGTGCTCTCCGGAATTTCTTTATCCCAATTTTCCGTAATTACTCAGGTTTGAGATGAAGCCTGCCTGTTAGCCGGTGCGCTTGTATTAGGGTTTGGGCAGTTTGAAACAAAATCCCTCACTATAATGAGAGCTAGCTTCAGGGCTTCGTTTACCTCGCCTTTCACATTCGCTCCTGCTGCGGTTGGATGACCGCCTCCCATCCCACCCATTCTAGCGCCGAGAGGTGCCGCGAGGTCTGTTCCCAGATGCATCTTTGTCTCCTCCAAGAAATCTCGCGTTGAACGGAAACTCAAGGTTAGCTCATCATTTCTCTTACCCGTCACTACCGCCAGATGTGCGCCCAATGCTATGAGCGCTCGAGCGGCTGAGGCATGGTAGGATCCGATCTCAGACATCGCTATCACCCATTTGCCTACCCGCTCCAGCCTAACTCGTTGAGCAGACCTGAATCGCGCTATTCGCTCAGAGTCATCCATCGTGGTTCGCGTCAAGGCAAACGCGCTTTCGGGGTCAGCACCGGCTTTGACCAACAAGTATGCCGCTCTGAACGTACGACGAGTCGCAATTGACATGTGCCCAGTTTCCACAAGCAGTCCGACCAGAAGCGCTTGACTCACTTCGTTCCCGAGCGGAAATCTGTATCTGCGGTACATCTCTAGAATCATTTCACACGTAGAGGTGGCTTTCTCATCGCACAGCACTAATGTTGCTGTCTTGGCGTTCTCCGGGTGGGGCGCGTGGTGATCAATCATTACGAGTGGCTTCGCCGAATTCAGAACGGATTCCTTGAGCGGGCCGAGCTGCTGAAGCGTGTTCGTGTCTACTGTTATGATCAAATCAATCAGGGACAGATCTGGTTGATCGGTAACCTGTAGTGGGATGGAACTGAGGATTTGCTTTGACAATTTGCTCACGCCATCGGGTGATGTGAAGCTGATATTCAGCTTGGGATTTATTCGGTGGGCAAGCATCGAAAAAGCGTAGGCTGAGCAGACCGCGTCAGGGTCAGAGTTTTGATGACCTACGATTAGCGCGACCTGAGCGTTTCGAAGGAGTTTGGCTAGGCGGGGATATCCACGCAAAGCTTGAGCTCCTTAACTTTGGCCTCTGCGGCCGTGAACGCTAGGTCTGTAGCTTCGTCGACTAGGGGCTGCAAGTCCTGATTGCCACCCGCAAGTTCAATCGCCACGTCAATGTTGACGACAAGCGGTTTACCGCCCAATGCATCCACGGTTACGTCAATGTCACTCAGTCGCTTCAACGGAATTTTGAAAAGCAAATGTTTCCTCGCCGCTTCCTCGGCAGCTGAACAGACTTGCTCAACTTCTTCAGGTGTGAGCTCTCTGATCAGCTCAATGCTCGTTGCGATTCCCGCCTGTCCGAACGGATTTCGGGACAAACAACGAAGGGATTTACTGCTGGGTCGACGTCTTTGGACCCTGCAATCTCTCTTGCAGTTTCTCTTGCATTTCCTTGAGTCTTTCCCTGGTTCGTTCTTCCTGCTTTCCAAGAACCGTAACTCGGGTCGTTAAGAGGTCCTTTCGCTCTTTGAGTTCGCTGATCAACGTCTGCTTGTTGGATTTGACGAGTATGCTGCCCACGCTCTTGTAGACCGGAGTCTCGTCAGTGGATTTGTCCAGTTCTGAAAGCGCCTTGTCCGTCTCACTTAGCTCTAGTTCCAACTGCTGCTTCTGCGTGGCCACGGACTGGAGAGTCTGTTGCATTTGCTGGAGACGAACCAACTGTTCTTGAAGTTGTGGTGGTAATCCTGATTCTTCACTCAAAATCGACGCCTTCAGAATTCTGCGAACCTGCGTAGCCATTACGCGGGAGCTAATTAAGCGTTTCAATAATCAAACAGAAGAAAGCAGCCCCGGTTTTTTTTGCTTGGATGGTTATTCTGCCGGATTAGCCATGATAGTTTCGCTCGATTCTCAATGCTAAAAAATTCAAATCCATTTCTGAGATTCGAACTCAAATGGTTACCGGAAGCGGGAGACACATACAGATTACCGAGAAACGGCATCGTCTATTTTTCGAAATTTCCACCGAACAATTGTGCTGCAAGATTCTATGTCAGCAAAATCCAGAGCAAGCTGACACGACGATCTAGAGGAGCTACTGGGCCTGATCAACATGTTTGACCGAACGAATCAATAATCCGCAAATCCCAGATGACAACATAAGAAGAATCAACAGACTGCTGCGAATGCAGGAAGACTACACGATCGAGTCACTGAATATGTCGGCACAACCCGAGAACCTTTCTGGTCGAGAGAACTGTAAGAAACTGAGCACGTCCGAGAAACATCCCTTCGTTTTAATCTAACTTCTGAGAAATATCGTCCGGAAAGTGCCAATTCCTGGAGCCTTCTCGATGCCCGAACTTGTCAAGAAGAACGTCGAAACTGACGAAGATACGGGCGCCACGGCTGGGCTGCTTACTTATTTGAACGCGAAAATCCCTGTACCGAACAAGTTTGCAACGACAACCGAGCTCAACGCAACTAAACTAGTGGGATTGAAGGAGGACTTCCCGACAGAGTTTATCGTCGCTGGTAAACTAATTTACCCTGAAACGCTCAAACGTGTGCTGAGCGAAGATGCGTTTCTCAAGGAATTCGCGAGACGGCTGGCTCGAGAGACCTCGGTTCACGAGGACGCCCTGAGCATCCTCTTCTTGATCCTCAAAGGTGAGGCTGCTGTCACTGAATCTGATGACCTTCGGACAATTCTGGATCTTCAATACTTTGCGGACATGGATGTGATCACTGTCCAACAGAGTCCGGGCATGTCTTCGAGTGATTTCCTCGGTCTATGCAGGTTCGCTGAAAGATGGTTGGACAATAGAGGATTGGATAAGCCGTTGATGCCTGTTCTCGCCCCTGGAAGTTGAAGGGAGGAATTCGACAAAACACTCAAACCGATTCTGAAACGAGGAACGAAACTATTGGGTTTTGACATGAGGGGAGGTTTCTACTATCAAGCGCTTCGCGCATTGGAAGATGCCAAGAAGAAAGACCCCGCCCTTTGGATCCACGCTTTTCAGATTCCGCCAAAGATACGATTTGCACGGAGCCTACTTCGATGCTCGGAGGGGATGATGCTGCCAGTCTTTGGCGTGGATAGTTACAATAGGTGGGTAGTCCCACCGCCGCCTGTTCCACTCACGAAGGACAAGATCAACATGTTCGACGCGACCAATTGGGGAATATTCAAACGCAAAGAATGGGACAAACAGTACGGAGCAAGCTTACACTGCACTTGCCCAATGTGCAACAGGCAGAAGCTGCCAACCTTCTTCCTCGGCAAAGTTCTGACCGTTCTAGGCAGAAGCAAGGTGCACGACCATTATGCCCAACGTGAACAGCTTCTCGGGCTCTCCAAAGCCATCAAGGCTGGGAACGCTGAAAATTTCGTTTCGAAGAAGAAATTTCCGAACGATTTCTTGCAACAAGTGAAGAAAACAGAAGAATCGGCCTAAACTTTGGCTTCAGCCATCTTTGTCATCAACGCTCGTAGGTCAATCTCGGAGCGTGTTCGCCAGCCCAGCGACATGGTTCCAGCGTCATCCTCTTCAAGATACCTGCTTCTGATAAAAATGTCAACCAGTGTAAGAGCTTTCCATCGTCCGAATTTCTGAGCCAGTAGCTTCTCCAGGTCCTCACGACCCGCCTTTCCTTGCTTTGAGACCAGATATGCAACCGAGGCGCTAAGTGCAGCGAGATTGTCGATCCGCCATCCAATCATTTTAGCTTCCTTAACGCCGAGCGTGCCTTTCAACGCCACGAAATATCGCGCTTCCCCAATACCCGCTCGACCGCCCTCAGCCGCCCTCTCCTCTGTTGGCGGTTCTGCAACTTTCTTAACTTCAAGATCCAACTCAGAAAGGAGACCGTTGAGTTGTGCAAGCACCTGCTCATAGTTCTTCCCTACCTTCTCTTTGAACTCCCACTCCCTGGCGCCCGGTATTTTTCCTCGACGGAACAAAAGGAGGTGGACGGCTCGCTTCAACTTGTCAGAGTAGAAGCTCTTCGCTTGAGTCTCAGTCTCCATAATCATCAGGATCCTCTTGGGATAGCCACCGGAAAACTTACCGCTCCCGAGGTAGTTTTCTCTAAAGGTTCCTCGTTGGGGACGAGCGTCATTTGATCTCCAGATCTGGTCTGGAGCGTCGCATACCCGTAGGTGACAAGAAAACTGACATGGTATGCTCTTTGCACAGTCTCCTGATACGAACTGCCTCCTATAAATTTCCAATAATCAACAGGTTTCTTCTCGACACCGTATAGTTGACGAAGATCGTTCCACAGGTCTATCAGCTGCTTGCCGAACTCTTTTCCATGAATTCCCAATTCTGTCAAGCGCGTCGGAGTTGGTGGTTTCCGGTCGGTTCCCCTCCGGATAATCTCTCCGTTTCCACCGTTCTGAAATGGGTAAGAGCACGTTCCAGTAATCCAGGGCATCCGATACTACGCCGTCTGTTAACTGCTCAAGTTCGGCTACCGGATGCCAACTCTGAAGAAATACCTCAGCCAATCTCTTCTCACTCATCCGTTCTACTTTCCGCGCGATAAACTCAGGATCGGCGTAGAGCGCGCTAGACTGGAACTTGAGCTGGGTATTCTGCAATCTCACAACTTCAGATAGCCTATTTATTGTATGTGCGTCGAGGCAGTGATCTTCAAACGTTTCCCAAACAGGGTAATATTGGCGGAGCGTTTCCACGCCAAGCTTCACGTCCAAGAAGAACGGGTTAAACTTCCTCTCCGAGATCGAGTCACAGGTCTCGATGATCTCTTTGAGCTCTTTTCGACCTGAGGAGAGGGCGGTGCGCCGGCTCTTCGTTTTCTCTGGTGAAGTCACTTCAGTTCACTGACCATGGATGTTCCTTGAACGTTCTGCACGACGATAACGTGCCCATTATCGGCCACGTTAATCTGTCCAGGTGTTATTGCAACATACTGACCCTCAGTCATGCCTTGCGAACTTGTCATGATCAGATTCGTGATTAGTTCGCGGTTTTTTGGATCCATGTGCACATCGAATTCGTCTATGGCTCTGAATGGAGATGTGATGTGTTGCTGAAGGGCCAATAGGAACGCCATCATGGCTATGCTCCTTTCTCCCCCGCTTTGAGTAAATGCGTCTAAGGGCGTGGGTTTGTTTCCTTTGAATCCCACGAGGATTTCCAATCCCCCATTTTTAATGTCCCTGGATGCTATGATTCGGATGGCTCCGGTTGCTCCTACTGCCGCGAGAATTTCGTTGTACCTACCCGTCATTTGTTCCAGGAACGATGTTAGAACTTCTCGCCATCGCGAGATTCGCTTGTCAAGCTCAGTCATGACCTCTTGTCTACTCTGGGCAACTTGGTCTGCTTTCTCTCGAAGCTCCTCGTACACCTTCGCGTAGGATGAGTACATCCGTTCCACATCCTCGGAAAGTGATGTCAGCGGCTTCATCTGTTCCTCCACTGCTCCGATCTCGAGCATGACATCGAGTATTTTTCGAGGGGTTGCAATCGGCTCTCCTGCCTTCTCCGCCGAAGAGATCATCGGGTCCAGTTCCTCTTTTTCCAACCGAACCTGTGCTTGCAGATCAGCAATCTCCTCAGTCAGCAGTTTCCTCTTGAACCCTGAGACCTCGTATTCGACGTTGGTGTCGATTAGCCTGGTTAGTGCATCTTCAAGGCGTCCATTCGTGTCCGCCATTTTCTCAATGAGTTGCCCAATCTTCTCCTTAGTTCTTCCCAGTTTCTTCTGAGAATCGTCAGCAGTTTCGGTCCAAGATATCTTCAACTTGCTAATCGACTGCGGTTCAGGCTGGTCAGGTTTCAGTCCGAGTTCGGTCTGCACGGCTTGGAAGTTCTGGAGGAGGTTCGTTGCCCATTCGACGTTCAACTGGTGGGTCGTGATTTCTTTTTCTATTTCAACGCGTTTTTCTTCTAGTCCCATTCGACCAAGGTTTATCTCATCGAACTTTGCTTGGCGCTTCTTCTTTGATTCTGCCAGTTCCTGAATCTTAGATTCGATCGATTCAAGGGCTTTTGTTTTTGACTCTATTCTAGATTCAATTCGTGCGAGCGCTTCCTTCCGCTTTTGGATTCTGCTCCAAAGAAGCTCGCGTTTCAGGACGTCGAGTTTCGTTTCGAACTGCCGTTTTTGCATAAAACGCTCGTACTCTCGCTTCCAGTAATCGTGGGTCTCCTTAGTGGAGTCCAGGACCTGAGCAAGCGAATGCTCTTCGCTCATTACACTGTCCAGACGCTTGTTCGCATCTAGAACTTCCTCTCTATACGACTGGAAGCCGACCGCTTCTTCGAGCATCTTCAACTTATCTTGAGCACTCACCGCTGCAAAACGACCGACCATGAATTGATGCATAATCACTAGAATGTTGTCCGGGTTCAGTCCCAACGTTTTGAATACATCGGTGACAGTAGATTTGGCGACGGGTTTGTTCTGCAGTAGGTAATAGTAGGTGCCGTTCTGTTTCAGCACGCGAGTGACAGTGACGAGGTCGGAGTGAAAGTGAGGGAACGGGCGTTTGGTCCCAGTGTTGTCGAGGATTAGTGCAATTCGTCCCTCCTCGGTCCCCCACTTGATTAGATCGCTAAGTCGCTTTGATCTTTCTGTGTAGGCCTGACCGAGAACGACGGAAATCCCCAGCAGGATTGATGATTTTCCCGCCCCGTTGGGGCCGCAGATCAAATTCAGCCCGGGCTCTAGGGGAACATACGAATTCTCATACGACATGAAGTTGGTGAGCACTACGCCCTTTATCATCTAACCCGAGCTACCGTTTGGAACCTAGCTTTGCCTTTTGCCAAGTAAAAAACGTTCAGGGCTAGATTGAGAATGGGTGCGCTCGCGTGGAGCGTTCTTGCGGTCTTGGATTCTTCATGCACAACGTGCGGGTTCCAATCCTTCTGATGATATTTTGAATCTTGCCATTCGTTATGTCAATGTTTGTTGAAAGAATTGTATTTGCTTTTGAGAGAAAGTCGCGTGGGAATTTAAGTTTAAATACTATGTAAGCTTTCGGATGGTTTAGCGGGAGTGACGAATCCAGTTTGCGCAGGCTCGGTAAAATTCTCCACTTCTCGAAAAGCCGCAGCCTCATAGTAAAGTGCGATCAAGCTGGTTTCGTGAAAATTGGAACGAAAGCTTGTGATAGTAAACTTAAGGAAATAGGTCAAGTCCAAGACTTGTTCGGACCAGTTGCAACGCCCTACGTGTCCATCAGGCCAACAAATCCAGCTCCCACAAGATTCGTGGGCCGAGTCGCGTACGCTCTGGATTAGGTAGATGAGAGAGTGTCGGAGGAAGTAGACAGTGAACAAGGCGAGGCGCTACAGGCCACACGAAGAGTAAGGAACTGTCCCGAATGTGGCGGACAGAAGTTGATGCGTGACTACGAGGCAGCTGAAATAGTCTGTGTGACATGCGGTTTCGTTATCGCAGAAAAACTCGAGGACACAAGGCCGGAATGGAGAGCATTTGACGACGATCAGAAAGCTAAACGCTCGCGCGTAGGCGCCCCGCTAACCTATACAATTCATGACAAAGGTCTATCGACAATTATTGATTGGCGTGATAGGCGAGTTCTAGGTAAACGCGCGACCGCAACTCAGAGAATTGACCTATACAAACTCCGGAAGTGGCAGAGCAGGGTTAGAGTGTCTGATGCGACCGAACGGAATCTTGCGGTGGCGCTAGCTGAATTATCTAAGCTCTCTTCGTCACTCAATTTACCGAAGAACATACTCGAAACTGCCTCAGTAATCTATCGCCGTGCAATCAAGAAACGGTTGATTCGCGGACGATCAATCCACAATGTCACTGCGGCTGCTATCTACATGAGTTGTAGGCAATGTGGCGTCCCGAGAACGCTTGATGAAATCGCTACATCGTCGAGCCTCAACAAGAAGGACATTGGTAGAAGCTATAGGTTCATGGTCCGTGAACTTGAAGCCTTCGTCCCACCCTCTACGAGCAGGAATTATGCAGCACGCTTCAGCAACAAGTTGGTAATCTCAGGGAAGGCAGAGGCGATCGCCATACGGATCCTAGAGATCGCTAAAGAGATGAAGCTAACGAGCGGTAGAGGCCCCACGGGCATTGCTGCGGCGGCAACCTACATAGCCACAGTCTTGACAAATGAGCGCAAGACCCAGCGTGAAATAGCGGAAATAGCGAACGTAACAGAAGTCACCATAAGAAATAGGTACAAAGAGCTGTTAGAGCGACTCTTTATTGAAGTCCCACTCTAGACGCAATCTCACCAGTCCAAGATCCTCTACTAAACTCCAAATTGCGTTCAGTTATAGGACTAGATCACGCTTTCGCAGACTTCGCTTTGAGGCGTGACATTTCACAAAGCCCGAACTCGTAGGTCTCCTGATCTATTTGCCAGCTCTTAGTGTAGAATGGCACTTTCGATTCTGGTCTACGAGTTCCTATCGTGAGCTTCTTTGCGCGAACCTCATGCATCAAGTACTTGTCCTTGCTGCGAAGGAGGGTAACGGCCTTGCTCGACGGGGCAGCCATGTAGGCGTGAACATAAGAATCCACTTTGAGATCCATTTCCTTTCGCATTTGCTGCATTCTTCTTACCACATCACGTGCCAGTCCTTCAGCCAGCTCGTCTCTTGTGAGTTTGAGATCGACGTAGATACTTCCATCAGCAAATTCTGATTTAGCGAACCGCCCAGTGCCTGTTCCAATCTCATATTTTGAAGCTCCGGCAATGCTTGTGCCTCTGAGGACATGCGTGTTCGCCTGATCTGCGAGGAGTGCGGAGTAGGTTGTGAGAGCGTTACGCACGGTCTTGGAGTCTGTGGCTACTGCGATGTTCCTCACAGGTTGCCTCTGTTTCAGTCCTTTTTGGTTGCGTGCTAATGCAGCCGTTGAGAGGATTGCGCGGGCAGCGTCCATCTCAGTCTCCAACGAATCACTAATCCATCTCTCATCGAATTTGGGCCAATCCAATAGATGAACCGTCTCTGGACATTTGGCTTTGGCGTTTTTGAACATGTGTTGGTAGAGTGACTCTGAAAGGAACGGCAGTATGGGTGTCAGCATTACAAGCGCGGATTCAAGGGCATAGTATAGAGTTGCATAGGCGGCGAGTTTGTCTCTTGTTTGTCTTTCAACCCAGGTTCGTCTCCTGATGTACCTAACATATGTGTGACTGAGGTCTTCAACGAGGAAGGCTTTGATTTTGCGCAGTGCCTCGTGCACTTTGTATTCGTCCATAGCTGCAGTGGCTTCCTTAATCGTTCTGTGAGTTCTGCTAAGCAGCCATCGGTCTTCCGGACGGAGTGCACGAGCAAGTTTTCTCAGAGGCCACTTGGCTGGGGAGAATTTGTCCAAATTCATGTACGTACTGGCGAAGACAAACGTGTTCCAAAACGTGCTCAGGTCTCCACTGTATTGCTTCATTGCGTCCCAGGAGAATCGAAGGTCCTCCCAGATCGTGCTCTGCAATACGTAGTAGCGGAAGATGTCTCTGCCGAACTTTTCGACCACTTCATCTGAGGTGACGAAATTGCCCAGCGACTTGTGCATCTCTCGTCCTGAATCATCCAACACGAACCCGTGCATCAGCACCGTCTTGAATGGGGTTTTGTCCATGGCGACGACTCCAGCCTTGAGGAGCGAGAAGAACCATCCGGAGATCTGGTCTCGGCCTTCAACGATGAAGTCGGCGGGCCACCAAAACTTGGTGATTTCTGGATTTTTGGGGTGACTTAGACAGGCATAGGACGCGGCGCCTGAATCGTACCATCCAACCATGACGTCAGGGATACGTGCCATTTCACCTCCGCATTTGCATCGAAGCTTGATCTTGTCAACCCAAGGCACGTGAAGGCTCTGTATCTCCATCTGTGACACAGCGCTTTCGAGAAGCTCGGCCTTCGAGCCGATGACCCGTGTATCCTGGCAAGAGTTACAGATCCATACTGGAAGTGGAGTGCCCCAGAATCGTTGTCGAGACACAACCCAGTCCTTGAGGTTCTCCAACCAGTTCTTGAACTGGTTTGCTCCTGCCCAATTTGGTATCCAGCGAGTCGAATCCACTTCCTTCATGAACCTATCTTTGAGCTGAGCTACGCGCACTAGCCACTGGTCGGTTGCCCGGATTATTAGGGGTGTTTTGCAACGCCAGCAGACCGGGCTCCGGTGCTCTATTTCGGAAGCGTAAAGAAGCATTCCAAGTGATTTCAAGTCGTCAATCACTTCAGGGTTCGCGCCTCTGACAGATTTGTTAGCGTACTTGCCTGCTTCAGCGACGAATCTGCCCTGATCATCCACGAGCATCAAAACGGGCAGGCTATAGCGAAGCCCGACCTCGTAGTCCTCTTCCCCGTGGCCGGGAGCAGAATGAACGCAACCCGTTCCTTCTTGGAGGGTTACGTATTCTCTGCTGAGCACAACACGGTGAGCATTTGTCAAATTCGCTTGAGCTGGAACTAGACTCTCCAACGGCGATCTATACTTCAAGCCTTCGAGGGCTGTCCCGGGAAAACTCTCTAGTACCTCCAGTTTGGTTCCAGTTTGGTCTTCGACGTGTTGCACCCTCTCCATGGCTAGTAGGAACACGTCATCACCTGATCGAGCCCTGCAGTATTGGAAGTCTGGGTTTACCATTACCGCCACGTTTGATGGGAGAGTCCAAGGTGTCGTGGTCCATATGAGGACGAACTCGTTTTGCTTTCCTTCCACAGGGAATTTCACATAGATCGATGGATCACGAAGCATTTTGTATTCCAAGACAACCTCGTAATCGGAGAGAACGGTCTCACATCTGGGGCACCAATGGACAACCCGCTGCCCGTGAACAAACAGTTCCTTTGACCACGCCTCTTTCAGACTCCACCAGTCACTCTCAATGTAATCGTCGTGGTGCGTCATGTAAGGCTTGGACCAATCCATCCACACACCAAGATTCTGAAAGACCCGAGTCATGGACTCGGAGTTCTTTTCAGCAAACTTCTTGCATTCTGAAACGAATTTTTCCAAGCCTAAACTTTCTATGTCCTTCTTGGTTTTGGCACCGAACTGTTGCTCGATCGCGAGCTCAATGGGCAAACCATGGCAGTCATAGCCAGGTTGGTCTCTCACATTAAAGCCGCAGGCACGTTTGTATCTAATCACCGTGTCCTTTAGCACCTTGTTCCAACACGTACCAATATGAGGGGTATCTGAGCTAGGAAACGGGGGGCCGTCTAAGAAGTAGAACTTGGAACCACTTGACCTCGCCTTTGTTACGAGATTATAGATTTGTTTTCGTTGCCACCGCTCTCTAACCTCATTCTCGATGGCTTTCGGTTCATATTGCTTCGGAAGGACGCCTACATGTTCATTCATTGCTGTTTTCTCCTAGGGTATTCAAAATCAACACAATCTGCGAGATCATTGTGACCGGAACGGCGGAGAACATACACAAGTTAGTAATTGGTCTTTCTAGAAGTAGCGAATGATTTCGCGGTCGCCTGTCAACGGTGCCATATTTATTTCGCCCGCCATGCCTGAACCTTATTTTAAGATAGCTACCTTTTCGAGACGTTTTTCTTATACAGTGAATAACCTTCACCCTGCGGTCAGTTTGTACTGTCTGGGGATAGAATCTACAGCACACACATTCGGCGTCGGAGTTGTCACTGATGAGGGAAAAATTCTCTCAGACATACGTGATGTATATGAGTCTGCTCCAGGGGCAGGGATTCATCCTCGTGAAGCCGCCGAACACCACAGCGAAGTGGCAGCGCGAGTTCTATCCGAGGCGCTGAAAAAAGCTTGTGTCTCTGCATCCAATCTGTCGACAATAGCGGTTGCGCTCGGTCCAGGTCTCGGACCATGTCTGAGGGTTGGTGCGACCGTTGCGAGATCCATATCCGCCTATTGGAGAGTCCCTCTGGTCCCTGTAAACCACGCCATTGCGCATATCGAGATTGGCACCCTAACCACGAAGTCCAGCGATCCGTTGGTTGTCTTGGTCTCTGGAGGGCACACCGCCATAGCGGCATTTTCTGGCGGTCGATGGCGAATTTTCGGCGAGACGGAGGACATCACTATCGGAAATCTCTATGACATGTTTGCTAGGGAGATTGATCTGCCATCCCCCGCTGGTCCGGAGATCGAAAGACTGGCGTGCAAAGCAACGGAGTTCTTGTCGTTGCCTTACGTCGTAAAGGGGAACGACGTCTCGTACTCTGGCTTGCTCACGGCATCACTCGCGCGGTTGCGAACTGGAGCCAGGCTTGAAGATGTTTGTTACTCGATGCAAGAGGTTTCATGTTCGATGCTCGCGGAGGCCGTGGAGAGAAGCCTCGCATACACTGGAAAGAAGGAGATCCTGCTCACGGGCGGTGTGGCCGCCAATAGAGTTCTTCAGACCAAACTTGAAGAGGTTGCCAAACTTCATGACGCTACCTGTCACGTAGTCCAGAGCCCATACACAGGCGACAACGGAGCCCAAATCGCGTGGACGGGCATGCTGGCTTATCGCGCCGGCTTGGCTACAAGAATCGATCAAGCTCGAGTCAAACCAAAATGGAGATTGGAAGATGTCGACATTCCCTGGAGAAATTGATCGGTCTAAACTGATCTACAAGGGCGCCGAGGCTGAAATATACTTAGAGATCTGGCACGGCAAGCTGGCCATCAGAAAATCGCGCGTAATCAAACCATACAGAATAGCTGAACTAGACGAAGCGATTCGCCATTCAAGGACAGCACACGAAGCCACGATGATGCATGAAGTTAGGAAACTCGGAGTTCCGGTGCCGAGCATTGAGCACATCGACTCGGAGACTTCGACTTTGATAATGGAGTATATTCGGGGCCCGACCTTGAAGGAAGAACTGAACAGGCTGCCTCTGCAGGAACGGCAGTCAAGATGTAGTGACTTAGGGAAGATACTTGGTGTGATGCATGAGGGCGGAGCAGTTCACGGTGATCTCACCATTTCGAACGTTCTTTCTGAGAACGGTAAGTTGTTCATGATCGATTTCGGGTTGGGCAATCTCTCAGATCAGATCGAAGATAAGGGAGTAGATTTGGTACTGCTTAATCGAGCAATCAAGAGCACGCACTATGCAATCCACATCCCTCTGTTCAAAGCCTTTCTCAAAGGATATTCCATTACAGTCGGCAAGATAGGGAGCGAGGAGACAGTGCGTAAGATGCGTGAGATCGAACGGCGAGGTAGGTATGTTGACAGGGCCTAAGCTAACCGTATACTTTGCAACCGGGAACAAGAACAAGTACCTTGAGGCGGCCAGCATCGCCACTGCCTTTCGAGTAGACCTAAGATACCTGAATTGGAAAAAATTAGAGATTCAATCTCAAAGCCTAGCCGAAATCGCCTCCTTCGCGGCAAAGCAGGCGGCAGAATCGACGCGGAAAGTCGTGGTTTCAGAGGATGCTGGATTCTTCGTGCAAGAACTTCGTGGCTTCCCCGGACCATATTCCTCATACGTTTTTGACACTGTGGGTACAGCAGGCATTTTGAGGTTAATGCGCAATGTAAAGAGTAGAGGAGCCTCATTTCAGGCGGCTGTTTCCTACTGCGAGCCCAATCATCGCCCCATCTGCTTCACGGGAAGAGTAAGGGGTTCATTGGCCTTGAGGCCAAGAGGGTATCACGGGTTCGGATTTGATCCAATCTTTGTTCCGGAAGAAGGGGATGGAAGAACATTCGCTCAAATGAGCGTGAATGAGAAGAACGTTACCTCACACCGTGCCAAGGCCTTCGCCAAGTTTTGCAAATGGTTGGCATCAAATCGATAATAGGCTGTCGCTGAGACAAGTTAAATAATCGAAGTCTCAAGGGTATGTTTCCGAATCTAAATAGTTCACGCTTGGAGTGTGTGTGGAAATGGCGAGACTTTACACGAGCAAACGGGGCAAGTCAGGTTCAACACGCCCGATCAGCAAGAAAACCCCCGCGTGGTGCAAATACACCCCTGAAGAAGTAGAAGCCTTAGTTCTGAAACTATCCAAAGAGGGGAATTCTCCAAGCACGATCGGCGTAATTCTACGTGATCGATACGCCGTTCCCCTGGTCAGATCGGTGACTGGGAAAAGCGTACTCGAGCTTTTGAGTAGCAGCCAACAGGTTGGGGCTCTCCCAGAAGACATAAGCGTGCTACTGAAGAAGGCTGACGATCTTAGAAGACATCTATTGAAGAATAGAAAGGATTACGTCAACAAGCGTTCCCTAGCTATGATCGAGTCGAAGATCCACCGCTTGGTGAAATACTATCGTGCCACAGGACAGATTCGACCAGATTGGCAGTATAAGCACGTAGTAGCGTCAGTGTCTTAGTATTGGCAACAGACGCCAAATGCGACGATTTCCTAGCTCGCGCTAAAGAGCTCTCCGCGCTAATCAAGGAGAACCTCCAAGCCAATTCTTTCTTCACCGTCATCTCGCATCACGATGCGGATGGGCTATCTTCAGCTGGCATACTCGGCTCCGCCCTTTCACGAGCGAAAGCGAGATTCACAATAAGAATCGTCGAAGAACTTAGAGAGGACATAATGGACGAGATCGCCAAGACATCGCCGGAAGCCATCATATTCGCGGACATCGGCAGTGGGTACTTCGATCTTCTTTCAACTCGCCTGAACGCAAAGACCTGTCTTCGTGCTCGATCATCACCCACCGACTGCTCAAGTACCCAAGAACATAGCCCAACTCAACCCCCATGAATTTGGAATCGACGGGGCAAGGCTTGTGAGCGCTGCCGGGGTTTGCTATTTTGTGGCGAGAGAGCTATCCGAGCAGAACAAGGATTTGAGCGCCCTGGCCGTTGTCGGCGCCTTGGGGGACATGCAAGACAAGAACGAGAATCGTGCCCTGATCGGACTCAACAAGCTAATCGTTGAGGACGGTGTGGCATCGGGGAGCCTGCGAGTCGACTCTGACCTGGTACTGTATGGACGTGAAACCAGGCCAATCCATCGGGCTCTAGCATACACGACCACGCCCTATCTGCCCAATTTAAGCGGCAGAGAAGACAACTGTCTCACACTGCTATCGACGAATGGTATCAGGTTGAAGGAAGGAGACAGATTCCGAACACTCGCTGACCTGTCGCAAGATGAAAAACAAAAACTCCTCAACGCCATCATCTCGTACCTCACATCCATTGGTTTTCAGTCTAGTGTAGTCCTCGACATGGTGGGGACTGTTTACACTCTTTTCAATGAGGCGGCAGGAAGCCCTACGCGAGATGCCCGAGAATTCTCAGCCTTGCTGAACGCCTGCGGCAGAACAGGCAATCCATCAATCGGGATTAGCGTGGGTATGGGTGATCGGAAAACAGCAATGGAAGAAGCCAACGAGGTAGTCGCCACCTATCGGAAAACTCTCGCCAGCTACATGGAATGGTTGACCAAGTCACCCGATGCGGTTCAGAAATTCGAATCAATCTGGGTGGTACGAGGTGAGAATCAAATACAGGACAGTATGACAGGCGCTTTCTCCTCGATTCTGTCTTCCGCAGGCAGTCTCTCACCAGACCATGCGATTATTGTGTTGACCCGTTCAAAAGAAGGAGGCTTAAAGCTCTCAGCCCGAGCCCCTCCAAAACTTCTCAAACTGGGAGTCAACCTGGGTCTCGCACTCAGCGATGTCAGCAAGAAATTCGACGGATTCGGAGGAGGGCACAACGTTGCAGCCGGCGCACACATAAAAGTCGAAGATCCAGCAGAATTTCTCAAGGAATTGGACCAAGCAATAGTAGCGCAGATGAAATCGAACATTGGAAGCTGAACTCTCGCTCGAATATCCAACACCAGAATTCGCTGAAAGCATAATGAAAGCCCTCGAACCCGACAACAAGCTGACCACGCGCGAAATGCGCATCATCACCAGCGTCCACGGAAAGCGACTCAACATTCGCATTGACGGCTGCAAAAGGATTGAGACACTTGAAGCGACCGTTCAAGACGTATTCCGATGCATCCGAGCAGCCGAAGAATCTCTAGCGAAAGCCTCGTCAAATCGTTAGACCTCGCGGGGAAATTACTATGAACGATTTAAATAGCGCAGAATTGGTACGTTGCTGAATTCCGAAGTCGCGGTGGGAAAACTTGTCCAAAGCTGTAAGAAAAGTAAGAGACAAATGGAGAGCCAAGGAATGGTACGATGTCTATAGCCCATCGTATTTCGGAGAATTGGTTGTCGCAAGCGTCCCGGTTGAGGACCCAGGAGCACTCATAGGGCGAGTAGTTGAGACGACGCTCTACGACATAACGAATGATTTCGCCCACCAATCGATCAAGCTCTATTTCCTGATAGTGAATTCCAAAGATCACCGAGCTGAAACCATACTCAAATCTCATGAATATGCGACCGACTATCTGCGAAGTCTCGTTCGACGCGGAAGCACGAGAATGGACGGAATCTTCAAAGTGAGGACCAAAGATCAATTCTTGACTCGGATTTCTGTTGTGGCCTTCACTCGTGATCGAATAAAAGCGTCGCAGGAACACGGCATCCGTCAGATCATGAGACAGATCATTGAAGAAAGAGCGGCCGCTTTGAACTATGATCAGCTTACTCACGAGGCAGTCTTGGGCAAGCTTGGATCCGACATCTATAATCTCTCAAAGAAAATAGCTCCCCTAAGGCATGTTGGAGTTAGAAAATCGAAGCTGCTCTCGGTCCCACCTGGCGTGGTCGCCAATCCTGCTGAGAAGCAGGTGGAGCAGGTAAAAGCGGCCTAATCGCTACTCGATCTCAGTTCTTTCCCTTCTTGTACATCCGCCTGATTTCCTCATGTATCTCGTTAAGGTCTCGCGATAACTCGTCTATCTCAGCCGTTGAATCGTTTCCGGTTGTTTCAGAGGTTCGGGAAACCGCTGCGCTTTTCATTCTCTCCACTTCTCTAGTAATATTCCGCAGTCTCTCCTGCAGATCTGCTGTATTCTCCAAACCATGCAGAACCGCCGCCAATGCTCCCGTAACCGCGCCAGCAGCGACTCCCCCAAGAAATGACAGAATATCAAAAACCATTACTGCCCACCCATTCGATGACTTCTCTTCCCTTGCACGCTCTAATTTAAAACGCTAAGCACTCAATAGGTCAATTCGAACCGGAAGGTCGGATCAAGGCGACGGGCTTGAAGGCAGTAGTTCTCGCGGCGGGAGAAGGGTCCCGAATGTGGCCGCTCGCAGTAGACAAACCGAAGCATCTTCTACCTGTGGCCGGCAAGCCACTCATATCGCACATCTTGGATGCCATCAAAGAGAATCTGATCGAAGAGGTCCTCGTTGTTGTTGGATTCAGAGGCGATCTAATCCGATCGGCAATAGGTGACGGTAGTCATTTTGGATTGCGCGTAGAATACTTGGAGCAGCCCGCCTGGACGGGAACCGCTTCTGCGCTGAAAATTGCGTTCGACGCGGTGGGCCGTGAACCTTTCCTTGCGGTATACGGAGATTTGTGGATAACTCCATCAGCAGTTCAGACGGTCATCGAGAAATCACGCCATTGTCCGCGAGTTATGGGAATCGTGCACATGGCAAATGCGTCTGAGTATGGACTAATTGAACTAGAAGGGGATAGACTCGTTAGGATTGTGGAAAAACCTTCGCGCAAAGCCAAACCTGAAGGTTGGGTGAATGCGGGTGTCTACGTCTTAGACAGCCAGATTTTCGCGGCGATAGAAAGAACCCATGTCTCCAAGAGGGCGGAATACGAGCTCACGACTTCTCTTCAACACGTCCTCGACGATGGGAATGAGATTAAGGGCGCAAAGATCGCGGGCGACGACTGGTTAGATTTGGGACGGCCCTGGGATCTGTTGGAGGCAAATGAACGAGCCCTTGCCCACCTCTCGGGTGGAGTGAAAGGCTCTGTTGAGCAGGGGACGGTGCTGAAGGGTACGGTGTTCGATTCAAGAAAACACGGTCGTCAAATCGGGTTGCTACATTGAGGGGCCTGTCTACATCGGAGGCGACTCTAGAATAGGGCCCAATACGCGGATTCGACCTCACACATCTATCCAAGATCGGGTCGTCGTAGGAGCTTCTTGCGAGATCAAGAACAGCATAATCATGAATGGGACAAAGATTCCTCACCTGTCTTACGTCGGGGACAGCATAATTGGAGAGAACTGCAATCTTGGAGCAGGAACTATTACCGCTAACATTCGGTTCGATGAAAAAACCCTGAAGATGCGAGTAAAAGGCCGACTGCAAGATTCTGGGAGAAAGAAAATGGGAGTCATTATGGGCGACAAAGTTCAAACTGGCATTAACGTTAGTATCCTGCCGGGCGTTCGTGTTGGTTCAGGATCGTGGCTTGGACCTGGAGCAATCATATCGAAAGACGTGCCGTCCGGACAATTGCTCCTAGCAAAGCAGACGTATCTAAGGAAGCGCATCAGCAAGAAAAGCGCGGGTGTCTAGCGGATCCAGCAAAAGGTAATGCAGCGACTTTGGAGAAACCAGCTGGGCCTTTACTGATGGGACTGCTCTATCTAGGCATGTCTCTTTGTGCTGACGATGGAGATCACATCGTCGTTCTTGAGAACATAATCGTCTGCAACGCGCATTTTTGACCTGACCTCAGTGGCGTACAGGAACCCCGCGGCAAGGTCGGAATGGATAACGCCAGCGAACTCTTTCGCAGTCGTGCCGTAAGGAACAAGATAGGCATCGGGTAGAATTCTTCCTTTATGATCCGTTAGTTTCTCGGGGTCCTCGACAGGATACACGACAATCATCTGAAGTAGCTTGAAGAAGGCTAGGTTCAAAGCGTCCTGCACGCCTGTCGACCCGAGCGGCAGCAGAACTTTTTCTCTTATTCGTGTGAGAGCGTTTACTTGTTCAGGGCTCAGTTGCTGTCCTTCATTGATCTTGAAGTTGCTGTCGCCTGGTAGGTAGGTTATGATCTTCTTTTCGGCAGCCCTTCTCAAAGCCAGCTCTGCTTCGGTGCAGCAAGGTACCACCATGTGGCCCAATGTCTGAAGGGATTCAATGTTTCTTTTCGGCAGGTTGGACGTCCATCTTGTTGGCTGCGATCAGAAGAGGTTTGGAGTATCTTCGCAATTCTGAGATAAGCATTAAGAGCTGATCTTCAGACCAAGAGGTCGGTTTTTCGAAATTCAAACCAGTCTTTGTCCGGGCTCTAGTTATGTGATCTCTTCTTATTCCGAGACCGCTCAGTTTCTCCTCAAGAATCTGAGACAGGTCCTCTTTCGCGCCTTCAACTAGGCGGGTCGTCCGATCCCATTCTTTCTTCACGATTTGAAGGAGCCACATGTCAAGTTCGTGCTCAAGGAACTTCACATCTTCCACTGGATTGTGCGTTCCAGGGTCGCATGTTTTTCCTTCAGAATCAGTGGACCCCGCGGCATCTACGATATGGATGAGTGCGTCAGCTTGTCGTATCTCGTCCAGGAACTGGTTTCCAAGGCCGCGGCCCTGCCAGGCGCCTGGAACTAATCCTGCGCAGTCCACAAGTTCTACAGGAATCAGTCGGATTCCGTTCACGCATGTGGAGTTGCCGGGAGTGTCAGTTACGTTGAATTCTCTGCAAACGCAGGGGCTCCTGACGTATCCAACACCGATGTTAGGCTTGATGGTTGTGAAGGGGTAGTTCGCTATTGCAACGTTCGCGAGGGTTGCGGCGCTGAAAAAAGTGCTCTTCCCCACATTTGGCTTGCCGACGACGCCCACAATGCGAGGCAAGTTATCGCTTCCAATAGTGAATTGCTATGTTGCTGTTGGGAGGCCTGTGATTCGGATTCCCGCATCGGTTACTTTGTAGCGAATGTTGATGCCTATCAGGAGCGCCGTAATTTGCTCGACGATTCGTGAGTTCTCCAGTCGCCCCCCGTCTATCGCTTTTATTCCGGGTATCTTCTCCGCTAGTCCCATTACGATTTTTCGTACTTCTTGGGAATCGCTGCAAACGATCACGTCCGAATCAATATTCCGGTTCAGATCTTGGAGCGACTCTGCGACAACGTTGTGGAACGCTGATGCTATCTTGGTGTGTGGAGGAAGTAGTCGAGCTGCTTGCTGAGCGGCGGAACCTTCCCAAACGCCAAGTGCTGTGGACGCGCCACCTCCGACTGCGGTTGAGAGGGGCACGACTACGTCGACGAACACATCGTCGGGCTTTACGCTGTCCACAACCGATTTGATCATGTCGATGTGTGCGGCGAAGGGAACGGACATGATTATGATATCAGCGGCTGCGGCCGCTTTCGCATTCTCCATGCCCGTAACTGCCACGTTGGATCCGAGAATTTCGCACGCGCCTTCCTAGCAGCGTCTTCGCCTTTCTGCTGTTGCCTCGATCCAATGATGACGTTCTCACCGGATTTGGCGAAACGTAGAGCCAATCCAAAGCCCTGATCTCCAGTTCCACCGATCACCGCGATAGTGCGATCAGCCAAGTGTTATCACGCTTAGGTTGGGAACTCTTGGATGAGCCCGCTTCTCATAAGTTGTTTGCCTGTTCCCAGTGCACGCTTAATGATGGATCGAGCACTCGCATACAATTCGTCCCTAGTTCGGCTTATACGCGCAACGCCTTGCTCAATCGCCTTCAGTGGATTTCATCATTGAACTTCGATTTCTTGGGTGCAAGTCACTTAAATAGCAGCGTCGCTGTGACACTGTCAGAACCTCAAGAGAAAATGTCTTTCGTCTTAAGGTTAAACTCCAGAAAATTCAGTTGCGGTCGAAATATCCAATGGGCATGTACAAGTATCTAACCCAAGCGTGGAACGATCGGGAGAAGAAGGATCTTGAGCAGCATATGCGCTACTTGGCAATCAAATGGAGACGTGAGCCCACAGTTCACAGAATCAACTACCCAACCAGACTCGACAGAGCTAGGGCGCTCGGCTACAAGGCAAAGCAAGGCTATGCTGTAGTCAGGGTGCGGGTGAGGAAGGGCGGTGCTCGAAAACCGCGGCCGCGATCTGGACGGAGACAGAAAGCTCTTGGTGTGACGAGATATACTCGCGCAATCGGATTGAAGCATGTTGCTGAGATGAGGGCGAAGAGAAGATTCCCGAATCTGCGAGTTCTCAACTCCTACTACGTATGGGAAGACGGCATGCATCATTGGTTTGAAACGATCATGCGTGATCCCCATAACCCCGTTTCAAGAGAGCCCTGAACCAATTCGTTCAGAAACCTGCTGTTAGATCTTCGTCTTGCGCCACCGCACGTTATCTTGCAATGAACAATCTTGGGGTGCGGATCTGGGACTGTGACGAGGCCGTTGCCAAAACCTCTGATCGTAGTCAAATTGGGCGGCTCTGCGCTTACTGACAAGAAGCGAATCTACACTCCTCGTGTGAAAGAGATTCGTCGAGCGGCAAAGCAGATCGCTCAGCTGAGAAAGAAGTTCTCACTGGTTGTGGTCCACGGTGCGGGCAGTTACGGGCACATTCCGGTCAAGCAGTGGAGATTAGAATCGGGCTTCAAGAATCGCAGCCAACTCAAGGGACTTGCGGCGACCAAGTCAAAACTCCTCGAATGGGAAATGGTCTTCGCCGCTATTTTCTTGAAAAACCAAGTTCCATTGGTGCCTCTGATCGCGTCGGACTTCATCGTTGCACGAAGTGGACGAATTTCGTCAGCCGACTTGGGTGCAATCAGGAATTGGCTGAAAATAGGCTGTGTCCCGTCTGTTGGAGGAGACATTGTCACAGATCTCGGTACTGGTTTTTCAGTGGTTTCAGGAGACCAACTCGCAGCTTATCTCGCTGTCAAACTTCAAGCAGCTCGATTGGTTTTCGGGACCGACGTCGATGGGATTTTTGACGCCAATCCGAAGCTTGACCCACACGCCAGGATATTGACAGAGCTAACTTCGAGTTCGGCGCTAGGTGCGGCAAGTAGGGGCGGGTGTGTCGATTGTGCCGGATGTGACAGGTGGAATGGCAGGCAAGCTGGTTGAGGCTGCAGCGGCGGCTTCGAAAGGAATTCCTGTTTGCTTCATCAATTTGACTAAGAATGCGAGATTGGCCAAGGCAGCTCTCGGTCAAGAAGTCCTATGCTCAAGAATTCTTCCGGATTGAGCCTCACAACAATGGTAGCGTGCCGGTGATCTTGTCCACGAGGTTGGCGGGTGCTGGACCAATACCAACGCAGGTTGCGGTATCCGGTTCGACTTGTGTAAGCCCGCGGTCGTGAATTATCGCAGAGGACAAGCCCAACTCGTCGGCTTCCGCTTTCAGGTCTTCTAATTCTCTTTCCGAACTAACCTTGACGACAACTTTGCATTGGCCTTCGTTGAACCATTGCTTCCACCATTCGGGGTGGTGGTGTCGTGTCTCTTCAGCAGCGGTTATGGTAGCATGGCCTACTTGGACAGCGATCTTGCCCTTTCCCATATCCAGGTCTCGTCTGACCGCAATGACGAGTTTATACTTGAAATCAGCCAAGTGCAGGCCCCGGCTTTATCTTAGGCATCCCGCTGCAAATAAGTGCTAGTCAGAAGTGTGTGCGGTGAGACAGTATGTCAGCAGAACGTGCACTTCAGTCAGTGCAGATAAGCACTATCGCACATGCTACTGACGACCTAGACAAGATCCAAGCGGCATTACGCTTCATCCTTCCAGAATCATTGAAGGGAAGGGAGATCTTCACCAGGAAGTACATGCAGGGCCACCACGGCAATCCCATCGTGACATTTGAAGCCAAACTAACCAAACATCAGGAAGTGGACCAGTTCATAGACCATTTCATAAAACAGCTACCCAAGAACGAGAAGCTCTTGATCGAACGAGATCTTGGTGTGCATTCCGACGACGAGGGAAACTTGTACATACGCCTTGACAAACAGCAGGCTTTTCTCGGAGAGGTCGAACTCGGTGACGAGGACCCGATCCGGAGTGAGACTGAAGTTCAGTCGGTTGAGCGGAGAGGCAACGGAACTCATGAAGAAGTTTCTGGAGTCGGAATAATCTGTCAAAGTTCGCTGACCTTCATGTAATGCCGAGAGTCGATGACGTGAAATCATCTCGAGAGAATGGCGGAACTGTTGCACCTTGCAGGCTATTCCGCTGTGGCTCTTTCTATACCGACTGGGCTGATGCGTGATAGGGTGTCGGAAGTTAGGCGTCTATTTGAAGATGAGGGTATTCAGACGATCCTGCGCGTCGATCTGTCAGTAAATTCGCGAGCTGACCTGCTTCGGCTTCTGAGAAGATTCAGGAATGCGTATGATCTTGTTGCTGTGAAGTGCATGAATCAGGCTGTAGCCTCGGTCGCATGCAGAGACAGGCGGGTTGATGTAGTGTTCTTTGATCCGAAGAACTTCCGAGTCAAGTTCGTTCATCCGCTCGCTAGTTTACTGAGCGGTGCGCTTGAGTTCAACCTCATCTCTACGTTTCTCGGGGAGACGAAGAGCGAGATCTTCTCCAGGATCGCAAAAGAAGCGGCAATTGCGCGGGAACATCGAAGTAGAGTAGTTCTTTCCAGCGGGTGCGTGTCGCCCGCAATGGTCAGAAGCCCCCTACAGATTTCTGCAATCGCAACTGCGATTGGTCTGTCGAGTGAACAGAGTAGTCGAGGGGTACGCGAGACGCCCCTTTCGATTGTCACGAGCAATCAAGAGCGCAGATCCGCGAGTATGTCGAGGAAGGGGTAAAGCTCGTAACGCCCAAGGGAAAGTGAGCGGGGATGTCCAAACGCTACTTCCTGGTCAAGACGATCTCGGAGATCACCCTGTCCAGGGAGCAGTTCGAAATTGCTTTGGTGGCTTCCGTCCGCAGATTATTCGGGGAATTCGGTTTGGCTCGCATTCATCCCAAGGTCATACGGTTTGATGAGACGAGCTGCGAAGGCATCGTCTCATGCAACAGGGAAGGTGCGGAGGACTTGCAGGCAGCCATCGGATTAATTTCGAGCATCTCCGAGAAGACGGTCACCGCTATGACGATTCATGTCTCCGGTACCATCAAGGGACTCGGAAGAAGGCAAGGTTTTTGATTCGCAGAGGAATCAAAGTAGGTGGGGATGAAGAAGCCAGTCCCAGCCTGATCTTTTTGCTGAAGATATGACGACCTCAGCGACGGGTTGACCCAAAATATCCAGGTCCTGGTGGATAATTCCACCAGAACCAGGGCCCTACGATCAATTTCGGCCTACGCCCATCGGGCTTTTGGGAGGAAGTAGGAATTGAGGAGAACCAGAGATGAGCAAGAGGACTAGTGAAGTTAGAAAAACGGTACAATTGCCTAAGCCTTACATGGCGAGTGTCTAGTCTTTTTACGGGTTTGAGATCAACTTCGGTCAGTGGAGCCCTGCCGACAACCGAATTTTGCTTTTTTGGGCTCATTTTCGAGCTTGTACCAAAAAGTGAAGTTTCCGGTTCTATCGAGATCTTTGTGGCAATGTTCTATTTGGATCACCCAAGTGTCACCGATCTTCTTGCTCAGCGCCTTCGGAGACTTTTCGAAGATCGCTCGATCGCAAGTCTGCCCCATTTTTAATGTAGCGTAGAACACTGCATCTTGTTCATCCATCTTTCATCATTGTAGTTGAGTGGTCATCTGCTTCTTATGATTTGACGTCGTGCACTGTACAAATAACCTCAGACATTCCCGGGATTAGTATAGGAACGAGCTGGACTCTCTGAAGTACTCAGACTTCGTAATAGAACTTCCACTTCCAAAGTCGTTTTTTAAGTGTATAATGTGAATTATGCACTTAGCTTCAAGTGGGTCTTGGGTTTGTCGCGTGGTGTGAGTAGTCTTCAGAGATCGGTGTTGGCGGCGTTGGATGGGGGGCCTATGTCGTTTCGTGATGTAGCTGATTTGCGGTTCAAGGTGCGTGCGAAGGCTGGAGAGAAAGGGAAGCCTGATGCTGTCAGCATAGCGATGAGGGCCGTGTTCGGGAAGGGGCCAGTGAGCGATGAACGAGGCTTTGCGTCGGTCTACCGGATGATGCGGTCTCTCGTGAAACGAAGCCAGGTCGCGGAACTTCTGGGGCGAAGACCAAAGGTCTGGTTCAAAGTCGCTTGGGAGAGGAATAATCCTAGGATCATAGACCCTGAGGGAAGATTGTTCTTCATGGGGTATGTGAGGAAACCGGCCCGGTTGAGGATTGGTGAGACCCTCTACGAATTGTATCCGCCCCGAACAGAAAACAAAACACGATACAAACCGGGCAAACTTCGGGGAGGCTAAGGGTCGACGATGGATATCTATTGTTAATTTATCTAATGACCACTCGATCATGTCAAGCTTAGGGAAGTCATGTTGTTGTCCGTTCTCATTACTTTATTGCAGTGCTACTTCCTCGTCTTCGTGCTTCTCAATAGTCAGAACCATAGGGAGGTCTTGATCTGGGTAGGGACGGCATAATCTCTAGTAGGCTTCACTGGTCGTGGTTCATGGCGAAGAGCTATCCTTCCTCACATAGATTGTGGGAACGACTCGCATTAGAGAGTCGACTAACAAGGGAGAAGAGAATGAGAGACCGTGATTCGCCAATGTCACAGTTCACAGAACCCTTAACCAGCCAAACATGTGACCGACTCTCTAGATAATGAGTCACAGACAAAGGGTTTTATTGGAGAATCCTACTGAAAGGGACAAATTTCACTCGAGAGGAATATGAATTGTCGATGTTTGCTGTTCCAGGCGCGTACGACCGTGCGATCACAGTGTTCTCGCCTGACGGGCGTCTTTTCCAAGTTGAATATGCCTCGGAAACTGTGAAACGAGGAGCGACAGTTTTGGGCATTGCCTGCCCGGAGGGAGTTGTGTTGGCCGCTGAAGAAAGGGCAACGTCAAAGCTTCAAGATCCGACTTTCATGTGGAAGATCTTCCAAATAGATGAACACGTTGGCGCTGCGGTGGCAGGATTGAGCTGTGATGCTCATATCTTAGTTGACCAAGCCCGAGTATATGCTCAGTCGAACAGGCTGCTCTACGATGAGCCCATCGATGTCGAAATACTGACGAGAAGAATCGGTGAGATCAAGCAACTCTATACTCAGCATGCAGGTGTGCGCCCTTTTGGCATCTCGATGCTGTTCGGCGGGTTGGACAGAAAAGGAAGCCGACTGTTCTGGACTGATCCCAGTGGAGCTTTCCTGGCTTACAAAGCGTGGGCGATAGGTGCCGGGGGAGACGCGGCCAACGAGATTCTTGAAGCCGAATACAAAGAGACAATGAGTCTTGACGACGCCCTTCTGCTCGCTTTGAAATGCATGAGCAAGGTCTTGGAGGAGAAGCTCGACGCTCAAAAGATCCGAATAGCCACCGTGCCCTCGTCTACAAGGAAGTTCGTAAAACTCACGCAGGAAGAAGTTGAGAAATGCATTAAACGGCTGGACGCCTCCAAAAAGGCCGTTAGCAAATGAGTGAGAAGTTCACTACAGCACGAATAACAAGAAACGGAGAAAAGTTCGAGATTCTGGTCAAGCCTGAACCCGCATTAGACTACAAAACTGGGAAACCCATTGGCCTATCTCAGATCTTGGTAATTGAAGAGATCTATAGCGACGCCGGAAAAGGCACACACGCGTCGTCAGAAAAACTTGAGAAAGCTTTCGGAACTAACGACGCTCTCAAAATTGCAGAAGAGATTATGAAACATGGTGAGCTTCAGCTTACTACTGATCAAAGAAGACAGCTGGTAGAAGACAAACGTAAACAGGTTATCGCATTCATCCGCAGAAATTGCATTGACCCACGGAGCGGAACGCCACATCCTCCAATACGGATCGAACAGGCCATGAACCAAGTCAAGTATTCAATTGACCCGTTCAAGAACGCTGATGAACAGGCGAAAGATCTCATCGAGGAACTGCGTGCCATCATTCCAATCAAAATGGAACAGATGCGTGTCGGCGTGAAAGTCCTCGCTGAATTCTCAGCCAAGGGCTACGGCGCAATCAAGAATTTTGGGACAATCACCCGAGAGGAATGGCAAGCAGACGGCACACTGGTAGCGGTAGTTGAAATGCCAGCGGGTCTTTACGGCCCATTCGTGGAGAGACTAGGCAAAATTACTCAGGGAACCATCCAAACCAAAGTAATAAAGTAAGAGTCGATCCAGAGAATACTCGAACTTCCACTATTGGGACTCTTCGAAAAGGAGCCTTTTTTCTTCAATAGTTCAGGCTCTTGTGGAAAACGTCGATGGAATGCGTCGTTTCTAATGAAATCTGAGTAGTCGAAAGATCAGTGCCCTCCTCGACCAGAAAACGGCAGATATTTGTAGCATATTCTTGCGAGAATGTCAAGAAACGTGTTCCTCTTGGTGAGTGGATTGGTAACATCCTCCATGAAGGCCAGTCGTACAACCTCTGCGGGAAATGCTACGAGGAAAGGACTACCGAGTCAAGCGGAGAAAGTGAGGATGCGGATGTTGCGGACATTGCTGAACCCGCTTCAAAGCGTGACATACGGGTACTGCTCCAAAGCGCTAGGCTAATGATTAGACCCCTCAAGAGCCTTCCCATAGACCAACGAATCTCCAAGTTAGAGGAACTTCTCGCCAACAAGCGCGAGTTTGCCCAGGAATGGAGCCAGCCTACGAAGCTTTTCGAGGCGTGCTACAGAAAGCACTTGACGTTGCGAGAACATCAGATCCAAACCCCACCTTTCAAAGCTAATGAACCTCTACGTCAACAGGCGAAACCTATGAAACCCTTGCAATGCTGCTAAGGAAAATCGCGGTAAACTGGGGTTGAAATCCTCTACGTCAGCCCTGAGTTCAATATCTACAACAAACCTGTGGATCGCTGTCTCCGAGGTACATACTTCACTCGTTAGTAGCGTAGTGCTGTCAATACAATAGGCTCGATTCGTACTGGCATTTCTGTATGTAGCATAGTCATTTATCATTTGTCACATCGAGTTTTCGTTGTTGCCTGGTCAACGACGAAGGTTTCTTGTCGCTAGCGAAAGCCGCGACGGATTAGGCCTAGCACTCTAGAGTGTACACTTAAGTTCTGGGATTTGGGGTCACACAAATCGGGCGCCAGCGCACGAAATGGCCGCCGAGTTGCCTGAAGGAAAATACCGGGCGCTCGTCGTTGACCCGCCTTGGCCGATGCAGAAAATTCTACGCAATGTTCGACCAAATCGGGAACAGGCATTGGATTATCCGACGCTTTCGCTTGAGCAGATTCAAGCCCTGGACGTTGCGAAGCTGGCTTTTCATGAGGGTTGCCATATCTATCTCTGGACTACTCAGAGGTTTCTGCCGACCGCTTTCGAGGTTAGCGCTGCCCTCGCCAAAGACTTCCTTGATGTTCCAGGTCGAACGTGTCCCACGCCTGTCACTCCGAGGTAGGTTGAGTAGTGACGTTTAGTAGAAATCAGACTCCATCATAACTACTACTCGGGACCTTTGACGACTGCTGAATCATTGATGAAGAAACCCGCTCCTCTTGAAGTTCTAACCAAGATTGGGCTAACTCCGAAAGAAGCTAACGCATTCCTGAATCACGTCGAAAACTCATTCACCACGAATATTCAACCAGCCAGAATCGTCATGTACCGACAACGGATAACGAACTCCTTCAACCTCAAGAGCCTGCTTATCGTGGTTTCGGGATACGCGCTATTGGTTTGGCTGTACGTAATTGCCATGCAACTCCGTTTTCCAGAATCAGTCTACTGGCCACTCGCTTTGTGGCTACCGATACGCATGGACTATTTTGGGGAGTCAGCGTTCCTCCTCTCTTTCATACTAGTTATCGTGGTCGCCATCCGGAATACAAAATTCAAATCTACAAACTCGCCAACAAACACCACTAACTAAGACGCATTGTGGAACCACGAGATTCGGTTGATATCGGGACCGGCTAATCGGAAGAAACAGAGGCGGAAAAAAGAGAGTAGGCGGGCAAAATCAAGTTTCACGGTATTTACCAAACGGCATCGTTCAGAGTAATTACCAGATAGCAGCTCGACAAAGCCGTTCATAGTATTTACCAAGTTTGGTCAATATAGAAATTAGATGATCGATGAGTTTACTTACAATCAATGCTAACCTTTTAAGTCAAGCCGCGACCGTGGCTCATTCGTCGTTACGGCCCGAACCCGAAAATTATTGATCAGGCAACAGCGGTCCAGGTCGTAGCGTGCACTTCCATAAACGAACCTCTAACCTAACTCTCTCTAGACGGTTCTGTTTCGTTTCGCCCAGCATTCACGGTAGAAGAACGGCCGGTCTCCCTTAATTGGGAACGGGACCGTTCCCGGCTTGCCGCAGTCACCGCAAACGTACGGGTAACTCGGTTTATCAGACATCTAATTTTCACCTCTTAGTTAGTTTAGAATTTTGAAGTAGCGGGCAGAGGTGCCCCAAGTGCTTCCGGGTCAGACAAACCGGAAGAATTTTCCCCTCCGCCCGTTACTTCGCGTTCCACTCACGAGCCCAGGAAAAGGCTGCGAATCGCTGGGTTCATGTTTGAGTCGTGGCGCGCCTCGCAAGATGCGAGCATCAAACCAGTAGCTCTCTTATGCCTAATTCCTCGAGTTGTTTGTCGCTGAGTGAGCTGGTTAGCTTCTCTTTGTTGGTTAATGGGACTGCGTGGATTGCGAAGATTCGTTTTTCATGTCGGCAGGGTCGAATCTTGAATTTGACCGTTTTCCGTTGGTTTAACGGGTTAAGGAATCTTCTTGAACGCCGAGTGGATCCAAGCCTCTCGCAAGCACCTGTTATTGAAATAGAGTACAGTTGTAAATCACCTGATGAAAGTGCGGTGAGCGTATTGAAGTTCAGAGCAGTCCTCTTTGATCTTGATGGAACCCTGTTGGACACGCTGGAAGATTTGGCGGATTCAATGAACGCTTCGTTGAAGCGTTTCAGTTTTTCACCCCTTCCGGTTGAAATGTACAGGTACCTTGTTGGGGAGGGTTTGGTGAACCTTGTTTTGCGAGCTTTACCTGAGGGGCATCGTGATGAGGAAACGCTCAACATGGTTATCGCGGCTCAGCTTGAGGAGTACGGATGTCACTGGGCCAACAAGACTCGCATGTATGATGGTGTGCCTGACCTATTGGACGGGTTGACAGAGCGGCAGCTTCCCATCTGTATCCTTTCAAACAAACCCGACGACCTCACGAACGCTGTTGTCGCGAAGTTTCTTTCAGGGTGGAGCTTTGCCGTGGTACGGGGACAACGTGAGAGAATACCCATGAAACCTGACCCGGCGGGAGCGAATCAAATTGCTTTCAAGCTTGGAGTTCCTGCGGGCGAGTTCCTTTACGTTGGGGACTCTAAGACAGATATGCAGACTGCTAACGCTGCGGGAATGTTCTCGTTAGGCGCCCTGTGGGGTTACCGTACACGGAACGAGTTGATAACCGCGGGCGCCAAAGCGCTGGCTGAACGTCCACTTGACGTCCTTCACCTTGTGATGAAACAGCGAACCCAAAAGAAAAGGGAGAATTAGACCGGGTTTCGCTAGTATTCTAGGTGTGATGTTTCTCCCAATACCCGGCGTATCAAGATGTGACAATCTTATTGGTAATGTAGGGGATTACTTGACTTGTAGCATGGTATGGGTGTTCTGAGCTTATGCAAGGTTGAAATAGCGTTTTGCTCGATGCCATGCTCGACGCTAATTGTCAACACTCAATCAGTTCATTCAGCCTTGGACATACCCGTACATTAGTGGAAACTGGGCACCCGTTCCATATCAGCCATCAATGTGCCCGCGTAATGGATGCTTCATGTCTGCTCCGTTTCCCCGTCACGTTCCCTGCTACATTACCGCCGACACTGAGCTTAGAGGTTACGGTTCAGGGCCGAGAGTTTATGATCCGTTGCCGCTTCATCGCGGCTCTCCGTTCGTCTATAGTCCAGAGATCGCGGCTGTCGCCTGCGGCAGCACACTCCTAGTTTCCGTGCCCGCTATGTTGCGCTCTCAGATGCCATTCTAAATCCTCTCGAGTCGCGAAGAACAAAGTTCGACGATTACGACCTTATCATGTTGAAGCGCAACTCCACGTTCACGGATTCATTTCCTTGCTGAGTAAACGCGTGTTCATCAGTGGTGCGCACCAGAAGTGGCGCCCGTTTAAGTATCGTGACGAAGGCTGTAGCTAACGGCGAGTAGTTGCAAGGGAGGTGAATTGAGTTGAGTTTGCTCAATACGGTCCTGCAGACTAGGCCTAGCATGCCTGCTCCAACCACGGGGTATGGCGGATCATTTATCTTCGGAGCTATCGGTGCTGTCTCGGTTCTCCTAATAACGGTGGGACTGTTCTACGTTCTCATAAAACTAGGAAGCTTCCTTGATGCCATGAAGGAGACAAAGAAGTGAGATCCAATAAGCCCGTTTCTTACGGGCGTCCTACCTTTTTTCCAATCAACTACTAGAGCGTAGACGACGCTTGCTACGCTTTCCCTTCTATGACTATGACTAAAGTCGAATCTCAGCGGTGAAGACCTCCCACTTTCATTCGCTACTCCCCACAAGCATGAATGCCCCATCCGCTTAACCTGGCTCGCAACACTAGACACTCATGAGCTGCGATTATGGGAAGAACTATGCCCTCTTGGCGCATGGTAGTGGAATCCGAACTTGGCAGGATAATGCGATTCCGAGACTTCCTCAGAGCAGAAGACAAAGAAGTGTTCGACGATCTCCTGAATCAATGCAGGCTCTACGCATCATACACCGGAACAATGACGTCACCAGTAAAAGAAGTCCCGCCACTAGTCTCCATGCTGTTCGGACAACACAAACGACTCATGGAATTAGAAAAGAAGGCCAGCAGGATTCCTTAGAATGACGCATCGGGACTCAGCAATTACCAGACAGCAACTCCCATTGAAGAAGTGAAGTCTCGAATTTGGACGCCGATCCTCTGCGATTTGTGCGGGCAGGAATCGACGGTCTCCTTCAAACCCGCCTTAATGCCGTCTTGGCCCGTGCCTCTGGGGGCGACTTCAAATTGAGTTTTGTTGTTGTTCGGGCTCGGCGGATTATATGTAGCAAACTCATAAAACAACACGCCGGGCATTCTCCGGATGTCTGGTAATCTCCCCGATGGCTTCACAGTCAAGTGTCCAGGTTTCAAAGTTTCCATTCACGCGCGAACAGGAACGCGCGGTAAATAATCTGAAGGGTCACCTTCGGATTATTGCGTGCCCAGGCTCCGGAAAGACGGAGGTCGTATCACAGCGGATAGTGCGGCTGATCGAAAGCGGCGCAGACCCCAAGACCATAGTCGCATTCACCTTCACCGAGAAGGCTGCAGAGGAGCTGAAGGCAAGAATGCGTTCAATCCTCCAAGAACGTGACCCCGGTCGGGCAGATTTCGGAGACATGTTTGTTGGCACAATTCATTCTTTCTGCTTCTTCATGCTCAAGGAACTCAGTCCAGAATTTCGATCGTACGACGTTCTGACAGATCCGATGCGCGTCGCCCTTGTTTCGAAAGGAATGAACTTCCAAAGGCTGGGACTCTCCAAACTGAAAGCTAGGGACCATCAGAAGCATTACCGGATAATCAACAGATTCCTTGCAAGCTGCGACATAATGATGATCGAGGACATCGATCCAGCCAAACTATCCGACAAGACCTTCGCAGCATGCTACAACGAATACCGCAAACTCCTGACCGAAGAGAAATACTTCGATTTCTCCTCCGTCATGCACACGCTTGTGAAGGAGGCCAAATCAGACAGATACAAGCGAAAGATCTTGCGGGAGAAAGTCAAACACCTTGTTGTGGACGAATACCAGGACGTGGACAGAATCCAAGAGATCTTAATCGAGATACTGTCCGAGGGCGCCCAATTAGTGTGTGTGGTTGGTGACGACGACCAGAATATCTATCACTGGAGAGGGTCCGACGTAAGCATAATCCGAAACTTCCGAAAACACTACGGTCAGAAATACAAGGTCTCCGACGTGCACCTGTCAACGAATTTCAGAAGCACGAACGAAGTTATCCAGACAGCCAAGCAATTCATCCGACATAACAAGGAGCGGCTGGAAAAAGACAAGACACGTGCCGAGTTCGCAACTTGAGCGAAGTTACGAAGAGGGGGACATCATATACAACCACTTCCCCTCCGATCAAGAGGAGTTGCGCTTCATCGGTGACAAGATCTCGGAGCTTCTCGGAACCGATTTCTTGGACAAGAAGAACAAGTCGTTCTCGCTCTCACTTGCGGACTTCGCGATCTTGGTCAGGACCAATGACGATGCCGCAAAGGTGGTCTCATTCCTAGAAGCTAAGGAGATCCCTTGTATCGCCTACAGCGGAACCTCGGTCTTTGAAAGCCGTGAGGTAATCCTAGCCATGAACTGCATCGCCTACCTGTTTGACTGCGAACGCTACCCTGAATTTGATAAGGGCCCACCTGACATGAGCTACCTCGAGGGATTATATTCCTCCGTATTCGGAAAAGCGAAATTTCCGGGAGCCAGCCCTAATGAATTTCGAGCGCGATTGGAACAGGTGAAGAAAACTATTGATGCAATCTCGAGGAAGGCGCCCAAGGACTACTTCAGAGACTTGGGCCTTCAGGGCTTCTACTTTCAGATCCTCCGCGCCCTCGGTGCAGATGACTTCGACCTTGGCGACGTGATCAACTTCAACCTCGCAGCGTTGAGCCGCGCAATTTCCGACTACGAATCAGTCTGGGTGAGGCTGAGGGCCAGCGAGGTCAAATGGTTCTTCCCATTTGTCTACGCCTTCGCAATGGGGCACTACACGGAAACCCAGCACGAGGACCTCTCCTTGGTGGATGCCGTCAGCGTGCTCACGATTCACAAGGCGAAGGGTCTGGAGTTTCCGGTGGTTTTCATCCCCGGCTTGGAGCAAAGGGGACATGGTTGGAGCGACCCGAATTATGTTGACCGTGCCCTATACAACGCTGCCAAATACGAAGGCACCGAGGAGGACGAGAGACGAGTTTACTATACCGCGATGACCCGGTCTGAGAAGTATCTCTTCCTAACCGGCTCTGAACATCACGAAGGTCGCAAGAAGAAATATCAACCCCACCAATTCGTTGAGGAAATAGGCCACGAGTTTCTAAAAGGCCCCACCGAAATGAAAAGAACCAGATCAGATGGTGAGCTTAGCGTCAATGCACTTCATTAATCGTATTTTTCAAGTTGTCTTGGTTCTTGTTGGGGTGGCATTGGTAGTTCTCTCGGTACTTCTTCCGGTGTCAATGGGAGCGACGACCGAGTATGGTGTGGGCGCTGCTCTCAGATTAGGTTATTTTGGGATGTTGACGCCGTTCATAACTACCATTTCAATGGTGTCTTCGTTTGTTGTAGTCGCCGCTATCTTGACGTTCGAGAAATCAAAATCTAATATGGCGACAGTTTTGTTCGGGTTTCTAACGGTCTCGGTATTTTGCGCAGAAATCTTGCTTTCCCTATACCTTTCCGTCGCTCGGCCGCTAACCGGGAGAGCACCTCTCCCCTTGGCAATTTATCTGCTGATGGGGCTAGTTCCTCTTGGGTTGGGGTGCACCATGTTCACTTTGGCCTCAATCATCTACGCTCGATAGGGTCGATGAGGAATCGTAGACCAACGTTCCATGCTTAAACTGCGGGAACTCCCTTCCAGTAGAACACGTCATATGCAATAAGTGTGGAACCAAGAATCCATACTTTGCGAAGCGGTCCGCTAGTTAGTCGTGTGTGGTATAACTGGTGCGAGCACCGTCGTTCGTTCCGTTAAGCCCTGAGTGTGACGATTTTCACGAAGCGTCAGAATATGTGACTTGGCGTAGTGAGTGACTAGATAAAGGGCCAAATGCCTTGAACGTACAGCAAGTATGCGATAGAGAAACCCAAGGTAGCCCCTACAAGGAACGTAATTGTTACGGCTATCCCCCACATAATCTTCTGTGAATGTGTTACTTTACGAGACTGCGCTTTCCCAAACCTATCGGCTTGCCCATTTGGGACAGGTTCATTTTCGTTCTTTGTTGTCATTGCATCTTCACCGCACATTGGAACAATTGCTTTCCGCATTCTTCACAGAAAACACCTGTGATAACATACGGACTGCTTACACAAGTGGTAAGACTGACAGGAACAGCAACACGGATACAAGAACTCTCGTGGACACCTGCAAAGAGGTCGGTCACTAGTCGCTATGTGTAACGACGTCCGACGTCAATGCTCAATTCGCTAATATTGAATGTAACAATCGCTTTGGCAGGACTACTGTTAATGAAAACACAATAGAAATTTCCATCTTGATTGACGTTAAAGAGACCGTCTGAGGTTGCAGTTGAGTCGTATGATTGTATGCTCTTCTGAACAATTAGGGCTCCCGGAACTGAATTACAAGTTTTTTTCCAATTGTTATAGTCTGAACCTGCAAAAAAGTCAAAGTCGATTGGAGTGTTTGAAACTATTGAGAAGCCGACCGCGTGGCCCGCTGACAAGTATGCGGGCAACGAGTAGGTCCAGCACGCATAACTTGTTCCGGCCACCGTTCCCATAGAGAATGTAGTTGAATAAATCTGGGAAGACGCGCCGTTGAAGTGGTACTTACAGTTGCTGCTGGATATGGAATCTTCATCAACCATTGGTTACCGAAAGTCCATATGTCATTGAATACCCTGTAGGAAATGAAGGCATTCTTCCCGGCTGCTTGCCTGCCGGCAGGTTGACCTCCCCAATGGGGGTCGTTAACGAAAATGCCTGTCCCATTGTATCCAGTAACCACAACGCAGTGACCTTCATTCCGTCTCAGATTTGTATCCCAATAGATGGTAATTATGGAAACCTGACCCTTCGCGTTCTGCGCCTTCAAATCGTCAACCGTGGAGTAACTTTTCCCAGTTAATACCTCAATAAACCCGCGATAGTAGAATGGAATCTGCGTATTTTGAGTCATGGTTCCAGCGCTAGTATATGGATTATTATTTGTACCCATCTCGACGGCAAGGGTTGGTTGCGGTATCACCGTGCCGGAGATGTATTGCAGCGCCATCTGAACGCTGGCGACACAACACCAGTTGCTCTGTCCGTTTTCAAATTGTGAGTGATACGGAACATCAAGCATGTTCGAATCAGGAATCGCCCTAACCGGACGAACACCCAATGAGGAAACTGCGATGGTTGCAAACACGAACGCGAGAACTAGGGCTTTGCGAGAAAACAAGCAACCACGTATAACTAATCGCTATGTCTGAGAAGAAAAAATTTGTCATATGCTCGCTTGAATCGATATGTCGATATATCGTCCACGTATAGAGAACTGGTGATGGTTGAGTGAACATCTACGAAAGACCCGAAAACGCCTCATTTGGCACACTTTTCGTCTTTCCATCTTCAGTCGTAATCAATGCTTGCATATTCTGCGAGTCGAAATCAATAACAAGATGGAACGGCTGAACGGTGAAATTCGTGACCGTGAAAAGGTGACTCGCAACCTCAAAAATGTTGATAGCCCAATTCTGACAGGTTACCTGCTCTTTCACAACTACGTTCGTCCACACATGGCACTAGAGGGCAAGACGCCAGCCGGTCTAACGGGAATACACGTTGAAGGCAACGACAAGTGGCTAACACTAATTCAGAACGCAAGTGCAAAATACCGAGTCAAGTCAGTAAATAACGCGAAACCGTTTGACTAAGCCAGAACGACAAGACGACCAGACTTTCGATATTCTCTTGAAACAATTTGAGTTGTGTTGGGCAGACAAGCGAAACTACGAAACGATGTTTTGGCAGACGCCTGCAATATCGATAGGCATTATTGCAGTTCTGTTGGCGGGCGTACTTTCCCTGCATTTCGACTCGTCTTGTAAGTTCTCCACTTTGGTCATGTTGCTTGCGACTTTGTTCGCATTTGGCATTGGATTAGTGGGTTTTGTTCAAATGAGAAAACACTGGTTCTTTTCCGTTGCTCGAACACGGGACATAGATGCGATTGCCGGAAATCTAACTAGATTCGGGCAAGTTTACCCAGTAAGGTTTCGTACAAAGGAAGTTCAGAATGACTTGATCTACTACCCCAAGATTCCCCATGGCTGGGCGTATGGGGAGGAAGCGCACAGTTGGCTAGACGGGTTAATGCTGTCAGTTTTGGTCGCTTTGGGAGCAACGTTGATCTTGCTCGTTGCGTACTTAATCGTCGGTTAAGCTAACCATTTGCAACGATGCAACTAACCGACGAAAATTGACACGAGAAGAAACGCCGAAAAGCATGGTCAGCCGATGGGAACTTGACAGCACCCCTTCCTGAAAGCCCACATCAAACGAAGCATCCGGATCCGGCACCCGCCTGAAGTGTCACACATTCCGTCGTGGATGTAGACCCTGCAGCGAAAAGTGCACCAAGCCAGTAGGCGGCGCACTCCGGGTTCTGCCAGACCCTAACGCCCTTCCGGAGAACCATCTCGAGAATCATCTTTTTCTTCCGCGTTCCCTTGCACAATTCGCTTGAAGTCAACTTGGCGAGATCAAGGCGGGTAATAAAAGAGAAAATAGGCGAAATACTGAGTATCTACCTAGTGGCTTGCCTAGTTTCCATTCTTATAGAGAGTAAATAGTAGGGAGGTTTGACTGTCAGTTCTCAGCCGGATCTTCGAAGGGTTTAGAGGGCTCCTCGCCAGGATCCTCCTCGAACTCGTCCAGGGACTTGACGTTCTGTCTGAGTGCTGCGCCGTGATTCTTGCCTCCACACCTGCAGATACATTTCTGTTCCTTGGCTAGTTGACAGTTGGCGCCGCAATCCCCAACCTCGACGTTTAGTGGTTCTCGGACTTGTTCGGCGTTGAAGATGTTGGTCCACTCGGTTTCTTTGATTGTTTCATTATTCACTTGCATTGTGCGCTAACACCTAATGCTAGTATTGCGCTTAGGTTAAGTATAAGCGTTGTGGATTAGTGCACAGGGCAAGAGCACAATGCCTGACGAACCAACCAAGAAAATCCTTGACGCAGTGAAACACGCAGTATCTTCACCGAGAGACCTAAGCGTGGAGGAAATCGCCGAGATCACCGGGATCCACCGCAACACCATCTCCAAGTACGTCTACGGCCTCGAGAAGGAAGGAAAACTCGTGATGACCCGCCAGGTCGGCAATGCGAAGTTCTACACGGTCAAGGAAGCCAAATGAGATTGGCAGAAGAGAAGACGTGCCCCAAATGTCATGGCGAAGTGAGGTTCGTGAAGAAAGGTAAACCGTTCAATGACGGCTACGAAGATTGGCCAGTGGATGAATACTACTGTAAACAATGCCGAACCAAGCGGATGTATAACCCAGAGAACAGTCAATGGTATCCAACCGAGAACCAGAAAGCCCCCAACCCCCGTCTAAGGCGGCAAAGCTCACGCAGGCGCGGCATAGGGTTTTCACAGTGAAAAGAAGAGGATAGGCAGCCATGCCGTATGCTGGTTGGAAAATCTTCACCTACCAGTACAATGATGAGTTTCACGTTCTGCAAGAGAACACTTCGAAAGTCGACCTCGCATCAACAATTAAGGAGCGATTCAACGATCCGGAGTGGATGATCGCAGCAAACCCGAGCGGGCTTCTCCTCACACACGTACCCAGCCAGTTCGACGTCAAGGCAACAATCCACGGATGGAAACTTCCGATCGAGTATGACACCGGCGTTATTACCGAGACCTATCTCGTGCTTCTAGAAAGCGACTGCCTCTCCTGGAAGCATATTGAACCAGATCATAAAAGACTCATGAACGAGGTTCTCAAACGTCTGCCCTGGCGGAAAGCTGCAGGATACCTCGATGACGGTCACCTTGACTTGAGATACGATTCGAACGCCCAACCCGGAAACCCACAACGAATCAAACCTGAAAAATTACCTGAATGTCCAATCCCTGATTCGTCGCCCATTCCAGTCAGTCTTCTCATGTCTCGACCTATAGTGGTCCATTCCAAACGGCGAAAAAAACGCCCACAAACCAATGCTCTCAAAGACTTGTTGAACCATGTGAAGAAGGAGAAGAATGGTAAGGCTTAGGTCTTGGCAGCTATGGCAGCAACTCTCGATCCCTGGACCGACGAAGCCCGGAAGCGTCTTGAAATAGCCAGGCGCCTAT